>SRSL01000001.1 GCA_009735695.1 Christiangramia bathymodioli
ATATAACAACTACTAAAGAAATTGCTCAGGTCTTGACGTCTTTTAGYCTTAATTCTTATACACTGGATCATATCTTTCTAAAAAAATATAATCCCTGTCAATTCAATATATCAATGAACGGCCCCTCTGTCCTTCGGACATCTCCCCATAGGGGAAATTAACCAAATCCAAAAGGGATTCTCTTGTCAAAACACGAGGAATCGAACCTCTACCTAACGCCCCAACCGGCTGTTTCTCTTTAACTTTCAATCTGGATTTTTGAACGGCTGCTCTTTCTCAAAGCGGGTGCAAATATACAACCCTTTTTCTTTATCCACCAAAACTTTTTTAATAAAATTTTTGATTTCTTTTGACTCGCTAACCCAACCTTCAAATGAACTTCACTCCCTTTCGAAGCGGCTGCAAATGTAAGGTGACTTTTGCTTTCAAACCAAATAAAATCTAAACTTTTTTCGGTCTTTATTTTCGCTGAGCCCTTGCACATAGCCTCCTCCAGTACTTTCAGTGAACATCACTTCGTTTCCAAAGCGGGTGCAAATATACTTTTTCTTTCCAACCAAATATCGGATGAATAATTTTCGATAAAAAGTGGAATTATTTTCTAAAAAGCTGAATATCAAATTTAAGCAAACTAAATAAAATTTCAGGTCTCTTCAGAAGAAAAATCTCGAAGGAAATCCAACTTTCAAATACCTTAATTTATATAATACCTAAAGGCAATATTGTACAACCAAAACCAACATCTTATCTTTGTGGCCTTAAAAAAACGAATACAATGATCAAGATCACCCTACCCGATGGTAGTATAAAGGAGTTTGAAAAAGGAAGCACTCCTATAGATGTAGCAAATAGCATAAGCCAGGGACTGGCCAGAAATGTGATTTCAGCAAAATTCAATGGGAAAACTGTTGAAACTACCACTCCCTTAACCACCGATGGAGATCTTGTATTATTCACCTGGAATGATGAGGAAGGAAAGAAAGCCTTCTGGCATTCCACTTCCCACGTAATGGCCCAGGCCATCCAGGACCTGTACCCCGGAGCTAAACTTACAATCGGCCCGGCTATAGAAAGAGGTTTTTACTACGACGTGGATTTTGGAGAACATAAGATCTCTGAAAGCGACTTCAAAAAGATCGAAGATCGTATGCTGGAGATCGCGCGTGGAAAACACGATTTCCAGATGCGTGAAGTTTCCAAACAGGATGCCCTTGACTTCTACAAAAAGGAAAACAACCAATTCAAGGTAGAGTTAATCGAAAACCTTGAAGACGGAGAAATAACTTTCTGCGACCATGATACCTTTACCGACCTGTGTCGTGGCGGACATATTCCGAATACCGGGATCATCAAAGCGGTTAAACTGATGAACGTGGCTGGTGCTTACTGGCGAGGAGATGAAAATAATCCGCAGTTGACCAGGGTCTACGGAATATCTTTTCCGAAGCAGAAAGACCTGAAAGAATACCTGGAGCTTTTGGAAGAAGCCAAAAAACGAGACCACAGGAAATTAGGAAAGGAACTGGAGCTGTTTACTTTCTCTCAAAAAGTTGGTCAGGGACTGCCATTATGGTTACCAAAGGGAGCGGCCCTTCGCGAGCGACTTGAAAACTTCCTGAAAAAAGCACAAAAGCAGGCAGGTTACGAGATGGTCGTTTCTCCACACATCGGAAGCAAGGAACTTTATGTAACTTCCGGGCATTATGCCAAATACGGTGAGGACTCCTTTCAGCCTATCAGCACTCCGAACGAAGGTGAGGAATTCATGTTGAAACCAATGAACTGTCCGCACCACTGTGAAATGTATAACGCATCTTCCTGGAGTTACAGGGATTTGCCAAAAAGATTTGCTGAATTCGGAACAGTATATAGATATGAGCAAAGCGGTGAGCTACACGGTTTGACACGTGTTCGAGGCTTTACCCAGGATGATGCGCATATATTTTGTACACCAGACCAACTGGATGCCGAATTCAAAAAAGTGATCGACCTTACCTTATATGTATTCCGATCTTTAGGCTTTGAAGATTTTGTAACCCAGGTTTCTTTAAGAGATCCGGAGAACAAGGAAAAATATATAGGTAGCGACGAGGTTTGGGAAAAAGCTGAAAACGCGATCATCAGCGCCGCCAAGGAAAAAGAACTGAACTATGTGATCGAAACCGGCGAGGCAGCATTCTACGGACCAAAACTGGATTTTATGGTAAAGGATGCACTTGGAAGAAGCTGGCAATTGGGAACCATCCAGGTAGATTACAATTTGCCTGAACGATTTGACCTGACATACAAAGGCAGTGACAATGAGTCACATCGTCCTGTCATGATACATAGAGCCCCTTTTGGAAGTATGGAACGATTTGTTGCCATCCTTCTGGAACACACCGGTGGTAATTTCCCGCTTTGGTTGATGCCCGAGCAGGCTATCATTCTATCACTCAGCGAGAAATATGAAAAATACTCACAAAAAGTTTTAAGTTTACTTGAAAATCACGAAATTCGCGCCCTTGTAGACAACAGGAACGAGACTATAGGTAAAAAAATCAGGGAAGCTGAAGTAAACAAATTCCCTTATATGCTTATAGTTGGAGAGCAGGAAGCAGAGGATGGTACAGTTTCTGTACGTAGACACGGCGAAGGTGATTTAGGTACTATGAAGATTGAAGATTTCGCAAATTTGATAAATACAGAAATCAGTAGTACCTTAAAGCCATTCAAAACAGAAGTTTAACTAAAATTTTTAGCCATAGCAATACGAAGAAAAAAACCCAACAGGTTCGGTAGACAAAAAGAAGAACAACATCGAATCAACGAGAAGATCAAAACAGACGAAGTTCGTTTGGTTGGTGATAATGTAGAAATGGATATCTATCCAATAAAAAAGGCGCTTTCTATCGCACAGGAAATGGGTCTTGATCTGGTAGAGATCTCTCCAAACGCCAAGCCACCAGTGGCCAAGGTAATGGACTACAAGAAGTTTCTTTACGAACAGAAGAAACGTGAAAAGGCTATGAAAGCCAAAGCCAGCAAGGTCGTTGTTAAGGAGATCCGTTTCGGTCCCAATACCGATGATCATGACTACGAATTCAAAAAGCGTAATGCCGAGAAATTCTTGAAAGATGGCGCAAAGCTGAAAGCTTTTGTATTTTTTAAAGGTCGTTCCATCGTCTTTAAGGATAAAGGAGAGATCCTTTTACTCAGACTGGCTCAGGATCTTGAAGAATACGGAAAAGTTGAGCAAATGCCGAAACTGGAAGGGAAGCGTATGACCATGTTCATGGCGCCAAAGAAAACGAAATAAAAGTCACTTAAAATTGCGGAGGCAATTGAAACAGGTGATTCAGAATATTAAAAGTTTAAGAGAGTTAATTATAAAAAAGGACAGCAATGCCTAAGATGAAAACAAAATCCAGTGCCAAGAAGCGTTTTAAGCTTACCGGAACTGGTAAAATCAAAAGAAAGCACGCGTTTAAGAGTCACATCTTAACAAAGAAGTCTAAGAAACGTAAGCTAGCCTTAACTCACAGTACTTTAGTACATGATGCAGATAAGGAAAATGTAAAACTTCAATTACGTTTAAAGTAAACGGAAGTTTTCGGTTTCAATTATTATTTAACCATGGAGTCGGGCAAATTAGAAGTGAGAATCTAGATATTAGATTTGAGAAGCTTCTAATTTGAAAGTGTTGCAAAAGTGACCGCCTGCTACAAAAAAATGTAAAATATGCCAAGATCAGTAAATTCAGTTGCCAAAAGGGCACGTAGAAAAAAAGTTTTAAAGCAAGCAAAAGGATATTTCGGACGTCGTAAAAACGTTTGGACTGTTGCTAAAAATGCGGTTGAAAAGGCGATGCTATATGCATACAGAGACCGTAAAGCTAAGAAACGCAACTTCCGTTCACTTTGGATCATGCGTATCAACGCTGCAGCCAGAGAAAATGGAATGTCTTATTCTCAATTCATGGGGAAACTTAAAGCTAGCGATATCGGTCTTAACCGTAAGGTTCTTGCCGACCTGGCGATGAATAACCCAGAGGCTTTCAAAGCGATTGTAGAAAAAGTAAAATAAAACGATTACACTCTCTTAAAGAAGAATCCCGCTTTTAGCGGGATTTTTTGTTTCAGGCTTTCCGGATCGCCCTTCCGGCCTTTTCTGTAGCCAAAGTCGCCATAGTACAGGTAACGAAGATCATTAAGATCGTTCCATTAAGCACCTCGGCGCTCAAAAGCCGAACCGGTTCCCCGGATTCCGAATAGCCAGTGACTAGATTATAACCTATTAGAACCGCAGCAAGGGTTGCAGCCGCCTGCGCGTTGCTCAATCCAAAGATCATAAGGCCTTCGGCTGAAGTTAATTTCATTGTTTTTTGGGCCAGCCGTGCCGCAAGATACTTTCCAAGAGTTGCGACCACTATCATAATTACCCCAACCTTCAGGCTTTCCAGATCAGCAATAAACAATCGATAATCGATAAGCATTCCTATTCCAATGAGAAAGAATGGAATGAAGATCGCATTCCCTAAAAATTCAATCTTATCCATTAAACCTGATTTCCGAGGAATAAAAGGATTCAGTGCAAATCCACATAAAAAAGCACCAATGATACCTTCGATCCCGGCAATTTCAGCTAAAAAGGCAGCTAAAAAGATAAGGCTGAGCACTAAAACTGACTGGGAGATTCCATCCTGAAATCTTTTAAAGAACCAACTCGCAATTTTAGGAAACACAAATAAGATAACCAGGCCAAAAACTATGACTGAAATGACCAGCCTGATCCAGAAAAAAAAAGTTACCTCTCCTCTATTCATCCCTACAATCACTGCCAGAACCAGAAGCGCAAGGGTGTCTGTGATAATCGTACCTCCAAGGCTTATTTTGACCGCAATATTTCTGGTAATTCCCAGTTTCCTTACAATAGGATAGGCTATAAGAGTAAGGGACGCGAACATACTGGCCAGTAAAATTGAGGTTTGCACACTATACTCCAGCCAGAAATAACCCGCGGTAAAGCCCAAAATCATCGGGATAAAAAAGGTGTACGTCCCGAAAATGAAGCTATTCAGCCTGTTTTTTCTGAAATCGGCCATATCGATCTCCAGCCCGGCTAAAAACATGATATATAGTAATCCAGCAGTGCCGGATAAGATGATCCCGCTATCTCGTTCCAGGAGATTCAAAGCATGAGGACCAATGAGAGCTCCAGCCAGAATAAGACCTAGAATAGAAGGCACTTTCAGGCGCTGAAAAATTATGGGCACCAACAGGATAATAAGGAGGATGATCAGGAATTTGAGTATCGGGTTAACCAAAGGCAAACTGATATCTATAAACAGAAGGCCTTGCATTTGATCAGGATTTGGAGCTTCCCCAGGCAGTAAGCACCAGTTTCCTGGAACCACCATGATCGCGATGCTCACACAGATAAATTCCCTGCCAGGTTCCTAAATTCAATTTTCCATTGGTCACCGGAATTTGTACTGAAGTCCCGGTAAGTGAAGACTTAATATGAGCGGGCATATCATCCGGCCCTTCGAGGGTATGCTTATAATATGGTTGATTTTCGGGAACCATTTCATTGAAATGACTTTCAAAATCTTCCCGAACGGTGGGATCGGCATTTTCATTGATCGCCAATCCAGCCGAGGTATGTTTTATAAATACCTGGAGAAAACCGGTTTTAATTTCCTTTAATTCTGAAAACTGGCTGGTGATCTCATCGGTCACCAAATGAAATCCCCTGCTTCTGGCTTTTATCTTAATTTCCTTCTGAAATATCTTCATGTTTAGGTTTTCTGTTCTTTTTTCTTCGCAGCTGGAAAAAGGACATTATTGAGAATAAGCCTGTAGCCCGGTGAATTTGGATGCAGTTCCAGTTCGGTCTTCGGATCCCCTACCCTGTGCTGGTAATCTTCGGGGTCATGGCCACCGTAAAAGGTAAAAAATCCCTTGCCTTTAATTCCGTGGATATAGCGAGCTTCACCATTCAGTTTGCTTTCTCCCATTATAAGAACCCCCGGCTTTACGGTTTTTGGGTCATAGCTAGTGGTCTGTCCCATAAATCCCTTTACCAGCCTGGTGTGATTTTGTGTAAGCATAGTTGGCACTACATCCCATTTAGCCGAATAATCCATAAGAGTAAAATAATCGCTCTCCTTCGGAATTTGCCGTTTAGATGTCATATCGATACTACTAAACTCGTAAACCATCGGGCTTCGTTCCAGCTCAAAATTGGTAAAGGCAAAGGTCTTATTGAAATCAATTTTTGATTGATAGCCTGGATCGCTTGGATCCCCGTCGAACATGGCTTCCGCAATATCCACTCCTTCTGCCGCGAGCGCAATGTCAAAACTATCCGTCGCGCTGCACATGGCGAACATAAATCCGCCTCCCACTACATAATCCCTGATCTTTAAAGCTACATCCAGTTTTTCTTCGGAAACTTTCGAATAGCCTAATTCATCTGCCAATCTCTCTGCTTCCTTTTTCTCTTCTATATACCAGGGAGCGGTTCGGAAGGCCCTGTAAAATTTTCCATATTGCCCTGTAAAATCCTCGTGATGCAGGTGTAACCAGTCATATAATAATAAGGCGTCATTCAGCACTTCGGTATCGTAGATGGTTTCATAGGGAATTTCGGCGTAGGTAAGCGCCATGGTTACCGCATCATCCCAGGGTTTGTTTCCAGAAGGACTATACACTGCTATTTTCGGAGCTTTTTCCAGAGAAACCGATTCCATATTTTTAGACGGACTACTGATCTCAGTAAGAATATCTTCAGCTTTGGAATCACTGATGAGTTCAAAATCAACTCCCCGGATCAGGCATTCCTTCCGAAGTTTTTCAGAATCTGAGATGAGAAAAGATCCGCCACGATAATTCAGCAGCCAGTTTACCGATAATTGATTTTCCAGCGAATAATAAACGATGCCATATGCCTTTAGGTGATTGCCCTGGGTTTCGGCATCCATAGGAATCAGTACTTTTGAAGCCTTTGCCTGAAATGCCATCAGCATAAAAAAAGAAAGCAGCAAGACAGTTTTCACTGCTTTGCTGCTTTTGATATTTTCTATAAAAGTTTCCTGAGCTTTTTTCAGCCTGTTTTCATCAGAAAGGAACGTCGTTGTCATCATCATCGAAATCACTGTTCATTGAACTTCCAAAAGCCTCATCGGCACTCGGGTTCGGCAAATTGAAATTCCCAAAATCAGAATCGCCTTCTGAAGCGTTCATGCTCGATGGGATCTCTGACGGGAAATTGAAGTCTTCTAAATTATCAAATTTACCGAGTTCTCCAATGAATTTCAGCCTAATATTTTCCAGTCCACCGTTACGGTGCTTGGCCACGATGAATTCTCCCTGACCCTGGGTAGGAGTCCTTTCCTCATCATCCCACTCCTCGATCTTATAGTATTCAGGACGGTAAATGAACGAAACGATATCAGCATCCTGCTCGATCGCTCCAGATTCCCTAAGATCGGAAAGCAGCGGACGCTTACTTCCTCCCCTGGTTTCCACCGCACGTGACAACTGGGAAAGTGCGATTACCGGTACGTTCAATTCCTTTGCAAGGGCTTTCAGGTTACGAGATATAGTCGAGATCTCCTGTTCCCTGTTTCCGCCTTTCTGGCTTCCCCCGGCGGTCATCAGCTGAAGGTAATCGATCACAATCATTCTAATTCCGTGTTGTGAGGCCAGTCGGCGTGCCTTCGCTCTAAGGTCGAAAATCGATAGGGATGGTGTATCATCAATAAATAAAGGCGCTTTTTCGAGATCTTTAACCTTAACGTTCAATTGCTCCCATTCGTGCTGTTCCAGTTTCCCGGTTCTTAACTTTTCAGAAGACAGACCGGTTTCAGAAGAGATCAAACGAGTGATTAACTGTACCGAAGACATCTCCAGTGAAAAGAATGCTACCGGAATACCCTGGTCTACCGCAATATTTCGCGCCATCGACAGGGTAAGTGCCGTTTTTCCCATACCAGGACGAGCGGCCACGATAATAAGGTCAGATGGCTGCCAACCCGAAGTAAGCTCATCCAGTTTGGTAAATCCGGAAGGAACACCACTCAATCCTTCTTTATTAGAGATTTCCTGGATCTTCTTTTTAGCCTGCATTACGAGGCTTTGAGCAGTTTCAGTAGAACGTTTAATGTTCCCCTGGGTTACCTCGTATAATTTTCCTTCGGCACTATCCAGCAGATCGAAAACATCAGTTCCCTCGTCAAAGGCCTCTTCAATGATCTCGTTCGAGATTTTTATAAGGCTTCGCTGAATATATTTCTGAAGAATGATACGTGCATGGAATTCGATATGCGCGGAACTGGATACTTTTTGAGTAAGCTGAATCAGATAATAGTCACCGCCAACTTTATCAAAATTTCCATCTTTCTTAAGCTGGTTGGAAACGGTTAATAAGTCGATCGCCTCCGAATTATCGAAGAGTTTTTTGATCGCTTCGTAGATATAATAATGAGCGGTCTTATAAAAGGCTTCCGGATGCAGAATATCGATGATCTCGTCAACACCTTTTTTATCGATCATCATCGCACCCAGCACAACCTCTTCTAAATCAACAGCTTGAGGAGGTACTTTACCTTTTTCAAGGCTTACCACATTGGTCTTTTTATATTTGACATTTTGAGGGGAGGTGATTTTTTCCATAGAAACGAAAGTAACTAATTTGTTAAGGCAATCTTAAAAAATACAGGCTTCTTACTTCACAGGTAATCAACAATCTGCCTGTTAATAAGTTGATTTTATTGTTAATAAGATAAAAAAATCCGGTATCAATTTACCGGATTTATAAATGAAGTTGTGCGAATAAAGAGTTTAACCTTTAAACACACCCATGTCTAAATACTTATCCATCCGGTTTTTGATCAAGTCTTCTGGTGATAAGTTTTTGAATTCAGAATAAGCACTGGAAATTGCAGATTTCACCAGTTCGTAAGTCTCCTCTTTGTTGCTGTGAGCACCACCAAGAGGCTCCTTAATGATCTCATCTATAAGCTTTTGCTTTTTCATATCAGACGCAGTAAGTTTCAAGGCTTCTGCAGCCTGTTCTTTATATTCCCAGCTTCTCCAAAGAATGGAAGAGCAGGATTCCGGAGATATTACAGAATACCAGGTGTTCTCCAGCATCATTACTTTATCTCCAACACCAATTCCAAGTGCGCCTCCACTGGCTCCTTCACCAATGATCACCACTATAATTGGCACTTTAAGACGGGTCATCTCAAGAATATTACGTGCAATTGCTTCTCCCTGTCCGCGCTCTTCGGCCTCAAGACCAGGATAGGCTCCAGGCGTATCCACGAAAGAAACTACAGGTATTCCAAATTTCTCAGCAGACTTCATAAGGCGAAGCGCCTTTCTGTAACCTTCAGGGTTCGCCATTCCGAAGTTACGGTACTGGCGGGTTTTAGTATTATAACCTTTTTGCTGACCAATGAACATATAGCTTTGATCATTGATCTTTCCAAGTCCGCCGATCATCGCCTTGTCATCACGAACATTTCGATCTCCGTGAAGTTCCAGGAAAGTATCTCCGCATATCGCGTTGATATAATCCAGGGTATAAGGCCGGTTAGGGTGTCTTGAAAGCTGAACCCTTTGCCATGGCGTTAGATTCTTATATATCTCTTTCTTTTTTTCAATGAGTTTTTTCTCGATTTGCTTGCAGGTAGCTGTAACATCTACTTCACTTTCTTCTCCAATATTACAGGCTTTTGCGTATTGCTCTTCCAGTTCCTTTATGGGTTGTTCAAAATCTAAATATTCCATACGGGTTATGGTATTTAATTTTTATAGCTTACAAATATAACAACTTTGAAAGGATAGAATTCCCGGATAGACTTTAATTTTTGAAGGAATTTCCTGATTAGCGTTTAGCCCTTAACAGCAGTACCACCGCAAGGATTCCGAAGACAAAATTAGGAAACCATACGGCTATAAGTGGTGAGAAACTCGATTGCTCGGCCATGGTACCGAAGACCTTATCGAAAAAGATAAAGATAAAGGCCAGCGAGATCCCTACGGCCAGGTTCACTCCCATCCCTCCTCTTCTTTTGAACGAAGCAACGGCAACCGCAATGATGGTTAGGATAAAGGCCGAAATTGGAATACTCCACCTTTTATAAGCTACCACCAGGTATCGGTTTATATTACCTGAGCCTCGTCTGCGTTCGGTTTCAATGAAATTATTGAGTTCGGTATAATTTAGTGTTTCGGCGATATAGGACTCGGGAGTAAGTTCATCGAATTCAAAAGGAAGTATGGTGTCCAGTTTCCTCATAAACATAATACTATCTTCCTCTTTTCCAATGATTCTTTTATCTACCCGGCTAAGTTCGTAGAGACTGTCTTCTTCGATATACCGAAGACTGCTGGCACTAATCTTGAATTTGAGCTCATTCCCTTCGAAATGTTCAAGAGTAAAATTCCTTGCCGATTTACTCTTGGGTTGAAAGTGGCTGGCATAGATAAATTCATTATCATTCACCTGCCTGTACACATCATTGGTTTCCTGGGTTTTTTCACCCCGCTTCAGATATTGATATTTGAATTCATTAAAACCCTTACTGGCCTGCGGGGCAAGATACATCGAAAGAAAAAGCGCACCTATGCAAACTATGGTTGCCCCAATTAAATAGGGACGAAGAAACCGGTAAAAAGAAACCCCACTGCTAAGGAATGCCACGATCTCTGTATTCATAGCCAGTTTCGAGGTGAACCAGATTATGGATAAGAACAGGAAAATTGGGAACAGCAGGTTCGCAAAGTAGACGGTAAAGTCTATATAATAATAGACCACCTCCATAAACGGAACCTCGTTGGCCAGGATCTTATCGATCTTTTCGGCCAGGTTCACCGTGATCCCAATAGGAATGAACAGCACCAGCATCATGATGAAGGTGCCCAGGTAGCGTTTTAGTATATACCAGTCAAGGATCTTCAATTCCTGAAATTATAGACGTTTATCCATTTGTTTAACCATTCTGTTCTTCCACTCGGTAAAATCACCGGCTAAGATATGCTTTCTAGCCTCTCTCACCAACCAAAGGTAAAAACTGAGATTATGGATACTCGCAATTTGCCTGCCAAGCATTTCGTTCACCGAAAACAAGTGCCTTACATAAGCCCTGGAATACATCGAATCCACAAAACTCTCCCCTTCCGGATCCAAAGGTGAAAAATCATCTTCCCACTTTTTGTTCTTGATATTGATGGTTCCATGAGCCGTAAAAAGCATCCCATTACGACCATTTCTGGTTGGCATAACGCAGTCGAACATATCTACTCCTAACGCGATATTTTCCAGAATATTGATAGGGGTCCCCACACCCATCAGGTAACGCGGTTTGTCTTCAGGAAGAATTTCGGTCACCACTTCGGTCATGGCATACATTTCTTCAGCTGGTTCTCCTACTGAAAGTCCGCCGATGGCATTCCCTTCGGCCCCGGCATTGGCGATATATTCCGCAGATTGTTTCCGAAGATCTTTATATGTACTTCCCTGAACAATTGGGAAAAGGGTTTGACCATAGCCATACAATTCCGGAGTTTTTTCCAGGTGATTGATACAACGGTCCAGCCAGCGATGTGTCATGTGCATGGAGCGCTTCGCATAATTATAGTCACAGGGATAAGGCGTGCACTCATCGAAAGCCATGATAATATCGGCACCAATCGCACGCTGAATTTCCATCACATTCTCGGGTGTAAACGTATGATACGAACCGTCTATATGAGATTTGAACTTTACGCCTTCCTCCTTGATCTTTCTACGTGCAGAAAGCGAATAAACCTGGTAGCCACCGCTATCGGTAAGGATGTTTCGGTCCCAGTTCATGAACTTATGCAGCCCTCCGGCTTTCTTCAGAATATCGGTTTGCGGCCTTAAATATAAGTGATAGGTATTCCCGAGAATGATATCGGGGTTAATGTCTTCCTTCAATTCCTTTTGATGCACCCCTTTTACCGAAGCCACCGTACCCACCGGCATAAAGATGGGAGTTTCAATTTCACCATGATCGGTCGTGATCGTACCTGCTCGCGCTTTACTACCAGGATCGGTAGTTGTAAGTTCAAATTTCATAATTGCATTTAATCGCTGCAAAGATATGCAACTAAAACTCAATTGGAAGTCTTTCTCGAGTTCAAGGGCCGTGCATTTAACCAAAAAGTTGATAACTGATAAAAACTTACTTTGCTAAAGCCTATTAAAAACCTATTTTTGCGGCATCAAATACAACACAATTTAAAATGCCAGACATCAAGGAATTACAGGATTTTGCAACCCAGGTTCGCAGGGATATTCTAAGACAGGTTCACAAGGTAAATTCGGGTCACCCCGGAGGTTCATTAGGCTGTACCGAATTTTTCACAGCATTGTACAAGGAAGTAATGAACCACAACCCAGATTTTAATATGGACGGAAAGGACGAAGACCTATTCTTTCTTTCAAATGGACATATTTCTCCGGTTTTTTACAGTGTTCTTGCCCGTACCGGATATTTCCCGGTTGAAGAACTGAATACTTTCAGACTTATCGATTCAAGACTTCAGGGACACCCAACTACTCATGAAGGGCTTCCAGGAGTACGAATCGCATCCGGATCGCTTGGACAGGGTATGAGCGTTGCTATTGGAGCGGCCCAGGCAAAAAAACTGAATAAGGACAAACATCTTGTTTATTCACTTCATGGTGATGGTGAACTTCAGGAAGGTCAGAACTGGGAGGCAATCATGTATGCCGCTGGAAATAACGTAGACAACCTGATTGCCACTGTAGACCTTAATGGCCAGCAAATAGACGGAAGTACCGAAACGGTTCTTCCAATGGGTAACCTTAGAGCAAAGTTCGAGGCATTTGGCTGGGATGTAATGGAAATTGAAGACGGGAACGACCTGCAACAGGTGATCGATGGTCTAAACGAGGCCAAGACTCGTACCGGAAAAGGGAAGCCGGTTTGCATTCTTATGCACACGGTAATGGGTCACGGAGTAGACTTTATGATGCATACCCATGCATGGCACGGAAAAGCTCCTAACGATGAGCAGCTTGAAACTGCTCTTTCTCAAAACCCGGAAACCATCGGAGATTATTAATCTCATCAAATTTCTCACTTCAAATTAAAAAACACAATGAAAGAATATAAGAATTCAGGAAGTAAAGACACAAGATCAGGATTTGGAGATGGTCTAACCGAATTAGGAAGAACGAACCCGAACGTGGTTGCTCTATGTGCCGACCTTGTAGGCTCTCTGAAAATGCAGGTCTTTATCGATGAAAACCCTGAAAGATTCTTCCAGGTTGGTATCGCTGAAGCCAACATGATGGGAATGGCCGCTGGACTAACCATTGGCGGAAAAATTCCTTTCGCCGGAACCTTTGCCAATTTTGCTACGGGAAGGGTTTACGACCAGATAAGACAAAGTATCGCCTATTCAGGCAAAAACGTGAAGATTTGTGCTTCTCACTCGGGCGTTACCCTTGGAGAAGATGGGGCAACTCACCAGATCCTTGAGGATATCGGGCTAATGAAGATGCTTCCGGGTATGACGGTGATCAATACCTGTGATTACAACCAGACCAAAGCGGCTACCATTGCTATTGCAGAGCATGACGGCCCTGTTTATCTTCGCTTCGGAAGACCAAAAGTGGCTAATTTCACTGCTGAAGACCAGAAGTTCGAGATCGGAAAAGCGGTTAAACTATACGAAGGTACCGATGTGACTATTATCGCCACCGGTCACCTGGTATGGGAAGCCATTCAGGCTGCTGTTGAACTAAACGAAAACGGAATAAGTGCTGAAGTGATCAACATACATACGATCAAACCACTTGATGAGGAAGCCATTATCAACTCGGTTAAGAAAACCGGTTGCGTGGTGACCGCTGAAGAGCACAACTTCCTTGGTGGACTTGGAGAAAGCGTTGCCAGAACTTTAGCCCTGAACAATCCTGCCCCACAGGAATTCGTAGCGACCCAGGATACCTTTGGAGAAAGCGGAACACCTGAACAGTTAATGGACAAATATGGTCTGAATGCCGCTGCTATTGTAAAAGCTGCTAAAAAGGTGTTAAAACGAAAATAACACTTCGCTAAGTATCAAATAATTAGAAGCCTTTCAGAATAAAATCTGGAAGGCTTTGCTTTTTCAGCGGAAATAAACAACTCGCCGAAAACGTTATTAAAGCCTAAACAAATCTATCATTATGAAAAAGCTATTATTGCTAGCCCTGCTTTTATCGGGAATAGGAAGCTATGCCCAGAGCGCTGAATTTGGCCTTAAAGGCGGACTAAACTTTGGAGCCACCGGAGATTATGAAACTTTCGATGATGTTACCGGAGATTTCAAGGAGTCGATGAGCGGAGACAGCAAGACCGGGTTTCATGCCGGGGTCTTTGCACAATTCAAAATACTCGGGATCTTCCTGCAACCTGAACTGATGTATACCGAACTGACAACCGATTATTCTGAATTCGAATACAAACTGAAAAAGATAGACGCGCCGGTACTGGTAGGTTTAAATATAATTGGGCCGCTTAACATCAAAGCCGGACCATCCTTTCAGTATATCCTGAATAACGAGGTAGAAAAAGGGGATTTCAGCATCGGGGATGTAGAGAACGACATCACGGCAGGTTACCAGCTTGGCGCTGGACTGGATCTTGGCCGACTGGCTTTCGACCTGAGATATGAAGGTTCTTTTTCAGATAATTCCGCTTCCGGAATAGACCAAATGGCCAATGAAACATTTACTATCGATTCTCGACCATCTCAATGGATACTGAGTTTATCGTATAGTCTTTAAAATATTATTTATTGATATTAAAAATCCCCCGCAGATGTGGGGGATTTTTTTATTATCTATATTTCATCAAACAGCCGTAAAGTTTTTGGAGTTGGAGCTTTATATAACACCAGATGTTGAAACTTCCGAGGCTTCGGGAAAACACGACCTAGAATCTTAATTCGCATCCTGGCTTATTAACTTCATCTCGAACAATCCTAAACCAATAGCGAATCAAAATTTATTTTTGCCGTGTTTTTTATTCTAATACCTGAAAAATACTTGATATAAATAACGGCCTACCGAAAGATTTACGTCGATTTTGAAGCGAAAGGATCGTAAAATTTTATGCTGTTCGAGCCTTAAATAATTTGAATCTTTAATTAGAAATTAAAAATGGCGAGTTCATAAAATTTAGATCCTGAGTAAAAAAATCAGGAAATCTTTCGTAAGCCTTGATTTTTTGCTTCTTTTTCATCAAGGAAAAAGAAGAAAGGTTGAAGAAAATTAAAGGCAATATCCGAGGTTAAAAATTAAAAGCCCTGCGAAATTCGCTGGGCTTTGATAATTCTATATTTCGTCAAGCTACCTAGTCACTGTAAAATTTAATAATGAAACAAGGTCAAAACCTCTATAATATTAGTTGGCAACCTGGCTGATGAACTTAATACGATACAACCTCAACTCTTCATCATCATATTCCCCGTCAAATTCTTCCATAGCCTCATCGATCTTATCGGTTTCGGCTTCCAGGAAATATTCATGGATCTCTTCCTGCTGATCTTCATCCAGTATCTCGTCCAAATAATAATCGATATTCAGCTTGGTTCCACTATAGACGATGGCTTCCATCTCCTTGATGAATTCAGGCATTTCCATTCCCTTGGCCGAAGCGATATCGGGTAATGGCAGTTTCCTGTCCACGTTCTGAATGATATACAGCTTAAGAGCTGAATTGGCTCCGGTAGACTTCACTACGAAATCATCGGGCCTGATGATATCATTATCTTCCACGTAGCGAGAAATAAGCTCTACGAATTCCTTTCCATATTTTTTGGCCTTGCCTTCCCCTACTCCGTAAATATTACTCAATTCCTCCACCGTGACAGGATATTTAAGGGCCATATCTTCGAGAGAAGGATCCTGAAAGATCACGAAAGGTGGAAGTTCTTTTCGGTTCGCCACCTTTTTTCTTAATTCCTTCAGCATTTTAACCAGTTGCGCATCTACCGATCCTCCAGGCTTATCAGCTTTCATAGCCGCTTCTTCAGTGGAGGCATCATAGATATGATCCTCGGTCATCATAAATGAGGTAGGATTCTTCAGGTAGTCATGCCCTTTTTCGGTTAATTTCAGCACGCCATAGGTTTCAATATCCTTGCGAAGATATCCGGCTACTAAAGCCTGTCGGCTTAATGCCATCCAGTAATTGTTGTCCTGATGAGCACCTTTTCCGAAGAGTTCATGAGCATCGGTCTTATGAGACAGGATTAAAGCATTGGACTTCCCGATTAGGGTCTTGACTACTTCTTTAGACTTATAAAGTTCCTTGGTCTCTTTTACTGTTTTCAGAAGCAATTCCAGGTCTTCCTTAGCTTCGTGCTGTTTTTTCGGGTTGCGAACATTATCATCCATGCTCGCACCTTCACCAGTATCCGAATCAAATTCTTCCCCAAAATAATGAAGGATGAATTTTCTTCTGGACACCGAAGTTTCAGCATAAGCCACTACTTCCTGGAGCAGCGCATGACCAATTTCCTGTTCGGCAACCGGTTTACCGCTCATGAATTTTTCGAGCTTTTCGATGTCTTTATAGGAATAGAAAGCAAGGCAATGCCCTTCTCCCCCATCCCTTCCGGCACGACCGGTTTCCTGGTAATAGCTCTCGATACTTTTTGGGATATCATGGTGGATCACAAAGCGAACGTCGGGCTTATCGATCCCCATTCCGAAGGCTATGGTCGCCACCACCACATCGATATCTTCCATCAGGAACATATCCTGATGTTTAGATCGGGTTTTGGCGTCCAGGCCGGCATGATAAGGAACCGCATTGATTCCGTTCACCTGTAGCGTCTGTGCGAGCTCTTCAACCTTCTTCCGACTCAGACAATAGATGATCCCCGATTTTCCCGAATTCTTTTTAACGAAGCGGATGATGTCGGCATCTACATTCTTGGTCTTCGGTCTTACCTCGTAGTACAAATTTGGCCTGTTAAAACTGGCCTTGAAGGTCCGCGCATGAGGAATCCCAAGATTTTTCAGGATATCTTCCTGCACCTTAGGCGTAGCCGTAGCGGTTAGGGCAATGATTGGAATATCATCACCAATTCTTTTGAGTATATGCCTAAGATTTCGGTATTCCGGCCTGAAGTCATGCCCCCATTCACTAATACAGTGAGCTTCATCGATGGCCATAAAGGCTATCTTTTGTTCCTTCAGAAAATCAACATAATCTTCTTTGGTAAGCGATTCAGGAGCCACATAGAGCAATTTGGTGATCCCGTTACGAATATCGGTTTTCACCTGGTTAACTTCGGTTTTATTAAGCGAGGAATTCAATACATGAGCCACACCATGATGAGAAGAGATGCCGCGAATGGCATCTACCTGGTTTTTCATCAGGGCAATAAGGGGCGATACCACGATAGCAGTACCGTCTGAAATTAAAGCGGGAAGCTGATAGCATAGCGATTTACCTCCGCCAGTTGGCATTACCACAAACGTGTCATTTCTATTTACGATGCTGGTAATTACTTCTTGCTGAAGCCCCTTAAACTGACTAAATCCAAAGTACTTCTTAAGTTCTTTGTGTAAATCAATTTCGGTCAAACCCATTCAATTGTGTTACAATTTTACATACATTTGCATTAACTAAATATACATATTTCTTTAGTACCTGCAATTCATAATTTAATCTAATTTGAAACTTAGAGATCAAATCATTTCTTCCGCAAAAGAAACCATTTCCAACGAAGCACAGGCTATCGCGAATCTCGAAAATTTCATAGATGATGATTTCATCCAGGCGGTAAACATCATATATCGTTCCAAAGGCAGGGTTGTGGTTACCGGAATTGGAAAAAGTGCCATTATCGCTAATAAAATCGTGGCTACGCTCAATTCAACCGGAACGCCTTCCATTTTTATGCATGCCGCTGATGCCATCCATGGTGATCTGGGAATCGTGCAGCAGGACGATGTGGTGATCTGTATCTCAAAAAGCGGGAACAGTCCGGAAATTAAAGTTCTGGTTCCGTTAATTAAAAATTTCAACAATACACTCATCGCGCTCACGGCGAATAAGGAGTCCTATTTAGGTCTGGAAGCCGACCATATCCTGAATTGTTATGTGGAAAAGGAAGCCTGTCCTAACAACCTGGCTCCTACTACCAGCACAACGGCGCAGATGGTAATGGGCGATGCACTTGCCGTTTGCTTGCTTAATCTGAAAGGTTTCAGCAGCAGGGATTTTGCCAAATATCATCCGGGCGGTTCGCTGGGAAAAAAACTCTATTTAAGGGTTGGCGATATCGTTTCACAGAATATGGTGCCCAAAGTTTCCCCAGATACCGATGTTGCGAATGCGATCATCGAAATTTCTGAAAAAATGCTGGGTGTTACGGCTGTTCTGGAAAACGATCAGCTCCTTGGCGTGATCACCGATGGAGACATCAGGCGTATGCTGAAGGATCATCAGGAGATCAAGGGACTCAGAGCTCAGGATATCATGAGCAAAAATCCAAAGACCATAGATGTGGAAACACTCGCGGTAGAGGCTATGGATATTATGAAAGAGAACAAGATCTCCCAGTTACTGGCCGTAGAGAACGGGAAATATGCCGGGATTGTGCATATGCATAATCTAATTCGAGAAGGAATATTATAATGAAAAAAATTGGCGAGGAACAGCAACCGGCTGCTGAAATGTCGTTTTTAGATCACCTGGAAGAGCTCCGCTGGCACCTGATAAGGGCCGTACTTGCAGTGGTGATCGCCGGTAGTATCGCATTTTTACTGAAAGGTTTTATATTTGATGTACTCCTGTTTGGACCGGCAAGAGGCGATTTCTTTTCCTACGATATGCTTTGTCGAATTTCAACCAGACTTGGAATAGACGGCGGTTTTTGTTTTGATGAATTACCTTTCAGAATTCAAAGCCGAACCATGGGCGGACAATTCTCTGCTCACGTCTGGACTTCCATCACCGCAGGTTTCATCATTGCTTTTCCATACGTGATCTATGAGTTCTGGAAATTCGTGGCTCCAGCCATGCACGACAATGAACGAAAATATGCTAAGGGTTTTATTTTTGTAACCTCCCTCCTGTTCTTCCTGGGAGTGCTTTTCGGTTATTACGTGGTAACTCCATTATCGATCAATTTCCTCGGAAAATACCAGGTAAGTGAAACCGTATTTAACGATTTTGATCTGAGCAGTTATATAAGCCTGGTGAGAGCTTCGGTACTGGCCAGCGGACTGATCTTTGAATTACCCATAGTAATTTACTTTTTAACGAAAGTTGGACTGGTTACTCCCGACTTCCTTAAGAAATACAGAAAATACGCCCTGGTTATCGTGCTTATTTTATCAGCCATCATTACCCCACCAGACATTGTAAGCCAGATAATCGTTGCGATCCCGGTTTTGATTTTATACGAAGTAAGCATTGTGATCTCGAAGATCATGTACCGGAAAGAAGAAGAAAAATTAAAAAATTAAGCTATGATTGATAAAGTGGATGAGTTTAACTCATACCGTGCGAAGATGAACGATAAGATACTTTCAGAAAACAATAAAGTTCTAAAACGTATCTTTAACCTGGACACCAACGCATTTACCGAAGGTGCCCTGGATAAGAAAACCAAGGAACTGCTTGGCCTTGTAGCCTCAACTGTACTTCGTTGTGATGATTGTGTAAAATATCACCTGGAATCCAGTTACAAATCTGGAGTTTCCAGAGAGGAAGTAATGGAAACTTTGAGTATTGGTACGCTAATTGGCGGGACCATTGTAATTCCTCATTTGAGAAGAGCTTTTGAATACTGGGAAGCCCTGGAAGAATCAGACAGATAAATTCGGTATAATTTCTGATCCGGAAAAAATAAACAGAACATGAAATTACGCGCTGAAAATCTTGTAAAAACCTATAAAGGCCGGAATGTGGTAAAAGGCATTTCGGTGGAAGTGAATCAGGGAGAGATCGTGGGATTGCTCGGCCCGAACGGGGCCGGGAAAACCACTTCTTTCTACATGATCGTAGGTTTGATAAAACCAAACAGCGGTAAGATCATCCTGGATAAGATCGATATCACTAAATACCCCATGTATAAGCGTGCTCAGAATGGGATTGGATACCTGGCTCAGGAAGCCTCTGTATTCCGAAAACTGAGCATCGAAGATAATATCATGAGCGTGCTGGAACTCACCGATCTTTCCAAAAAGGAGCGCGTGATGAAAATGGAATCCTTAATCGAGGAATTCGGATTAGGCCATATTCGAAAAAACCGCGGAGACCTTCTGAGTGGTGGGGAGCGAAGACGAACCGAGATAGCCAGGGCACTGGCAACCGATCCAAATTTCATTCTTCTGGATGAACCATTCGCGGGAGTGGACCCGGTGGCGGTTGAAGACATTCAGCGTATAGTCGCCCAGCTGAAAGATAAAAATATCGGGATCCTTATCACAGACCATAATGTTCAGGAAACACTTGCGATTACTGACAGGACTTATTTGATGTTCGAGGGAAGCATTCTTAAACATGGAATCCCGGAAGAACTGGCCGAAGACCAGATGGTACGAAAAGTTTACCTGGGACAGAATTTTGAGTTGAGAAAGAAGAAGCTGTTTAAATAATACCCCTTAGGTCTAGAAAATTTTGAATTCATTGGTTTCCGATGATTTTCAATGCTCGAAAACACCTTCAAGAAAATTAAATTGACCTTGTTTTGGCCTACGAAAATTTATCATAAAACTTGAAGTGAAAGCGCCGTAAAATTTTAGGCTGTTTGAGCGCCTATATGGTCCATTCATAGTTCAAAACTACATTAGCGAGTTCCTAAAATTTAGGCGCTGAACGAAAAATTTAGATAAATTTTCGTTAGCCTAGATTTTTTTGGTCCATTTTTCGATGGAAAAAATGAACTTAGTTAATTTCTTAATTGTAGTCTTAATATTATCACGGAAAATCTCAACCATATAAGTCGAATTTTAATGAGCACGATTCATGTTCAAGGCAAAGTATCTCACGCCTTAAAATTCCTAAACGCTAAGGTTCTTTCTATTCGAAAAAACCGAAAGGATAACATATAAAAGAATAATAGCAGGCACCGCTACGAACTTCAGCAAAAGAATTAGAACCACACAACTTGCAATAAAGAAATATCGCAGTTTGTTCTCCTTAAAACCCCATTCACTGAATTTGAGGGCAAATAGCGGTAACTCGGCGTTCAGTAAATAACAGCTCAACAAAGTTAATCCAAGTAAGAACCATTCATTCAGGATAAGATCGGTTGCAAAACCTGCAGGCTGGTAAGTCAGAATTAACGGCAGGCTTAGAATCAAGAGTGCATTGGCAGGAGTAGGTAAACCGATGAACGAATCGGTTTGTCGCTCATCAACATTGAACTTAGCAAGTCTATAGGCCGAAGCCAGGATAATGAGCAAACCTAAAAGCGCAAAAGGTTTAATGCTGACGTCAAAGACCGATGAATCCCATTCTGCATTCAAAAAATCACTGGCTGGTAAAGCCTTATTCATTAACTGATACATTACGATGCCAGGCACTACCCCGCTGGTAACCACATCGGCCAGGGAGTCCAGTTGGAGTCCCACCTCACTTTTTACGTCCAATACCCGAGCGGCTAGTCCGTCAAAGAAATCAAAAAAGATTCCCAGTGCTACAAAAATAGCGGCCAGCACTAGGTTTCCCTTCACCGCGAAGATCACAGCCACGCTACCGCTAAAAAGGTTCAAAAGGGTTATAATGTTAGGAACGTTTCTTTTAATGCCCATAGGTTGGTTTTCGTTTGAATTCACTAAACTACTATTTTGAGCGGAAAAATTTCTAAAAAAATGATTAAAGGAGAATTTGGTTGAGAGTTGGGAGTTGCTAAAATAGTGGGGAGTGTAAAGTGGAAAGTTGTCTGTTGTGGGTTGTCTGTTGTTGGTTGTGTGTTTTACCCGCCGAAGCTTTAGCAAAGGCGGGGCTTTAATGCTCAATGTCAGGCTGAGCGCAGTCGAAGCCGGGTAGTTAGTGGAGAGTGGAAAGTTGTGAGTTGTGAGTTGTAGGTTGTGGGTTCTCTGTTGTCTTTTGTTTGGTGTTGGGTGTTTGGTGTTTGGTGTTTGGTGAAGAAAGTAAGCGTTCGGAGAAAATGTCATTTCGAAGGAGCCTGCGACTGAGAAATCTATTTAAGCTTCTAAAACAGTTTTATTCTATGGTTGTGGTTTGTGGGTTGTGGGTTGAGATTGTTGTTTATTGGTCATTGTTTATTGTTTTTAGTTTGTTTGTGATTTGAAAAGAGAGGAAAGTGGAGAGTGGAAAGTTGTGAGTTGTGAGTTTTGAGTTGTCTGTTGTGGGTTGTCGTTTGTCTTTTGTTTGGAGTTTGGTGAAGAAAGTACGCGTTTGGTGAAAATGTCATTTCGAAGGAGCCTGCGACTGAGAAATCTATTTAAGCTTCTAAAACAGTTTTATTCTATGGTTGTGGTTTGTGGGTTGTGGGTTGAGATTGTTGTTTATTGGTCATTGTTTACTGTTTATTGTTTTTGGTTGTCGGATGTGATTTGAAAAGAGAGGAAAGTGGAGAGTGGAAAGTTGTGAGTTGTGAGTTGTAGGTTGTGGGTTGTCTGTTGTCTTTTGTTGGGTGTTTGGTGAAGAAAGTAAGCGTTTGGTGAAAATGTCATTTCGAAGGAGCCTGCGACTGAGAATCTATTTAAGCTTCTAAAATAGTTTTATTCTATGGTTGTGGTTTGTAGGTTGTGGTTTTACTCGCGGAGGCTTTAGCGAAGGCGGTGTTTTAATACTCAATGTCAGGCTGAGCGCAGTCGAAGCCGGGTAGTTAGTGGAGAGTGGAAAGTTGTGAGTTGTGAGTTGTGGGTTGGGATTATTGTCAATTGATCATTGATTATTGTTTATTGTTTATTGTTTATTGCTCATTGCTAATTGTTCATTTCTTATTGCTTATTGATTATTGATTATTGCTGAAAACCGAAGGATTTAAACCGGATGCTACCTTCAATTATGAATTTTCTCATTTCATAATTACCAAATTATCTCATTCTCAAATTTTCAAATTATCAAATTATCATTGGTTCATTATTCATTAGAACATTATCCAATTGTCAATTACATAAAAGGTCCTATTTTTGAAAAGACCAAATTCTGATGAAGAACTTTCTATATGCTTTATTAAGCGGAATCCTGCTGGCCGTAGCCTGGCCCACCTATGGGTTTCCATTATTCATTTTTATAGCTTTTGTCCCCTTACTGCTGGCCGAATTCAATATTCGAAATCACTCGGAAAAGTCGGTTAAAGGCAAGGTATTCGGACTGGCATACCTTAGCTTTTTTATCTGGAATCTTATTACCACCTACTGGATCTATTTCTCCACTCCCTTCGGCGGAGCCTTTGCCATCCTTGCCAATTCCCTCCTCATGTCGGTAGTTTTTCTTATCTATCATATAGTCGCGAAACGGACAGGCTTCAGTGCTGCTTCAGCTTTCCTGGTGAGTATCTGGATGGCTTTCGAGAAACTGCATCTCAACTGGGATTTTTCATGGCCCTGGCTGAACCTCGGAAATGTTTTTTCCGAATATATCAGCTGGGTACAGTGGTACGAATTCACTGGTACCTTTGGAGGCACTCTATGGGTCTGGCTGGTGAATATCGCGATTTTCAAGGCGATTCTTCAGTTCAGGGAATTCAAGGAAAAAGAAATCATTTTCCGGGCGATCCTTAAAAATTTGCTATTCGTCCTGATTCCGCTGGGTATCTCTTTCTACCTCTATTACGAGCATGAATTACCTGAAGAAAATATCAACATTAGCATACTTCAGCCAAATATCAATCCTTATACTGAAAAGTATAACACCACCGATACCCGCATTGGAGAACTGTTGCTGGAACTTAGCAGGAATTCGGTAACCGACTCCACCGACCTCGTTCTTGCACCGGAAACAGTATTCGCCGATGGTACACGACTAAATCTTTTTGAAAATTCCAATGCGGTCTTTTACGGAACTCAAATATCCAGACTGCAACCTGAATTGAATTTTCTTGGAGGGGTTAGCCTTTATGAACGCTTTAGCGATCCGGCCAGGGTTCGTTCGCAGTCAAACCGAATAGGACTTACCGATTGGTATGATGACTACAACTCGGCTTTTCTGATAGGACCTGAGAAACCTGTTGAATTATATCACAAATCAAAACTTGTGGTAGGAGTAGAAAATTTTCCTTATCAGAATATACTAAGACCACTACTTGGAAACATCATGATCGATCTTGGAGGAACAGTGGCCATGAAAACTACCCAGGAGGACCGCGAGGTTTTCTGGCTGAATGATTCAACTGGTACAGCTCCGATCATCTGTTATGAATCGGTGTACGGGGAATATGTGACCGGCTATGTAGAAAATGGAGCAAATTTTTTAAGCATTATCACCAATGATGCCTGGTGGGGAGACACCCAGGGACACAAACAGCATTTGAGCTATGCCCGTTTAAGAGCTGTAGAATCCAGGCGATATTTGGCCAGAAGTGCCAATACCGGAATTTCGGCAATTATCAATAGCCGGGGAGATATTGAAAAAAGCCTTGAATATGAAAAAAAAGGAACGATCTCTGGAAAAGTTGGTATTAGTTCAGAAAAAACATTCTATGTGAAATACGGGGATTATATCGCCCGAATAGCTCAGTTCCTGGCAGTCTTTATTTTCCTGTTCGCGATGATCAAATACCGAAGAAGCAGACCTTCTTAAAGGTTAAAGGTTTAAGGACTAAGGTTTAGGGTTTTAAAATAGTGGAGAGTGAAGAGTGGAGAGATTAATATATATTCCCTATTTTTTATTGCATATTAAAAATTACGGGCTGGTCATTTCGAAGGAGCCTGCGACTGAGAAATCTATTTAGGAATCTAAAAAAAAGTTTATTCCAATTTCCAATATTAATTCTTAAGTATTTATCACTTAAAGCCGATGGCTGATAACTTCTTCCAGATTTCTCCCTTCGGTCGAAATGACATTGAAATGGATTAAGGTTTTTTGTTTGGTGTTTGATGCTGGAAGGCGGGCTGTAATCCTTAATGTCAGGCTGAGCGCAGTCGAAGCCGGGTATATTATGCAAAGTGGAGAGTGGAAAGAGGAAAGTTGTGAGTTTATTGTTTGGGGTTGTGTGTTATCTGTTGTCCGTTGTGCTTAATGAAGAAAGAAAGTATCCTAAAAAAGGTCATTTCGAAGGAGCCTACGATTGAGAAATCTATTTAGGAATCTAAAACAGGTTTATTCCAAGTCCCAATTATTAATTCTATTATGCTTATCGCTTAAAGCTGAATGCTTACTACTTCTAACCTCATTCCGATCAAAATAATTACAATTTATAATTCTCAAATTTCAATTGTCAATTGTCAATTGTCAATTGAATTATTGTCCCCGGAAGAAAATTACCGTACTCAAGGTTTTAAGAAGTATACTAAGATCCAGGAAGATGCCACGGTGTTTGATATAATACAAATCGTATTGAAGTTTCTCCAGGCTGTCTTCATGGCAATCCCCGTAATTAGCCATAACCTGAGCCCAACCGGTAAGTCCGGGTTTGATGATGTGGCGGGTTTCATAGAAAGGGATGCGTTCAGAAAGTTCCTTTACGAACACCGGCCGTTCCGGTCTGGGACCTATAAGGCTCATTTCCCCCCTCAATACGTTTACAAATTGCGGCACCTCATCGAGCCTGGAACGTCTCAGAAATTTCCCGAATTTGGTAACCCGGTAATCATTGATCTGTGCATATTGAGGTCCGTTATGTTCAGCATCCTTTACCATGGTCCTCAACTTCAAAATCCTGAAAACTTCTCCATGTTTGCCAACTCGTTCCTGATGATAAAAAAGTTTTCCACGGTTACCTATAAAATTGCCTAACAGTACAAATGGAATAAGAACAACTCCAAAAAGAAGTCCTATAACTGAAACCATTATATCAAATATCCTGAAAACAAGCTGATAAAATTTATTCTGGTTACTGCGGCTGAAAGGGAAATAACGATAAAAATCCTTATCCACATTTTGCACGGGGATCCTTTTTGTAATTTCCTCGTAGACCAGGGTATAATCCTTAATAGGAAAACCTTGTTTCAGCAGTTCACTTAGCTGGTTATAAAGTGAAAGCATCAAGCCTTTTTGGTAAGCACTTGCCACTACCACCTCATGAATATGGTATTTTTTAATGGCAGACTGAAGTTCTTCTACCTCGAATTTCAGTAGCTTTTCAGGTTCAAAATCGGCCTTAAACTTATGGTCTGTATTAATGTAGCCCACCACCACGTAATTGGGATCGGTCTTTTGAAGCGCCTCAGCGATGAGTTTGATGTCGAATGAATCCCCAACAACCAGGACCCGCTTATAAAACCTGGGTGAGGAAATAAGGTTTATATATAAAAACCTCCATACTAGCAGAGCCCCTGTGATAGATAACAGAAAAAACAGGATCTGTAGTCGGTTATCAGGCAGACTTGGTGTAAAAAAGGGTGTTAATATGTAAAAAAGTACGGTGAGGCTGGAGGTAAGCAATACATTTTTAACCACGCTATCGAACTGATCGGCTTTTTGAAGATCATATAGTTCGAATACCCCGGCAAAAAGGTTAAGATAAATGAGGAAAACAAGGGTCCAGGTCCAGTAATCGGTGTTGATCTTAAAATAGTCGAATTCAAAGACTATCCCCACAACGGCCAAAGTAAGAAGTACCGCTACCATATCGAAAAGACGCAATAGCAGTTTTCGTTCGGAAATCTCGAAGTGGATAAGGGGTTTATCAGACATAGCCGTCTCGCTTTTCAGCCGGGCTAAATATATAATTTTTAATTAAGCAATTCCAGCCATTGCCCCTTAACCTGTTCCCAATCGAATTTTTCTACTTTTTTACGTGCATTTTCTGATAATCTTTCAGCCAGACCTGGTTCCTTAAGGAGACATTCCACAGCCATGCACATCTCATCGGCATTACCGGGTTGTACAAGTAAACCATTTTCTTCATGCTCGAGGAGATATGGAATTCCACCCACATTAGTGGAAACCACCGGTAAGCCAAGCGCCATAGCCTCAATAACACTCACCGGGGTATTATCGATATTAGTCGTATTTAAAAAAATATAAGACTGTTCAGATAGTTTAAGCCAATCCCTTTTACTTAATTTTCCAAAAAACTTAACTGGTAGATCCTTTTCCCGAACCAGTTTTTCCATTTCTGAAAGGCTTCCATCTTTGTCCGGGCCTACCATAAAAAGATTGGCTTTGGAGAAATTCTTTAATAAGCTTTGCACTACCCTTATGGCCATTTTCGGATTATAGATGCTGTTAAAGGACCTGACCCACAGTAAGTTTGGCTCAATTTCAGTCCTTTTCTTAAAAGTATATTGTGTTAGATCCAGCCAGTTAGGTATAAGAATCAAATTTTCGAAACTGCCTGCTAATTTATCGAAGAGGTAGGCTGAAGGAGCCACTGTAGCCTTCGCAGACTTGAATATTCCTAAAATCCTTTCGGAAGACCTATTGAAGCGCTCGATCAATTTACCTCCATGGAGAATAAAAATATAGGGAATTCCTCGTTTTTTGCAGACAAGTCCACAACTTACGGCATACCAGAAATTGGCAGTGCTGTAGGTATCAATGACGACCAGATCAGATGCTCTATTAGCACTCAAAATCGAAGAAAGCATATGGGCCAATCGGCCGGGCTTGTTCTTAATCGAAGAAACCGCCTTCACCCGGAAGCCTTCTTTCTCAAGCAGGTCTGGTAATATATCCGCACTGGTTGGAGAATACCCGTGTTTTTCAAGCTTATTACCTATATATAGGATATTTTTCATCATGCGAGCACCTTGTTCCATTGCTCTTTTACCAGATCCCAATCAAAGCTTTCCACCTTTTTACGCGCATTCATACAGATCTCTCTGGCCTTTTCAGGATGTTCAATTAATTGAGAGATCGCATTAGCCATAGCTTTTTCATCGGCCTCGGGTACCAGGATTCCATCATGTCCGTTTTGAATAAGATCCGGCATTCCACCCACATCGGTGCTAATAGTAGCCAATCCCAGGCTCATGGCCTCGATCACGCTGATGGGCGTGTTGTCGATAGAGGTAGTATTGATAAAAAAGTCATAGTTACTGGCCAGTCGTGCCCAGTGCTTCTTTTTAAGCTTCCCGGTAAAGCGTACATCCAGATCAAACTTTTTTGCAAGGCTTTTACAACTTTCCATAGTGCCATCTTTTTCCGGGCCTACCATACAAAGACTCGCATTCGGATATTTTTCGGTTAGGATCTGTAATACCTTGAGGGCCATTAGAGGATTATACCTCTTCTGAAAACGACGAACCCATAAAAGTTTAGGCCGAAATTCCTTTCTTTCTTTAAAAGGATAATTCCCGGTATTGATGGAATTGGGAATGATCATGGTATTATCAAATCCATGTTCTTTAAAGCTGTTATAAAGAAACCTGGAAGGTGCGATATTCAGCCTGGAATTCCCGAATAAACTCTCACTTAATTTCCGGGAACCATCCAGTCGCTCAGGAAGATTCCCGCCATGAAGAATAGGGATATACTCCATATTCAGCAGCTGGCAGGCTTTTCCCACAAGGTAAGCGTAATAGAAATTAGTAGCACCGTAAGTATCTATTAACACTATATCTGTGGTTTCCTTATATCGTAAGATCATGGAAAGCATTTCAGCCAGGCGCATGGCCTTATTGCTCCGGGTGGAAGCAGTCCTTACTATATAACCTTCTTTCCTCAACACCTTACTGAAAAAGGAAATATAGGTCGCCGTAAAACTATTGACCTGCAAGTCGTTTCCTATGTACAGTATTCTTTTTTTCATCTACGATATATAAAAGGGCTAAGCCGTATACGAAACCTGGTAAAGCAATACGCATTGCTGAATGGTTAATGGTCATAAACCAGAAGGTAACAAAGGCAAGAAAATAATAGTTATTTTTAAACTTAAACCAGAAAGTAATTGGCACAAAGATGAGTATACATAAGGCAAATACTCCAAGTATTCCATGTTCAGCGAGTAATCTACTTAATTCATTATGACTGGCTATTCCAATTCCCAATTGTTCTTCCCGATATTCTTTACCTTTTCCTACCCCAATACCAGTAATAGGATGATGATAAAAGGCCGTTAGTTCAGTTTCAATTAATTCTACTCTTCCGGTTGAAATATCATCTTCAACCTGGCCCAAAGCATTTCGATTTGTATATCTGTTTCCTATTAGACCTTGCGTCTCCAATGAAGTAAAAACCCATGTTGAGAAAAAAATTAATAAAATCCCAATAATCTTGAAGTTCAATTTCTGTACAGAAACTGAACTTTGTTTATAATAATAAAATATCAAGAAAGCAATTATACAAAGAATGGCTGTTATCACTCCTCCTCTGGAAAAACTAACAACTGCTCTATAGCCAACCATAAATAAGAGCAGCGAATCAATGATATTTATTTTAAAACTTTTAATTGTGAACAACCTTGTCGTCAAAAGAAATATTCCTAATCCCATAACAGTAGATATCTGATTCGGGCCAAAACCTCCAGTAGCAGCATAATTTCCAGAAAAACTAATCCTTACATCATCAAGACTGGGAGTATAAAAAAGTAAATAGATCGCTTGGGCTATAATAGGCATTAAAAGCATTAAAAAAACTCTTTGAAAATCCTCTTTTTTAATCTTTTTATAATAGCAATACAAGGCCGAAACTCCAAGACAAACAGGGCCGGCTAAATTGAAAGCCACCTGTTTTCTAAATTCAAAGTCATAGCTCATGGTAAATGTCACCATTACAACTCCTGGAAATAAGATCAATAAATAAATCCAGAAAGGTACTGTCTTGGAACTTGCTCCTTTAAAAAACATCCCTATAACCAGGAAAATAATTACCGCATATTTACCGGTTTCATAGAAGAATACTGCACTGGTCTGTCGAAAAAAAACCTCTCCCCCTGCTATATAGGCAGCCGCCATTAAGGCCTCATTCCCTTTGTTCTTTCGATCAATTATAACGAATGTAAAGGAAGCCATGATTCCTAATAAAATGATCTTGGCCAGGCCCGGAAATAAATAGATAATAAAGCCATACCCACAATGCAACAACAACATTTTTAGGTAAAATTGATTATTAACGCTATCGAAACTTTTCACAAATTATCTACGAATTGACGATACTCCTGTATTACTGATTTATTCGAGTATTCCTTTATTATTTTGGCTTGCAATGAGCCTCCTTCCCTTATTCTTTTATTATTGTTTTCTAAATAACGAACTATTCCGCTTTCAAGGGCATCAATATTTCCTGGTGGAACTAAAATTGCATGATCTCCAACCACATTTTTGTTTTCACCAACTTCAGTACATACAACAGCTAGTGAATTTGCTCCATACTCCAGAATAGCCAGAGGTAATCCTTCCGATCTTGAGCTAAGGAGGCCAACATGCATATTAGACAAAATTTTTGAAGGATCACTTAACTCACCATGATACTTAATATATTTTCGAGCATTTATTTCCTCTTTTACTTTTTGGGAATAGCTATCATCAAAACTCTTTCCTATCAGATTGAGTCGTATATTATATTCCTTATTTACCCTATCACATGCTTCAAACAAGGTAAAATGATCTTTCTGAGCTCTAAAATTTGCTATACATACTAACTCAAAACCAGACTCGATCTCATGCAAAGCTGTCAATGGTTTACTTGGAATTTGAATAAAATTATTCAGGAAGACAACTTTTTCACATAATAGCTTCTCCAAGGACCACCCTTTTAGTTTTTCATTGACGCTAATAATCCCATCAAAATCTTTTGAAAAATATCGCAGAGGTTGAATTTCTCGATTCTTCAGAAATTCACTTTTCCCATAATGGTCGTGCCAGACCAATTTTAAATTTTTATTTAAAAATTTAGCTAAGACAGCAAAAAACCAAGAAGATCCATGAGCATGGATTAACTCAATTTGGTTATCCTTAATATACCTTATAAGTTTATTTAAGGCAATATAGTCTATCCTGTGCTTTTTATTTAAATATAAGTATTCCACTTTTGGATCCAGCAACTCCTTAAAAACTCCCTCGTCCCTCGTGACTACCAGAAAGGAGTGGAAACCGATTTCTGCTAAAGAATTAGCATAATTCACCGCCATTCTTTCTGCTCCTCCAGGCTGTAAAGTATCAATAAGTTGCAGTATCCTCATAGAAATTTCTTTATTTCCGAACTAAATTTTTCCATGGTGTAATGCTGAGACCACTCCTGGGCCTTGAGAGATCTATTTTCTAATTCAAAAGGTGTTGACAGGAAACGAGAAATTTTTTCTGTTGCACTATCTACTTCTGGTTCAATGAGGATTCCCCTCTCACCATGTCCCAGCATCCACGGAACACAGGAAACGGCTGTTCCTATGGGCACACAACCAAAGAACATCGCCTCCGTAAGTGCCTTTGGCCAGCCTTCACTTTTTGATGGCAGGATTGAAAAATGGGCATTTGTGTATACAACTTTAATTATATCGGCTTCCTGATTACCATGCAAAGTGACTACATTCTCCAGATCATGTGTTCTGATATAAGTTTTAATTTTCTCCTTTAATATACCATCTCCATACATATCCAATCTAACATCAAATCCCTTATTTTTAAGCGAATGAATAATGCCTAAAGCCGTAATAGGCCTTTTACCTTCTACAAGGCTTCCAACAAATAAAAAACGGTAAGGTGGACTAAAATCTTTAATATGATCTTTAATATCTGCTTTATTAAAACTGGAGGTAAAAAATGATATTATATTTTTACTTTGACCTGGCCAGCTCCCATATACCAAAACTTTGGCATTCTTGGTTAGATATTCGTTCGCTAAAATTTGCTTCTGCAATTTATAACTCCAGGGTTGCTGAGGATCATTATCCCAATTACCTGCATACTTAACTGTTTTTGGTTTACCTGGAAAAAAAATCTGTATGAAACAGGCTAACAGACCTATATTTCCCGGACATCGGATATGCAAATGATCAGCCTTATACATCAATTTAATGATCTTAAATAATGTCCCAGGTAATCTTGTTATTGAAATCAGGGTTTTTCTTTTGCTTGTAAAATTTAAAAGTTTAACAGCTACAAATTGAATATCAACCCTTGAATAGGCCTTATCAATTCGATCAAATGATGTTTTACCCGGAGCGATAACGGAAATGTCTTCAACATGTTCAAACCAAAGATCCATTTCTCGGACATAAGGTGCATAGGATGAGAGAGTCTCTCCCCGTACAAAATGTTCAGCATGTGTAAAAACCGCCAGTCGCATTATTTATTTTTGAACTGCATTAACATAGTAAGCTGCATACATCGGAACATGTGGGCATCGTTAACTTTTGAAAAACTGATATCCTGATGATGCCATTTCTTGCTTAAAGCTGATTTTTTTTCAGCTGAAATTGGTAAGCCATTCATTAAGAAAAGCCATTTCGTTTTCCCTAATACGGCTCTTCTATCCAAGATTTCAAAGTTCTCGGCATATTTGTAATAAACTTTTTTTGAAAATGGCCATTCCCAGTCCTTATCACTTTGAAAAGGCCTATATAATCTACGTATGGTTTTTACAGGAAGACTCGTACTTAAAGGATCATAACTAATAATCTTTGCATTCGGTTTCAGCTTTTCCTTAAGCTTAATGATCAATTGATCGGTATCCTTAAAGTGATGAAGCACCCCATAAGCGTAGATAATATCAAAATCTTTTTCCTGGAAATTTTTCGATAAAAAGTCAGTCGCATATACCCTGGCATGTGGAAATTCTTTTAATCGCTTCCCTAAACTTTTGATAGCCTTTTCGCTAAGATCTATACCCACATATTCTTTTGAGTGTTTCGCTAAATGGAAAGAAAGAGAATTTCCTTCGTAACACCCCAGATCTAAAACTTTCTTATTTTTAAGTTCTCCCAGCCAGTTTAAATGAAGAAAGTGAATCTCATTCTCAAGGCCTAATTCTTTTCTAAAGGAATTCAATGTCCTATTCCTAATAAAGTACCAGAACCTCGTAACCAGGTTTTTTTTCTTGTTCTCATAGAAAGCCTTCTGCCTCTTGATCATTTCATTACCTGCTTTCATAGGAATAATACAAAATAATTTATCTGAATAAATAGTTATAAAGATCACCCAAATTATACTTGATAGAAGAGATAAAGGTAATATCAATTTCATCATCATGAGCTTCATCACCATCATACACCAGGTAATATTCTTTATTTAAAGGATTTATACTTAAATGATGCATTCCTCTATCAAACCACTTTATAGTATCTGACTTATACAATTGGTTTTCAATAAATTTTTCGAACCTGTCAGAATTTAAAGAATACAGAGAAACACCTGTTCCGTAACCTTCGGTATTATTCTGAAAGGGTAAAAACCATTGTCCATCTACAGAAAAGAAGTTACCCGCCGGCCTGATTTCATTTCCTATTTTAATTTTAAATGAAAAGTCTTCTTCCCAATCACCAAAAAGGCTATCACTTTTAAAAATTCTTTGATTGTATTTGTCATCTATACCGACGATCAAATTCAGGCTATCCGAAATTAAAATTGCCGGATCTTTCAATTTTATATTAGTTAAAAGGGTGTCACTGATTTCCCATCGTTTCGGAAATTCCACTGCCTTATACAACACAACATTATCAATGGAGGCAGATTCCGGTAAAATATACTTTTTATCCCTATACTCAAATACCTGCGGAAAGGAAAGGTGGAATGACTCTTCAATTACATTTCCTACAAAAGTAAAATTTTGCCCATCACTGGAATGGAATAAACCTATTTTCGCAGGTCCCTGTATCTCCTGATTTTCAAAAAAGATATAAAAATCATTATTTTCGAAATAAAGAAACGGATCAGCAATAAACCTGGTGTTTCCATTTGTTATGTTCTTTAAAGTTTCTTTTTTGAGAATATTTAATTTAGAAGGAACAAGTTTTTTAAGAGGATCATTGGTTTTCATAAAACCAATAGACCAACCTTCACTTTTAGGAGTGAGAAAAGGATATCTGTGATTAAAGATGAATAATACTCCTAACAGAGAAAATATTAATAATACTACAATTTTAAATCTCCTGGTCATCTATTAATTTCGGGCTTTGAGAAAATAAGACTTATCAATCCAGCACTCCTGCCAAAAGATTCATTAATTGAATCCTTACGGTTTTTTTTACTAAAAGCATTACCAAATCTGATAAGCAATAAAACAATATTTATCAGGCTCCACTTTAAAATAGCTTTTAAACCTGGCTTTGGATATTTTAACCTCCAAACATAAAATCCGTTACGTATCACCATTTTACCATACCTTATATAATCAGGTCTGCCTGAAGTATCATGCAAATGCTGAACCTGAGCAGCGGTATTAACATATAACTGACCGATCCTGGACGCTCTCAGACAAAAATCCATGTCTTCATATAAGCCATAGCCTTCAAAGTAAGAAGAGAATTTTATTTTTTCAAAAAGTTCCTTTTTATAAGAAGAAACCCCTCCCATAAAGAATTCTACTTTATAGCTTTTACCCGATGGTGGTAAAAAACTGGTGGCTAATCCATGAGAAAATTCAGGCATATACCCGGGAGGCTGATCAGACAATAAACCCAATTGTTTTCTCAGGTAATTTCGCTGTCCAAGTTTTCGAACATATCCGTCCATTACAAATTCATCTTTTTGAGGTATGTAGGTATTCGAAACCTTCCTCCATTCCGTCTCATCCCTGATCCAACCTCCAACGGCAATAGCTTCGGGCTTCTCTTGGTAGGTTTTAATCAATTGCGTGAAATAATCCTTTTCTAGAACGATGTCGTCATCCAGGAAACAGATCACATCTACCTCTTCACTTTTACTGATCCCAAAATTCCTTTGCCGGGTAAGACCTCTGTCCTTATCATCGACCTGGAAATATTTTAAATTGGTGTAGGTATGATTATCTAGCATAACCTGGGTTTCCGATCCCAAAGATCCATCTACAATGATAATCTCATCCGGGTAGCTGTTCTGAACTTCTACAGAGTCCAGTAAACGCTTAAGCGAACTGGCTCGCTCAAAGGTGCATACGATCAGGCTACATGTGATTTTTTTGCCAGCGGTCATTGCTCAATAACTTTAGCCTGTAATCTCTCGGATAATTCCTCACTTTTTTTCCATCTCTTTTGCATAAGCCGGTAATACTTAATTGGATTTTTGGTCTGCTGCTTTATGAAGAATTTCAAAAATAAAGATATCTTATAACCCCTTATCATTTCCGGACTATAATGCTTCCTGATTAGATACATCATGGTAGGAGAAGGCTTCGGTTCAACCCCCTTATCCTCCCACTTGTTCACCCCTGTCGACCTGAAACCTCCTCGTTCGGCCTTCAAATGGGTGAAAATCAAATCTGGATGATAGATGATATCGCAACCTTTAGCCCTTAATTGAAGACCAAAATCCAGGTCTTCGCCAAAACCATATTCCAGTACCTCATCAAACTTGCATTCCCTGGCAATGCTGGACCTGATTATGGAAGTCCCCGAGCCAAAAGCGCCCCATTGTTTGATCTTCCTAAAAATTGGTTCTTCTCCGGGCTGTAAACAGGCGAGATTCAGCGCATCTACTTTGAGTCTTTGCAATTCGACCATAGATCTTTCCAAGATGGTATCTGGAAGTCTAATATCATCGTCAGCAAGAAATACCCATTTTGAACTGACCTCTTTTAAAGCTAGGTTACGTGCATTACAGGCCCCGGTTTGATGTGTGAATGTATGGATGATCTCAAATGGCCATTCATCCTTTATAAAATCGAGCTCGGTATTTGAGTTCCTGTCTGCATTTTGCTCAATGATGATAACTTTTGTTGGTAGCATGCTCTGCTGTTTTAGGTCCTTGAGCACCTGGAATACATGTTGGGGCCTGCCCAGCGTTGGAATGACAATATCTATATGTTCTTCACTTAAGTCTGCAGACTTCTCCAATTCGATTGGCCCCAGGTCTATATGAGCCTTGAAATAACCAGCTGTTGTCAAGCCTGAGATCAATTCTTTTAAAGGAAACTCATTTTTATACTTCTTTAAACAATGAGCCAGGACCCATACCCATTCTCCTTTATAATGCTGAGAGACAAATGAGATCAACTCAGCACTACTAGCCTGGAATTCCAGTTTATTACTATTTCTTTGATTAACCAGGCCAGGATCTGAATAACAGAAAAGGGAATTCTGCTGTCCCAGTTTCGCGATCGAATTGATCAGGTAACCAAAACTTTTTATATTCTTAAATAAGGACCTGAACTTTAAAGCCGTTTCACCATACATACCACCTGCATCCGTACTCATTAGCCAGGTAGGATATTTTACATCTCGTTTAGGATTAACAAATGGCAATTGATCTACATAACCAATATCCTCAGAAAAAAAACGTGTTTTAATTGGGTAAGAAGCCATCATATTGTCGTGCCTGAAAAGCTGCTTGAAATATTCTTCAGCCAGAGATCCACAATATTGTTTTTCCGCCCATACAAGGATCTCTTTTGGGTAAGCCAGCGCCAGTTCCCAGAAAGCATCAACAATATTCATGCTTTTCAGAAACAAGGCTTCATCATCTCGAAAGGCTTTTTCGAGTGTCTTAGCTTCATTGTGGATCAAATAGATCATCTGGGACCGAATTTTGTCAAATCTAAGTTTTTATCCTGATCTAACTAATTTAAAGAGCCAGAACACTGTTGGTTAAATCTGATTTTTAATCAGTTTATGATAGAATTTCATATTTTGTTCAGCTACAACAGAACTGGAAAATCTTTCTAACACCCGTTCCCTGGCTGCCTGCCCCATTTGTTTTGAAAGCTCCCTATCTTCCAGTAATTTAAGGATTCTGTTCGCATATATTTGATGGTCCAGAGGATCTACCATATAACCAGTTTTTCCATCTACCATCACTTCCGGAGCCCAGCCTATATTCGAAGTAACCAGGGCCTTTTCCATGGCCATCGCTTCGATCCAGGTCATTGGAAGTGCTTCGGCAAAACTGGGTAAGGCTACAACACTGGCCTTCCCTATTTCTTCTTTAACCTCTGCATAATCAAGGACTCCCAAATATTCAAATCGTTTTGCAGCCTGGTTCGTCAGTCTTTGTCTGAACAATTTGAGGGTGGATATATGCTCGAGTATATCAATAACATCCCTGCCCGCCAAAGTGAGCCATGCCTCTGGATTTCTCTCAATTACTATGTTAAAAATTTTTGCGAGTTCGAGAATACCCTTTTTCCGAATGATAGTACCAAAATAAAGGATCCTAACCGGGTTTGGCTTAAAACTGGATGGTGAAAAACTCTCGATCCTTATGCTGTTAGGAATTATCGAATAACTCCTTTCAAGGTCAAAGACCTCCATGGTTTTCCTGCCTGTAAAATCACTAACGGAAATTATGACATCTGCTTTTTTAAGTGCGCTTCTTTCGAAAAGGTAATTTTTATATTTTTGGATCCTGCCTTCGAGGTGACAAAAATATCCATCTGTACCATGCAATCGGATAATATGAGTAACTTTTAACTTTGTAAAAGCTGTAATCCCCGTCCAGTCAGGGGTTTCCAGAATATCAATTTTTTCTCTTTGTATGATTCGATTAATTAGCTTTTCAAGATATTTTCTGTAAAAATACCAGCCTCCAAACGGATATTTTCGTTGTTCGATCAAATAGAACTGAATGCCTTTTTCTTCAAAAGCCTGTTCTTTTTGCTGCCCATAAATTAGAACACTAACCTCTACCCCCTTCTCTTTAAGAGCTTCCGCAATATTCTTGATACTCGTTCCAAGTCCTCCGGAGGGAGTACTTAGTTTGTGAGGATATTCAGGGGTTAAAAAGGCAATATGCATTAATTAAAAATTATAATCTTCAACAATCTTTTTAGTAAATGCCTTTGCTCCCTTTTCATTTAAATGACCACAATCAAAAAAATATTCAGGTTTATCATCAAATAATTTAGCGTAATTCTGATAATTCTTGACCTTTCCATTTAACAAATTAATACTTTCCCTATTATTCGTGGCCTTACAATAGGGGGCCGTAAAAAAATAAAGCTTTTTATCTTTAAATAATTTTTCCAAAGCAATCACTTTGGAATTTTCTGCGATTAATTTTTTTGGAAATTTACCTTTGACATTAAGACCTGAGCCTGATAAAGGATTAAAACCAATTTCTATATTTCGACCATCAGTCGTTTGAAAGATTATGCCGATTAATTCTCTTAAACCTAGTACTTTTTCATTTCGCAAATATTTATAAAACGGAATATTCTTATAAAAATAATAATCTTCCATCTCTGAATAAGCTTTATCAGCGTAAGAATCATTAAGATACGGTGCTAAATTTGCGATAAAATAAGGACTAAAACCTTCGAAATTATAACTGTAGTCTAACTGAACAAAAATAGTATCAAATGTTACCCCATTAATTTTGTTTATCTCGGCCAACATTAAGATATCCGCCATATTCGCACCAGAAAACCCATTATTTAAACATGTTTTACCTGTTACTTTTTCAATTAATTTACAATCTATATGTCTTTCAATTCTAGAGGAACCATAAAAGCCAACAGCGAAATGTTTATTTTTCAGTTTTAGTTGATTCTGAACTTTGTTTCTTGCTGATCCTTCTCTATAAATCTTAGTATATATCCAATCAAGAGATAACATTAATATAAATGTTGATAGAATAATATAAAAACAGTAGGCTAAAAAATTCTTCATTAGAACTGAAAATAAATGAATTCCTTATAATCAAAAAATTTTCCAAGCAATAAAATACTTAGGATTACTACTATAACTTTTAAATATTTTATTCGACCAAAAAAGGGATGTTCATTAAAACGGCTGAACCATTCTAACAGAACAAAGAAACCGATGACTGGGACAAACTCAATATTATATCTTTCGATATCTAAATATTTTACAGAGAAATCGCCATTGTTAAGAATTCTTTTTAAATAGGATAAGGCAATAGTAATATTCTCAGCCCTAAAGAAAACCCAAGTCAGACACGTAACCAAAAAAGTAAAACTGATTTTTAAAAGATCTTTGACACCAGGATATACATTCTTTATTTTATAATTTTTTCCTCTTAGAAAAATAGGTGTAAATAGTACGGCGTGGATTCCGCCCCACATTAAAAAAGTCCAGTTTGCACCATGCCAGAAACCACTGACCATAAATACAATAAATATATTCCTAATTGTAAATAATAAAGAAGACTTGGATCCTCCTAAGGGAACATAAATATAATCTCTAAACCATGTTGAAAGAGAGATATGCCATCTCCTCCAGAATTCAGAAATATTCCTGGAGAAGTAAGGATAATTAAAATTCTGCATTAGTTGAAATCCAAACAACCTTCCAGTACCGATAGCAATATCACTATAACCTGAGAAATCTCCATAAATCTGAAACGCAAAATAAAATGCTCCTAAAAAAAGACTTAAGCTATTTTGCTCTTCATAATTCGCGAAAATTGTATCCACATATACTGCACAATTATCAGCGATCACTACCTTTTTAAACAGCCCCCATAAAATCAGATTAATCCCAGATATGGCAAGCTGATCATCAAATTTTTTCCTTTGTGAAAACTGAGGTAATAGATTGGATGCCCTCTCTATAGGACCCGCAACTAATTGTGGAAAGAATGCCACAAACGTAGCAAACTGCAAAAAGTTTTTTGTAGCTGAAATTCTTTTCTTCCATATATCTATGGTATAGCTAAGTGTTTGAAATGTATAGAATGAAATTCCAACAGGTAAAAGAATCTGAAGACTAAAAAAGTTCACATGAAGGCCTATAGATTCCGAGAGAGTTTGAAAATTTTCAATAAAAAAATTATAGTATTTAAATGTAAGCAGTATTCCTAAATTAAAAATTAGGCTAAAAGATAACAGCAAATTGCGCTTTGAACTATTTTCTTCCCGTTCCAGTTCTAATCCTACCAAATAATCAAAAACAGTACTTAAAAAGATAAGGAGAAGAAACCTGTAATCCCACCAACCATAAAATATATAACTTGATATAAAAAGTAAAACAATCTGAAGGCGATGTGAAAATTTGAATATGAACCAATAGCAGAAAAAACAATCGGTAAAAAAACAAAGTATGTTATAGAATTGAAGAGCATTTATTAAAATGATAATACAATATTGAAGATCCTATTTTATGCTATAAATTACGGATTGTAAGGCTAATATTTTCAGAAGGTTTTACATTACAATCATTAATTATTTTAAACCATTTTTCGGCATTCTGAATTTTCTTTCTGTTTTCTTTTTTAATACACTTTTCAATTATTGGCAAAATATCTTCTTTTTTATTAGCCCAAAAAACAGGTGCTTGATCTGGAATAGATCTGAAATGCACATATTCATAAACTTCACATATATCCTTTTTAATAATGGTAATTTCAGGTTTGTATTTAATATAAGTACAGTATTTATCCCTTGCGGTAAAATCAAATATCATTGATGAACCAACATTTATTACCATAAAACTATGTTCTACGATATTAGTCTGAAGAATCATGTCATCTCGGGTTGGCAATATCTGGTCCCAACTACCTTTGTCCATGATCCATTGTGGATGGATCTTTTTTATCACATCCCCATATTCCCTGATAATCCCGTCATACCTGGATGAAAAATCAACAGGGCATCTCCTGAAGATCACTCCTAAGTGCTCACCTCTATTATTTAGCTTTCTTACCGCTTCAGCCACATCCCTCAAAAAAACCTCATCATGCGGGGAGGTAGTTATATCGTCACCCGAAAAACAGAGATATTTTCGGTCTGGGTCTAGATCATATTTCTGGTAAAATTCTTCCCTGGAAATTAAGACATCTTCCTTATAATGAATTTCAAATTGAGGGCTTCCGGTTATTTTTACCTGGGAATCCTGGATATAAGGATAATAGGTTAGTAATTCCTTTTTCATATGATCACTCCAGACAAAATAATAGTCCGTATCGATCACCTTGGTCGCTTTTGGAAGATTATCCCATGAAAAAATAAAACAGGCAGTTGGAATATTGAGGTCGGCTGCAGCTACTACAGGGGCTATGGCATTTACAGGACGCTGATTTGCACAAAAAACCAGGTCAGGTTTTTCGGTTTCCAGCACCTCCTTACACCTTTTATAATATGCTGAATTCCTTTCAGAAGATTTCATTCGTTTCCGAAGTGATTTCAGCCCCTCCTCACCGGAAAATGAAGATCTTAAACGATCCACGACTAGGTTCTTTATTTTGTTTTTCAATCCATTCCTGTTCGGCTCGAACCTGTATTTTTCATAGATGGGATCATTGAATTTTTCCTGGAAGTGATCCAGTTCGGCATTGATCTTGGCTCGTTTGTAAAGATCAGTAAGCGCTTTCGGCTTTGGGTTTAATTGGATCTCCTTTTCTCCTTCTGCTGAAATATCATAAGGTGTCGCATTCCAGTAGATCAATTCTATCCCGGCCTTCCTGGCTTCTTTGGGAAAATCTGTAAATAGAAAATTTCTGAGGCTAACGCCATCGGGAATTATAACAAGGACTTTCTTCAAATTGATAGGTTGCTTGGTGTTTTCAAAGATAGAAAACTGTACCGGTTATTGATAATGTTCGGCTATAAGAGATGTGTTGATCCATTGCCAGATAAAAAAACTGTTCTCCTTGCTTCCGGTTTTATAGTTTTTCCACTCCTGCCAGATTGAATCCCTTTCAAACCAATTCGAAAATTCAGAATCCAACAGGCGCTCTATTCTTAGCTCGGTAAAATCCTTTAACTCGCCTCCCAGCCATTCACGCTGGGGCGTCTGCAAGGCTCGCTTGGGAGCTTCTGCGATCTCGAATGGCACATATTCCTTTACGATCTCTCGCAACAGGTATTTTTGAACACTCCCCTTGATCTTATAGTGATCGGGTAACCCAAAGGCGAATTCTACCAGCCTGTAATCCAGGAAGGGTTCTCTTAGTTCGGTTGAGTAAGCCATTGAGATACGGTCATTGAACCTCAGTGCCCTCGGCAGTTTGGTATAAAACAGGTCCCGGTATTGCAAATTCTGAATATCTGAAGTAAATGGTTTCGGAAAAACAGGCTTTTCTGCTAAAACTTTAAAATCTTCATTTAGAATCTTGGGCCTGAAGGAAGAACTATTCTTGCTGCCCTGGACCACTGAATTGTCTGCCCTGCTATAATAATCATACCCGGCCCACTGTTCATCCATCCCCTGGCCGTCCAGTAATACTTTCACTCCTTCCCTGTTTGCATTTTGAAAGATCTTTGAATAAGCCAGCGTGGGAACTCCACCAAAAGGTTCATCCTCGAATCTGCTTATGTGCATAGACAATTCAGGCACTTCCCGAGCATCAAGCCTTACTTTGCAAAGCGGATTTCCGGTTTTTTCGATCATCATTTCCACCCAGGGCAATTCGTCATAGCTTTCATCTCCGGTATAAAAAGTATATGCCTTAATATTATGCGAGGGATGTAAGTGGTTAACCAGGGCCAGTAAAAGTGAACTATCCACTCCGCCGCTCAAATTAAAACCTACCTCAACATCGGCTCTGAAACGCAGTTTTATAGAATCTTCAAGCAGATCAAGATAGGCTTTCTTTATTCCCTTTTCAAAGTCTGGATAAGATTGACTTCTTACCCGTGTTTCAAAATCATACCATTTCTGCACCTCCAGGTTGCCCTCACGATACCTTAGAAAATGGCCGGCTGGCAATTGAAAAATATCTGTGAAGAAAGTTTTTCGCGGACTTCCATAATTGCCATAGCAGAAATAATTGGCCCAGGTCTTTCCATCAGCTTTGGGTGCAACAAGCTTATGAAGTGCCTTGATCTCACTTGCGAATATGAAATGTTCTCCATTCTGATGATAAAAGAAAGGCTTGACTCCGAAACGATCCCGGGCCGAAAACAATTCCCTTTTATGAGCATCCCAGATCCCAAATGCGAACATCCCGTTCAATTTTTCCAGGCAGGCTTCCCCATAGAGCAGATATGCTGCCAGTAATACTTCAGTATCTGAACTGGTCCTGAAATCATACCGGTCTCCTATTTCTTCCTTAAGCTCCTTATAATTATAGATCTCCCCATTGAAAACCAGGTGAAATCTTCCCGAGGCATCTTCAAAAGGCTGATTGGCATCTGTTGAAAGATCGATAATGGCCAGGCGGTTATGACCTAAAATACAGCTATCATCCTTATAGGTTCGGGAAGCATCTGGACCTCGGTGCCGGATACTTGTCAGCATCTGCCTCACCTCCGCCTCATGATAATTCTTTCCGATGATTCCGGCAATTCCGCACATAACTATCCTTTAAGCATATTTTCAGCCCTTTCCCAATCGGCTGGGGTATCGATGTTCACATATGGATCGCCGCTGGTATCAACGAATCCGATCTTTTCTCCTAGCAAGGAACCACTTAGGATGACCTCTCTCTTAGTCACATAAATCGCTCCATCCCTGTGATAAGCTTTGGGAAGCTCCTGCCGCCTAGTAATAGGGGTTTTCTCGCCTGTGGCGATCCTTAATGCTCCGTTTTTTTCCTCAAAAGCCCAGTGGGGATTATAATCAGCAGGAATCTCCCGAACACTGATCACAGAATCGAAATTCCCTTTTTCAAATGTTCGGATTGCTTCGTCTATCAGATTTTCGCGCCGGAATGGTGTGGTGGGCTGTAGCAGACAAACGGCGTCATAGATCTCTTCTTTGCGCTCGAAATATTCCAGAGCATGCCTGAGCACCTCAATACTTGGAGTATCATCTTTAGCAAGATCGGCCGGACGTTTAAATGGCACTTCCACGCCCTCCTGTTTTGCTATTTCCATAATGGCTTCATCATCTGAACTCAGCACCATCTTATCAAACCTTACTGCCTTTTTTCCGGCTTCTATACTATAACTGATTAAAGCTTTCCCATTCAGGATTTTTATATTTTTTCCAGGTATCCCTTTACTTCCTCCTCTTGCGGTGATCAATCCAAGTATTTTCATCAGTATGTAATACTTTTTGTTGACCTTAATTCAACCTTTGAAAGGATACCTGCGATTTTTTCACCGGAATTCCCGGTTCCGTAAATTGTAGATGAGCCGTAATACCCATTAGCGTCCAATTCCTTGATCTTTTCCAGAATTTCCTGCCTGTTATATCCCACATGACTTACATTTTCAGCCTTCAACCTTCGATTCTGCCTGCTTCCTATATCGATCGCAGGAACTCCAAGATAACTGCATTCCCTAATTCCTACGCTTGAATTACCTATGATCATTTTGGAATGCTTCAGTAATCTTAAAAAATCCAGGGAGTCCATATTCTTGAAGAAATGAATGTTCTCCGGGTTTTGCTGTTCCCTGAAAGTTCTTATTCCATTCGAGGTCCCGTCAGAGCCCGCATCGACATTAGGCCAGAACCAGAAGGCTGATATTTCTGAATTTCTCACCGCAATAAGAGTTTCCAGGACATGTTGTCGCGCCTGCTCATATTCAGAGGTCACCGGATGCTGCATCACAACCAGGTAGCCTTGCTCCCAATTGATCTTATTTCCTACTCCGCCATACTTTTCTAAAGGATTAAAGCTTAATTCTTTTTCATTTTCGACCATCCTTGCCAGGTCTATGGAAGGACATCCCGTATTGATGACCATATCCGGGTCTTCTCCCAGTTTAATCACCCGGTTTCGTGCATCCTCATTAGAAACCAGGTGAAGATCCGCCAGCTTGGTGTTGGCATGTCTTACTTTTTCGTCTATACTTCCGGTCACTTCTCCTCCCTGAATGTGCACCAGCGGAATATTCTGGTATGCCGCCGCGATGGAAGTCGCAATAGTTTCAAATCTGTCCGCAATGCTTATCACAGCGTCGGGTTGAAGATTATAGAATACATTGGTAAGTTCCATCAGTCCCAGTCCCGTGGTCTTTGCCATGGTAGTTGGATTCTCCCCTTCGAGTACCATATAAACTTTTGCTGAGGCCTCGAAACCATCTTTCCTGATAAAATCGGCGGCATTCCCATATCGGTCCAAAAGGGCCGATCCGGCAATCACCAATTGAAGTTCCAGATCTGGATGGTCATGGATTGCGTGGAGTGCCGTCTTGATCCTGCTATAGGAAGGGCGTGCGGTGATCACAACACAGATTTTTCTTTTACTCATAAATTGTAAATATGGAACAAAGTATACATTTTAAAAATGCTCAGTTTTTAAAAATGACCATTTTTTAATATCTGCAGCTAAACTTTTTCCTATAATTTTATTGAAATCTTTTGCCTGGATTCCCATATTACTGGGTTTCTTTGCTTCAAGATCTTCGAATTTTATTACATGGCCTGCAGTAAGATCTTTGTTTACGGCCAGCGATTTTTCAAAAATACCTTTTAGCTCCATAAATTTGGAATTATCATTTTTATCTACCGGGTTTTGGAGCCCTTCAGATATATTCCTAACGGCCTTTACCAGCTCCTTTATTTCATTAATCTCAAGGGAAGATGAAGCATCCGGCCCAAAACTTTGTCGGCTAAATACAGTATGAAACTCCAGGATTTCAGCACCTAAAGCGGTAGCAGCGATACAGGTTTCAGGTTTTGCAGAATGATCTGAATAGCCTATCGGTACTTTATACCTCTGCTTTAGTTCCTGAATGACATTTAAACCATAATTAGTTGGTTCGGTAGGATAAGAGGTAGTACATTGAAGAATGGAAAAGTCTGTATTCCTTTCTTTCAGAAATCTAACCGTATCATCAAGTTCCTGAAAGGAACTCATTCCGGAAGAAAGAATAACCGGCTTCCCGGTACGGGCTATCTTTTCCAGTAAGAGAAAATTATTAACTTCTCCGGAGCCAACTTTATATCGCTTAACCCCTAATTGCTCGAGTAAATTAACCGCAGCATTACTAAATGGAGAAGCCATGAATTCAACTCCCTTATCTTCACATCTTGATTTGAGTTTTCTCCATTCTTCAGCAGTAAACTCCATGCGTTTCCAGTAGTCGAATCGGGATTTATCCTGAAGAGAGAATTTTACTCTAAAAGGTTCATAAATGCTACTTTCGGCTTCCGCAATATGAACCTGGAATTTTATAGCGTCCACGCCGGTGCCAGCTAAGGCATCGATATAACTCAAGGCCATTCCCAGGCTACCCTCATGGGCCTGACCAACTTCTGCGATAATATCCATATTATACTTTTAATACAATGTTAATTGAACCAGCCATGAGCTCTTCATCTGTATACCCCAGGAAATCCTCGTGCAATTTAAGTTTTTTAAACTTTTTATAATTTTCAGAACCCTCTTTTGGTTTGTCATAGGTTAGATCAACTATTTCATAACCTAAATCCTCAAATATATCCAGGAATTGAGGTAATCGAAGTCTATTGTGGTAATCGAATCTGGTTTGAATTTTATTCCATTTTTCTTCAGAAAAACGCAGAAAATCCTGTAATGAAAGCTGCTTATCAACATATGCTCTGTGATCGCTTGGGGAGATCAAATGAATTATATATGAGCCAGGATTTAGCTCTTTCTTAAAACTGGCATGCATCTCTTTTATGGTCTCTGGTTTCACATGTTCCAATACAAAACGCGAAAAAACTATATCGGTATCTGAAATATCATGGTCTGTGATATTCGTAAATGGGAAATACTCTATTCCTTCTGGAAGCGAATATAATGAGTCATCTTCCACATTAATCAATCTGTCATACTTCTGTGAAAAAATACTGTTTAGCCTGTTTATATTATTATTCTGGTAATGACGGTTCAGATCAAAACTTTTTATGCGTCTTGCCTTGCCCAAGTACTTGAAGAAATAAGGCATTATAGGCAACCAGCCTGAACCTATTTCAGCGATTACTTTAGCCTTTATCTCTATATCGCACCGCACACAAATTTGCTTTATGGTTTGATAAGAATTAAAGGAAGTATTTATTTTTTGATCAAGGTTTTGCTCGAAATAAAGATTCTGTATAAAGTGGTAGAGCTGATCCCCACGCTTTCGTGGTAATATATCCAGGAGATGAAATAAGTAGGTTTTAAATTTTGACTTCAATATCATCAAGTCAGGAAAATTTTAGGGCGACTTCTATAATACCCTCAGTTTTATTACTAATTATAGTGTATGGTAAATTTCGATAAAATGAAATCAGGTGCAAAATAACCTGGTCATTCATTTCCTGAAATGAATAATATTCGGGAACCTTCTTCCCTAATTTTTTCTTTAGATAGTATTTTGTTGAATCCTGAAAGCTATCCATCTTGAAAAGAATCTTTATAACTCCATTCCATAATCCAGGAAGTTGACCGAATAAAACCTCGTTAACCTGTCTCTTTTCGTTAGATACTGAAAAATCGACTGGGGCTTGCTGAAGTTCATTCAAATCATCCTGGGTCATACACTGCCCCCATCCTTCCAGATTCACTTGGGTAGTTCTACGTTTAATAGCTGATTTTAAATGTTGATGATTAAGTGCTAAGATTCCTGAGACTTTTAGATCTGTTAATTTACCCGATTTTGCCATACTTTGATAGGAATCATGCCATTGATGTAACATTAATAGTTCTTCCTCATAGAATTTCACCTTGGTTCCGGCATTTTTCAATCTTACATGCATATCGGTATCCTCGCTACCCCAGAAATGATAAAATTCGTCAAAACCATTTAAATCTTTCAATTGCCGCACCGGAAACATGCTTAAGCCAGTGGCCTCTGACGTACTTAGTCTTGAAACCTTATAATCTGAAAATTCTATGTCTTTATTACTTTCGACGGAATCCAAATAGCCAACCTGGAAATAGGTTGTTTCGTTCTTGACCTGAAGTTTTCTTGCCACTTTTACAAAATCAGGATGAAAAATTATATCTACATCAGCTACAAAACAATATCCCGTATCAAGTATTTTTATGACAGAATTTAAAGCCCTGCTCTTATTCCATGGTTGAAATTTAGCCACCAAATATTTATAGGTAATAAAATTAAATTTTGAGCATATCTCTTTTATATTTTGAGATATAGGATCATCTGAACCATAATCAACGAAATACACATGAAAATTAGGATCAGTTTGATTAGCTAGTGATTGAAAAGATTTTCTAATCCTTTCGGAATTCCTATTGCGATATGGGTATATTATGGAAAGTTTCATTTAGAAATGAAGCGAATAATATTTAATTTTTTTCGGTAAAGAATATATTTCAGTTTGAAGAATTCCACTTGAAAATCCCTTTCACTGGTTTCCTTAATATAATTAATGAGCTCTCGATCAAGGGTAAGTTTTTTCTTTTTAGACAGCAACCATCCAATATACTTCTTTTTATTTCTTCTAAACTTTTGAACATCAAATACACTTGAGTATAAATCAAGTTTTCCTAATAAATCTAGAGTTAACATTGTTCTCTGACATTTATAACATTCCGAACAATTAATTTTTTCCCTTTCGTTTCTGATTGGATGAGTACAAACATCCAAATGGTCATAGGTTTCTGAAAATTGTGATATAAGTTCTGTTCTATCTATTCTGGAATATTTCAAGGCACTTACAAAAAAAGAAGTAGATTCTGTGGATAAATTGGGAATGATCAACATATCCAGATCCGCAATTTCAGCATTATTAAAACCGAAATGGTCAAATCGCGTGCCTGATGAATAGTAATAGTTTTTAAATAATTTTTGGAAAAGTAAAGCACACGAAATCGTTCGTAAATTATAGGTTTCCTGAAATTTCATCTGCAAAATCTCACTTAAATTTGAATCTACAGTAATTACCTCCTTATTCACTTTTTTTGCAAAGGCAGCCACATTACTAAATCTTTCATGAAATATGGACCTTGCATTTTCGCCACCATGGTCTCCATGCGAACCAACATTAAAGAAGGTGAAATAATTTATTTTGTATGGATCTACTTCATCATTATGATCGAAATAAGTAGCTAGAGAATCAATTCCACAAGAAAGACCTGTACTTGCAGTATTTCCAAAATTAAAATCGGTTTGGCTTAAGGAGGAAGGCAAAATTTTAATTTTTTTATACTGATCATTTACTAGGCAGAGAGCATCTATAATATAATGGTTAAGACTATAAAATAGTTTTGAGGATATTGGAGTGTTTATTTTTATGTCATTTCCTGTCTTAAGACCTAAAAATAATAATCCAACTACAAATGCATCAGATTGTTCAGTAACTATAAAATTCTCATATTCGTTCGGAAATGAATACCATAATTCCTTTTTCTGCTTGTCCATCTCAAACTGCACTGAAACAGTTGTCTTACCGTCCCTGGTATTTAATACAGGCTTCTCAATAATTAGCATAAAAATCTAAAATATGATTTTCAGAAGGTTCTCCAATCTTCCTTTAAATTTAGAATGAATCATTTTTCAACGACGTTAATTGAATACAGTTGGTTTTGGCATTCCGTTTTTTTAACTAAAAATATTATTAATTAGTAAAATGTAACCTATTCACTATACTTTTATAAAAAATTCCATCTTTAACACAACAAAATAAATCGAAAATATTTGTATTAATTGCTTTTAGCATAAGATCTGAATTGAATGATACATATATTTAAAATTGATCCCTTAACCTATACGCCATTTGACAAAAACTTTTCCAAGGATGATTTCTATTATTTAGAGAATAAGGGTTTAAAAATAACTAGCAATAAAAATAAAGCTGATTTATTCCTAGCAGGCAACCATAATAGCCTAAGAAGATTTATTTCCAAAAATCCTCTACTAAGAAATTATTTAATTTGGTCCCAAGAACCCAGATTTTCGAAGATAAAATCCTCCCACTTTTATCCATTTTTGGTTTTCCCTAAAGTACATTTAATGAATGTATATACAGGTGACGTATTTTTAAATAATGTTACTAATCAGGATAAAAAATTTATTTCCAACAGTCCGATTAAACCTTTAGAGCAAAATTTTCGTTTCGAAAATCGAAAGGTAGCAGCTTTAATGTCTTATTATCAGGGTGGAAAAAACAGCAGGCTACTTATTAATGGTTTCGACATTGATTTAATAAAAAAAAGATCAGAAATAGCAATTTACTTATTCAAAGAGAATATGATTGACATTTATGGTCATGGTTGGCCGCATGGGATTTCAAAAGAAGATTCAAGATTTAATCAAAGACATTCAAGAAAAAAAGATATTTTAAGAGATTACCACTTTAATTTATGTTTTGAGAACACTGTTTACCCAAAGTACATAACGGAAAAAATTTGGGAAAGCATTGAAAATAAATGTCTCCCAATCTATTATGGAGGTGCCAGGAGTTCCATTTATGAGATATTTCCTCAGCAAAGTTTTATTGATTATTCAGAAATAGAAAATCCTGAAAGATTAAAACATATTATTAAAACTATGTCCAGAGAGGAGTTTATTGATAGGTTAAATAAATGTATAGCTGTTTATAATTCATTCATAAACAAACCAGTTCAATTCTGGGAAAATTCCAGAAAAGATATGCTTGATAAAATAGTCGAGAAATGCGAACTTATAACCAACAATTGAAGTAAGATTAGTTAAAATGGAGTTTATATCCCCAATACTGAAGTAAACGTCTTTTTAAGGTACTGAACTGACATATAGCATTTTAAATCTGGCCTATCCATTTCAATTGTACCATGGCCTTTCCAGTTTGTGTATAAATCTTCTATAATTCTCTTTATTGACTCAACGTCATCTATTTCAGACCAATAAGTATAATCATTCCCTAACAATCTTTTCGATTCACTTCTAGAAGGTCCAAGCAGAAGTATAGGTTTATTAGCCATGATACAATGAGGAAATTTCCCGGGTAAGAATGGACTAACTTCCGATTTAGTTTCTAAAATAATATTTACAGATGCTTGGTCTTGCATCATTGAAACTTCTGAGAAAGGGACATAATCTTCGCTTACATTAATCTGTGGGGTTTCTTTTCTAGAATTAATCAATTCACCTGTGTAAACATTCTTCCCGCCAAGGAAAATTAGCCTAGCATCCTTTTTTGCGTCTGGGTTTTCATTTAAAAATTTTTTAAATGCCTGAAGTATTCCTTGTGGATCTCTACCTTTTAAAAGATAACCGGCATGAAGGATATTAAACTTCGTGATATCAAAATAGACCGGTAATTCTATTTTATTTAGTTGATTATTTGAAATTTGATGGGGTATAATCACGCTCTTATCCATCACATTTGGAAAGAAACTCCCCATCCACTCCTTTAAAAGTTTACTTGGAAAAGCAAGATAGTTTGCTTTCTCGAACATTTCTCTAACAAATTCCTCCTTCATAGCGTGACCAGGCTCATACCACCTATAGGGTGCCGGATATAAATGCATTGGATAAGGATCATGTAAATATGCCATCCATCTAGAATGGAGGTTTTTCATCTTCAAGACTGCATGATGCGGCCTGAAACTACCTCCTTTACTAAGTGTTAAAACAAGATCTGGATCAAAATCATTAATTTTACTTAAGGCCTCTACAATACTATTTCGATCATTAATTAAAGTAAAAGAAAAACCAAAATACTTTTCAATTAAAGGATTAAGCTTTATTCCGGTTTTCCGCCTTAAATGCCTTTCAATTCTACTTAAGTAAAACAGCAGGCTACTTCTATTCTCCTCTATTGGATAACAAGGAATACCTTCAATTTCAATCTCTTTAAGGGTGTAATGGTAAACTCTTAAATCGTAACCCGCATCAACCAAGTTTTTGATAAGTGCCACTCTGCCTTTAGTTCCACTGCTATCCTCAATATCTATGGACTCAGCTACTACCAATATTTTTTTCATATTAGTCTACTTGCTTAATCATGGTTGGTAAAGCTATTACTAATAAAGTCAATATCCAATTCAGGAAATCATGCATGAGTTTAGGTCATTGACCCGTTTCTAATTTCTAACAAAAATAGATTGCACAATTTCATACCTTCGCTTAAATGAATAATCATATGCAAATAGATTTAATAGCTGGAACAAGACCCAATTTTATTAAAATAGCTGCAATAATTCATGCAATTGAATCGTCTAAAATCTCTCTTAATTATAGGATAATTCATACCGGTCAACATTATGACGAAAAGTTAAGCCAAGGCATTTTCAGGGATTTAAATTTACCTGAACCTGACATAAATCTAAATATCGGAAGTGGTAGTCAGGCTGAACAGACTGGAGGTATTATGATTAGATATGAAACAATACTGAAAGAAAAAAAGCCTGATATGTGTATCGTAGTAGGAGATGTGACATCAAGCATGGCCTGTGCAATCACTGCAAAAAAAATGGGTATAAAGGTCTCTCATATCGAGGCGGGCTTGCGCTCCAACGATTGGAATATGCCTGAAGAAATAAATCGAGTAATAATTGATAGTATAGCTGATTATTATTTCACAACAACCATAGAAGCCAGCCAAGAATTATTCAGGATTGGAAAATCAAAAGAAGAAGTCTTTCTTGTTGGCAACACAATGATAGATACACTTTTGAGATTCAAACCAAGGTTTCAGGCACCAGATATATGGAAAAAATTAGGTTTACAAAAAGGATGTTTTTTACTATTAACCCTTCATCGACCTAGTAACGTTGATGAAATTGAAAATATAAATCAAATTTTAAATACCATTATGGAGAATTCATACGGAGTGCCTGTAGTTTTTCCTGTTCATCCGAGAACAGCCTCTATAATGAAGAATAGTCAACTTTCTTATAAAAATCTTTTTTTGATAGAGCCTTTAAGGTATTTAGAATTTAATTACCTGTTACAGCACTGTAAGGCAGTTCTAACAGATTCCGGGGGGGTCACAGAGGAGGCTACGGTTTTAAAAATTCCCTGTATGACATTAAGAGAAAATACTGAGAGACCGGAAACAGTTAATATAGGGACTAATGAAATAGTTGGAACGAAAAAAATGAATATAAAAAACGCATTAAATAAACTCTTCCAAAATGAGTGGAAAAAAGGTAGGCTACCTGAATTATGGGACGGCCAGACCGGAAAAAGAATAATTGAAATTTTAATTAAAAAGAAAACGTTTCATACTGATCAAATAATAAATTAATCCAATCATCCTTCCCTTGGTAAGACTATAATAAATAGACCTACTCTTGATTTGTCTTAATTTAGTTTTTCTATTCAGCCCTTTAATTTCATTAGATCCCTGACTGATATGTACAATTTTATATTGGGGAAAAACCATCGAAGTCATTCGCGGAAAGGCTTTATATATTCTATAAGTCAACTCTACCTCTTCGCTATATAGAAAAAATCTCGGATTGAAACCGCCTACCTTATCTAGAATCTCTCTTCTAACCAAAAAGTCAGCTCCAGATACGTAATCCACTTTGTATGGTTTGGATTCTTTCGGTATTTCTCGCTTAGGTAAATTTTCATAAAATGATCTTTTATAGAAATATCGTAAAAATGAACCCTTCACAAAATGTTGGTAACTTGGGAATAGTCCTGAGGAAATATTATCAATCCCATTTGGTTTTATTAGCCTAGCGCCAGCCACTGCAACATTTTTATGTGCTTCTTTCTTAAGCTCTAATAGCAAGTTATCGATTGCCGGTTCTTCTAAATAGGTATCCGTATTTAAAAAAAGTATATAATTTCCTTTGGCAATCTCTATTCCTAAATTATTGGCTTTGCCAAAGCCTATATTTCTCTTATTTCGAATAATTTTAACCTTTGGAAAATTCCTTTCTAGAGCTGGGACGGTATTATCGCGAGAAGCATTATCTACAACGATGATCTCAAAATTAAATTTTCTAGTATACTGGTAAACCGATGCTATCGAATTTAAAGTTAATTCCCGGGTATTGTAATTTACATAGATGATGGAAAGTTCTATCATATGAAAAATTTTAAGTTGATTTGTCTTTTGCTTCAAGCACCCTATTTTTGAAATGCTCGAATGAAATCAAATCCAAACTTTCTTTTCGATATTTTTCGAGAACCTTGTACTCAAAAAACGGATTTTTCACACTCGTTGACTCACCTATATTCAATTGCTTCGAAATCACGCCTATTCCCCAATCTGTATCTATACAACAGGAAAATAAATTAGCATTCTGTCGATACTTGAAGAATGCCTTCCACGCTGTTCCATTCCAGAATCCCATGGCAGGAGACAATTTATAATCATGAATTTCATTGGTATGAAATGCTGAAGGAGGGTTACAGTCATGTACCAGAATAAAACCCTCATCCGCGATAAAATCCAAAGCATTTTTAATATCCTGGTCAACTTGTTCAGCCAAATGAAGCCCATCAATAAAAATCAAATCAAACTTCATATAACTGTTCAGAATTTCACCTTCTCTAAGTTTCCCAAAGAATTCATCACTGGTCATTTTAAAATCTACTGGATTGCTCCTGTTTTCGAAACCAGGATCTACCCCATATTTATTTTCTGTAGAGATTTTGTCGAAATTTTGATCGGGAAAACGGACGCCAATTTCCAGATACTTAGCATCTTTAGAAGATACGCCCAAAAGAAAATTTATGATATCCGATCTTAATGGTCTTTTTGATAGCTCTTCATAATTAAGCTTATCACCAAGTTTATGGTAATAATCATTTTGTACACGCTTACCTAACCGGTATAATTTTATGTTTTCTTTTACTTTCCTTTTCATAAACTTTTCATTCCCGGAACAAAAAACTCAACTTTCTTTAAACGATGTTTAAATATTTGTGCTTGTTCAAAGTTTTTTCTGTAATTGGTCTAAGGCATTATTCATTATTTTTTCATCTGCCATCACCAAATATTTGCCTTTATCACCTTTTGCATATATATCAGAAATATGGTGGATCATATTCTCATCGAACTCAGATATACAAATTACTTTTTTTAATCCACCGTATTGATATATGTCTGTACAAGTTTTGCATAAGACATCATAGATATAGTATTTCTTTGTTTTCAGGCCTAACCAGTATCTAATTTTTCGTTTAATCTTATAGCGGATAGGAATTCTGTCCTCAACTAATTTTCCAAAATCAAATTTATTTACAACTTTATTTAATTGCCTGTTAGTAAGCAAAAAGGATGCTTGATGTAGGTTTGTAAAATGAGCAAATACTTTCCCGTTATATTTCTCAACGGAATTATACTGCCAGTCAAAGTTTCCGTGGTAATCAGGAAAAATTTTTTGACCGTTTTTTAACTCGAATCGGATTAAACCCGGAATCCTATTCGAAGGAAGAATTTTGGAATAGGACAAGAAATTATCAAAATGTTTTTCTCTTATTAAAAGATCGTTTTCAGAGTAGAAATATAAGTCGTAAAGATCCTTATTTTCCGATATAGTTTTTCTACAGGTAGCTGGTAAATATCTGTAATCATCTAAACCAAAAACTTTAACCTCTTTCACTCCATTAATATCCAATGCTTCGTTTGAATGAACAATAATGTCAATATCATATTTCCCAAACTCATTTAAAGCACTTACCATTTGATTAAGAAATGACAATTGTTCAGTTCCATAATTCACTATAACCGCTAATACTCTTACTCTCGACATTTTAATAAAATTCTAGCATGGGAAGGATTTCCACCTTTTTTCCAATCGATAACTTGGTACTCCAACAAGATTAAATATAAAGCCAATAACGAAGATTTCTAGGTAGACAGAAAACTTCTTAAATCTTACAGTTGTTAATAATTTGTACCAGATCCTAAATGAATTCTTCCAGTCTCTATTTCTTCGTGCTTTAAAATAAAATTTAAGCAAGTACTTATAACAGTGTTCAATAACTTTCTCATTTCCGGAACTTTTTCCCCGTTTATAGTTCTCAAGCATATTTTGAACCTGGGAAATGACGAAATCCGCTCTATACGATTTGTTTTGAGCGGTTTTTGAAGTTTCATGTTGCCTATATAAAAATAGAGGGATATCTATAATTTTATACCTGCTTTCCGGGAGATTATAAAATAACCGAGAAAAAAGGTTAGCTTCCTGACCTCTGGAGATTTTAGGATCAAAAAGCTTCTTACCTTCTAAAAAATTTCGGTTGAACAGGACTGAATTAGTAACTATTTGTTGCTCCCATGTAACCATACCCCTAAACAAAGGTTTATCTGAACTAATTGCTAGTGCACCCTGTTTCTCAAGTCGAGTATTACAAATAAAGCCAGAACAAACAACAAGATCCAGACCCCGAATTTCGTTAACTTTTGTAGTCAGGAAGTTTTCCAGCATTACATCATCACTGTCGAACCACTGGATATAATCCCCTTTACTTTGTTCAAAACCAAAATTCCTGCAGGAGTTTGCTCCCTTACTTCGGGTGTTCGGTCGAGTAAAATATTTTATTCGACTGTCTTTCGTACAATAAAACTCCAGCAATTCCTTAGTGTAATCAGTAGAATCATCATCAATAACAATACACTCCCAGTTTCGATGATGTTGGGCTAATACACTATCAAGGCTTTGACCCAATATATAGGCTCTATTATAGGTTGGAATAATTATAGATACCAAGGATTCCTTCACAATTTCAGGTATGTGGGGGCTTTCAATTTATTTAATTCTATGCTTCTTTTAATTTCTGGAGAAATTCTATCAATTAAATTTGCTTCGGCCCAATATTTTTTACCAGTAACAAAGTTTAGTTTGATAAAAGATCGAATCGCCGCTTTTTTCCTTTTATATTTTAGGTTTCTAAATGATTTTAGATTATCCGTATTAATATTAGCATATCTAATTTTGTAATTCCGTTCCTTTTTCCAAAGCAAAGTCTCCTCAATTTCTTTATTATTCATTCTTCTCTCACTTTGAACCCTATCATGTTTTAATTTTGCCTTTGGCACTATTCCTATTTTAAATCCATGATATTTTAATCTTTGACAATAATTATCATCTTCACCGTAATGAAAAAAAATAGGATCAAAACCACCAACAGTTAATAAACATTCCCTACTGATTAACCAACCTGCGGCATTAATGAAAGGCAATTCATAAATTTCCTTTTTTGGCTTATTTAGGACATAATCCGAATAAAAATCCTTATTCGAATTATAATTAATATAATTGGCAAATTTCCAATCTAATCTATTTCCCGGACCATCTAAATGAATTGGACTGAGTATGCCAAATTCATTATTATTTTTATGGACTTCGGTAAGTGTTTCAACACAACCAAATTCTAAATATGCATCCTGATTTAATAGGAAAACATAATCAGCATTTTTTTTCAAAGCTAAACTGATCCCTATGTTATTAGCCGAACCAAAACCTAGGTTTGCATCTAGCTCAAATAAAAATATACTAGGATAATTTTCTCTTAGAAATTCCACAGTATTATCTGAAGAATTGTTATCAACTACAATGATTTGATGATGCGATGATTTGGTTAAAATGCTCTGAATACATTTTTGTATCCATTGGATACCGTTAAATGTTACAATTATTATAAAAGTCTTACTTTCACTCATCTAATAAAGCTAAGCCTAATTTTCAATAGCATTTGAAAAGGCAAATTATACTTTTTTAGGTATTCGATTTGTTTTTTTCTATTCAAAAACCAAAAATATTCTTTGTAGATAATCTTATCAAATATTCTATAATCGTCAATATTATTATTCTTGTTTAATTGGGTAGCTTGTTCGGAATGAATTCTAAACTTTACTAAACTTTGCCCAAGAATTACGATATCAAATCTTTTCAATAACCGGTAATAAAATTCGTAATCTAAATTCTGTTTTAAATCCTCCCTAAAATATCCAATTTTATCAATTATTTTTTTAGGGAAAAGAGTTACAGAAGGTTCTCCAACTTTGTTTAATGGTTTGGTAAATAGAAAATCTGATTTAAAAATTTTTTTATTTAAAATTTTCAGCCCGTTAAATTCTTTTAATTCCAAATTCTTCTGTAAATCCCCATATTCGTCTTTCCATTTTCTAGTCTCATCATTTAAAATTGAATCCTCGATTAAAATCTCTCGTTTACATGCTACTAGAGCTGCGGATTTATTAATTTGGTAAGCTCTATACAATGATGAAATACAGGCAGGCTCCATTAAATCATCCTGGAAGATAAATTTTATAAATTCTCCATTTGCTTTTTTAATACAATTATTCCAATTTGCTCCAATACTTGAACGTATATGTTTGTATATATGAACTGGAATCTTTGATGTCTTCTTAAAATCCTCGATAATTTCTAATGTTTTATCCTCAGATTCATCATCACTTATTATAACTTCAAGGTTTTCATAAGTCTGGATAGAAATTGAATCTAATGTTTCTTTTAAAAATTCAGCTCCATTAAAAGTAGGAATACAAACAGATATTAAAGGTAAGAGCATGAGATTCCTAGTTTGAAGAAAAGTTATTTAAATATTCTTAGAATGTAGAAATAAATTTAAATGCAGATTTATAAGAATTTAGATTAAATCTCATAACGGATACATATTTAAGCCTATTTTTTAAAGAAATATTTTCTTTCGAAAGCCTTTTATACCAAAATTTTCGAACAGTATTTTTTTCCTTAGCATCGATTTCGTCGAAATTATAATCAGCCTTATGGAATTCCAAACAGTTAATTATCCATTGATCGTTAAATTGACCTCGAGAGAAATGTTGGATTGATATATTTGGATTTACGAAATTACTGTAATTTTTTGAGGCTCTTAAAGAAATATCAAGGTCGTAAAAATGGTAACCCTTTAAACTCTCGTTAAATTTAAGCTCCTTCCAAACATCACGATTTAAGGCCAAAAAAACACCATCTAATGTTTTTACCCGAATTAGGTCTTTATGCCTATTTATTTTTTTCATCCCATTTACCTGATGAGTAACGAAAATATACTTATCCTTTGGAATACCTTGATCGTGTCCGGTTGGTAGATTAGACTTGCGTTTATTACCTGCAAGACCAATTATACCTACATTATTAGTATTTAGCGATTTAATCAAATTAATTCCCCAATTATCTGAATTAAAGCGAATGTCTTCATGGAGAAAAAGTAGTTTTTTAAATCTAGCAGTTTCAGCACCCATATTATAGGCCCTACTTATACTCATTTTTCCTGGATTTACAACTGGTATAATTTCGTATTCTATATTTCCTATCGTAATATTTATATTCTTAATTAAGGCCTCATAAAGGTTATTTCGATATGTGGAAATAATTATTGATAACATATAAAATGTAATGTAAAAGGCTGAAAGAAACTAATAATATTAAAAATGGTAAGTTATTTCAGGAGATTTAATTGTAGCGACGAATATAATTATAGAAATACCATATTCGTTTATATTTTTTTTGGATAATGTAGGGGAAAATTTTTCGGAATATTTTTGGTTTATTCCATACAATTCCTAAACCCTTAATAAATCCACCCCGGTTTATATATCCTTTGGATGTCAAATAAATCAACTCATCATCCCCTACTTTAGCCTGCTTTTTAATGGCCTTAAAATTACCAGGTCTACAACTACCAATAAAATCCAACATCTGTTGTCTTCCTTTTAATTCCATCTCAAAGATCCTATCCCATCCACTTTCTGATCCAGCTTTTGCAATCACACTTGATTCGTGATATCTAAAATAATTTAAATTCTTACCTAAGAAGCCAACTTTTGAATTGCATATGATTTGAATATAATAGAACCAGTCTGCATTATATTTCATAAAAGGATAGAATCTCAAAGGAGTAATTTTGTTCAACGCCTTCCTTTTGATTAAAACGCCACTTACATTGGGAATTACATTTTTGTGTATTAGAAATTTTTCAATAAATAAATTTCCATCCATTATAAAATCGTTTTCAAAAATATCAGATTTAAAAACGTCAGTATGGGAAAGCCAGGTACCTGTAACTTTCCCATTAACATTCATTCGAAAGGATTGACAAAATAATAAGGAAATATCATTGTTTTTATTATAAAACTCCAGCATTTCCTCTAGGAAATTATTCTCACAATAGTCATCAGTTTCAGCGATCCAAACTAATTCTCCCTTTGCCAGTTTTATACCCTTATCCCATTGCTTGAATGTACTTCCGCTATTTGTCTCATTTATGATATAATGAGTTACCTGGGGTTTTGATGCATAGACATTTAAAATTTCTAGACTATTATCGGTAGACGCATCATCTAGAAGAATTACCTCAAAATTCTGATAGCTTTGATTAAATATTGAATCTAAACGCTCTTGAAGAAAAGGAGCGTGATTATAGTTGGGTACAATTATCGATACTAAATTCACTTAAATTAGGTGTTGTTCAATATTCTTGAAATTTTTATATACCAATTCCTTTTGTGCCACCAAATTCTCATATGCTATATCTGAATCCCAATTGCGGAAAATTTCAGGTATTTCATTTAACTCGCTATAGTTTATACATCGATTTATATTTTTAAATGTCCAAGTTTTGCAATATTCTTCCACTTTAATAACTCGCTTATCCATAGGTATAAAAGGTACACCGAAACTCTGAGCAGTTATGAGACCATGAAGACTTGTTCCTAAATATATTTTAGAATTAGCTATAAGAAACATTATATCATAAATATTCTTTGGCATAATAAAAGTGAAAATTTCAGATTTCTGAGATAACTCTGTCAAATAAATATCATCTTCATGTCTTGGAGCCAAACCAATTGGGCATAGGATTATCTCCATTTCTAGTTTTTCAGATAAATTTTTCAATTGCTGAAAAAACTCTGTTTTGTTCGGAGGAGTATAAGGTTTGCCAATTTGTAGAAAAATATAATCTTTTAATTGATCTGGATTGAAAGAAATTTTCCCAAGTAATTCCTCAAAAGGAAATAGATCAGAAATGATTAAAGCAGAATCAGGAGTAATTACGCTTTCAATCCCATATTCTTTGAGGGAATTGCTTACCCTTTTATCTCTCACTGAAATATAGTCAGCATCTATTAAGCTTTTTTTAAAATCCCTCCATTTATTTCGTAATCTAGAATTTTTAAACGTACCACCAACGGCATTATAGATTATCTTGATTTCTTTACTACTCCTCAATTCTTTTTTTTGAGGAGCGAATGGAACTTTTACATTTCCATCTGAAAGAAAGAATCGTGTTAAATTGAATTTTGCTTCAAATCTATCAATCCGAAATAAAACTTTTGAATAAAAAAAGTTTATAAAAGCATATAAAGATCCCCAATCTACAAATAGGACTTCTCCGCCACCTACTATCACATTGCCGCCATCTTTCTTAATATTCCTCTGAAATTCTCTATAAGATAAAGTAGGTAAAGCACCAAAATCGGACAAATTACTCTCGACAATCCCGTATTTTATAATCTTTGTATTGCAGTCATCAAATAACTTTTCAATTATAATTGGAAATAATAAGTCACCATAATTAATACGATCTGAGGCGGACAAAAAATGTATTCGCTTTTTATTTTTTCCAATCATATTCACAATAAAATCCTTCGTTCCATGATGGCAATTTGCCGCTTCCATAATAGTCGCCTTTCTTTGATGAAACCCAATAACATTTTTCTAAATGCTCAATTAGATTACCATTTTCTCTAATAAAGGCATTAACATAAAAATCTCCGTCTCCAAGTGGCCATTTTGGTATAATAAGTTTAGCCCTAAATTTGTTGTTTTTTTTAACCTCTGAAAAATTTTTCAATATTGTATTTGTGGAACAATGAAATTGGGGTACATTATTTTCTGAATAAAACCCCAGTCCAACATTTAAATTATTAAGATCAGCATTAGCCTTTATTTCCACTTCAAAAATTATCTTTTGACCCGAGACGAGTAAATTACTGTATGAGTAATCATCTTCGGAACATTTAATATTTTCTATTTCAGCTGAGTCATTAAAGTTTTTTGAATAACTCTTGGTAAAAGCATTTACCTTCTTTTGTTCAGATAAGTAGTATCTAACAGAATCTTTAGTAGGTCCATTAAAGGCGGCCAAACCATTTTTTATTACTAAACATCTTGTACATAATTTTTCAATTGAGACCATATTATGACTTACAAAAAGCACCGTTCTACCTTCACCACTGGAGAGGTCCTGCATTTTCCCTAAAGCTTTTTTCTGAAAATCGGCATCGCCTACCGCCAATACCTCATCTACGACCAGTATCTCAGGCTCAAGGTGAGCGGCGACGGCAAAACCAAGCCTTACGGTCATCCCACTACTGTACCTTTTTACCGGGGTATCTATATATTTTTCACAACCAGAAAAGTCAATGATCTCATCCAACTTCGATTTAATTTCTGTTTTGGTCATTCCAAGAACGGCACCGTTCATGAAAATATTCTCGCGTCCTGTAAGCTCTCCATGAAACCCGGTACCCACTTCCAGCAGGGAGGCTATACGTCCACGGGTTTTAATACTGCCTGTGGTTGGTGAAGTTACCCTGGATAGCAACTTTAACAAGGTAGACTTTCCTGCACCATTCTTACCAATGATCCCCAGTACTTCTCCCTGTTCAACCTCAAAATTAATATTCCTGAGGGCCCAGACATAGTCACTGTCAGCCTTCGCTCCACGATCATTTTCTGCCCCAATCTTCAGGAAGGGATCTTCCTTTCCTCTTATTCCATACCACCAGCGTTTAAGATCATCGCCTAGGGTACCCGAACCTACGGTCCCTAAACGGTATTGCTTGGAAATATTTTCAGCTTTTAGGATCGCACTCATTCTACTTGTTCTTTTTATATAGTCTCTATGCTATTCTTACCGGTACCAAATACTAGAGAGCTCAAGCTCATCTTTGCGAGCTATATTTTTTCTATCCATTGGATGTGGTAAACTATCAATAGGTTCGGTTTTGCTTATTCGGTCTTTACGAAGAAAGGTAAACTCGGCCGCTACAGGAATTTCCACCCCTTTAACCGTTCTAGAACCACAACAATTATTAGGATGAATATGCACACATTGATGATGTATCTTCAAATTATCGAACATCCTTTTGTTTTGCTGATAAAAATAAGAAAATCCCATCGCTCCCAGGCGGTGAACCTCTATGACTATAATACGAAATTTTTCAAGTAAGGCTGGGTCAATGTTTCCTATAATGGAATATTCATTCCCTTCAATATCCATTTGTAAAAGAAGTTCATTTTCCTTTCGCATTTCGGTCATATCCAGCCATTTTTTAATAGTTATATAATCGCCTTTATTCTTTAACCCGATGAACTTTTTAATAAAATAAAAACGTTGGTCTGTTATTGCAGGAGCTTCAACCGAAGCATCAGCCATGAAAATTTTCATACCGCGGTCTGCACAATCTTTTTCAAAACTACTACTTGGTCCTACTCCGGCAGAAAAACAGGCAGTGATCCCTTCTAGATCATCAGGAATAAGGTAGCCACCATCAAGATCTCCGCCTAACCTTATGAGGTCGAAATTAGTCCGCAATGGCTTCAATCCATCGATTAAGAAATGAAGTTGCTGCTTACTTGGCGCAGAATAAATCCTCTGGAAGAAATTATATTTGAACCTTTTTAAATAAGATCCAAATTTTCCACTATTAAAGGATAGAATTAGACTCATTTTTGAATTGGCTTCTTGTAAATTATTAACTGACTACGCGTAAGATATTTATTAATCCTGGAAGGTATTTTATTTTCAGCATTCAAGGCCCAGATCCTGTATTTTGTATTCAGGCCTCCATATGGAATTATTCTACTAAACCGTTCAAGAGCTCCAACCGGGATAATCTGGACTTCATTGAAAATACCTTTTGAAGCTTTAGTAAAATGCCTGGAACTAAAAGATCGATCAGGATGAGGATCATTTTCCTTCCATATTTTAAATTTATTTTTATTCAGTTTAGAGGGTCGCCCCTTTACAGGTATGATCCATCTTATTTCATCCAGAATCCTACTATTAACTGCAGGTTCAAAAAACCTGGCCTCGCCCTGATCTTTTAATAAGCGTGCGGTTTCCTTTAGAAATTCCTTTTCTTCCTCAATTGTGAGATGATGCAAGAAAGCCTTGCCTATAACAAAATCGAACTGGTTTGATTTTAAATTGTTCTTTAAAAAATCACCCTCAACGTATTTTATTGGAAATTTGAAATCATAAGCTGCATTAAGCTTATCGATAATTACTCCGCTCGCCTTGGCGATATCATTTGCATAAACCTCTGCTCCAAGCGCCGCCATGATTGCCGCATTCACACAGTCGCCACATCCCAATTCAACAACTCTTTTTCCAGCGAGCCTATCTTTAAAATTCTGTCGATATAAGGCATTCCAGCTTGTATCCTTGGCCTGGGACCTCAACAAGAATTTATCTACATCCCTAAGCCAAACTAAAATGTTGTCAATTGATTGCCCCTCATACAATTTTTCGTAGTGAGATCTGTTTTTATCCCTATTTTCATCTGTATTGTTGCCCATTAAACTGAAGAGTGATTTTTGTTGTTAAGAAATGGGCAGGAGTTCTTTAAACCGATCTTTAATTCACTAATAAGCTTAGGATCAGGCAAAGATTCGTATTTCTGGAAAAGGTCTTCAACATGGCTATCATCTGTCAAATTCAATCCATTATCAGGATTTTTGTATTCTTCCATCTGGACGGATTGATAATAGTCTTCATATTTAATATTATCCCCAAAAACCTTATTCGAAAACTGTATCCAAATCGCTGGAATCCCATAGGCATGAGGCACAATCAAACCATGCAGAGAAGAAGAAACTATTCTCCTGCAAGACAAAATTTCTGTAGTTGTTTTTTCCACATCTAAGGTCATTAAGTCAATCACCTTAATATTTTCATACTTACCGTATTTATCCTTAATAGTTTTGTAGTCCACATAGTGAGGTATAATTCCCAGTTCAAATTTCTTTTGAACCTTCGGAGAAAAGTAATCTGGTAATAAGATAGCCGTGTCACCATAAATTTCAGGACATTTATAACCTAAGTTTAAAAGGAAACTCCTTGTTTCAGGTCCTCTTACTGCTCTGAAATCTGCCTGATTTACATGATGTTTTCTATCAACTATACCACTGCCCCATACCACGCTATGCATAGTGGCATGAGCTAGAATACTACCAGTACTTAAAAAATTTGTTTTATTCAATTTATACCATGCTTGTTTTTTAGGGTGTACCCATTTCGCATTTTTGCCAGAAATTTTTTCTACTATGTATTTGGACAACAGATCACCATAATTCTCCTTGCTTTTTCCCATCAAGTACACTTCGCTCCACCAGAATAAAGGAATATAATTAAGGTTTTTCATTTGATGGTATTAGAATAGAGTTTTAGCAATTGGTGTAAACTTTTAAACTAATTCAAAATCTTTTCTCTAAACGGTATCGATAAAGTTTTTCTCCGTTCTATTAAAAATTACCAATCCAAAAAGAAACAGAGTAATAGATATAATTAATGTATAAAAAAATCCATACCAGCTGAAAATACCCGTATCTAGGATCATATATCTAAATCCTTCGATTATTTGAGTCAATGGATTATATTTAACAATCCAGGCCCACTCTGGCATTTTTTTAGAAACTTCACTTAGTGGATATGGGACTGCAGAAAAATAGACTAAGAGGGAGGTCGCAAAACCTACAAGAACATTAAGATCCCTATATTTAGTGGTGAGAGAGGAAATAATCATACCTAAACCTAAACCTAACAAAGCCATCATTAAAACATAAATAGGAAATAACAATAGTTTTGAATTAGGATGTATATCTACTCCACTCCATATTACATAAATATAGACTACGAATAATACTCCAATTTGTATCCCGAATTTAAAAAGGTTTGTAATTACATTCGATAATGGCATAATTACTCTAGGGAAATATACTTTTCCAAATATACCCGCATTACTTCTAAAGGTATCTGAAGTTCCCATAAAACATTGACTAAAATAATTCCAGGCTGTTATCCCGACCAGATTGAATAAAAAAGGAGGCACTTTACCAGTAGGAATATTGGCTATATTATTAAAAACTAGGGTAAAAGTAATAGCCGTAAACATTGGTTGTATAAAATACCATAACGGACCAAGGATAGTTTGTTTATAAACCGTAACAATATTTCTCTTGACAAATAAAAAAAGTAAATCCTTATATCTCCATATTTCCTTGAAATTAAGGTCAATTAGTTTTCGCCTAGGAGTAATTTCGTAAAGCCAATCCTTACTTTCATTTTCCATCATATTTACTCAAAATTACGCATAAACTTTTTCCACGACATCTTGAGTTGATGTATCCTGGTAGGAGCTGCGCCATAATAGCCTTTTGCGTATTTATTATATCCATATCCATATCCATATCCATAGCCATAACCATAGCCATAGCCATATTTGGCACGGTGAACGAAATGATTTAATACAAAACTGATGTTTTTTACCTCTTGTTTGTGATATTTTTCATTGATGGTTTCCAGCATGCCTCGTTTGGTATAATCCTGCCGGACAAGATATAAAGTAGCATCAGCATATTTAACCAGGTTAAGTGCATCAGCCACCATTCCGACTGGAGGAGTATCCAGGATGATATAGTCGTACTCTTGTTTTAATTTATTCATTAACTCATCCATCTTTTCCGTCATTAATAATTCGGAGGGATTTGGCGGGACAGGGCCGGAAGTAATCACGTCAAGAAATGGGATTTCACTAGTCTGAATAATTTCATCAACCCTCGCCTGGTCAATCAGGTAATTCACAATTCCCAGATCATTGTTCAAGTGAAAATCATCAAAGATTTTTGGTTTTCGAAGGTCTACCCCAACCAGCACGGTTTTCTTTTCACTGAGGGCAAATACCGTAGCCAGGTTCATGGCGCAAAATGTTTTTCCTTCGCCCGATACCGAGGAAGTGATCAGGACAGTCTTTGCACCTTTCACCCCTTGCCGCTTATACATGAACTGCAAACTGGATCGCAATCCCCTGAATCCCTCAGCGATTGAAGATTTAGGGTTTTCGTAAACTGCCAGGTTAGAATCGATCTTATTTCTACCTATCAATCCGAGAATGGGAATTGGAGATAATCGTGTTATTTCCTGAGCATTATGAATATTAGTATTTAAAAAAACCAGTAAAAAAACAAATGTCAGGGGTATAAGTCCCCCTACCATTACCGCCATCACATAATTCAGCTGAGTATCAGGCCCAATTCGTCCACCACCGGTATCCTTGGCCTTATCGATTACCATTACATCACTAACATTTGCTGCTTTCACCAAACCAGCTTCGCTTCGCTTTTCCAGGAACATATTATAGGTACGTTCATTGATAGCGTATTTACGTTGGATCTTTAAAAGATCCTGTTCTTCCTGCGGTAATTTATTCACCTGATCCTCTAGCCTGCCAATCTTTCGGTTCAGATCATTAAGTTCCGACTGTAGCAATCCTTTAGATGAACTGATATTCTCCAACAATATCGATTTTACAGAATTGATCTGCCGGTCGATATCGGCAAATACCGGAGAATTTTCTTTTAAAGTATACTGGTAATTTCTACGCTCTTCGGCAAGCTGAATAATTTTAGAAACCCCATTTGAAATACTACCTTCCGAAATTCCAGCTACAGAAGGAGCCGGCACTTCCGAATAGTCCTCCCGAGTAAGTAGGTAACTTTCCAAATTAGTATAATAGGCCAATTGTCGCCGAATGTTCTCCTTTTCCAAATCCAACCCGGAAAGTTGATTTGATAGCTGACTACTCTCGCTGGAAATATCCAGAATAGAATTCTGATTCCGGAAATCATTTAATTCCTGCTCCACCGCCTTTAACTGCTCCGCCTGTACGGCCAGAGTACTATCGATAAAGCGAATAGTCTTGGTTGCAAAAAGGTTTTTCCGCTCCAGCATATTTTCACTCAGGACAGCTACCGACCCATTAAGATAATCCACTATTCTGGCCTTGTTCAGCCCGGTCTGGCTCAAATTAAGAACAGATGAACCCTGGGATTCCGGACTTATCCCGACACTTCTATATCGTCCCACTGCAGAGTTGAAAGGAAGAAAACTGATATAAAACGGCCTATCACTTGGCTGCCCAATTTCTGTCCTTACCACATAACCCGAAAAGAAAGGAAGGACCACATGTTCACCAAATTTAAAGTTACGATTGAATTCACCAGCTTCGGTTCTTCGGGTATCCGTCTCCTTGGTTTTATAATTGGTACGAGAGAGATTTTCAGGAATATCGGCCTGGATATTAAATTTTTCATCATCCAGTACCCTGATCTTCATCGTCACATTATTTGCCTGGTAGGCATTCGTGTCGGCTATAATATGAAATGGGGTTTGTCCATAAACATCTACTCGTTGGTATTCTCCCTGAGCCTGATAATTGATATAGAATTGCAGTTTTTCTACGACCTCTTCATTGTGAGATCGAGAGCGTAGAATGGTCATGGCCGTATTTACCTTATCGGAAGTCCCTCCCCAATTAAAGGTAAGGCTGGTATTCGAGGTAAAAAAAGGATTTTGGTCATCCTTAATGGAAATTTGATTACCTAATCTGTACACTGGCAGCTTCCGCACATTGTTATAATAGGCTACCGCCAGACTTATACCTACTGATAACAAGATAAGTTTCCAGTAACTAATGACCTTAAGAATAAAACCCTTAAAGTCAAAAGTAGAACCTACATCGGATATGTGATCATCTTCATGTGCCATTACCTAGTGGATAATAAGTAGATTGAGGTTAATAAGGTTACTATTCCGGTTACAGTTCTAAAAACTTCCAGCCCCGTAGTTCCAAAACCTAAAGCCTTTCTTGGAAGCGGATTAACCACGATCATATCATTGGGTTGTATATAATAATAGGGACTTTTCATAATATCTATGTCAGTAACATCCACCATATGTACCTCTTCTCCCTGAGGATATTGCCTGATTAACTGGACATTTTGCATATCACCATATTCTGATATTCCTCCGGCATTAGCAATGGCCTCCATAATGGTCACCTGCTCCTTATAGACTACCTGGCTTCCCTGGCCAATTTCCCCAAGGGTGGTATATCGTATTCCCGCCAGTTTCACGGTAACGAATATATTTGCCTCCTCTTTAAAATATTCTTCCAGTAATTTCTCTTCGATTTTCTTCCTGACTTCCTCCTCGGTAAATCCCAACACATTGATCTCGCCCATGGTTGGGACGCGAATATTCCCGTGATCATCTACGGTAAAACCATCAAAATAAACACGTTCTTCCGTAGTTGCTGTAGGATTGGCTTCGCCCACCGGGTTGAACATTCCCACAAGTTCCTGGTCCAGGGCCTTTACTCTGATGCTTAAGAGATCACCTATCTGGATTCGATATGGCTTTTTTAGCTCCTGCACCTGTATGATACTATCTACCTCTTTCTCGTGTTCCTGCAGATAAGAAATTCGTTTGGTAGATAAACAGGAGGTCAGGCAGAAGATCAAACCCAGTAAAAGCAATAAGGATCTGTAACTCATAGGGGGCTGCACATAGTTTTAACAAATATAGTTTTTACAGGCTAATAATAAAATTATCGCTGAATTTTATGATTTCGTCTCTTTAGAGGAGAGTGAAAAGTGGAAAGATTAGGTTTAAGAGATTGGTTTTTGGAACTCAAAGAGAAGGCCGTTTCGAAGGAGTTTCAATTGTGGAACGAGTGAGAAATCTTGACAATACATGGTTCTTATCACATAACCTCTCGACTCCGCTCGAGGTGACATTTAATTTATTAACCTTAAATCACAAATAATTTAATAGCAATCAATTTATTATTTTTTAAACTTTACAGGCGGGAACAGACAACAGACAACTCCCACCTAACAACACACAAAAACCCACAACAGACAACCCACAACAAACAACACATAACTCACAACCCACAACTGATAACTCATAACACAAACACCCACTCTCCACTTTCCTCTTTTCTCTTTCCACTTTCCACTTTCCCCTTTCCACTACCTAACTACACAATAAAACCCACAACTCACAACACATAACCCAGAACAGACAACCCACAACAAACTCCCACTTTCCACTTTCCACTTTCCACTTTCCACTACCTAACTACACAAAAAAACACACAATTCACAACACATAACCCAGAACAGACAACCCACAACAAACAACCCATAACCCAGAAACCACTTTCCACTCTCCACTCTCTACTACCTAACTACACAAAAAAACACACAACTCACAACTCACAACACACAACTCAAAAACCACTCTTCACTTTCCTCTCTCCACTAAAAACAACAAAAAACCCCATCCTTTCGGACAGGGTTTTCTTAATAACCGCGAAACCGCCTTAGCCTACATAGACTATGCTCAACGAGTTATGAGCACCATTCCTCAATGGATATTGAGTATTGTTCACCATCTGGTAGAACTCGATTAGCAACAGGATAAATACATTTCCTGTTCCGGAAGGTACGCTGTCCGGGCTAAGAAGTATATCCTTTTTGGTCATATCGATCAAAAGGTTCTCCGCATCGCTGATTCCTCCCGAAAATTTTCCGGTACTAAAATTCACCGCCATAAAGGCCGATCGAAGACTTACATGAGTCGCGCCTTCGGGTTTGTAGAGGTTCAGCCCCGGTACAAATCCCGGGATACTAACATCTCCATTTTGATCGTCTACACTGTACTGGGCCAGCAAAATGGATTCCATGGGTGCACGGTCGTTAAAATTGAAATTGTCCAGCAGCGCCCTCCCGGCATCGGTAGTAAGCCCCTGCTCTACGGTTCGTTTTCCGCGAACATGAACCGTATCCAGTTTTTGGATTGCCGACATTTTTTGGGTAAGCCTGCTTGTCACCCGGTTGTCTTTCGCCTGTTGCAGCAATTCGTTCAAGGCCAGTCTGAGCATCTTTCCAGCCTTTGCACTTTCTGTAAATTCTGCCAGATTCTCTCGTGTTCTGGCGAAAGCCGGATCCCTAAGAATTCGTTTTCTGGAAATACTGCTTTTGGTTTTCACTAGGAAACCGTCCTGCCCTTTATAAAAGGTTAGATTCTGGAGGGTTCCCTCAATTTTTAAAATGCCATTGTTTCTTGCCATTTTTAAAAAGATTTATTGGTTAATATTCCTCCGAAAGTATTTCACGTTTTCCTCTGCTAAAAACAACACCTCTCGTTTTGGCTGTTTTTGCCGGAATTGACCGCTTTTAGCTGGATTATACCGAATTGACCGTTTAGTCTTATTTATACCGTTTAGCACTGTTTAGACCAGGTTAATATTCGAAGGAACTCAGGTTTTACGCTCTCTCACAGCACCCTCCCCTATGTCTTCCCTATGCTAGACCTATGCCTTCTCTATACTTTAAACCTTTTTTATTGAATTTGGTAACCGGTAAAACTGCCTTATATTATTACATTCTGAATTACCAATCCTACTAACCAATCATTCACTTCACCCAGCACAAACTATTTGCCATTTACAATGGTAATCTCCGAACTCGTAACCTAAAAAATCCGGAAAAATCCCCTTCTCTAAAATCTTCATTTTTAGTATTTATGATTGGTTTATTTTAGACCTAACCGAAAATCTAAAACTGTACCAATGAAACGTATTAGTATCTATCCTGCCGACGTGCGATTGCTTACAGGCAGAAGTGAAACTTACTCCCGCAAACTATTGAGAAAGATCAGGATAAAGCTTGCCAAACAACCCGGTCAGCTTGTATCCCTGCAGGAATTCTGTGATTACACCGGACTTTCACCAAAAGAAGTAGAAGACAACTTTAAATAATTTTATTTTCAGAAGGAACCCTGCATTTATAAAATCTCTGGTTTCAGCCAATTTTAGCCTGTTTCTTATCCTGCCACATATAACCCAGGGCCGGACATCCTTAACCCTCAAACCAACCGATTTCTCAGATTATATTCTACTCATAATCCATAAGGCTTAACTCTCAACTCATAAACCACGAACAATAACCCACCCACAACTTATAACACAAACACCCACTCTCCATTTTCCACTTTCCACTACCCCCACAACCCACAATCCACACCACAAACAAAAAACACTAAACAACAAATAATACACACCACAAAACACTTAACTCCCAACTCCCAACCCACAACTGATAACTCACAACACAAACACCCATTCTCCACTCTCCACTTTCCTCTTTCCTCTTTCCTCTTTCCACTACCCAAAACACCCAACTCCCAACACACAACTCCCAACACACCACACATAACACATAACCCCTAACACAAAACATCACTTTCCACTTCCCACCCCCCACAACCCACAACTCACAACACATAACCCACAACAGACAACCCACAACAGACAACCCACAACCACAATTTTCAATTCTCCATTGTCAATTGATATTTCTCAATTCTTAGTTCGTACTTTTGAACCCTGGTATAGACCATCGTCTACAAACAAAAGACTAACAGCATGAACTACCTTTCAGTAGAAAATATAGCCAAATCATACGGGGAGCGGGTGCTTTTCGAGAACATCAGTTTTGGTATCAATAAAGACCAGAAAGTGGGATTCGTGGCCAAGAACGGAACCGGGAAAACGAGTCTGCTTAACATACTTGCTGGAACCGATGCTCCGGATGAAGGGCAGGTGATCTACCGCAACGATATTCGAGTAGCCTTTCTTTCCCAGGATCCCCAGCTGGATCCGGAACTCACAATTGAACAAAGCATCTTTTCCAGTGAGAATCCTACGCTGAAGATCGTGGAGCAGTATGAAAAGGCCCTACAGAATCCCGAGGATGCCGATGCCCTCCAGAAGGCCATGGATGCCATGGAAGCAGCCAATGCTTGGGATTTTGAGACCGAATACAAACAGATCCTCTATAAACTAAACCTGGAAGACCTGCAGGCTGTGGTAAAAAACCTTTCCGGCGGACAAAAGAAAAGACTCGCCCTTGCCAGGATGCTCCTTAAAAAACCGGATTTCATCATCCTCGATGAGCCTACCAACCACCTGGACCTGGATATGATCGAATGGCTGGAAGAATATTTCAGGAAACAGGATTTCACCATTTTTATGGTTACTCACGATCGCTATTTCCTGGAAAGGGTCTGTAACGAGATCATCGAACTGGAGGATGGAAAACTTTATAGCTATAAGGGCAACTACTCCTATTATCTCGATAAAAAAGAGGAACGCCACCAGCTGGAGCAAACGAATACCGAGAAAGCCCAGCAACTCTATAAAAAAGAACTGGAATGGATGCGTCGTCAGCCAAAGGCTCGAACCACCAAGTCAAAATCACGTATCGATGATTTCCATGATATCAAGCACAGGGCGAGTCAGCGCAGGCAGGATCATAAAGTTCAGCTGGAGCTCAACATGAAACGCCTGGGCAGCAAGATCATGGAGCTTCATAATCTCTCCAAGGAACTCGGCGGAAAACAATTGCTAAAGAATTTCAGCTATACTTTTAAAAAAGGGGAACGCCTGGGAATCATCGGCAAGAATGGAACCGGGAAATCTACCTTTTTGAATATGCTAACCGGCAACCTCGAACCCGATACAGGTAAGATCGTGATTGGTGAGACCGTACAATTTGGATATTACACTCAGAAAGGGATCAAAATAAAGCCCGGGCAAAAGGTGATCGAAGTGATACGTGAATTCGGAGACTATATTCCGCTTAAAAAAGGCCGACAGATCTCAGCCGAACAACTGCTGGAGCGATTCCTGTTCGACCGAAAGAAACAATACGATTTCGTGGAAAAACTGAGCGGTGGGGAAAAAAAACGTCTTTACCTGTGTACCGTCCTTATCCAGAATCCTAACTTCCTGATCCTGGATGAACCTACCAACGACCTGGATGTACTAACCCTGAACGTGCTGGAAAATTTCCTCCTTGACTTCCCCGGTTGTATCATCGTGGTTTCCCATGACCGCTACTTTATGGACAAGATCACCGATCACCTGTTCGTGTTTGAAGGTGAAGGCAGGGTCACCGACTTCCCCGGAAACTACACCGACTACCGCGAATACTCCGAAAGCAAGCCCGAAACCGAGAACAAAACTTCAGAAAAAAAGCCTAAAGAAAACACCTGGCGTGACGACTCTACCGGTTCCAAACTAACTTATAAGGAACAAAAGGAATTCGGAAAACTGGAAAAGGAGATCACCCAGCTCGAAAAGAAAAAAGAAGAGATCCAGAAGGAATTTCTTAAAGACTTGAGTGGAGAAGAGATCAATAAAACTTCTGTCAAACTTCAGGAAGTTGAAGACGAGATCGAGGAAAAGACCATGAGGTATTTTGAGTTGATGGAGAAGGCGGAGAGTTAGTTGGCAGGTAGCAGTGGCGGTTGGCAGTGAATTTTGTTTGGTGTTTGGTGTTTGGAAAGTGGAAAGTGGAAAGTGGAAAGTAATATATTTATATAATGGATGGAGTAAAATTTAACTTTGAGGATTTAAAAGTTTATCAAAAGGCTCTGGATTTTGCTGACTTCGCATATTCTTTAACTCACAAGTTTCCGAACAGCGAAAAATATGGCTTAAGTTCGCAGTTCAGCCGGGCGGCTGTTTCAATTGCTCTGAACATTTCCGAAGGCTCAGGAGATTCTGATCCCCAGTTTCATCGCTTTCTTCAAATTGCCGAAGGTTCGGTAAGGGAAAGTGTAACCTGCACAACAATTGGCTTTCGTCGAGGTTTCATTTCAAACGAAGAAAATCAAAAGGCGCGTAACCTGCTATTAGAAATTCTTAAAATGATACGAAGTCTTCAGATTTATCTAAAAAACAAGAAAACAAATTAACTCTCCTCTTTCCACTTTCCTCTGAAATCTGGTAACTAAATAAGTAATGATCTTTCAAATAAAGTCTTATCTAAAATTCCTTTTGAAGTCACAGAATGAACACGGGCTCCACTCCCCTTTTGTGTACGACCTGGTGACCAAATGTTTTTATGACAAAAGCCGGTATCCGGAATATGAATTGATCAGGAAATATCGAAATGATCTGTTAAGCGATCGATCGGAGATTAGTGTAACCGACTTTGGAGCGGGAAGTCGTGTATTTAAATCGGATAAAAGGCCGGTATTTGCCATGGCCAAACAGGCGGGTTCTACCCTTCACAGAACCAAACTTCTTTTCAGGATTTGCGAATACCTTAATGTTAAGAATGCGCTGGAACTGGGAACCTCGCTGGGAATTGGCTCTGTTGCCATGGCCGCGAATGCTGAATTGCAACTAACCAGTATCGAAGGCTGCCCCGGGATCGCGAAAAAAGCCGCTGAGCAATTTGGAAAATTCAGGCTTCGTAAAATTCAACTAATCAACCAGCCATTTTCAGAGGCCATCTCAAAGCTTGCCTCCGAACATCCAACTCCTAACTATGATCTGATTTTCTTCGATGGCAATCATCAAAAGGAAGCTACCCTGGAGTACTTTGAAAGACTACTTCCCTCGGCTCATAATGATTCGGTTTTTATTTTTGACGATATCCACTGGTCAGAAGGAATGCAGGAGGCCTGGGAAGAGATCAAAAATCATCCAAAGGTACGGGTGAGTATCGATACTTTCCAGTGGGGCCTTATTTTTTTCAGAAAAGAACAGGCGAAACAACATTTTAAAATTAGAGTTTAGAAATACGAAGTTGGAAGTAGGAAAGTTGGAAGTATGAAATGCGAGGTTAGAATTTAGAAGTAAATCTTTAGAATATTCTGATAAAGAAAAGTTTTTTTCTTCTTCGGAGCTTATACTAAGGATTGATCAAGGAAAAAGAAAAGGAAATTCAAAGTTCTCTTAACCAAATACTTTATTTTGCCCTCTCGAAGGAGCCTGTACTGAGCGAAGTCGAAGTACTCGAGGTGACAGTGCGTTAGTTATAATTTTCATTTTTAATAGTTGCTAACTTCTTCTCATAAACTGCTTCTCAGCTTCCGGCGAATCGCAATGACCATTGAAGGTTGAATCTAGCATTACGATTTTCGAAATTTGTTTACCTAAATAAAAGATTACATCTAAAAGGTAATTGAGAATGGATACTGTTGAGTAAATTGAATCATTATTATCAACATTCTCTGACTTCAGACTACCAACTACTGACTACCGACTCCTTTCAAGAGATTGCTTCTCCGCTTCCGCGGCTCGCAATGACTCTAAACTCTAAAACATAATTCCCTCACAACTAACAACTCATAACTCAAAACTTATCTTCAACAACATGAATCATAAAAATCCTCTCAAAGCCTTAAAAAAATTCTGAACCTATTAATTTTGTAACAAATAAATCGAATCCACGTCATACTACTGTAAATTTCATCTGCATGAGCAAAGTTATCGAGATCAGCAAGATCACCCGAGATTTCCCACTGGGACAGGAAGTAGTAAAAGTCCTTAAAGGGATCGACCTCGAAATAGAAAGAGGTGAATATGTCGCCTTTATGGGTCCTTCAGGTTCGGGAAAGTCAACTTTAATGAACCTTCTTGGTTGTCTTGACACTCCTACTTCGGGTTCTTATATCCTGAACGGAAAGGATGTGAGCCAGATGACAGATGATGAACTTGCAGAGATCCGAAACAAGGAGATCGGTTTTGTATTCCAGACCTTTAACCTTTTGCCTCGTACAACCGCGCTGGACAATGTTGCTTTGCCGATGGTTTACGCAGGAGCCTCCAAATCTGAACGCGTTGAAAGAGCTAAAGAAGTACTTACGAGCGTTGGACTGGGTGACCGAATGGATCATAAACCCAACCAGCTTTCAGGAGGTCAGCGACAAAGGGTTGCCGTTGGCCGAGCCCTGGTAAACAAACCTTCCATCATCCTGGCCGATGAACCAACCGGAAACCTGGATTCCAAGACCTCGGTGGAGATCATGAATCTTTTCGACGAAATCCATGCAAACGGAAACACCGTAATCCTGGTTACCCACGAAGAAGATATCGCCATGCACGCACACCGGGTTATCCGACTAAAGGATGGCCGCGTGGAAAGCGATGAACGGAAGGCTGTTAGCAGTGTTTAGTAGCAGTTGGCAGTGAGTATTGAGTATTGAGTATTGAGTATTGAGTATTGAGTATTGAGTAAAAAACTATTATTTTATTCTGAAGTTTCCTCTTTACTCTTCATACTTTTCACTTTCCTCTTTCCACTTTCCTCTCTCTTCTTTGAACTTTTCAGATTCTTTCCTATCTTGTATCAACTAAGGATTAAAAAATGATCGATCTGGACCAGGAAACCTGGGTTTATCTTGCAATAATTGCGGTCTTTCTCGCTTATTTCCTGTGGAACTCAAGGCGAGCCAAAAAACTTCGAAAAGACCGGAAAAATCGTAATTTCAGAAAACGTTATTTCGAAAAGAAACATGAGAATAGTCAGCAGTAATGCAGTAATGCAGTGAGGCGGTGAAGCTGTAAGCTGTAAGCTGTAAGCTGTAAGCTGTAAGCTGTAAGCTGTAAGCTGTAAGCAAATTTTAAAAATTTGGTTCTTACTTCGAATAGCCCTCAAATAATATCCTAAGAATTTTCAACTTTTTAAAGTTTCTTGCTTCAGACTAACACTTTTTAAGTTTGCTATATCATATTGACAATTTAAACAACAGGATTAGTTATTTCGAAGGAGATCCGAAACCGGGCCGACTTAGAAATCTGATTAAATAAACATATATTTTTTCCAATCCTCTATAGACTAATTATACAGACAACACATAACGCACAACAGACAACTACTAACTCCAAACTTCTAACCCAATCTTTGTACTTTAGCAAAAAAGCTAAATCATGAAGATCTATACTAAAACCGGTGACAAGGGAACTACCGCTCTTTTTGGAGGAACCCGCGTACCCAAGCATCATATTCGAATTGAAAGCTACGGAACTGTAGATGAGCTTAACTCCCATATTGGCCTGCTAAGAGACCAGGAAGTAGATAAACCAACAAAAGAATTCCTCATAAAGATACAGGATCGCCTGTTTACCATAGGTTCCATCCTGGCAACCGATCCTAAAAAAGCAAAAAAGAAAGACGGATCTGAACGCCTGAACATTCCTAAAATAAGTCAGCAGGATATCGAGGACTTGGAAAAAGATATCGATAGAATGAACGAAGAACTGCCGGAGATGACACACTTCGTACTTCCCGGTGGCCACCAAAGCGTGTCATTCTGTCACATAGCCCGCTGTGTTTGCCGCAGGGCCGAAAGACTTTCCAGCGCTTTATATGACATCGAGGCCTTCGATGATCTGGTTTTGGTTTACCTAAACCGACTTTCGGACTGGCTATTTGTGCTGGCACGGATGTTGTCTAAACAATTGCAGGCTGAAGAGATCCAATGGATCCCAAAAAAAACCTGATCCTTTTACCCATTAAAAAATTCGTTGTGAAAATTGCAAGGAATTATAAATTTTAGTACGTTCTTATTAATATTGGAGAAATAATAGATTTTTTTCTTGGCTATTACGGCAAAAAATATATTTTTGCCCAAATTTAAAACCCGATTAATCAATGTATTGGACATTAGAATTAGCATCCTACCTGAGCGATGCCCCCTGGCCGGCCACTAAAGACGAGTTAATAGACTACGCAATCCGAACCGGAGCTCCACTTGAGGTTGTTGAAAATCTTCAGGCCATTGAAGATGAGGGCGACTCTTATGACTCTATTGAAGAGATCTGGCCAGATTATCCTACCGATGAGGATTATCTCTGGAATGAGGACGAATATTAAATTGAACAACACACAAAAAATAGGGAAAAGTCTCAGTCATGAGGCTTTTTTTTTGATTAAATTTGAACCCCTTAAATAAAAATTATACAGGGCTGAAATATTGAATTTTACCAGGCTTCAGTAAATGAAGCTTCTGAATTGGAGCGATCTGTGCTCGATCAGTTTTCAGACTGTAAAAACAAAAAACTAATATGAGTTTTTTAGATTCTGTTTTAAAAGTTTTCGTTGGCGATAAGTCGAAGAAAGATGTAAAAGAAATACAACCCATAGTTAATCAGATAAAGGCTCTTGAGTCTACTATGGAGGCTCTTAGCCTGGATGAACTTCGCGCGAAAACTTCCGAATTCAAGGCAAAGATCGCTGAAGCGACCAAAGAAACCAACGATAAAATAGAGAGCCTAAACAAAGAGGCCGACGAAACCGACGATATTACCCGAAAGGAAGATATCTATGCCGAAGTAGATGCGCTTAAAGATAAAGCATACGAACTTTCTGAAGCTGTCCTTAACGAGATCCTTCCGGAAGCATTCGCTGTTGTTAAGGAAACTGCCAAGCGTTTTGTGCATAATCCGCAGCTGAAGGTTAAAGCCTCGGCTTTTGACCGTGAACTTTCTGCTGAAAAGGATTATGTAAACCTTGAAGACGAGTATGCGATATGGAACAATTCCTGGGACGCTGCCGGAAAACCGGTGACATGGGACATGATCCATTATGATGTTCAGCTTATTGGTGGGGTGGCCATGCACCAGGGTAAAATTGCAGAGATGCAAACCGGTGAAGGTAAAACCCTTGTAGCGACCCTTCCAGTCTACCTGAACGCTCTTACCGGCCGCGGGGTTCACCTGGTAACCGTGAACGATTATCTGGCCAAGCGTGACAGCGCGTGGATGGCGCCTATTTTCGAGTTCCATGGATTAAGCGTGGACTGTATCGATTACCATAGGCCAAATTCGGCAGCCAGGAGAAAGGCTTATAATGCCGATATCACCTACGGAACCAATAACGAATTCGGTTTTGACTACCTGAGGGATAATATGTCCCATGCACCGAATGATCTGGTACAAAGACCACATAACTACGCGATCGTGGATGAGGTAGATTCGGTATTGATCGATGACGCCCGTACGCCGCTTATTATATCAGGACCTGTTCCGAAGGGAGACACTCATGAATTTATGGAGCTGAAACCGGCCATTGGAAATATCGTGGAAGTTCAGCGAAAATATTTGACTAAGGTACTTTCAGACGCCAAAAAACTGATCAGGGAAGGAGACACCAAGGAAGGTGGTTTCCAATTGTTGAGAGTTTACAGGGGTTTACCGAAGAACAAGGCGCTTATCAAGTTCCTGAGTGAGGAGGGTGTAAAGCAATTGCTTCAGAAGACCGAGAATTATTATATGCAGGATAACAACCGTGAAATGCCAAAGGTAGACGCGGAACTGTATTTCACTATAGATGAAAAGACCAACCAGATCGATCTAACCGATAAGGGTATTGAATACCTCTCAGGAAAAGATGATCCTAACTTCTTCGTGATGCCGGAAATCGGGATGGAGATCGCGAAGATCGAAAAGGAAGGACTTTCCAAGGAAGAAGAGGCTGAAAAGAAAGAAGAACTTTTCCGCGATTACAGTGTAAAGAGTGAGCGTATCCATACCCTTCGTCAGCTTCTGAAAGCCTACACCCTGTTCGAAAAAGACACCGAATACGTGGTGATGGATAACAAGGTAAAGATCGTTGACGAACAAACCGGACGTATCATGGACGGGCGCCGTTACAGCGACGGACTCCACCAGGCGATCGAGGCCAAGGAAAATGTGAAGATCGAGGATGCAACCCAGACTTTCGCTACGGTAACCCTTCAGAATTACTTCAGAATGTATCGCAAGCTATCCGGTATGACCGGTACGGCGGTAACCGAAGCCGGGGAATTCTGGGAGATCTACAAACTGGATGTGGTGGAAATTCCAACCAACCGTCCTATCGCCAGAAATGACAAGGAAGATTTGGTTTATAAGACCAAACGTGAAAAATATAATGCGGTGATCGATCATGTGACCGATTTATCGCAGGCAGGAAGACCGGTATTGATCGGTACTACTTCAGTTGAAATTTCAGAATTATTAAGCCGAATGCTGACCCTGAGAAAAGTTCCGCATAACGTTCTGAACGCGAAACTGCATAAAAAAGAGGCCGATATCGTTGCCGAAGCAGGTAACGCGGGGATCGTGACCATCGCCACCAACATGGCGGGTCGTGGTACCGATATTAAATTAAGCAAGGAAGTTAAGGAAGCAGGCGGTCTGGCCATTATTGGTACAGAGCGTCATGACTCCAGACGTGTGGACAGGCAGTTAAGAGGTCGTGCCGGACGTCAGGGTGACCCGGGTAGCTCTCAGTTCTATGTTTCCCTTGAAGATAACCTGATGCGTTTGTTCGGTTCTGAAAGGATCGCTAAGCTAATGGACCGTATGGGTCTGGAAGAAGGTGAAGTTATTCAGCATTCCATGATCTCGAAATCCATTGAACGCGCTCAGAAGAAAGTGGAAGAAAACAACTTTGGAGTTCGTAAGAGACTGCTGGAGTATGATGATGTGATGAACGCCCAGCGTGAGGTGATCTACAAACGTAGATATCATGCATTGTTTGGAGAAAGACTGCGAGTGGATCTTGCCAATATGATCTTTGATATTTCAGAATCTATCGTGGAGACCAACAAGGCTGCTGAAGATTTCAAGAATTTTGAATTCGAACTGATCAGGAACTTCGCGATGAGTTCTCCATATACTGAAGAGGAATTCAAGAAAATGAATACCCAGAAGCTAACTGGCGAGATCTACAAGGCTGCTTACAAGCATTATGATGAAAAAATGGATCACAATGCTCAAAGAGCATTTCCAGTGATCAAGCAGGTGCATGAAGATGAACGAAATAATTTTGAGCGTATTTCGGTTCCATTTACCGATGGCACGAAAACCCTTCAGGTAGTGACCAACCTTGAAAAGGCCTACGAAACTGAAGGAAAGCAGCTGATCAAGGATTTCGAAAAGAATATTACCCTTGCCATTATCGATGATGCCTGGAAAACACATTTACGCAAGATGGATGAGCTGAAACAGAGTGTTCAGCTGGCCGTTCACGAACAGAAAGATCCTTTATTGATCTATAAGTTCGAGGCCTTTGAATTGTTCAAGGCGATGCTGGAAAATGTGAACCGCGACGTAATCTCCTTCCTGTTCAAAGGTGAGATCCCTTCAGCGGGAGCGCCGAGTATTCACGAAGCACGCCAGGTGAAACAAAAAGAGAAGATCGAAACCAAGAAGGAAGAAATTCCGAATATGGACGAAAGAGCTGCCCAGAGCAGGGCTGCAGGAAACACTCAGCAACGCCAGCAGGAAAAAGTGGAAACCATTGTTAGAGACAAACCGAAGATCGGTCGAAACGACAAGGTGACCATCAAGAACGTGATGAGCGGTGAAAACAAAAGCATGAAATACAAGCAGGCCATTCCTCTATTGGACAAGGGAGACTGGGTGTTGGTAGATGATTAGACGTTAGACGTTAGACGTTAGACGTTAGACGTTAGACGTTAGACGTTAGACGTTAGACGTTAGACAAAATTAAAAATTCCGGGCTAAGCTCCGGAATTTTTATTTCAGTATTCTTCGGTATCCTATCTTTTTTGAAGTGTAGTATTTTACAGGCGTAAAAAATTTTTGAAGCCCTGGAAAAAATTTAGCCTGGGAAATACGGTTCCAATTTTGAAAATTCAAAATTGGAAACACCTGCAAAAAAGTGTCCTTTTTTTGGTTCGTTTTTTTGGACAGGCAAAAAAATGAACTGAATTAGAACCTCCTTATTCAAATACAATCAGGTCATTCAACCTATTGAAGTTGAAAGAACATTTCGTCTTCAAAATTTTTAGATTATAGTATTACAGTTGATACTGCCTATCCAAAAATCTCTTCATAAACGGAATCTGCAAAAAGAAAAGAGCTATAAAAGCAATCGCATACTGCATGGTTTCTGAAAGCCTGATACTAGGAATCTCAATAAACTCAGGTACCCTGAAATCTAAAGACCAGTTCCAGGAAACATTTGCAGACATCAAATAAAGACCTATGACCGCACTTAAAATACAACCCGCCAGGATAAACCATACAAATTTCGGAATAAGTGGTTTATACGGAGAAATAGCTACATTTCTCTGTTCTACTATCCCCATGATCCTGTTTTTGAAATCGGCTGAAGGCGCTTTGATTCCGGCATCATTCAGCAACTTCTTCATCATTTCTTCTTCCCTGTTAAACTGCTTTTCCATCTTTCAATGATATTTCGGGTTTTACATAGCCTTTGAGCAGTGAGAACAGCTTCTTCCGACTACGATATAATTTTATTTTAATATTATCCTCAGTAAGATCGGTAACCTGAGAAATTTCCTTTACCGATTGCTCCTCAAAATAATATAAACTGATAATGAATGCCTCCTCCTCTGGCAACTTTCCTATGCAATCATTGATCAGCCTGGACCGTTCTTCTGAGAGCATATATTCCAGCCCATTTTCAATATGGTCCAGACTGTCATCGGTAATTTCTTCGATCACCTCATAGGTTTGATGCCTTTTGTTCCTTTTGATCCTATCCAATGCCTTATGATAAACTATCCGGTACAGCCAGGTAGAAAATTTCGAGTCTCCCCTGAAACTGGCTAATGAATCAAAAGCCTTAATAAAACTATCCTGGGCCACCTCTTCGGCCTCTTCGGTATTACGGAGCATTCGAATAGCCACCGTAAACACAAAATTTTGATAACGTTCTACCAGCTCGCCAAATACCGTAGTATTACCAGTCAGGATTTTCTCTATCAATTGATGGTCAGTTAGCTTATTCATTCCACTATAGGACGACCAGTTGTGATCATCGGTTACAGGAATATTTCAAAATAAATTTACATTTTTTTGTAACCGGTTTGGAAAAGAGGGCGTCCTAATAGCAAACGAACTTTTATTTTCAATCTAAAAACTCACAATCATGGGATCAGAAGTAATCATTATGCCAATCATCTTCGGTGTTATTTTCGGAATGTTTTACCTGTACATTTCGGCCAGAAACCGCGAACGCCTGGCGCTCATTGAAAAAGGAGCCGACGCCAGCATCTTTTACAGCAAAAAGAAACATGTCACTCCTATCTGGAAAGTGATAGTTATTAACCTGGCATTGCTATTAGTGGGTATTGGTATTGGGATCTTCCTGGCCGAGATACTCCGCTCTGCTCTTGGAATAGATGAAGATATCGTCTATCCGGGTACGATCTTCCTCCTAGCAGGTCTTGGCCTATTCGCAGGTTTCTTTACCACCAAAAAACTGAACGAAGACGCCTAACTAACACATCTAATACGGATCAAAATCCCGAAATTACTTTCGGGATTTTTTATTTTTAGTAGTAGCTGTTGGAATTTTACTAATTTTAACAAACTAATCAATCGACAACTCACCAATGAAAAAATTCGGTATTGAGATCAAATGGGGTATCCTCTTTACGATCATCTCGCTCGTTTGGATGTTCATTGAAAAAGCTCTTGGCTGGCATGACGAAAAAATCGCCCAGCATGCTATTTATACCAATATCTTCGGAATCGTGGCCGTTCTGTTGTACGTCCTGGCTTTACTGGACAAGCGCAAGAATTTTTATAAGGACCAAATGAACTGGTCGCGGGGCTTTGTCTCGGGAGTGATCATAAGCATTGTAGTGGCTATACTTTCTCCCCTGGCCATGTTTCTAACCCATGAATTCATCACGCCAGACTATTTTGACAATGCTATCGCTCATTCAGTAAGTATGGGCAATAAGCAGGAAGATGCGGAGGCCTACTTTAATTTAAATTCTTATATGCTGCAGGCCTTTTTCTTTTCGCTTACTGTTGGGATCGTTACTTCAGCGGTTGTGGCGATTTTTGTGAGGAAGAAGTAGTTGGTGGTATTTGTCAATTCAACCGCAGGGAAAAATCTATTTTTATATCGACCTTTTTCAGAATTAACAACTTCAAATTAAAAGAGATTTCTCAGTCGCCAGCTCCTTCGAAATGACAACCTAAAATATTACAAAATTCTGGTCATTTCGACCGGAGGGAGAAATCTGAATAATGAAATCATATTACCTGTATATAACTACAAATTATTTAAAAACCGTTTTATATGTAGGTATAACGAATGATCTCAATAAAAGAATAGATCAGCATTATCAGGACAGTAAATTGAATAAGAAATCTTTTGCCGGAAAGTATAACTGTTACCATCTAGTATATTTCGAAGAGTTCCAAAATCCTTCAGAAGCAATTTTGAGGGAAAAGAAAGTAAAACTTATTGAAGATTTTAATTCGGAATGGAGATTCCTGGAAAATCAATTTTAATGAGATTTCTCAGTCGCAAGCTCCTTCGAAATGACTACGATAAAAAATAACTTTATTGAAGTCATTTCGACCGCAGGGAGAAATCTGTCTTTATATCGACATTTTTCAGAATGAATTATTTCAAATTCAGCGATTTCTCAGTCGCCCCGAGAAAACGGGACTTCTTCGAATGACTAATTGAGCATCATATCTTCAACAACAAATTAGGATCCGGGCAGATCTTTAAATAAGACTCCAGATCTTCCTTTTTTACAACACCTGGAAAATCCCCGATTTTTCCATGCAGATCTTCGATCACCTGGAAATGAAGATGCGGGGCATAATCACCATTTTCAGAAAAATCACCAAGTTCCGCTATTTTTTCACCAGCACTAACCTTTTTCCCTACTTCAAGACCCGATAGCGATCTTCTGCTTAAGTGTCCGTAAAGGGTATAAAATGTTCTTTCGTCTATAGTATGCTCCAGGATAATGGTAGGGCCATAATCGCCAAAATTGGAATTGTCTTTAAAGCTGTGAATTTTTCCCTGCAGCGGACTAATAATTTCAGAATACGCAGGCACCCAGATATCAAGGCCAATATGTATATTTCTGTTTGAAGATACATTATTGAAGAGTTCGCTTCGGTTATAAAGCGTTCGGAGTTCATTATAACCACCATAAGCGGCCCTTGCCTCCCTGTTCTTTAAATATTCATCTATAAAAACCGAAAATGCTTCCGAAGAAGCAACTTCAAGTTTCAACAGGTCGCGATTGTTTTCTGAAAGATCGATATAGGCATAGTCACTATGCGTGTAATCTCCTCCAATTACAGGGGTGAATCCTGTAGTTATCTCGTTCAAAAATTCAGCAAAATCCTGCATCACGATCGGCTTTTAAAGGAAGCCAAATGTAATGGCTAGATTTTAATTTATCAATACGTCACTGAAATTTGCCTTGATCGAGATATTCCCGTTTCCGTTCTGCGACTTATAATATCCGTTCAGTATCTGGTTATCGTAGGATTTAGTGGACTTCAGGGTCAAGCTTTGCGGATATTTAATGGAGCTTCGCATGCCGTTAAAATTGAAATTGAAAGCGGTTTCAGGAATATCAAGAACCAGGTCGCTGTTTTCTAGCGTTATGTTGAGCGTTTCAAATCCCGAACCAAGATCAGCAATTTGCAATTTACCGAAAGAACCGCTTAAAACTCCAGTTTTCTGAAGCTCCCGGATCACGATATCACTCGAATTAGAATTCAGTTTGATGCTAACCGCTTTCTCGATACTACAGTTCTTCACGAACTCGGTAGTAAGCACCCCGTAATCCCAGTAGGCGATCTTAACGGGAGAATATGCCACCCGAATGTGAGTGTCTTTGCCCGAGATCCTGTTGGCCGAAAGCCGACTGTGAGACAGATCGGCCTTAAGGTTCTTGATATTGCTTCCCAGCTTTAATTCGCCGTGACGAACATTCAGGTGTAATTTTGCTTCATTGGGAATCCAGAGCTTTATGGTCTTTTTGGATTTAGAGGTTTCCCTTCCATCAAGGATATACACCTTGCCACCACCTTCCATCTGTGCTTCGAACTGCTTACCGAACTGTTCTCCCCAGGCTTCCATCTTTTTTCCGAATTCCTCGCCCCAGGCTTCCATGTCTTTTTCGAATCCCTTGGCCCAGACTTCCATTTTGGCCTCGTATTCCTTCTCATATTTTTCGCTGTTCTTTTCAACTTCCTTGGCCCACTTCTCCATTTTCACTTCGAAGTCTTTCCCGAACTTCTCTTCGAAATTCTTTTCCCATTCCTTCAGGTATTTATCACCGTCCTTTTTATAGGCTTCATAATCGAACCTGAAATGGCTCACGTTTTCGGTAAATTCCGGTGGCAAAGGTTGACTGGTCATACTGGAAATCATAGGTCCAAGATTTTCCATCAAAGGCTCCAAAATTTCAGGTAACTGTGAAAGAGCACCTTCCAGTTCACTCATATTGATGTTGATATCCATATTCATACCTCCGCCAGATTTGATGCGAACAGTTCCGTTATTGGCAGCGGTTTGCAGATCCCAGGCTTCTAGCATTTTCTGGGCTGTTTCCTTATCTACCCCTTCAGTTTCAAGATAAGCTTCGATCTTTACTTCGTTCTTATCCCAGTTTTCGATGATGATATTGGTATGACGTGAATCTATGTTAACATCCACATTTTCCGACGTCTTATACGTTTTGCTCAGTTTTTTGGTCTGGGCAAAGCCTGCCGCTGTGATGAATAGCAGGCAAAGGATCATATAATTAAGCTTGATAGTTCTCATTTCTATTGACTTTTGATTGTTGAATTTCTTTTAATTTGGTTTTTAATTTGGTGAGCAGGTCCAGTCTCAACTGCAGATTAGAGATCATGGCCTCCACGGTTTCTTCATTGATCCCGGTTTGCTGGATCTCGGCATTTAGCGCCTTGTATTCTTCGTCCAGAGTTTCCATCTTGCTCATAAATGCATCGATGAGTTCTTTATTCTCTGGAGTCATATCCAGTTTGGCAAGCTGAAGATTAAGACTTGCCATATAATAATCTTCTATTTTCTTGAATTGTGGAGAAACATCGCTTAACCTGTATTCATCGGTTTCAGGCTTTGTTTCCTCTTCAGTATTTTGTTCTACCGGGGCGTCAACGATCTGGTTGTCTACATCGGCAGGATTCTCACCGAAATTATTGAAAAAGAAGAAGCCTCCTATTCCCAGGACCACTACCAGGATGGCAGCGATCTGCAAGATTTGATAGAAATTGTTTTTCTTCTTTTTTGGGAAAGCTTTATCCAGCCTGGCTTCGAATCGAGCCTCATGGCAGCTCTTAAGCTTTTCCGCGCTTATTTGTTCCTCCTTGCGGAACATTTCTCTAATATCCTGTCCCATTGCTAATAGTTTTTAGTTCGTCTTGTAGTTTTTTCTTTCCGCGGTGCACCAGTGTTCGGGATGCAACCTGTGTAATATCCAGTATTTCGCTAATTTCCTCATGATCATATCCTTCAATCAGGTATAACATAAGCGGATATTTATATTTTTCAGGCAGTCGTTCGATCTCTCGTTTTACTTCATCAATTCCGATTCCGTCTTCGACCTGCCAGTTATCTTCTTCCTCTACTGTTCCCATCACCTGTTCGTTGATAGCTACCAGTTCCATTCGTTTAGCCTTTAATTTGTCCAGGCATTTATTGATCACGATCTTCTTCAACCAGGCCCCGAAAGTCACTTCGCCGTTGAATTGGTGTAATTTGCTGAATGCCTTAATAAAAGCTTCCTGCATGGCATCTTCTGCCTCCATGGTATCCTTCATAAATCGTAAGGCCACGAAATACATCCCCTCGCAATATTTGTTATACAGCTTGAGCTGGGCCCTCCGGCTATTCTGCTTACAAGCTTCTATTAACTGATGCTGTATCAACTTAATTTGTTTTTTGATGGGTTAGTTCACTTTAAAGACGAGCCAAAAAAGCCCGCGTTGCAAAAATTCTGAAAAAAAATCCATTTCCGGGCAATATTCTTTAATTTAGGGATAGAAGCTGAAGAAAAATGAACCAAACCTTAAAGGTATTTCTAAAAATTGCTGGTGTGATCGCCCTACTGGGTATTATACTTTTTATGATTATCAGGTACACCACTAAAGCCCACAGCCCGGAGGATACGGTCATTTTTCAGAAGGGGGATTTAAGAATAGAAATATTTTACAACAGGCCCTATAAAAAAGGAAGAGAGATATTCGGCCAATTAGTGCCTTATAATGAAGTATGGAGAACCGGCGCGAACGAAGCCACCACTTTTGAAACCAATAAAGACCTGCTGGTAGATGGCAGTTTATTGCCTGCCGGAAAATATACACTGTGGACCATCCCGATGGAAGAGAGCTGGAAGGTGATCTTTAATTCTGAAATGTATCCATGGGGAATCGATCTGGATGAAAAGGCTTATCGAAATCCGGAATCTGATGCCCTGGTTCTGGAACGGCCCGTAGAACAACTGTCGCAAACCATAGACCAGTTCACCATCTTACTCGAACAGGAAGCCGAATTTATCCATATGATGTTAGTATGGGATCGCACTCTGGTGAGTGTCCCCCTTAAAATGGCAGAGACCCCCGAAGGAGCCTCTGAACTGTAATATACAATTTTGCTATTATTCTTCGTCCAGCAATAAATTGAGCGTGACATCGATATTATCCCTGGTCGCTCTGGAATAAGGACAAACTTCATGTGCTTCGTTTACCAGTTTTTCACCAGTTTCAACATCTACACCGGGAATATAAGAGTCCAGGATTACAGTTAACTGAAGGTTTTCCTTATCGGTTACTCCAAGTTTTACAGTAGCGGTCACACTATAATCTCCCAGGTCTATCTTGTGCTTTTCTGCCACATGTTCGAGGGCACTTCCGTAGCAGGCCGAATATCCCGCTGCAAAAAGCTGCTCAGGATTTGAATAATTTCCACCCGGGCCTCCCAGACCTTTTGGTTTTTTAAGTTCCATATCCAGTATACCATCTTCACTACGGGTATGCCCGTTACGACCTCCCTGGGTAGTTACTGTAGTTTTATACAAGTTCTTCATTGCGTGAAATAATTTAAGTAATTTAGTTTCGCATCAATATACCACCCAATTGATCATGCCTCCAAATCAAATTCATAAATTTGTGCTAAATATTCCCATCAATTTTGAGTGAAAGCCCTAAAAAATCAGCCTTAAGCGAGTCGCAGAGCAATCCGTCTTCAAGAAACGTAAGTTCCGAATCGGCTAAACGCATCAGGAGTTTCAGGAAGAAACAACTTTCTTCTAAACAGTTGCTAAAGGATTTGCTTCAGGGTAATAAGACGGCGCTGGGAAAAGGCATTACGCTCATTGAAAGCAATCAGGTTACACACCAGGAACAAGCTGAAAAACTGGTGGAAGGAGCCCTTCCTCATTCTCAAAAATCCATCAGGATTGGGATCACAGGAGTGCCAGGGGTTGGGAAAAGCACCTTTATCGAAAGCTTCGGAAGTTACCTGATCTCCCAGGGCAAGAAGGTTGCGGTGCTGGCCGTAGATCCCAGCAGTTCGGTTTCCCACGGAAGCATACTCGGAGATAAAACCCGGATGGAAAACCTGGTTAAGGAACAAAACGCCTTTATTAGACCTTCACCTAGCGGAGATTCCCTTGGTGGAGTTGCCAGAAAAACCCGTGAAAGCATCATTCTATGTGAAGCGGCGGGATTTGACGTGATTCTGATAGAAACCGTAGGGGTTGGCCAAAGCGAAACCACCGTTAACAGCATGACCGATTTTTTCCTGTTGTTGAAACTGGCCGGGGCCGGTGATGAATTACAGGGCATTAAAAGAGGAATCGTGGAAATGGCCGATGCCATCGTGATCAATAAGGCCGATGGTGATAACCAGAAAGCTGCAAGGGATGCAAAACTGGAATTCAATCGGGCGCTTCAGCTGTACCCGCCCAAGGAAAGCGAATGGAAACCTGGAGTAAAACTCTGCAGTGCCTTATATAATGAAGGTATTCCGGAAGTTTGGAATATGATCACAGAATTCAGAAAAAAGACAGAAGAAAACGGCTATTTTGAACATAACCGGCATCAACAGAACAAATTCTGGTTGCATCAAACCATCAATGACCACCTAAAAAGTAGGTTCTATAATGATCCCAAAATCAAAACTGCGCTTCAGGAACAACTTCAGCTAATAGAAGAAAACAAGACCACCGCCTTCGCTGCAGCTAAATATCTGCTAAGCCTGGACTGAATCTTTTTTAATAAATTTTCTGATCAAATAATTCCGCAGCAAAAAGAACAGGTAGCCAAATATCGAACCTATCAGCATTCCGGTGAGCACATCGCCGGGGTAATGAACTCCAAGGTAGATTCGGCTGTATGAAACCACTACGGCCCAGATAGCGAGGAATATCAGCAATTTTGGATAATGCTTTTTAAAGATCAATCCCAGGAAGACAGCCACACCTGTGGAATTGGCTGCATGTGCCGAAAAATAGCCAAACCGGCCACAGCGTTCGGCAACAAACCTGGCATATTCCATCACCCCTTCCTGCCTGCAGGGCCGCGGCCTCTCAAAACCATGCTTAAAAAGATTAGCAAGCTGATCGGTTGCCGTTATAAGAAGGGCCACCACGACCATGGTGATAAGGGTTGGCTTCAAACCAAATTTTCTGAACAGCAGGTATAGCAAAAAAGCATATAACGGGATGGCCATCCATTTATCACTGATACCTATCCATAGCCAATCCCAGGTCTCGCTTCCAAGATTATTGAGATAGAGAAAAAGATCCCGGTCCAGTTCAGAAATTTGTTCCATTAATCCTCTTCGTATCTGGATACTTCGCGATCGTAGAATTCACTGGCCTGAACGATCAGGTTTTCGGTCTCGCTGGCCAGTTCCTTTTCATCCTCCTTATCAAAATCTTCAAACCATTCTATCTCGTCATTTTCAAGATTGATGATAAATCTTGGGAATTCGGTATGGATCACAAAGATCGCGTCCGGGTGATCGGTATTATCTCCTAATATGAATTTTGGAAGTTCCATTTATATAGTCGTATTAATTAATTCTTTAGTACGTATCAGTTTTTTGCTAAGATAATTGAACCTGAAATATAGCAATATCGCAGAAGATGTCAAGCCTGCAAGCAGGCCGAGCCAGATTCCCATACTTCCGAGGTTTTCAGCCTGTCCAAAATAGAAGCTTACCGGAAAGCCAATCACCCAGTATGAAATAAAACAAATTATGGTAGGGATCTTTACATCCTGTAAGCCTCTTAAGGCTCCGAGGATCACCACCTGAACCCCATCGCTCAACTGGAAAAGCGCAGCAATTATTAATAGCTGAGCTGCAAGCGCGATCACTTCGGCATTATCGATATAAAAAACCGGTAAAATATCCTTCAGCAGAATGAACAATAAAGCAAAAACTGCCTCTATTAAAAAGACCAGTAAAAAAATGGAATAGCCAATTCGCCTTAATTCCCGATATGCTTTTAATCCTACCTGATTACCAACCCTGATGGTTGCCGTTACACCAAGCCCAACGGCTATCATAAAGGTCATGGAAGCCAGGTTAAGCGCGATCTGGTTCGCCGCCTGCGGATTGGTTCCTAGGTTTCCTGCCAGGAAAATGGTTCCGGTAAATATCGCAACTTCAAATAGCATTTGCAGGGCTGTGGGAAAACCAAGTGCCAAGAGTCGCCTGAAAATATCCCATTTCAGCATTTCCCTTTTAGACCATTTGAAATATTCCCTTAACTTCTTTTTTCTCCTGAGTATTTCCCAAATAAACCAAAGCATGAAAAATCGTGAAATAAGGGTTCCTATTGCAGCTCCTTCAAGTTCGAGTCGGGGGAAGATCCAGATTCCGTAAATAAGCAAATAATTAAAAACCACGTTCACCACATTAGACAGTAGCGTGGCATACATGGCATACCGGGTTTGGGAAAGTCCGTCGGCAAATTGTTTAAAGGCCTGGAAGGCCATTAAAGGTAACATGGAAAAAGCAACGATATCGAGGTAAGGAATAGCCAGTTCTACCACTTCTGGGGGCTGATCGAGGTAATAGAGCACCGGTTTTGCTATAAGCAGCAGGATAAACAAGAAGAGACCATTTAAACTGCAAAGGATCAAACCATGATGAAAATAGCTCCTTCCTCCCTCCAGGTCCTCTGCCCCATCGGCCTCGGCAATTAGAGGTGTGATCGCAAAAGAAAATCCAATACCCAAAGACATGGCGATAAAAACCAGCGCGTTTCCCAGTGAAACCGCAGCCAGTGGTGCCGCTCCTAACCTGCCAATCATCAAGTTATCTACCAGCCCAACCATTACATGGCCAAGCTGACCCAGCATCACCGGATAGGCAATCTTTAGGTTCCGTCTGAATTCGCGGGTATAAGCAGTTAATTGCAAAACTAAAATTTAGGTCTGCAAAGGTACAGGCTTAAATCTTCTTTTTAAGGCTAAAGAATAAAATCTTTAAAGCATTAATCGGCGATTTCCTGTGTGTTTTGAATGGGCTTTTCAAAACCATGATTATCTACCAGGTAAACAAGAGAAGCCATAGTTGCCGCCCCAAGTTCCAGCTCTCGTTTATTCACAGCGTCGAATGTATCATTAGAGGCATGATGATAATCGAAGTAGCGCTGAGAATCGGGTCGAAGGCCGGCCAGCACTGTTCCATCACCTTTCAATGGAGAAATATCGGCGCCACCGCCACCTTTTTCGAAGTAATGTATCAGGTATGGTTTAAATAATCTTTGCCAGCTAAGAATTGTTTCAAATTGCTCATCATTAGCTGTAATGGCAAATCCTCTCGGAGTAAAACCTCCTGAATCGCTCTCCAGGGCGAAAAAATGTTGTTCTCCTTTAGCCTTTGCAACTTCAGCATATTTATTCCCACCTCTTAGGCCATTTTCTTCATTCATAAAAAGAACAACCCGCAAGGTTCTTTTCGGCTTATAGCCTATTTCCTTAAACAGCCTGAGCACTTCCATACTTTGTACTACTCCCGCTCCGTCATCATGAGCGCCATCTCCAAGATCCCAGGAATCCAGGTGACCTCCCACTACCATGATCTCTTCAGGCCTTTCGGTCCCGGTAATTTCGCCTATGACGTTATAAGATTGTACATCTTCGTGCTGCTCACAGCTGAGTTTAAAATAGAACTCCAGGTCATTTTGAATTTTCAAAATACTGCTCAGGTATTCGGCATCGTTGGTAGAAATCGCGGCTGCCGGAATGCGATCCTTTACCGGCAGATCTCCATAACTCATGGAACCGGTGTGGGGGAAATCGTCCAGTCTTAAATTCATGGATCTTACAATCACGCCAACAGCGCCATATTTTGCAGCTTCTTTCGCTCCGGAATAACGCTGGTCCACACAACCGCCATAAGATTCAAAAGTATGAATAAGGTCGGCTCGCATAGGCCTGTTAAAAAAAACTATTTTACCTTCGATATTTTCACGACCGTATTCAGCCAGTTGCTCGATCCCCTGTACTTCAAGAACCTGTGCCTTGGTACCACCAGCCGGGGTCGCCACCGAACCTCCAAGTGCTGTAATGTTTACATTTCTCGTAACACCGGGGCCGGTTTGCACAAAAGCGAACTCTCGTTCTCCCCTGGTCCATTTTGGGACCATTACAGGCTGCAGCCAGACTTTATCCAGCCCAAGTTCTTCCAGTTCGTCCCGGGTGTATTCAACAGCCTGCTGAGCATTGAAAGAACCTGAAAGTCTCCCGCCGATCTCATTAGATAGATGGTCCAGCCAGGCATAACTCTTACCATTTAGTAAAGACATATCGTAGATCTTTCTAATGGTAAGGGAATCTGAAATATAATCGGTCTGGCCAAAGGCACCTATTGTGAATAAGAGAAGGGCAATACCTGTTATGAAGGTTTTCATACGGTTCAATTTTTAGGGCTAATAAAATTAAAATTTTGAACTAAAAGAAGCATTATCAACTAATTGTTTTCCTTTTTTAATTGTTCCCGGTAGTCATCTAAATTTCTCTTGATTTCAGGATCTAATTCAGGTTCCCTGATATCTTTATATTCTTTTAGATTCTCATAGAGGATATTACATACCAAATATCTGGCCGTTCTTTTGTCATCTGCCGGAATGATATACCAGGGTGCCTTTTTATTAGAGGTTTGATTGATCGCGTCCTCGAAATATTCCTGGTACGAATCCCATTCTTCGCGTTCTTCAAGGTCTCCGGGTGAAAATTTCCAGTTCTTGCTGGGTTTATCCAATCTTCTCAGTAATCGCTGTCGCTGTTCCTCTTTTGAAAGATGCAGAAAGAACTTAAAGATGATGGTTCCGTTTTCCGCGATATGTTTTTCAAAATTCCTGATCTGTTCAAAGCGTTTCTCCCAGAAATTATCATCGATATCTTCTACTGAATCTATCCCCGGAATGTTTTCATTCAGATTATATTCCGGATGTACCCTGGTGACCAGCACGTTTTCATAATGCGTGCGATTAAATACACCGAATTTCCCGCGTTCCGGCAGGGCCACATAATGTCTCCATAGATAATCATGCTTGAGTTCCCTGCTGGTAGGCGCCTTAAAACTATGAACCACCACCCCGCGGCTATTGAAATCTTTAAAAACTTCCCTGATGAGGCTATCCTTTCCAGCAGTATCGGTGCCCTGAAGACAGATCAATACCGAATATTTCCCATGCGCATACATAATATCCTGCCAATCCCCCAGCTTTCGCCTGGTTTCCCTCATTTTCTGTCGGGTAAGATCCTGATCCATTCCCAGGTCTACCGAGGTGGGTTCATCAGAGATCGAAATATTTGATTTTACCAGGTAATCCTTAGAATTGAAATTTTTCATCTTAACAGCTTTGTCTTAAATATACAACCTTTAAAAATTTTTATTTTTATCTTCGCCAGCAAAGAAAATCATCTTGAACAAACAGGAAAAAGAAGAGATCATCGATAAGGTATCTACCTTGTTACAGGAGATTCCTTCCTCTATGGATATCGTACGAAAAGGCGGGAACAGAGAACGCAGATTCCATTATCTGGCAACCCACATGGTGAATAAGGCGATCGAAAAAGACGCCCTGATCGTTTCTGAAAACCGGCAGGGAATCGCGATCCTCTTTAAAACCAGCAAAAAAGATGATAATATCTGGAAAGAGCTCTGGACTCAGTTAAAGCTGGTTGCCAATGTGACGGGGGTTAAGAATGCCCTTAACATCCTGAAAACCCAGAAATATATAAAAGATCAGCGTCCGCAGGAAGGAGAATATCTGTACTGCTGGTTCTGGGGAATCCTCAAAGAATCACGGGGAGCCGAAACCCAGGTAGGTAAGGAAATGAAAGATGAGTTTTTTAGAAGGGCGCATGATACCGGTTTGGAACTATATGCAGAAACCCGCGGCAGAACGAATGCTATCGTTTACCAACGGGTTGGTTTTGATCTTTTCCATGAATGGGACCATCCTAGTGGGGATACTATGTACTTTCTAAAATACAATCCTCATAACCCCCGAAATAAAAGGCCTTAGAACCGGCTTCCAAAAAGTTCCACATCTTCCTTGGTGATCTCCTTGCCTCCAAGAATGAACAGGCGTTCTACTACATTTCGCAATTCGCGAATGTTACCACGCCAGTCATAATTTTTAAGAACCTCAATAGCGTCGCTGGTAAATTCTTTTTTATGGGTTCCCTGTTCCTGAGCGATCTTTTCGCTAAAGTAATCTACCAGTAGCGGAATATCTTCCTTGCGTTCTTTTAGCGGCGGCACCTCGATTAAGATAACTGCAAGCCTGTGATAAAGGTCTTCCCTGAAATTGTTCTCTTCAATCTCTTTTTTCAGATCCTTATTCGTCGCCGCGATCACTCTCACATCGATTTTGATATCCTTGTCACTCCCAACCCTGGAGATCTTGTTCTCCTGAAGGGCACGCAAAACCTTGGCCTGCGCCGAAAGACTCATATCCCCTATCTCGTCGAGGAAAATGGTTCCTTTATTGGCAGCTTCAAATTTCCCTGCCCGATCTTTGTTAGCTGAGGTAAAGGCTCCTTTCACATGTCCAAACAATTCGCTTTCTATCAATTCTGAAGGGATGGCGGCACAGTTTACCTCGATCATTGGTCCTTTAGAACGGTCGCTCTTTTGATGCAGCCAGTGTGCGACCAATTCTTTTCCGGTACCATTGGGACCAGTAACCAGTACCCGGGCATCGGTATGTGCTACTTTTTCGATAATATTCTTAATGTGCTTGATCTCTTCAGACTCCCCTATCATCTCATAATTCTTGCTCACCTTCTTCTTCAAGCGGGAATTCTCTACTACCAGCTCTTTTCGGTCAAGCGCATTTCTAACAGTGTTAAGCAACCTGTTCAAATCTGGCGGTTTTGAGATATAATCGAAGGCTCCAAGTTTCATGGTATTTACCGCGGTATCGAGATCGCCATGACCGGAGATCATCACTACGGGAATTTCGGGTTTTACCTTTTTTACGGCTTCCAGCACTTCCACCCCATCCATTTTTGGCATTTTGATGTCGCACAGGATGAGGTCGAAATCTTCATTTTTAACCAGTTCCATTCCTGCAAGTCCATCTTCGGCTTCTACCACTTCATATTCCTTGCTTTCTTCGGTAAGGATCTTGTTTAAAACCCTTCTTATCGCTGCTTCGTCTTCTATTAATAAAATCTTTGCCATTAGAATATTGAAAATTTTAATCCACCTCTTCCATAAAAGGTGTTGGTTTTGTTAATCGTATATACATCATCTCTATTCCTATCCCGTAGCCTTATATCGTTTATAAGGGTATGTCCAGCATAGATATAGAAACTAAGATGCTCTGTGATACCGTATTCGTAACCCAGGCCGCTTAACAGGATCGTCATAGACATACTATCAGCTATATTGTCATTATTGCTAAAATCTGGAGTAGCATCAAAATTTTCCTGCACATTCGCAAAAAAACCATCCAGAGTCACAAAAGCCTGGAGATTATGTTTATCGTTAAAATAGTACTTTAAATTGGATTTTGGAGGTCCAATGCTATAAGACCACTTTTCAGTCCATCTTTTATAATAATTTATTACCGGTAATGGGAAAGGAAAACCTGCCGTGGTGGAATACCTTAAACCCAGGATAAGCCTCCAGGGCTCGTAATAACGTTCATCTTCCTTGATCTTCACGAAAAGCACCGTTCCCGTATATATTAGGTCATCATTCACAATTTTTCCAGTAGAAAAGTTGGAAGCGATCTTTACCCCGGTTTCCGCGCCAAACCTCCACTCCTCGTTCATTTTAAAGGTGTATCCAAGTGTGATAGTAAACGACTGAAATCTATCCAGGTCCCGGGTATTAAAATCTTCAGGATCGTTATATTTAAAATTCACATTCCTGTATTCAAAACCAGGGATCAGGTAAGTTCCTTCTTTTTTTAATTCGAAGGGAAAAGCTACCTGTGCCCTGGCCCTTCGGAAGGAATTATCTGAATTTTTCTGCGGAAAATAAGTATACTCAATCCTGGCCAGATCGGTGGCCTGAGAAAATGATCCCTGTATCCAAAAGCACAGTACCAGAACCAGCAGTTTACGCATCGTCGCCTTCTTTTATGTCTTCCACCGCTTTCCTGGGTTCCGGATAGAACATATGAACATCTCTTTGTGGGAACGGAATAGTTATATTATTCAATCTAAACTTATGATTGATCTTGAACCTAAGCTCACTTTTCACCTTTGGGTCCACAAAACTGTCTGATACATAGAAATGAAGTGCAAAAAGAAGGGCTGAATCTCCGAAGTCTTCAAATAAAACGAAGGGTTCCGGCTTTTTAAGAATGCCCTTCTGCTCCCTGGCGCATTCTAAGAGCACTTCCCGTACTTTCTCCACATCGCTGCCATAAGAAACGCCCACCTTCACCATTTCACGAGTGGTCTTATGGTTCTGTGTATAATTGAAGACGGTGTCACTAATAAATTTATGATTCGGGATGATCATAACCTTATCATCTCGTGTCAGAGCCCTGGTAGTACGCAGTTTGATCTCGAAAACCCTAGCTACCCGGCCATCCATTTCTATCACATCTCCCACCAGCAGGGATTTATCAAGAATAATAAAAACACCGCCAATCACATCCTGGAATAGCTCCTGTAAGGCAAGACCAATACCCACAAAAAGGGCAGCCGAAGCAGTAAGCAGGATCGTAATATCGATCCCGGCTGAACTAAGAGTGATGAGCACCACCGCCAGGTAAACTATGTATTTTATGAATTTGAAGACGCTTATGAACTTAAGCTTGTCTTCTTCCACGAGTTTAGAAGTGATAAAGGATCTGATCACCCTCAGGATAATACTGGTAAGCACAAAGGCTAGCACCACAAGAATTACCATTCCAACCGAAATATTCACCTCCTCACCCCCTATTGGGATCTTGAACCCGAATTGCCAAATATCCTTTATAGTACCCCAGATATCCTGTTCGATTACTTTGGTAACCTTTTCTTTAACTTTCTGATCCTGCATAACTAGTATTTAAGCCATTTATAGATCTCTTTATAAGTAGGTTTTTTTCCATACATCAGGATTCCAACCCTGTAAATCTTCGCAGATAACCATAAGACCGCTATATTCGTTCCTATAAGAACCACGATCGAGATCAGGATTTCCCACCATGGAACTCCAAAAGGAATACGCATTAGCATCACAATAGGTGATGTTAAGGGAATGATCGAAAATATGGTAGAGACCGTGCCGTGCGGATTTTCAACTACCGAGAAAAACCCAACATAGATCCCTAAGATTAGTGGAAGTATAATAGGAAACATGAACTGCTGGGTATCGGTCTCACTATCTACCGCCGCACCAATGGCCGCATAGATCGCACTGTATAGAAAATAGCCCGAAATAAAATATATAAAGAAAAAAGTGATCAAACTCGCATAAGGCAAATTCAGAATATCGATCACCAGCTGATTGATCTCTGGTTTCGGCACCTGGCTCACCACTGTTGAAGCCGGTGTCTGGGCAGCCATCGGGTCAATTCCCAGAAAGGATGAAATTCCGAATAGCAAAATGGTTCCCAGGATCACCCAGATCGCGAACTGGGTAATTCCCGCCAGGGAAGTCCCTATTACCTTCCCCAGCAAAAGCTGAATAGGTTTTACCGAAGACACGATAATTTCAATAATACGATTGGTCTTTTCCTCGATCACGCTGCGCATCACCATATTACCGTAGATGATGATAAACATCATTAAAAGGTAGCCCGCAGCGCCACCAAAGAACATCTTGATATAATTAGACATTTTGGAGCTTCGCTCTCCGGCAAAATTCTGAATATCGATGTTCACCTCGGCCCGGGCTTTATCGATCTCAGAGACATCAATACCTTTTTCAATCAATTGTTGCCTGGTGAGCTTATCTGAAATGGTCTTTTCGATATTTTCAATAGTACCAAAACCCGGTGTGTCCTTTCCGAAGAACTCCACCTGGGTCTTTTCTCCAGGTCCCGAATTCGAAATATGTATGAGTCCGAAATATTCATTGCTCAACACCTCCTGCCTGGCTTCCTGGAGATCGCGGCCGGAATAATCGAGATATTGTACGTTCTCAGTATCCTTAAATTCTGAAGCAAATATGCCGCTATCGTCGTGAATCCCGATGATCTTCTGCTCAGTACTGTTCAGCATGCTTAAATAGGCGATCAACAGGATCATCCCTACGAAAATAAGCGGACTCAAAAAGGTCATTACGATAAAGGTCCTGTTACGGATTCTCGCCAGGTATTCGCGGTTTATAATGAGCCGTAGGTTACGCATTCTGGGTCACTGTTTTAATAAAGATATCGTTTACCGAAGGGATCACCTCCACGAAATGATTGATCCTTGCCCGGCTTAACAAAAATTGAATAAGGTCGTTGGAATTTTGATTTTCCTGTATCCTGATGCTGAGTTTGAGATCATCCTGTATGCTTTTGAATCTTGCAGGTCCTACCTGGAAATTGGTTTCGAGTTCATGCCTCAAGGTGGCTTCATCTACGGCGTCAAGTCCTACTTCGAAGGTATTTGACTTATATTCTTTTTTGATCTCGGAAACCTTGCCATCAAGCAATTTATTCGACTTATGGATCAGGGCGATGTAATCACATAGTTCTTCCACGCTTTCCATCCGGTGAGTAGAAAAGAGAATGGTAGCTCCTTCTTCTTTTAGCTGAAGGATCTCATCCTTGATCAAATTGGCATTCACGGGGTCGAATCCGCTGAAAGGTTCATCAAAAATGAGCAACTTTGGACGATGCAGCACCGTGATCACGAACTGGACTTTCTGGGCCATCCCCTTGGAAAGCTCCTGTATCTTCTTATCCCACCAGTCTTCGATGTTCAGTTTCCGAAACCAGAATTTCAGTCGTTCTCTGGCTTCGGCTTTGCTCAAACCTTTTAGCCGGGCAAGATATAAAGCCTGCTCTCCTACTTTCATAGACTTATATAGACCTCTTTCTTCCGGAAGGTAACCTATATGGGCGATATCATCTGGATGCAGGGGCTTTCCATCCAGGTAAACCCTGCCTTCGTCTGGCATGGTGATCTGGTTGATGATACGTAAAAAGGTAGTTTTTCCTGCCCCGTTAGGACCTAAAAGTCCGAAGATACTTTCCCTGGGAATGTTGATTGAGATATTGTTCAGTGCAGTAAAATTTCCAAAGCGTTTGTAGATATTCTCTGCCACTAAAAGATTTTCCATATAGCCATTTATAGGAATGTTAAAGATATAGAAATACAGAGAGAGTGCTAGCCGATTAAGAAGATTTTATAATTTCCTGTGCAGGTCCATAAAAGCACAAAACCCACCCTTAATTAGAATTAAGGATGGGAAAAAAATTGCTATGAAAAAGAAAAATTATCACTAAAAGACTTAGTGATAATCAAATATATAAATTTTTTCTTAAAACCATCTTTTTAAGAAAACATATCTTTTACTTTCTCAAAGAAGGATTTATCACTTTTTTCGGGGCTTGGCCTGAAGTTTTCATCTTCTGCCATCCGTTCAAAGAATTCCTTTTGCTCCCTTGAAAGTGTTTTAGGGGTCCATACATTTACATGAACAAGAAGGTCTCCCTTGCCGTATCCATTGATACTATTGATCCCCTTACCTCTTAATCTTAAGATTTTTCCAGACTGAACTCCTTCTTCGATCTTGATACGCACCTTGCCGGTTACCGTATCGATCTCTTTTGAAGTTCCCAGTGCCGCTTCAGAAAAACTGATGTAAAGATCATAATGAAGGTTATCACCTTCACGCTGCAGGCTTGCATGTTCTTTCTCCTGAATCGCAACCAAGAGGTCTCCAGGAATTCCATTTCCAGGTGCATCGTTACCCTTTCCGGCAACTTTAAGCTGCATGCCATCTTCTACTCCTGCCGGGATCTTGATAGATACAGTCTCTTCGCTGGTTACCAGTCCCTGAGCATCGGCACCTTCTGGTTTTTTATCGATGATCTGGCCGCTTCCTCCACAAGTGGTACAAGGAGAAGCCGTTTGCATTCTACCCAGAATGGTATTGGTGACTCGGGTTACCTGGCCGGTACCATTACAGGTGCTACAGGTTTTATAGGTAGTACCTGGAGCCTGAACTTTACGCTTAACCTTTATCTTCTTCTCACAACCATTGGCGATCTCTTCCAGGGTTAAGCTAACACGGATACGCAGGTTACTACCTTTGGCACGTCTCTGGCCACCGCCAAAGCCTCCACCAAATCCGCCGAAGCCGCCTCCAAAGCCGCCGCCGAAAATATCGCCGAACTGGCTGAAGATGTCATCCATGTTCATGCCACCCCCGCCAAAGCCACCGCCATCAAATGCCTGGTGACCAAAACGATCATATTTGGCTCTTTTTTCCTGATTTCCTAAAACTTCATAAGCCTCAGCAGATTTCTTGAACATATCTTCAGCTTTTGCATCACCCGGATTTTTATCGGGATGATATTTTAAAGCCATTTTTCGATATGCTTTCTTGATCTCGGCTGCCGAAGCATCCTTACTTACGCCTAATATTTCGTAATAATCTTCTTTCATTTCTGGTCTTTACAAATTCGTAAAAAGCTTTTTACTGGCCGGTAACTACTTTTGGATATCTAATGATCCTCTCGCCCAGTTTGTAACCTGGCTCTACCACATCAACAATCTTGCCTTTAAGATCATCTGATGGGGCAGGTATCTGTGTAATGGCTTCATGAACCTCGGCATCAAAGGCATCTCCTTTTTCTACGGCCATTCTTTCCAGCCCTTTCGCCTTAAGGGTTTCCTTCAATTTATTATGAATAAGCTCGATCCCACGAATCAGATCGTCATCTCCAGACTTTCTCATTTCGTTAAGCGCCCTGTCAAAATCGTCCATTACCGGCAGCATGGCTGTCAATACTTCCTGATTGGCAGTCTTGAACAATTCCAGACGCTCTTTCGAAGTGCGTCTTTTATAATTCTCGAATTCAGCAAAAAGTCTTAGAAATTTATCTTTTTCCTTCTGAAGTTCTTCCTTAAGCCTGTCTTCTTCAGAAAACTCCATATCGTCGGTTTCAGGCTTTTCGTGGGCTGCCATCTCTTCTTCCTCTACTTCATCTATGGCATTATCGATCGCCTCTTCTACCTGATCTTTTATTTCTTTATCGTTCTTGGTCTTATCTTTTTTCTGGCTCATTTCAAATACAATTTCATTTCAGCCTCTTGTAGTCAAAATCATTGCCAATTAGTTTAAAATGTCAAAATGTCACCAGACTTATTTAATAAAACTTTAGGAACTCAAAATTCATTTCTGATTATTTTTGCGCCGAACTTTTAAAAACCAAATACCATGAAAAAGATATTTTTGAATATCATGTTCGTAGCGGCCACTACTCTGGCTTTTACGGCCTGTAAAAATAACTCGAACGAGGCAGAGACTGCCGAAGCTAAAGAAATAGCTACAGCCGAGGCTGAGGCCGCTCAATTCCAGGTAGACACTGCTGCTTCGGTAATCGAATGGCAGGGCTCTAAACCTACCGGAAATCATACTGGAACCATCAGCATCGCTGAAGGTACTTTTATGGCTACCGATAGCCTGATCCAAAGCGGAAATTTCGTTATCGACATGAAATCTATCGAAGTAACCGACCTTGAAGGTGAAGACAAAACAAATCTCGAAGCCCACCTTAAAGGAACTGCGGAAGGTCAGGAAGGTGATTTCTTCAATGTAAATCAGTTTCCACAAGCTACATTCGAAGTAACCGGAATTACGGAAGAAGAAGGACAAAAAATGTTGCAGGGTAACTTAACAATTAAGGAAGAAACCAAGAATATTTCCATTCCTGTAAGCATTAACCAGGACGGAGAGAACATCCAGATCACCAGTGAGGAATTCGCGATTGACCGTACCAAGTGGAACGTAAATTACGGGTCTAAGTCGGTTTTCGACGGATTAGGAGATAACTTCATTTATGACGACATCGAATTAAAGATCGACCTGAAGGCCAAGAAAGCCTAATTTCATAAAATGTTGATACATTAAAAAGGCCGCAAATTGCGGCCTTTTTTTATTTGGTAAGATCGGCCAGCGCCCTTGAAAGATTCGAGAATTTAAAACTGTAGCCGGCGGTTTGTATCTTTTCGCTGCTTACTAACTGACTGGACAATACGATCTGTGACATCTCGCCCAGCATGGCCTTCAAAACAAATTTAGGAACATTCGGCAACCAGACCGATTTTCCCATTTGCCTGGCTAGTTCTTTAGTTAGTTCCTCATTGGTTACAGGATTAGGAGCCACGGCATTATAAACGCCGGTAAGCTGATTTTCTATGGCGAACAGAAAAATACCTGCCAGGTCTTCAATATGTATCCAGGATTGCCATTGTTTTCCGCTTCCTAAAGCCGAACCCATATTAATAGAAACCGGTTTTTTTACTTTTTCAAGCATTCCGCCTTCTTCTGCCAGTACCAGACCAATCCTTATTTTGGCCACATCTATCCCCAGACTTTCAAATTCATCGGCCGCCGCTTCCCATTTTCTAACTACTTCGCCCACAAAATTATCGGCAATTGCCGTATCATTTTCATCATATAACTTTTCCAGGGAACTTGGATAGATACCAATAGCACTGGCCGAAATAAAATTATCTACGCTATTAGAATTATCGGCCAGGGTCTTTAGCAACAATTTAGCGGTTTCCACCCGGCTTTTGATAATCGTTTTTTTATAAGATGGAGACCAGGGTTCGGCTATGCTGGCACCTGCCAAGTGCACAATGGTGGTAACTTTATCTATGCAACCCGCTTCGATCTCTCCAGACTTAGGATCCCAGTAATAACCTCGATAATCTTCTTTTTTCTCGATCTTGGATTTACTGGTTGTTAGGTAATTCACCTTTATCCCATTTTGGTGACAAAGGCCTACCAGTTTTTCGCCAATCATGCCGGTAGCTCCAGTAATTAAAACGCGCATAGTTTTTTCTTTTGAAGATACTGAAGACTTGAGGCTCACACCCGGTATTTATTAGAGGTTTAACGCTATAAAGCCTAATTTTTAACAGCCCTTAACATTTCTCGTTTTCCGGGAGGTCCGGGCAGTTTTTCAACCTGGAATCCGTTGGCCAGCATGGCCCTTCTTACGCTACCTTTTGCAGCATAGGTAACCAGGATTCCGTTATTTCTCAATGCTTTATACATGATGCTGAAGATCTCTTCGGTCCATAATTCGGGCTGCACCCTCGCGCCAAAGGCATCAAAATAGATGAGGTCGTATTGAGCATCATCCGTGATCTCCTTGAAATCTTTCTGCTGTTTGGTTAGGGTGAAATCTGAAGAAATTTTGTTGGGCTTTTCCCAGTCTTCCTCATGCATTTTTAAGAAAATGGGTTCCTTTTCAAGTGCAGGAATAACTTCCGCATAATTGAGTTTTTTAACCTCTTCCAGTTGAACGGGAAAAGCCTCCACACCCCTGTAATTGACCTGAAGCTTCAGTTTCTCAGCTTCAAGAAACGTGAGAAAAGCATTAAGACCGGTTCCAAAACCGATTTCCAAAATCGATATTTCGCTAAGCCCGGTATCTTCCGCCAGCTTGTGCAATCCCATTTTCAGGAAGACATGTCGCGCTTCCTGTATGGCACCGTGTTTTGAGTGGTACTGCTCATTCCATTCAGGTAAATGAATGGTCACAGAACCATCTCCGGTTTTTATGATTTTCCGTTCCAAACTATTGTTTTAGCAATACCCCATGTGCGAGAAATCCCGGGGATCTTTTCGGCTGACTGATGGCAGCTATTTCTTCTTTCGTCTTACCGGCATCTTCGGCGAAATGCTTCTGATCTTCAACAGAAGTCTCTTCGATAAAAGCAATTCCTTCTACCACCACTTCTTTACCTTCAATATCCTTAGGCACAAAAAATCCATAGTCTTTGAACTTCACCATAGGATCCTCCTCCAAATCAGGAAGATCAAGGCTCATCCAGCAGCCCTTCATTTTACAAACGCTGTTCACTTTGGTTCGAAACTTAACAGCTATGGTATCTCCCGCCTGAAGACCCTGAAATTTCTCAGACATTTCAGAAGCTGTAAGTGCTCCTTCAGCTGAAATCTGATCTCCAAAACTCGAGAATTCCTCCTGGCTTAGTTCAAGCTGTGCGATTTGTTCGTCCTTATTCTCTTTCTTTTTTCCGCAGCTTATCAAAAAAAGCGAGATAAGGGCTAAACTGAAAATGTTTTTCATGGGTGTATGGATTGATTAGCCAAATTTACCAAAACTTTAGATTTTGATTCTTCTATTAAATAGGTAAATTTGTTCACTTAATCAACACAACAAATAAGCACTCTCATGATAGATATACAAAAGGCTTCGACTTCTAAAATCGACCAGGTAAACTTTGACAATCTTACTTTCGGACAGGTTTTTACCGATCATATGATGGAGTGTGACTATAAGGACGGAAAATGGCAGAAACCGGTTATCAAGGAATATGGCCCAATTTGCCTGCAACCCTCGGCCAGGGTTTTCCACTACGGCCAGGCGGTTTTTGAAGGTATGAAAGCCTATAAAGACGCAGATGACCGTATTTGGTTATTTCGTCCCGATCAAAATTTTGAGCGAATCAATAAATCGGCGAAGCGCCTTGCCATCCCAGAATTTCCTAAGGAACATTTTTTCAATGCTCTTGAAGAACTGTTGAAAATAGACAAGGCATGGATCAAAAAAGGCTTCGGAAACAGTCTATATATCAGACCGTTCGTGATCGCTTCAGAAGCAGGAGTTTCAGCTTCCGCAGCAAATGAATATAAATTCATGATCATTTGCTCACCAGCCCAGGCTTATTATAGCGGAGAGGTACGAGTGAAATTTTCAGAAAAATTCAGCCGTGCTGCCGATGGTGGTGTGGGTTATGCGAAAGCTGCCGGAAACTACGGGGCGCAGTTCTATCCCACCAATCTTGCCAAGGAAGAAGGTTATCAGCAAATTATCTGGACAGATGCCAATTCCCATGAATACCTGGAAGAAGCTGGAACCATGAATATCTTCTTCAGAATTGGGGATAAATTGATCACTGCTCCAACAAACGACAGAATTTTGGACGGAGTCACCCGAAAAAGCGTTTTAACCCTTGCTGAAGAATACAATATTGAAACTGAAGTTAGACGTGTAAGTGTACAGGAGATCGTAGAAGCCGCCGAGAAAGGTAAACTGAAGGAAATGTTTGGCTCGGGAACCGCAACAGTTATCAACCCGATCGTTGGTTTTGGGCATAAAGGAAAGAAATTTGATTTACCAAAACTGGAAGATTCCTATGCCAGGTTTTTTAAGGATAAACTCATGAAGATCCAGTATAACGAAGCCGAAGATAAATTCGGCTGGAGATACGAAGTAAAATAGACTTCTAATAAAGTATTTCAAAATCCCGGTATAAACCGGGATTTTTTATTTTGGAGGAAAGATCACCGGGATTCGGTATTGCCTGTCATTTTCCGGAAGGCCTGACGGATTTGCCTTTTTTAAGACCAAATAGCCTCGCTCATCATCAGGTGCATCGAATTCGATCTGACCTTCGAAATCCACAAAATCGGTAGTCATCCATGCTCCCTTTGCTGAAATATAGCTCTCGGCAATGGTATCAAAATCCTTGTTTAGAAGTTGAACGGGAGCATCGGCCTCAAAGAACCAGTTGCCTTTGGCCTTTCCCCTAATTTTCAAGGGAGAGGTGATATCTTTATTGGGCAGTGGCTCTTCCAGCCTGATCCATTCTGAAATATCATCCTTTTTGCTCGACCTTAGCTCAAAACTGTTCAGAATACGAAGCAACTTATTTTTAGCGTCCTCATCTATGTCACCGGAAAAGCTTATTCGGTCACTTCCCATAGGATCACAGGTTTTCATATTTTTAGCTTTGCCATCCGCATCAAAACATTCGGCCTCAAAAGCCTTGATTCTGAAATGAACAAAAATACCGCCATAGCTTTCCCAGTTTTCGGGAAGAGCCCGTGGTTTTAAATAGTAGGCCCATGCCTTTCCGTTTTTTAATAGATAGGCTTTGCTTTCAGCCTTATCAAGAGGTATTTCAATCGGGTCCTGTGGTTGCCAGCTTGAAAAGTTCTTTTTGCTGCCTGAAGGCTCCTCCACACCAAATCCTTTTGGAAGGACAGCGATATAAGCTATTTTGGGATCTTCATGAATTGCAAACGGCGGAGCCAGTCCTTCTTGCGGAGCATAGATGTTTATAACCGGACTTTCTCCCGGCAACTGAGATTCAAGCAATCTGAATTCCGAAAGATACTTCAAAGAAAAACCGAATTCATCATTGCTGTATTCTTCGGTAAGTTCTTTTTTAGATTCGGTTTGCTCGTCCCGCGTTCTCTGCTGGGAATTCTGATTATTACTTTCAGAATTATTACAGGAAAAGAGGAAACTGAATACCAGTAAGAAATAAACAATTCTCATTTTTTCTTTTAAGATAGGAAGCTGAGAATTGGATATTTTTAAAATTATCTAAAATCTGCTGCTATTTTTTTAAAATGCTGTCGATATCAGGCTTGAAGTAATTCGGTCCCTTCAGCACCTTACCGTCTTCACGATAGATAGGTTTCCCATCGGCTCCCAGCTTGCTCATATTGCTATTCTGAATTTCTTCAAATACCTCCTCGATCTTATGCTGCATCCCATGTTCGATAATGGTACCACAGAGAATGTACAACATATCACCCAGGGCATCGGCAACTTCGGTTAGATCGTCATTATTGGCAGCCTCGAGGTATTCTTCATTTTCCTCTTTCATCAGGTTATACCTCAACAGGTTTTTGGCCGTGCCCAGGTTCGCTACCGGTTCTTCGTTTATCCCGAGACCAAAAGCCGAATGAAATTCTTTTACCGCAGCTATTCGTTTCTTCATATCGTGTAAAGTCTGAAAAAGTTAACTTTGCGTAAAAATAATTAAAATGTTTTCTACCGGACAATTGATATTCGCGGGCTTCTTTGTAGTGGCTTTCATTATTATAATGATCTTCAGCTATCGCAAAGACATCAGGTTACACCGAAAATATTATAAAGGAAGCCTTTACGTACTTATAGGTTTTATCGTGTTCATCCTGCTTTTATTTCTGATCAAAACTCAGCTGAACCACTAGAAAGCATAGGAATTGACCTACATTGAATAACCTAATTTATTTATATTAGCATAAACTAATCCTAACCAGAAATGAAAATCCTTAAATACCTCTTATTTCTTCTTCTCATTTTTATTATTGGAGCGTCTATTTATATAGCGACCAAAGACGGGAATTTCCAGGTTGAACAGCAACAGGTCATTGCCGCACCGCAGCAGGTGGTTTTTAATGAAGTGAACGATCTTACCAGCTGGGAAAAATGGGAACCATGGTCCAGGGAAACCGATGATATGATCGTTAATTACGGCGAAAAAACCAGCGGAAACGGTGCCATGTATTCATGGAAAAGCGAAAATATGGGGAATGGGAAGATCATAATCCAGGAGGTAAAACCTTACTCGAGCATCGAGCAGGAAATCATCTTTGAAACTCCCTTTGGAGAATCAAATAGTGATGTCTACTGGAAATTCGAAAAGCAGGGCGACAGCACCCTTGTTACCTGGGGCATGAAGGGCGAACAAAGCTTTATGGAAAAAGCGGCCTTTACCTTCCAGGATCAAAGTATCACCGAAATGATGAAGCCTATGTTTCAGAAAGGGCTTGATAACCTGGAAGAGGAACTTGTAGAACAAATGGAAGCCTATTCTATTAACGTAGAAGGGGTGACCCAACACGGGGGAGGATATTATATGTATGTAACTACCGCCAGCAAGATAAGCCAGGTTCCAGATCGAATGGAACAAATGATCGCCCAGGTAGACCAGTATATGACCACCAATAATATTGAAAAAGTTGGAAATCCATTTGTTTTATACAACCAATGGAACGAAGATGCGGGTACCGCAATCTTTTCTGCCGGCTATTTTACCCCCAGCGAAGTGGTTACACCAGCAGATAGCCAGGTACTCAATGGTTATCTTCCAAATCAGCGAACATTAAAAGCCACCTTAAAAGGAAATTATAAAAACCTGGAAGAAGCTTATGACACGGCTTATAAATATATTTCAGAGAACGGATTGACCGTAAATGCTAATTCCCAGCCTTTTGAAGTATATGTGACCAGGCCGGAGAACAGCCCGAATCCAGCGGATTGGGTTACCAATATCTATATCCCACTAATGCCGGAAAGCAGCCTGTAATGATCAAAAATCTACTTCTTGTATTCATAGGTGGTGGGCTTGGAAGCAGCCTGAGGTTTTTAATAAGCCGCTATTTGAATACAGGAAGCATGATCCCCTACGGCACCTTTCTGGTAAATGTTCTGGGAAGTCTGCTTATCGGGATCATCCTGGGATGGTCCATAAAAAATGACTCCCTCAACTCCCCCATGAACTTTTTACTGGGCATTGGTTTTTGTGGAGGCTTTACCACATTTTCAACCTTCTCATTCGAAAATTATTCCCTGCTTAAAACAGGTGACTACTGGGCCTTTTCCCTTTATTTCTTCGGAAGCCTCTTGCTGGGTATCCTGGCAGTTTTAAGCGGAATCTTTCTTTCCAGATCCATATAAGGAACAGTAATTAATAAATTATCAATTTTTAAACTTAATTTTAAATACCCCTAATTTTATAGGGGTATTTTTTATTAAACTAATAATTTTAATTCATTGACCCCTATTTTTATATAGGTGTTGCTCTATTTTTTTATTTTTATCACACAAAATTGAATTATGAAGAAAATTGAAGCCATCATTCGAAAATCGGAATTCGATGAAACCAAGGAAGCCCTTCACGAAATTGGGGTGACTTTTTTCAGTTACTGGGACGTTACCGGGGTAGGTAACGAAAAGGTAGGACATGTTTATCGCGGGGTAAGTTACAGCACTTCAGATATACAAAGACGCTATCTCTCCATCGTGGTAAACGATGACTTCGCCGAAAAGACTATTCAAACCCTACTTAAGGCTGCACATACCGGGAAGGTTGGAGATGGTAAGATCTTCGTTTCTACCATAGATGAGGCGTACCGTATAAGGACCCGCGAAAAAGGTTCCGATTCACTAAAATAATCACACAAAAGCTACAGAAAAGATGGAAGGAATGTTAACGATCAATAACGTATGGATGATGATCTGTACAGCGCTGGTTTTCTTTATGCACCTTGGTTTCGCTTTGCTGGAAATCGGCTTAACCAGGCAAAAGAACACTATAAATATTCTATTCAAGAACCTGTTCATTATCACCTCTGGCCTCCTGCTCTACTGCCTTGTAGGGTTTAACCTGATGTATCCCGCAGAATTCAATGGGTTCTTCGGTTTTGCTGGATTTGGTCTGGACAGTCCCCTGCTCAATGGAAATCTGGATTTGACCTATAATGAAGGCTATACCTACTGGACCGATTTTCTATTCCAGGGAATGTTTGCGGCTACCGCTGCTACTATAGTTTCCGGGGCGGTGGCAGAAAGAATGAAACTACAGAGCTTTTTCATTTTTGTGATCCTATACGTTGGAATTGTATACCCTATTGCGGGCTCCTGGAAATGGGGCGGCGGCTTCCTCGATGAAATGGGATTCTATGATTTTGCAGGTTCCACCCTGGTTCATTCGGTTGGCGGATGGGCGGCTCTGGTAGCTATCTGGTTACTCGGCGCCCGAATTGGCAAGTTCAGGGATGGAAAAATCTATGCCTTTCCAGGACATAATATGGCCTATGCAACCGCTGGAGTGATCATTTTATGGCTAGGCTGGTTTGGATTCAACGGAGGTTCAGTTCTATCGGCCGATCCCGCCGCGACCTCGCTGGTGCTGGTAACCACTTGCCTCGCTGCGGCCGCCGGAGGTATTTCTTCCTTCCTGTTTTCAACCTTTATGTACAAGAATTACGATATCACCATGTTCCTGAACGGAATACTTGGCGGACTGGTGGGAATTACCGCCGGAGCAGATGTGATGAGTCCGCTCGACGCTATATTTATAGGCCTAATCTCGGGTGTGATCATTGTTGGTGGTGTGGCCCTTATAGACAGGCTTCGATTGGATGATCCTGTGGGTGCAGTGACTGTACACCTTATCTGCGGAATTTGGGGAACGTTGGCCGTAGGTATTTTCGGAAGCCTCGCCAGTTGGGAACAATTTCTCTATCAGTTAATAGGCATTGCGTGTTATGCCGCTATTTGCCTTGTTGGTTCCTTCCTGATCTTCTATCCGCTTAAACTCAGCATTGGACTAAGAGTATCTTCTCGTGAAGAAACCGATGGGCTGGATATTCATGAACACGGAATGGAAGCCTATCCTGATTTTGGCCTGAAACAGCCTTAATTTATATTTTCGTTGGTTAAACTGAACGGAGCGTCACATACGCTCCGTTTCTTTTTTCAGGTAGTAAGAATTTAATCTTAAGCTCGCAATATGCCTGAAATTTGAATTACTTTTGAATGCTTATCAACCGAAATGAAAAATCTATTCCATTCCTATTTCGAATCCTTCAGGGGCCTTCGGAAGGAGATCTGGCTGTTGTCTTTAATCACGCTTATAAATCGGGCCGGGACCATGGTCATTCCCTTCCTGTCTTTATATCTCACCAAGAACAGAGGATTTAGCCTTGAAGAAGTAGGATGGATACTCAGCTTTTTCGGATTGGGATCGGTAACCGGTTCCTGGTTAGGTGGTAAATTAACCGATAAGATCGGGCATTATCGAACCATGATAATTAGCCTGCTCCTGTCTTCGGTATTTTTTATTCTCTTACAATTTCCATCATCTTTTTGGACTATCTGTATCGGGATTTACCTGGTAATGACGGTGGCCGACATATTCCGGCCCGCGGTTTTCGTGGCGATAAGTGCCTACAGCAAACCAGAGAATCGCACCCGATCGATCACCCTAATCAGGCTGGCGATCAACCTCGGTTTTTCAGCAGGTCCTGCAATTGGTGGTTTTATCATAGCCACGGGTGGTTACAGCGGCTTGTTCTGGGTAGATGGCATCACCTGTTTCCTGGCCGGGATCTTATTGCTGAAACTACTGCATCCCAAGCGTGCGAAGACCGAAATGGAAGACAGTTTTATTCAGGCAAAATCGGCAATGAGCGATAAACCTTACCTGTTATTCATCCTGGCGATGGTGATATTTGGCTTTATTTTCATTCAGTATTTTTCCACCATGCCTCTATATTATTCAGAATATCATAAACTGAACGAACTGCAGATCGGGCTTTTACTAGGGCTCAACGGATTACTCATATTCCTGTTCGAGATGCCGCTTATCAAGTTTCTCGAAAGCCGAAAGCATACCGCTACCGGGTACCTCATCCTGGGAACTTTCCTCACAGGCATCAGTTTCCTGGCAATTAATCTTTCAGATTGGGCAGGGATCCTTGTGGTGGGTATGCTACTGGTAACTATTGGAGAAATGATAGGTTTTCCTTTTTCAAACTCTTTTGCCCTTAACCGGTCTGACGGAAAGAAGAGAGGATCTTATATGGCGCTATACAGTATCTCATTTTCCATAAGCCATATCTTCGGGCATAACTCGGGCATGCAACTTATAGATCGTTTTGGTTATGAGGTTACCTGGTATTTAATGCTAGGTTTTGCATTGCTGGCTTGTCTTTTACTATTTATTCTGAAAAGAGTATTGTTACGAGAAGGAGCATCCTAATTATCTACAGGCTCCTCGGCTGGAAATTTAGATTCTCCAAGATATTCCTTGACGATGGCGTTAAATTCAGGAGTTATGCGCAGGCTTAAAGTACCGTCAATATTATAGATGGCTTCTTTGTTGGAATAGCCTGTTTTCAGCAAATCTTCCAGGTAAAGCAGAGCAGTTTCGTTATCACCATCCAGGCTTGCCAGGGAAATGATCTTTAAATAAGCCTCAGGATCGGTTTTATTAATCGCCGTACGCAGCACAGCGATAAACATTTTGGTGTCTATTGGTGCACGGCTTTTCATGATCGCATCGAATTCCCTTTTGGAAATAAAATCCAGGTAACCATGCAGCCTGTAAGCCATATTAGATTTTGCCTCGCTGGAATTTTTTTTCAATTTATCCAGCTCATCCATCTGGTAGGCCCACCAGCCGATATTTTCAAAATTGGCCGACATTATATCTGTGCGCATCAGAAATTCATATTCATCCTGCTGCTCCTTTTCATACTGGGTTGCCTGCCTGAACTCTCTTCGTTGTGAATTAAAGGTTCGGGTTCCTTTTATTTCTTTCATCTTATCCTTGATCTCATCATCGAAACCAAAACCCTCATATTTTTCTTCCATCCGTTCCAGTTTCTGATAAGCAGCAAAATAATTCCTGGTTCGCCATAGTTTTTCGGCATATGCCATTTCGTTCTCGAAAAGCTCTCTTCGGAACTCCTTTTCAGGATTTCCCTTTCCCTGCCTTATGGCCTGAAGCGTAAAACCGCTCATGGCATTAGATATGACATCACTCTCCGGCCATTGGTCTTCCCGACCTTCGAAATAATAAACATCTGTAGGGAATTCAAGCTTATCGAAGAATCGCAGATATTCTTCAATCTGGTAAACCATATAATCCTGGTTACCTCCTACTCCTATGAACATATAGGGGTTATTCCTGTTCACCAAATCCCGGTTAACAAAAGAATTGCCAATAGCCATAACCCCGGCTATATCTTTATAGAACAATGGTAAGGTTGAAGCGATCTGGGCTCCCTCTCCAAGGCCGGCCGCATAGACTCGTTCAGGATTTACCGAAAAAGCGTCCAGGACAATTCTCATCATACTGGTCGCGGTGATAAGTATACTGTCTATAGGTCGTGAAGTGAGGTCAATATTGGCTGAAGCTATCAGGTATCCCTGTTGTTCAGCTGCCGGCTGGAACAATCCGGCAGTATTTCTACCCCTGCCTTTGGGATCAAATACAAATACCACAGGCCATTGCTTATCTGCCGTATAATTGGTGGGGGCATACAGTGCAAAAGTTTCATTTTTCTTTCCAGGGATGCTCAATGAATCTGTTACCCGGCCTTTAGCGATTCTATATTCCTGAGAATGTGCAGAGAAAGTGAAGAAAAATATGGCAATAAGAACGAATAGTAGTTTTTTCATAATTCTGTAATAGACCTAAAGATAATAAAGGAATCCTTAATAACTCCATAAAAAAACCCGCAGGCCTATAACCGCGGGTTCTTTATCGATAATTTAAAGTTTTTAATTTCCTTTCACTGGCTGGTATTTCACTTTTGGCTTTTCTGGAAAAAACAGTTTAGCGATCAGTGAAATAATTAATAAGTCTGCAAAAATCAGGAACATTACCCGAATCACTTCTATTCCGTCAAATGACAATCCCGTGAATCCAACTAATCCCGTGATTACTGCTAGAACTAAAAACAACAACGACTTCTTCTTCATAACACGTATTTTTACTTTCTATTTGAAGCAAATTTAAGTACAGTTTGGTCGTATCATTACTAAAGAAATTACAATTAAAACAGATTTAACTAAAAGGCAATAAGTTGGTAAGCAGGTGTTAATATTGATAAGGATCGAATTAGGTTTTTAACTTGTCTTTAAAAACAACATTCAAAAAAAGCCTAATCTTTCCACTGTTTTATCGGTGCGTCCTCGATCACATCTGAAAGTATAATATGAGTACGGGTTTCCCCATAGGTAATTAATTTATCGATCAGTTTTTCAAGATGAACCTGGTCATGCAATACCACTTCCATAATAATATTCTCATTCCCGGTTATCCGATAGCAGTTTACGATCTCTTCAAAACTTTTTACGGTTTCAAGAAATGCTTTTAACCTTCCTGTGAATGCTCTCAAATTGATTATTGCCCGAAGCTGATAGCCTACCTTTTGATGAGCCAGTTTGGTTTGATAGCCTTTAATAACTCCGGCATCTTCCATTTTCTTGACACGCTCTGCAACGGCAGGTGAAGTTAATCCTATTTTTCTCCCTATTTTGGTAAAGGAAACCCGCGCATTCTTTTGTAATTCTTCCAAAATCGCCCAATTGATCTTATCCATAAACTTAAAGTTTAAACAATAAATTCTTTAATTTTTAAAGATAATAAAAATATAAGCTTAAAATTCTTAAGTCACGAAATCGAATTAGGTAGTAAATTAGAGAAAAAATTGGTCTGGTGAACTATCTTTCAGCATATGGCGAAAACAGGCGTTCCAGCCTGTATGAAAAAGCAAAGGAAATTCGCAATATATCCCGCAGGATTTCAGATTACCTATTGCCCGATATGGAATGTTTGAACGAAAATGGCCAGGAAAACAAGCATATTTATTTTACCGGTGATATTTTAAGACAGTCTAATTCCCTTATCGCACACATCAATAAGGCAGAAACCGAATTCTTCCAGGATAACCGGCACAAATATGTGGCAAGTGTGCAGATACTGACCGAACGACTATACCGAACCTGTGAAAGACTCGAAAATTACAATTCCAATGGCCGCGAATTTCTTCAGATCCTACAAAAGGAATTATTAAAATTCCGAAGACTACAACGCGTTTGGAGACTTACCTTATAAACTGATCCCGGGATTATTAGTTTTACATTCTGATATTCTATAAAAATTAAACCTCACAGGTTTCGAAAACCTGTGAGGTTTTTATTAATACGGAATTTGGTAAAATTAGATCCCGATTACGCTGCGCTTATCAGAATAAGCAGCCATCATGTTTTTCTAAAACTGAAAGAAAATAAGATCCCGAATTCACTTCGCTCATCGGGATAAGCAGCCTGCACCGCTTTTCATTCATTTCATTCTGAAAAGCGGGCGATCTGCTTACATATTCCGTCTATACTGGCCTCCTACTTCGAACAAAGCATATGTGATCTGCCCGAGGGAACAAACCTTGGTAGCTTCCATAAGCTCCCTGAACAGGTTCTCATTATTGATCGCAGCATTCTGAATTCGTTTCAAAGCGGCATCAGCTTTCGATTCCTTCGCTTTATGAAGGGTTTCCAGGGTTTTGATCTGGTTTTCCTTTTCTTCCTCAGTCGCCCTGATCACCTCGCCCGGAGTTACCGTAGGTGATCCTTCTGAACTCAGGAAGGTATTTACTCCCACAATTGGATATTCTCCGCTATGTTTCAAGGTTTCATAATAAAGACTTTCTTCCTGTATCTTACCGCGCTGGTACATAGTCTCCATGGCCCCGAGTACGCCACCTCTTTCCGTAATTCGATCGAATTCAGTAAGCACCGCTTCTTCAACCAGATCGGTTAATTCTTCGATGATAAATGATCCCTGAATTGGATTCTCATTTTTGGTAAGTCCTAATTCCTTATTGATGATCAGCTGAATCGCCATGGCCCTTCTTACTGAAGCTTCGGTAGGCGTAGTGATCGCCTCGTCATAGGCATTTGTATGTAACGAATTACAGTTATCATAAATCGCGTAAAGTGCCTGCAGTGTGGTTCTGATATCGTTAAAATCGATCTCCTGAGCATGTAAAGAACGTCCTGAAGTTTGGATATGATACTTCAGCATTTGAGCCCTCGAATTCGCTCCATATTTATGCTTCAGCGCCTTAGCCCAGATCCTTCTGGCCACACGGCCTATCACCGCATATTCCGGGTCTACTCCATTCGAAAAGAAAAACGACAGGTTTGGACCAAATTTATTGATATCCATTCCCCTGCTCAGGTAATATTCCACGTAAGTGAATCCGTTAGCCAAAGTAAAAGCCAGCTGGGTAATTGGATTTGCACCGGCTTCAGCGATATGATACCCCGAAATAGAAACTGAATAGAAGTTCCTTACCTTCTCTTCGATAAAATATTCCTGCACATCTCCCATCAAACGCAAGGCGAATTCCGTAGAGAAAATACAGGTGTTCTGAGCCTGATCTTCTTTCAGAATATCAGCCTGAACAGTTCCACGAACCACGCTGATGGTTTCTTCCTTAATCTTTTCGTAAACCTCCTTCGGAAGAATCTGGTCTCCCGTCACACCAAGTAACATCAATCCAAGCCCGTTATTACCTTCAGGAAGCTTGCCTTTATAAGAAGGTCTTTCGATGTCGTTATCATCATAAAGCTCCTTTAGCTTGGCTTCCACCTTATCTTCGAGTCCGTTTTCCTTGATATATTTTTCACAATTCTGGTCGATCGCCGCATTCATGAAGAACCCAAGCAACATAGGCGCGGGACCATTAATGGTCATACTTACCGAGGTCATCGCATCGGCAAGATCAAAACCTGAATACAGTTTTTTGGCATCATCCAGGCAGCAAATGGAAACCCCGGAGTTCCCGATCTTTCCGTAGATATCCGGCCTGTGATCTGGATCATTTCCATAAAGAGTTACCGAATCGAAAGCAGTAGAAAGCCGTTTTGCGGGAAGACCCTGACTTACGTAATGAAAACGCCTGTTGGTTCTTTCGGGTCCGCCTTCCCCGGCAAACATTCTCGTTGGATCTTCACCAGTTCTTTTGAACGGATATAGCCCCGCAGTATATGGAAACTCTCCTGGAACGTTCTCCTGTAACAACCATCCAAGTATATCGCCCCAGGCCTTGTATTTAGGCAGTGCTACCTTAGGAATACGGGTATGGGAAAGCGATTCGGTATGAGTTTCGATCTTGATCTCCTTGTCACGAACCTTGAAACTATAGATCGGCTCACTATATTTGGTCACCTTTTCGTTCCAGCCAAGGATCATCTCCCAGTTATAGGGATCCAGATCCATTTTTACTTTATCGAATTCAGCAAAAAGCAATTTGAGGAAGTCCCTTTGATCATCTTCTGCATAATCATAGATCTCATCCTGGTCTATTCCATTCTGGTTTAAATATTTCGTTTGATCCTTTCCGAATTTCGTTTTAATCCCTGCTACGGTTTCAATAGTTTTATAAATACCATAAAGTTTCTGGGCAACCTCAACCTGCGATCTTGCTTTATCATCATAAGACCTGTTGTTTTCAGCAATTTCAGAAAGATAGCGAGTGCGTTTTGGCGGGATCACGAAGATCTTTTCGCTCATTTCCTTTGAAATCTCAAAAGTTGAAGAAAGGCCGGCTTTGGTCTTTTCCTCGATCTTATCCATGATGCTTTTATACAGCGTATTCATCCCGGGGTCGTTGAACTGAGAGGCGATGGTTCCGAAAACTGGAAGTTTTTCAGCATCTTCATGCCACAACTGGTGATTGCGCTGGTATTGCTTTTTTACATCTCTCAAGGCATCCTGCGCACCTCGTTTATCAAATTTATTGATCGCGACCAGGTCTGCAAAATCAAGCATATCGATCTTTTCCAGCTGGGTAGCCGCACCAAATTCTGGAGTCATCACGTATAACGAGACATCGGAATGATCCAGGATCTCCGTATCGCTTTGCCCGATTCCGGAAGTTTCAAGAATGATCAGGTCGTAATTGGCGGCCTTTAAAACATCAACAGCTTCAGCAACATATTTTGAAAGCGCCAGATTTGCCTGCCTGGTTGCAAGCGAACGCATATAAACACGTTCGTGGTTGATGGAGTTCATTCGAATTCTATCACCTAACAATGCGCCACCGGTCTTTTTCTTGGAAGGATCTACCGAGATGATCCCTATATGCTTATCTGGGAAATCCATCAGGAACCGCCGTACCAGTTCATCTACCAGGCTTGATTTTCCTGAACCACCAGTCCCGGTAATTCCCAGTACAGGCGTGGTTTCGATCTTATAATTTTCAGGTTTAAATACCTTTAAAAATTCTTCGCGTCTATTTTCAGCAAGGGAGATCAGTCTTGAAATGGCGGTAACCTCTTTTCCTTTTAGATTCTCCTCTACCTTTTCTGGTTGCTCTAGTTTCGGAACTTCATTATCCACCCGCTGAATCATGTCATTGATCATTCCCTGTAAACCCATTTCACGACCATCGTCTGGAGAGTAGATACGATCAATTCCATATTTCATCAGCTCATCGATCTCTTCGGGAAGGATCACTCCTCCACCGCCACCAAAGATCTTGATATGACCCGCACCTTTTTCCTTCAACAGGTCATACATATATTTGAAATACTCGATATGACCACCCTGGTAAGAGGTCATGGCAATCGCATGCGCATCCTCCTGGATCGCACAATTCACCACCTCTTCCACACTGCGGTCATGGCCAAGGTGAATTACTTCAACCCCGGTGGCCTGGATGATACGACGCATAATGTTAATGGCGGCATCATGACCATCGAATAACGAAGCGGCAGTTACAATTCTTATTTTATTTTTAGGTTTATACGGACTTTGTTGTTCCATTTTTAATGTTGTCTGAAAATTTGCCCTGCAATTTACGAAAATCGCAATGAAAGCTATGCGTTCAAATTCTTAAATACCGTGAAATTAAAGTATAAAACAAAAAAATAAACCTGGTCAAACTATAGCTACCTATAGCTTCTGAAGGCGTTTAATATAATTATAACTTTTGCCTACCCATTCATAACCCGATTGCTTTTATATATTTGAACAAACTCCTATGATGAAAAAGATTGTTGCCCTATCTGCTTTACTAATTTTAACTTCTTGTGCCGAACTTCAGCAAATAGCTACCCAGATTCCCGGAGGCTACACGGTCACAGACTCTGAGATCAATAACGGACTTAAACAGGCCCTGCAATTCGGGATCGACAAGGAAGTAACAAAGCTGGCCGAAGAAAATGGTTATTTTAGCAATGAACTGGTACGAATTGGTCTTCCGCCAGAACTTCAAAAAGTGGATAAGACCTTGCGCGATGTAGGCCTGGATGCCCTGGCCGATGAGGGCCTTATGATCCTGAACAGAGCCGCCGAGGATGCAGTGAGCGAAGCGATCCCGGTTTTCGCAGATGCGGTGACCCAAATCACTTTTGCGGATGCCAGGAACATACTTTTAGGCCCGGATGATGCCGCAACACTTTATTTGAACGATAAAACAGAACAGGAACTCTATACCCGCTTCAACCCAATAATCAGTAATTCCTTAGATGAAGTGGGTGCCACGCAGGTTTGGAAAAATATAATTCAGAAGTACAATTCCCTGCCATTGACAAACGATGTGAACCCAGATCTTCCCGATTATGTCACCAAGGAAGCTCTTAAAGGAGTTTATATAATGATCGCGAAGGAGGAAAAAGAGATCAGGAACAATATTTCAGCCCGAACCACTTCACTTTTACAACGCGTTTTTGCACTTCAGGACCAGCAAAACCTATAGAAAATCCAATTTTTTAACATTTAAAGGGGATGGAGGACTAAGTTTTAAAACAAGCTTAACTGCTTATTATCAAATTCTAAGCTTAATGCTTCTTAGCTTTGGATCGATGTAGAACGACAGATGCAGTAAGAACCTAATACCTATATGTTTAGAATATCCGAAAATAAGACTAAGGAGGAGCGTTTATGTGAAAAGTATTGCAGGCTAATGGAGCGGTCTTACAAAATTGCCCTTACCGATAAGGACAAAAGTGACCAGCTCAATCAGCGAGCAAGGAATATCCTCGAAGAGCTGAAGAAAATGGATTCTCAGCGAATAGATTCCTGATGCAGTTGGGCGAAATAATCGAAAGCGGCCAGTAATCGGCTTCCATACCAACTAAAATACTCTCCGTCTACGATCAGAACCTTTTTCGCAAAGGAATCAAATTCTTTTGTATGCTCTTGCCTGAATGGAAATGGCTCTGAACTCAGAAAGATAAGATCAGGCCCGAGGCTTTTCAATTCCTGAAAATCGGTTTCAGGATAGCGGTCTGATTTAAATACATTCTCAAAGCCGTTCAATTCCAGCATAGAATTTATAAAAGTTCCTTTCCCTGCCACCATCATAGGATCTTTCCAGATAAAATAAGCGACTTTCTTCAAATCCTTACTTTCGACCTTCTGTTTAAATGCCTCAGCTTTATTCTGAATAGACCGGCTGAGCGTATTGGCGAAAGGAGCACAATCGAAAATTTTTCCATACTGCTCGACCAATTCACAGGCCGAGTCGATATCATTCACATCTGAAACATGCACGGGGGCAATCTTTTCCAACCCGACAACCATTTCCGGGGTATTCTCTTCCTTATTGCACAGGATGATATCGGGCTCTAATTCCCTTACCTTTTTGAAATTGACTTTTTTAGTCCCTCCAACTCTCTTTTTGGTCTTTTTGAGACGGGCAGGATGCACGCAAAAATGGGTAATGCCAACCAGTTGTTTTTCCAAACCCAGATCAACGAGTAATTCGGTCTGGCTGGGCACCAGGGAAATGATACGTTCGGGTGTTTTTTTCAGTTCAAACCTTCTATTTAACTGATCCCGAAATTCCATAAAATTTTATTGAAGTTTATCGAGCTCCTGGGCCATCTGTTGCTGAAGGGCTTCGGCCTTGGCTCCGGCAATTTCAGCAAAATTGGAGGAGTCTGAAGCATAGATGATTTTTCGCGAGGAATTTACCAGCAGGCCAACATTTTTGGTCATTCCGTATTTACAAACCTCTTCCAGGCTTCCTCCCTGCGCTCCCACTCCAGGAACCAAAAGGAAATTCTCCGGGATCAGCTTTCGTATATCCCCTAAAAATTCAGCCTTGGTCGCACCAACCACGTACATAAGGTTTTCAGCATTTTTCCAGCCTTTGGAAGTCTTGATCACCTTTTTATAGAGCTCTTCCCCTTCGGTCTGCAGGGTCTGAAAGTCGAAAGCTCCTTCGTTTGATGTAAGAGCGAGCAGAATTGTATGTTTATTGGTGAATTCAAGGAAAGGCTCTACAGAATCCTTCCCCATATAAGGCGCTACCGTAATCGAATCAAAATTAAGATCTTCCAGGAAGGCTTTCGCATACATCCTGGAAGTATTCCCGATATCACCGCGCTTGGCATCGGCAATGGTATAGATTTCGGGATATTCCTGGTGTAGGTATTCGATGGTCTTTTGAAGAGCTTGCCAACCTTTTATACCCATAGCCTCGTAAAAGGCAATATTAGGTTTATAAGCAACGCAATATTCATGGGTCGCATCGATGATCGCCTTATTAAAGCTGAACACAGGATCTTCTTCTGAAAGTAAATAAGTGGGAATCTTATCCAGATCGGTATCAAGACCGACACATAAAAAAGATCGTTTTTTAAAAATCTGTTCTGTAAGTTCCTGTGATGTCATTACTCAGTTATCAGTTATCGGTTATCAGAAAATAAAAATCCAGCCTACAACACTAGCTCTTTAGAAAAATCTCTTATAACTTCTCAATTCTAATTGCTCAAATCTCAGACCTGGTTAAAGCATATCTGAATTCTCCTTCAGCTTCTCGGTATTCTCAGCCAGCCTTAGCTCGTCTATGATCTTCTGAATATCACCATTCACGATATTGGAAAGATCATAAAGTGTAAGATTGATACGGTGATCGGTCACCCGGCCTTGTGGATAATTGTAGGTTCGGATCTTCGCACTACGATCACCACTGGACACCATGGAATTACGCTTGGCAGCATCGGCTTCCTGTTTCTTGGCCAACTCCATCTCGTATAACCTTGAACGAAGCACACGGAAGGCTTTTTCCTTATTCTTATGCTGGGATTTCTGATCCTGGCACTGAGCCACCAATCCAGTGGGTTCGTGAGTCAATCGCACCGCAGAATAGGTCGTGTTTACCGACTGTCCACCTGGTCCCGAAGAACAGAAATAATCGATACGAACATCTTTAGGATCGATCTCCACGTCGAATTCTTCAGCTTCTGGCAAAACCATTACGGTTGCAGCTGAAGTATGAACGCGGCCCTGGGTTTCGGTTTGCGGCACTCGCTGTACTCGGTGAACTCCCGCTTCAAATTTCATAGTTCCGTAGACCTCTTCCCCGGTCACTTCAAAGATCATTTCCTTGAATCCGCCGCTGGTTCCCTCGCTAAAATCAACGATATTATGCTTCCAGCCCTTGCTTTCCACATATTTGGTGTACATGCGGTACAGGTCTCCGGCAAAGATACTCGCCTCATCACCACCGGTTCCCGCGCGAATTTCCATCACCACGTTCTTGGCGTCTTCAGGATCCTTCGGGATCAACATCATCCTGATCTTCTCTTCTAATTCAGGTAATTGAGATTTCGCCTCTTCAAGCTGAAGTTTAGCCATTTCGGTCATTTCAGGATCGCTCCCGTCTGCAATGATCTCTTCGGCTTCCTTGATATTTTCGGTGAGGCTCACATATGTTTCGCGCTCATCCATCAGGGCCTTAAGGTCCTTATATTCTTTATTTAATTCAATATATCGCTTTTGGTCTGAGATCACATCTGGCTGAATAATCAAATCGTTCACCTCATCAAACCGTTGCTTTACGATATTAAGTTTCTCTAACATATATGTTGGCTGAATTTTGAGCAAATTTACGATAATTTGTATGAAATGTAAGAGAAAGTCTAAAGGCTTTCCAGGGCAGTCACAGCACGGTGATTCCGACCTATACTCGAAAATTTCACAAGACCTGCTAGCGCCATTAAATAGAAAAACCGGTCTGCGAAATAGAACTGATGAAAGTCCAGGTAATAGGCGATAAACGAAGTAATATCTGAAAACACCAGGCATAAGGTTGCTGATGTAAAGAAAAACGAGCGTTTACTGGAATAGCGATTGGAATAGGAGATGGCAGCGATCACCATGGCGATCATCGCGAGACCGTACCCGTAAAAAAGAATCTCCATCGTCTGGTACCTAAAGGTTTCAGGAACCATATCCACTAGCATGACCAGCATGGCAAGATTCAGACTAAAACCTATTACAAAAATCATTTTCTGAAAGTTATTGGTTCTGAGCTTTTTCAATTCAGGTATAACAACCATGATCAGCATTACATAAGCTGAAATTCTTACCAGGAATGTAAGTGCATTGAACAGATGGTATTCATAATAGAACAGCAACATATCTGCCAGCACAAAAAGACTGAACACACTCAGCAACCTTTTCATACCAGGATTAATGATCAAAAGTAAAACCAGGAAGGCCGAGGTGGTCATCAGGCGGGCCCACCGACTATAATCCTGGTCATATTCAGTAATGACCATAAAATTCAGTAAGAGCAAAAAAAGCCCGAAAAGACCTGAAAGGAGTTTTGTAAGCATGATATTTTTGATTGGTTAGGCATACTTACGAAAAGAACGGCTATGTGGTTTTTTTACGTACAGGCTGAATTTGCTTCAAGAAGCATCCCCTATAATTTTATATATTACAACTTCATGCGAACTATCAGGAACTTCTTGCTCAAATCCAGGCTTTCCTTTCATTTTTACCGAAAGATGCTGGTTGTTATGGCCATTCTTGCCGCGCTGATTTCGATGATGGGGACACCTTTCGTGGCGGTGATGCTCATCAAAATTGTCCTGATCGGCTTATTGTTGCTCTCTTACGAATACGTGGAAAAGAGCGATAACCTGGTTTTCTATAAGAACTTCGGGATTACCCCGATCTTTCTTTTCGTTTTTTGCGTTTTTACAGATGGCATCCTTAGTTTGATAATTTTTAAAACAGTACGCGGCTTAATATGACCTTTGAACTGGACAATGTAGAATTGAGCTATAACGGCAAAAAGATCCTGTATGGAGTGTATGTAAAAGCCGAAAAAGGAAAGATCACAGGCATCCTGGGTTCTAACGGCTGTGGAAAGACCAGCCTCCTTCGCATCTTTTTCGGAAACCTGGATTGTACTAATAAACTGGTAAGAATAGACGGGAAGGGAACTTTAAAAAGACTGTACAGGGAAAGAACGATCAGGTACCTACCTCAGGCCGAGTTACTTCCACAGAATATAAGCTTAAGAAATTTATTCAGCATTTATGAAACGGATTGGCAGGAATTCCTTTTGGATTTTGAAGAGTTCAGAAAATATGGCCTTCACCGAATGAAGCAACTTTCAGGTGGGGAACAACGTCTGGTGGCTATCTGGCTCAGCCTGAAATCTCCTTCAGACCTGGTGATGCTCGATGAACCCTTCACCCACCTGGCGCCAAGATATATCGAGATCATCAAACAGGAGTTGCTTAAGGAAAAGGCTAAAAAAGCCATCATCATTACCGATCATCTTTTCGAAGAGATTTTGGAAATGAGCGACAGCCTTTACCTGATTCAAAATGGCTGTTCCAGGCCGGTAAAAACAAGGGATGACCTAAGAGAACTGGGATATATCAATTAATATTCGAATTTCCCGTGCTTGCTCTTAATGGTCAGTTTTTTGGTTTCTGAAGCTTCTACCCTACCAATGATCCTCGCATCTACATTAAAGGACTTTGAAATTTCAATAATTTCGGCAGCGATACTTTCATCTACATATAGCTCCATTCGATGCCCCATATTGAAAACCTGGTACATCTCTTTCCAGTCGGTTTTGCTTTCCTGCTGAATCAATTTGAAAAGTGGTGGCGTGTCGAAAAGGTCGTCTTTGATAATGTGATTCTTTTCGATAAAATGAAGGATCTTGGTTTGAGCACCTCCACTGCAGTGAACCATTCCGTCAATTTTGCCGGCTCCAATTTCCTCAAGTATTTTTTTGATGATAGGCGCATAGGTTCGGGTTGGTGACAGCACCAGTTTCCCGGCGTCGATTGGAGAATTTTCTACCGCATCGGTTAGTTTTCTGGTTCCTGAATAGACCAGGTCTTCCGGAATAGAACTATCGAAACTTTCAGGGTATTTTTCAGCGAGAATTTTGGAGAACACATCATGCCTGGCCGAGGTAAGTCCGTTACTTCCCATTCCGCCATTATATTCCTTTTCATAGCTGGCCTGTCCGAAAGAAGCGAGTCCTACGATCACATTTCCAGGTTTGATACTGGCATTATCGATCACATCTTTTCTGGCCATCCTGGCGGTCACCGTAGAATCCACGATGATGGTTCGAACCAGGTCGCCTACATCGGCCGTTTCTCCGCCTGTTGAATGGATCTCCACACCAAAATCCTTTAATTCTGAAATAAGCTCTTCCGTACCATTAATAATGGCCGAAATCACCTCTCCCGGAATAAGGTTCTTATTCCTTCCAATAGTGGATGAAAGCAGGATATTATCCGTTGCTCCTACACAAAGGAGGTCATCAATATTCATTATAAGCGCATCCTGGGCTATGCCTTTCCACACCGAAAGATCACCGGTCTCTTTCCAGTACATATAAGCAAGGGAGGATTTGGTTCCGGCACCATCGGCGTGCATGATCAAACAATGGTCTTCGCTCCCGGTCAAATGATCCGGCACGATCTTACAGAATGCCTTTGGAAAAAGGCCTTTATCTACATTTTTGATCGCGTTATGCACATCTTCCTTTCCGGCTGAAACACCTCTTCCTGAATATCGTTTGCTTACTTCCTTGCTCATGACTTTTTGTTAGAGACCTCAAAGATAAAACCTTTAGGCAGTTCTGGTAACTAATCGAATAATTTTAAAAGAAAAAACCACGCTGGCTAGCGTGGTTTTTAAATTTTATCTAAGTATTATTTATCGAGTAAATAATAATTCTCTGTACTTGGTCAATGGCCAAAGCTCATCGTCTACAAGCAGTTCCAGTTTATCACAGTGATACCTGATCTCGTCGAAGTATGGTTTTACATCGTCACAGTAAGCAAATGCCTTTTCCTCTGCATTTTCGATCTTATTAGCCACTTTACGAGCTTCGATCATCGCGTTCACATTTGAGTTGATCTTGGCGATATGAGCTGAAATGCTTTCAATGATCTCCAGCTGCTCCTTGGCATGTCTCGCAAAATCATCGGCATAGATCTCCTTAAGTCCGCGTACGTTTTTGATCAAAATATTCTGGTAACGAATAGCCGTTGGGATCACATGGTTACGCGCGATGTCTCCAAGCACACGACCTTCGATCTGGATTCTCATGGCATATTCTTCGAGTTCGATCTCATGTCGAGCTTCGATCTCGGTTTCGTTCATCACCTCAAGATCTTTAAAAAGCTTGATGGTCTCTTTACTTACCTGAGCTTTCAGAGCCTGCGGAGTGGTTCTGTTATTGCTTAGCCCACGCTTTTTAGCTTCCTTTTCCCAGGCTTCTCCATAACCATCTCCTTCGAAACGGATCTTTTTAGATTTCTTGATATACTCCCTAAGAATATTGAAGATAGCATCATCCTTCTTCATTTTTTTGCTCTTGATCAATTTGTCTACCTCAACCTTGAATTCCTTCAATTGCTTCGCAACGATTGAGTTCAATACGGTCATGGCATTCGCACAATTCGCAAGTGAACCAACTGCTCGGAATTCGAATTTGTTCCCGGTAAAGGCAAATGGAGAGGTTCTGTTCCTGTCGGTATTATCAAGAAGGATCTCTGGAATTTTCCCAACAACATTCAGTTTAAGCTCTGTTTTTTCCTGTGGAGAAAGTTTTCCATCGGTCACTTTTTCAAGTTCATCAAGCACCTTGGTTAGCTGAGAACCAATAAATACGGAAAGGATCGCCGGTGGAGCTTCGTTCGCACCAAGACGGTGATCGTTAGATGCACTGGCAATTGCCGCTCTTAATAATTCTTCATGATCGTACACCGCTTTAATGGTATTCACAAAGAAAGTAAGGAACTGAAGGTTCTTCATTGGAGTTGATCCCGGTGACAACAGGTTTGTACCGGTATCGGTAGCCAGAGACCAGTTGTTGTGCTTTCCACTACCGTTGATTCCGGCAAATGGTTTTTCATGCATCAAAACAGCCAGATTATGTCTTTCCCCAACTTTCTTCATCACATCCATGATCAGGGAGTTATGGTCTACAGCAAGGTTTGCTTCCTCAAAAATCGGAGCAAGTTCGAACTGGTTTGGAGCCACCTCGTTATGGCGAGTCTTAACCGGAATTCCCAGTTTCATACATTCGATCTCGAGATCCATCATAAAAGCGATGGCTCTTGATGGAATCGATCCGAAATAGTGATCATCCAGCTGCTGACCTTTGGCCGGTGAATGTCCTAATAATGTTCTTCCGGTAAGGGTTATATCAGGTCTTGAAGCAACAAGAGCTGAATCTATCAAGAAGTATTCCTGCTCCCATCCAAGGGTAGCATTTACTTTCTTTACATTCTTATCAAAATACTTGGCAACATCGGTAGCCGCATGATCAACAGCCTGAAGTGCTCTTAATAATGGAGTTTTGTTATCCAGCGCTTCCCCGGTATAGGAAACAAAGATAGTAGGAATACACAGTGTAGTTCCCCAGATAAACGCAGGAGAAGTAGGATCCCAGGCAGTATAACCACGGGCTTCAAAAGTATTTCTAATTCCTCCACTTGGGAAACTGGAAGCATCTGGCTCCTGTTGTACCAATTGACCTCCACCAAATTTTTCTATGGCCAGGCCTTCACTAAGTGGCTCGAAGAAAGAATCATGTTTTTCAGCAGTTGTCCCAGTTAATGGCTGAAACCAGTGTGTGTAATGAGTTACTCCTTTAGAGATGGCCCATTCCTTCATTCCGGTTGAGATGTGATCTGCCACGTTACGGTCTATCTTTTTCCCGGTGCGCATTGCTTCGGTTACATTTTGATAGGCCTCTTTGGTAAGAAACTGTCTCATTACAGTTTCATTGAACACATTGGTAGAGAAAATTTCAGACCGTCTTGCAGGTTCTTCGATTTTTAAAGGCTTGCGATTAAGTGTTTCTTTTAATGCCTGAAAGCGTAATGTTGCCATAAAGAATATTTAAGTTGTGTTTGTTCTTATTAAAATGAATATAAAACAAAAGGCCGCTTATATAAAAAATGAACGACTTGAAGGTGCGAATATAGGATTTCTGGTTTGAATTTTTAAAAATTTAAGCCTTAAAAAATGCTAAATTTTAATTTACACCCCTCCCAAAATAGGGTATTCATAAAAATTAACTCAGTTTTACAATTTGACACCCCGTCATGAAAGGGGTTTAAGTTTAAATTAATATTTTAGTCTGTTGTAAATTCAAATAAAATTCTCAGCAGATATGAGCAGCAAAGCAAAACTTGAGTACATCTGGCTGGATGGATATTATCCCACCCAGAACATGCGAAGTAAAACTAAGGTCGAAGACAACTTCAGTGGAAAACTGGAAGATTGCCCTATCTGGTCATTTGACGGGTCATCTACCAAGCAGGCCGAAGGAGGAAGTTCAGACTGCCTTTTAAAACCCGTGGCGATCTATCCCGATCCCGCAAGAAAGAACGGCTACCTGGTGATGAGCGAAGTCTTAAATCCAGACGGAACACCCCATGCAACCAATTCTAGGGCGACTATCGACGATGAGGATGACGATTTCTGGTTCGGTTTTGAACAGGAATATTTTATCATGGATACCAAAACCCAGCTGCCGCTAGGTTTCCCAATGGGAGGTTACCCCGGCCCGCAGGGAATGTACTACTGCTCGGTTGGAGGAAGAAATACCCATGGCAGAGACCTGGTAGAAGAACATGCCGACCTCTGCCTGGAAGCAGGGATCAACTTTGAAGGTATTAACCAGGAAGTTGCCAGCGGACAATGGGAGTTCCAGATTTTTGCCAAAGGCGGAAAAAAGGCTGGAGACGAGGTTTGGGTTGCGAGATATCTGTTGGACCGACTTACTGAAAAATATGGTTATTATATCGAATACCACCCGAAACCGGTTAAGGGAGACTGGAACGGCTCGGGTATGCACTGTAATTTCTCCAACACTCTCCTAAGAACAGCTGGTTCCAAGGAAATATACGATCAGGTTTGCGAAGCATTCAGGCCAGTAACCAGGGAACATATTGAGGTATATGGAGAATATAACGATGAGCGTTTAACCGGGTTACACGAAACAGCTTCCATAAATGACTTTAGCTACGGAGTTTCCGATCGTGGAGCCTCTATTAGAATTCCTATTATCACCGTTGAAAAAGGTTATAAAGGATGGCTGGAAGATCGAAGACCAGCTTCCAATGCCGATCCCTACAAGGTAGCTGCAAGGATTATAAAAACTGTAGAGTCTGCGAATATTGCGGTGCCAGCATAAGATCTGCACCTATGAAAAAGAGAAAAAAAGACCATCCTGAACAGGTGGTCTTTTTTTTATACGAATGCCAGCAGGATAAAAACCGAGTAACCGGCTACCAGCAGGAAACCTTCCTTACGGCCCATTTCAGAATATTTCGGGATCAATAACAGAGGCATCAATACAAAAGCGATACCCAGCAACCAGAACATATCACTGGTAAGGATTTGATCAGATTTTACATCTATAGGTTTAATGAGGGCGGTAAGCCCCAGCACCGAAGCGATATTGAAAATATTAGATCCAATAAGGTTTCCAAGGGAAATAGCTTTCTCCTTTTTTATGGCAGCGATCAGGGATGCAGCAAGCTCGGGGACACTGGTACCTATTGCAATAACGGTAACCGATACCACACGTTCACTAATTCCAAGTTGGGTAGCCAGGTCTACTGCTCCTTTTACCAGAAGTTCCGATCCGCCCCAAAGCGCGAAGATGCCAATCAAAAGCCAGATGGTCATTTTGAATCCTGTCACCTCTCTAAGCGATTCGTCCACTTCCTCTGCGATCACCTTATCCTTTCTGCGGGATCGTTTAATGAGTATAAAAAGATAGACCACTAATCCTATAAGGAGAGCTCCACCTTCTATTCGCGATAACATTTTATTACTAACCAGGAAAAAATAAAGAACAATGGAAAAAACCATCATCACCGGCCAGTTGATCCTGTAAAAATCACGATCTACCATGAGTGGGGAGATAAGTGCCGTTAGGCCCAGCACCAGGCCAATATTGGCAATATTGGATCCAATCACATTTCCAAGGGAAATATCTGAAAAGCCATCTATTGCAGCCTGAAGGCTGACTAAAAGTTCAGGAGCTGAAGTGGCGAAAGACACCACGGTCAAGCCTATCACCATTCGCGAAATGCTAAGTTTTAGCGATAATGCTACTGAGGACCTCACCAGAAATTCTCCGCCAACTACCAGCAGTACAAAACCAATCAACAGATAGACTACACTCATGAAAAAAAATTTTAGCGAAGATAGGAATTGCCCCCAGAACTACATAAGATAAAAAAACAACTACTTTTATAGTTTGTCAACTATTTTTTTCGTTATATTTGAAAATCTGAAATCATTTATAGCCTAGTTATGGAAAAGCTAACCAATAAGGAAGAGGAAATCATGAGAGTACTCTGGGATCTGGAAAAAGCCTTTGTAAAAGAGGTCATTCCTGAGTTAAAAGACCAGAAACTTCATTACAATACCGTATCAACCATAATAAGGAATCTTGAAGAAAAAGGCTATGTCGCTCATAAGGCATTCGGAAAAACCCATCAGTATTACCCGGTGGTGAGCAAGGAGAAATACAGAAAACAGTTCATGAACATGGCTACCAGAAGGTTCTTTGATAATTCCTTTAAAAACGTGGTCTCCTATTTCGCTAAGGAAGAAAAGATCAGTGCCGAGGAGTTACGTGAAATTTTAGAACTAATCGAAAACAAGGAAAAGTGATGGAAGCGTTTTTGACTTATTTAATAAAGGCCTCTGCCCTGCTGGGAATATTTTACCTCAGTTATCTACTGCTGCTTAAAAAGGAAACAAGCTTTCAGCTAAACCGTAAGTTCTTCCTGGCAGGACTTATTTCTTCCCTCATTCTACCTGTTATTTACTTAAAGAAGATCGTGTATGTTGAAAACCAAGTAAATCAGCTGAACTATTTTCCTGCTAACCTGGTTGAAACTTCAGCATCAATAGAGCCCGCTACCAACTGGTGGGAGGTTGCGGGAATCGCCTATATAGTAGTTTCGTCTTTTTTTGTTTTGAGATTACTACTGCAATTATCTTCAGTTTTTAAGCTTATTCTGAATGGAAAGGCCGAATCCAAAAACGGTTTTCGCTATTTGAGGGTCAGCAATGAGCAATTGCCATTTTCATTTTTCAATTTCATCGTTTTCAATCCGCAAAAGCATGCTGAAAAAGATCTCAATCTCATTCTGGAGCACGAAAAAGTACACGCAAGCCAATTTCATTCAGCAGACGTATTATTGATCAACCTGGTTAGTTGTTTACTCTGGTTCAACCCTTTTTCCTGGCTTTACCGAAAAGCCATGGAACAAAACCTTGAATTTATCGCCGATCGTGAAACAGTTCGAAATAAAGCCGAGATCAAAGAATACCAACATGCCCTGGTGAAGGTTTCAGTCACAAACCTCAATCCGGCACTTACGAATCATTTCTATCAATCATTTATCAAAAAACGAATACTCATGTTAAACAAAAAATCATCCAATCAAAGTCCGGCCTGGAAATTAGGCCTTTTAATGCCGTTGCTTCTGGCTTTCATGTTATTATTTAATGTAAAAACCGAAGCCCAGGTTAGAGAAAAAGTACAGGTTTCAGAAATTGAGAAATCTCAATCTGGCCAACAGGAAGAAATGATCTTTTCTGAAGAAATAGAAGGAACCAAAACTGAGAAGGAATCAACAAAAAAAATTCATATAGAAGTTGAAAAGGATCCACAGATCACCTGGAAAGCCGAAACTGTAACTGGTTACAGTAATAAGCAGCCGGAAGTTGGGATTAACCCATTGTACATTATAAATGGCAAAGAATATAAGGCCTCCAAACTCCGCAACAAATATGTAAGGCTACAAGGCGGTTTGAAGCTACTTCCGGCTAAGGAAGCTGCAGAAAAGTTTGGAGACGATGCCCGAAATGGGGCCGTCATCATTAACGATGCGGAGATCATCCGGAATTTCGATAAAGAGCTCGATGAGATCAAGGGAAGAAAATCTAAGAGCAGCTACGTGATGGTTGGAAATAATGGCAAACCCATTTACCTGGACCTCAACACAGGTAGTCGCCCTTCACCCCGGAATGTACAAACATTAAGTTTTTCAGGAAATTCCGCGCGAAATATAGACGCTCAAACTTTTGTTATTCGCAAGGACGATTTGGAATTAATGCATCCTGAAATTAAGTTGGGCGATAAGGAATTTAAAGCGATCCAATTTAGCACACCCGATAACTTCAGCCAGTTTGACCAGGAAAAAGCAAAAACGGTGATAGGCTATCCGGCCCAACAGCCACTATATATCATAAATGATGAAACCATGCCCAAAGGCTTCAAGGTGAAAAGTATTGATCCTAATAATATTGGAAGTATAAAGGTTTTGAAAGGTAAGAAGGCTGTTGAAGGATATGGTAGAGAGGGCGAAAATGGAGTGATCATTATCGAAATGAAAGAGGAAGTAGGAAGCAAAGAAACTAATTCAGGACCAATTCTTTTTGAATTAACTAAGAACATGACAGATTCTGACCTGGAAAACCTGAAGAATAAGGTTAAGGAAGCAACAGGAATGATGTTAGAGATAACAAATGTAGAAAGGAATAAAGAAGGATTTATCAGGCAAATTTCAATCTCTGGAAAAAAGAATGGGCAATCTGCATCTGCGAGCTGGAGTTTGGATGAGGGTATTGTGCCTATCCAAATTGGAGTTGGCAAAAACGGAAGTCTGATCATGTCTTCAAGTTATTCCAGGTAAGTCTATGAGTTAAATTGACAAAGCCGCTTTTTAGTGGCTTTTCTTTTTTTAATACCTTTCAGAAACCAATAACCAACTGATCGACAAACAAAATGAAAAAGCAAATCTTTAAAACCCTGGCAAAGCTCAATAAAAAGCTGCTACCCAGTTATTCTAAAAAACAATTAGACCTGCGGAAGGCGAGTAAAGTACAGATGGCCATCATAGGCTGGAAGCTCTGGGTAACTAAAAACTCACTGGATTAATTATATTTTATTAAACTAAAGGTATTATAAGGCCTTAATCTCTCCATCCCTTTCAGGAACTCAAGTTCTACAAGGAAGTTACAGTGCACGATCTCTCCCCCGCATTTTTCGATAAGTCTTGAGGTGGCCCCTGCGGTACCTCCTGTTGCCAGCACGTCATCATGTAGTAACACCTTCTCCCCTTTATTTATCGCATCCTCATGGATCTCAAGGCTATCGATCCCGTATTCCAGTTCATAGGTTTCTCTATGCGTTTTATAAGGTAATTTCCCGGGTTTACGAACCGGCACAAATCCGGCATTCAGTTTCTGAGCTAACAATGTTCCGAAAAAAAAGCCCCGGGATTCAATCCCTACAACCTTATCTATATTTTTGTGAGGCATATTATCCAGGAAAACCTCTATAACCTGATTCATCGCTTCCGGGTGCATCAATAAGGGCGTAATATCTTTATAAGCCACTCCCTCTTTTGGAAAATCCTGTATCTCTCTTATTAATTTTCTGAAATCCATTTTTTTATTTTAAACCGTCACTGCTTTATTAAGATATCTTCGGAATGGCAACATCTGTTTATATAAATCAATTACTTTATCCTGAAAATCGTCCTGCGTCACTTCCTTTTGGGTAAACGAATGCATGACCGCATAACTTTTGTTCCGAAGAAGGTCAATATGCGGATGCTCCTGGGAATAACCCTTGGGAGCGGTCTTAAGTTTTTCATCTTTGATCAGGTCTTCAAAACTTTCTTTAAAGGATTGCTCGTTCAGAATTTTATTCAACTCCTCACCATTATAATCGATTGCGGCACGCAAACTGTCCAGTATTTTTTTCGGAGGTCTGTAAAATCCTCCCGCCACAAAACACTCGTTGATCCCTAAATGAATATAAAAATCTCCTTTTCCTTTCTCTTTATCCAGCCCACCGCTAAAATGATCTTTATAAACGGGTTTATCAGGATGAAAAAGCAGGTTATTATTGATCCGATTAATCTTCTGTTTTCCAGAAGTAGGCGAATAATCTGGATCTATCCTGTCTAGGCGCATGTCTAATTCGTTAAGCCATGCTATAAAAAAATCGCGCACCTCATAATATTCCTTTCGGTGCTCGTCCATCCATTCTTTATGGTTATTCTTATTCAATACCCGTAAAAAGTCGAAAAGTTTCCGAAAGCTCATCAGATAGTTTTTTCTAAATATATTAAAGAAATTCAGCGATTTCTAAATAATTTAAAAATTCCAGGATCTAAAATACCCGATTTAAAAATACTGCCAGTTTCAGAAGGCTTTCCGATTGAATATGAAAATTGAAATATCATTAACTGTTGATTACACACTTAAAACAAACTGATTATCAGGCATATAAGTTCATTTTTAACTGGAAAAAGCTACCCATTCCGGTGCATTTTCGTTATATTTAGTTCACCTAACGAATAAAACCAGCCCAAAATGAAGTACCAATTACTGGGGGATCATATTTATATCCCCAAGCTCACTGATTCTCCACTTGAAGGCAAAAAGAATATTAAATTCAGCTATTATCTATCCAGTCGCGTGAATGGCAAAAACATCGACCTGGATATCACCACGAAACTTTTTGACGATCACCATATGTATGTTCGCAAATCATGTTACCGGGTTACTATTGGAGAAATGGAGAATTGCGTAAAAGAAAACCTCATCGACCACATGCGAAGTTTGGGTATGGATGATGCCGATATCCCTACTTCTCTTTTGAATGAAAAAAAAACAACAAGGCTTAATAAAGTTCTTGCAAGAAATGCATACAGTGATTGATGCATATTACCTTCGGTAAGAAAAACCCGTCACAAATTTGGCGGGTTTTTTATTACTGGCTTCTGAATAATCTAAATACTGATTAAAATAGTATTTTTAATAGCTAAGCATCCAATACATATTCACTTAACACCACTTCCTATGAAATTCACTTTCTCCCTTATTGCCATAGTTTTCAGCTTAAATATAATAACCTCCCAAACACCTGAAGAAAAACTGGTTGAACTGGGAATCGAGCTCAGAGAGGTTCAGGCACCGGTAGCGAATTACGTCAAATGGAGACAGGTTGGTAATTTGCTTTTCCTGGCTGGTGATGGCAGCGATATAAAAGGAAAATTGGGAAAAGATATTAGTATAGAAAAGGGATACGAGGCTGCAAGAGAAACCGGTATCGATATCATTAGCACTTTAAAGGCAGCTACTGGTGACTTAAGCAGGATCAAGCAATTTGTAAAGGTAAGAGGGATGGTAAATTCGGCACCTGATTTTTACGACCAGCCTAAAGTGATCAATGGTTTTTCTGATCTTATGGTTGAAGTTTTCGGAGAAAAAGGCAAGCATGCCCGGGCCGCAGTTGGTCATTGCGCGCTTCCATCGAATATCGCGGTCGAAATTGAAGTTGTGGTAGAGCTCGAAGACTAAGAATCCGCCGATCTCTTCAATCAGACCAGCGGATCATTCCTGTATTGCTTAAAAAAGTCCGTCCAGCAAGGAGTCTTCCACCAAATTTGGAAGGGTAACCTTTAGACCAGGAGTTCGTTCCATTTCGCGTTTAATAGCAAACATGGCGTGATCGTTTCTGGCCCAGCTTCTTCGGGAAATACCATTGTTCACATCGTACAAAAGCATGTTTTTCAGCCTTTCTTCAGCTTCCATAGTACCATCCAGAACCATTCCGAAGCCTCCATTGGTTACTTCTCCCCAGCCTACTCCACCTCCATTATGGATGGAAACCCAGGTAGCACCTCTAAAACTATCACCAATCACATTATGAATTGCCATATCTGCGGTGAATTTACTTCCGTCGTAGATATTAGAGGTTTCGCGGTAAGGAGAATCGGTTCCACTTACATCGTGATGATCGCGTCCTAAAACAACAGGACCAATTTTGCCATCGGCGATCGCCTGATTAAATGCCTGGGCGATTTTTATGCGGCCTTCGGCATCGGCGTAGAGAATTCTGGCCTGCGACCCCACCACCATTTTATTCTTTTTGGCATCCCTGATCCAGGTAATGTTATCCTGCATCTGCAACTGTATCTCTTTTGGCGAATTTTTCTGAATCTCACTTAAAACCTTCATCGCGATCTCATCGGTCACATCCAGATCTTCAGGCCTGCCGGAGGTACACACCCATCTGAATGGCCCAAATCCATAATCGAAACACATGGGGCCCAGTATATCCTGGACGTACGAAGGATATTTGAAATCCACTCCATTTTCAGCCATGATATCAGCCCCTGCCCTGGAGGCCTCCAGCAAGAAAGCATTCCCATAATCAAAGAAATAAGTACCTCGTTCTACATGCTTGTTGATCGCTGCAGCATGCCTTCGCAATGATGCCTGAACTTTTTCTTTGAACAACTCAGGCTCTTCCCTGATCAGCCTGTTAGACTCCTCATAGGAAAGACCTACGGGATAGTAACCACCTGTCCATGGAATATGCAGCGAGGTTTGATCTGAACCAACATGGATATAGATCTCTTCCTCATAAAATCGTTCCCAAACCTCTACGATATTTCCGATATAAGCGATGGAAACAACTTCTTTTCTTTCGGTTGCCTGTCTTACCCTGGAAAGCAATTCATCCATATCATCGATAAGAACATCAACCCACCCCTGCTCATGCCTTTTGGTAGCAGCTTTTGGATTCACCTCAGCACAGATGCTAATGCAGCCAGCGATATTTCCTGCTTTTGGCTGGGCTCCGCTCATTCCGCCCAAACCGGCTGTGAGGAATATTTTACCTTCCGGTGTTTCTTCTTTTTTAAGAATTTTTCTGAAAGCATTCATTACGGTGATGGTCGTACCGTGAACAATACCCTGCGGACCGATGTACATAAAAGATCCCGCCGTCATTTGACCATATTGAGTAACCCCCAGAGCATTGAATTTTTCCCAGTCGTCTGGTTTTGAATAATTCGGGATCATCATTCCATTGGTAACCACGACTCGCGGGGCATTTTTTGAAGAAGGGAACAAGCCCATTGGATGTCCTGAATACAAATGCAGGGTCTGCTCTTCGGTCATGACGGCCAGATATTGCATCACAAGGAGATATTGAGCCCAGTTCTGAAATACAGCCCCATTTCCTCCATACGTAATAAGTTCTTCAGGATGTTGGGCTACTTTGGGATCGAGGTTATTCTGGATCATCAGCATAATTGCTGCCGCCTCGGTACATTTTGCCGGGTATTCTTCAATGTTACGCGCATAGATCTCGTAATTTGGCTTGAAACGGTACATATAGATCCGCCCAAAATCGTTTAATTCCTGTGCGAATTCTTTTGCCAGCTCGCCATGCCAGTCTTGCGGAAAATACCGAAGGGCATTTCTTATAGCCAGCTGTTTTTCTTCTTTCGAAAGTATATCCTTTCGTTTGGGTGCAGGATTTACTCCTTCAGGATAAGGTCGTTTTGTCGGTAAATCTTTAGGTATTCCCTGTAATATCTTTTCTTTAAAAGTCATGTTTTCCTAATTAACAGTGAATGCTCGGTCTCTAACTAAATCTATTAGGGCCTGGATATCATCTTTTAACACCCGATCTTCTTCCAGCATGGCAACTTTGGATCGCACAAGGCTGAAGTTCTTCTCCAGAATTTCTGAAAACCTGTTTGGCCTCCTGAATTCCATCGCCTGGGCAGCATAAAGTATCTCAATAGCAAGGATCTTTTCCAGGTTGCCAATTATCTGGTTGAACTTACGCCCCGAAATACTCCCCATGGAAACATGATCTTCCTGCCCCAGGGAAGTTGGTACGCTGTCTGCTGAAGGGGGGAAACAAAGCGATTTATTTTCGGTCACGAGGGCTGCGGTGGTATATTGAGGGATCATTAAACCAGAATTCAATCCTCCATGCCTGGTGAGCAATCTCGGTAAGCCATATTTTCCTTCGGTGAGCAGATAGCATCGTCTGTCTGCAATATTTCCAAGTTCGGCTGCGGCAATAGACGCATAATCGAGGGCCATTGCCAAAGGCTGCCCGTGGAAATTTCCTCCAGAAATAGCTTCGGTCTCACTGATCACGATTGGATTATCGGTAACCGAATTCATCTCTATACCTGCCAATTCTCTTAAATGATCTATGGCGTTCCTCGAGGCTCCATGCACCTGTGGCATACACCGAATGGAATACGGATCCTGGATGCGTGGACAATCAAAATGATTGGCCAGGTTCTCGGAATCTTTCAAAAACCTGGTGATTCGCTTTGCCACCTCGATACTTCCTTTGAAGGGTCTCACAGCATGCAAAGCTTCCTTGAATGGAGATGCACTACCCTGGAAACCTTCGAGGCTCATGGTTCCGGTGAGATCGGCAAGGTCTAGCAGATAATCCATGCGGTGGATTCCCAGAATGGCGTGAGCCAGAATAAACTGGGTACCGTTAATTAGACCTAAACCTTCCTTGGCCTGTAGATGCATGGGTTCCAGGTTATGATCTTCCAGAACTTGTTTCGCCGGAACTATTTTATCTTCGATCCAGAATTCACCTTCCCCGATCAACGGAATAAATAAATGCGACAGCGGAGCCAGGTCTCCCGAAGCTCCTACCGACCCCTGTTCAGGGACCACTGGTATCAGGTCGTGTTCCAGAAAATATATGATTCGTTCTATCAACTCAAGCCGAACACCGCTAAATCCTTTACAAAGGGCATGGATTTTACAGATCATCATGATCCTGGAAAGGTCGCGGGAAATTGGTTCCCCTACTCCAACAGCATGCGTAACCAGAAGATTTTCCTGCAGTTTGCTTACCTCATCTGGTGTTATCTGGGTATCACACAGTGGCCCGAAACCGGTATTGATCCCGTAAACGGCCTTATTCCCATTTCCCATGGTCTCCACCCTGTCCCTGCTGAGCTGAACCTTTTTCTTTGCTTCATCGGTCAATTCTGCCTGTAGCTGTTTTTGGCTAATGGCGATCACTTTTTCAACCGAAAGTTCATCTATTCCGAATCTAAACATATCTATGAATTTCTTCAAAGTTATTATTATTTTTAATGCCTAATAATACTTATTAATTTAGTAAATAATAACTAAAGGTTATCAATGGAATACCGACAAATTCGCTATTTCCTGGTCACTGCAGAAGAGTTGCATTTTAGAAAAGCTGCTGAAAAACTTTTTATTACGCAACCGGGGCTCAGCAGGCAGATCAGGCAACTGGAAGAAGAACTGGACCTCATCCTTTTCGAACGCAATAATCGGTCGGTAAGGCTCACACCTGCGGGTGAATATTTGTATTCTGAATTTCAGCGAAACATGGGAGAGCTGAATAATATCGTGGAACACGCAAAACTAATTGATAGCGGAATTAAAGGTAAACTGAAGATCGGGTATATAGGCTCTGCAATGAACCAGGTTATCCCGGAAATCCTGCTTCAGTTCAAGGAGAAATTCGGAAAAATCCTTTTCAGCCTAAAAGAGCTCGATAACCAGCAACAGGTTGATCAACTCCTGTCGCAAAACCTCGATATTGGTTTTGTTCGGCTTGAAAAAGCCCCCGAAAGCCTGGAAATGATTCCCGTCCTGGAAGAACCATTTTGTTTGGTATTACCTGGAGATCATCCGGTGAATCCTGATAGTTTTGAAAGCCTGGACCAATTGAAAGATGAAGCTTTTATCATGTTTGACGCAGATTACAGTCCATCTTACTATAAAAAGGTGATGCTCATTTTCGAAGAACATGGGATCTCTCCCATTATTTCGCATGAAACCATTCATGCGAGTTCAATTTTCAGGCTTGTAGAGAACAAATTTGGAATTTCTATAGTGCCTCGTTCACTGCAATATGGCTATGACCTGAACATTAAATTCATTGAACTGAACGAAAGCGGCCAGCGAACTGTATTGAATGCAATCTGGAATACGAACCGCCGAAATCCGGCCCTGGAAAATCTGCAGGATTATATCCGAAATTATATTAAAATCAGATCCTAAGCTTAAAAAGGGGAAATAACCCCTTTCCGATCATTTATAGAGAATATAATTTAGCAGAAACTTATTTTTCAGCAATTGGATTGGATCGAGGTTTCTCAATTTTCAGCAATTCCTGGATAGCCATCCACACACAATTCCTCCCAACCTGGAAATTATCTCCAGAACTAAAAAGGAATTTTTGATTCATTCAATTTCAGAAATAAAGCAATTCGTATTCATGTTATCAATTTCTTTCGAAGCCACGATGGTGGGTATTTCAATTGGCCTGATCCTTTGTTTTTTAACCTGGATGCTGTTCAGGCCTGAATGGAACCGAACTCAGAAAATGCTGATTGGTTTCCTGGGATTAGGCTTGATAGTCCTTGGGGTATATCTATGTCTTTAGAAAAGTTATAATTCCAGAAATGGGTCCAGGGCTTCAACGGGCTCAACAACTTTACTGGTGTCTTTCAATTCCCGGTTAACCTTCAACCTATAATTAATCACCGGATGTGCGCGGAAAGATTTTGACGTGAATCCGTCTTTCATCAGATCCTTGATCACAGGATCTGGTTGAGCGGCAGATACCCATTCGGTTTCCAGTTCCCTGTCAAGAACCAATGGCATTCTCCGGGCTTTATTATGGACTTTCTCGAACAAGGGATTAGCCTTAACCGTTATCAAGCTTACGGAGTAGATCCCCTTATTATCTTTATTATAAATTCCGGCGAAACAAAAAATATCCCTCGAATAAAAATCAGTGCTATTCTCCAGGTAACAGAAATACGGCTGACTTTGCTTTCCAATATGGTGCGGCTCGAAAAAACCATCGGCAAAGACCAGGCATCGGGATTCTCTGATTGGGCCTGAATATAACCTGGAATCGAAGACCTTATCATCCCGGGCATTGAGCGTATTATATTTCCCTTCTTTATAGAAAGTTTCTGCATCAGCAAAAGAGGGAACCAATCCCCATTTGGCCGGATACCAGTGACCGGGTTCATCCATAGGCAGAATATAGATGGTATTATGTGCAAAACCATCATTGAGATGATAGGGTTCCAAAATATCCTTTTCTACAGGCGGTTTTTTGATGTATTTCGTAAGATTGATTTCGGACTGATAAAGCGATTTCTGATAACACATTTTTAGATCTTTCGATTTTGCTTTACTAAAAATACAAATAAAGAACATCTTAAATTGATTATGGTTATTTTCCTAATTTATGGATTTATTCCTATTTTTGAAATATGAGTTTAGAAAAACCTTACGGCGGAATATTTTACAGGCGAAGCGCTGAGAAATTGAGCGAACCTCATCTGGGCATCGAGGTAGATTACTGGTATATGGCCAAGAGAATTTCAGAAAATTCACCCATCATTGATCTGTGCATTTGCACCCTGCTTTACGATCATCGCAGCAATAGGTTCGAATGCAAATCAATTCACCAGGGCACTTATAAAAACTGGAGGGAGGTGATTAGACAGCGGCTGGAATTCCATATGCTTAAAGAGGGCGTGGACAAACTGATGGCGAAACGGATCGCCCGTGACATCGAGGTAAGTAAGGAAAAGATGCTGGAATTTAATCGCGAAGATTTTCTTTATAGAAATAAGTAACCTTATTCAGAAATTATGATTCAGAAGAACAGTTTATTTTAATTCAACAGATGTAATGATATAGCCCAATTCCTCCAACTGCACTATTAACCCACAGTCATACATCAGATGACTTAAACCTACCGCTATAAAGCAACTATTAGATTGAAGCTTTTCCTGGATGGTTTCCATCCATTTGGCATTTCTATCGGTTAGAACAAGTCTATTCCTGCAAGGCTCATCAAACTGGTAATCCATTTCCATCCTGGCATACCAACTGGTTTCTTCACAAGAATTTGCATTCCTACTTCTTAATTTTTCAATGATATTCGCCAGTCTTCGTTTGTGATTTCGTCTTGGCATAGCCTCGACGTCCTTATTAATAATGTGAATTTGCTCTTCGGTTGTTTCCAGACCAAGAACCTCTATATTCTTTTTCACAGCTATAGAGCTAATATAATCATCAAGGGATAAGGAAGTGTCGGTAGGATTTTTATTCAGACAAATTTCCTGCTTAAAATGCCTATTGAGAAAAACATACAATTCGGTTGGAGTCATTTTTCTGAAATCGGTAGGACTTGTCGCGAAAAGATTCTCAACAAAAGCCAGATCGTTCTTATCGAGATATTTTTTCCAATTGGTGATTTCGGTTCTTTGATTAATAATATCTTCAGCCATCCGGCCGGGAAGATTCAGATTTTCTTTGATCAAAAGATCGCTGGATCCAAGCGCCTGATTTGCTTTGACTATGGAATCGAAAAACTCCTTTCCAAAGGCATGGTGGGTTCCAAAAAGGTAAGAGGACCTGCCGGAATCTTTATTGCTTATTCTGAAAAGAACCGTATTAATTTTCGCTGAATCAACAGATTGCTGGCCAAACATGGAAAGGCCAGACAATAACAAAATCAGGAGAGGAATAAATTTGCGACTTCCCATAATATAAAACCCATTCACCGGGGATGGTTGGAAACTGAAATTATTTACCTGTTGAAGATATTAAAAATCTAAAAGTTTATGATCAGAAAAAATGAAGGCTCTATTTTCAAAAAACTAGATAAATATGAAAGCAAATTATTCAAACCTTAAAACAAGGTTCAGCAATAAAGGAAAGGAGATTTAATAAATGAGGTCGGGCGTGGAGAATGCCAAGAAAGCTTCACTTCAGTATTTTTTTCAATAATTGCCTATATTGTTAGTTTTTACAGCCGTTTCCTTACGGTTTAATTCTACAGGATTACAGGATGAAAAAAAAGCATAAAAAGTGGTTGCTAAGAATAGTACTGCTTCTTGGGACAATTGTATCCTTATATTTTGTGCCGTGGCCAATTGTCAGGGCCAGCATAACTCCAGTACCAGATAGCGTTCAGGAACAGGTGAATAGGGCATCAGGTTATGGTTTTGATGGAATTATAGTTTATGCAGATATTGCTGGAAAGCCGCCACAGTTTTATTCTGCTGGTTATAAAAACACGGAGAATAAAATACCGGTAGATCCTAACGCCTTATTCAAAATTGCAAGTGTGGGAAAGCTCTACAAGGCTGTAGCCATCGCAAAACTTGTTAGAAATGATAAAATCTCTTTAGATAAAAGTCTGGCATTTTATCTACCGGAATTGAAAGGAAGAATTGATAATGCGGAACAGATTAGCCTTAGGATGATGGTTCAGCATAGAAGTGGAATTCCCAATTATACCGATACTTTTAATTATTGGGCGAATCCAAAACAAAGCGATGAGGAAAATCTTGCTTTGATCCTGGATGAACCGGCTAATTTTCTACCCGGAAAAGAGTACGAATATTCCAATACCAATTATTTATTACTGGGAAGAATCATGGATAGGGTGCTGGGCTATGATCATTTCCGATTTATTCAGGAAACTATCTTAACCCCTTTGAATCTAAATAACACTTATGCATCAATAGATGAAGTAAAAATGGATAGGGTAATGAGTGGATATTATGTTGGTCACGAAGGGGATCTAAAAAATGAAAATAAGGCTTCAATGCTGGCTACTGCAGAGGATTTAGGAAAGTTTTTAAGGGCTTTAAATGATGGATCGGTTTTTCAGGATAAAAAAGAACAGCAAATCTATTCATCAATTTACAGATATGAACATACCGGTTTAATTCCCGGGTATCAAACCATCGCGAAATACCATAATGATATAGATGCGATTGTCATTCAGTTTACCAACACCGTTGACTTCGAGGGATATAACTGGAGTTTATCTGAAATCATGTATAATCGAATTATCAAGGTATTAAAGAAAGAAAATCAATAACAATAAAGCTATAAACTGCATAAAGAAATCGAAGCAGCAAACGACACCTGAAACAAAAAAATCCTAACAAACTTTATTCAGTTTATCAGGATTTTATTTCGTGACCTCGTCAGGATGGTTTTTCCTTTGAGTTTCCACCTGAAAATAGGAAGTCCAACCCGCCTTCAAGGCGTTGCACTTTTTTGTTTGTCTCCAAAGCCTTGAGCAGGCTCAGCTTTTCCAAAAAACAAAAGAAGTCCACAGCTTTCGCTGTGGACTTCCTGCTTTAAGTGACCTCGCCAGGATTCAAACCTGGAACCTTCTGAGCCGTAATCAGATGCGCTATTCAGTTGCGCCACGAGGCCTTTATTTATACGCCCTGCTGTTCTGCAAAGCGGGTGCAAATATAAATCTATTTAATAAAATTAAAAACACTTTTCAGGAAAAATAAATAAAAAAGGCGGGAGATCCCGCCTATTAATGAAGTACCAGGTGTTTAGGATTTGTTTTTAATATAAATAATTAAGGGCTATTCGGTCGTAATATCCGAATTCTCCATCCTCATTGGCTCCGAAGCAAGCCAGCATGATAGAATTGGAATCATAACCAGTTGGTGTTCCAGGAATATGAACCGCACCATCTGATCCCGCACTTTCCCCGCTCTGTCCGCAACTCTGACGGCTGAACCAGTCGGTATGTCTCAGGCCAACCGCGTGACCAATTTCGTGGGTCATCACGTGCTCATTGGTATCTACGCTGTAACTTTCCATACCTGAAAAGATCTGTACATATTTATAAGGCCTTCCTGAACTTGGGAAACCGGCAACTCCACCGGCTTCTCCATTGGGATTTTGATATACCACTATATCATATGGCCCGTAATTGGTTCCAAAGGTCAATGTAAAAGTGATTCCCAGATTTAGCGCATTATAATTGCTTAAGGCATAGTTCAACGCGGTACGCTGTTTACTGGTTAGTGCTTGACTTCCGCCGGTGTATCCTATCACATTAATGGTACGCGGAGTACTAACAAGGTTATAGGTACGGTATTGCTTGTTGGTGATTTGAGCTGCTGAAAGACTGAACAGCTGCTCTTCGCTCATAACGATATCATCCTCGATAAGGTAATTATCGATGAAATCTCCGTCTGGTAAGAGCATTTTATACTTTTCTACCAGGTTCGAATTAAAATGCAGCTCGCCAACCTTGGCTTTTATTTCCTTCGGAACTTCAAATTGAACCGATTGATCCTGGGTAGCTGAAGAATCGGAAATTTCATCCTGCTGGCAGGAGGTAAAAATGCTAACGACTAACATTAGCGTAAGAAAGTTGATTTTTTTCATAATAGTTAAATTTAGGTTTTGGGGTACTTCGATGCTGAATGTACTTTAAACCTATATAACTACTAGGATAACACTTGTTAAAATGTAGGAATTTACTTAATTACGTTAATAAAATATGCTTTTAATCTATTTTAAATGTATTTGATCGATAAAAAAAGGTAGTAAGAGGTGTTCTGAGAAAAGTCTTGAATAAAAAAAGCAGGACAAGAGTCCCGCTTTTTTATCTTTTATTTCGTGTCTTTAAATAATCTCCGCGCTTAAACCGGCATCCAGTAATTTGGAACACCTTGGTTTAAGATCCTCAAAAGGCCCTGTTTTTACGGTACACTTTCCTTTATAATGCACCAGGATAGAACATTGTTCGGCCTGTTCAGGAGTGTGGTCACAGGCATATATAAGAGTTTCTATAACGTGATCGAAAGTATTATAATCATCGTTATATAGTACGATTTGATTTTCCTTTTTGTCTTTGGCCTTGACTTCAACCTTTTCTAAAACTTCTTCTTTCGTGCTCATCTTCAGTTATTTTCTCATCATCTTTTCAAAGATACGAATTATGTTAAAAAACTCACCGCGAAAATTTGGCCGCGATCCAATCACTTCTTTCGAAATTTTCGACAAAATCCAGGCCAAGGTCCTTACAGGCTTTTTCAATAACCGGTAAATCCCGTTTATAAAATCCGCTTAAAAAGATATTTCCCTGCTCGTTCAAGCACTTTTCATAAACAGGCAGATCCCTTAAAAGAATATTTCTGTTGATGTTCGCCAGGATCATATCGTACCTGCGACCTTCCAGTAATTCGGCTCCTCCTTCTTCTACATTGACATGCTCACAGTCATTTCTCGAAATATTTTCCAGGGTATTTAGATAACACCAGTTATCGATATCGATGGCATCTACTGGATTAGCGCCTTTCATAGCCGCCAGAATTGCAAGTACGCCCGTTCCGCATCCCATGTCCAAAACAGACTTTCCTTCCCATTCATTTTTCAGGATATGCTGTATCATCATATGGGTAGTGGCATGATGACCGGTTCCGAAAGACATTTTGGGTTCAATCACGATGTCGTACTCCACATCGGTTTTAGGATGAAATGGTGCTCGCACACTGCAATGCTCATCTACCTGAATAGGTGTAAAATTCTTTTCCCACTCCTCGTTCCAATTGAGCCTCTCGATCTCACTGACCGTATAATTGATTTCGAATTCTTCCGATTGTAAAATATGAACATTAGACAACAGGTCGTCTTCATATTCCTCTACCGGAATATAAGCAGTGATCCCGTTATCGTTCTCAACAAAACTTTCAAATCCCAAATATCCCAGTTCAGCAATGAGAATTTCCGAAGCCGGCTGTACCGGCTCTATAGTGAACTGAAATTCCAGGTAATTCCCTGCCATCTTAAAAAGAGTTTACGATCTTGATAAAATCTACGGCATTCAAACTGGCCCCTCCAATTAGACCTCCATCTACATCTTCCTTGGCAAAGATCTCCTTAGCATTATCTGGCTTTACACTTCCACCATACAGAATAGAAGTATTATTAGCAATCTCGCCTCCGATATTCTTCTCAAGAAGATTTCTTATAAATTTATGCATTTCCTGTGCCTGTTCCGGGCTGGCGGTTTCACCTGTTCCTATGGCCCAAACCGGCTCGTAAGCCAGGATGACCTTGTTCCAGGCATCTTTAGACAATTGAAAAAGAGCCTCTTTTAATTGGGTCTCAACTACTTCAAAATGCTTTTCATTTTTACGGTCTTCCAGCTCTTCTCCAAAACAGAAGATCACGGTCATTTCATTATCGATCGCAGCCTTCACTTTTTTCTGAAGCAATTCATTGCTTTCATTGAAGTAAGCCCGGCGCTCACTGTGACCTAGAATTACTGTATTAACCCCGATGCTTTTAAGCATGGAAGCCGAAACTTCTCCCGTATAGGCACCGCTTTCGCTCTCATGCATATTTTGAGCGGCCACAAAAATTGGAGTATTACGCAATGCCTGGAAAGCCGGATATAAATTGGTGAACGCCGGAGCTACCATCACGGTAGCCTCAGGCTCTTTTACCATCTGAAGTTTTAACTTGCTGATGAGTTCTTCAGTTTCAGCAAGGTCCTTGTTCATTTTCCAGTTTCCGGCAACTATATTCTTTCTCATGATTAGTTTTAAATTGAAATTTTACTGTTTGGATTATTTGAGCTTATAACAAATATAAGTAATGCGAGCCTCACAGAGTCTTAAACCCATGCCAAAGCTAAAAATTTGAAGAATTTGATACAGGTTTTCCTGTACTTACAGCTTGATATCAGACGCATCATACCAGTGTTTCTTCTGGGTGATGGTTCCATTTTCAAGGGTAAGTAATCCCGGATTTGACCGTACGATGGTCTTTAAAGCAGTCTCATCGGTTTGGTAGAATTCAAAGTCAAGATCGTATTTCTTCTTCAGTTCATTTTGAAGCTCGGTTCCTGAAGCCGTAAGCCCGATCACTCGGTAGCCCTTAGACCTGGCCTCGTCGCTTAAAGATTTCACCGCTTTGTAACCTTCCCGTTCAGTAGACCTCAGATTATAGGCGATAACCAGGAAAACTTTATCCTCTTCAAGGATCTGCTGAGTGATATCCCCTTCCGGACCTTCGATTACGAAATCGTGAATGTGCGGCACATAACCCTCTTCGACCTGCTTAGTCTCCACACCTATGAATTCACCATCTACCTGTGGATATTCACCGGTATTCTTAATAATCGTTTCCTCCCCGTTCTGGTTAAATTTCCATTCATATTCATAGACCGGCTCCGGAGCTCCTTCCGGAATGGTCATTTTTTCGGAAATATTATTTCCGATTTTATAAGGCCTGAAATCGAATACTGGCAGATGCATCAGCACATAATAACAGAAGGCAAAACAGGCGATAAACGATCCGAAGATGATCCATCGATGCGATTTAGGATTGAATACCGGGGTGATATATTTCTGATTAAAGAAAATCACTAGTATAAGCACTAAAAGGATCACATCTTTGTAAAAGGATTCCCAGGGTGTTAGCGGAATGGCATCACCAAAGCAGCCGCAATCGGTTACTTTGTTATAATATGCCGAATAAAAGGTTAAAAAGGTAAAGAACAGGATCATCAGTAACAGGCACCAGCTCGTAAACTTTGGCGCATAGCCAATTAGCAGCATGATCCCGAGCACCAGTTCAAAAATCACGATCATGATCCCGATAATAAGCGCAAATGGAACCAGGAACGGAATGTCCAGAACAGGTTCGCTGAAGTACTCCTGAAGTTTAAATGAAAATCCTACCGGATCGTTCAGTTTGATAAATCCGGAAAAAATAAACAGAACTCCAACCAGTACCCTGGCCACGCTTACTAATGCTTTCATGCCTTGAAAATTGAATTATTGATTGGCCTTTTCTTCAGCCTCCATAAAATGTATCATCGCAAATACCGAATAATTGATCATATCCTGGTAATTGGCATCGATGCCTTCGCTCACCAGGGTTTTCCCCTTATTATCTTCTATTTGTTTAACTCTGAGTAATTTCTGAATGATCAGATCGGTAAGTGAACTAATTCGCATATCTCTCCAGGCCTCTCCATAATCATGATTCTTATCCATCATCAAGGCCTTGGTTTCAGCTATCTTTTCGTCGTAGAGCTTTATGGCATCGTCTGCATTTAAATCGGGCTGATCTGCCACCCCCTTCTCCAGCTGAATAAGGGCCATTACCGAATAATTGATGATCCCGATGAATTCTGATTTTTCATCCTCGTCAACTTTGCGAGTTCCGCTTTCCTGAAGTTGCCTTATTCGCTGCGCTTTGATAAAGATCTGGTCGGTAAGTGACGGCAGCCTTAAAATTCTCCAGGCACAGCCGTAATCTTTCATTTTATTTAGGAACAAACTACGGCAACCGGTGATTACCGCATCGTATTGTTTTGAGGTCTCCTGCATGAAGTAGTTCTAATTTGCGTAAATTTCGGGCAAATATTTCAGATAGTCAAAGTTATTTCTTTCGCCATCAAAAACCCGAAACCCATGTTCATCAATTGCAAAGGAACCCTGATAGACCTCTCCCAACCCAAAGTCATGGGAATTATTAACCTGACTCCCGATTCTTTTTACAGCGGAAGCAGGTCTTCTTCGGAAAAGGATCTATTATCAACTGCTGAAAGAATGCTACACGAAGGAGCCGATTTTCTCGACCTAGGAGCCTACAGTTCCAGGCCCGGAGCCGTTGATATTTCGGTAGAAGAAGAACTGAAGCGACTTCTTCCTGCGGTAGAAACACTTTTAAAACATTTCCCGGAAGCCTTATTATCTATAGACACTTTCAGGTCTGAAGTTGCCGGGAAAGCAATCCAGAGCGGCGGAGCTATTATCAATGATATTTCAGCAGGAAAACTGGACGAAAATATGATGAAAACCGTTGCCAAATACCAAGTTCCATATATTATGATGCATATGAAAGGAACTCCACAAAACATGAAGGATCTCAACCAATATGACGACCTGCTTGGGGATGTACTTTTCTATTTTTCAGAACGAATCAGGGCGGCCAGGGAACACGGGATTAACGATCTAATCATCGATCCCGGTTTTGGATTTGCCAAAAACATTGAGCAAAATTATGAAATGCTTTCAAAACTTCAGCTTTTCAAAAACCTGGAACTACCCCTTCTTGTAGGTGTTTCGAGAAAAAGTATGATCTGGAAAAAACTCGGCATCACCCCAGAAGAGGCATTAAACGGTACCACCGTTTTAAATTCCTTTGCCCTGGCAAAAGGAGCACAAATTCTCCGCGTTCATGATGTAAAAGAAGCCGTGGATTGCATCAAATTAAGCAGCGAATTGATAAACTAAAATTAGATTTTCTATTTTTACATAAAACCCCGGCGCATTGGACATTATTGACCTTCGAATTCTCGATATCCTAGACATCGTTTTTGTAGCCCTCCTGCTATACTACGTTTATAAACTTGTTAGGGGTACCGCGGCGGTAAATATCTTTATCGGGATCGTGGTGATCTACCTCGCATGGTTACTCACCCAGTTGCTTCAAATGGAGCTACTTAGCAGTGTGCTGGGAGAATTCATAGGGGTGGGAGTTTTTGCTTTGATCGTGGTTTTCCAGCAGGAGATCAGGAAATTCCTTTTGATGATAGGCTCTACCAATTTTACTCAAAAAGGACGATTCTTCCGGGGCTTTAAATTCACCAGGGACGATTTCGAATCGAATACTGATGTGGATGCTATCGTGGATGCCTGCGAAAGTATGGGCAACAGCTATACCGGAGCCCTTATGGTCATTCAGAAAAGCAGCAAGCTGGATTTTGTAAAGAATACCGGGGATAAAATGAAGATCGACCTCAACCAACCCATTATCGAATCGATATTTTTCAAGAACAGTCCTTTGCATGATGGTGCCATGATCATCGAAGAAAACAAAATCACCGCTACCCGGGTAATATTACCAGTCTCTAACGACCGTTCCATACCGCTACGATTTGGTTTAAGACACCGTGCTGCTGTTGGGATCACTGAAAAAACCGATGCTCTGGCCCTGGTTGTAAGCGAAGAAACCGGGCAAACTTCGTATATTAAAGACGGACAATTCGTCATGTTCGAAACCATGAACGAGTTAAGAGAAAAACTCAAAGAAGACCTTAATTAATCCTTGAATATGAAATGCAGGAACTGTCATTTTGAGCTTGATAAAAATGACAATTTTTGTTCTCATTGCGGTGCCAAAATTATTGATAAACGCTTAAGCATTCGCAATTTAAGTGCTGAAGTCTTACAGGCTTTCTGGAGCCTTGAGTCCAGCAAACCAGTTATCACCTTTATCAATCTTTTTCGAAACCCATTAGATGTAATTGAAGGTTACATCAATGGGCTTAGAAACCGGTACATTAGTCCTTATGGCTATTTCACCATTGCACTCAGCCTTACAGGAATCTATACCTTTATTTACCTCACCTACTTTCCGGAATATATAGACTCCCGAATCACGACTAAGGACCTGGACCAGCAGGAAATCTCACGTGAATTAACCACGGAAATCCTGCGGCACATCAACCTGATCACCTTTTTATTCATTCCAGTACTCACTTTATTATCCAGACTCGTCTTTTGGAAAGATTCACGCTATAACCTGGCTGAACACCTCATCATTCATCTCTATGCCTATTCGCACATACACATCGTTTCTTCCCTTCTCAACCTTATTTCGCTGGCAGATGTCAGGGCTTTCCAGGTGATGCATTTTATAAGCATTCCACTTTATTTCATCTATTACACCTATATTCTAAAGCTATTATACCGGCTGAGTCTTGGAAAGATGCTGTTGAAAACCCTTCTTTTTTCACTTGTATTGGCCCTGGTCTATTTTGTACTGATCGTTTTGACCCTTGCAGTTCTATCTGACTAATTTGATATTAAATAGCTTCTTCAGCCTTGAACTGAACTTCGTATAATTTACGGTAATAACCATCCACTTTTTTCAGCAATTCTTTGTGATTGCCCATTTCAGCGATCTCTCCCTGGTCCATTACGATGATCTTGTCAGCCTTTTTGATAGTGGCCAACCGGTGAGCGATTACGATAGAAGTACGGCCTTCGGTGATCTTGTCGGTAGCGTCTTGGATAAGTTGTTCGCTATAGGAATCTACCGAGGAAGTTGCCTCATCAAGCACCAGGATGCTCGGATTAGTCACATAAGCCCTTAAAAATGAAATAAGTTGCCGCTGACCTGATGAAAGCATAGCTCCGCGCTCCTTCACATTATATTGATAGCCGTTAGGAAGCGTACTTATAAATTCATGGATCCCGATCTGTTTGGCAGCCGCGATCACATCTTCATCTGAAATATCTGGATTATCCAGGTTAATATTGTTCATGATGGTATCGGCAAATAGGAAAACGTTCTGCAACACTACAGCGATCTGGGCTCTGAGAGACTGAAGTTTAATTTCCTTGATATCGATACCGTCTACCATGATTTTACCGCTATCGATCTCGTAGAACCGGTTCAGCAGGTTGATAATGGTTGATTTTCCTGCACCTGTAGCCCCTACAATAGCAACGGTTTCACCCGCTTCCACTTTAAAGGAAATACCCTTTAGCACTTCTTCGTCTTCCACATAGCTGAATCGAACATTTTTAAACTCGATCTCTCCTTTTAAATCCTGAATCTCTATAGTTCCATTATCTTCAATGCTCGACTCGGTATCCAGAATGCCGAAGACCCGGTTCGCTGCAACCATTCCCATCTGCAGCGTATTGAACTTATCAGCGATCTGCCTTAAGGGTCTAAAAAGCATTTGAGACAATTCTATAAAAGCGACAATAATACCAAGGCTCATGTCATCTCCTGCAATAACCCGTAATCCACCGAACCAAACGATCAAACCAATGGTGATAGAGGTGGACATTTCAGCAATTGGAAAAAATATCGAGTTGTACCATACCGTCTTTACCCAGGCCTTTCGATGTTTATCATTGATCTCCTGAAAATTGGCATATTCGGTCTTCTCTCTTGTAAAAAGCTGTACTATCTTCATTCCCGTGATACGCTCCTGTACAAACGTGTTCAGGTTCGCCACCTGCGTTCTCACCTCTTCGAAGGCCAGTTTCATTTTTTTCTGAAAAACCCTCGTAGCATATATAATAAATGGGAGAACGGTTAGAACCAGCAAGGTGAGCTCCCAGCTTTTATAGAACATCACCCCTAAAACCACCAGCATTTTGAGGAGATCACTAATGATCATAAACAAGCCCTGGCTGAAGATACTCGCGATGGTCTCGATATCGCTCACCGCCCTGGTCACAAGCCTTCCAACTGCCGACTTATCGTAATATTTCATACGGAAGCCAAGCATGTGCTCGAATAGCTTCACACGGATATCGCGGACTACTTCCTGGCCCAGCCAGTTAGCGTAGTAAATAAAACAGAACTGGAAGATCACTTCGAGAATGAGCACTCCCAGCATGAGGCTTACATAATAGATAAGACTATCGAAATCTGCAGGGATAAGCGCCTCATCTACCGCATTTTGAAGAAGAATGGGCCTTAGAACCGCGAATAGCGAAACCAGGATGGCAGCAACACCCACAAAATAAAAGATGCGTTTATAGGGATTGGTATATTTAAGCAGCCGCTTAAATAAATCCATATCGAATGCATTTCCTGTTTTAGAAGCCATCTATTCTTTTATAATATTTTCAGGATAAACGATCCTGCTAAGGTACAATCCGTGGGCGGGCACCGATGCTCCGGCCTTTCCACGATCTTCACTTTCTATAATTTCCTTCATTCGATCTACGGAATATTTCCCCTGCCCAATATCGGTCAAGGTTCCAACGATCGCCCTAACCATATTTCTCAAAAACCTATCGGCCGTTATGTGGAATACCAGACGATTTCCATCTTTCTTCCATTCAGCATGATCTATCCGGCAATTATAGGTTTTTACATCGGTCCTACTTCGGGAAAAACTTTTAAAATTAGTGTATTCTTTCAGAATGGCAGCCGCCAGATTCATTTTTTTGATATCCAGCGGCAACTTTACCAGCCAGGCAAAATCTTGTAAAAAAGCGTCTTTTTCCTGGATGACATGGTATTCATAACTTCTGGAAACCGCGTCGAATCTGGCATGAGCATCTTCCTTAACACCAAAAATACCGGCAACGGCTATATCCTTCGGAAGCATGGAATTGAGCTTATATTTTAGCTGAGCGGTATCCAACTGATCCTCATGATCGAAATGAGCGAACATTTGAAGCGCATGAACTCCGGCATCGGTTCTTCCTGCCCCAACGATATCTATCGATTCCCGTAAAACAGTGCTAAGTTTTGATTCCAGAACTTCCTGTACACTTATCGCTGATGGCTGATTCTGCCAGCCATGATAGGCCTTTCCAAAATAAGAGAGTTCAATAAAATACCTCAAGCCCGCTTTCTTTTTTATATTAGCGAAATGCAAAGATAAGGCAATTCTACCAAGGAGTAAGGCTTATCCTTTCCATCCTTTGTTAAACCAATTTAAAAAAATACCCAATTGAAGAAGATATTATTGCTCAGCGATACACACGGACATATTGACGAACGAATTCTGCATTACGCCAGCCAGGCAGACGAGATATGGCATGCCGGGGATATAGGAGATCTGAACGTAACCGATCAACTAAAAGCTTTAAAACCACTAAAAGCCGTTTACGGAAATATCGACAATGCAAGCATCAGGAAGGAATTCCCACTGAACAACAGGTTTCAATGTGAAGAGGTAGACGTCTGGATCACTCATATTGGTGGATACCCGGGAAGGTACTCACCTGCAGTGAAGGAGGATATTAGGAAAAATCCGCCCAAGATCTTCATTTCAGGTCATTCCCATATTCTGAAGGTGATGAATGATAAGAATCTGGGCCTGCTTCATATGAACCCCGGTGCAGCAGGTAAACAGGGCTTTCATAAAAAGCGCACCATGCTGCGCTTCAAAATTGACGGAAAGGAAATCAGTGATCTGGAAGTCATAGAACTGGAATCATAAAAAAACCCGAAGCTCTCACTTCGGGTTTTTCACGCACTAATACTACTAAGATGATAGGCTTATCGTAATCGATCTACAGATTTTACGAGATCTTCGTCCTTTTTGATGGCCTTATTGGCCAGAACAAGAAAAACGATAGAAACAATAGGAAGAAACATCCCAATACCCTTCTCTGAAATTTCCATTTCTCCAGGTAAACTTAGAGACCAATAAACAAACACTCCTAGTAAAAAAAGGTTCAATATTATATTTAGACGCCCCAAAACGAACTGAAGCTTTCTATTCTTAAACATGAAAATGCTCACTAAAGACATCGCTGCTGAAGCCAGGAACATACCAAAGGCGATCATCTGGTCCTGAGCATACACTGGCATACTTTCAAAATTTTCCCATAAAGGAAATACAAAAATAAGGCCTGCACTCACAATAACAGCCAATAACAAGTAAATAGTCTGGATTCTTTGGAGCATATTTTATTGCTATAGGGCCACAAAAATAAAAGAATCTTTTAAAATTACTGCTCAAAAATTAGAAATAAAGTTGTATTATTGCAGGAACATTTCGTAACCAGTTCAGTGCAGGTTACTTAAGTCTCCAAAACTTTTTGTTCTTCCTCGAGAAGTTTAAATCAACCCAAAAACAATTATTTTAACGCATTCATGTTTGAAATTTCAGAATTAAAGGCTAAAAAGCTTCCTGAGCTTAAGGAAATAGCTGCCTCACTTAATGTGCCTAAGTACAAGACCCTAAAAAAATTAGATTTGGTGTATCAAATTCTGGATTACCAGGCATCAAATCCTAAAAAAGTACAGGAGGTTCTTACCGATGATAGCCAGGAGACGGAAAAGGAAAAGCCAAAGAAAAAGATTGGTAGCGATAAAAAGCCACAAAAATCTTCTTCAAAATCTTCACAATCTAAACCGTCAGACAAGGGTTCTTCTTCTGCACCGCAGAAGGAAGATAACCGAAGCAACACCCCATCAAGAGGCTCCAGAGATAAATCTCAATCCAGCAAAAAAGACAACCGAAGCCGTAACGATAACCGAAGCGACAAACGCAGCGACAATCGAAATGATAATCGTAGCGATAACAGGAACGACAATCGTAACGACAATAGAAATGACAATCGCAGCGATAAGAAAAGCAACGGAAACCGCGATAACCGAAATCGCTACCGCGAACCAGATTATGAATTCGATGCGATCATAGAGAGTGAAGGAGTGTTGGACATCATGCAGGACAACTACGGTTTCCTGAGAAGTTCAGACTATAATTACCTTACCTCTCCAGATGATATTTATGTATCTCAGTCTCAGATAAGATTGTTTGGTCTAAAAACCGGAGATACAGTTCAGGGACAGATAAGACCACCAAAGGAAGGAGAAAAATATTTCCCGCTCATCAAGATCAATAAGATCAATGGGCTTGATCCTCAGGTGGTAAGAGACAGGGTTTCTTTTGAACACCTAACTCCTCTTTTCCCAAAGGAAAAATTTAATATCGCTGAAAAGCAAAGTTCTATTTCCACTAGAGTAATGGATCTTTTTGCGCCTATCGGAAAAGGTCAGCGTGGAATGATCGTTTCACAACCAAAGACCGGTAAAACCATGCTGTTGAAGGATATTGCCAACGCGATAGCGGCCAATCATCCTGAAGTTTACCAGATCGTTCTTTTGATCGATGAAAGACCTGAGGAGGTTACCGATATGCAACGCAATGTAAAAGGTGAAGTGGTAGCTTCAACTTTCGATAAGGAAGCACATGAGCATGTAAGAGTTGCGAATATTGTATTGGAAAAAGCTAAAAGGCTGGTAGAATGTGGGCATGATGTGGTGATCCTTCTAGACTCCATTACACGTCTTGCACGAGCTTACAACACCGTACAACCTGCCAGTGGTAAGGTATTAAGTGGTGGTGTTGATGCGAACGCATTACACAAACCCAAAAGGTTCTTTGGAGCTGCACGTAATATCGAAAACGGTGGTTCGCTTTCTATCATAGCAACCGCCCTTACAGAAACTGGTTCCAAAATGGACGAAGTGATCTTCGAGGAATTCAAGGGAACCGGTAATATGGAACTACAGTTAGATCGAAGAATCTCTAACAGAAGAATATTCCCTGCCATCGATCTTGTTTCTTCAAGTACGCGTCGTGATGACCTGTTACTGGATGAAAACACCATTCAGAGAATGTGGATCATGAGAAAATATCTTGCCGATATGAATCCTGTGGAAGCCATGGAATTCATTAACGACAGAATCAAGCAGACCAAAAACAATGAAGAGTTCTTAATCTCCATGAACGGTTAAGCAAACTGTTAAACCCTACTTTAACAGCCACGCCGAAAAGCGTGGCTTTTTTATTTTAAAAACTTCAGGACAGGCTTCACACTGTATTTCCTGCTTTCATTTAAAATTCAGAAATAAAAAAAGACCTCATTTCTCAATGAAGTCTTTAGAGCGGGAGACCGGGTTCGAACCGGCGACATTCAGCTTGGAAGGCTGACGCTCTACCAACTGAGCTACTCCCGCATTGATAGAGATAAAATGTTTTTTTCAGGCGTTTCAATCATTCAGCTTGGATACGCCAGAGGCGGACTACCAAGTGAGCTAATCCCGCCTGTGCCTGCAAATATAAATGGATTCCTTTTCATAAACCAAAAAAATATTCAGCTTTTTTTATTTCAATTATACCATTGGTCTATCCGGAAAAAAATCAAATTTATATCGCCTTTAAAATCTTGTTAAATGCCCTGCCTTTGATTCTAAATTCTAACAAATAAGTTCTATTTTTAGCCAACACTTGATTTAATCAATGACATATATGGATTTCAAAAAAAATAAAGGCGGAAAAATTCAGGATTTAATAGAAGGAAAATTATTGGAAAAACGACAGGTTTACCTTTGGGGAATGGTAGACGATAAATCTGCCAAACATGTGATAGACCGTTTGGTGTACCTGGACCTTGAAGGCAAGGATGAAATTCAGCTTTTTATTAATAGCCCCGGTGGTTATGTGACCGATGGCTTTGCCATTTATGATACCATTACCAGTATAGACGCACCGGTATCGACCATCTGCACAGGATTGGCAGCATCGATGGGCTCCATCCTATTATCAGCTGGTAAGAAAGGAAGAAGATTTATTCAGCCACACGCCAAGGTCATGATACATCAGCCTAGTGGCGGTGCCCGTGGACAGGCTTCAAATATCGAAATAGCCGCCAATGAGATCCTGAAAACAAAACACCTGAGCGCTAAGATTCTAGCCGAAAATTGCGGACAGAGTGTGGAAAAGGTATTAAAGGACTTTAACCGGGATTACTGGATGGATGCCGATGAGTCCCTGGATTATGGGATAGTCGACGGAATTTATAAAAAATGATATGGAAATTAAGCATAAGGAAATTGACAGCAGGGGGATGTTCTATATCGAGAGTGATAAAGGACTTATAGCCGAGCTTACCTATATTAAATCAGATAGCAACGTATTGACGATTGATCATACTGAGGTAAAAAGGGAAATGGAAAACCGTGGAATTGGCAGCAGCCTGGTAGAGAAAAGTGTGGAATATGCCAGGGAAAACAATTACAAGATCGAGCCTTTATGCCCTTTTGCAGAAGTTCAGTTCGAGAGGAATGCTTCCTATAAGGATGTAAGAGCCTGATAAATTTTGGTTTTTAAATTCCGGCTTATGCGTTCTCGCCTACTTATTTTTCATCTAATAATCTTCATGATTTTATTTTCAGGATGTAAAAATGAGGAAAAGACAGATGCTCAGAATAAAGAATCTCAGCCTGAGGAGATAGCTCAACTTACCCAAACCGCAAACCTTAAGGATTATGTTCTCGAAACAGACACCACAGAGGTTTACGAATCTGGGGAGGTATTGGAATTCTATAGGGAAAACGATTTTCAGCCTGTTTGGAATGACCAGGAGATAAGAGCAGAACTATTTGGGTTCATTTCTCAAATAGATTCTGAAGGCCTGTTTCCAGAAGATTATCATTATTTACAAATCGAAGCTTTACTGAATTCCCTGAATCAAAACAGCGAAAAAAACAATACCCGGCTGGAGATCTTGCTTACCGATGCAAGTCTGAAACTGATACGGCATCTGGCTTCTGGAAAGCTAAATCCCGCCGAAATTCATGAGATCTGGGGCCTGCCATTAAATGAAGTGCAGCCGAAAACGGTTTTGAAGAATGCGATTTCGCAGGATCGACTGGCAAAAACTTTCGAAAGCTTAAGTCCCGACAATCCAGTTTACCAGGGATTAAAAAAAGCCTTAAAGGAGTATGATCTTAGTGAGTTTGAAACAGATTCTACTACCCAAATTAGGCCAGGGAAATTGATCAGACCAGGCGAATCCAGCGACCGGCTGGCTGAAGTTGGCAAGAGACTTACCGAATTAGGGCTTTATAAGGGCTCAATAGACACTATTTATACCCATAAGCTGGAACTAGCTGTAAAACAGTTCCAAAAGGAAAGCGGGCTTCAGGTTGACGGATTGCTGGGCAATTCAACAATTACCAATATGAACATGAACCGAAAAGACAGATATCAGCAGATCCTGATCAATATGGAGAGATGGAGATGGTATCCCCGTGATTTAGGAGATCATTATATCATAATCAATATTCCTGATTACCGCCTGAGCGTAATCAAGGATAAGGACACCATAAGCAATCATAAAATAATGGTTGGCACTCGCAGCCGACAAACTCCCGTGTTTTCAGATGAGATCGAATATATCGTTTACAATCCAACCTGGACCATCCCTCCTACCATTAAAAGCAAGGATGTGATCCCGGGTGTAAGACGAGACTCCACCTATTTAAGCAGCCGAAATATTCAGGTTTACGATCAAAATGGCCAGCTGGTAGAACCAAAAGAAATAGACTGGTCATCTTCCCAGGCCCGTACCTACACCTACAGGCAGCGTTCAGGAGGCTCGAATCCTTTAGGCCGGGTAAAGATCATCTATCCCAACAAATACATGATCTACCTGCATGACACGCCTTCCCAGGCACTTTTTGAAAGGAATACCCGTGCTCAAAGCAGCGGTTGCGTGAGAGTTCAAAATGCTCTGGACCTCGCAAAATATCTTCTGAATGACCAGGAAGTATATACTTCTGAGGCCATAGAAGAAATTCTTGCTTCAGGCAAAACAAAGGAAATTCCAGTAAAACAGGATGTAGCCGTATATCATTTATACTGGACTGCCACCCTAGAAAATGGCAACCTCCGTTTTATTGATGATATTTACAATCTGGATAAACCGCTCTGGCAGAAATTCAAACCAGACAATGATTAACGGGCCAGAAATTTAGAACTGTTAAGATAATTGGAGTCATTTTTATGAATATAAACAACCGACTCTCCCTTGATCTTATTGATCAGCTTTTTAGCGATCTTATTAGGAACCGCCGGACACCCCAGACTTCTACCTAAACGGCCGTATTTGTTAATGAATTCAGGTTCTGCATAATCGGCTCCGTGAATAACCACATAACGCTTACGCGCATTTGAATTGAACTTCTTCTCCATCCCATCTATAAAAAGGGAAAGACCGTTCTTTCCATAATAAGTTTCTCCTGTAACATAAAACCCAAGAGAACTTTGATTAGAATTCATGGTGTTAGAAAAATTATCGGCAAACTCCAATCCGGTATTTTTTCCATGAGCCACGAATGTATTGAATATCACTTCTTTGGTTTCCATATTCAGGATCCACATCCTTTTTTCAGTAGAAGAAAGATCAAAATCAACTATGGTTAAAAGGGGATTGGAAACTTTTCCGGCTTCATCAAGTTTGGTATAACCGGCAATGGCCTTTTCAAATACCGAAATCTTCGGAACCGAAACATTGTTCAGGCTAAAATCTTCATATAGGTCGGCTACTTTTTCTTCAAAGGATTTTTCGGTTTTGGCTTCTATAGGGATCTCGGGCTTAGAATTTAGATCTTTAGAATCTTCGATTTCAGTTGTATTACTAAATGCAAATGAGAATATCAAAACTCCAACAATACTAAAAATTCTATACTTCATATATCTCGTTTTTTAATTTGTGTTAAAGAAAACCAAAAGTCCTGCCAACTTACGGATTTTAAAAAGGAATTTAAAAAAATACTAAAATTTAACAATTAAGACTTTTATAACGCTCAGTATAAATACTCTAAAGCAAAATTTAGGTATCTTCACTAAACGTACAACCAGCACTATTATTTCAATTCCAGAGGAAAATCGATTGTTAAATTTTTAATTAAAACAAGCAATGAGGAGTGGACGCAATATGTTAAGATTGTTGATTGGAGCAGGAATTATCCTCTTTGGAGTCATTAAATTTTGCTCTTCAGCCGAAGAAAACCCATATACCGGCGAAACTCAATATGTAGATCTTTCTGCCGAAGAGGAAATGGCCTTAGGCGCCCAGAGCACCCCGGTGATGCTCAATGAATACGGAGGATTACATCGAGATGAAGCAGCTCAAACGCTGGTTAGACAGATAGGACAGAAACTCGTTCAAAGCAGCGTGGCGGCAAGCGCACCTTACGACTTCAAATTTTTCCTGCTTTCAGATGAAAGTACTGTTAATGCCTTTGCCCTACCCGGCGGTCCGGTTTTTATTACCTATGGCCTGTTCGCAAGATTACAGACCGAAGATCAGCTTGCCGGAGTTCTTGCGCATGAGATAGGCCATGTGATAGGAAGGCATTCTGCTCAACAAATGGCTAAACAAGGCTTTACGAACACCCTGCTAACCGGAGTGGCAGTTGGTTCAGAAAGTCATGGTGCGACCCAGGCTGCAGCTGTAATGGCAAATCTTGTAAATATGAAGTATGGACGAGGTGATGAACTGGAAAGCGATTATTTAGGTGTTAAAATTATGAGGGATGCCGGGTACGATCCGGAAGCTCTTATTGGTGTGATGGAAATCCTTGCCGAGGCATCTGGCCCAAACAGGGTTCCGGAATTTCAAAGTACCCATCCCAACCCTGAGAACAGGATCGAAAAAATCAAGGAAGCCATAGAAGCAACACGTTAGTTTTAATAAAAGATTATAGCCGTGAGTCAGGCTATACTTTGAAATGTTTTTAACTTTAGGCCCCAAATTCAAGTTTAGATGAATAAGAAAGTTCTATTAATGATATTAGATGGCTGGGGAATCACTCAAAATGAGGAAGTTTCAGCCATCGCAAAAGCGAATACGCCTTTCATGGATTCACTCCCAGACAGGTTTCCACACGCCAGTTTAAGGACCGACGGAATGAATGTGGGATTGCCGGAAGGACAAATGGGCAACAGCGAGGTAGGCCATATGAATTTAGGCGCCGGTCGCGTGGTATATCAGGACCTGGTTAAGATCAATATGGCTGTGGAAAAAGATACACTGAAGGATGAGCCTGTGCTGGAAGAAGCACTAACCTACGCTAAAAAGAACAATAAGCCCGTTCACTTCATGGGGCTTGTAAGCGATGGTGGGGTGCATTCCCATATTAAGCATTTAAAAGGTCTTTTGAGCGCTGCAGAAGGTTTCGGCATTAAAGAAAAATATGTCCACGCTTTTACCGATGGAAGGGATGTAGATCCACATTCAGGTAAAGGCTTTATCAAGGATCTTCTTCCGCATTTGGAAAAGACCAATTCAAAGCTGGCTTCAATCATTGGCCGATATTATGCAATGGACAGGGATAAAAGATGGGAACGCATCAAACAAGCCTATGACCTTATCGTGCATGGCACCGGAAAAGAGGCTACCGATCCCGTAGCTGCTATCGAAGAAAGCTATCAGGACAATGTAAGCGACGAATTTATCAAGCCAATCGTGATGACTAATGAAGATGGAACACCTGTTGCCACTCTTCGTGAGAAAGACGTCGTGATCTACTTCAATTTCAGGACCGATCGCGGAAGGCAGTTAACCCAGGCTTTATCTCAGGATGATTTCCCCGAATATAATATGAAGAAACTTCCTTTGTATTATGTGACCATGACCAAATATGACGATAGTTTTAAAAACATCAACGTCATCTTCAAAAAATCAAATATCAAGGCCACCCTCGGTGAGGTTCTGGAATATGAAGGGAAAAAGCAAATACGCATCGCTGAAACCGAAAAATATCCTCATGTGACCTTTTTCTTTTCGGGCGGCCGTGAAGAGCCTTTCAGCGGGGAAAAGAGAATTATGTGCAATTCGCCCAAAGTAGCAACTTACGATCTTAAGCCAGAAATGAGTGCTTACGAGATCACAGACAAGATCGTGCCGGAACTTGAGAAAGAATCAGCCGATTTTATCTGCCTGAATTTCGCCAATCCTGATATGGTAGGACATACCGGTGATTTCGATGCGGCGGTAAAGGCATGCGAGACCGTTGACAGTTGCGCAAAGACCGTAGCCGAAACCGCATTCAAAAAAGGCTATTCGGTTTTGATCATCGCAGACCATGGGAACAGTGAGGTAATGAAAAATGAAGATGGCAGTCCGAATACCGCACACACGACCAATCCTGTACCTCTTATTCTAATGGATAAGGAAATAAAAGAGATAAAAGAAGGTAAGCTTGGCAATATCGCTCCGACTGTATTAAAGTTAATGGGCATCCAACAGCCGGACCTGATGACAGAAGACCCTTTAATCTAATTACAACATGAACAAAGCTTTGATATTACTGATCTCGGTAGCTTTAAGCTGTGGAAATACGGCAAGCACGAATCTATTAGAACCAAATCCTGTAAATGTGGAAAATGAGGAAACAGACCAGGACGATATTTTACTGGGAAATTTTGAAAAGGAAGACCTGATGGAAAAACCCTATTCAAAATGGTTCGAGCCCAGGTATGAAAAATTCAATCCCGATGAAAATTCGATGGCTAAAATTGCTGAAAACATCAATGATTACGAGATCAAACTATTCATGGGGACCTGGTGTGCAGATAGCAAACGAGAAGTTCCAAAGTTTCTGAAGATGCTTGATATGGCCGATTTCAACCATGAAAACCTGGAGATGGTGGCAGTAGACTATGATAAATCAACAGAAAATGGAATAGAAAAGGAATTGAATATCGAATACGTTCCTACCATAATTTTCTATAAGGATGGAAAGGAAGTAAACCGATTTGTGGAATATCCTCAATCTGAAACACTCGAAGAAGATATTGCAAAAATCGTAACAGGTGAACCGTACAAAAATTCCTACACAAACTAAGTTAGGGCGACCGTTAAGCCTCATTTAAGAAAATATTATTTAATTTCGCAATATGCCTCAGTCTCTAACGATAGCAGTTGATTTTGACGGAACTATAGTAGAGAACAGATATCCCGAAGTTGGAAAACCTATTCTGTTCGCCTTTGAATCCCTTAAAAAATTGCAGGAAGAAGGTCACCGGCTCATCTTATGGACGTATCGTCATGGAGTTAAACTGGACGAAGCAGTAGAGTTTTGCAGAAAGAATGGATTGGAATTCTACGCCGTCAACAAGAGTTATCCTGAAGAAGAATACGACAATACTATTAGCAGGAAAATACTGGCTGATATTTTTATTGACGACCGTAACCTCGGAGGCTTAAAAGGCTGGGGAGAAATTTACCAAAGTTTATCGATCAATAAATCAAAAATCAAAAAAAAGAAAAAATCCGGCCTGTTCGGAAGATTTTAAGCATATGATTATACCTAAATCCAGAGAGGAAATTGAATTAATGAGAGAAAGCGCCCTGATCGTTTCAAAAACCCTGGGCATGCTGGCTCCTGAGATAAAACCGGGAGTGACCACTCTAGAATTGGATAAACTGGCTGAAGAATTTATTCGTGATCATGGAGCAGAACCAGGCTTTCTGGGCCTCTATGATTTTCCGAATTCACTCTGCATGAGTCCGAACGCGCAGGTTGTACATGGAATTCCGAATAATACTCCCTTGCAGGAAGGTGATATCATTTCAATAGACTGCGGAGCTAAAAAGAACGGATTTTATGGCGATCATGCCTACACCTTCCCGGTTGGTGAAGTAAGTACGGAGGTAAAAAAATTGCTGGATGTTACCAAGGAATCTCTCTATGTGGGAATTCGCGAGTTCAAAGCTGGCAATCGCGTGGGAGACGTTGGATACGCCATTCAGAAATATACTGAAGATCATGGCTATGGTGTGGTAAGAGAGTTGGTTGGACACGGCCTGGGAAGAACCATGCATGAAGATCCCGAAATGCCAAATTACGGTCGCCGTGGAAGAGGAAAAAAGTTCGTGGAAGGAATGGTAGTTGCCATCGAGCCTATGATCAATATGGGCACTAAACGAATCAAGCAGCTGCCCGACGGATGGACGATCTTAACGGCAGACAATAAACCAAGTGCACACTTTGAACACAATGTGGCACTGGTAGATGGAAGACCTGAATTACTATCTACATTTAAATATATTTATGAATCATTAAAAATCAATTCAACAGAAGAAGACGAATTTAGAGCAAAAGTTTATGATTAAAAGTTACAGACAGGAAATCTGGAAAACCCTACACAAAGATTCCTGGGAAGACCGCTTTGTCTATAAGGTCTCGAATTACGGAAGGATGATTAGTTATTTGAAAAATCCTGAAGGCGAGCTCATGAAAGGCGGTAAAGTAGGTGGATATTTAAACTTCGCGGTAAAACTGAAAAGTGGTAAGCACAAGACTTATTACATTCATCGTATCATTGCCGAAATGTTTTTAGACAAAAAAGAGGGCGATCAATATGTGATTCACAAGAATTTCGTGAAGAACGATAATCGCGTATCTAACCTGGCCTGGGCCACTAAAGATGAGTGGGTCCAGCACCAGTACAACAGCCCGAAAGTGCAGGAGAACAAAAGGAAACGAAAACTTAGAAAAGTTACCTCGTATTCCAAGTTGACCTATGCACAGGCAGTTATCTTAAAGAAAAAGCTCCTTGATCCCGAGCGAAAAACCCGTATAAGGGTATTAGCCAAACAATTTGGTGTTTCCGAGATGCAATTATACCGCATCAAATCGGGTGAAAACTGGGGTGATATCGAAGTATAGTTCATGAGCAATCTTTTTAAACTGGCCTTAAATACTATTCCCAGGCCCGTTCTCATTAGAGCCAGTTACCTGGTAAGGCCGTTTTTAAAGATTTATCTGAAAGGTACGCGTTATACCGATCCTATAGACGGAAAAAAGTACAGGAAATTTCTCCCTTACGGTTACGAGAACCAGCGGGAAAATGTCCTGTCTCCCTCTACCCTTTCCCTGGAAAGGCACAGGCTTCTATGGCTTTATTTGAAGGAAGAGACCAATCTTTTTCAGGAGGAATTAAAGGTCTTGCATTTCGCTCCGGAACAGGCATTTTACAGGCGTTTCAGGCAATTAGCCAATTTGGAATATGTAACTACCGACCTTAATTCTCCACTGGCAGACGTCAAGGCCGATATCTGCGATCTACCTTTTGAAGATGCGAGTTTCGATTTCATCCTTTGCAATCACGTCCTGGAACATATTCCAGATGATCGCAAGGCCATGGAAGAATTATACCGAATCCTGAGACCCGGAGGGACGGCTATTTTACAAATTCCGCAGGATCTCAACAGAGAAAAGACCTTCCAGGACGATTCGATTACCGATCCTAAAGAGAGGGCACGGATATTTGGCCAGTATGACCATGTAAGGGTTTACGGAAGGGATTACTTCGATAAATTAAGAGATGTAGGCTTCAGAGTTGAAGAAGTAGATTATACCTCTAAGCTCAGGGCCGAGGAGATCGACCGGTACAGGCTGGCAAAAGGAGAGATCATTCCTGTTTGCAGAAAATGATCAATCAACCAGCCTCTTTTCCATTCCTGGTGAAGTATAGGTCTTATTCTCGCCTTTTTCATCGGAATAGATAAAATATACAGAAAGGTCCTTAACCTCTTTCAGCATCTCCAGAGATTTTTCAAAACCAAGGGCCATAAAAGCGGTAGCATATCCATCTGCCATCATGCAATTTTCAGCAATAACCGTTGCACTTAACATATTGCTTCTGCTGGCCTTACCGGTAGCAGGATTGATGGTGTGAACATAGCGCTGACCTGAAATAGAATCCAGCCTATATTTCCTGTAATTCCCAGAAGTGGCCATAGCGGCATTATCCAGTTTGATCTTTGCGATAAGGCTTCGGTTCCCTTCTTCCTGTCCGGGATCGTCGATCCCTACGATCCAGCTGACATCATTCTCGATATTTTTGCCCTTGGCTCTCAATTCTCCGCCCAGTTCGATCAGGAAATTTTTAATTCCCCTGTTCTCAAGAAATTCAGCGATCACATCGATGGTATATCCCTTGGCAATTGCATTGAAATCAAGGTAAACTCGAGGATTAGATTTTTCGATGGTATTAGATTCGGTAAGTACTACTTTCTCGAAGCCCACAAGATTCCTCAGAGAATCTAGTGAAACACTGTCTATTTCATTCAATTTCTTTTCCGGACCAAAACCATATGCATTTACCAAAGTGCCTACAGTGGGATCAAAAAAGCCATTGCTTTGTTTATAAATTTTTTCTGAAGCCCGAAATACCGCTTCAAAATTCTCATCTACCTTTACGCCTGTTTCCCCTCTATTAATTCTGGAAATATCCGATTTGGTCATATAAGTGCTCATGGAAGCATTTATACTGTCAAAAATACTATCCAGCGATTTTTCAAAATTCAGTTCAGAATCTGAAAAGAATTTGATCTGGTAGGTAGTTCCAAGTGCTTCGCCCTGATAAACTTTAGTGGCCATTTCAGACTGTGAACAACCAATTAAAATTAAGCTTAGGATTAAAAAAGGAAGTAAATTTCTCATTCTTATATTTCTTTCCATCCGGAATAGTTCACCACATAATCCTCATCACTATCGATTGGTTTGTCGTAATCGGAAGAATTGGCCAAACCTACAGCGGCGTAAAAGGTACGGGCATTGAATTTTTCAGCATGCTCCTTAATTTCTTTGAAAAAAACAGGATCGAAAGCTGATGGATCATCTGGATATTCAATGGCCCGAACGATCACAAAGTGCAGTTTTCCACTTTTCAGGGCCACAAATTGTGGATTCTTTTTCAATTCAGAATTCACCCCCAGAAATTCATAGCCGTTATCCTCGAGATCCTGGCCCACGATGTTCATGGCGAGATTATGCAGTTCCTGTCTGTTCAATTTAGGCATAGCGCAAAGATAGAAATTAGCTGGTTAAATCAATCTTTCCTAAGGCTGAACCTGTTTCAATTTTAGGAAAAATACTTTATAGCTACTGCAACAATCCTGAAGCTCCGGGACAGGATGACGTTATCCATAAAACAAAAAATCCCGCCGAAGCGGGATTCTAATTTTTTTATCCTCCGAAATCATCGAAGCGAATATTCTCTGGCGGGATTCCAAAATCCTCTCCCATTTTCTGAACGGCTTTGTTCATCAATGGAGGTCCACAGAAATATAATTCGATCTCTTCTGGTTCCTCATGATGAGACAGGTAATTATCGATCACTACCTGGTGAATGAATCCTACGAATCCGTCACCTTCTCCATCAAGACCATCTTTTACTTTCCAGTTATCTTCTTCCATTGGCTCTGAAAGGGCCAGGTAGAATTTAAAGTTAGGGAAATCTCTTTCCAGGGCTCTGAAGTGTTCAATATAGAACAACTCACGCTTGGAACGACCACCGTACCAGTAAGTAACTTTTCTGTCTGTCTTCAAAGTTCTGAAAAGGTGGTACAGGTGAGATCTCATCGGTGCCATCCCGGCTCCACCACCAACATAAAGCATTTCTGCATCGCTTTCGTTGATAAAGAATTCACCATAAGGTCCAGAAATGGTACACTTATCTCCTTTCTTCAGATTAAAGATATAAGATGAAGCCACACCAGGATTCACATCCATCCAGCCATCTTTAGCTCTATCCCACGGCGGAGTCGCGATACGAACATTCAGCATGATCTCACGCCCTTCAGCAGGATAGGAAGCCATGGAGTAAGCTCTTTCAACTGTCTCTGGGTTTTTCATCACCAGTGGCCAAAGTTTGAACTTATCCCACTCTGCCTGGAATTTATCTGGAGTTTCGTGCTCTTCAGGGTGAGCAGTAATATCGATATCTTCGAATTTTACCTCACACTTAGGAACTTCGATCTGAATATAACCACCGGCCTTGTAATCCATATCTTCAGGAATCTCTACTACAAATTCCTTGATAAAGGATGCCACGTTATAATTTCTTACTACGGTTGCTTCCCATTTCTTAATTCCGAATACTTCCTCCGGAATTTCGATCTTCATGTCCTGTTTTACCTTAACCTGACAACCGAGTCTCCAACCGTCTGCGATCTCTTTTCTGGTAAAGTGAGGCTCTTCAGTAGGAAGTATAGCTCCACCCCCTTCTTTTACGATACACTTACACTGGATACAGGTTCCACCTCCACCACAGGCAGAAGGAAGAAACAATTTATTATCACCTAAAGTAGAAAGAAGGGTTCCTCCAGATCCTACTTCAAGGTCTTTTTCATTATTTACATTGATAGTTACCGGCCCTGATGGGGTCAATTTTGCCTTGGCTCCAAGAAGGATGGAAACCAACAACAAAATAAGAACTAAAAATACTACTACACTCGCTAAAATAACTGTCATAATCTTCCTTTTCGATTATAGTTTAATACCCATAAAACTCATGAAACCCAGTGCCATCAATCCGGTAATGATAAATGTAATACCAAGACCTTTTAATGGAGCAGGTACGTTCGAGTATGCAATTTTTTCTCTAATGGCTGCAATCGCAAGGATCGCAAGGAACCATCCAATACCACTTCCAAGTCCGTAAGTGATCGCTTCAGAAATTCCTCCAAAATCTTTTTGCTGCATGAAAAGAGATCCACCAAGGATCGCACAGTTCACCGCGATTAGCGGAAGGAAAATACCAAGCGCACCATACAGAGCAGGAGCGAACTTTTCAACGATCATCTCAACCAGTTGTACCATAGAGGCGATAACGGCGATGAACATGATGAAACTAAGGAAACTAAGATCCACATCGGCATACTCAGCACCAAGCCAGGTAAGCGCTCCCGGTTTCAACAGATAATTGTCCAGTAGAAAGTTAATAGGTACGGTAACCACCAATACGAAGATCACCGCAGCTCCTAAACCAACAGCTGTTTTTACAGTCTTTGATACCGCCAGGTAGGAACACATTCCCAGGAAGTAGGCGAATATCATATTTTCAATGAAAATACTTCTTACAAATAGATTAACTAATTCCATTCTTTATCGTTTTTGCTGTTCAGCTATTAGTTTTCTTCGATTAGTTTACGGTTTCTCGCTCTCTGAACCCAGATGATCACTCCTACTACAATAAGAGCCATTGGAGAAAGCAGCATCAAACCGTTATTTTCGTATCCCAGTGCATAAAGCCCGGTTGATTCAGCAAGGGTCGCTCCTTTATGACCAAGTACTTCAAAACCGAAAAGCTTTCCGGCTCCAAGCAATTCCCTGAAGAATGCAACGATGATCAGGATCAAACCATAACCAGCAGCGTTTCCAATTCCGTCAAGGAAAGATTTATAAACCCCGTTACCAAGTGCGAAAGCCTCCAGGCGTCCCATCACGATACAGTTGGTAATAATAAGACCAACAAATACCGAAAGCTGTTTACTAACATCGAAAGCGTAGGCTTTCAAAACCTCACTTACAAGAATAACCAGTGATGCAACCACAACCAGCTGAACGATAATTCGAATTCGGCTAGGAATCATGTTTCGCAGCATGGAAATGATCATGTTACTAAAAGCCATTACTACCATTACCGCGATTGCCATTACGATGGCCGGTTCGAGCTGAACCGTGATTGCCAGTGCTGAACAGATACCCAGTACCTGAACGGTAATTGGGTTGTTATCATCTAAAGGATCTGATAATAATTTTCTATTCCCTTTGGAAAGAAAATGCTCTTTTTCTTCAGAATCTGAAAGAAAAAGGATCATTTCCTGTTTCTTCTCTTCCTCTTTTGCAGAGTTGAATTTTTTCTCTTTAGCCATAATTAGTTTATTGCTACTTTAATATCCTTTTGCTTCTCGAAATAAGGCAAATAACGCTTCAGTCTTTCGGAGATCATATCAGACACTCCGTCTCCAGTAATGGTCGCACCCGAAATGGCGTCTACCTGATTATCGTCCTTATCTGAAACATCGATGTTTCCTTTTACCACAGAAACCCCTACCAGGTTACCGTTCGAATCGAAGATCTTCTCATCCTCAAATTTCTTACGGAACCATTCCTTGGTGATCTCAGCTCCAAGACCTGGAGTCTCTCCAAGGTGATCGAAAGTTGCTCCTTTAATGGTATTAACATCGTCTTTTAAAGAAATATATCCGAAGATCGCATTCCAAAGACCGTTACCTCTTAAAGGAACTATATAATATTTCGAACCTTCAACTTCTGCCACATAAAGAGGGAAAATCTGTTCTGAAACCGGCTTTTTTAATTCTTTTGCCAGGTCTACCTTAAAGGCATCCACATCTTCAGCAACCGATCCATCTTCCTTAAGAGCGATCTCCTCAACGATGTACTGGTCGTAAAGTTCTTTCGCACCAGCTCTATCTGTTTCAATCCCAACAGTGGCAAGAATATTCTGCATTTTCTCCTGACGGATGTTCTCCTGCTGGGTAGGCTGTAATGATGTCGCAGCGAAAGCCAGTACAGAGGCCACTATGATCACCATTATCACGGCAAACATAAAAGTATAGCCGTTACTATTTGTTTTATTTACTGATTTCTCTTCCATAACTAAACTGCTGTTTCTACCTGAGTATTAGCTTTTTCAAGTCTTTTCTTTCTTCTCTTAACATTAGCCTGGATCACATAGTGATCGATGGTAGGCGCGAATACGTTCATAAGAAGGATTCCTAGCATCACACCTTCTGGGTATGCAGGGTTGAAGATCCTGATCATTACTGAAAGGAATCCGATAAGGAATCCGTAGATCCATTTTCCTCTTGTTGTTTGCGCTGCTGAAACCGGATCGGTCGCCATGAATACGATACCGAAAGCCAGTCCACCAACCATCAGGTGAAGATACCATGGAAAATTAGTTAATGCATTACCTTCTACACCCATCGATGGAAGGGCATTGAATATCAAGCCCATTATGGCCGCACCTATAAAGGCACTGACGATTATTCTCCAGCTACCTACTTTTGTAAGTATCAATAGCAGGGCTCCAGCCAGGATGCAAATCACTGAAGTCTCAGCGATAGATCCGGGAATCATCCCAGAGAACATATTCATAGCAGAATATCCTACTTCATTTCCGGAAGCAAGTGTACCAAGAATAGTCTCTCCAGAAACTGCATCTACTTCAGCCGCATTGCTAACCCATACCGTGTTTCCAGACATATAAGTTGGATATGCGAAGAAAGCGAATGCACGAGCGGTAAGAGCAGGATTCAGGATATTCATTCCGGTTCCTCCAAATGCTTCTTTCCCGATAAGAACCGCGAACACTACTGAAAGTGCCACCATCCAAAGCGGAATATCGATAGGCATGATCATCGGGATCAATAACCCGGTTACCAGGTATCCTTCATTCACCTCATGACCTCTGAAGATCGCAAAAGCGAATTCGATTCCAAGACCAACCGCATAAGATACAGCGATCATCGGAACGATCTTAAGGGCTCCGTGCCAGAAAGCATCAAGGAAAGGTACACCGTCTGCATATTCAGGCAGTTGGTGTAAATACTGATATCCGCCATTCCACATTCCGAAGATAAGTGCCGGAACAAGAGCAAGCACCACGGTGATCATGGTTCTTTTAAGATCTACCGCATCACGAATATGCGCTCCCTTTTGAGTTGTATGATTAGGAGTAAAAAGAAAGGTATCCAGGGCGTTGATAGCCGGAGCATATTTCTCATACTTCTTACCTTTTTGAAAAGGCTGCTTAATTTTATCTAATCTTTGTCTAATCCATTCCATAGTTCGTAAGCTTTTTAACCTATTTCGGTAATCATTAAATCAAGACCCAATCTAATCACCTCCTGAATTTCGAGCTTGGAAGTATTCACATATTCCACTAATGCGAAATCTTCTGGGGCAACCTCATAAATTCCAAGATTTTCCATCTTCTCGATATCTCCGGCCATACAGGCTTTAATAAGCTGCATTGGGTATACATCCATAGGCAACACCTCTTCCATTTCCCCGGTCACCACCAACGCGCGTTCTTCACCATGAAGATTGGTAGTTGGCGTATATTTTCTCTTCGGAAACATCCATGAAAGAGAGGTTCTTGAATTAGAGTGAATATTATTATAGGTGAAAGGCAACCATCCAAACATTCTGTACTGGTTCCCTTCCGGAATAAGCGTCAGCTCATTATCATAAAATCCTATATACTGACCGTTAGACAACTTGGTCCCGGTAAGAACATTTCCGGAAATGATCCGGGTATCTTCCGAAGCAGTTCCAATGATATCAGCAACATTAGACCCAATGAAGGTTTGATAATATTTTCTGTCTTTAGCCTCACTACCGGTAAGAGCTATGGTGCGCTCCGCACGATATTCTCCAGTTAGGAAAACATTACCGATAATCGCAACATCTTCAACGCCTATCGTCCAAACTCGCTCTCCCCTGTTGATAGGGTCGATCTTATGGATCTGAACTCCAACGTTACCTGCAGGGTGTGGCCCCTTAACATGATGAAGCTCTACTCCTTTGATATTGCTTAGATATTGAGCCGATTCTTCATCTACACTCAAATGAACTTTACCAGGAGTTAATTTAGCCAGCGCATTGATCCCTTCCTGAAAAGCCTCAAGCTTATCCTTTACCAAGAAACCTTTGCTAGCCGCAAGAGGCGCTGTGGTAACAGCAGAAATAAAGATAGCCTTTGGAGTATCTTTTGGATCGGCCACGATATCATAAGGACGCTGATTGATAAAAGCGCCACAACCGCTTTCCAGAATTCTTTCCCTGATATCCTTGGCATCAGCCCTGGAAGCATCCATTTTACCAAAATCACGGTAAACATTTTCAGCATCGGCTTCGATTATAACCTCAAGGATTTTTCTTTTATCTCCTCTTTTGATTTCTTTAAGAACTCCACTTACAGGTGAAGTGAATCGTACTTGATCGGTATATTTCGAATAGAAAAGTTCATCACCAGCAAGGAGTTTTGCCCCTTCCTTAACAACCATTTTCGGTACATGTGTGTGAAAATCTGGCGGTTTGATCGCGAAAGTTTTGGATCTTGGAGCCTTAACCAGCTCTTTTTCCGCCTCCCCTTCTAATCGCAGAGTTAATCCTCTTTTAATTCGAATGTCTTTTGACATAGGATGGAGTGTATGTTAAAATTTTTAGTTTAAAGTCGTGCAAATTTATGAATTTTCAGTCCATTTATCCCAACAATTGAAAGAATTTTACATGAGTCATTTGTTAAATTAAATTCATAAAAACAGCGTAATTCTGCTAACTTTGTTCAAGAATCACTTTTATGAAAGCATTTCTTTTATTCTTATTTTTAGGAATAACCGCGGGATCTTTATCTGGCCAGATTCAGGAAACGGTTCCTCCTAATTTTATAAGAACCATCATTTTTGAAGGCGATATTCCGGAAAATTCTGGAAATCCTATTGTTCGCCTGGGTAATCCGCTTCAGCTTAGCTTCGACGATATTATAGGAGATGAAGCCGATTACTATTACAGCATCGAGCACTTCAATTTTGACTGGACACCCAGCCAGCTTAGCAAAAATGAATACCTGAATGGAATCGACAATGTAAGGATCCTTAGTTTCACCAATGCCTATAATACCCTTCAGCCATATACCCATTATGAATTAAGCATTCCGAACAATAATGTTCGCGGGCTAAAGGTTTCTGGTAACTACCTTTTAAGTGTTTATAACTCCAACCGTGAACTGGTCTTTTCCAGGAAATTCATGGTTTATGAACCCTTCGCTCGAATAACAGCTGAAGTGAAACGCTCGCGAGACCTGCAATTCATCGACGAGAAACAGGTAGTAAACTTTAGCATTGAATCTCCAGACCTGTTACTGAAAAACCCTGAAGAAAACGTAAAGGTTAGCCTTTTTCAGAATTATAATATGAAAATGGCGATTAACGACCTAAAACCCCAGTATACCATTGGCAATGAATTGATCTACCGTTATGACGAACAGTCATCCTTCTGGGGCGGCAATGAATTTCTTCAGTTCGATAATAAGGACCTGAGGTCTACCACTGCCGACATTGCAAGCGTTGACCTTCAGCAGCTCTACCATCATTTCCTCTTCCTGGACCTATCCCGGGATGGCCAGCCTTACACCTATAATCCAGATATCAACGGAAATTTCGTGATCAGGAATATGCAGGCGCAGAATTCAGATATAGAGGCTGAATATGTATGGGTACATTTCACATTAAGAAATTACGATCCTTTAAATGGCGGAGATCTTTATTTGTACGGTGGATTTAATAATTTTGAATTGACTCAGGATAATAAATTAATATATAATGAAGAGACTGGCTATTACGAGCTGGCCAGGTTGTTCAAGCAGGGATATTATAATTACAGGTATGTACTTTTGAATCCAGACGGGACTTTGGATGATGGTTTTATAAGCGGAAATCACGATGAAACCGAAAATGTATATACTATTCTGGCATATTACCGAAATCCGGGGGCCCGTTATGATAGATTGATTGGTGTAGGCACAGCAAATTCAAGAAATATCAGAAACTAACTTATTAAGAGTGAAAAAAGAACGCTCCATAATGAAATACAGGGGTAAAACCTGTCTAAATTGCCACCTTCCATTAGAAATTAGCGATCAGTACTGCCCTAATTGCGGACAGTTAAACACTACTAAAAAATTAAGCTTCAAGGATTTCTTTGAGGAATTCTTTTCTGGAGTTTTTGCTTACGACTCAAGGTTTCAGCGAACCCTGAGAGTGCTTTTGTTCAAACCGGGAAAGATCTCAAAAGATTATATCAACGGAAAGCGGATGCGCTACGCCAATCCTTTCCGGTTTTATTTAAGCGCTTCCATCCTCTTCTTTTTATTATTTGGGTTGACGATGAATTTCGATAATCCAGGAAATCAAAGAATTAAAGATTTGGGCGACCAGCCACCTATTTTTGCTCCAGGCTTGCCTCAGTCACAAAGAGATTCCATCAAATCATTATTACAAACACAGGGAATGGATTCAATCAATAAGGTATTGAATCAGCACAGGATTGATTCCATTCGAAACCTGCCGCTGGCTGCAGTACTCGACACCAGCAGGGTTGCCAAAGATACCATTCCCGAAAGCTATCTGGAGAAGTATGTTCCGCAGAAAGAAATAGACACTATGCATTTTTGGAATGGAACCTCCACAAAAATAGAATTGTACAGTGCCTTCCTGGAACAAACCAAGATTCATAATTCGGAGGTCGCCATGGACAGTTTAAAACATGAACAAACGGCATTTAATCACTGGCTTTATAAAAAGGTGGTCGATTTTGACACCTTTCAGAATGAACCTAACCTGTTCATCAACTATTTTGTAAGTAAACTCCCATTCATCATCTTTTTCTATCTGCCGGTTTTTGCACTTTTTATCTGGCTGTTATACATCAGGAGGCCTTTCAATTACATGGAGCATCTTATCTTCGCTTTCCACACCCAAACCATGTTCTTTGTATTGTATGGGCTGGCCATATTGCTCCAGTTGATCATAGGAAACAGCTGGCCGGTTACCGGGGCCAACTTCATATTCCTGTTTTACCTGTATAAAGGAATGCGCTATTTTTATGGACAGGGCCGTGTTAAAACCATTCTAAAGTTCATATTATTAAACCTGATATTCTTTATTTTAGCGATAATAGCAGCAGTAATTTCATTACTCGCTTCATTTTCGATTTACTAAAATGGTCCAGAAGATTACAAAAGGCATAAAAGTTTCAGTAGAAACTCATTTTGAAGGCATGTTCTACAAGAACTATAAAATGCACTATGCTTTTGGTTACCGGGTTAAGATAGATAATCAAAGCAATGATAAGGTACAATTAGAATCGAGATTCTGGTGTATTAAAGACTCTTTGAATGAGACTGAAACGGTTTCAGGTGAAGGAGTGATAGGGCAAAAGCCAATTCTGAATCCTGGAGAAAGTCATACTTATCAAAGCGGATGTTTATTAACCGGACCATTTGGTGCCATGAACGGGCATTATACCATGATTAATTTTTCTACATCCAAAAATTTTACCGTAAAGATCCCCTCTTTTAAACTAAGCACACCTTACGCCTTAAACTGAATATAATCTTCAGTCACCTCGTTATTCTTCAGATTTTTATACCAGAATTTAAGGTCATTTTTGGTGTTATGTATCTGAGTAATACTTTGAGTTTTCAGAAATCCGCGGTCTATGATCAGGTCGTATTCTGAATTTCCCTCACCGGCATGCTGGTGAAAATGCAGAATGCTCTCTGGATTATAGCCTTTGGTCTCTTTTAATTCCTGAAACCAGCTTTCTCTCAGAGCTTTCATTTCTTCAGAATATAAAGGTGAGGAAGACCAGATATGCTCTTTGAACGGAAGTTTTTTAAACCGATATTCATTCCCGTCCCACAACAATTCATAAAAAGCCAGCCCTTTAGCCCAGTCGACCAGGATCATTGTAAAAGGTTCGATTCCCTCATAATTATAATTTTTAAGAAAGGATTTTAGTTTTCCTGCAGCCAGAAATTCCTTAACCACCACTCCCCGGCTCTTTCGATAATCAGGTTCTCTCACATGAGGCCTCTCGGCTCCATTCATCAGGCAGATACAGCGGTTGAGTTCGCTAACTCCAATCCAGGTACCACCCGCTTCTTCATCTTTTGGAAAATACATACTCACTCCCTTGAACCTCCGTTTTTTAGGGGGAAGTGTATTTCTGCTTACAGCTTCATCCCTATTAGAAGTGAGAACAAAGCTGTTAAATGAATCGGGATGTGGAACCAGGCTTACTGTACACATAAAAAAAGGCTGAATTTGAAGGAAAATTACAAAAAAAGTTAAGCTTTCGTGAAGGACCCCTGAGTCTTCTTCAAAACCGCTTTATTTTTTTACCTTTAGCCGAATTAAAATACAATAGAATAAAGAAAATATAATTTTATGGGAAAAGGATTTTTTCACGTTCCGGTGGCTGTTAACGAGCCAGTTAAGAGCTATGCGCCAGGAACCCCAGAAAGAGAGGAAGTATTGCTTACTTACAAAGATCTGTGGAATGCCAATACCGAAGTTCCGTTATATATCGGTTCTGAACAGGTAAAAACAGGCGACACACGAACCATCAACCCTCCTCACGATCATCAACATGTTGCTGGAACCTATCATATAGCTAAAAAGAAACATGTTGAAAAGGCTATTGAAGAGGCACTAGAGGCGAGAAAAAAATGGGCAAAGCTAGAGTGGGAACAACGCGCGGCGATCTTTTTAAAAGCTGCCGACCTCATCTCTGGACCTTACCGCCAAAGAATGAACGCTGCTACCATGATCGGTCAGTCAAAGAACATTTACCAGGCTGAGATCGATTCTGCAGCCGAGATCTGTGATTTCCTTCGTTTCAATGTAGAATTTATGGCAGAGCTATATAATGAGCAGCCAATTTCTTCAGATGGAAACTGGAACCGCGTAGAATACAGGCCTCTTGAAGGATTTGTGTATGCGATCACTCCATTCAACTTTACAGCCATCGCCGGAAACCTTCCTTCAAGTGCAGCACTAATGGGTAATGTTTGTGTCTGGAAGCCTAGTGACAGCCAGATGTTATCTGCACAGGTGCTCATGGAAGTATTTAAAGAGGCTGGTGTACCAGACGGTGTAATTAATATGGTGAACGGTGACCCGGAAATGGTTACCAATACGGTGCTTGCAAGTCCTGATTTTGCCGGTATCCATTTTACTGGTAGTACCGAAGTATTCAAAGGAATCTGGGAAAAGATCGGAAAGAACATCCGCAACTATAAAACCTATCCAAGAATCGTTGGAGAAACCGGAGGTAAGGATTTCATCCTTGCTCACCCAACCGCCAACCCAAAACAGGTAGCAACCGCCATATCGAGAGGAGCTTTTGAATACCAGGGACAAAAGTGTAGTGCAGCTTCAAGGGTTTACCTTCCGAAGAGTCTTTGGTCTCAGATCAAAGATTTTGTAATTGAAGATGTTCAAAGCTTTAAGATGGGAAGCCCAGAGGATATGGGTAATTTCATCAACGCGGTGATCCATGAAGCTTCTTTCGATAAGCTGGCAAGTTATATCGATAAGGCGAAAAAAGACAAGAAGGCTGAGATCGTGGTAGGCGGAAATTATGATAAATCGAAAGGATACTTTATAGAGCCTACCGTAATTCTTACTACCGATCCTCATTATGCAACCATGGAAACTGAATTATTCGGGCCGGTGGTAACCATTTATGTTTACGACGATAATAACTTCGATGAGCAAAAATGGGCAGATATCTGCGAACTGGTAGATAACACCAGTATCTATGCCCTTACGGGAGCGATTTTATCTGGTGACCGTTATGCTGCCGCTCAAGCGACAGACCTGCTTCAAAATGCTGCAGGTAACTTCTATATCAACGACAAGCCTACGGGTGCAGTTGTTGGTCAGCAGCCATTTGGCGGAGCACGCTCAAGCGGAACAAACGACAAGGCAGGATCTAAGATGAACCTGATGAGATGGATCTCTGTTAGATTGATCAAGGAAACCTTTGTTCCTGCCACAGACTATAGATATCCGTTTTTGGGAGAATAAACTCCTGGATTTTTATACAATTTCGAAAAACCGCCGGGAAATCCCGGCGGTTTTTTTTATCTCTCTTTTTATCAGGACGTTAACACTAAACACTAGATTTTTCCTACAGTTTGACCGACAATTCATGTTTTTTAACGAAAACTTAATGGATTTCACTAATTTTCATTTACATTTAATCACTAATTCACTACTCCCCAATATTTTACAAGTGTCTTAGTAAGTATTGCCCCGTTTTTGTTTGCCCCACTATTAGACCCCTACATGACTATTGTTGTATTTAAACCTTATATCTATGGGGAAAAAATTACGATTGATTCCTTTACTGGCGTTTTTGTCATTTCCAATCCTTTTATGGGGACAAAGCTGTCCATCTTCCGTTTCAATTTCTGTTGATCCGGGGAGTACCGTATGCGATAATACAAACCTTACTTTTAATTCTAATCCAACTGGGGGCAGTGGCTTTACCTATCAATGGAAGGTTAATGGCTCAAATGCTCCTGGATCTTCGACAGGCTCCACCTATTCGAGCTCAAATTTGAGTAATGCCGATGAGGTCACATTAGAAATATCTGAGAGTTCAACAGGCTGCTCAGTTACCAGTAATAAAATAAAACTTACCATTAACCAGGAACGGACAGGTAGCGTTGCGATCTCAGCCAATAAAACCACTATCTGTCCCGGAGAAAATGTAAATTTTTCTATTTCATCCTCAGCAAACCTGGGAACCAGCGCTACTTATACCTGGCAACTTATAAGAGGCGGAAACACTACAAATGAGAGTACTTCCAATAGTTTCAACTCTTCAAGCCTGCAAGATGGAGACCAGATAAAATTAACGGTAAACTCAAGTATTCCTTGTGTATCACCTGATCCTATTGAAAGTAACACAATTGATATTAGTGTTAAACCAGATATTCCAGCTCAACCGGGAAATATAACCATTCCGGCCGGTCAGTTATGCCCAGGAAGTTCAGCCACTTATACTATTGGTGCAGTCACTGGGGCCAGTGAATATGTGTGGACACTACCCTCTGGATGGAGCGGAAGCAGCACCGGCACCTCAATAACCGCTACTGTTGGGAATTCAGGCGGCACCATTAGTGTAGCGGCTAAGAATGACTGTGGCACGGGACCAACCAGAGATCTGGCGGTGACCTTACAGCCAGGCACCCCGGCTACTCCCGGTACCATTTCTGGAACAGCAGCCGTTTGCCCAGGAATTAGTCAAACTTATAGCATTTCAGGTGTATCCAACGCAACTGAATATATCTGGACCATACCTGGAACTTGGTCCTCGACCAGTCTCACCACTACAAGTCCCAACCTGAATGTAACCACTGGAACTACAGGTGGAAATATCACCGTAGTTGCCAGAAATTCCTGTGGAACCAGTACTGAGAGAACTTTTGCTGTAACAGTAAAAGCAGGCACACCCTCCCAACCTTCGGCTATTCAGGGGGATGCGGCGGTATGTCCCGGTATTTCCAAAACTTTTTCTGTAGACCCAATATCCGGTGTCACTTATAACTGGACCTTACCATCTGGTTGGACTGGTAGTAGCTCAGGACCTTCCATTACCGTAACAACTGGAACAACTGGCGGAACTATTTCAGTAACCGCATCTAATGACTGCGGAACCAGCGCGAATCCTTCAAATTTAGCCGTAACTGTAAATCCACAGGCTCCCGTTTATACCGGAACCATTACTGCGCCAACTAATGGTGTTTGTGCAAACCAAAATGGATATGATTTTTCAATTCCAACGGTGACTAACGCAACAAGTTACGTATGGACTGCAACAGGAGGTCTCACAATCGCATCAGGTCAGGGCACCAGGTCTATCAAAGTCAACACTGGATCCAGTGGAGGTACTTTAAGCGTCTATGCCACCAATTCCTGTGGCAACAGTGCTGTAATCACTTTAAATGTGCCTTTGAATAATCCCGCCCCTGTAATGACTGGTAATATTACAGGGCCGGCAAGAGTTTGTAAATCCACTACGGGAATACAGTATTCCATCCCCACCATAACTAATGCGACCAGCTATAACTGGACAGTCCCTTCAGGTTGGAGTATCACCAATGGACAAGGAACTAATACTATAACTGTTACTACTCCAGCTACAGTTAGCACCAATAATACGATAAGCGTTCTTGCATCTAATAGCTGTGGAAACTCAACTCCTAAAAGTTACTCAGTAAATGCCAGTAATTCGGTACCAGCTCAACCTGGGAATATTACTTCAAGCTTAACCAGTACGGCAATATGCCCACCTGTTTCAAATATTTCCTTTTCAGTTGCAAATGTTTCTGGAAACACATATAACTGGACTTTACCCGCAGGATTTCAGATTGTTAGCGGACAGGGAACTAATGAAATTATAGTAAATATTCCTTCTAATGTCCCTTATGGTAATAATAAAAAGGTTGAGGTATCTGCCGTAAACGGATGTGGTCCCAGTACAATCAGATCCTTTAACCTGGATATTAATGAATATGCACTGGCAGATCTTGGAGCAGACTTAACAGTATGTTCGTCAACAAGTACTTTAAATTTGAGTGCCATCGTAGGCTTTGGGAATGGAAAAATCAAAGTACAAAGTCTTACTACTTCGGGAAGCGGGACAGTAGGTGGATTACCAGGAAACAGTCCGGTTGATAATTTTAATTATACCTATACACCATCTTCGCAGGATTTAATAGATGGATCCGTAATTCTTACTTTAAGGACCGAATCACCCACCGGGAAAAATAACTGTAAACAGGAAGGAGTAGATACAATGGTTATCAATTTCAGGCCTGATCCTACGGCCAGCGTTTCTGCTATCACTCCGATTTGTTCGGGTACCACATCAACAGTAACCTTTACCGGTACTCCAAATACCACGGTTACTTATGCTGTAGGTGGCGGTTCGAATCAAACTATCAATATTGGAAGCACAGGAACTGCAACCCTCACCACGTCTAATTTAACGGCTAATACTACCTATAACTTAAAAAGTGTACAGTACCAGTCGGCTCCAAGCTGTACCAAAACATTAACAGGTAGCACCACTATAAACGTAACTCCGGCGCCCACTGCGACAATTAGTTATAATGGTCCGTTCTGTACATCAGAAACCAATCCACAGGAAGCAACTGTCACCGGAACGGGAGCCTTTACAGGAGGTACTTTTTCTCAACCAGCAGGATTAAGCATCAACGCACAGGGAGCAATCACTCCAAGCGCCAGTACTCCGGGTACTTACACCATTATTTATACTGTACCTGCATCAGGAGGTTGTAACGAGGTAACTACCAGCACCACTGTTAATATTAATGATCAAACTACTGTCACCACTTCACCAGTCGATACACGTGCCTGTGAGGGTGATGACGTGAGTTTAAGTGTGGTAGCAAACGGCGAGGATCTAAGTTACCAGTGGTTTTTTCAAAATACAGACCCGGGAAGTGAAGTGTCCGGAGGAAACCAGGCTACCTTAAGTCTATCCAATATTAATGAAAACCAGGAAGGTGATTATTTTGTAGTTGTATCCAGTGCTGCTTCCTGCGCTGAAGTAGTGGAAGGACCAGTATATTTAACCATTGATCAGGAAATCGTCATTGAAACACAGCCAGAAGGAAAAACACTTTGTGAAGATGCCATAGATAATCTAAGTGTAATAGCAACTAGCGGTGGTGTCCCACTGGATGGAACTTTTACTTACCAGTGGTATAAAGGCAATCCAGGCTCAGGAACGGCTTTAACAGGTCAAAATTCGCCAAGTCTTCCCTTGAATACTGTTACGACGGAAATGGCTGGTAATTATTACGTCGAGATTAGCGGTAATTCAGATTTTACATGTCAGAAGGTCGTTTCAGATGTTGTAGAATTGATCGTTAGACCAACACCAACTGTTGAAATTAGCGGGGATGCTGAAATTTGTGAAGGTGAATCATCTTCTATTCTTTTCCTTAATGGAACTCCCAATACGACTGCAACTTTAATTCTAAATACCGACAATTATAATCCAATAAGCGTTAATCTAGATTCAAACGGGGAGGCAACATTGGATACAGGAGAACTGATCTCATTTTCTGATGCCGATACAGAGTATATCTATGAGTTAGTGTCTGTGGCCTATACCAACGATCCCACTTGTATTAATAATTCCTTTACAGAAACAGCAACAATTACGGTAGCTCCGGATCCTATTGCAGTTTTCAGTTATGGTCAAACCGAATTCTGCACCAAAGTAAACAATGCCCAGACTCCGAGCTTCAATGAAGAGGAATCAAGAGGCGCCTATACCGGTGGAACTTTTAGTTCCAATGGTTTAATTATCGACGCAAATGATGGTTCTTTTGTTCCCGGCGAAAATATTCCAGGAGATTACACTATTACCTATACAATACCAGCCTATGGTGGTTGTCCGGAGGAAGAAGTAAACCTGGATATTAGCATTTACGAAGAAGTTACTATAACATCAGAGCCTTTTAACTTAGGAATTTGTTCAACTAACGATGCTGAATTTTCAGTCGTTGCTAGCGGTGATAATCTTCAATACCAATGGTATAAAGTAGTTGGAGATCCAGACATTCAGAATGGAGTTTCTGAAACTAACGATATTGCTCTTGCGGGAGAGACAAGCAACATTCTTTCCCTTCCTGTTGCTACCTCAACAGATGCCGGAGAATATTATGTTCGCATTTCAGGAACCAATGCATGCACTCCAACCGAGGAAACCCTGGTGAATTCAGAGGTAGTTACTCTAAATGTTGATGAAGATATAATTATTCTGGAACCGGCTGAAGATGTAAGAGTATGTAACGATTCTAACGAAAACGTCGAATTTAAATTCGTGGTACATGCCAACGGTGCTCCCTTGAGTTTCGAATGGATCTATGAAGACGGAACTCCAGTTTTTCCTAATAGTCAATCCAATGTATCACAAGTGGTCGAAGAAAGAACTGACTATCCCGGACTTGAAAACATTACTGTTTATGAGGGAACTTTAAGTTTTTCAAATATCACATCGGCCAATGAAGGTTCATATGCAGTGCGCATAGATGGCAGCAGTAACAATTTCACCTGCGACGTAGCTATTTCCAACGCCTTCAAGCTGGACGTGGATCCGCTGCCGGGTTTACCTACTACAGCAAGTCTAGTGGAATATTGCCTGAATGAAGAGGCCGTTCCTCTAGTAGCAACCAGCTCGGAAAACGGTGCTACTTTTACATGGTACGACGCAGATGAGAATGAGTTAACTGAAGCTCCCACCCCTGAAACAAATGCGGTTGGAACCACCACTTATTTTGTCACACAAAAGGATACTTATTGTGAAAGCGATAAAGTTGAAATTACCGTACAAATCAATGACCTGCCTGCTCCTCCTCCATTAACCTCGGAAGAACAGCTGGTGAATTTCTGTCAGGGAGAGGTTACCACAGCCCTCTCTGCAACAAGTTCTGGTAGCGAGTATAGCATTAAATGGTATGGACCTAATGACCCAGAATTAGCCTTAAGCGAAGCACCACAACCACCCACAAACAATTTTGGAACTTACAGCTACTGGGTAAGCCAAACCGACGGAAATACTTGTGAAAGCGAAAAAGTAGAAATTGTGGTCGAGGTCAGGAATATTCCAGATATAACAATCACAAACCCTGGGGAAGAAACTGTTTGCGAAGGCGACTTGGTTACCTTAACAGCTTCCGATGCTACTGAATTAAGTTCTGGAGCTACCATTTATACCTGGACGTGGGACACTGGGTCTGGTGAGCTTACAGGTGCTCAGCAATCATTTAGTCCAACAGAAACTACTACCTATACGGTAATCGCTGAGAGCGAATTTGGTTGCGTTAATTCTGAACAAATAACCATTAATGTAGATCCTTTACCAAATGCTGGTAACCTTTCGGGTCCCGAGGCTGTTTGTGTACTCTCCCCCACCGGTTCTTTAGATTTGACAGGTTATTTTGGCACCATCATCCAATGGGAATATAAACCCGAAGGAGCAACTGAATGGGCCGTAATTGAGGAAACTAATCCTGACGCAAATTACGTCTTTGATGGAATCACGGAGCCAACTTCTTACAGAGTTTTGGTAGGCAGTGGTACCTGCGATGCAATTTATTCCAACGAAGTCACAATAAATCTTGATCCCGTGCCTCAAGGCGGAAAATTGCTTTGGGCTACCAATAACGACAGAATATTCCTATCCTGCGAAAATCCAGCCCCAGGATATGGAAGTCAATTAAACTTAAGTGGGAATATTGGTGAAATCCTGCAGTGGGAATACCGTGGTGTCTCGTCCAGTACCTGGAAAATACTCAACATCCAAAATAACAGCTTAAGTTCATCAGAAGTTGAAGACATTATAAACAATGAGTCTACAGCAATTCGAGTATTAATTAAAGGCAACTCCTGTAAACCTGATTTATATTCTGAAACTGCGATCGTAAGTGTAATCCAGGCCGATATAAAACCTACCCCAGTGGAGGTAGATAAAGACGTAATCTGTATTGGTGACGTAATTACTTTAAGCTCTGAAACCGGTTATAGTACTGAAGGAGGTAATATCGATGGAGGAGCTTTCGATAATGCCGGGATAAAAAATCATGGCTGGGATTTCACTAATCCAGATGGAACGGTCAACGATTTTGATTCTGCCGCTAATAATGGCCGTGCAGACCACTGGTTGCGAATGAACCCGCATGGTAATACAGAGCCTAACGAAAAGGTATACACAGCAAGACTAGAGCCTATTGCAGATCAAAGTCCAACTAATGGATATATGGTGAATTTCAGGACCTTTTCAACGAATGCGGGAAATAAAGGATTTGCATTGGTGACCGGGAATAACGATTCTTATATGGAAACACCTGTTTTTTCATTAGGAGGATTGGATGAGGCGATCCTTACATGGGACCAGGCATATAACCTTACTGAAGGTGCTAGGATACGAGTGGAGGTTTCAACAAATGGGGGCGCCAGTTATAACTACATAGTCTTCGATACTATAGGCACAGCTACTAGTGGAAACTACGATAATTTTGGAGATGGAACTCCAGCCACCCGTCCCTTAAACAAAATGGTGGTAGACCTTGGAGATTTTCTAGGAATGTCGAACCTGAGAGTTCGATTCAATTACGAAGGAACCATAGACGGCGATGTTTGGGCCGTAGATAATATTGAAATACCGCAAGGGCCACAAGATGTACTATTGCAATGGTATTATGATGATGATCTTAATGATCCTGACAATTACCTTGAACCAATTGGTGAAGTAAACCAGGGAACCGTTCAGTTCGAACCTCGGAAAATTGGCTGGAACGATTTCGAAGTTCAAACCCGGATTATTCTGGATAGTAACGGTGATCAATGCCAGAGTATTGACAATTTTGAAACAATAAGAGTTTGGGCATTCGACAGATATGAAACCAATGTAGAGGCAATAGTAGGGGCCTGCGGTGCGAATAGCATAACCCTTAATGCAACTGTGTTTGCTGAATACCAAAATACAGCTATTACCACATACCCTACCGCTGATGGTTATGTGGGTAGCTGGCAGGTTGAAACTTTAGATGGAACAATCGTAAATGACGGGTTTACATTGTCTAATCAGGATCCTGAAGACTCAGAGTCCAATCCATTAGAGAATCCGAATGCTATTTTCACAGCGGAAAATTTAGGTGATTACGTATTCAAATGGATCCTCACCCCTACTGAAGTGGACGAAAATGGCATACTGATCGATAATTCTGGTTGTCCTCCATTAGAAAATCCAATGAATGTTACCCTGGTTGATTGTACTACTCTAGATTTTGATGGAATAGATGATCACATTGTAATTGCAGACGGATATTCTGGAGCTCAAACAATAGAAGCCTGGATAAGACCGGAAGCTGAAAATGGCGCAACAGCTGCAGAAGATGCTGTAATCATCTCTAATGCAAATTATCAACTCTATATCACCAATGGCCAGAAACTCGTTTTTGAAAAAGGGAACAAGAAAGTTATTTCAAACCGAGCCTTTACTCCGGATACCAGATGGTATCATGTAGCAGTAGTATTTGACGGAGATGCTGTTAAAATGTATATAGATGGTATAGAAATTAACGATAAGAATGATTCTGGTAATTCAGGTTCCCTTGTAACGGCTAATACCACTATTATAGGAGGCAGATTTGTAGCAGACAATCAGGAACCCGATAATTACTATTCAGGCTGGATTGAAGAAGTTAGAATTTGGAACACTCCTGTTAGTCTTGAGCAAATAAGATTCCTAATGAACCAGCATATCGATTATACCCAGGCTCCAAACTTAAGAGGTGAAATCATTCCATTAGCAGTTCCGGGAGGACTTAATTATGCAAATCTTTTGGGTTACTATAGGCTAATCGCACAAAACGACGGAGTGGATAATACTGATGCCGCTTTCTTAATGAACAATGGATACACACCCGATATGGCAAGTAACCCAGTTGATGGTAGACTTCGAAATATTGAGACCTGGCAGGAAAATACAGCACCAATGCCCTACTATTCCAGAACAGCATCTGTAATAAATCCTGATAACAGATCATGGATGACAGACGATACATGGAGGCACTGGGAGGTCTGGGATCCCCCTAATAGCCGCGGAATTGATCAGGCAAATACTTTAATCAACTGGAATATCGCGGTGATTAGCCATAATATTGATTCAGGAAATATTGAATCAGGCAGAGACACAAATCCATTTAGTTCTAAAGAAGAATATGCCTTAACGCTTTTGGGATTAATATCCCAGCAGGGATTATTGAGAATGGCAACACCGGGAGAAAACCTGGATGAAAATAACTCGGGTCAACATCTACGAGTAACCCATTACCTGGATCTGGATGGAAATATTGACCTAGTAGGTGAATCCCAATTGGTACAAGATCAGGGAAGCGTACTTGATGAAAACAGTGCTGGCTGGCTGGAACGCGACCAGCAAGGTACCCGCAGTAGTTATAATTATAACTACTGGTCTAGTCCTGTGAGTGCCCAAGCTAGTAAACCTAATAATGCCGATTACACCATTGGAGGAGTACTATTGGATGGAACCGACTCAGCCAATCCTGGAGGCATTAATTATCAGCCAGCCTACCATGCTGCAGATCATGGTGCGAGAACCAGCCCTATCACCTTAAGTACGTACTGGATGTGGCGTTTTCGTGGAACGGCTGATGTATATGGGCAATGGAAACATGTAGAACAAACTGGAACCTTGCAAACAGGAGAAGGTTATACGATGAAAGGAACCTCTGGAACGGCTTCAGTTACCGATTTACAAAATTATGTTTATAAGGGAAAACCTCATAATGGGGATTTCACGAGACCTATTTCAGCCAACATGAACTATCTTCTTGGTAATCCCTATCCATCAGCAATGGACGCCAATATTTTTATTCGAGACAATCTAGACAGTCCGGCAGGAAATAATACAAAAAATGTTTTTAACGGTGTTCTATATTTCTGGGATCATTTTGCAGGTCAAACGCATTATCTTGAGCAGTATATAGGTGGTTATGCGGCCTATTCTCTGGCAGGGGGAGTACCTGGGGTAGCACTTGATCCCCGGGTGAACAACAATAATCAGTCTGGTACGAAAACTCCAAGTCGTTTTATTCCGGTGGCACAAGGATTCTTCTTGTTAACAAATGGGGATACAAATGATCAGGTAGATGACTACACTGCCCAGGCCGGTGATGTTGTATTCCGTAATGGACAACGAATTGGAGCTAAAGAAGGTATAATCTATGAAACTGCTCCTAATTCTCAAGAAGATCCTTCTGTATTTTTAAAGCCTGAATATCCTGCTAAAGATAAGAATCAAACTAATAAGGATCATTATAACACAAATAAAGATTCAAGAACTAAGATCAGGCTAAGGTTCAAATCTCCGAAAAATTACCAGAGGCAAATACTCGTTACAAAAGATGAAAATACGAGTGATGGTTATGACATTGGCTATGATGCTCCTCTTCCTGATGATAATGTGGAAGATATGTACTGGCTAATCGGCGAACGCAAATTTGTGATCCAGGCCGTACCAGACTTTAATAACGAAAGAGTATTACCGCTTGGAATTAAAGTAGATGAAGGAACTGAATTTACCTTTCAAATAGACACGGTTCAAAATTGGCCAGAAGGTAAAAGACTTTACATAAAAGACAATCAACTAGATACCATTCACGATATTCTGGAGAGTCCGTATACATCGACTGCCGAAAAAGGAACTATTCATGATCGTTTTGAGCTGGTATTTCATAAAGAAAAAGATGATATTTCAGATCCGGAGGATCCAACCGACCCAATTGTTGATGGCCCAGGCAAGGAAGATCCAACCGAGGAACTACCTGAAATCGATGGCCTGGTAGGAATCAGCTATAGCACATTCCGACATGAAGTTAAGATTGCCAATTATGATCTGTTAGATATTCAAAAAGTGATCATTTATAACATGAACGGCCAGCTGATCCAGGAATTTGAAGGGCTACCAACTCAAAAAGAGATCAATCTTGGCATGAGACCGGTACGAACCGGGGTGTATATCGTCAAGGCGATTTGCGAAAACGGTGTTTGTAATAAAAAGATTATAGTTCGGTAATCTACTAGAAGGTATATTCTTACAATAAGCGGTTATTTTATTGATACCTAACCGCTTATTGTTAAATTTTTTAAGGATTTTTTGTCTATTTATCGTTTTTATGCATATTTTTACCGACCAAACTAACCCCGGTTGCGTATGCATAAAACTACTTTTGGACCCCGAATCCATTATGTACTTAAATTTGCGCTTTTAATTTTCACCCTTTCTTCCTGGACGGGTGCTGAGTTATTTGGCCAGATAAGTATTTCTGAGACTATTCAGCCCGCAACCTGTTCCAACTCCTCAGATGGCTCCATTGAAATCTCGGTTTCAGGAGGCACAGGATCCTACACCTATTCCTGGAGTGGGCCTAACAGTTTTTCTTCAACTGCTGAAGACATTAGCAATATTGTACCGGGAGAATATTCAATAACCGTAACCGATACTGGTGACTCCACCACAAAATCTTCAACATTTACAGTAGGTTATAACGATTCACAAGACCCCACCATCACAGCGCCTTCCGATAAAACTGTGAATTCCAGTGACGACGGGACCGGAGATTGTACCACAACAGTAGATTTAGGAAATCCTGTAACCAATGATAATTGTGAGGTCGATATCGTTGTTGCCTATGTTGATGGGAATGCGATAAATGAAGAAACTTACGACTTTCCTGTGGGGAGTACAACAGTAACCTGGGAAGTAACAGACGTTGCCGGAAACTCCAGCAGGGATACTCAAACCATTACCGTAATTGATAATGAGAATCCTACGATCACTGTTCCGGCAGATATCACCACGAATTCCAATCCGGATCAATGTTATGCCACTGGCATTAATTTAGGTTCGGAGACTGTAACCGATAATTGTGCAATTGCCTCCGTTACTAATGATGCTCCTTCCCAATTCCCTGTAGGGGAAACCACTGTTACCTGGACCGTCACCGATGATGCAGGAAATTCGACTACCGCAATACAAAAAGTTACAGTTAAAGACAATACGGCACCTGGTATTACAGCCCCGGCGAATATCGCTACTGTTACTGATGCTGATTCATGTTTCGCCACCAATGTAAATTTAGGCTCTGAAACCACTTCTGACAATTGCAATGTGGCTTCGGTTTCGAACGATGCACCTGCACAATTTCCATTAGGTGAAACTACAGTAACCTGGACCGTTACTGATGATGCCGGGAATACAGCCACAGATACTCAAACAGTCACAGTAGCTGATGAAACCGATCCAAGCATTACGGCGCCGGCTGATATGGAGGTAGACACCGATACCAATTCGTGTTTCGCAACTGGATTGAACCTTGGTTCAGAAAATGCTGCTGATAATTGTGGGGAAATTTCGGTTACCAATGACGCACCAAGCCAATTCCCATTGGGTGAAACTATTGTAACATGGACGGTTGAGGATGCAGCTGGAAATACAGCAACTGATATTCAGAAAATTACAGTATCAGATAACACTGCTCCCACCATAACAGCACCATCTGATTTTACAGCAGATGCCGATTCGAATTCCTGTTTCGCAACCGGGTTTGATCTGGGAACCGAAACTGTAAATGACAATTGTGGAGTGGCTTCGGTCACCAATGATGCACCTGAACAATTTCCCTTAGGTGAAACTACCGTAACCTGGACCGTTACAGATGATTCAGGCAATACAGCTACCGATATTCAGGTAGTTACCATAATAGACAATACGATTCCTGTAATCACCGTACCCGGGACCATTACCTCGACCAATGATCCAGGCTTGTGCGAAGCTGGAGTAGATATTACCACTCCTGCTGCCAGCGACAACTGTTCGGTTAATTCCCCAACAGGAACAAGAGATGACGGCCTTGGTCTTGATGAACCCTATCCTGTTGGCACAACTATCATTACCTGGAATGTTACCGACGGAAATGGAAATGCAGCTGCTCCGGTTGAACAGGAAATCATCATAACCGATGATGAAGCACCTGAGGTACCATCTCTTGAAAATATCACCTGGGGCTGTGAATATACAGTTGAAGCACCCGAAGGTAATGATAATTGCGACGGAATTATAATTGGCGAACCAGACAGGTCTACGACCTTCACTACCTCTGGTTCCGTTACCTGGACTTTTACCGATTCAGCTGGAAATAGCTCGGAAGTCTCCCAGGAAATAACGATATCTCCGATCGAAATCGACGAAAATGACATTAGAGTTGTTGATGTACTTTGTAACGGTCTCGCCACCGGCGAGGTTGAAGCGACCGCAACAGGCGGGGTTGCGCCATTAACCTATGACTGGGGTTCCCTGGGAACGGGCGCCAGGAAGACCGATCTGCCCGCGGGAACCTATACCGTTATTGTTAGCGACGCTAATGGTTGTGAGGCTGCACCGGTTTCAGTAACTATTTCCGAACCAGACACATTTATTGAAGTTACCAGCGTAAATACTACTACAGGCTGTGTTGGAGAAAACAACGGAACCGCGACCGTGACCGCACAGGGAGGAACAGGAGAATACACCTACCTATGGGAGGATGGTCAAACCACCCAAACCGCGACAGGTCTTGCACCTGGAGAACATACTGTAACCATCACTGATGCCAATGGCTGTACCAAGGAAAGAACAGTAACTGTTTCTCAGCCAGTCCTGCTGGAAATTACCGGATTTCTAACTACTGAAACCACCTCTTTTGGTTCGGCTACAGGAACTGCTACCGCTCAGGTTTCAGGTGGATCTCCCAATTATTCTTTTGCATGGACCGGACCAGACGGAAGTACTTACACAGGCCAAACTGCATCAGGCCTTTTAGCTGGAGAATATTCAGTTACTGTAACCGATGCCAACGGATGTACGGCAACTGAAACAGTAATTGTTGTTGATAGTGTTGAAGCAATTATCCTGCCTACTTCGGTTTGTAAAAATGAAGATGATCTCATAAGAACTTCCACCTTTAGCGTGGAAGGAGGCTCGGCCACTGGAGGTTCAGGAAACTATTCCTATTCCTGGGACTTTGGCGATGGAAATGGCCTACAAGATGATATTGGACCGGGGCCGCATGAAATAAAATATGATGAAATCGGCGATAAACAAATTACGCTAATCGTTGAAGATTCTGAAGGAAGAACCTTTCAGCAAACTATTATTCAATATGTAGGGGGATGTTTTTCTAATGACTGTGGATCAGACGATTTAGGAGTAGGTGATTTTTATATTGGGCTCGATGATGCAAATGGAACTCCAGTCACAAGCGAGAATTGTGGTAACTCAGAGTCCAAATATCTTTATATTAAGGTACCTTCTAATCCTAAGAGATATAGCCTTCAGGTTGAAATAATATATTCCATAGAAGATATTGAAACAGGAGAAATCATCAATGATAAGCTAATTGGGTGTTTTTATGAATATCAAGATATCCCAAACAACGCAAAGACATTCGAGTTAAATTATGATTGCAGCAATAATATAGAGATCAAGGGGATATACCTGACCTTTCAGGTAAATAAAACACGGGAATGTGGATCAACCCAGGGTAATGGAAATGACCCCAAATGCTATTCAACAAATAATGAAGCGACCGTTAGTTCACCCCTTTACGGAATTGCTTTTGCCAATCAGTTATTATGTAATGGCTCTGCTAATGGAACTATCACGGCTCGTGCTTCCGGAGGAACGGGCAACTACATCTTCCAGGCCTTTTCTATTGAAAAAAACACGACTGTAGGAGATCCAACTAGTGATAATATAATTAATGGACTAGAGGCTGGCAGGTACAAAGTGATCATTAATGATGGCGAAAATACCTTTACCACCCAGGAAGTAGAAATTACTCAACCTTCCAACCCAATCGCTATAGAAGATCTTAGCGTTACCAATGTTACCTGTTTTGGAGGAAATGATGGTACAGCAAGTGTGCAGGCAACTGGCGGTACTCCTGATTATATATATGTCTGGGAAGATGGCCAAACTGGCCAAACCGCTACCAACCTGGCCGCTGGAGATTATGAAGTTAGAGTAATTGACGCCAATGGTTGTGAGATTACTGAAATTGTAACTATAGAACAACCAGCAGAGATCATTGCCAACGCGGGTCCAGACAAGGTACTGGGGTGTGGATTTTCTTCAACTAATTTGGAAGCGGTTCCCGGTACCGATGAAAACGGGGATCCAAATACAGGAACCTGGAGCATCGTAAATGGCCCGTCTGGAGGTAGTTTTGTTGACGTGAACGATCCCGTCACGAGATTTAGCGGAAACCAGGGAACCTACACCCTGAGATGGAGCGCAGATTGTGGGAAAAGTGATGATGTGAAGATCACTATTTCCAATTGTAATACGCTTGACTTTGATGGAGTAAACGATCATGTGAACTTCGGAAATAATTATGGGATGGATGAAGCTTATTCGACTCAATCGAATAGTTTCACCTTCGAAGCCTGGATCAAACCGAAAAGCAATGATGGTATTCGAACCATCCTTTCGAAAAAGGATATTTCAAATCCATCTTCCGGAGGTTTTGACCTTGTTCTCAATAACGGAAAACCTACTTTTAGAGGTCTAAACAGCAATACCTCCTTTACCGATGAAACTATAGGAACTTCAAGATGGTATCATATTGCCCTTACTTTTAATGGTTCAGATGCCAGTCTATATGTAGATGGAATCTTGATGAAAACCATTGGAGGAGGTTCTAATCCTGGTGCAACAGACGCGCCTTTCCTTCTTGGCGCAGTATATGATTCATCTTCACCAAACAATCCAAAGAACTACTTCCATGGCTGGATGGAAGAAGTGCGAATCTGGTCTAAGGCCTTAACTGCTGAACAGTTGCGCATTCTTATGAACCAGCATTTATCAATTAACAGTTCACCCGTAAGAGGGCAGGCGATTCCTACTGAAGCTTCCGGGCTTACCTGGTCAGATCTGGACGGCTACTACCCGCTAAATCCAACTGAAGTAACTAATGGAGTTACCAAAGATATGGCCACGAATAAGGTGGACGGAAAACTGGTAAATATAACCACCACGCAAAAAACCACTGCTCCTCTACCCTATATTTCTGCCGCTAATGGATCGTGGAGAACAAAAAACAGCTGGAAAGAGCCCACCGTCTGGGATGTTCCTAACTCTACCGGTATCAATGGAGATACGATCTACTGGAACATTGCCGAAACCTCCCATAATTTAAAATCGGCTTACAAGGATATCGTTCTACTGGGATTGGTAGTGAAAAGTGGTTCGAACGAATCCAGCAAGATAAACATGGAAGGTTCGGTAAATGAAGTAACTGGTAACGAATTATATGTTAGCCATTATCTTAAACTGAATGGGATAATCGATCTGAATGGTGAATCCCAGCTGGTTCAGCCGGAAGGTAGTGAGCTTGATGTAGCCAGTTCAGGATATCTTTACAGGGATCAGCAGGGTACTAGAAACAGTTTTAATTATAACTACTGGAGTTCACCTGTAAGCATTATAAGCTCAACTGCAAACAATTCCGGATTTAGCCTGAAAAATGTATTATTCGATGGTTCGTCTTCGAACCCGAAAGACATCTCCTTCAATGGCCAGTATCACTGGGCAGACGCTGTTAGCTATTCTGGTCTTACCAGATTAAGTACCTACTGGCTGTATACCTTTAGAGGTGTTGCAGACGATTATAGTGAATGGCACAGGTTTAACGAAAGTACTGTTCTTCCTGCTGCGACAGGTTACACCATGAAAGGAACTCATGGCTGGGTTCCGGTTTCCGACAGGCAGAATTACACCTTCAAAGGAAAACCAAATAATGGGGATATTTCACAAAATATTGGGCCCGGGCAAAACCTTTTAATTGGAAACCCTTACCCCTCTGCCATTGATGCCGATAAATTCATTGAGGATAACCTCGATAATTTCAACGGAAGCATTTATTTCTGGGATCATTTTGGACCTGAAAATTCCCATTATCTGGTAGAATACGTGGGCGGTTATGCAGTTTTCAACTTATCAGGTGGTGTGGAAGCTGCAACTTCCAGCGACGCCCGTATTAATAACAATAATGCTCAGGGCACCAAAACTCCGGGTAAATATATTCCAGTAGGTCAGGCATTTTTTGTGAATTCTGTAGAGGCAACAAATCCATCCAGCATTGTCTTTAAAAACTCACACCGTGCATTCCGAAAAGAATCGTCTGGCGATTCGCAATTCCTATCTGCGGAATATCCTAGGAAGGATAGCAAGAACCGCGATTATCTAAAGGATTCAAGATTCAAGATCAGGCTCAATTTCAAGTCTCCAAAAGGATATCTTAGACAGATTCTGGTAACGGCTGATTCCAAAACCACGGCTGGCTTTGATATTGGATATGATGCCCCGCTTATCGAGAATCTTCCCGAGGATATGTACTGGATGATCAATGACAGTCAATTTGTGATACAGGCGGTGCCGAATTTCAATTTTGACCAGGTATTGCCATTAGGGATTAGAATAGCTGAAGAAGGGGAATTCGAAATCGAACTTCACAAGCTTGAGAATTTCACTAAAAATATTAATATCTACATCCATGATAAGGAGGCTGATACCTACCACAATTTGATTAGCGATAATTTTAAAGCAGTTCTTCAACCTGGTGCCTTTAACCAGCGTTACGAACTGGTATTCCAGGCTCCTCAGGAAGAAGCTGTTGAAAAACCAAACACGCCTTTACCTGAAAATGAATGGATACTCGTGGATTATCAAAAGGATACCGATGAGATCATGGTAGGAAATCCGGATCTACTGCCAATTGAAAGAGTTGAATTATTCAGCCTGAGTGGCCAGAAGATCATGAGTTTTGATAATGTTCAGACTCAGAAAAATGTGGCCCTCCCAATCAATAGAAAGTTGAGTTCTTCGGTTTATATAGTACGGGTTTATAGTAAAGGAAAAGAACAATCGAAAAAGATCATTATTTCGAACTAACCTCTATATTTCAAAGGCAGGTAAACCACTTTTTTGGTTTCAAAAAAGTCTTCCTCAAAATAATCTGAGAGCTCATAGATTTCTGCAGTGCGGTAATCTTTGAGCTCTTCGCTTAAATCACCTCCCTTTAAATATAGAATTCCATTCTTTCGATCGTGTGTGCTATCCTTAGCGATCTTTCCTTTTACCCATCTTACAAAAGTGGGCATCACAGCAACAGCACGGCTTACGATAAAGTCATAATTTCCATCGATATCTTCCACGCGCTCATTGAAGGTCTTCACATTTTCAAGAACTAAACCTTCCACTACTTCATTTACGACTTTGATCTTTTTCCCAATGGAATCCACCAGGTGAAATTCGCATTCCGGATATAGAATGGCTAGAGGAATGCCTGGGAAACCTCCCCCCGTGCCTACGTCCAGGATTTTACTTCCATCTTTAAAGATTTGAACCTTCGCAATTCCCAAGGAATGTAGCACATGCCTAAGATAGATCTCGTCAATATCTTTCCTGGAAACCACATTGATCTTCAGGTTCCAGTCTTTGTACAAATCCTCAAGTTTTTCGAACTTTTTCAGCTGATCGGCGGTTAAATCAGGGAAGTATTTTTGAATTAATTCCAAGTCGTTTAATATTTTGTGCAAAAGTAACCAATTTTTATTCTTTATTTTTTTTCAAAAAAGAACATCGCAAAATATAAAATTTTAAATTTGGTTCTGCTTTTCCCGGGAAGGGAGAATTGCCAAATACACAGTGCTCAATTAAAATAAAAATACCAAAGGATCATGCAGGAAAAATTATCCAACCGAATCAATTCAATGGCAACCTCACAAACGCTGGCCATGGCAGCCAAGGCGCGTGAACTTAAAGCAGAAGGAAAGGACATCATCGGTCTTAGCCTTGGTGAACCAGACTTTAACACGCCCGATTTCATTAAAGAAGCTGCGATCACAGCGATCAATGAAAATTATAATTCCTATACCCCTGTAGATGGGTATGTTGAACTAAAGGATGCCATTATCAATAAGTTCAAAAGGGATAATAACCTAACTTACGATCGTTCACAGATCGTGGTTTCCACTGGAGCCAAACAATCTTTGGCGAATGTTGCGATGGTGATCTTGAATCCAGGTGATGAAGTACTGCTCCCATGCCCATATTGGGTAAGCTATGCTGAAATCGTAAAGCTAGCTGAAGGTGTTCCTGTTGAGATTCCAACCACCGTTGAAACTGATTTTAAGATCACTCCTGAACAACTCGAAGCTTCGATCACTCCCAAAACTAGGATGATCTGGTATAGCTCTCCTTGTAATCCCAGCGGAATGGTATATAGCAAGGAAGAATTACGTGCCCTGGCCGATGTCCTGAAGAAATATCCAGATATCATAGTGGTGAGTGATGAGATCTATGAGCATATCAATTTCGTGGGCGGTCATGCTTCAATGGCTGAATTTGAAGATATGTATGACCGCACCGTTACGGTTAACGGAGTTTCAAAGGCATTCGCCATGACAGGTTGGAGGATTGGTTATATTGGCGCACCTTCATTTATCGCACGAGCCTGTAACAAAATGCAGGGCCAGATCACCAGTGGAGCAAACTGTATCGCTCAGCGTGCGGTGATCACAGCTCTTGAAGCCCCTGTAGACAAGATCAGTTATATGGTTGATACTTTTAAAAGCCGAAGAAAACTGATCATTGATCTGCTGAACGAAATTGACGGGTTTATCACTCCGGAACCTCAAGGGGCATTCTATGTCTTCCCTAATATCTCGGCTTATTTCGGAAAAACTATTAAAGGCCATAAAATCCTGAATGCAACAGATTTTAGTCTTTTCCTTCTTGAAGAAGCAAATGTGGCGACCGTAACAGGTGACGCCTTCGGAAATCCAGAATGTATCCGCATCTCTTATGCGGCAAGTGAATCTCAAATAGAAGAGGCACTTAAAAGAATAAAAAAGGCACTGGAATAATCAGAAACAATTTTAATATAAACTGAAAATGCGGCCAAAAGCCGCATTTTTTTTATCTCCTACTCCAGAAGAATGGAGTTAATAAGATCAGAACTGTAAAGAGTTCAAGCCTTCCTATAAGCATTAAGAAACTGCACCACCATTTTCCGAAATCGGGTAGCATATCAAAATTATTCACCGGACTCAAACCACCAAACGCAGGCCCGATATTTCCAAGCGAGGAAGCTGCTCCCCCAATAGCGGTTTCAAAATCTAGTCCTAGAGAGGCCAGTACCACTGCCCCAATAATAAAGGCCAGCATATAAAGAATGAAGAAACCAAGAATATTGAAAACGATCTCCTTACTAATTGATTTTCCATTAAAGCGTACGGGTAATATTGCATTAGGATGCAGCGTCCTTTTAAATTCGGTCATCCCGTTCTTGATCATAATAATATGCCGCATCACTTTCACACCACCCGCGGTTGATCCCGCAGAGCCTCCAAGGAAGAACATTCCGAAGAATAAAATGGTTAAAAAAGGTGTCCACATAGTATAATCGGCAGATACGAAACCGGTAGTGGTAATTACGGCCAACACCTGGAATAAGGCATGCCTGAAGGCACTTTCACCCTCACCCCAAACCATGGGATGATCTATGGAAGAAATACTTACGTCTGCTGCAAAATAGATGACTAAAGCTGAAATAGCCGTAAAACCAACAATAAAAAAGAAATACCATCTGAACTCATCATCGTTCAAAACTTTACTAAGCCTTCCTTTAAAAGCAAAATAACTCAACACGAAGTTGCTTCCGGCCAGCAGCATAAAAAGAATCACAATATACTGAATCATGGGATTATCGTTCCAGTAAGCCAGACTCGCATTTTTGGTAGAGAAACCTCCGGTAGACAAGGTACTGAATGCATGATTTACCGCATCAAAGACGTTCATCCCTGCCAGCCATAGCAATAAGGTTTCAGCAGCCGTATACGAAACATAAATGAGCCACAGCCTTTTCGCAGTATCGGTAATTCTGGGTTTCAGCTTATCGGCACTAGGCCCTGGCGATTCCGCAGTGAACAACTGCATTCCACCAATTCCCAAAAGCGGAAGAATTGCAATGGCCAGCACGATAATTCCCATTCCGCCTATCCAGTGGGTCAAACTCCTCCAGAAAAGAATTCCATTGGGAATAGCTTCAATATCATTTAAAATAGAGGCTCCGGTTGTAGTATAACCAGACATGGTCTCGAAAAACGCATTGGTAAACCTGGGTATGGTTTCACTGATTACATAGGGCAAGGTGCCACTAAGAGCCATGAAGATCCAGCCAAAGGTCACAATGATATATCCTTCCCTGATCTTAACTTCCTTACTATGTCCACGAGTGGTGAACATGAATAAGGTACCAATGAATAAAGTTATAAGTGCCGCTGTTGAGATCTCAAGTGTCACACCATCCTGGTAATACCAGCTTACCAGCGTGGCAAGTAGCATGAATGCGCCATTACACAAAAGCAAGAGACCCATAACATGAATAATGATCTGATAATTCAGCCTGGGCATTATAAGAACAGTTTTTCTACTTTGTTAATTGAACGCGGCAAACAGCAAACTACGATTCGATCTCCAGGTTTAATGAGGAAATCCCCCAATGCGATCATCCCTTTCCCGTTACGAATTATCCCTCCAATAATAGCTGATCTCGGGAAATCCAGATCCTTGATCTTTTTATTGCTCACCTGGGATTCTGGTTTTACGATGAACTCCAGAAGTTCAGCGTTCATATTGTTGAGTTTGGTCATGGCAACCACCTCCCCTTTTCGAACGTATCTGAAGATATTGTTGGCCGCCAGCAGCTTTTTGTTGATCAGCGTGTCTATTCCAATGGAATGGCTCAACTGAAAATAATCCATATTCTCCACCAGCGATATGGTCTTTTTAACGCTTTTGGATTTGGCCACCAGGCAGGACATGATGTTGGTTTCCGAATTTCCGGTCACTGCGATAAAGGCATCCATGTCATGGATGTTTTCCTCCTCCAGAAGCTCCACGTTTCTTCCATCACCATTAATAATTAATGTTTGTGGAAGTTCATCTGCCAGTTCGTAGGCTTTATCCCTGTCTTTTTCGATTAGTTTTACCTTGAAGTTATTTTCACAAAGATCCTGGGCTGTTTTTCTTCCGATTTTACTTCCGCCCAGAACCATAACATTTTTTATGTCTTGTTTTACTTTCCCGGTTAATTTATAAAGCTCTTCCACTCCGTTCTTAAGGGTGATAAAATATACCTGGTCACCATCCTTAAACTGGGTATCACCTCTTGGAATAAGGGTGTATTGAGTTCCGAATCTCTGAATGGCGATAGGAACAAAGTTAAGTTCAGGAAATATCTTCGCCGCCTCCTTTACAGTTTTACCCACAAAGGTAGCGGTTCTGGAAAGGCTTACACCAATCATGGTAAGAGCGCCTTCCTCAAATTCGTAACTATCGTTAAATGCCGATTGGTTTAGAAGCAATTCGATCTCCCGGGCCGCCAGAGCTTCAGGAGATATAAGTTCATCTATCCCGAATCTGGTAAATCCCAGTTCTCCCTGGTTTTCCAAAAATTCTGTATTCGAAATTCTCGCGATGGTCCGTTTGGCTCCCAGCTGTTTGGCTAACACACATACAGTAATGTTGGTTGCTTCACTAGAAGTAACACTTATCACCATATCTGTATACTTCACCTGTGCCTCTTTTAAGATCCTGATGGAACTGGCATCACCTTTAACTGTACGAATATCCAGATGAGTATCGGCATAAGCCAGATTATTTCTGTCGGGATCGATAAGAGTGATGTCCTGCGACTCAAAGGAGAGTAATTTAGCCAAATGAAATCCTACTTCACCAGCACCGGCGATTATTATTTTCATATAAAAGCTTCAAATTGAAAAGCAAAGGTAAGTTATTTTACAGAAACCAAAAATTGGAATACAACTATAAAAAATCGGTATTGAGCAGGCTATTTTAAGTATAACAATTATCTTTGGCGCAAAGTTTTTCCATGGGAAAAAAAGTAACTCCTTATGAAGACTCAAAGCTTTCTAAAAAGAAGCAGGTTGAGCAGATGTTCGACAATATATCAGGCAGTTATGACAGCCTGAATCGCGTAATTTCTCTGGGTACAGATATTAAATGGAGAAAGAAAGTCATCCAAACGGTTGCAGCAACGAATCCTGAAAATGTCCTGGACATTGCAACAGGAACCGGAGACCTGGCCATACAGATGGTTCCCACCGGAGCCAAACGTATTGTGGGCCTTGATCTTTCCGAAGGAATGTTGAGTGTAGCTCGTAAAAAGATCGCTGAAAAAGATCTGAACACCAGGATTGAAATGATCCAGGGAGATTCAGAAAACCTGCCTTTTGAAGACAATACCTTCGACGCCATTACAGTTGCTTTTGGAGTACGAAATTTTGAAAATCTTGAAAAAGGTCTTGAGGAGATCTACCGCGTTTTGAACCCAGGAGGAATTTTTGTAGTATTGGAAACATCGGTACCCACCAAATTTCCCTACAAACAGGGGTATCATTTATATTCAAATTACATTTTACCGGCCATTGGCAAGGTGTTCTCTAAAGACAAAAAGGCATATTCCTATTTGAGCAAGAGTGCGGCGAATTTCCCTTATGGGATTGCTTTCAACAATATTTTAGAGAAAATCGGGTTTAATAATGTAAAAGATTTGCCTCAAACTTTTGGTGTAGCCACCATCTATATTGCTTCAAAGTAATACTATGAAAAAACTTTTTACGATCGCCCTTTTGGCTCTTTGCTTTCAAACGGCTCAGGCTCAAATTTTTTCGGGAGAACGTGTTCTTAACCAGCAAAACTTCGACCAGCAGCGATGGTCATGGGGTTACTTTCTGGGCTTCAATAGTTACGACTTCAATTTTGATTATATTAATTACAATCCCAGCCCGGTTACCGGCCAGGACTTCAGAGTAGAAAAAAGGATCGGGTTCAACGTTGGATTACTTGGAAACCTTCGGCTCACTAACAACCTGGACTTACGACTGGAACCCGGGGTTAATTTTAACACCAGGGGATTCCAGGCTTTGAAGGCTGACGCCAATACCTACAGGGAGATCAGCTCTACCTATGTTCATATTCCACTGCTTTTAAAATTTAGCACTAACCGTTTAAATAATTTCAAACCTTTTGTGGTTGGTGGAGTTTCAACATCCATAAACCTGAGCAGTAACGAAAATAACCCCGACGATAATAGTGCCGGGCAGTTCAGGATGACCACAAATTCCTATTATTACGAGCTTGGCTTCGGAATAGACCTATACCTGTATTATTTCAAATTATCACCGTCAATACGAGGTGTCTTCGCGATTAACGACGAATTGATCAGGGATGCCGATCCCAATAGCCTATATACTGGAAATGTTGACAAGATGATGACCAGGGCCGTGTTCCTGAATTTTACTTTTCAGTAAGACTTCTTCTCCTGAATTCGCTAAGAACGATGGCTGTAGCGGTTGCTACATTCAGACTTTCAGTTTCCTGATTTTTTCCGAATTGGGGAATATTCAGCTTTCTGGTCACTAAGGCTTTAATTTCTTCAGAAATCCCATTAGCCTCATTACCCATCACGATAATACCATTGTCAGGCAGCTCTTTAGAATAGATATTCTCCCCTTCCAGCAAAGTTCCGAAAACCGGAAGATCATTATGTTCTTTTAAAAACTGCGGAAGATCTACATACCGAAGTTTCACCCTGGTAAGCGAGCCCATACTGGCCTGCACTACTTTTGGATTATAACAATCTACCGTATCTTGAGAGCACAAAAGGTGGTCAATACCATACCAGTCACATAAACGAATGATGGTTCCAAGGTTTCCAGGATCACGGACTCCATCCAATGCCAGAAGAAGGCCAGTGAAGACTATTTCGGTAGTTTCAGGAATTTTAAAAATCGCGAGGCCGCCATGTGGGTTTGCAAGGAAACTGATCTTTTTAAGAGAATTTTCATCAATTTCAAACCATTTTTCAGAAGAAACCTCAAAAGAATTCTCATAAGAGAACAGGGAATAAAGCTCAAAATCTGAATTTAGAAATTCCTCTATCCCCTTGGTACCTTCCACCACAAAGAGATTATGTTTATTTCTAAACTTTTTTTGTGACAGGCTTTTTATTAACTTAATCTGGTTTTTACTAACCATTCAAAAAATGTATTTTTGGGCCTCTAATCGCTACTGATTGAAACAGCTTTTCGCAAAAATATTATTATTTTTTTTAACCATAGTTCTAATATTTAGCTGTAACGCGGTAAAAAGACTGGATCAGGGCGAAAACCTGCTCGTTGAAAACAAGATCTTCGAAAACGGCGAAGAAATCAAGGATTCACGAATTTATAGTCAGTTGTACCAGGAGCCTAATACTCGTTTGCTGGGTGTTCCCCTTAAACTTCACTTTTACAATCTGGCCAGACCGAATATAGACAGCATCCTGACCGTTAATTATCTCGAAAATGAAAAAAAACGGGATTTTCTTACCGGCCTGCTATCTAAAAAACAATTCGACCGCTATATCTACTCTCGTACTGAATTTAATGAATGGATTAAAACAACTGGGGAAGCACCAGTTAAAGTAGACCGAGAGGAGACCAGAAAATCTGAAAACCGGTTAAAATCCTGGTATTGGAACAATGGCTGGTTTAACGTAGAAACCGATTATGAGATCATCCCACTGGAAGACAAGGAAAAACGAGCTCGAGTTGAATATTATGTAAAGCCCCACCAGGCCTACGATGTCGATTCTATCAACACTCTTATAACATCTCCTGCCTTAGATTCGCTATATGAATTGCATAAGGCTGAAAGCGCTATCAAGTCGGGGGTCCAGTACAACACCCTTGATTTCAACGAGGAGCGAGACAGGCTCTCCCAATTATTCAGAAATAACGGTGTTTACAATTTTGACCAGGAATATATCAGTTTTGATGCTGACACGGTGGAAACCAACCACAAGGTAAATACCACCCTCATCATTAAGAATCGCCGAAACAATATTGGAGACAGCATTACCAGGGTTCCGTTCAAAATTCATAAAATCAGCGAGGTTAATATCATTACCGATTACACCTACGCCAACCGGAATATGCCCTTAACCGATAGCACCAATTACGAAGGCTATAACCTGTATGGTTTTGAAGAAATGCGCTATCGGCCGGAAGCTATTAGTGATGCTATATTCATTAAACCTGGCACGATTTACAGCGACCTGGACCGCTCCCGTACCTATAACCGGTTAAACTCTCTAAGACTTTTTAAATATCCGAATATCCAGTACGTTCCAGACCCGGCAGATAGCACGAATACCGACCTGATCACGAACATTTTTCTTACTCCACTTCCAAAATATTCGCTGGGATTCGATTTTGATATTTCGCAAAGCAATATCCAGGAATTCGGAATTGGATTTGGAGGTTCGCTATTGATTCGGAACATATTCGGAGGAGCCGAAAATTTCGAGATCTCTGGCCGGGGAAGCGTGGGATCATCTACCGATGCAGCGGGAAACAACGACGACAACCGCTTTTTTGATATTTCTGAAGTAGGCGCCGATCTTAAACTCACATTTCCGAGGATCTTTTTACCATTCGATACCGAAAAATTCATTCCAAAATACATGAGTCCCTTTACCACCCTTAGCCTCGGGGTTAGTACTCAAAATAATATAGGCCTTGATAAACAGAATTTTTCAGGGATCATCAATTACCGATGGACCCCATCTAAACAGCTTTCAAACCGCCTCGACCTGCTCAACATTCAATATGTCAAGAACCTGAATGCGGAAAATTATTTCAATGTTTATCGAAATTCCTATGAAGAGCTGAATGATATCGCACAGGATGTGAATACCGATCCAGCCTTTTTTGATGAAGACGGTGAACTTAGCATTCCGCAGGGAGCCAATGATTTTATACTCGCCGTACGAGATGAGACAGGCGCTGTTTCCGGCATCAACGACGAGCAGGAACAGAACGTAGTGAACATTGGGGAGCGAAAGGACAGGCTTACCGAAAACAACCTTATTTTCGCTACGAATTTTACTTACCTCTGGAACACCAAAAAGAACCTGTACGACCAGGAGTTTTCCCGTTTCCGGTTCAAAGTGGAAACAGCTGGTAATTTTTTGGGAGCCATCTCCAATCTTGCCAATTTCAGCCAGAATGAAAACGGCAATTATGAAGTTCTTGGAGTTGCCTATTCGCAATATGCAAAAACCGAGATCGACTTTATCAAGCACTGGGACCTTGGCAGCCAGAATATTCTTGCTGCAAGAGCATTTGGAGGGATTGCGATCCCGTATGGAAACGCGAACAGCATTCCGTTTGCACGAAGTTTCTTCGCAGGAGGCCCTAACGATAACCGGGCGTGGCAGGCTTATGATTTGGGACCCGGCAGTAGTGGCGGGCAAAATGAATTCAACGAGGCAAACATGAAGCTGGCTTTTAACCTCGAATATCGGTATAACCTATTTGGTTCTTTAAATAGCGCCTTCTTCGTAGATATAGGAAACATCTGGAACGTGGCCGATATCGTTGAGGATGAAGCCTCTACTTTTGAATCGTTTTCAGATCTCAGAGATATTGCAGTAGGTTCTGGATTTGGATTGAGATACGACTTTAACTTTTTCGTTTTAAGGTTCGATATCGGATTCAAAACTTACGACCCTGCCAGAGAACTGGGAAACAGATGGTTCAAAGACTACAATTTTAACCATGCCGTATACAACGTAGGGATCAATTATCCTTTCTAAGCCGGTTTATTTTATTATTTTTGTAAGCCTAATTAAAAAATTATGAGTCATAATATTAAACCCGGCGTAGCCACAGGGAAGGAAGTTCAGGAAATATTCAATTATGCTAAAAAGAAGGGATTCGCCCTTCCGGCAGTAAACGTGATAGGATCCAGCAGTATTAACGCGGTACTTGAAACCGCTGCCGAGCTGAATTCACCCGTAATTATCCAGTTTTCTAATGGCGGAGCCCAGTTTAATGCAGGAAAAGGACTTAGCAATGAAGGAGAAAAAGCAGCGATCGCTGGAGGTGTAGCCGGTGCCAAACATGTGCACGAGCTCGCCGAAGCTTATGGAGTTCCTGTAATCATGCATACCGATCACTGCGCTAAGAAATTACTTCCGTGGATAGATGGTTTGTTGGATGCCAGTGAAGAACATTTTGAAAAGACAGGAAAACCCCTTTACAGTTCTCATATGATCGACCTTTCCGAAGAACCTTTGGAAGAGAACATGGAGATCTGCAAGAAATACCTGAAGAGAATGTCTAAAATGGGTATGACCCTGGAGATCGAATTAGGTATCACCGGAGGTGAAGAAGATGGCGTTGATAATACCGATGTGGATTCTTCCAAGTTATACACACAGCCAGAAGAAGTAGCCTATGCTTATGAAGAATTGAGCAAAGTTAGCGACCAGTTCACCATCGCTGCGGCTTTTGGAAATGTACACGGGGTTTACAAACCTGGAAATGTTAAGTTAACTCCTACCATTCTTAAAGACTCTCAGGAATACATCACCAAGAAATATAATGTTGAAAAGAACCATATCGATTTCGTATTCCACGGAGGAAGCGGTTCTACCGTAGAAGAAATCCGTGAAGCGATTGGATATGGAGTGATCAAAATGAATATCGATACCGACCTTCAATATGCATATTTGGAAGGGATTCGGGATTATATGGGCAGCAAAAAAGATTATCTCGCGGCTCAAATAGGAAATCCTGAAGGAGAAGATGTTCCAAACAAAAAATATTACGACCCACGAAAATGGTTGCGTGAAGGAGAGTTGACTTTCAAAGCCCGTTTAAAAAAGGCTTTTGAAGATCTTAATAACGTAAACACACTATAATCGTTGAAAGACAGTTTTAAGGAAAAGACTGTCTTTTCTTTTTTAGATTAGAGCAACCATAGGATTAAAAACTGAAAGTAAATGGCTTGGTTTAAAAGAACACAAAAAGGAATTCAAACGCCTACTGAACAGAAAAAAGATGTTCCAAAAGGCTTATGGTATAAATCTCCAACCGGAAAGATCGTAGATGCTGAGCAGCTGGAGAGCAATTTCTATGTAAGCCCAGAAGACGGCTACCATGTTAGGATTGGCAGTAACGAATACTTCAAGATACTTTTTGATGATAACAAATTCAAGGAACTGGATGCCGGGATGACGGCTAAAGATCCGCTGAACTTTGAGGATACCAAGAAGTATACCGACAGGCTTAAGACTGCCCAGGAAAAAACCGGCCTTAAAGATGCGGTCAGATGTGCGGTTGGAAAATCTAAAGGCAAGGACCTGGTTATCGCCTGTATGGATTTTAAATTCGTCGGCGGAAGTATGGGTTCTGTGGTTGGCGAGAAAATAGCAAGAGCTGCAGATTATGCGCTAAAGCATAAAATTCCTTTTATGATCATTTCCAAATCTGGAGGAGCTCGTATGCAGGAAGCGGCGCTTTCATTGATGCAGCTGGCAAAGACTTCGGTGAAACTAGCCCAGCTTGCAGATGCTAAAATTCCTTATATCTCCCTGGCTACCGATCCTACTACAGGAGGGACCACGGCTTCTTTTGCGATGTTGGGAGATATCAATATTTCTGAACCTGGTGCCCTGATTGGTTTCGCCGGGCCTCGAGTTGTAAAGGACACTACAGGAAAAGATCTTCCGAAGGATTTTCAAACTTCAGAATTCCTTAAAGAAAAAGGATTCCTTGATTTTATTGTAAAACGATCTGAACTTAAAGACAAAGTAAACCTTTACCTGGATCTTATTCAGAATCAACCAATAAGAAATTAAGAGAGATCAAAATAAATAAAGACTGCATTAGGTATTATTCAAATTAGTAGTATCTTTGCCGCCTGACAGAAAAACTGTCAATACATAAAAATCATTTAAATAATATTGGAATGTATTTAACTAAAGAAAAGAAAGAAGAGATCTTTGAGAAGCACGGTAAAGGAAAGAACGACACCGGTTCAGCTGAAGGTCAAATAGCCTTATTCACTCACAGGATCGCTCACCTATCTGAGCACCTAAAAAGCAACCGTAAGGATTACAACTCTGAGCGTTCACTTGTAAAACTGGTTGGTAAGAGAAGAAGTCTGTTAGACTATCTTATGAAGAAAGATATTATGAGGTATCGTGCCATCGTAAAAGAACTTGGATTAAGAAAATAATTTTCAGGGGGCTTCACGCCCCCTTTTTTTATATATTAGTTTCACCTGATTTCAGGTATTTTTTAGGGCTTTCCTCGGAAAGCGAACAAGAAAATTGTCATTCGCCAAGGCGAATAGTTTTTCATTGGTCTACAACAACTACACACAACACACAACCCGGCCGTCCGGATGGCGGAGACCTTTGTTTAACTAATGCGATCTGGTTGAAGTTATTCAGATCGAGAATTCAAAATTATTATGATTCCAAAAACATTTAAGGAGGTTATCGAGCTTGGAGATGGGAGAACCATTTCGCTTGAAACCGGAAAACTGGCAAAACAGGCTCACGGGTCGGTTGTTGTTCAAATGGGTAATGCCATGCTACTTTGTACAGTAGTATCTTCGTACACCCCAACCACGATGGATTTCTTTCCATTAACTCTTGATTATCGTGAGAAATTCGCAGCTGCAGGTCTTTTTCCTGGAGGTTATTTTAAAAGAGAGGCAAGACCTAGTAGCGAGGAAATTTTAGTAATGCGTTTAGTAGACCGTGTATTGCGTCCGCTATTCCCAAAAGACTATAAATTCGAAACCCAGGTAATGATCCAGCTGATGTCTCATGACGAGGAAGTTATGCCAGACGCACTAGCAGGACTTGCTGCATCTGCAGCAATTCAATTATCTGATATTCCTTTTGAAACTCCAATTTCAGAAGCGAGAGTAGCTAGAATTAATGGAGAATTCGTTCTGAACCCAAGCAGGGAAAAACTTGCTGAAGCAGACATGGATATCATGGTTGGTGCTTCTGCAGATTCTGTGATGATGGTTGAAGGACAAATGGATGAATGTTCTGAAGAAGAAATGGCAGAAGCCATCAAATTCGCCCATGAAGCGATCAAAGTTCAGTGTGAAGCGCAGGTGCGTTTAGCTGAAGCCTTCGGAAAGAAAGAAACAAGAGAATACGAGGTAGCTGCAACAGATGAAGAGATCGAATCCAAGATCCACGAAGCTACTTACCAAAAAGCATATGACATCGCGAAAAGCGGAACCAGCAAGAAAGAAAGAAGCGAAGCTTTCTCTAATTTGAAGGAAGAAGTGATGGCGATGTTCTCTGAAGAGGAACTGGAAGAAAAAGGTAAAATGATTTCCGGATATTTCAATGATGCTCAGAAAAAAGCGGTTCGTGACCTTACCTTAAAAGAAGGAATCAGGCTTGACGGAAGAAAGACCGATGAGATCAGGCCAATCTGGTGTGAAGTAGGTTACCTTCCATCTACTCACGGATCTGCGATCTTCACTCGTGGAGAAACTCAGGCTTTAGCAACCGTAACTCTTGGAACATCAAGAGAAGCTAACCAGGTAGACCTTCCAACCCAACAGGGAGAAGAGACTTTCTATTTACACTATAACTTCCCTCCTTTCTCAACCGGAGAAGCTTACCCAATTAGAGGTACTTCAAGACGTGAGATTGGACACGGAAACCTTGCTCAAAGAGCACTTAAGGGAATGATCCCTGCAGATTGTCCTTATACCGTGAGAGTGGTTTCAGAAGTTCTTGAATCTAACGGTTCTTCTTCTATGGCGACAGTTTGTGCAGGTACCATGTCATTGATGGACGCTGGTGTACAATTGAAAAAGCCAGTATCCGGTATCGCCATGGGATTGATCTCTGATGGTGAAAATTATGCGGTACTATCTGATATTCTTGGAGATGAAGATCATCTTGGAGATATGGACTTTAAAGTTACAGGAACTGAGGACGGGATCACTGCCTGCCAGATGGATATCAAGATCAAGGGACTTTCATATGAGATCCTGGTGAATGCGCTTAAACAAGCGAGAGCAGGAAGACTTCATATCCTTGAAAAACTTACCGAGACAATTTCTGTACCTAATCAGGAGGTTAAAGCTCATGCTCCAAAGATTATCACCAGAAGAATTCCGAACGAATTTATTGGAGCGCTTATTGGACCTGGAGGAAAAGTGATTCAGGAACTACAAAAAGAGACCAAGACAGAGATCGTTATCAACGAAGATCCGGTTACTGAAGAAGGTATCGTTGAGATCCTTGGAACCAACCAGGAAGGTATCGACAAGGTACTGGCCAAGATCGATGCCATCACTTTCAAACCTGAAAAAGGAAGCGTTTATGAAGTTAAGGTGATCAAGGTCCTTGATTTTGGTGCTGTAGTGGAGTTTGTAGAAGCTCCTGGAAACGAGGTATTGCTTCATATTTCTGAACTTGCCTGGGAACGTACTAATAACGTAACCGATGTGGTTAACCTGGGAGATGTGATCGACGTAAAATACTTCGGAATAGATCCTAAGACACGTAAAGAGAAGGTTTCAAGAAAGGCTTTATTGCCAAGACCAGAACGATCTGAAAGCGATAATCGCGACAGAAATCGCGACAACCGTGAGAACCGTGGAAATCGAGATAATCGTGGAAACCGTGACAATCGTAACCGCGATAACAGAAACAGAGGAGACCATAATAAGGACTAATCTAATCTGTACAGAATTTTGAAAGGCCGCAATTGCGGCCTTTTTTTATTAAAAAAAATTTTTTGTAAGTCTGTATGGAATGAATTTTCCTTCGACTAAGCTAACCCATAGGTCTAAAATGCAATTTTGGGATAACTTTAAAGCCCTTGATTATCAAATGTTTAAAAAAAATCGTAATTTTTGTAACATTTTCTCGAGGTCTTACGTATAAACAAATACAAGGAGCTATGCACCATAAACAAAATCCAAGAGAAGATAGATGAGACAACTGAAGATCACGAAGCAGGTAACCAATAGAGAAACCGCTTCGTTAGACAAGTATTTGCAAGAAATTGGAAAAGTAGATCTAATCACCGCTGATGAAGAAGTAGAACTGGCACAGCGAATAAAGGCGGGTGATAATCGTGCCTTGGAGAAACTAACAAAAGCGAATCTTCGTTTTGTGGTTTCTGTAGCAAAACAATATCAAAATCAGGGTTTAACCCTTCCTGATCTAATTAATGAAGGAAATTTAGGGTTAATTAAGGCCGCCAAGCGTTTCGACGAAACTCGTGGTTTTAAGTTTATTTCATACGCCGTATGGTGGATCCGTCAATCTATCTTACAGGCTTTGGCAGAACAATCTAGAATTGTTAGATTGCCACTGAACAAGATCGGTTCAATAAACAAGATCAACAAGACATTCGCATTTTTGGAGCAATCTCATGAGCGCCCACCAAGTGCGGAAGAAATAGCCAAGGAGCTTGACATGACGATCAACGACGTTAAGGAATCCATGAAGAATTCTGGCCGTCACGTCTCTATGGATGCTCCGTTGGTTGAAGGGGAAGATTCCAACCTGTATGACGTTTTACGTTCAGGTGAATCTCCAAACCCCGATAAAGAGTTATTACATGAGTCGCTTAGAACAGAGATCGAGCGTGCTCTTGAAACTTTGACTCCAAGGGAAGCAGATGTGATCAGGCTTTATTTTGGCCTGGGAGATCAACATCCTATGACTTTGGAAGAAATTGGCGAGACTTTTGATCTAACTAGAGAAAGAGTACGTCAGATCAAAGAAAAAGCAATTAGAAGGTTAAAGCATACATCTAGAAGTAAAATTTTAAAAACGTATCTTGGCTAAAGATTTTTAAAGCAACAACAGTTTAGTGTCGGGAGTGATGACCCGTCATGAAAATAACTGTTCGTTTTTTGATTGATGAATGACCCCGGAGTGATGACCGGGGTTTTTTCTTGCCTTTTTTCGAGATAAATTTTTGTTAATCATTCATTCCTTTCCATTATTGGCCTATTTTCTTCTTACTTTTTTAATTCGCTAGAGCAATTTTAATTAAGCAAAATCCTGGTAATTGAAGTCTGTGGTGTCCTGGAATTGGAAATTTTTGTAATGAGTAAAAAATATGATGCCATCATTGTGGGTAGCGGTTCCAACGGACTTGCTGCTGCTGCTTTTCTTCAGCAAAAAGGTCTAAAAACAGCGGTTTTCGAGCAAGCCTCTATTCCCGGCGGTGCTACAAAAACAGAAGAAATCACCCTTCCCGGCTTCAAGCACGATATAGGTTCTGCCATTCACCCACTTACCTATTCATCACCATTTTTTAAAACCCTACCGCTAGATAAGCACGGTCTTACATGGATCTTTCCTGATATCCCCTTTTCTCACCCTTTTAAAGACGGTTCAGCCTATGCATGTTTTAAGGATTTTAAGCAAACAGCAGCACAATTAGGCATTGATGAGGCTGCTTATATAAAGCTCTACGGAAATTTTCTAGAAGGTTGGTCCAGTTTTGAGGAAGATCTTCTTGGACCACTCAGCTGGCCTGAAAATCCGAAGAAATTGTTACAATTTGGAATGAAGGCATTCCCTCCGGCAAAATGGCTGGTCAATCATTATTTTAAAGATGAGAAAAGTCGACTATTATTCTATGGCGCCGCTGCGCACTCCACCTTACCCATGACCAGTTTTGCTTCGGCCTCTTTCGGTCTTGTACTGAATATTCTGGCCCATCGCCACGGCTGGCCCTTTCCTAAAGGTGGCGCAAGCAAGATCATATCTTCGCTGGTTTCTTATTACAAATCTGAAGGCGGAGAATTAAAACTTAACCAGGAAGTAAAAAACCTGGATAAACTTCCCACCGCTAAAGCTTACATTTTTGACCTGACTCCAAGTCAATTATTAAAGATCAGAAATACCGATTTTTCAGCTTTATACCGGAAAAGGCTTCAGAATTATAATTATGGAGCTGGTGTTTTCAAAATAGACTGGGCGCTGGACCGGCCAATTCCTTTTACCAACGAGCTTTGCCGAAAATCCGGGACCGTTCACTTAGGGTTCAGCCAGGAAGAGATAGAACGATCAGAAAGCGATATTCATTCCAATAAAATCAATAAACATCCCTACGTTCTGGTCGCACAGCATTCAATATTCGACTCTACAAGGGCTCCTGAAAACAAACATACTGCCTGGGCCTATTGCCATGTTCCTAACGGCAGTACCGCAGATATGACCCAGGTCATCGAAAACCAGCTTGAGCGAGCAGCCCCGGGTTTTAAAGATACGATCCTGGCCAAAACCACTCATAATACCGTGCAACTTGAAAATTTCAATCCAAATCTAGTGGGAGGTGATATCAACGGCGGAAAACAGGATATTAGCCAGTTATTTACCCGGCCAGTGGCCAAATTGAATCCATATAGCACTTCTAATCCCAATATTTTCATTTGCTCGGCCTCTACTCCACCCGGTGGAGGCGTTCACGGAATGAGTGGCTATCACGCGGCAAAATCGGCTTATGAGCATATAATGAAATAAGATCGCAGATTTTATGCCTGTTCCCCAGCATTTCCTAAGTTAGATGTCATAAAACCTCGATTTCTTTTTATTTTTGCCTGTAAACACAACAAACAACTAATGAGCGATACCCTAATAGCCCCGTCTTTGCTAGCCGCAGATTTCGCAAATCTGCAACGAGATATAGAAATGGTCAACAACAGTGATGCAGACTGGTTTCATATCGATATTATGGACGGTGTCTTTGTTCCGAACATTTCCTACGGAATGCCGGTTTTACAAGCAATTAAAAAACACACTAAAAAAACTCTCGATGTTCATTTGATGATCGTGGAACCAGACAGGTATATCAAGGAATTCTCACAGGTCGGCGCAGATGTGCTTACCGTTCACTATGAAGCCTGTACTCATTTACACCGAACCATTCAGGCGATCAAAGCTGAAGGGATGAAAGCCGGAGTGGCTATTAATCCTCATACCAGCGTTGATCTGCTGAAAGATGTGATAAAGGATCTCGACCTAGTACTTGTAATGAGTGTTAATCCAGGTTTTGGCGGGCAGAGCTTTATTGAAAACACCTACGTAAAAGTTCAGAAGCTGAAGGAAATGATCACCCTGAACAATGCCACTACATTAATTGAAGTTGACGGCGGGGTGACCGATAAAAATGCTTCAGAACTTTCTAAAGCCGGTGCAGATGTTCTTGTAGCCGGAAGTTTCGTTTTCAAAGCTGAAGACCAGGCCGGAACCATTAAAAATCTTAGACGTATTGCAAATTCCTGAAAATAAATACGAAGTCCTAATAATTGGTGGGGGGCCTATAGGCATTGCCTGCGCTTTGGAAGCCGAAAAAAAAGGACTTTCTTATGTGATCATTGAAAAAGGGTGCCTGGTAAATTCTCTTTATCACTATCCTACTAATATGACCTTCTTTTCTACTTCGGAAAAACTGGAGCTGGATAACATCCCATTTATCAGTAACAATCCGAAACCGGGAAAACGGGAGGCACTGGAATATTACCGAAGAATTGCCACCTCGAATGAACTGAATATTCATTTATTCGAAAAAGTAGATACGGTAGAAACCCGAACCGATGGAATTCACGAGGTTAAAACCACTAAGGGCACATACGAGGCAGAAAATGTAATCATTGCCACAGGATTTTATGATATCCCGAATTACCTGGGTATCCCAGGAGAAAACCTTCCAAAGGTATCTCATTATTATGGCGATCCGCATTATTATGCCACCCAGAAAACAGTGGTGGTAGGAGCTAGTAATTCAGCTGTTGACGCAGCCCTGGAAATCTACCGTAAAGGTGGGGAGGTGACCATGATCGTTAGGAATTCCGAAATTGGTGAGCGTGTTAAATACTGGGTAAGACCAGATATTGTAAACCGAATCAAGGAAGGTAGTATCAAAGCCTATTTTGATTCGAATCTAAAGGAAATAAAAGAGAATCATATCCTTATTGAGACACCCGACGGGGAAACCACGATTGAAAACGATTTTGTCCTGCTCCTTACTGGTTACAGGCCTAATTTCGGCTTTTTACAGGATATTGGCATTAGTCTCTCTGACGACGGACGCAAAATTCCTCAATATAACGAAGAGACCATGGAAACAAACATTCCAGGTATTTTCCTGGCCGGAGTAATTTGTGGGGGTGTGGAAACCCATAAATGGTTCATAGAAAATTCAAGGGTTCACGCCAAAATGATCATGGAGCACTTAAGCAGTAAGAAAAGATCAACGGTTGAGACTTAAATCCAGTCCGTATAAAATTAAAAAACCGGCAAATGCCGGTTTTTTAATGCTCAAATTATGTATTGCAGCTTGATCGAATTTCACGAAAAAGCAATCTGGGATAACCAGACTGCCTTCTCTGCGGGGGGACTAACGTTAATGGACCATTCTACATCACGATGATCGATGAAGACCGCAAACCTTTTTTGCGCGCGATCATCTTTCCGTAGAATTCAAGATCCTCTGAATTATGTTTAAAAGAGTGATCTACTTTTTTTCCTATTTCATCTAAAGGAAAAGTATACACCTTGATATTTGGATACCCATCGAATTGTTCCTCTTCATTGATACCAACTTCTATAGTTTGGTTCTCTTTATTATACACCACGAATTCAGCCAAAAAATTATGGCGTATCAAATCGATACAATCCTGTGATAATTCGTTGCATTCCTTGCATTCTGAAACATAAATTTTTAAAAGTTCCTGCAAAGAAGATCTAAGCTGATTTGTGTTGAAATAAGCTGCCATTGGTCTAGGTTTTTTAGCGTTTAGTTTGGCTAATTTAGAGCTTAAGAGCCTTGAATAAAACAATTTAGGTTAGTTTTAACGCTCGGGTTTAAAAAATTCAAAATTTCGGTCTTGAAAATTAATTTTCGTTAATTCTCAAGGCTGAATTTTATAATTACATACTTAGTTAATTTCCCGGGCTTTACCATCCTGACTCCAGGCCCCATTCAGCGATAAAAAAAAAGCACCTGTTAAGGTGCTTTTAGGTTTTACTTTTTGATCCCGGGTAAATTTTCTGGCTTTTTCATTTTCCAGTTGGGCTCTGAAGCTTTCCTCGATTCTGGATAAATCTCATCGAGATTATCAGCATTGTAAATTCTACCATTCATTACTACATACTTAACCGAATTGGTATTTCTTATATTTTCCAGTGGATTTTTATCGAGGATCACCAGGTCGGCTAGTTTTCCGGCTTCAATAGAGCCCAGGTCCCCATCCAGACCTAAGGATTCAGCTCCAAGGATGGTAGCGGCCTTTAAGGCCCTATGTTCATCCATACCTCCGCTTTGAAGTGACCATAGCTCCCAGTGATAGCCAAGTCCCTGTAACTGCCCGTGACTACCAACACCTACCAGGCCTCCTTTATCGATCACTTTGTTCATCATTTCAGCATGTTTGGAAAAGACATGTTCTTCCGGCATAAACCAGGCATTTCTTCTCCTGGATTTCTGGGCAAGCTCCTGGTATGGGGTAAAATTCTGAAGTTTTTCATCCTTATAGGGCTCTTCGGTCGCATAATAGTATTCCTCTGCCCATGGGCCGCCATACGAAACAAGTAATGTTGGCGTGACCGCCATTTTCGCTTCTGCGATCGTATTGATCACATCCTTATAAATAGGATAGATAGGAAGAGAATGCTCATGTCCCGGGTATCCATCGATTAATTGGGTCATATTCAGTTTAAAGTCCAGCCCGCCTTCCGTAGTGGGCATTAGTTCCAATTCCTTTGCAGCCATGATGATCCATTGCCGCATTTGCCTGTTCCCGGTGAGATACATTTTAATGGTCTTGGTATCGTAATATTCGCTGTACTGCTTTAATACCCTTTTGGCATGTTCCTTATCCTTTAAATTATAAGCCCAGTATCCTACACCAGGACCTGTGCTGTAAATTCGTGGACCCGGAATCATCCCGGCATCTACCATATCAGAATAGGTGAGCACATCGGTAGTGCTGGTTTGCGGATCCCTGGTTGTTGTAACCCCGTAAGCAAGATTTGCGCCGTACATCCAGGATTGATTCTTCTGAATTTCCCAGCTAGGCCACATATGGGCATGTGTATCAACAAATCCTGGAACGATGGTTTTTCCGCCTGCATCGATGACCTTGGCGTTATTCGGAACCTGCAGGCTACCACTCTGCCCTACTGCCGCAATGCGGTTGTTCCTGATTAGGATGTCACCATTTTCAATGATCTCGTCCCCTTTCATGCTTATGATGCGGCCGCCCTTGATAAGCGCCACTCCCTGTGGAATATCCTTCTTATAAGAAAGATCTATCTTAAATTCGGTTGCCTTAAAGCTTTCTAACTTATCCTTTTCATCCTTATCGTCTTTAGCCTTTTCCTCTCCATTTTTGTCTTTTTCCTCTTCCTTTCTCTTTTCCCTGATCTTTTCAATACTATCATTATGCACTTTTGCCAGTTCCAGATCATATACAAAATGAGTAGCGCCTAAAGACCAGTGAACCTTTTTACTATCTTCTCCCCAGGCCGGAAACTCTCCGCCTATTTCGGTTAACTGATTAGCAGGAAAGGCCGATTTTTCAACGGAGGCCAGCGAAATCTTGGCGGTTTGTCCAAATCTTGGTACCACCATCGTGTAAATATCATTATTGATCTTGGCGATCGCGGTTTTTCCATCGGGAGAAATCCTGATCTCTGAAGGTTTCGAAGCCTTGTCTTCATCTTCCCTCGCTCCATTTTCTGGCAGCATATGCGGCCTGATTTCCGAAGAACCAAATGGAGTTATTCCTTTTACTGAAAGAAGGGTCTTTTCATCGGTGCCGTCCCAGCGAATGGATATTAATTTATCGTCATCGCTTAAATAAATCCTATCATCGACCTTGGTAAAATGTGGATAGATCCTACCTTTTGACTTTTCAATGAAAGTGATATCTCCACCACTGGAAGGAATCCATGCCAGGTCTTCCCTTCCGGGAGTTCCATCAATTCGTGATCCACTTGCATATTCATAAGCCGATCCCCTTGTGAAAACGATCCTGTCATGCTTGTAGGACCAGGCCGGATTGCTGTAAACAGCTTTGGTATTTGTAAGTTTTTTCAAATTTCGACCATTTGCTCCGATGGAATAAATATGTCCGCCATCTCCTTCCCAGGAAACAAAAGCGATGGAATTTCCATCAGGTGACCAGGCCGGATGAGATTCTGTAAAATCGTTCTTTGTAAGCCTTTCTGGCGTTCCTCCGGGGAAATCCATCACATAAAGCCTGTTAAGGGCTGTAAAGGCCAGTTTTGATCCGTCAGGTGAAGGTACTGCATCCCTTATCTGGGTTACCTGCTCGGTTTCATTATCCTCGATCGGGTAATCAAAAAGCACTTCAGGTCCCATGTCTATTTTAAGATCCACCTCGAAGGGGATTTCCGTGGAGGTTTTCTGCTCGATATCAATATTATGGAGCTTACCCCCATAAAAAACGATTAAATTCTTACTGTCGGGCGTAAAACTCATCGCCGGCAATACTCCAAGAGTCGCTATCGACTCCTGTTCATCACGCTGAATAGGATAGGCAAGCCACTCCTCATTTCCGGTTTCCAGATTTCTTTTCACCAAACCGGTTTGAGTTTCAAATCTTGTTCCATATACCAGCCACTTTCCATCGGGAGATGGAGTTGGGGTAAAGGCAGATCCATATCGTCCCGTAATGGTGGCCGTTTCCGACTTTTCCATGTCATAAGTTCCAATCTGGTACTGCGGAAATTGAGCATTATAATTCCAGCCTCGTGTTCGTTGTGAAAAATAAATGGTTTTCCCATCAGGACTAAAGGCAGGATCGATCATTTTAAGGTCTTTGGGTTCTTCGACCAATTGGGCACCACCACCGCCGTCTTTGTGGTAAATGTGCAATTTGATATTTCTTCGGCCTCTTGCGGCTACTATAAAATCTCCATCCGGGCTCCAGTCTGCAGCAAAGAAATTCTGATTTTTATCTTCAGAAATGGCTTCCATCTCTTTTGATTCCAGGTTCATGGTCCACACGTTGTCTGCCCCATTTTTATCTGAAATGAAAACCAGGCTTTTCCCATCGGGACTAAATCGCGGATGTACATCGTATGCCATCCCTGATGTAATTCGCTCTGCCTTTCCTCCCGTTATTGGAATTTGATAAAGATCACCCATCATATCAAAAACGATACTCTTCCCATCGGGACTAACATCAACTGAAATCCAGGTTCCTTCAGTAGTATTAAAATTAACCTGTCTTGCAGGTTTTAAGGGTAATTCCTTGGTGGTCAAGGTATCCAGTTGAGCCATACTTATACTGTCTTGAGCATAAATTGAAATTGACCCTAACAATAGCGCGAAGACTAAGAATAGATTTTTCCTCATAAAGTTTTGATTGGTTGCGTAAATTAAGGTGAAGATAAAATTTTATTTATAGTTCAGCATCAACTCTCACTTCTTAAAAGGATTAGGAGAACATTCAGAAATTGCCTGCCGTTAGGCATGAATAGTAAATTTCTGCTATACATGTTTACTGAAAACAAAAAAAGTCTGCAACTTGCGCTGCAGACTTTTCATCCATCTGTGACCGCGGAAGGATTCGAACCCTCAACCCTCAGAGCCGAAATCTGATATTCTATCCAGTTGAACTACGCGGCCAGTATTTTAAGTTGCTAATTAATTAGCCAGTTTTTTTCTTACGATCCCGGAAATGGTTTTACCATCGGCTTTTCCAGCAAGTTCACCGGTAGCCATTCCCATTACTTTTCCCATATCCTGCATTCCCGTAGCACCGGTCTTGGCAATGATCTCGTCTACTTTCGCTTCGATCTCTGCTTCGCTCATTTGCTCAGGAAGGAACTGCTCGATCACTTCAGCCTGCTTAAGTTCTGGTTCAGCCAGATCTTCTCTACCCTGCTCCTTGTAGATCTCTGCACTCTCCTTACGCTGCTTCACCAGTTTCTGAAGCAGTTTCATCTCTTCCTCTTCGGTCAATCCGTCCTTTGAAGAAGATTCAGTATTTGCTAACAGAATTGCGCTCTTAACCGCTCTTAAAGCTTCCAGTTTTGCACTGTCTTTTGCTCTCATCGCGGCCTTCATCTCGACCATTACCTGTTCCTGTAGACTCATATCTGAAAAAATTTCTGCTGCGAAGATAAAATATTCTGGATGAAATTACCACTAATTTATCCCTTCAAAATTAAGTATCTTCAAAACCCAAATTTGTGATCGAAAATGAAAAAAATCCTGACATTTCTTTTTGTCCTGGCTGGACTCCAATTAGCTGAAGCCCAGGCAATATTGTTAGACAGCCTGTATTCCGTTCAACCCCTACGCACCGAAACCTACGCTCAAAAAGATGGCGAAGATCTTATTATTGACCTTTTTCTCCCTGAAAAGAGCACTAATGAAAAACTGCCACTAATCATCTGGATGCATGGCGGTGGCTTTGCCGGTGGAAGTCCGAAAAACCCGCAGGAAGTAAGATTTGCAAAAATGGCAGCGGCACGTGGCTACGCGGTAGGACTTATTTCATATCGACTTGTTAGAAAAAATACTGAAACCGGTTTCGGCTGTGATTTTGATGCCGAGGGGAAGATCAAAACCTTCCAGATGGCGGCCGAAGATTTTATGGATGCGGCCATTTATATGAAGGAGAATTCAGGAAAGTTCAATATCAACCCTGAAAAGATCGTAGTTGGTGGCAGCAGTGCCGGTGCCGAAGCTGTGCTGAATGCGGTTTATAATCCCGACCTGATGTTCGAGAAGCAGGATAAGTATTCCGATCTGGAATTTTCAGCAGTGATTTCACTGGCAGGCGCCATTGTGGATGCCAGGTATATAAATCAGGAAAATGCCATTCCCGGAATCTTTTTCCACGGAACCGCAGATAACCTAGTGCCTTATGCTACGGCTCCTCATCATTATTGTGAGAATGAAAAACCGGGTTATCTGATACTTGACGGCTCGAAAACCATCGTCGAAAAACTTGAAGATCTTGATACTCCCTATTTATTTTACACTTTTGAAGACGCCCGGCATGAAATTTCGGGAATGCCTTTTCCGCATTTGCCGGAGGTATTTAATTTCCTTAAAGAAGTTGTATTCGATAAAAATAAAATTCAGTCAACAGTTTACAAATGAAAAAGAACCTACTAGCAATCCTACTTTTCCTGGTAGCATTCACTTCAGAATCTCAAGAAAATAAGTGGTATAAAGGAAATCTGCATACGCATTCTTACTGGAGTGACGGTGATGAATTTCCCGAAATGATCATGAAATGGTACAAGAATAAAGGCTATGATTTCGTGGCAGTATCAGACCATAATATCATCGCCGAAGGCGAAAAATGGAAGAAGATCAGCAAAGACTCGCTATACCAGCAGGCATTTAAAAATTATGTAGCCGAATATGGTGAAAATTGGGTGAATTATAAAAATGATGAGGAAGGTTTACAGGTACAGCTCAAAACCCTGGAAGAATTCCGTCCGCTTTTCGAAGAGCCCGAAAAATTCATGATCTTAAAAGCTGAAGAGGTTACTTCCTACCTGGATGGTAAAGCAGTTCATATGGGTGCGATAAACGTTCAGGAATTGATAGAACCCCGGGAAGGAAATACCATCGCAGAACTGATCCAGAATAACCTGGACGCTATAAAAGAACAAAGCGAAGCAACCGGTGAACCTATGCTTCAACATCTAAATCATCCTAATTTCACCTACGCGATAAAGGCTGAAGATATCATTCAGCTGGATGGCGAACGATTTTTTGAGGTTTTCAACGGTCACCCCTACGTGAATAATTACGGTGACAGCATTCACGACAGCACCGAAATCATGTGGGACCAGGTGAATATCGCCTACCATGCCGAAGGGAAACCCTTATTACTGGGGATCGCTACAGATGACAGCCATCATTACCATAAATTCGGGGCTAAATGGAGTAACGCCGGCCGGGGCTGGGTGGAAGTCAGGGCAACGGAATTAACTCCTTCAGGTATTATAAATGCCATGGAAGCGGGTGATTTTTACGCGACAACCGGGCTTGAACTTTCAGAACTTGATTTCGACGGAAGCAAAATTTCTTTAAAAATAAAGGCTGAAGAAAATGTGAATTACGAGATACAGTTCATCGGGGTGCAAAAAGGATCAACTAAAAGCGAGATCCTCAAAACCCTAAAGGGAACTGAAGCTTCCTATGAAATTCCTGAAAATGTGCTTTTCGCCAGGGCCAAAATCATTTCAGACAAATTAAAGAAAAACCCCTATAAAGAAGGGGACACCGAAGTTGCCTGGACGCAACCGGTAAGCCTTCAATAAACCAAATATTAAAAAATGAAATTGCCCTACTCTCTTTTTTTATTTTTATTCATCACTTCTTCCCTTCTACAGGCACAGCGGATAGAAAAAACCATCAATTCAGGCTGGGAATTCCAGCTGGAGAATCAGGAGAAGTCAAAAATCGTAAATATACCGCATACCTGGAATGCTGAGGATGCCTTTAATGAGGGTGCCTATTTCCGCGGAAAAGGAACCTACAGCAAAAAGGTCATTATTCCCGAAAACTGGGATAATAAAACAGTTTTCCTGAAATTTGAAGGTGCTAATCAGCATACGAAAGCGTATGTAAATGATGAGCTAGTTGGCGAGCATACCGGTGGTTATACCCAGTTTATTTTCGAATTAACTGAACATTTGAAATTCGGCCAGGCTAACCAGGTGAAGATCGAGGTGGATAATTCGCATAACCATGATATCCCTCCACTGGAAGCCGACTTTAATTTTTACGGCGGGATTTACCGGGATCTTGAACTAGTGGTGACTGGAAAAAGCCACTTCGGGCTGGAAGGTCTGGGAGCCGGAACTCAGTTGATTAAAACTCCAGAAGTTAGCACAAGCCTTGCAAAAGTAAAATTTGAAGGAAAAGTGGTTGCTTCTGAAAATGACCTGGAATTACAGGTTAACATCAGTGATCCTTATGGAAACCAGGTTTCAGAATATAACAAGGCTTTAAATTCAGAAGATTTCACCCTTGATTTTGAGATCGAGAACCCGAAGTTATGGTCACCTGATGATCCAAACTTGTACCTGTTAACCGCCAACCTGATCGATTCAGGTTCAGGAGAAATTTTGGACACTTACATCTCGAATTTTGGCTGCCGCTGGTTCGAAGCCGATCCTGAAAAAGGATTTATCCTGAACGGGAAACCCATCAAGCTTATCGGAGCAAACCGTCACCAGGATTTTGAGAATATGGGAAATGCCGTTCCAAATTCCATACATCGAAAGGATTACCAGATGATCAAGGATATGGGTGCTAATTTTATCAGGTCCGCGCATTACCCTCAGGATCCCGATGTTTACCGAATTTGTGATGAACTCGGTTTGCTGGTCTGGACCGAAGTGCCCGTGATCAATGATGTGACCGATTCCGAAGCTTATCACCAGAATGCTGTGAATATGCAGAAAGAACAGATCCTTCAATTATATAATCACCCCTCGATCGTGTTCTGGGGAATTATGAACGAGATTTTCATTAGGCTGGTATTTACACGTGATATGCCGGAAGCCGATCAGAAAGCCAAAATCCAGACAAGCGTGGAGCTGGCCGAAAAACTGGAAGCGGCCACAAAAGCACTGGATACTTCGCGACTCAGTGTAATGGCGCTACATGAAAATGACATTTATAACACCTCGGGAATAGCTGATATTACAGATGTGATCGGCTGGAACCTTTATTTTGGCTGGTACACGCCGGGATTGGAAAACCTTGGAAAATTCCTGGATGAGCAACACCAGAAGTATCCAGACAGATCTTTACTGATCTCGGAATATGGCCCCGGAAGCGATTCCAGGATTCAGACCAATGATCCAAAACCCTGGGATTTTAGCGAAGCCTACCAGTTAAAAAGTCATGTAAGTTATCTCAACCAGGTGATGGAACGGGATTATATGCTGGGAATGGCGGCCTGGAATTTTGCCGATTTCGGTTCATCCGGCAGGCAGGATAGTCGGCCATACATCAACCAGAAAGGCCTGGTGAATTTTGACCGTGAGCCAAAGGATGTCTATTATTATTACGAAGCACGCTTAACCGAAGATGATTTTGTTTATATCGCTGGAAAAAATTTTGAAACCAGGATCATCGACCAGTCTGAAAAAGTAAAACTGAAGGTCTTTTCGAACTCCGATGAGGTTAAGTTAATTATCGATGAAAAAACTGAAAAGGTAGCTTCTGTAAACGATAATATTGCCGAATTTGAACTAGAGCTTGAGCCTGGAGAGCATTCGATAAAAGCAGTTTCAGGTAATGCTGTGCATAGCAGAAACCTGCTGGTTAAATTCAGAAATAACCTGATAGGTGATATCGCGAATAATCCAATTCTCATCAATGTGGGAAGTCACAGCGATTTTGTGGATGAAGAGACCGGCGAGATCTGGATCAGTGACCAGGCGTTTCAAAATAACGATTTTGGATATGTAGGCGGAGACGTTTTTCAGCAGAACAGCAGCAAATTCCAGGGAACAGCTTCAGATATCAGGGTCACTACTAAAGAACCGTTGTTCCAGACGATGAGAGAAGGCCTTCAGGCCTACAAATTTAATGTTCCAAAAGGTCAATATCGAATTTCACTATTGATGGCAGAACCAAACCGTGGAGCTTCAAAAGAAAACATCTATAACCTGGGATCTGATTCAGAAAAAACTTCAGAAGGTATCAGGAGTTTTGATATTTTGATCAATGGGATTCTGGTTGAACAAGACCTTAACCTGGCCCGGGATTACGGAATCCTGCAGGCGGTAGAAGTCGATTATGAGATCAATTCAGAAGGACCGGTTGAAATAGAATTCAGACCTCGGAATGGAAAACCTGTATTGTCTGGTATTAGACTGGAAAAGTTATAAAAAAACCCCGGGGCTAAAGAATAGACCTACCGGGGCTAACTAACTAAAAAACTAAAAGGATCTATTTTTCCAGGCTGAAGCTTCCGGCGAAATCGGCATCTGAACTTCCAGCGATAAAAAATTCGTATTCTCCTGGTTCAAATACATATTCGATTTGGGAATTATAGAATTTCAAATCTTCGGGAGTGATCGTAAAAGTCACCGTTTTAGATTCTCCTTTTTTAAGGGCAATCTTTTGGAAACCTTTCAATTCCTTGCCTGGAGGAGTTACGCTTCTCACTTTGTCATGTACATAAAGCTGTACAACCTCTTCCCCGTCATAGTTCCCGGTATTGGTCACGGTAGCGCTCAATTCAATAGAACCGTTCGAATTCAGGCTCTTAGAACTGGCCTTCACATCGCTGTATTCAAAAGTGGTGTAACTCAATCCGTAACCAAATGGCAATAACGGTGAATTAGGTGAATCAAGATAATTGGTCTTGAACTTCTGGAATTCACCGCTTTCAGGACCTGGTCTACCCGTGGTTTTCATTCTATAATGAATCGGGATCTGCCCCACGCTTCGTGGCCAGCTATTGGTTAGCTTTCCCGATGGATTGTAATCGCCAAAAAGTACATCGGCAACCGCGTTTCCAGCTTCCACACCAGGGTGCCAGATCTGAAGTATGCTTACCGGGAGGTTCATTTCTTCTGAAATATCCAGTGGTCTACCGCTCATCAAAGCCAATACCACCGGTTTTCCTGTTTTTGCCAGTTCCCTAATCAGTTTCTTCTGAGAGTCGGGAATAGTGATATCTGTCCGGCTGGCCGCTTCTCCACTCATTTCGGTTGCTTCACCAACCACGGCAACTACTACATCTGAACTCCTAGCCAGATCAAGAGCCTCCTTTAGTAGGGTTTCAGGAGACTCTTCTGCAATCTGGATACGCTCGCCAAAAACATTCACTTTCTTGGCAAAGCTGGTATCGTCTGAAATATTCGCTCCTTTCGCATACTGTATAGTCGCGTTTGGAGCCACGTTCTTCATTCCTTCCAGAATTGGAACAGAAAGTTGTGGATTCCCGGTTGGTGCCCAGGTTCCCAGCATATTATTCTTGTTATTGGCCAATGGCCCGATCAAAGCGATCTTCCCATTCTTCTTCAGTGGAAGAATGTCATTGTGCTTTTTCAGCAGCACAAAAGAACGGGTCGCTGCCTTGCGTGCCAAAGCACGGTTCTCTTCAGTTAGAATATCTTTTTCCGGTCTGCTTTCATCTGAATACAAATAAGGATCGTTCAAAAGACCAATTTTGTGTTTAGCCTCAAGAATTCTTCTCGCTGCTTTGGTGATCTGTTCTTCGGAAACCTTGCCTTCTTCAACCGATTTCTTTAAAGTGGTAAGGAAACCTTCACCAACCATATCCATGTCCAGCCCGGCATTGATCGCCAGTGCCGAAACCGCCTGAAGATCTCCCATTCCGTGGGCGATCATTTCATTTACCGAGGTATAATCTGAAACTACAAAGCCATCAAATCCCCATCTTTCTCTTAAAAGATCGGTGAGCAGCCATTTATTTCCTGAAGCCGGAACACCGTCGATATCGTTAAAAGAAGTCATCACGCTTCCCACTCCAGCGTCAACCGCTGCTTTATAAGGAGGCAGGTATTCGTTAAACATTTTCAGTCGGCTCATATCAACCGTATTATAATCCCTTCCTGCTTCGGGAGCTCCATATAAAGCCATATGTTTTACCGTTGCCATCATGGTTTCAGGCTTGCTCAGGTCGTCTCCCTGGTAACCTTCCACCATCGCTTTGGCGATCTGAGAACCAAGATAAGGGTCCTCCCCTGCTCCTTCGGCGATACGCCCCCAGCGGGGATCACGGGCGATATCCACCATAGGAGAAAAGTTCCAGTTGATCCCATCTGCAGTAGCTTCCTTCGCAGCCATTTGTGCGCCGCTTTTGATCAATTCCATATCCCAGCTCGAGGAAAGTCCAAGCGGAATAGGGTACGTGGTTTTATAACCGTGAATGATATCCGATCCGATCAATAGCGGGATTCCCAAACGTGAATTCTTAACGGCCAGCTCCTGGGCCTGTCTTACTTTCGCCGGACTGGAAACGCCGAATACTCCTCCAACATTTCCGGCCTTGATCTTGGTTTCCACATCTTCACTAACCACCGATCCTGTAGCGATCCCACCTCCCGGCGTTAACAGGTTTAGCTGACCTATCTTCTCTTCCAGCGTCATTTTTTCCAGCAATTCCTCTACCTCAGGAATGCGTTCCTGGGCCTGCAGATAGGAAAGCCCTGCAAAAAGGAAGAGAGCAACTGATAGCTTAAAATTTCTCATTTTCTATATTCTTTAAAATTGGTAATTGGTTTTATTTTACTTCCTGGATCTCTGTTCTTTCAGAAATGCCGTTTTCATTAAAGGCTTCTATGGTAAAATAATATTTGGTATCCCGATCCAGGTTTCGCATTAGATGCTCATTTTTATCGTAGATAAGCCAGGACTGGTATAACTTATCTGGTGCGATTCCCCAGCGAATATTATATCCCTGGGCTCCTTTTACCGGTTCCCATTCGAAGGTCGCATCCCTGCGGTCTTCCTGCCGGGTCACTTCAAAGCCTTTTACCTTTGAGGGTTTCTTGCCAAGGCCTTTTCCGAACACTCGAATTTCGGATAAAGCCAGGTTATTTCCCGGAACCTTCAGGTTGTTGTAACGTACATATCTGGCCTCTACAGGTTGATTCAATACGATATAGGCATTGGGGGAATCTTCATAGCTGTCGCTCCTGTCTTCAACCACTTTCCAGTTTTCCCCGTCATTTGAGACTTCAAGGCTAAAGCGGTGCCTCAAACCTTCAGTCCTGGTATAAATACCAGACTCCTCATCATGGAAATTCAGCTGAAAAGCATAGATATTTCCAGGATTCAGCATTTCGATCTCCACCCATTGATCGTCGTTATTGGCTTCAGCAACCCAGAAAGATTTTGGGCTTTCATCGGTAAGAACTTCAGAAATGATCGCACCTTCTGAATCCTTTTTCAAGGGCATTTCGGTTATATCGAACTGACCATCTGTGGAAGTACTTTTGCTTATTTGTTTCTGAGAAGACGAAACCCTAGCTTTTCCTTTGTAAGAAAGCAGCATCCAGCCGGTATGCTGCCCAGGTTTGGTTGGATGGTCTGGCGAAAATAATGGATAATCCCCGTAACTGGTGTTGGTATACATCAGGCCTTCCTCATCAAAATAGGTAGGAAACATACACAGCCGTCTTTCCCAGTGCGAGTTCGATGCCAGGGCCATGGTCGCAAAATGCCAGTACTGACCGTTGGTTTGTTTGACCGTGATCCCGTGGCCGGCACCATTTGTAAATCCTCCAGGTTTGAAGCTATACGGATTGTTCTTCATGTATTTAAAAGGACCCAGCGGAGTTTCGCCTATATAAGCAGCATCCGCATATACATTGAACTGGGTTCCAGGAGCAGCGTACTGCAAATAATATTTGCCGTCGTGTTTAGTCATGGAAGCTCCTTCCATATAACCTTCCTTCAGCGTTGGGTGATAATTATTTTCCCCGAATCGCTCCCAGCCGTGTTCTTCCTCTACCAGGTTGATCAGTTCCTTCTGAACCCCGGTTTCGATGAACCTGTCGTCCTTATCCAGCATTTTAACCTTAACCGGATGCACATTGGAAGAACCCCAGTACAAATAGGTTTTACCGTCATCATCTATGAATAATTCGGAATCCTGGATATTACTGGTGATAGAAGCCGTTGGCGTCCACTCCCCTTTTTTGGGATCATCGGTATACAGGATGCTTCCGTAACCCGCCGGATCACCGGCAAAATAGACCAGTGAATCCTTATAATTGAAAGCAGTTGGTGCATTGGAACCTTCAAAGAACCATTGTTTAGGTTTAATGAATTCCCAGTTCACCAGATCCTTGGAATGCCAGTACCCAAATGAACGGGTGACGAACATGAAGTATTCTCCCCGGTATTCGATCACCGCGGGATCGGCCCCGGAACGATAAGAAATATTATTGGCTGAATTATATACCATATAGGAATAGTCGATATCCAGCGGATTGATATAGGTTTTGGGCACCACCTCCTGCCCATAGGAACTCAGGCTGGCCATTATACCCGCCGTAAAAAGCAGCGACTTGATCCTTTTCATTTCTATAAAACCAAATAATTTCATTAATCAGATTTTTTTTGTGCGAACAACCAGGGCAATAGATTTGGTTCAGCAAAAGCCGAATCCCAGCTGTTGTGATTATCTTCCGGATAGAGTGATAACTTCGCGTTCCCGCCATGATGATTGATCTCCCGGGCCATGGTTTTAGACAGATGAGGTGGAACTATATCGTCTTTTTCGCCATGAAAGATCCATATCGGAAATCCGTATCGATATTCAGAGGCGATTCCTGGATTGGCTCCTCCACAAATGGCAAAAGCTGCGGCGAACATTTCAGGCTTTTTATAAATGATCTCGTAAGTACCCATTCCACCCATCGACAGTCCGCCAACATAGACCTGGTCTTTATTCACGAATTTCTTTTCCAGAAATGATTCCATCAGTTTCATCACCAGATCCAGGGAACGGGTAGGTTCCTCCTTATTCTTAAAATCGAATTGAAATGGCATGGTATCTCGTTTTACTTCCACTTTGGCCCAGTAATCTTCTTTGGGAGCCTGTGGAAATATGACCAAAGCCGGAAATTCATTCCTGATTTCATCCTTTAAAAAAAGATCTGAACCGTGCACTAGCTGCGCCTCGTTGTCATCTCCCCGTTCCCCGGCACCATGAAGCACAAGTACCACCGGGTATTCTTTATCTTCTGAAAAATCCTTTGGATACAGAATACGGTAGTTCAGGGTATCCTTTCCTTTTACAAAATGTTCCTCTTTAAACTCGTCGCGTTCCTGGGCCGATAGTAACAAAGGGCACAACAGCAGCACGGAGCCGAACATGATCATCAAGTATTTCAATCTATTTTTCATAGGTAAAGCCTAATTTTTTTAATCCATTCTGAACTTCAGGAGCCTGCATGAACAGATCCCAGATCAATCCCGACCTGTAATTTTCTATCATCACCACCATTGGTCCCTGGTCTATCGCTAAATATTGCGGGGCCACCCATTTCTCACCTTCTAGGCTGTAGGCATCGTAAAAACCAGCAGGTCCCCAAAGCAGGTCATTCAGATCTGTAAAGAAATAGCGCATCGCATCCATCGAATGTTCCGGTGTATATGGTATGGAGCTTATGGCCGCGGTTGGAGAAACCACTCCTTTATCATTGTCGGGAGAATGAGCGGTATAACCGATCCCTCCATCTTCTTTACGGGTATAGCTAGCTGTTAATCCCCAGGAATTCGGACCATAGGTCTCAAAGTTCTTAGGATTTTCCTGGCAGTATTCATAGTTAATCAAACTATGATTCACATTCAGGTCCCAGTAATTCGCATATTTATCGGAAAGCCCTTTCGGGTCGAGGCCGAGATAGGAATAATGTGCCCAGAAAAGCGGTCCGCCCTTGTCTCCCCTTGTATTGTGCTTCAGAATAAGCGGCATTCCGTAAGCTTCAACGTCTGTGGTGATATTTCCGCTTCGGGCCCAGCCTTCATGATAGGCCGCGGCGTCTATGGCATGATCTGGAGAAGATGCGGCCATCACGTAAGTGATCAAACATTCGTTATATCCCTCGATCAAAAAGTTCTTCTCGAATTCATATTTCGGCGACCAGTGCCAGAGGAGCCCGTCCCGGTTATTCGTATACCAGTCCCATTCAATTCCTTTCCAGAGCTCATCATATTTTTGAGCTACTTTCTGCTCTTCTTCTGAACCATTTTTCAGGTATTCACGAACAACAAGAAATCCCTGGGCCAGAAAAGAAGTTTCCACAATATCGCCCCCGTCATCCTTTTCACTGAAAGCCTGGGTATCTCCTGTTTCGCCATTCAACCAGTGAGCCCAGGCACCATGATGTCTCGGCGCCTTCTCAAGAAAATCGGCAATTTTGTTCAATCTCGCCACTGCAGAATCACGCGGAATAAAACCTCTTTCTATCCCGGCAACGATTCCCATTAGGCCAAAACCGGTTCCCCCGGTGGTCACCACATGTGAATCATTTTTCGGGTAATTTCCGTCGGGATGAAAACGCTCACGGGCGAGTCCGCTATTTGGCTCGGCGTAATCCCAGAAATACTTCAGGGTTTGCTTCTGAACGGTATCTAGCAAGGCTTCATCTGAAAGCTGCTGTTCCTGTTCGTTATCGGCAACAGGCAGCTCATTTTTTTCCTTATCTGAATTTTTATAGGAAGTAATTCCGAATAGAATTATTATGAGTAATATAGAAAATCTATTTTGCATTTTATTTAAAATCAAATTAATATGTAAAATCGAGTTCATCAAGACCTGCCTGAATCTCCTCATCGCTCATAAAAAGGTTCCAGAGCAGCTGACTCCTGTAATTCTCGATCATGGCTACAATAGGCCCCTGGTCTATTGCCAGGTATCCATCAGCGAACCAGTTGTTCTCTTCAGAAAAAGCATCATAAAAGCCATAATCTCCCCATAGCTTATCATTCAGGTCCTCGTAAAAGTGACGCAGAGCCTGCATCGATTCTTCGGGAGTATACGGAAAAGAGGATAGTGCGGCCGTGGGAGTAATCACTCCCAGGTCATTGGTAGGGCTATGGGCCGCATATCCATTCATGTTGTCTGAGGCGGTAAGGCCCCAGGAATCCATTCCGTAGCCTTCAAAATTTTTAGGGTTTCGCACACAATATTCATAATTGATCATAGCGTGGGCCGTGTTCTGATCCCAGTAATTAGCATACTGATCCTGCAGGTTTCTAGGATCAAGACCGATAAATGAGTAGTGACTGAAGAAAAGCGGTCCGCCATACGATGGACCTAATGGCATATTGATCCCGTAATGTGACCTGTTAGTTACGATATTTCCATTGGAGGCCCAACCCTGAGTGTAAACCTCTTTAGAGATGGGGTGAGTTGGTGAAGATGCTGCCAGCACATAAACGATCAGTGACTCGTTCCAACCCTTTATTGGCAAACCAATCTGGAAATCATAATTTGGAGACCAGTGCCAATACAGTACGTTTTGTCCATTTGTGTACCAGTCCCATTCTACATTTTCCCAGAGTTCAGTGATACGGGCGTCGATATCATCATCTTCAAAATAGGCCCTGCAGATCAGCAATCCCTGCATTAGGAAAGCCGTTTCAACCAGATCTCCTCCATTATCCAGGTTACTGAACGGCCTGGTTTGAGCGGTACTTCCCAGATACCAGTGGGAAAAAGCGCCATGGTATTTAGGTGCTTCTTCAAGGAAATCAAGAATCTTATCCAGACGGGTAAGAGCTGCGTTCCTGGTGATCCAACCTCTTTCAACCGCTGCGGGAAAAGAAGAAATTCCAAATCCGCTTCCTCCTGTTGTGACTATATCAGAACCCTGACCGCCATAAGCATCATCCTGGGAACGTTCCCTGGCCAATCCACTATTGGGTTCTGCAAAATCCCAGAAGTACTTAAAAGTTTGTTCCTGTACCAGGTCCAGCAATTCTTCATCGCTAAGTTCGGGGACCTGGGCCCCACCGTCATCATCGGGATCTGGAACGTATGGCTCCTGGTAACCCGGGCCGTTATCATCTGAACAGGATATTAAAAGAACAAAGCTTAATAAATACAGATATCTGGTCATAGTTAATTTCTTTAAAATGATTGTTTTATCCAGCTAAATAGAATCCCTTTTTAATCCATTTTGAACAAAGACATACCTGCCAGAGCGTATCCGGTTCAGGTTCATCTTATAAATTCTGGGTTATTTCAGACTGGTTTCCATCAAATTGAACATTCCTTATGGAGAAATGTTCAATAAAAAAGCTCCGAAGCTGACCTCAACTTCGGAGCCTTTCCTTTTTATGGTATCATGGCCTGAATCTCTTCCTGAGTCAAGGCCTTGTTATAGAATTTCAAATCATCCAGCAAGCTGGTATCAGCCAAATGGCCCCAGGCTGTAAACCTCGGAGCTCCGGACATAATGGAAACGATCTCGGTCCCATCCCAGCTTATTCCGGCTATATCACTTTCTTTCGCAAGTTCACCATCTATATAAACCTTAGCTGAAGAATCAGAAATCGTAAAGGCCAGGTGTACCCATCCAGCGTCGTTCGGAACGTCGGCAGCTGTACCTCCATCAACCCACGTATCAGCTTCACCTGTACCTACGTTCAGTTTGAATCTCTGATGACCTTCCGCTCCATTTTCACGGAAAAATCTAAATCCAGATGTTCTAAGGTTTTGCGTATCAGGATAGCCTGCATTCTCGGTATCCTCCGGGCCAATCACTAAAATACCTGCTCTGTTAGGTTCGGCATTTAAATTATACCACATGGTAGCACTGAATTGTGGAGTTGTTAATCCTGCAGAAGGAACAGTTAAATAAGAACCTGTTGCTCCTTCATAGGCCGCCGACCCTTCTACGCTATTATCAGTGAATCCAGGGTTTCCTACCACAGTTACATCGCGGTTGGAAGCAAGATCATTATAACTTCCGTTGAAAGGCATATCGAGTGTTACCGCAGAGGCGTTGATCAAATTCTGGATTTCCTCGGCACTTAGTGCACGGTCAAAAAGTCTCAATTCATCGATTGGGCTGCTATCGAACAAGTGGTTCCAGTAACTAAAAGTTTCACCTCCATGACCGATGGTTAGATTTTCAACCCCTGTCCAATCTATTGGAGCAGCCAGAGTTCCGGTATTAACAGGAACGCCATCGAAATAGATCACAGATTCAGTGTCGGTTACAGTAAAGGCTACATGAACCCATTCACCTTCCTTCACTGTAAGTACACCTCCATCGTTCCAGCTCTCACCAGTGCCAGTACCCACGTTCAATTTTAAGGTTTGTTCTTCTGCAGAACCTTCCCGGAATAACCTGAATCCCTGCTGACGGTCTTCAGCATCAGATCCTGCGACTAGAATACCTGCCCTGTTTGGATCTCCATTAACCTGATACCAGAATGAAGCAGTAAAATTAGATCCCAGCCCTGTAAATGGCATTTCGAGATAAGCATCCTGAGCTCCAGCATAAGCCGCCGAACCAAGGAATGCTTCGTTAGTGAAACCTGGATCACCTACTACTTCAGGTTCAGTTAGCGTCATCAGATCTATATATGCGCCGTCAAAAGGCATATAAAGATACTCTCCCAGGTCTGGAAATTTAGGAGTATAAGGGGGCTCTTTACTAAAACTAACCGTTTTGGTAGTGGTATTTCCATCCATATCTGTAGCTGTAACAGTCACGGTATGATCTCCGTTTGTCACATTATCGAACATCACCTCTTCCTTCACAATACGATAATCGAGGAACTCATCCATAGTTGCAATCGTATTTCCATCTACCATTACCTGAATTTCAGCGATCTCGATATCATCTACCACCTCGAACCTGATATTTATAGTAGATACTTCCTCAAGTACATTTATAGTGGCGCCCTCGACAGGAGAGTTAATAGTCACTTCAGGATTGGCTGCATCTTCACCAGGTTCAACAGGGGTAATGGGATCTATCCCATCGTACTCACATGCTGAAAAAACAAGGAGAAAGGAAAGCAGTCCTAATATTCTTATATTTAGTTCTTTCATTTCTTTTAATTTAAATTTAGTAATGCTTCGTTGATAGGGGTATCCCTGTTTACCGAAGTGGCATCCAGCGGCAAGGCGTCTACCTGGGCCTGCGGATAAGGCAGGAATTCATCACCGGCAGAGAAAGTTCTTCCGTCGTAGCTTAATTCGGAATAGTTATCTACCCTGATCATATCATAGTATCTGATTCCCCATTCCATCGCCAGTTCAGCAAATTTCTCATCCAATACATCTTCCACAGTTACTCCAGTTATAGGATCAAGATCTGCCCGCTCTCTCACCAGGTTTACGGCATCGTCTGCTGAAAGGCCTGAACCGCTTGCACCTCTCGCAAGGGCTTCAGCATACATCAAAAGGATTTCAGAATAACGAATCACGATCATGTTCTTACCGGCACCATAATCATTTCTTTGGTCGGTTAATTGAACAGATGGCAGATAGTGCTTCCCACTAGCGAAAAGCGCTCGAGCATAATCATTTATGATATCTCCAGAAGGAGTAGTATTTGAAACAAAATCTGGAACGGTATAGCCATCGGCTTCGATCTCGGCGATACCCCTATCGGTGAACAATACACTGGTCTCCAGTCTCACGGTTTCACCTCTATCGATCATAAATTCGATAAACTTCAGGCTAGGCTCATAAAAGCCCCAACCACTGCTGGCATTTTCTCTCTCAGGAGTCCAGTTTTGAGGACCAAATGGAGCATACAGGTGATAAAAGGCATCCCCGGTTTCATTCCCGTAATCGGAATATTGCATCTCAAGTAAGTTCTCATCACTAAGTTCGCCCGGCATTTTGAAGAGCTGGTAGAAATCCTGAAATAAAGAGAAACCTCCATTATTGATGATCTCCCCCGTAGCATCTGCCACACCCTGATAATTCTCTAATTCTTGATAGGCCATAGCTTTCAACGCATAAGCAGTGTACATAGTCACTCCGCCCGGTATATCGGTACGCTGATTCGGCCTCATATCAGGTAAATTCGGTATCGCCATATCCATTTGTTCCACGATCCAGTTCATGATCTCTTCTTTCGAAGAAACACCGGCTTCGATTTCTTCTTCCGGCTGATTGGAAGTAATAATAAATACATCTTCCCAGGTACGTGCAAGGTTCAAATGAAACCAGGCTCGAAGCACCATGATTTCAGCTTTATATTGCTCCGCAAGCGCGATATCGTCTCCCTCTGCGAATTCCTGATAGTTATTGATCTGGAGAATCGCTGTGTTCATATTGATGATATCATTATAATGTACATTCCATAGCGAATTGTACATCCAGTAATCACGTGTATAGTTAAATTGGTCTGTCTCAGCAAATGGTTGCTGATCTCCCAGACCACCGGCATTTACATCATCGCCACGAACTCCCAAAAGTAAAGGTTCTTCCCATCCTCTTGTGTAGAATTCGTAATAGGCGCCAATTAGCGGACCTATCATATCGTCCGTATTGGTATAGTCCAGGTCACCTGTGTTCAGCTGACCTTCCTGAGTATCGAGTTTGTCGTGGCATGCATTCATCATTCCTAGCACGGCAACTGCAAATGCACTCAGGAAAATTAAGTTCTTAATTCTTTTCATCATGCAAATTTTTAAATTTTAATATTCACTCCTAATGTATAAATAGCTGGTATTGGATAGGTTTGTCTATCTACACCATTAGGCACTTCCGGGTTAAAACCATTATAATCGAAGAAGGTAAATGGTCTTTCTGCGGTAAAGTATAACCGGGTGGTTGGAAGGCCATCGCTCTCGATGGTATACGCGAATTGAATATTCTGAATTCTGAAAAAATCACCATCTTCAATCCAGAAATTACTTAACCGCTGGTTCCATGCCTTTCTAAGACCCGCTGAAGATGGGTAGGAATTACTGGTCCCTTCTCCATGCCACCTATTTATAGCTAAATCAGCATCCATATTGGTATCGTTGGTGAAAATGATTTCTCCCCTTTTTCTGTTAAGAATTTTATTCCCGGTCTGTCCATAAAAATTCATGGAGAAATCAAATCCCTTATAACCCAGGGCAATGTTACCTCCAAAAGTGAATTCCGGAAGGAATGAGCCAAGATATACGCGATCTTCATCATTGATCATATTATCACCATTCTGGTCTCTGTAGATAAGGTCTCCCGGCACCAGGTTATTCGCAACCGCTACAGGATCTGCTTCGATCTGCGCCTGGTTCTGGTAAACTCCAATTCTTTCATATCCGTAGAAAGAGAAAAGTGGCTGACCAACCTCGGTTCTCTGGCGAAATTCAGCTGAACCTGCATCAAGATAACCTCTTTCGTCTTCGATCCTGGTAGCTTCATTCTTCAGCGTGGTGAAGTTTCCTCCAATACTATATCTGAAATCTTCGCCGATATTATCAGACCAGTTAAGATTCAATTCAAGACCTTCGTTTCGAATAGTTCCGGAATTTCGGTCTACTGTTCTGTTAATGATCGGTATAAATACTGGTAGAATTGCATCTTCGGTATCCCTGATATAATAATCGGCGTCCAGTGACAACCTACTATTAAATGTCTCAATATTTATACCGAAGTTAAGCTCTTCAATTACTTCCCAGGTGTTATTAGAGAATACACTTGTGGCGGTAATACCTGTTCGTGGATTATCACCAATAGCAGTGGTAATTACGTTAATGGTATTAGAACCAGAGCTGGCGGCTACATTATCATTTCCAAGTTTACCCCAGCTGGCGCGTAATTTCAAGAAATCGAAAATGCCGTTGTTTTCCATAAAACCTTCTTCGGAAAGCACCCACCCTAAACCAACAGATGGGAAGTAGCCCCAAGGATCCCTGGTAAATTTAGAAGACCCATCCGCTCTGAAAGTTCCGTATAGAAGGTATTTATCATCGAAATTGTAGGCTATCCTACCAAAATAAGATATACCATAAAACCTTCTTCCTATTTCACTAACATTATTGGCAAAAGACTCAGGATCTGCAAAATTTAAATATCTACTAGATTCCAGGCTAATACCTGCAATATCGGAACCTGTAGCCCTGAAATTATTCGACGCTTCGTCACGGTATGAATAACCTAGCATAGCGGTTATATCATGCTTACCGAATTCATCATTATAAGTAAGAATATTATCCCAATATTGATTTGAAAATGTATTATTGGCTCTTGTAATGCTAGAAATTCTCTCGAAGTTATTACCTAAGGTATATGGAAGGTTCACATATCTTTCCTCTAAGGCTGTTAAATTATGACTGTAAGTAGATTTAAAATCCAACTTATCAGGAATAATAAAATATTGGAAATAAGCTGTAGTAAGCAATTTTCTTATTTTCAACCTATTCTCATTATACGCGAGATCCTGGAAAGGGTTTTGCGTGCCTCTATAACCAAGTATCTGCGCATTAGAGTATCGAATAGGCGTGGCCTCGGTATTCAAGGAATCAATTACAGGCATTAATGGCACGGCAAAATATGCTCTGAACCATGCACCATTTTCCGGATCATACCTTGTAGCATTACTAAAAACTGAGTTTACTCCGGCTTTAAAACGATCTGAAATATCTACATCTATTTTTGAACGAATGTTGAATCGTTCATACTCGTTTTTCATATCCAGGATACCTTCCTGCTCAAAATAGTTGGCACCTACGGCATAAGCTACTCGCTCTCCACCGCCGGTAACCCCAACACTGTGACTCTGAATAAGACCGTCTCTAAGAATTTCTTTATACCAGTCGGTATTTACAGCTGGGATATTCGGGTTGATTCGGCTTCTTCCGTAACGCTGCATAGCGTTAAGAACAAACTGTGCATCAGCTTCAGAACCAGATTCCCTGGCCATGGTCACGAATTGTTCAGTGTTGGCTAGCTTTACCACATTTTGTGCTCTCTGCATACCGGTGTAGCTATCTACCTCGAATTGAGGTTTCTGATTCTTACGTCCAGATTTGGTTTCGATAATGATTACACCATTTGCTGCTCTTACCCCATAAATAGCCGAAGATGAAGCATCTTTCAGAACGTTAATAGACTTGATATCCTTTGTATTTAGGAAATCGATATTATCATATAAAGTTCCATCTACCACATATAATACATTGGTCGCATCCTGGTAAGTCCCAAGACCACGCACCCTTACGGTAGGAGATCCACCTGGAGTACCTGAACTTACGATTTGTACCCCGGAAACCTTACCCTGTAGGGATTGCATAACGTTGGCAGTAGGAGTTTTTTCGATTTCCTCTGCATCAACCGTAGCAATTGCTCCAGTTAGGTCTCTTTTTTTCTGGGTACCATAACCTACTACCACGACCTCCTCAAGCTGACTCGAATCTTCCTGAAGTTCGATCGGATAATTTGAATCTGTAGTAACTTCTACCTCCAATGGGGAAAAGCCAAGAAATGTTACCCTAAAGGTATCTCCCACTTCGACGTTTTCAAGGGTGAAATTTCCGTCGAAATCGGTCACGTCATAAATATCCTTACCTACTACCTTAACTTCGGCACCCGGTAAAGGAACATCATTGGCATCGGTTACAACACCATTAATAGTTTTAGCTTGCTGAGCATGTCCCAGGCCAAAAGCCGAAAGGAAAATCAAACAAGCGAAGAATAGTTTTACTTTCATACTCGTTGGGTGTTTTTTGCTTAAATTGTTATTGAAAGATACGGCCAATGAGCTTTTTTACGCAAACGTTGTAGTACACATCTACTACTTCAAATATTTTAAACCCTTAAAACCCTGTATTACAAGTTATTAATTTTTTTTTGAAGTATCATTTTAAGATAAATTTAAAATGATGTAGTACTAATGATGTAGTAGGATTTAGGAATTTTTTAGCCTGAATTTTAAATATCTAGAAATTCTTTATCAGGAATTTTGTCAAATTCACATCGCTTTCCAATTGCATCTTTTTCCTTAAGCGATATCGGTGAACTTCTACTCCCCGAACCGAAATACCCATTAAGGGAGCGATCTCTTTAGAACTCAAATTCATTTTTAGATAGGAACATAACTTGAGATCTTTATTGGTCAATTTAGGGTACTGCTCCAGGACTTCTTTAAAAAAGTCTTCATGCACCTCATTAAAGTTGGTTTCGAAAACTTTCCACTCGTCTTTATTCTTAACAGCGGTATTGATCTTGTTCATGATATGTTTTAAACGAAACTGATTGGAAAATTTAGTTTTGTCCTTATTCAGCTCGCTTTGTATTTCCATTAATACCTCATTCTTTTTGGCCGCCATCATCGTGGTATTTGCCAGTTCCTTCCTTTTTATATCAATTTCGGTCATCAAGCGCTCCTTTTCAATACGGTTAAGCCGCTCAGCATGCTCCTGTTCGAACTTCTCTTCGAGCTGGTATTGATGCTTTTTCAATTTTTGCTGATTCAGCCAGTAGATCAAATAACCGATTGCCAGTACCACCAGTCCATACAACAGCTTCATCCATACCGAAAGATACCATGGTGGGGCAATGGTGAAATCAATCCCCGAAGTAGCGACCTGGCCCGGCTCACTTCCAACGGCTTTCAGAATAAGATGATAATCCCCATGCCTTAAATTCTGAAAATTAAGATGGCCATCCTGTACGGTTCCGCTTAAATCGTCCTCACCTGTCAATTCATATTTCAGCCCAGAAGCATCAGATACCGGCATTCCCACCCGTAGACTAATATTCCTGGAATGACTATAAGGGATCGTCAACTCCCGGTCTACCGAATATGGCACTCGCTCATCAGAAAACTCCCTGATAACAGGCGTGCTCACCCAAGCTTGCTCCTTACGTCTGGAAAGTTCCCTTAAATTGATTCGGGCAAAACCATCGTTTAAAGTGACCAGGGAAATGGAATCATTAAGAGGAATAAAATTCTCATTTGATTTTACAAGTCTTTGATTGAGTTCCTCTTCGGTTATTTTAAGTTCTTTACCCCTTAGATCGGTAATAATGAGCGAACCATCCTCAGAGTCTACAAATACGAATCGATCGCTCTTATGAATAAGCCGTTTTTCATGGTAAGCAGACAATTCCTTAAATTCTTCAAATTCATTTTTAAATGAATTGTAACTATACCAGCGATCTCCAACATATACCATGATACGGTTATTTACCTTATATATCCGGGTATTGAAATTAGCTTGATCCCCCAAAGGTCCAATTTTTTCAACCCCTATATTCTGGAGATCGCTTAGATCAAGCCTATAAATACCCTCGTACGGATGAGCGGCCCAGGCAGTTTTCGAATTTTCAAAAACGATCTGTTTTACAGGGAAGTTTACTGCGCTCAATTCATTAACCTCCCCCGATGCTGGATCATACAGACTAATTCCAGTATAATGACCAATCAGCAACCTGTCATCTTCAGGCATTTTCTGGATGGTAAAACTCCCGGTATGATCGTCTATGGGTATGAAACTTCCATCCTGTATTCGGTACAAACCTTTGTTGTGATTAGCATACAGAACGTCATCGATCATTTCCAGGTTCCAGGTATGATCTTCGGCGTTTTCTATAAGATTTAAATCACCATCGCTAAACTGATAAACACCTGTATTACTGGCAAGATAAATAGCATCGCGGTAAAGTTCCAGATCGTATACAGCCCCCAACTCACCCGTATTATCTGTATAGAATTTATAAGGTGAGGTAAGATTGACCATATCAACCCCATTATCGAGGGCGAGCCAAAGCCTGTCTTTGGCATATTTCAATCCTAAGACAGTATTATTCTGCAAACCAGAGGTTCTATTATAGATCTGGAACTCGTCTGTATTAAGATTGTAGTGAATAATCCCATTTTTGATAGTTCCTAAAACGAGCTCAGAATCGGAAACCACTTCCATATGGTTCAGTTCATTTTTTACCAGCACCTCGTTTAGTTCTTCATTCCAGAATTTTTTAATTTTTCCGTTTTCGTAGACAAATAAAGACTCCTTGCCCGCAATGAAAAGCCTGTTCCCAATGGATTCCAAATCAACTATATTGATATTTTGAATGGCGGAAAGATTACCCGGTAAATCCTGAATGTTCCCTCCTTTATCTACTTGGGAAAGCCCTCTGTTTCTCGGTGCGATCAATAATTTATCCTGAAATTTTCCAAATGCGGTTGGCACTACCTCTTCGATCCGTTCAATCCTATCATTCGAATATTTAAAAACACCTCCGAAAGACCGGAAATAAATATCTCCATTATAAGCGGTGATTTCCCAGAACTCATCGTTTTGCAGGTCAAGGTCTGTCATTAAATCTGAAAGAGAGATATACGACAAACAACCTTCAGCCGTATGTTCCCAGTAACCAAATTCTTTATAAGAACCGGTATAGATCCGGTCTTTATAAGGAAAAACCGAACGTATGATGGATTGGCTCTCTAATGGATATAAATTCCAGTTAAATCCGTCGTATACAAGGAGGCCTTGATTATTTGCGGTGTACACCATTCCTTTTTCATCGATCGCGATATCCCAATTCTGACTGGCGGCCGAGTAATCTGCCGGAGAATAGTTTTGTATAGGTGGAACCAACTCCTGTGCATGAGCCACACAAAAGCTTAACCATGTTATAATAAGGTATTTGAGAGATTTAAACTCCATCTTGTATATTTATTTGTGCAAGTATTGAGCAGGCGAAAAGTTACAATTAATTGGCAAAACTTTGTATTTTTCAGCATCCAAAAAATCCAACATGAATTTTACACCCAACTTTTTGAAGATACCCCTGATCTTTTTTCTACCCTCTTTATTTTTCCTCGCCTGTAATGACGAGAAAAAAAGCGCTGAGACTGAAAAACCAAAAAGACCTAATATTGTTTTTATCATGGCAGATGACCATGCAGAGCAGGCCATTAGTGCCTATGGACATCCTTTAAGCCAACTCGCCCCTACTCCAAATATTGACCGAATTGCAAATAATGGTGCGCGCTTTATCAATAATTTTAATACGAATTCGATCTGCGGCCCCAGCCGTGCGGTGATCTTAACGGGAAAATTCAGCCATGTTAATGGTTTCAGAATGAATGGAGAAGTTTTTGATGGCTCTCAACCCACCCTACCGAAGTATTTGAAAAAAGCTGGATACCAAACCGCCATTGTTGGAAAATGGCATTTGCATGGACTTCCGCAGGGATTCGATTACTGGCATGTGCTGAATGACCAGGGGAATTATTATAACCCGGAATTCATCAAGGATCAGGACACCACCATAATTGAGGGTTACACTACCGACATCATCACTGAAATGGGGATCGACTGGCTATCGAACCGCCGGGATAAGGATGAACCCTTCTTCCTGATGGTTCATCATAAGGCTCCGCATCGTAACTGGATGCCGCCAATTAGACATATCAACACTTACGATTCTATAAAATTCCCATTGCCGGAAACCTACTTTGCCAAACATGAGGGGCAGGTAGCATCGCAGGAGCAACTACAAACCATTTATGAAGACATGTATGAAGGTCATGATCTCAAATTAACGGTTTCAAAGGGAAGCGATTCATTGAGACATAACCCATGGACATCAGATTTCGAACGTATGAACCCTGAGCAACGAAAAGCCTGGAACGATGCTTACCGCCCTAAAAATGATGCTTTTCATGAAGCAAACCTGAAAGGTAGAGATCTTGCCAGATGGAAAGGTCAGCGTTATTTAAGAGATTATATGGGAACCGTGCAGGCCGTAGATGAAGGAGTTGGGAAAATCCTGGATTACCTGGAAGAAAATGATCTAACCGAAAATACCATTATCGTATATACGACAGACCAGGGATTCTACCTTGGAGAGAAAGGTTTCTTCGATAAACGGTTTATGTATGAAGAGTCACTTGCCATGCCTTTGCTTATTCAGTATCCTCCTGTTATTGAAAAAGGAACAAAGGTTGACGCGCTTACCCAGAACCTGGATTTCGCACCAACATTCTTAGACTTTGCAGGAGCTGAAATTCCTTCAGACATGCAGGGAAAATCCCTGAAACCTCTCCTTACTCCAAATTCTGAAATTAGCGATGAAGCATTTAGAGATGCCGTGTACTATCATTACTATGATTTCCCGGCTTTTCATATGGTTAAAAGACATTATGGAGTTCGAACCGAAAGATATAAGCTCATCCACTTTTATGACGATATCGACACCTGGGAACTTTATGACCTGCAAAAAGATCCGGCAGAGGTGAACAATTTGTATGGTGATGAGGAATATGCCGAAATACAGGAGCGACTTCATTCCAAGCTGGACTCTCTTCAGCAGGTTTATAATGTCACCGAAGAGGAATTCCGAACCACTCCTGAGGAAAAAGTGGAGCAGGCTTACAGGAATTTTGCCAGGCTTGCCGGGGAAGATCCAGACACTTATCCTGAAAAGAAAAAGACACAGGTAGACTAAATAAGTCAATACTTCACTCAAAATCATTCATAGTCATATTGGAATTTTTCCTATTTTTGGAAAAATTCCAATATGAATTTTGAACGCATCAAAGAAAAACTAAACATCCTGGCCGATGCGGCCAAGTATGATGTGTCCTGTTCCAGCAGCGGCAGCAAGCGAAAAAACACCTCAAAAGGCCTGGGCGATTCTTCAGGTATGGGAATATGTCATACCTATACCCAGGATGGCAGATGTGTTTCATTGCTCAAAATTCTGCTTACCAACCATTGTATTTTTGATTGTGCCTATTGCGTAACTCGCAAAAGCAATGATATAAAAAGAGCTGCCTTCAAAGTTCAGGAGGTTGTAGACCTTACCATCAGCTTTTACCGACGAAACTATATAGAAGGTTTATTCCTTAGTTCCGGCATTTTCAAAGATCCAGATTATACCATGGAGCGGCTCATACAGGTCGCTAAAAAGTTACGGGAAGAAGAAAATTTCAATGGATATATTCACCTGAAAAGCATTCCGGGGGCAAGCGATGAACTCATGAGAGAAGCTGGGCTGTATGCCGATCGCCTGAGCGTAAATATTGAAGTACCTACCAAATCCGGTCTTAAATTACTCGCGCCAGACAAAAAGCATGAAGATTTCATGAAACCCATGGAAAAGGTCAAAAATGAGATCATTCAATATAAGCAGGAATCCAAATTGATCAAAAGCACACCCAAATATGCGCCGGCGGGACAAAGCACCCAGATGATCGTGGGGGCTACCGGCGAAAGCGATAGGGATATAATGTACTCATCGGCTTTCTTCTATAAAAAATACAATATGAAACGGGTATATTATTCGGGATATGTACCTGTTAGTAATGACCCCAGGCTACCGGCGCTCGGTTCCCAGGTGCCCATGTTGCGGGAAAACAGGTTATATCAAACCGACTGGCTTATGCGTTTCTATGGATTCGACATCCGGGAATTACTGAACGAGAATTTTCAAAATCTCGATATGGAAATAGATCCCAAGCTGAGCTGGGCTCTAAGAAATCGGCATCTTTTCCCGGTAGATATCAACCGCGTAGAAAAACAGTTGTTGTTAAGAGTTCCGGGAATAGGCCTAAAATCGGTTAATAAGATCCTGCAGGCGAGGAAATTTCGAAAACTTAATTGGGAGCATTTAAAAAAGATTGGAATATCGATGAACCGGGCAAAATACTTCATTACCTGCGACTCCAGGGAAAAGGAGCTTAGGGAGTATTCCAGCGAAAACCTTAAACAGCTCATTCTTAAAAATTCTTCCGGTAAATTCCGCAAAGACCTCTCACCTCAGTTAAGCCTGTTTTAATGAGCCAGGTCACCTTAATATATGATGGTAGTTTTAATGGCTTCTTAAGTTGCATTTTCAGAATTTATGAAGAAAAAATCCAACCAGTAGCCATTTTACCGGTTGGAGAAGAGCAACAGGATATTTTTTCAGAGCGATGGGAAATTACAACCAACGAATCCTATTCCACACGGGTATTAAAAGGAATCCAGGACAGGCTTTCAGGAAATGGTTTCAATAAAATAAAATATGCATTTCTAAGCGAGCTTCCCGGCGTAGAAATGCAGCTATACAAAATGCTTGATTATATGTTTTCCACCAATAATAAGGTAGAAGGTGATTATTCCAACCCCCACGTCTTGAAAATTGCCCAGATTGCTAAAAAAGTAGGGCGTGAAAAACATCGTATGGAAGCTTTTGTAAGATTCCGGTTAACACGTGACAGATTATATTTTGCTCTCATCGAACCTGATTTTAATGTGCTGCCACTTATCGCCCCTCATTTTAAAAGCAGGTACGCCGATCAAAAATGGATGATCTACGATCAAAAGAGGAAATTTGGAATCTATTATGACCTCGATAAAGTGGATTTTATCAGCATAAAGCTGCCGGAAGACATCGGTTTTTCTGGAGCTAATCAGAAATATTTTGATATTGCTGAAATTCATTTTCAGCAGCTGTGGAAAGAATATTTCATTAGCACAAATATCAAAAGCCGTGCGAACAAAAGGCTTCACGAGCAGCATGTCCCCAAACGTTACTGGAAATATTTAAGCGAAAAGAGTCCTTTTGCATAATTAAAATTTGTTTAACTTTGTCGCTTCAACTAATTAAACATTTTAAAATGAAAAAATTATTCTTACTATTTGCTGTAGCAACAATGTCCCTATCTATCTACTCTTGTAGAGAAACTACTGAAGAAAAAACCGAAGATGCTGTAGAAGCAATGGGTGAAGATGTAGAAAACGCTGCTGAAGAAGCAGGAAACGAGATGGAAGAAGCCGGACAGGACATCGAGAACGCTGCTGAAAACGCAGAAAACGAAATGGAACAAGAAGTAGAAGAGGAAGTTAACGAAACTGACGATAACGCTTAATCAACTTCTTTTAATAAGTTCAAAGCCATTCTTTACGGAATGGCTTTTTTTAATTAACCCTAATTTTAAACCGATGAAAAAGTCAATTATCCTTTTCCTGGCTGCGATCCTCAGCTTTTCAATTTACTCATGCCGGGAAACAACCCAGGAAAAAACCGAAGAAGCTGCTGAAGCCATAGGTGAAGATATTGAAGCTGGCGCAAAGGAAGCCGGAGAAAAAATTAAAAAAGGTGCTGAAAAAGCTGGTGAAAAGGTAAAAGAAGGTGCCGAAAAGATCGAACGAGAGATCGATGAAGAAATTCACAATACCGATGACGTTAACAACGAAGAAGCGGCAGATGATTTTTAGTAAAAGATCAGAATGTATTTTCCAGGCGAGTTAAGTTAACTCGCCTTATTTTTTGCGTTCAATCACGTAATTGACCATAAGCTCCAGGCTGTCGCGATAAGGCGAGGCAGGATAATCTTCCAGGATCTGCAGGGCTTCCTTCTGAAATTCTTTCATCCGTTTCACCGCATAATCCAGGCCTCCGTTCTTTTTCACAAATTCGATCACCTCATTTACACGCTTCTTATCCTTGTTATGGTTCTTCACCGAATTGATCAGCCAGCGCTGCTCTTTTTCTGAAACGGTGTTTAAAACATAGATAAGCGGCAGGGTCATTTTTTGTTCCTTGATATCGATACCAGTTGGTTTTCCTATTCGCTGGGTGCCGTAGTCAAAAAGGTCATCCTTTATTTGAAATGCCATGCCTATAAGTTCTCCAAATCGTCTCATTTTAGGAACCTCCTTGCTTTCCGGTTTTACGGAAGCCGCTCCCAGGCTGCAACAAGCCGCTATTAAAGTGGCCGTTTTCTGCCGAATAATGTCATAATAAACAGCCTCGGTTATATCCAGCCTTCTCGCCTTTTCGATTTGCAGCAATTCTCCCTCGCTCATTTCCTTCACCGCTACCGAAATAATTTTCAACAGATCAAAATCATTATTATCGATGGAAAGCAGCAGCCCTTTTGAAAGCAAATAATCACCTACCAGTACGGCAATCTTGTTCTTCCACAGCGCATTGATACTAAAGAAACCTCGTCTTCGGTTGGAATCATCCACCACATCATCATGAACCAGGGTAGCGGTATGTATAAGCTCAATAACAGAAGCTCCCCGGTAAGTGCGCTCGTTTACGCTGCCTTCAGAAACCATTTTTGCAACAAGAAATACGAACATGGGTCGCATTTGCTTGCCTTTTCGGTTTACGATATAATGAGTGATCCTGTTGAGAAGTGCCACCTTGGAAGACATGGATTCGAAGAACTTTTTTTCAAAAAGTTCCATCTCCTTTTCAACGGGTAGCTTTATCTGGGAAATAACCTTCATAAAGGCCGTAAATATACATATTTAAATGAAGGAAAACCCATCTAAAATCAGGCGAATCAGGCCGATTTATTGGCCAGCTGGCCACAGGCTGCATCGATATCCTTTCCTCTGGAACGACGAACGGTTACCGTGATCCCATTTCTTTCCAGCATTTGCTGGTACATATCGGTTGCCTGGGAAGGAGCTTGCTGAAAATCCCCGTCGTCTATGGGGTTGTATTCAATAAGATTCACCTTGCATGGTACATATTTACAAAATCTTACCAATGCCTGGGCATCTTCCCTGGTATCATTGATATCCTTCCAAACAATGTATTCGTAGGTGATCCTGCTTTTAGTTTTAGAATACCAGTATTCCAGTGCTTCCCGAAGATCTTCCAGAGGGAAGGTTTCATTAAAAGGCATGATTTGGGTCCTTACTTCATTACGTGCAGAGTGCAAAGAAACCGCCAGTTTGATCTTAGCCTCATCATCGGCCAGTTTTTTGATCATTTTTGGAACCCCGGAAGTAGAAACCGTGATTCGTTTAGGAGACATACCCAAACCTTCAGGAGAGGTAATCTTTTCGATCGCCTTCATTACATTATTGTAATTCATCAAAGGCTCTCCCATTCCCATGAATACGATATTAGATAACGGCTTGTCAAAATACAAACGGCTTTCGTTATCAATGGCCACCACCTGGTCATAGATCTCATCAGGATTCAGATTTCGCATGCGTTTTAATCTTGCAGTAGCGCAAAACTGGCAATCCAGGCTACAACCCACCTGTGAAGAAACACAGGCTGTAGTACGGGTTTTGGTGGGAATTAAAACCGACTCCACGGTTAATGAATCATGAAGTTTTACGGCATTTTTGATGGTTCCGTCACTGCTTCGCTGCATACGGTCTACCCGAATGTGATTGATCACGAAATTCTCCTTCAGCATTTCGCGGGTTTCCTTGGAGATATTGGTCATATCATCGAAAGAATGGGCGGCTTTGTTCCAAAGCCATTCATAGACCTGGGTTCCTCTAAATGACTTATCACCCTGAGAAACGAAAAACTGCTGAAGTTGTTCCTTAGTGAGTGCCCGTATATCTTTTTTCTTATCCTTCACGCCGCAAAATTACAAAGTTATGACCGAATACTTCAGTCTTTTAAAATTCAATAGCTTACAAAAAAGGCCATAATCTGAAATTTTCAGGTTATGGCCTTCATTATATATAACAAAACAGATCTACAAGATCAACATTGCATCTCCGTAAGTATAGAATCTATATTTTTCCTTTACTGCTTCCTCATACGCCTTCTTCATGAAATCGTGTCCCGCAAAGGCTGAAACCATCATCAACAAGGTTGATTTGGGTGTATGGAAATTGGTGATCATACAATTCGCGATATTGAAATCGTATGGAGGGAAGATAAATTTGTTGGTCCACCCGCTGAATTCATTCAAAGTTTGATTTGAAGAAACAGCACTTTCCAGCACTCTCATCACGGTAGTTCCCACTGCACACACCTTTCTTTTTTCAAGCTTTGCCTTATTGATCACCTCGGTAGCATCTTTCTGAATAAAGGCTTCTTCACTATCCATCTTATGCTTGGAAAGATCTTCAACCTCAACAGGGCTAAAAGTTCCCAATCCAACATGAAGGGTAACCTCAGCAAAATCGATTCCCTTGATCTCAAGACGCTTCAGCAAATGTTTTGAAAAGTGAAGTCCCGCAGTTGGTGCAGCAACAGCACCTTCATTTTTAGCATAGATAGTTTGGTAACGCTCCTCGTCTTCTGGCTCAACATCTCTCTTGATGTACTTTGGAAGCGGAGTTTGACCTAATTCTTTCAGTTTTTTTCTGAAATCGCTGTAAGATCCATCATAAAGAAACCTCAGTGTTCTTCCTCTGGAAGTAGTATTATCGATCACTTCAGCAACCAGACTTTCGTCCTCCCCGAAGTATAATTTATTTCCAATTCTGATCTTTCTGGCAGGATCTACCAGTACGTCCCATAATTTGGTTTCAGGATTCAACTCTCTCAACAAAAATACTTCGATCCTCGCACCTGTTTTTTCTTTGTTTCCATATAATCTGGCAGGAAAAACCTTGGTATTATTGAGAACCATCACGTCTTCTGGTTCAAAATAATCGATTATATCCTTAAACATTTTGTGCTCAATAGTTTGATCTTTACGATTAAGGACCATTAACCTTGCCTCATCCCTGTTTTCTGAAGGGTATTCAGCCAGAAGTTCCTTAGGCAGATCAAAATTGAAGTTCGAAAGTTTCATTCCCATAGTTCCTGTTTTAAAAGCTGCAAATATACAATCTCAAGGTAGGGGTTGTCAAGTAAATGACTATTTATTTGGGAATTAAACCAATTCTTTGGTTTTAAACCCCATGGTATGAAGGTCATTCCAGAAATCTGGGTAGGATTTTGAAACCACGCCGGCATCCTCAACCAGGATCGGAACTTTCAATGCCAGTGGGGCAAAAGCCATGGCCATCCGGTGGTCGTTATAGGTAGCCACCTGCACTTCAGAATCTAATTGTTGAGCTGGAAATAATTTCAGGCAATCTTCGGTGATCTTTACCCTGGCGCCAAATTTCTCCATTTCATTCTTTAGTGCCTGCAACCTGTCGGTCTCCTTAATCTTGAGGGTATGTAAACCTTTTAGTTCACATTCCACCCCAAGAGCCAGGCAGCTTACAGCGATGGTCTGTGCAATATCAGGAGAATTTCGAAGGTCTTCCTGAATGCTCCGGGCGCGTTGCCTGCTCTCTTTTTTAAGCAGAATGCTGTTCTCGGTGAATTCGGTTTGTACACCAAACTGCCGGTAGATCTCGGCCAGACAGGAGTCGCCTTGCCGGCTGCTTTTTCTGTAATTAGAAAGTTTTATTTCTGCGGTGTCTGAAATCGCGGCGAGACTGTAAAAATAGGAAGCAGAACTCCAGTCTGATTCCACCGCAACAGTAACGGGAGGTAATTCCGTGGCGGGTTCAATAAATATTCTGTCCTGAACAAATTTTCCCCTGATCCCTACATTCTGAAGGATTTCAAGCGTCATCAGGATATAAGGCGTAGAAGTGACCGGTCCTTCCAGAATGATCTCCAGGCCTTTGGGCATGGCTGCGCCAATCAACATCAATGCTGAAATATACTGGCTGCTCACATTGGCCTTCAGTTTCACCGAATCTACCTGTAATTTCTTTCCTCTTATCCTAATTGGTGGGTATCCGGCATTATCGAGATAATCAATATCTGCACCCATTCTTTGTAAGGCATCTACCAGGAGCTGAATGGGACGTTCCTTCATTCGCTTACTTCCGGTTAAAACAACCTCCGCTCCTTCCTTTACAGCAAAATAAGCCGTTAGGAATCGCATGGCAGTGCCGGCATGGTGAATATCTATTTCTCCCTGACCTTTTTGAAGGGCCTTCTGAAGAACCTGCGTATCATCGCTATTGGAAAGATTTTCAATAGAGATCTGCGGATATAGTGCCTGAAGAATTAGCAGTCTGTTGGATTCGCTTTTCGATCCCGTTATTTGAAGATCGCCTTTAAGGCTGCTGCCGGATTGAGTAACTGAGAGGGTCATCGCAAATTTTTAATAGCTAATTTAGTTTTTCTTTTCCTTACCCCGAAACTGACCCAGAGATAAAATAAAGCCATATGCAAAAGCAGCAAGTAGTTGAGCTATGATAAATCTAACCCATTTGCCATCGGCCGTTCGTTCATCAAAGAATCTAAGCACGGCGAATTCCCCGTATTCAAACAACATGCTTATCACGTTATAAAGCACCAGGAAACTAATACCCAGCCAGAAAACCGATTTCCAGAAACCCTTTTTCGAAATGGTGGATTTAAAACTCATGTTATTTCAGCTTTTCATTGTTCTTATGCCTGTTCCTGTCTCTTTTGGTCTTGATATCCAGCTTGCGGTTGAAAGCTTCCTGAAGATCCACACCGGTTTGATTGGCAAGACACAGCACCACAAAAACCACATCAGCGAGTTCTTCGCCCAGATCCTTGTTCTTATCGCTCTCCTTTTCACTTTGTTCACCATATCTTCTGGCAATGATACGCGCCACTTCCCCAACCTCCTCGGTAAGCTGAGCCATATTGGTGAGTTCATTGAAGTAACGAACACCGTGTTCCTTGATCCAGTTGTCAACCGCTTTTTGTGAATTTGAAAGATCCATCTTATAGTTTTTTTCAAAACTAGGCTTTCGATTTATTTTACGGTAATTTAAGGGTAGAAATTTCAGAACCTTTTCACGTATCCCGTATCACCGCATCTTGGTCAGACCGCATCACTGCATCACCGTATCGACGTATCACCTTACCACCGGCAAATCTCTGAAGCGTTTCCCACCGGCTTTGTAAATCGCATTAGCCACAGCTGCTGCTGCAGGACCTTGTGCAGCTTCCCCTGCGCCCAGAGGAGGCATATCCGGGCGATCAATAACCTCTACCTCAATCTCCGGGATTTCCTGGAATCGCAACATAGGATAACTTTGCCAGTCTAAAGATGTGATCCCATTAGAATTCCATTTTACCTGTTCCATTAGCGTCCAGCTAGCCGACTGTATCATCCCCCCTTCAGTTTGATTTTTCAGTCCGTCTGGGTTAATGCATTCTCCCGAATCGATCACCCCCCACATCTTTTTCACTACCGGGCTTTTGTTTTGTTCCGAAATTTCAACCAGGGCTGCTACGCCGCAATAGGAAGCTGAGTTCTTATATTGTGCGAATCCAATTCCGAAGCCCTCACCCGGCGTCGGTGAAACATTAAAAGTCATTTCACGTAAGCGCTTTAGACAGTCGACAGCCCTCTTATCTTCCAGGTGGGCAAACCGAAATTCAAAAACATCCTTTCCAGCTGCTTCCGCCAGTTCATCCATAAAACATTCGATACCGAATACATTGGCGTAGGCTCCAAGGCCTCGAAGAGCAGAAATTCGGAGCGGCCCCTCGAAAATGTGTGATGTAAGTCTGAATTTATCAGTTTTGTAGATGGGTGGTGCGTTCCTTATCGCTCCACCTCGCCAGCCCTGGCCTGGAACCCCAAAATCTTTATTCAGGTATCGCGCTGGTAGTAGGTTTGCCGGATCCCCAGACGTTGGCCTTGTGGAGTGCCCATCACTCCACAGCTCATAATTCCAGGTTGCAATTTGCCCGGATTCATCTAATGTTGCTTCATGCTCCATGATCATAGCCGTTCCATAAGGTTCCCAGCCATGCTCTTCTTCCCGCATCCACTGGAGACGTATATGCCTGCCCGGAAGTTCTTTCGCGATCAAAGCAGCTTCTGCCGCCACATCATCTGCCGCGTTATGACCGTAACAACCAGAGCCTGGAACTCCTTTAATATGTATTTTATCCTGCGGCAGATCCAGCATATTTGCAATGGTATCGCGCAAAGGGTAAACACCCTGGCTATGGCTCCAGATATCAAGAATTCCATCATTATAAATTGCCACCGCGCAACTCGGGCCGTTGGCCGCATGCATGATATAGGGTTTGGAGTAGGACGCTTTAATCGTTGAGTTTTTATTCTCCGCTTTCCAATCTCCTGGTTCCTCATCTATATTAGAATTTGCCGGAAGAGATTTTATATAGGATTTCAGGTCGGCCGGAGAAGATGGAATAGGTTCACTGGCCCATTCACAGGTTTGTTCAAGTTTTTTCTGAATCTGTATAGCCTCATATTCCTTTTCGGCGACCACCGCAATAAAATATCCAAGCCTTACTAGTTTTACAAAGCCAGGAGAATTAGAAGCTAAGTCTTCATTCAGGCTTTGCAATTTTGTTTTGTAAGAAGGTGGACGAATGATCCTCGCATGAAGCATTTCTGGAAATCGAAGATCCTGCACATAAAATTCTTCTCCTCGTATCATTTTTTCCAGGTCTGGCCTGGGAACCGGTTTTCCAACCAGTTTACGTTTGGTTTTTCCGTAGTAGGTTTCCGGCTCAAATACCCGCTGCTGCTCCTGGCCATCCATGATCTCAGACCAGTCATAATAATTATCTCCGGCCCTGATCCTGCCCTCTTCGAGCGATATTTCAGTCATTGACAATCCTGTTTTTTCTGAAGTTTTCTTTAGGAGAACCTCACGTGCGCAGGCGGCCGCTCTTCTTACGTTCATCGCGCTGGTTTCAATGGAACGGCTTCCGGCTGTGATACCTTCATTCGGCGTTACCCCGGTTTCAGCGAGCTGGATACTAACCCGTTCTATGGGCAGTTGTAATTCTTCGGCCGCAACCTGCATAATGGCGATGGAAATTCCCTGCCCCAGTTCCATTTTTCCGGTGATCACTTTCAGCTTTCCATCTGCCTGAAGCTCTATCCAGGAATCTATATTTTCAGGATCTATTTCCTTTTTACCGGCAGGCATGGCTGAACTTTTCCCTTCAGAAATACATGAAAATGGCCCCAGCAATGAGAAACCTATACTGATGCTACCAACCTGCTTGATAAATGTTCTACGGTTGCTCATGATCTCCTGGCTTTTTGAACAGCTTTCAGAATTCTTGCGTGGGTTCCGCAACGGCAGATATTCTGATCTAAGGCTTTTCGAATTTCAGTATCTGAGGCCGTTGGATTTTCACCGAGAATTGAAACGGCATGAATCACCATTCCATTTAAACAGTAACCACATTGCGCGGCCTGTTCATCTATGAATGCCTGCTGAACAGGATGTAAAGTTCCATCCTTTTTTGCCAGTCCTTCCAGGCTTACTACCTCTTTTCCTTCTGCCGCGGCCACCGGCAACATGCAGCTAGGGGTGGCTTTACCATCAAGCAAAACCATGCAGGCGCCGCATTGCTGAAGTCCACAGCCATATTTTGGACCGTTGAGTTCTAATTCATTTCTAAGTATATATAATAAGGGAGTCGCTGGATCGATATCAAGAGAAACCGATTTACCATTTATCTTCAGACTTACTTCCTTCATTTTGGAATAATTTATTGGTTTGCTTGAAGTTACGGAATTTTCAAGTAGTGAAGCCCGGGAAATTTAAAAGCAAGACTGTTCTTTCCCTTCAGCAACTAAAAAACCACCCCGGCTACAGGGTGGTTTAAACATCATAATCCTTATAATTATGATTTTCGGTTCTTATTCGCCGCTTCCGGAGATTTCGGCGGTCTCGTCTTCTGAAATTTTTCCGAAGACGATGGTTTCATTTTGCTTTTCTACGATCTTATCATAAAAGGATTTCAAGTTCTCATATTCAGTAGCCGTAAAAACAGGCTTGTTCCAAACCACTATAGATTCAACCCTGATAAAGCCACCATTTTCCATGGTTGTAAACCTGAAGGTCGCTCCATTATCTGGTAACTGGTAGGTTTTAGATTCCGGAAGGGAAACCAACTCAAAACCTTCAGGCACCATGATATTCACCTGCTTCTGTTCTGCCGACATAAAATCGAAAAACACCGGATAGGTCCTCGTTTTTGACTTAAACGGATTTTCCTTCAAAGTTTCGAACAACAATGGCTTTAAGTATAGGTTTTCGCCTATCTCCTCTATTCCATAATTGGTATTAAACTTGTAATTCTCGCCAATATCGGACCCAACATCCTGCAGATTTCTTACCTCGATTTCCTTAACTTCAATATCACCCATTCTATCTGCTACAGCTTCATTAAATTCTTCTTCAGATTTATCGAAGTACTTATTGCGATATTTTTTCGCATGAAATCCGTTCAGGGTTTTTGTAAATACCCCGTCGAGCCGGCCATCTTCATACTTGATATTCATGCGCGAAGTATAGCTGGAATGTGCCTGCGGATAAAGCGGAACCCAATCTGAAGTCCCATTCTCCCTAAGAATTCTCCCCTGCCAGTTGCGGGCTCTTTTTGGCAATTCTCCCATGGCCGCTGTTAAATCGGTCGCATCCATCAGAATGATACCATCGGGGGTTTCCACACTGGAAATCACATAATTGAAGCCGTTTCGGGTTGGAAAAAGTGGCACTCCGTTATCGGGTGTACTTATCAGAACCGGGCTGGCATTCAGCCTCGCATATCGAAGCATCGCCGTAAGCATCAGATTGATATCTGCCGCGCTGCCAATTCCTTCCTTGTAGGCTTTCTTAGGCCCTTTGTCTGGAACAAAACCAACATATTCGTTCCACTTCATCTTCTGCTTCACAAAATTGAAGATCCTGGCGGCCCTCTGAACAGGATCTGATATATCCCCGATCAGTCCATCGATATCATCCTGAAAATAGCGGGTTTGATTGATATCCTTATCGAGACCAATATCATTATAAATAGATTTGGTTACACCCTCCCAGTCTGAAGAATAATTTTCAACGGTGCTTTGCGGGAATTTGGTGTACTGCAGTTCCCATTTGATAAAGGCGGCATAATTCTGAATATGATCTACAAAAGGCTCTTCCACCATCGCCGGGATATTGTCTTTGTTTATTTCATAGGTGTTAACCTGGAAATCGAGATCCCCTCTTCTGAATCTACTTCCATCCTCCACAATATCAAATCGTATTGGTGACCTGAGGTTATAGTGCTTTCTATACACCAGGTATTCAGGAATACTAAGTTTCACCTCGAGTTTATTGATAGGAATACTGTACTGAAGCTTAAAATCATCAATGCTGGTCACAAAAGGTGAAACGAGCTCGTACCTGTATTCTATCACACTTCCTTCTTTAACGGCAGGCATGGTAAACTTGGTGGTTTTATAAAATTTACTGGATTCCTCTACGATGATATCATCCTTATCGAGTTTTTCATCCACAAGTTTTCCATCCACCAGGTTATACGTAAAGGCTTTGATACTTCTAACATCTTCCTCATCGCTTCCTCCACCAACATAAGATTTAACTTCTTTGGTCGCCCAGTCAAATCCATCCTTGTTATAGATTTTCACCCGCTCATGAACCTCGGTGATCAACTGAAATCCTGTATGCTGATGATAATCATAATATGTTCTTCGGAATTTGTACAGGACGGCAGCATTGGCTTCTTTGTCCAGAGGATGCTCCTTTTCCTTCACTTCTTCTTCGGAAACTTTTCCGAATTTGAAATCCTGGCCAAAGGAAACCTGCGAGACTAAGGCAAGTAATAAAATAAGTAATGGTCGGTTCATGGTTATTAGGTATTAGACTGCACAATCACGGCCTTGAGATTGTTCAGATGGTTTACATTGTATATGAAATTTCGAAATTCCTGATATTTTGATGCTTCCCATTCGCCTTCCTTTATCGTCATTTTCCGCTTTACATGTATAGCTTGTTTTCCATCCTGCTCAAGGCTATTAATTTCAACCGACATATGCCCATAATCGGTCACCAGCAATTTATTTTCAGGCAAAACCTCAATTTCAAATCCTTCCGGCAGGTTAAACACGAAATCATCTTCAAAAGATCTTCCGCGAATAAGCTGAACCGGTCTTTTTCGATTTTCATCCTTCTCAAGGGAAACATTATCCTGTTGAATGAAATTTAAAGGAATCAGCAGCCGCTTTCCTGCCTTGGTAGCTAAGCGGGCTCCGCTAAAGTCTATGTTTTCCCTGAATTCGATCGAATCCCGCCTGTTCTCAAATTCGATCTTACTGAAGCTTATATTCTGAAAACGGGACCATTCGTCCAGGTAATGTTCCTTTCTATCTTTTTCGGTTTTCGATTCCAGCCTGTAAACCTCTCCGTAGGGAACACCAAAACTGGAACGCCTGAGGCTGGCCATAAAATTGCCATCTCCGTCCAATTCTATGGTACAGTTGGTTTTCTGAAGATTATCAACTTCAGAATATTTTTTCGTTTTAACCAGTTCTCCACCATCGGGCTTTACACGGAGCACGTAACGATCATCCGTAAAATCTCCCAGGTAATTGAACGGATCTTCCTGACTGGTACATTCCAGCCAGAAATCTTCACCATTTTCATTAGGAATATTCAGGATCACATGATTTCCCTGCATTTTGGTAAAATCCGGATCAATATTTCTTTTTTCTCCCCCATATACCACGGAATAATAAGATTCTATTCCCTGACTTTTTAGAAGCGCCTTGGTATAATTGGTAAGCGCCTTACAATCGCCATACCCAAGCCGGTCTACATCTGCAGCCAGGGCGGGTTCCCAGCCACCTATGCCGTACATTACCGCTATATAGCGGGTATTATCCTGTACATATTGATAAATTCGTCTGGCTTTTTCCTCGACAGACTCGGCATCAGCGGTAAGATTGGTTATCTTCTGAACCGTGGCTGCCGGAATTTGGTCATGATCGGCAACCAGCTCATCATACATCCATTTACCCATTTCCTTCCAGTTAGAAGCCACCCCATCAACTCCTTCCAAGTGAAATTCATCCAGTGCCACCAGTACTCGGGGAACAAATGTTTTAAAAGAAGGACTTAAGCGTTCATATTCGATAGCTGCCGCATTCGAAAGATGATATTCCAGTTCAAATTCTGTATTATTTTTCTGTATCTCGAAATCACCGAAATTTCGTTCCGTAGATCGCAAAGGGATACGCCCAGGATTAAGAAGCTGGTAGGAAGATCTTTCAACACTCACATCATAACCTTCTACCGGAAACCAATCCTGCAGGAAAACCGAATTGGTGTTCTCAACTTCGCTGGTATAGGCTACAGTGTATGGATATTCTCTTGGGGTATAATCCAGGTAGCTCACCCGGTTATCTGAAAACAATATGAACGAATCAAAATTGCTCTGATCCTTGAAGTCGCGAGATTTTATTTTATCCAGTTCCTGGCCCCTGGAATCATAAATAATGGCTTCCTGTTCCCTGATCTTGGAGCTTTCATCGTAGAATTCTAACGCTCTCGCGTAAGAATCACCAGATTCATTAAATATGGTTACGACCCTAAAGGTTTTGATCGTAACCTCATCTACAGCCTCAACCTCTATAACCACGCGGTTTTGGCGGATAACGGCATCGGCATTTTTAACTAATGAGGGTGGAATATTCTCAACGGAATAATTCTCCTGGCCGAAGACTGAAAAATTGCAGCAGGCCAACACGAGGAGGCAAGTATATAAGCGCATTAAATTGATTTGGGCAATATTGTCTGCGCAATATATATAAAAATTTTAACTTGTTCTTAACGTTTGTCTTTGGAATCCAGAATTATAGTTACCGGCCCGTCATTGATCAGGGAGATCTTCATATCCGCACCAAATCTTCCCTGGCCTACATCCTTTCCAAATTCCTTTTCAAAATGGGCGATAAATTTTTCATAAAGCGGTTCGGCAACTTCAGGTTTAGCTGCCTTGATATAGCTTGGGCGATTGCCTTTTTTCGTACTGGCATGAAGCGTAAACTGGCTAACCACGATCACATTGCCGTCAATTTGTTTCAAGGAAAGATTCATAACCCCATCACGATCATTAAATATCCTCATATTGATGATCTTTCTGGTGAGCCACTCAATATCTTCCTGGGAATCTTCGTCTTCGATTCCAAGCAGTATCAAAATTCCCTCGCGGATCACCGAGCACAATTTATAATCGATTTTTACTGACGCTTCTGAAACTCTTTGTAGAACTGCTCTCATTTACTTGTATTGATCGATTCTGTAATTCTCATCTTCCCCTTCCATGATCTGAAGGTAACTTTTATAGCGGGACCAGGCGATCTCTCCAGCCTCCAGCGCTTCCTTAACCGCGCATTTAGGTTCTTCCAGGTGAAGACAGTTATGGAATTTACATTCCGATTTTCTTTCGAAAAATTCGGGAAAATAGTCGCCTACTTCTTCCCTTTCCATATCAACTACGCCAAAGCCTTTAATTCCGGGAGTGTCGATGATTCGGGCGCCAAATCCCAGGTCGAACATTTCGGCGAAGGTGGTGGTATGCTGCCCCTGCATATGCTGTTTGGATATCTCAGAAGTCTTCAGGTCCAGGCTTGGTTCGATGGCATTAATGAGGGTAGATTTACCTGTACCACTATGACCCGATATCATACTGGTTTTTCCGGTCATCTTTTCCTTCACCTTATCCACGTTCTTTCCCTTTTTGGCGGAAATTCCTATGCATTCATAACCGGCTCCACGGTATAATTCAGCCAGGTATTTCACCTCAGCCAGTTCTTCCGGAGAATAGGTATCTATTTTATTGAACAGCAGGATTGCGGTAATATCATAAGCTTCCGCAGTTACCAGGAACCTGTCGATAAAACTGGTGAGCGTAGGCGGATTATTAAGCGTCACCAGAAGGAATACCTGGTCGATATTCGCGGCGATGATATGAGTTTGCTTGGAAAGATTAACAGACCGCCGAATTATATAATTCTCGCGGTCTTTTATCTTTTTGATGACCCCGGTTTTGCCTTCCACTCCTTCTTCCAGGTCAAAACTCACCACGTCGCCTACGGCAACGGGATTGGTGCTTTTAATACCCTGTATGCGGAATTTCCCCTTGATCCTGCATTCGTAAAATTCGCCATTTTCGGCCTTGACCTGGTACCAGCTTCCCGTAGATTTATAAACCGTTCCCTGCATTAACTAAGAATTACCCACTTCATTTAAACATAGTTTGCTACAAATCTATGAATTAAATCCCGATGCAGTTTACCTGGTTTCGATCCCGTCCAGTATCTTTTGCTGGTGGTTGATAGACTCCTGGTGAATCGCCTTGAACATTCTCAATACGAACTCCTCACTCAGACCTTTGCTCTCGCCTTCCAGAACCATTTTTCCCAGGATCTCATTCCACCTTTTTGTTTGTAGAATAGCAACGTTCTGATCTTTTTTAACCCTACCAATCTCTTCAGCGATTTTCATCCTTTTAGCCAGTATCTCCAGGATCTGCGAATCGGTAATATCGATTTTGGAACGAAGGTTTTCCAGTTTCTTCTGGAACTCTTCACTGGCAGAAACTTCTTTTCTTACTTTAAGGTCTTTCATAATCTGGATTAAGGTTTCCGGGGTTATTTGCTGTGCAGCGTCACTCCAGGCTTTATCTGGTGTGTGATGGGTTTCTACCATGAGTCCGTCATAATTCAGGTCCAGTGCGGTCTGACACAGATCGAAAATGATATCCCGTCTTCCAGCGATGTGTGAAGGGTCGAGAATCAATGGAAGATCCGGGAACTTGTTCTGAAGTTCGATAGGAATCTGCCATTCCGGGTTGTTTCGGTAACCTGTTTTTTCATAGGCTGAAAATCCGCGGTGTATGACTCCTAATTTCTTAATATCGGCGGTATACAATCTTTCAACAGCTCCAAGCCAAAGAGACAGGTCTGGATTCACCGGGTTCTTTACCAAAACGATCTTATCGGTTCCTTTCAGGGCATCTGCGATCTCCTGAACAATAAAAGGAGAAACCGTGGTTCTTGCTCCAATCCAAAGAATATCCACATCATGCTCCAGGGCCAGGTCTACGTGAGTAGGATTCGCTACCTCTGTAGTAGTTAACATACCGGTTTCTTCTTTTGCCTTCTGAAGCCACTTTAAACCAAGGGCTCCAACACCTTCAAAGTTCCCGGGTCTGGTTCTTGGTTTCCAGATACCTGCACGAAGTACGGTCGCATCGCTATCCTTCAGCTGGTGTGCGATGGTTAACACCTGTTCCTCTGTTTCGGCGCTGCAAGGCCCCGCGATCACTAGCGGATGAGATAATCCAAAGTCATCCAGCCAGTTTCTAAGTTCTTTCTTATTTTCCATTTTCCAGTAATTTAAGTTGTTCTTCCTGAGTGATGCCGTTTAAAACATCTTTTATATGATTCGTTTTTTCCATTTCCTGATACACCTCTTCAAAATTGTCCTTTTCCATTAGGTCTCTGAAGTGTTGTAAATTGGATATATATTCATCCAGCGTTTCCAGTACATTCTTTTTATTCTGATTGAAAATCGGGGTCCACATGGCCGGAGAACTTTTGGCCAGTCTAACCGTGGATGCAAATCCACTGCCTGCCAGGTCGAAAATATCCCTTTCGTTCTTCTCTTTTTCCAGCACCGTCTTCCCCAGCATAAAGGAACTGATATGCGACAAATGCGATACATAAGCGATATGCCTGTCATGGGAGGCAGGATCCATATATCGAATACGCATCCCAATGGCATTAAACACCTCCAGCGCTCTTTCCTGCAGCTTGAACGCGGTTTTTTCAACCTCGCAAATAATATTCGTTTTCTGCCTGAACAATCCATGCAGCGCTGCCGACGGACCGGAAAACTCGGTACCTGCAATAGGATGTCCGGCCAGGTAATTTCTTCTTTTTGGATGATCGGCAACCACCTTACACAGTTGTTCCTTGGTTGAACCGGCATCGGTCACCAGACAATCATCCTTAATCAGGTCCAGGATCTCGGGTAATACTTTCAAGGAAGCGTCTACCGGGATCGCGAGGTACACAAAATCAGCCTTGTTAAGATCTTTAAATTCAGCCTTTTCATCGATCAGCCCCTTTTCCTGTGCTTCATCCAGATGGGCTTCGTTCTGATCGATTCCGAAGATCTTGGCACGTTTCATCACGGCCTTCAGGTCCAGGGCAAAAGAGCCTCCTATTAATCCGGTTCCTATTATGAATACATTCATTTTTCCAATCTTTTAATTGCTTCTCTAATGGCTTCTTCCGAAGCACAAAGCGAAAATCTCACGTAACCTTCTCCCTGTGAACCGAAAATGAATCCGGGAGTGATAAAAATATTATGCTCATAAAGCAATTCATCAACGATGCTTTCCGAAGTTTTTCCAGCAGGAACTTTGGCCCAGATAAACAAACCAACCTGGTCATCGTTCACGTCACATCCCAGTTTTTCGATCAATTCCAGCATCAGGGTTTTTCGAGCTGCATACACCTCATTCTGATTGTCAAACCAGGACTGAGAAAGGCGAAGCGCTTCCACCGCTCCGGCCTGTACCGGGTAGAACATCCCGCTATCCATATTCGACTTCACCTTAAGCACCGAGTCGATATTCTTCTCGCTGCCAACCAGCATCCCTACTCTCCAGCCAGCCATATTAAAGCTTTTGCTGAGCGAATTCAGCTCCATTACATAATCGCTTAATTCATTTTTAGAAAGTATGCTTCGGGGATGGTCATTCTGAATAAAACTATAGGGATTGTCATTTACAACAAGGATTTTGTGTTCTTCGGCAAATGCGGTAAGCTCTTCAAAAAAGTCTTCGTTAGCTACTGAACCGGTTGGCATATGAGGGTAATTAACCCACATCAGTTTTACCTTGCTGAGATCTTCTCTGGCCAGGGCTTCCAGATCTGGCAACCAGTTATTTTCTGCACTCAGCTCATAATTTCTTTCACGGGCTTCCAGCAACCTGGTAACCGAACTATATGTTGGATATCCCGGATTCGGCAAAAGTACCTCATCCCCCTTGTTCAGGAATGCCATTGAAATATGCATGATCCCTTCCTTGCTTCCCATCAATGGAAGTATCTGGGTTTCTGGATCTAAATTCCTTGAATAAAACAGGCGGTAAAAATCGGCAATGGCAGTTCGCAAGGTGGTAATTCCTCGATATGGCTGGTACTGATGAGCACCATTAGCCTTCAAGGCATCGTTCAATGCTTCGATCACCTGAGGTGGCGGAGGCAGATCGGGACTTCCTATTCCAAGGTTAATAATATCCCTGCCTTCGGCCCTTAATTTTGCTACTTCCCTTAGTTTCTTAGAAAAATAGTATTCCTGTACGTTATCCAGTCTTTTTGCCGTAATCATGACAATTTATTTTTATAAATACCAAATATTCTTAATCCTTCGGTCATTAATTTCAAAACATCCATGGCCCGTTCAAAATCCTCCGGTCGCTCGAAGATCACATCCACGAAAAATGAATATTTCCAGGGCTCATCGATGATTGGCAGAGACTGAATTTTGGTCATATCCAGGTAACAATCCCTGAGAATATTGAGTACCGAAACCAGGCTTCCGCGTTCGCTTTTCAGATCGAATTTGATCGAAGCTTTGTCCAGTTTTTCTCCATTAGGTTCTTTTTGTTCCGTTCCTAAAACCAGGAATCTAGTTGCATTGCTTTTTATGGTATGTATCTCCCTGGCCAGAATTTCCAGGTCATACATTTCCGCAGCCGCAGGACTTGCAACCGCGCCTACTTTTTTTAGTCCTTCATCATGGATACGCTTGGCGGCTTCGGCTGTATCGACATCCTCTATAAGCTTGATATGAGGATGTTTCTTGAAAAATTCCTTGCACTGCAACAGCGCCATGGGATGGGAAAATACCTTTTTGATATCCTCGATCTTCTGACCTCCAAGTGCCATCAGATTCATATTTACAGGAGTGTAATATTCTCCAATAACGCTTAGGTTGTACTCATCTATAAGCGCATAATTAGGCAAAATGGAACCTGCAATACTGTTCTCGATAGCCATTACAGCTTCATTCGATTCACCGGCAGCCAGTTTCCTGGCAAGCTCATGAAAGGAAAGATGCTCCAGTACTTCCACTTCCTTATGATAGTAATCCATCGCCACCAGATGGTGAAAAGAACCTTTTATTCCCTGTATTCCTATTTTTTTGTTCATATAGCTAACAAAAAAAAGTCCCGATTTTAGATCGAGACTTTTATATAATTTTATGTTGATTTAATCATATAGCACTCCCGATCCTATCTCTGGTATAGAAATAAAAATAATAGAATGCGCTCCAGTTGATTAAACGTTTCATTGTCTTTGTTATGGTGACTAAAGTAGTGCTTAAATTTTATTTTCAAAATTTTTTATCCCGAATTTTTCAAGTTTTCAGAATTTTGGAAATCAAACGGCCTTTATTTAAGAATAACAATTTCACCTCATTTATTTTCGTTAGAACATTGCAGATTTTTCAGCGAACAGCCAGAAAATAATTTCTAATTTTGAAACATGTCCATTTCGGTAAGCAACTTAACAAAATACTACGGCAGCCAGAAAGCCCTTGATGGCGTAAATTTCCAAATTCCATCGGGAGAAATCGTAGGATTCCTTGGCCCCAACGGAGCCGGAAAATCGACCCTTATGAAGATCCTTACCGGGTATCTTTCAGCAGATGAAGGTCATGCTGAAGTCAATGGCCTTAAACTTCCTGAAAATACTTCTGAAATTCAGCAACAAATAGGATACCTTCCGGAACACAATCCGCTGTACACTGAAATGTATATTCGGGAATACCTGGCTTTTTGTGCTTCGGTCTATAAAACTGAAAGAAAACGAATCGAAGAAGTGATCGAGCTTACCGGCCTGAAACCGGAAGCCAATAAAAAGATCGAACAACTTTCCAAGGGTTACCGACAGCGAGTTGGACTAGCAGCCGCACTATTGCATGATCCCGAAGTGCTCATCCTTGATGAACCAACCACCGGGCTGGATCCGAATCAGCTGGTTGAGATCAGAGCCCTTATCAAAAATATTGGCAGGGAAAGCACGGAAGGAAAACCGGGTAAAACCGTTTTTCTCTCTACTCATATCATGCAGGAAGTGGAAGCTATATGCGATCGCGTGATTATCATTAACAATGGAAAGGTGGTAGCCGACAAGCACCTGAAAGACCTGAGAGATGAAGATGAACAGGTCATCTTTGTGGAATTCGATTATCGTATCGAAGAAGTGGCCCTGGAGAAAATACCGCATCTCGCTTCAGCTAAGAATACCGGTGGCTTTACCTACGAACTTGTTTTTGATACCAATAAGGACATGAGACCAGCGGTATTCGATTTCGCCCACGATAATGGACTTAAAACGCTGCAGCTCATCAGGAAAACCAAAAACCTGGAAAGTTTGTTTGCTGAACTAACCTCTTCGTCAAAATCCTGACTTGTAATTCATTCATATCTAAAAAATTAAATTCTTAAAATTAGGATTTGATTCGAATTTGGTGCAATTTTACATCAAATCTAAATAAGATGCCACGACAAAGTATTTCCTTTACCGATCCTAACGATGAATGGTTAAAAGACCAGGTAGACAGCAAAGAATACTCAAGCAAGAGCGAGGTAGTTAATGACCTTATCAGGCAGGCCAGGAAGCAACAGGTACAAATTGACTGGATTCGTGCAAAACTGGAAAATGCTGAACAGAGTGGTTTTACAGCCGACAGTAAAGATGAGATCTTAGCACAATCAAAATCGGGTATTAATGGGTAATTATAAATTAAGTAATGCTGCAAAGCAGGACTTAATACGTATTCATCAGTACGGAATGAAGAAATTTGGTGAAGCTCAGGCCGATAAATACTTTGAAACCTTTTTTGAATATTTTAAAATAATCGCCGATCAGCCCTATTCCTTTGAGGCTGTTGATCACATAAAACCAGGTTATAGGCGATGTGTTTGTGGTGTTGACAGTATCTTCTACCGAATAGTAGAGAATAAGGTTGAAATCATGAGCATTATAGGAAGGCAGGATTTGAATAACATCTGAATCGGTCCTCGCCCCGTTACATTTTTTGGATCTTTAATTAAAAATTTTAAGAGCTAAATCTGCAGCGATAACGAAAGAGACTATTAGGTTTACTCAAAAATAAGCTCCCCTTTAAAATGTTCGGTCACCTCAACAACCGGCGGTCTGTTCACCGAAATGATATCCCCATAACTGTAAATATTACCTTTTAAGGATTGCTGCGGATTGATAATTAGCTTATTGGTTCCGCGGTGAAACACATCGTAATGCTGAACGATGAGGTTACGGGCTTCCAGCCTTCCATCCCCGGCTGCAAAGAAGGCATCGAAATTTTCCACTTTTCCGCTAAGGAAATAATTCGAAATATGATCGGTAGTGATTCGGAGATTCTGTACATCCAGGTCCAGTTTAAAATCACCATCGGTATGAATATCGGGATCCTTTTCCTGGTTCAGGGATCTAAGCCATAATGCAGGATAGGTAAGCGTTCCTATACTTTCAATGGTACTCGAGGTACTGGTTTGAATCCAGGTTATATTTGGACTGGTCACATAAACTTTAGTAATCTCATAATCCCTGAACAGGTTACAGGCATTTTCGTTTTTCAGTATTAATCGTCCATTCTCCACTTCGGCACTTACCTCGTTCAGCAAGTTCTCTCCCGTTTCGATCACTACTTTCTGTTCGGGTCCTTCCTCGATAAATAACTTCACCCGTTCAAAAACAAAGATCTCTTTAAAAGGCTCCAGTTCCACCTCCTGCTGAACGATGGTTCCGGCGGTCTGGATACAATCAGGAGCATCTTCACTGCTACAACTAAAGAGAAGACTAATCACTGCTATTAAAATAAGTTTTCTCATAATCGATATCCAATTGAAAATTCAACGGCTTCAGCATTCGCACCATGCGAACGAACCGTGGCCGATGCCCACCAGTCTTCGGTGATCTCCCGCTGTAAACCGATGCGATTATAAACCTGTTCCACATAAGTGGTATAGGGGTAATAAGCGTAATATCCCAAATGTGTAATGAGCGAAAGTTTATTGAAGTTTAGTTTATGACCCACAAAAACCCCAACCCGCTTGGCATCGGCATCAGGATCATTATTCTGCTGGGGAAATGCTGCTGCTTTATAGGCTATGAATTCTTCCAAAGCGCGAGACATGATCAACTCGGCTCCGGCCTGAATTGTACTTTTTCGATTCAGGGTTTTATCGGCATAGGCCGCGATGGTCATGAAAGGTAATTGTGGAGATCCTACTACCCCGGTAGAATTCACCCCGCTTCTAATGGCAAAATTAAGGTGTATAGGTTCGGTATATTTTTCCTTGGGACCCTTCGGAATATAATCGGGATGATTTTCATGATCCAGCAAATAATTTACCCCCAGGTTAAACGTGAATGTATTCGTGCTGTTATTAGGCGATTTGAAATCGGCATTCGAATAATGGATAATACTAATTCCGGCCTGCAGGCCCAACCCGTCAATGATATTCTGCTTCTGATAATTCCCCATGAGATAGGTGGTACTGAGCAAATGTGACCCATAAGCATTGTTCAGGTAATTCTCATCGGGATGATACGGATTGGTATTATAGGCCAGCCCCTGTCCCACCCTGAACATCAGATTCCGCTTAAAAAAATAGAAATTGGCATGCGCATACAAACCATAGGTTTCGCCCAGGCTCTCATTTTTCATGTCCTGGTAGGCAAAGGAATATCCAAAATCCGGATAATTATAACGGCGTTCCCATTCTTTCAGTCCGTAGGTCTTCTGGTTCCAGCTAAGAATCACTCCAGTAGGATGGCCGGTGATCAGGTGCCCAATATCAGGACTATGCTCCATGATACTGCCGTAAAAATAATTGCCGTCTATCGAAAAGAATTTAGGAGGCTTTTCGTCCTGGGCCTTCAAAAGACTGGATAAAAGGAATAGGCAGAGGGCAATTTTCTTCATACGGGGGCAAATCTAACATATTTAAGAAAATAAAGGCGCTCCCGGATTTCAGTTTGCTTAAAAGACCGCCTCAGCGATTTGCTGAATATTAGAACTTTTCCCCATAGAATAATAATGTACGGTTGGCACTCCTGCTTCCACCAGTTCTTTCGATTGATTGATGCACCATTCCACGCCTACCTGCCTTACTTCAGCATTCGATGTACATTTTTCAACCTCCAGGATCAGCTCTTCCGGAAGATCGATCTTGAAAACCTGAGGCAGTAACTGTAAATGTCTTTTGATAGCGATGGGTTTGATCCCAGGAATTATGGGCACGTCAATCCCCATATCTTTTGCAGCCTTTACAAATTCAAAGAATTTTGAATTATCAAAGAACATCTGTGTGACCACATAATCGGCTCCGGCATCAACTTTTTCCTTTAGTCGTTTTAGATCAGATTGCAGTGAAGGAGCTTCGAGGTGCTTTTCCGGGTAACCGGCAACACCAATGCAAAAATCGGCCTTATCATCGGCCTCGATCACCTCATGAAGGTATTTCCCTTTATTCAGGTTCGTGATCTGCCTCACCAAATCGCAGGCATAGGAATGCCCGCCATTGGAGGGTTCGAAATATTTCTGATGGCTCATCGCATCCCCTCGCAGGGCCATGATATTTTCAATTCCCAGGTAATGACAGTCCACCAGTAGGTACTCGGTCTCTTCTTTACTAAATCCGCCACAAAGCACATGCGGAACGGTGTCCACATTATATTTATGCTTGATCGCCGCACAGATCCCAACGGTCCCCGGCCGCATACGGGTGATCTTTCGGTCGAGGAGTCCGTCTTTTTCCACGTACACATATTCTTCCCTGGAGGTAGTCACATCTATGAACGGAGGTTTAAATTCCATTAAAGGATCTATATTATCATAGAGTTCCTGGATATTCTTTCCTTTTTTTGGCGGGATGATCTCGAAAGAAAACAGCGTTTTCCCATTCGCTTTTTTAATGTGTTCAGTAACCTTCATATGTAATCTAATTATACTTTTCTGGGCGTTGCCCTTCGGGCCGGGCTTTTCGCTTTATCTTTAATTCATGCTTCGTCAGGCTCAGCATTTCATTAAAGTATGCCGCTTCAATCCCTAACGCATTTGTTATCTATCAGCAGGAAGCAATAAGCTTTAAGCTATTTTTTTATTTTTTCAGGAGACCTCACAGGTTTTGAAAACCTGTGAGGTCTTTTTAATTCTTTGTCATTTTGAACTTGTTTCAGAATCTATCCTAATCATAACTTTTCTCAATTCTCAATACTCAATACTCAATACTAATCTGCGATATTCGGATTCAGCCACTTTTCTGCTTTCTCCAAACTAATTCCCTTCCGTTCCGCATAATCCTTCACCTGATCCTCCTTTATTTTGCCGAGGCCAAAATACCTAGCTTCGGGATTCACAAAATAATAGCCGCTCACGCTGGCCGCCGGCCACATGGCGAGGCTTTCGGTTAGCTCTACTCCAATTCGTTCCTTCACCTTCAAAACTTCCCAAATGCTTAGTTTCTCTAAATGATCCGGACAGGCGGGATAGCCTGGTGCAGGCCTGATCCCTTTATATTCTTCCTTGATCAGTTCTTCGTTGCTTAGATTCTCTTTAGAAGCATAACCCCAATGCTCTTTTCTGACTCTCTCGTGCAGATATTCCGCAAAAGCTTCGGCCAGACGATCGGCCAGGGCTTTGATCATGATCGAATTATAATCGTCATGATCCTTCTCGAATTTTTCGGCCAGCTCCTGGGTTCCAAATCCTGTGGTCACACAAAAACAGCCCAAATAATCCTGGATTTGAGATTCCTTGGGAGCTACGAAATCGGCTAAAGCGAAATTCGGTTGCTCCCCATGTTTTTTTAATTGCTGCCGTAGCGTTCTGAAAACAGCAGTTTTCTCCCCTGAATCTTCCTGATATTCGATCTCGATATCATCATCATGAATGCTATTAGCCTCAAAAAGTCCAAATACCGCCCTGGCTTTCAGCAATCTTTCGTCCAGAATTCGTTTCAATAAGGCCTGGGCATCCTTGAATAAACTTTGCGCCTGCTCTCCTACTTTTTCATCATTCAGAATATCCGGATAACGACCATGAAGGTCCCAGCTTCTAAAAAACGGGCTCCAGTCGATATAATCAACCAGTTTATTCAGGTCAAAATCTTCGATCACCTGGATTCCTAATTCAGCAGGCCTGGTGATTGGCGCCCTGTCCCAATCGATCTTAAATTTATTTTTCCGGGCTTCCTCGATACTCAGGAATGATTTTACCTTACTTCGTTTGTTGAAATTCTTCCGGAACTTATCATATTGTTCCTTAAGCTCGTTCTTATATTTCTCCCTGGTGCTTTCCTTTAAAAGATCTCCCACCACAGTCACGGCGCGGGAAGCATCATTTACATGTGCAACCGCATGTTTATATTGCGGGTCTATCTTCACCGCGGTATGTGCCTTGGAAGTGGTCGCTCCACCAATTAAAAGCGGAACAGAAAAATCCTGACGCTCCATTTCCTTTGCCAGGAAAACCATCTCATCCAGAGACGGAGTGATCAATCCGCTAAGACCAATCACATCTACCTGCTCTTTTTTGGCTGTTTCGATGATCTTCTCCGGTGGGACCATTACCCCAAGGTCGATGATCTCATAATTATTACAACCCAAAACTACCGACACGATATTTTTACCAATATCATGTACATCGCCTTTCACCGTGGCCAAAAGGACCTTTCCAGCCCCCCCTACCCCCGATGGGGGCGCTTGTTTCAGTTTCTTTAGAATAGTTTCTAGGACAAAATCAAGATTTTGAAGTACCTGATGATTGGTAAATCTAATTACCCGAAATCCCTGATCTTCCAGCCAGGCTGTACGTTCTTCATCACTCAATTTATGCTCTGGAAGCTCATGAATTAACCCATCTACTTCAATGACGAGCTTCTCCCTAAGACACACAAAATCTGAAATATAACTTCCAATAATATGTTGCCTTCTAAACTTATATCCTTCCAGTTTCTTCCCACTCAAGGCCTCCCATAATTTGCTTTCTGCTCTGGTAGATTTTTCATACCTCATCCTTCGTGCAAATTCTTTCATTTTGCCATACAATGCAGGATCTGCAGTTTGCCAGTATTGTTCCCCCTTTGGGGGCTTGGGGGCTTTTTTCGCGGCTTCGATATATGGTAACAAATGTGCCACGGCCTTTTTCATAACCCTTGCCGATTTCACCACCTGAGGCAGGAACATTTTCCCGCTTCCAAAAAGATCTCCAACCACGTTCATTCCTATCATAAGCGGACCTTCGATTACTTCCAGAGGTTTCTCGGCCTGTTGGCGTGCTTCTTCGATGTCTTCCAAAATATAGGCGTCGATGCCTTTTACCAGTGCATGGGTGATTCTATCCTGCAACGGATTTTCCCTCCAGGAGAGGTCTACCTTATTTTCTTTTTTTCGTCCCACGACATTTTCTGCGAAATCTAGCAGTCGTTCCGTGGCATCATCGCGGCGATCCAGGATCACATCTTCTACATGCTCCAGCAAATCTTTCGGGATCTCATCATAAACCTCGAGCATGGAAGGATTGACGATCCCAATGTTCATCCCCGCTTTGATGGCATGATAGAGAAATACCGAATGCATGGCTTCCCTTACCGGATTATTCCCCCGGAAGGAAAAAGACACATTGCTTACTCCTCCACTTACGCTACAGTATGGCAAATTTTCTTTCACCCATTTGGTGCCTTCAATAAAATCTACCGCATTCTTACGGTGTTCTTCCATTCCAGTTCCAACCGGGAAAATATTGAGGTCAAAAATGATATCTTCAGGAGGAAACTTTACTTTATTCACCAGGATATCATAGGAGCGTTTGGCGATCTCGATTCGGCGTTCATAATTATCGGCCTGGCCCACTTCATCAAAGGCCATCACGATCACCGCGGCGCCGTAACGTTTGATCTTTTTTGCATTTTCGATGAATTCCTGTTCACCTTCCTTCAAACTGATGGAATTCACCACACATTTTCCCTGTACCACTTGTAGCCCGGCTTCGATAATTTCCCATTTGGAACTATCTATCATGATGGGAACACGGGCGATATCAGGTTCAGCCACCACGAGGTTCAGGAATTTAACCATGGCTTCCTTCCCATCGATGAGTCCGTCGTCCATATTCACATCGATGATCTGGGCGCCATTCTCTACCTGCTCACGGGCCACTTCCAGGGCCTCATCATATTTCTCTTCCTTGATCAATCGCAAAAATTTGCGGGAGCCGGCCACGTTGGTTCTTTCCCCAACATTTATGAAATTGCTTTCAGGAGTGATCACCAAAGGTTCCAGGCCGGAAAGTTTTAAGGGTCTCGCCCCTCCTTTCCTCCCCAATGGGGAGGGTTTTATTATATTCAGATCTGTACTTTCTGCACTCATATTATTCAATTTTCGTCACCCTGTCCCGAAATTTCGGGAGATTCAGGGTCTCACTTTTTCTATGATTGATTCTCTGTATTTTGAGATGCTGAAACTAGTTCAGCATGACGTTGAAGTTTAATTTTCCTGGGCTTATAATCTCTGGCAATTTCTGCAATCGCTTTTATATGTTTTGGAGTGGTTCCGCAGCAACCGCCCAGAATATTTACCAGGCCTTTTTCAAGATATTCCCTGATTTGATTCGACATTTCCTGCGCATCCTGGTCGTACTCTCCAAAGGCATTCGGGAGTCCGGCATTGGGATAGGCCGAAACACCAAATTCGGTATTTCGGGCCACCGCTTCCAGGTGCGGTGTTAACTGTTTCGCCCCAAGTGCGCAGTTAAACCCAATACTCAAAAGCGGAATATGGGAAACCGAGATCAGGAAAGCTTCGGCCGTCTGACCTGATAGTGTTCTTCCGGAAGCATCGGTGATCGTACCGCTTACCATGACCGGGATATCAGCATTCAATTCTTCCTTTAGTTCATCGATCGCGAAAAGGGCAGCCTTGGCATTCAGCGTATCAAAAACCGTTTCCACCAAAAGCACATCCACTCCGCCATCAATTAATGCTTTAGCCTGCTGTTTGTAGGCTACTTTCAGTTCTTCAAAAGAAATGGCACGGAAACCCGGATCGTTCACATCAGGGCTCATACTGGCCGTTTTGTTAGTGGGGCCTATAGCTCCTGCCACGAATCTAGGTTTTTGCGGATTTTCAGCAGTGACTTCCTGAGCTACTTCCTTAGCGATCCTGGCCGATTCGTAATTAAGCTCATAAACGAGCTCTTCCATTTTATAATCGGCCATGGCGATCGTGGTTCCGGAGAAGGTATTGGTTTCCACAATATCTGCTCCGGCTTCGAAATATTTTCGGTGAATAGTAGCGATGGCTTCTGGCTGGGTAAGAGACAGCAGGTCATTATTCCCTTTTAGAGAAACCGGCCAGTCGGCAAAACGTTTTCCGCGGAAATCCTCTTCAGAAAATTTATATTCCTGAAGCATGGTCCCCATGGCACCATCGAGTATGAGTATTTTTTTAGAGAGTAACTCTTCAATTTTTGACATGATCTTGTAAATAAATCGCTATCAAAAAAGGAAGACAAAAAAGAAGTCTAATGTTATCTATCTACGCCAGGGCGTAGTAGAATGTAGCACCTTCTCCAAAGGAGGGTTGCTAAGGTTTCACAGGGTCTAATCCCTCAACCTTTCTTGATAACGAAAGTTGTAAACAATGAACTTATTGCGCAAATATAGCTATGCTGCTCCTAAATGCAAGGATTTAAGAAAACTTTCTATAAAACCTTTTCCCCGTTAAGGGTAATAGAATAGCTGATCTCAGCCGCTTTTTCGAGCATTTTAGAAACCGAACAATACTTATCCATCGATAATTTTACCGCTCTTTCCACTTTGGCTGGCGGAATATCTCCTTTCAGAATAAAGTCCAGGTGAATCTTTTTGAATACATTCGGTATATTGCCATCTTCACGGTAACCGTCTACCTCTACCCGAAGATCTTCCAGCTCATGATTCTGTTTTCTTAGAATCATCACGATATCGATGCTACTGCAACCGGCGATCCCCCGAAGCAAAAGATCCATGGGGCTGGCACCTTTTGGTTCCTCATCGGTTTTATTATCCAAAAGAACAATATTGCCACGTTCGTTGATCGTTTCAAAAAGGTAATTATCGTTGATTCGTTTTAAGCTGATCTTCATATTCTCGAATTTTCGTCAAAGATAGGAATTCTGCTTTTTCTTGCAGGTAACATTGGTTACCTTTAAATTTCTCTCAAAAAACGTCAAGCTGAACTTGTTTCAGCTTCTCCACTTGAGATCCTGAACCAAGTTCAGGATGACGTTCTATACACTAATACTTTGTACAACCTCTCTTTTAGCTTCTTTCTTTGAACCATCAAATCCTTCCACACCTCCAACCGTGGTATACTTTAAAACATATTTCTTATCCGGATAAATTCGTTGATATGCACTCTGACACATGATCGCAGCCTCATGAAAACCGGAAAGGATCAGTTTTAGTTTTCCTTTATAGGTATTTACGTCACCAATCGCGTAAACGCCGGGAATATTAGTTTGATAATCATACGAATTGTCCACTTTAATGGCATTCTTTTCAATCTCAAGTCCCCAGCTTCCAATAGGTCCTAGTTTTGGTGATAATCCAAAGAGCGGAATAAAATCATCTACCTCCCTGAACTCTTCTCCACGAGCCTTGTCCTTATGACGAATCACCACCTGCTCCAGTTCATCTTCTCCTTTTAATCCAACAACTTCTGCATTCGTGATCATTTCAATTTTTCCAAGTTTTGCCAGTTCTGAAACCCTTTCTACGGAATCCAATGCTCCACGGAATTCTTCCCTTCTATGCACCAGGGCAACTTCTGAAGCAACATCCGATAAATAAATAGCCCAGTCTAAGGCTGAATCTCCACCACCGGCAATTACCACTTTTCGATCGCGATAGACTTCAGGATCTTTAATAAAATAGGAAACCCCTTTATCTTCAAAATCAGAAATATTGGTAATAGGTGGTTTTCTAGGTTCAAAAGAACCAAGTCCGCCTGCAATTGCTACTACAGGTGCATGATGCTGAGTTCCTTTATTGGTGGTCACTATAAAGGTTCCATCATCTAGTCTTTCCAGAGTTTCCGCACGTTCACCAAGAGTGAATCCGGGTTCGAATGGCTTGATCTGTTCCATGAGATTTTTCACCAGATCTCCCGCCAGGATCTCCGGAAAAGCCGGAATATCATAGATGGGTTTTTTTGGGTAAATTTCTGAACATTGCCCACCAGGTTGCGGAAGCGCATCTATCAAATGCGTTTTCAGCTTTAATAATCCCGCTTCAAAAACGGTAAACAATCCGGTTGGTCCGGCCCCGATTATCAGGATATCTGTTTTAATCATCACTCTCTTTTTTTACGATTAAGGATTCTGTTATTGTATTCATCTGTTCCACTTTGGCTTCAAAATTACCTTTTATGGACTTTCTATATTCATTTAAATTTTCAACCATTTGGTTCACATTTTCAGGGATCACCTCCTCGAAAAATTGCCGTAACCGCTTTGCAGTGGTTGGTGATTTCCCATTGGTTGAAATAGCTATTTTCACATGACCTTTATTCACAATTCCGCCCATATAAAAATCACAGAGTTCGGGTGTATCAGCGATATTCGCTAGTAAAAATCTCTTTTTCGCGTGGCGATGAACCCGTTTGTTAAGTCTCGCATCGTTGGTCGCGGCGATCACGAAATGTTTTTTTCTCAGATATTTTCTTTTATACCTGCCTTTGATCAATTTCGCGCCGTGTTTCTTTGCCAGTTCTTCCGTTTCCGGTAAAAACCATTTTGCTACGATCTCAACCTGTGCATTCGGACTGGATTTGAACAGAAAATGAAGTTTTTCATGTCCCACATTTCCGCCCCCAACCACCAGGATATTTAGTTTATTGACTTTTAGAAAAACCGGGTATAGTTCGTTTCTTTCTTCCATTATTTCTTTAATTCTTTTCTATCCGTCAAGCTGAACTTGTTTCAGCTTCTCTTTAGATCCTGAAATAAATTCAGGATGACCTAAATGCTCATTAAGCCGCTCCTGCATTTATAAATTTTGATTGCTTCGGAATGCTCTTCACATTCTGAAAAACTTCCTGTAAAGCATTCGCTTCATTCACCACCTCACCAATTACGATAATTGCTGGAGCTCCCAATTGTTTTTCTGAAACGACCTTTTCAATAGATTCGATCGTTCCAAAACCTGATCTTTCATTTACGGTAGTTCCATTCTGAATAATTCCCACGGGAATATCCTGTTTTCCGAAGCCTTTAAAAACCTCAACAATTTCCGGGAGTTTTCCCATTCCCATTAAGATCACTACGGTTGCTCTAGATTGAGCCGCCAGACGAACGTCATTCGATAAATTTTTCTGAGACGTGGTTCCCGTGATCACCCAGAAACTTTCCGAAGTTCCTCTTTGCGTAAGCGGAATGCCAACATTTGCCGGCACTGCAATGGAAGAAGTAATTCCTGAAACTACTGCTGTTTCCAGTCCGTTCTTCCTCGCATAGTTGATCTCTTCAGATCCTCTTCCGAAGATAAATGGGTCTCCGCCCTTGAGTCTTACCACGTGGCCTCTTTCCAATGCATATTTTACGATCAACTCATTGATATCATCCTGAGAAAAACGATGCTTATCTTTTCTTTTTCCTACGAAAATATGTTCCGCTTGTGGCGCATATTCCAGCAAATCCCGATTAATTAAGGCATCGTAAAGAACTACGCTGGCTGACTTCAATGTATTCAAAGCCTTAACGGTGATCAATTCCGGATCTCCAGGTCCTGCTCCAACTACGCTTAGTTTTGGTGAATTATACATTTTGTACCTCCTTTGTTCTAAATGCATCCACCCTCTTCAGGAACAAATGCGCGTCCCCTAAATATTTATTTGCAAAAGCCTCCGTTGGCTCGTTTTCGTTCAATTGATAAGCGAATTCCTTGAAAGTGGTCGACAGCTCGATCTTTCCGGTTTCTACAAAAAGTTCATCAAATTGTGCAATGATACCTGCCTGAGTATTGGTTTTCACATCTTCAGCCAGCAATAAGGCCTTAGCGGAATTCACAATTGAAGTATAGGAATGATAGATGCTATCTGACCAATCCTTTCTCTCCAGTGCAGATTTTGCATTATCGATCTTTTCCTCACTTTCGAATAAGAGCGTCGCAATCAAATCGATCACTACTCCCGCACATTCGCCTACACCAACTGCTTTGATATATGGCGATTCATGGCCCCAGTCCACAAAATCATTCTCGCTAAGATTGGATGTATCTGCCAGGTCTTTCAGCAGATCATAGAAATAGGTTTTTTCCTTGCGGTCATAATATTCCGCGAATCTCTCTTCTGCTTCTGAATTCGCTTCAAAATCATTCAGTAAAAGCCTTAACGCTTCAGGTCCTCTTTTACTTGGGACCTTCACCACTTTATCTGCGAATCTTCCCTGGCCATTTCCAATTGTTCCTCCACCAAGCAATACCTGAAGCGCCGGAGCCACAGTTTTTCCAACCTTGATAGACATTCCCTGGAATCCAATTTCAGCCATATTATGCTGGCCGCAGGCGTTCATACATCCGCTGATCTTTATGGTAATATCCTTCCCGTTGATGAATTGCGGATATTCTTCTTTTAAAACATCTTCCAGAACATCTGCAATTCCGGTGCTGCTCGCAATCCCAAGATTACAGGTATCGGTTCCCGGGCAGGCGGTGATATCGACTGTTTTGTTATAACCGGTTTCCGCATAGCCCAGTTTTTTCAATTCCGAATAAAAGAATGGCAGAAATTCTTCACGCACATGACGGATCAAAATATCTTGTCTTAGGGTTAACCTTAGCTCATTACCGGCATATTTTTTCACCAGATCTGCCAGCTTCCTGGCGCCACCGGTATAAAAATCACCTAAGGGAACCCGGATTCCAATAGCATATAATCCTTCCTGCTTCTGTTTGAAGACATTGGTTTGCTTCCAGGTTTCAAAATCTTTCTGATCTTCGATTTCTACAGAAGGAACTTTAACGTCCTGTAATGACGGAGCAGCTTCAAATTTCTCAATTTCGAATTTTGGCTGTTTCTGAGATAAAGCCGTTTTCTGAGCTTCCACCAATTCCATAAAGGCTTCCTTTCCAATATCCTTTATCAGGAATTTCATTCTTGCTTTTAATCGTTTTGCCCGTTCGCCATGACGATCAAAGACGCGAAGTACACCTTCAATTAGCGGAATGATCTCTTCCGCTGGAAGAAAATCATAAAGTTCATCGGCATGTCTTGGCTGAGAACCGAGTCCGCCACCTAGCATTACTTTAAATCCGCGTTTCCCATATTTCAGTTTTGCGATAAAACCAAGATCATGGATATAACTTAAGGCTGTATCCTCATCTGAAGAGGAGAAAGACATTTTGAATTTTCTTCCCATTTCCTGGCAGATCGGGTTCCGCAGAAAGAATTGAAATGCAGCGTGCGCATAAGGTGAAACATCAAACGGTTCGTTTGGATCTATCCCCGCGGTTGGAGAAGCGGTAATATTTCTTACCGTATTTCCGCAGGCCTCCCTAAGGGTAACATCATCTTTTTCGAGCTGTGCCCAAAGCTCCGGAGTACGGTCCAGACTCACATAATGGATCTGGATATCCTGCCGGGTTGTGATATGCAATCTTCCTTTGGAATATTCATCAGAAACATCGGCGATTCGATGTAACTGTTCTGAAGTTACTCGGCCAAACGGCAGTTTTATACGAACCATTTGAACACCAGCCTGTCTTTGTCCGTAAACTCCACGTGCAAGACGCAGGCTCCGGAATTTCTCTTCATCAGCCTTTCCTTCACGGAACAACCTGATCTTCTTTTCTAAATCCAGAATGTCCTGTTCGACAATGGGATTTTCAATTTCGGTTCTAAAACTTTGCATGATTTAATTGATTAAAATGAAAAAAGTCCTTTTTAGTTTTTCACTTAAAAGGACTTTTTATAATTCAGTTTATAAAATAGGCTTCTAAGTGTGAGGCGAATAGCACATACACATATTAGACATAATGTTCATAATGAATAGTTTCACTGTTTCTTGATTTTTACTTTATAAAGCCAACTCCTGCGGTTGTATTAGTTAGGGTATCAACTAGAATAAACCTTCCATTTGCTCGATTATCATGATAACTATCTGCAAAAATTGGTTTGCTTAATTTGATCTTTACGCTACCAATATCATTTAAAGCTAAAGATGAAGCTTTCCCTTCCGCTCCAAAATTGTTATCAACGTGACCTTCAACTTTATCGATTTTAGCGAGTATACCATTTGTATTGTGCTGTAGCACATATTTTGTTCCCGGAACCAGGGCCTTATTGTCCATCCAGCAAACCATGGCATCAAGGACTTTAGTTTCTTCTGGAACTTCATTAGATTTTACCAACATATCACCTCTTGCAACATTGATATCATCTGTAAGGCTAATAGTAACTGAACTACCTGCGGGAGCTTCATTAAAAGATTCAGTAAAAAACTGAATATCCTTAATAGTAGAAGTAGTTAAAGATGGAAGTACTGTTATCTCATCGCCAACTTTCAGACTATTCCCACTAATTTTTCCAGCATATCCACGATAGTCATGAAATTCATCGGTTTTTGGCCTGATCACTGTTTGAACTGAAAATCTGGCCTGACTCTGTTCTTCAAAATCTTCAGCTTTTAGAGCCTCCAAATGTTCCAGAATTGTTTGACCATTATACCATGGCATCGCAGTGGATTTTTCAGCAATATTTTCACCCCAAAGTGCACTTACTGGAATAAAAGTTATTTTCTGATCTTTAAAATCACTTTTCGCTCTCAATTCTTCAAAGTCCTGAACAATTCCATTAAATACTTCTTCGGAATAATTCACCAGGTCCATCTTATTTACGGCCACGATCACTTCTTTTACTCTCAATAAATTATTGATGAAGAAATGCCTGTAAGTCTGTTCGATCACACCTTTCCTGGCATCAATTAAAATGATCGATGTCTGAGAAGTAGAAGCTCCGGTCACCATGTTTCGTGTGTACTCAATATGTCCCGGAGTATCGGCAATAATGTAACTTTTTTTAGGTGTCGAAAAATAAATATGGGCTACATCTATGGTTATTCCTTGCTCTCTTTCCGCTACGAGGCCATCTGTAGCAAGTGAAAAATCAAGATAATCAAGACCATTTTTCTTACTCACTCTGTCAATCGCCTCAATTTTATCTGAAGTAAGCGACTTTGTATCGTAAAGCAACCTTCCAATAAGGGTACTTTTACCATCGTCTACACTTCCCGCTGTTGCTATTTTTAAAACTTCCATCTTATTATTTTTAGAAATACCCCTGTTGTTTTCTTGTTTCCATCGCAGCTTCCGATCTTTTATCGTCGATCCTGGCTCCTCTTTCTGAAATTGCTGAATCTCTTACTTCCTGTATAATCTTTTGAACTGTATCAGCATCAGACTCTACGGCCGCTGTACAGGTTATATCACCAACAGTTCTGAATCTCACCCGTTTTGTTTGTGTGGTTTCGTGTTCTTCTTTGTATACATATTCTGAAGCTGTCCAGATCAACCCATCTCTTTCAAATATTTCCCTGTCATGAGCAAAATAGATAGATGGTATTTCAATGTTTTCCGATTCTATATAACTCCATACATCCAATTCAGTCCAGTTTGAAATTGGAAAAACTCTAACATTCTGACCTATATCAATTCTTCCATTGAGCATATCAAAAACTTCCGGACGCTGGTTCTTTTCATCCCACTCTCCAAAATCATTTCTAACTGAAAAAATACGTTCTTTAGCTCTTGCCTTTTCTTCATCCCTGCGAGCTCCACCTATACAAGCATCAAATTTGAATTCTTCGATCGCATTCAGAAGCGTATTCGTCTGTAGCGAATTCCGACTGGAATATTTTCCCTTTTCTTCAATAGAAATTCCTTTGTCTATATCATCCTGAACTTTTCGAACGATGAGATTCAGGCCAAGTTTTTCTACTAAGCGATCTCGAAATTCTATAGTTTCCGGAAAATTATGTCCTGTATCTATATGCATTAAAGGAAAGGGAATTTTTGCCGGGTAGAAGGCTTTTTGCGCAAGTCTAACCAGCGTTATCGAATCTTTTCCTCCTGAAAAAAGAAGAACAGGATTTTCAAATTGCGCTACCACTTCCCTGAGAATGTAAATAGCTTCGCTTTCTAGTGTATTTTGATTTAAAATAGTACTCATTTATATCTTTTTACGCGTGTAAACCACATTCTCTGTTATCTAATACTTTAGTTGGGTCAAAATATTTGAATTCGTTCGGCAATTCATTGTCCTTCAAATATTCATCAAGTTGGTTATCAGAATAATGATAAAATGGACTAACCTTTAATACTCCATCTTTACTATAACTCAAAATATCTATACTGTCTCTGAAAGAAGTCTGACCTTTTCTCAAATTGGTGAACCAGACATCCGGTTGATGCTCTGCCATTGCTCTTTGGAAAGGCTCCAGCTTCACCTGTTTTGTAAATTCAGCATGAAAAGCACTATCTATTGATGGAATTCCTCCATTAATGGCATCTCTGTAGGCGGCTGTTTGAACAGGAGTATATAAGAAAATGTTCAACTTTAAAGAATCTATTAATTCCTTAGCATGTTTATAGGTTTGCGGTGTATTATAACCCGTATCACACCAGATAATTTTAATATCTGGTTTTACTGAATTACAGGCATAAATTATCGCAGCCTCATAAGGCCGAAAATTAGTTGTAACCACAGGTGATTTTGCTCTCATATTAGCCCAACTGATAATCTCTCCAGGCTTTGCCTCTTTGAATTTTTTATTAAGCTCTTTTAGCTCTGTATCACTTATCCTTTTCATAACTATTCTTTTCCGTACGGTATTAAATTCCAGATCCTTTCATGCCCGAAATACAGAATCATTTTAGTGACCAATTCAACTGAACCAATCGCCAGGGCAGTCTCTATCTGTCCCGTAAGCACCCATGATATGATTATAGTATCTATAGTTCCAACTACCCTCCAACTAATCGTTTTCAAAATACTTCGAACAGGACGCTCAGTTGTTTTATCCTTCTTATATGTACTTTTAGCGTTTGTATGATTTAGTAACATCAACATATTCTCTTCATTAAAACTATAATCCTATCGGTTTACTAGGTTTTAAACAAAACTAGACTTCGTGCGTTTAAACACCAATTATTTCTCTAATAAAAATTTTATTTTAACACTTCTACCTACTTCAGGCTCGCAATATCTTCTAATGTGTTCTCACCAAGTACCTGAAGTGAGGCGTCCCGAACCTGTATCATCAGCTTATGAACTGAACAGGTGTTCTCATCCGGGCAGTCATCACATTTTTCATAGTAATTAAGGCTAACACAAGGGACCATCGCAATGGGACCTTCCAGGACCCGGATCACCGCGGTCATCCTTATTTCACCGGGCTCTTTGATAAGATAATAGCCTCCGCCCTTACCTTTCTTGGAACCCAGGAAACCGGATTTTCTCAATTCCAGCATGATACTCTCAAGAAACTTCTGCGATATGTTCTCACTTTCTGAAATTTCTGAAGCCTGGACCGGTTTCCTGTCCTTTTTCCTGGCGATATAGGCCAGGGCCTTAATTCCGTACTTTGTCTTTTTGGAAAGCATGGGACGAATATAAAAATATTTTCCCTTAGCCTTCTTTAATTCTTCAACGCGTTTTTTAAATCATTTATAATATCATCAATATGTTCCAGTCCAACGGAGATCCTTACCAATCCGTCACTAATCCCTGCTTCCAGACGCTCATTTTCACTCAGTTTACTATGCGTCGTGGAAGCAGGATGCGTCACAATTGTTCGGGTATCTCCCAGGTTGGCCGATCTTGAGCAAAGCTTCAGATTATCGATGAACCTGCGACCGGCATCAATTCCTCCTTTTATTTCAAAAGCCACTATATTCCCGCCTAATCTCATTTGTTTTTTCGCCACTTCATATTGTGGATGCGATTTTAGAAAAGGATATTTCACATTCTGGGTCTTTTCAATTCCTTCCAGGTATTCAGCCACTTTCAGTGCATTCTCACAATGTTTTTCCAGCCTAACGGAAAGGGTTTCCAGGCTTTTTGAAAGCACCCAGGCATTGAATGGAGACAATGCCGGGCCTGTATTTCTACTAAACAAATAGATTTCCCTTACCAGGTCTTCTCTTCCCACCGTAACGCCACCAAGCACTCTTCCCTGACCGTCGATCAATTTGGTAGCCGAATGTATCACCAGGTCAGCGCCAAATTTTATAGGATTCTGAATATAGGGAGTAGCAAAGCAATTATCGATGATCAGGATCAAATCATGTTTTTTAGCAATGTCACCTAGATGTTCCAGGTCCAGGATATCAACTCCCGGGTTTGTGGGAGACTCGGCAAACAGAATCCTGGTTTCAGGTTTTATATAACTTTCAATACTTTCCGGTTTATTCACATCGAAATAGGAATGTGAAATATTCCACTTCGGAAAATATTTGGTAAACAAGCCATGCGTTGAGCCGAAAACTGATCTTGCTGCGACAATATGATCTCCACTATTCAGCAAAGCTGCCAGCGTGGAAAAAACCGCTGCCATTCCTGTAGCAAAAGCATAACCGGCTTCGGCGCCTTCCATTTTAACGATCTTATCAACGAATTCTGAAGTATTAGGATTGGTGAAACGGCTGTAAATATTCCGCTCTTTCTCTTCGGCAAAACTCGCCCTCATATCTTCTGAATCTTCAAATAAATAACTTGAAGTTAGATACAACGGCACCGAATGCTCCTGAAATTGCGTTCTTTCACTTTGAGTTCTCACTGCTATCGTTTCAAAATTCTCCTGATAATGTGCGTTACAGTCACTTTTCTCGGCTGCTATGGCTTGTAGGTTTTCCATTTTTTTCTAGTTTAATCGTTCCGATATTTTTAAAATATCGCCAAATACTCCTCTTGCGGTCACTGCGGCCCCCGCTCCGGCTCCACGAATCACTAAAGGCTGATCTTTATAGGATTCGGTATATATCTCAAAAATATTATCGGCTCCCTCGATCTGGCCCAGTGCAGAAGCTTTCGGTTCCCTGATCAGTTTTGCCTCCAGGCTGCCTATTTCCACATCCAGTTCTCCAATATATCTAAGCACCTCATCTTTTAACTGTTTTGATTTATAGTTTTCAAAGTGTCCATCTAATTCTGAGATCCTTGAATTGAATTCTTCCAGCGTGGTATCGCCGTTCAACTGATGGGGAATCAGCGATTCGATTTTCACTTCCTCGAATTCCTTTTTCAATTGGATTTCCCTGGCCAGGATAAGCAATTTTCTTCCCACGTCCTTTCCGCTAAGGTCTATTCGCGCATCAGGTTCAGTATAGCCAAGAACTCCGGCCTCTTCCAGGACTTTGGAAAATTCTTTTTGTTCGGTTGAAAACGTATTGAAAATATAACTTAGCGAACCAGAGAACACCCCTCTAATCCTGGTGACCTTCTCTCCAGAAAGATGCAGATTCCTTAAAGTTTCTACTATGGGAAGACCCGCACCCACATTGGTTTCATAAACAAAATTCTTATTGTTCTTTTTCAACACCTTTCTCAACCTCTCATAAAATTCGAAAGACAATGTATTCGCCACTTTATTCGCCGCGATAATATGACTCCCGGCATTCACCAGGTCGAAATATTTATGCGGAAAATCGTTGCTTGCCGTAGTGTCTATAGACACGAGGTTTTCAAACTGATGCTTTTTGAAATACTCCTCAACTTCGGAAAAAGAATATTTCCTTGAACTTCTTTTAAAACCGCTATCCCAATCAGACTTTATCCCTTTAGGATTCAGAAGCGCATGCGAGGAATCTGCCACAAGGACCAATTTCAGGATGAGGCCGGAAGATTCCTTTAAATGTTCTTCCGAAGAGGCTAGTTGTTCCAGTAATTTGCTGCCTACCTTACCCGGCCCAAACAGTGCGAGATGTATTGTTTTCATTTGCTTGTATGGTTGATTGAAATATTGGTTTTAAAAATTTATTTAGCTGGTCTGTCTCGATCAAAAAGGCATCATGCCCGTGAATGGACCTGATCTCATGGATGCTGATATTATTCTTTAATAAGGAGAGTTCCACGTAAGTATTCCAGTTCTCTTCAGCGAGAAAGAACAGGTCTGAATTAACCGTGACTATATGGATATCTCCCTTGATCCCGCTGGCTGCTTCCAGGTGATTTCCTGCACCATCGCTAATATCAATAGTGGTTAGCAGGTGGTTCATCAATTTGTATGAAGGAAGCGTAAACCTGTTCTTAAGCTTCTCCCCATGATGTAAAAGCCAGTTTTCCACTTCAAACGCCTGGTTTTCCCTATTCCTTTTACCCTCGAATTTCTGCGCCAGCGATTGCGGAGTTCGGTAAAAGGTCATGGCATGCATTCTCGCATCGTGCACCGGGTTGGAGGAATTATTCAGAATATGATCCTGGATACGGCAATTCGCCACCAGCCAGTCGGTTGACTTATAATCACAGGCGATTGGAATGATATGTTCGGCGAGCCCAGGCTTCAAAACTGCCAGTTCCCAGGCTAATGCACCACCAATACTTCCGCCGATGATGGCAAAAAGTTTAGTGATATTAAGCTTATCCAGAGCCTGTGCCTGAATCTCTGCAATATCTCTCAGTCTGAATTCCTTATAATTTTCAAAGAACTGGTCTTCGTGCCCTTTAAATCCGTTTCCCGGAATATTGAAAGCGAGCACACAGAATTTATTGATATCGATACATTTATTTTCCCCTATCAGTTCCTTCCACCAGCCATTTTTGCCGGTGACCAGCGAGTTCCCGGTAAGGGCGTGATTCACCAGGATGATGGGAGCCTCGGTAGGTTTTTTTCCGAAGAACTGGTAGCTCAGGTGAATATCCTGCACCGTTCCCGCGGAATTTTTAAAGTTTTCTATGGTAATTTCTTCGAGCATTTCTTTTTATTTAATCCGGGAAGAACCTTGATGCCCTTCCCAGATCTATTAACACTAACTAAACCAATGATCTCTTTTTAATTTGTGCGAAGGCCTCTTTAAGATCAGACTTAAGATCCTCGACATCTTCCAGACCTACGGAAAGCCTGATCAAATCCGGAGTGACCCCGGTGGAAGCCTGCTCCTCCTCGGTTAATTGCTGGTGTGTGGTACTGGCCGGGTGAATGATGAGCGATTTGGTATCCCCGATATTGGCAAGTAAAGAGAATACCTTCGCTTCGTCTACCACGGTTTTCGCAGCTTCAAAACCACCTTTGAGTCCGAAAGTAACCAGTCCGCTTTGACCTTCTGGAAGATATTCCTTGGCCAGACCATAATATTTGCTGTCCTCTAGTCCCGGGTAATTCACCCACTCCACTTCTTCCTGTTCCTGGAGCCATTTGGCCAGTTCCAGTGCATTCTTACTATGTTCTTTAATTCTGATCTTTAATGTTTCCAATCCCTGAATGATCTGAAATGCATTGAAGGGACTCAGTGCCGCACCGTGATCTCTCAATCCTTCAATTCTCACCTTGGCGATAAAAGCTGCTTCTTCCAGCGCTTCGTGGTAAACCAGTCCGTGATAACCAGGAGAAGGCTCGGTAAATTCAGGGAATTTTCCATTGGCCCAGTCGAATTTACCGGCATCGATAATTGCGCCCCCTAAAGCAGTTCCGTTGCCGTTAATGTATTTCGTTAGCGAATGAAGCACAATATCTGCTCCGTGCTCGATAGGGTTTAGGAGATATGGGGTAGCAACCGTATTGTCTACGATAAAAGGAACTTTAAAAGCTTTTGCTTCTTTTGAAATTCCTTTTAGATCCAGCACATCCAGTTTTGGATTTCCCACAGATTCAGCAAAAAACACTCTGGTATTCTCTTTCGCTGCTTTGGTAAAGTTTGTTGGATCTGTAGGGTCTACGAAGGTGGTAGTGATTCCGAGACGAGGTAAGGTATTCTTGAAGAGATTGTAAGTTCCGCCATAAAGACTATTTGAAGAAACTATATGATCCCCGGCTTTTAGAAGGGTAAGCAGTGCAGTGCTGGTAGCTGCAGTTCCCGAAGCAGTTACCACGGCTGCGATCCCACCTTCCAATGCTGCCAATCGTTGTTCCAGGATATCCAGGGTTGGGTTATTGATCCTGGTATAAATAAATCCTGGCTCGGCCAGGGAGAATAGCGCAGCGGCATGATCGGAATTATTAAATACGTAGGAAGTGGACTGGTAAAGCGGCACTGCCCTGGTGCCTGCGTTTTGTTTTACATCGTGTCCTGCATGTAATGCTTTTGTTGAAAAATTTTTAGTACTCATGATTTCTATTTTTTAATGTTTTTTAAACCTCACAGGTTTTGAAAACCTGTGAGGTTTTCTTTTAATATTGTTGAAAAAAAAAGTCCCCCTGATAAATTTGCTATTACCAGGGGGACCGTTGAATTGAACTTTATAACTCGATTAAATTCTCCGTTTCAGGTAATAGCATTCCATGCGACACATACACATCGCCATCATATCCATACACATCATGATATTTGCTATTACGAGATTTTTCATTTTTTCTTTTTTTGACCCTTCGACTCTCCTTCGACTCCGCTCAGGACAGGCTCCTCCGGGTAACATTTGTACTTTTTATTTCGTCAAGCTGAACTTGATTCAGCTTTTCTAAAGATCCTGAAACTCCCGACACTTCGGGACAGTTTGACGCTTTTTCTAATTTCACACTTCGACGGCGCTCAGTGTGACAAATTCGGGTATAAAAAAAGCCGCTGCGGTTGGCAGCGGCTTCTTGCATTTTATATCCTTTTCAGTTTATGCAATAGGGTACGCTGCCGAGGTCTCGGACATCATACACATCATATTGCAAATAGTACTGATCATTTTTTCGTTTTCTGAATTACAAAGATATGCACGGAAATTTTTAATATCCAAGCTTTTAGCAAAAAAATAAATTAAAAAATTTTAAAAGCTCCTATTTTACTGGGGTTTTGGACGCATCGTTTTTTCGTGTCCTTAATTCTGAAACTGGATACCGCGTTAGGGATTGAGCGATTGTTTGAGCTCTCTCCGCCCTGGCGGAGAAGCGAGTCGCGAAAGCCCGGCCCGAGCCGCTTAGCGGGAAGGGCAACGCCCAAAATAAAAACCCAGTAATTAAATAGGATAAAATGACGTTAAAAGAATTTGGGATGAACCGAATTTTTATACATTTGTAGCCAAATTATTGAAAGGGATAGATTTGACTGATTGCAACCCTTGTACTTTTAAGTATAACAAATGCTAAAGCAGACTGTATTTTACACCTCTCTTAGCTCTTCACGTCAAATTTTTCCATTCTTATTAATTAAAAAAAGAATTGAATGGCTTATTTATTTACTTCGGAAAGTGTTTCTGAAGGGCACCCAGACAAGATCGCAGACCAGATTAGTGATACGCTTTTAGACAATTTCCTTGCTTTTGACGAGGAATCGAAAGTGGCCTGTGAGACTCTTGTGACTACGGGGCAGGTGGTGCTGGCTGGTGAAGTGAGAAGCAATACCTATCTAGATGTTCAGAATATCGCGCGGGATGTGATCAATGATATTGGTTATACCAAGGGCGCTTATAAATTCAGCGGGGATTCCTGCGGGGTGATCTCTTTGATCCACGAACAATCCCAGGATATCTACCAGGGTGTGGACCGCGGAAACAAAGACGAGCAGGGAGCCGGAGACCAGGGAATGATGTTTGGGTACGCGACCAACGAAACCGAAAATTACATGCCACTGGCTCTGGATATCTCTCACAAGATCCTGATCGAACTGGCCAAATTGCGACGGGAAGGAAAGGAAATTGACTATTTAAGACCTGATTCCAAGAGTCAGGTAACCATCGAATACAGCGACGACAATGTACCGCAACGTATCGTGGCCATCGTGGTTTCTACCCAGCATGACGATTTTGACAAGGACGATGAGGCCATGTTGAAAAAGATCAAAAAAGACATTATCGAGATCCTGATCCCAAGGGTAAAAGAACAATTACCGGAATATGTTCAGAAATTGTTCAATGATGATATCGTTTACCATATCAACCCAACCGGGAAATTCGTGATCGGTGGGCCGCATGGTGATGCCGGGCTTACCGGAAGAAAGATCATCGTGGATACTTACGGTGGAAAAGGTGCCCACGGAGGTGGTGCTTTTTCAGGAAAGGATCCGTCGAAAGTTGACCGTTCTGCAGCCTATGCTTCGAGACATATCGCCAAGAATCTTGTTGCTGCCGGAGTGGCTCCTGAAATTCTGGTTCAGGTTTCCTATGCGATTGGGGTGGTTGAACCAACTTCCATTTCGGTTTACACTTACGGAAAGAAAAATGTGGATCTGAGTGATGGGCAGATCGCGGAAAAAGTTCGCGAGATCTTCGACATGCGACCAGCCGCGATTGAAGACAGGCTGAAACTTAGAAATCCAATCTATCGCGAGACTGCGGCATACGGACATATGGGGAAACAACCACGTATAGAAACCAAGGTTTTCGAGAGTCCGTATAACGGGAAGATCACCAAGGAGGTGGAATTGTTCACCTGGGAGAAGCTGGATTATGTGGATAAGATCAAGGATGCATTTGGGATTGAATAATTCCAATCTTAAAATAATTTCAAGCCGCCTTTTTGGGCGGCTTTTTTTTTGGAATAAAATTTTGGTCCTAAAAAAATGGTCATTCTGTCCCGAAATTTCGGGAGTTTCAGAATCTCAATGATCTAAATGTTTTTTAAGAGAACCTGATACAAGTTCAGGTTGACGAAATTTATTCTTATTATAGGTATAATTTTACAATCCTATACCAGGCTTCAGTTTTATCATTTCTTCGGAAAACCTTAACAGCCTGCCGCCCTTATAATCGCTATTTTTAAAATTCACCAAGCGATTCTCTTATGTCATTTTTTAAAAAGGTTAGAAACACCATCAACCTGTTGAAGCAGGTCGATATGGATCAGCTGGCAAAAATCAACAGCAAAATCGATCTAACAGAAGCCATGCAAACGCTGGGCAAGCTGGACGACCGTCAGCTGGCCGGATTGATGAAAATGTTAAAAACCAAGCGCCGAAAAGGCCAGCATGACCTTCCTCCCATCGACGGCGATTTTTACAATCTCGACCTTCGTTTAACCGAAGAGCAACGAGAAATTCAGCTAAAGGTTCGCAATTTCATGGAAGATGAGATCAAGCCGCTGGTGAACGAATACTGGAAAAAAGACCAGTTCCCGTTCGAGGTGATCGAAAAATTCAGCAAACTCAATATCGTTGGGGTTCCCTATGAAGGATATGGTTGCCCGAATCTGCCATTTTTAATGGAAGGTATCATCGCGCAGGAAATTGCACGTGTAGATGTTTCCATCTCCACATTTTTTGGGGTGCATAGCGGACTGGCCATGGGCTCTATTTATTTATGCGGAAGCGAGGAGCAAAAACAGGAATGGCTGCCGAAAATGCAGAAGATGGAAAAGATCGGCGCCTTTGGGCTGACCGAGCCCAATGTAGGTTCAGGTGTAGCCGGCGGACTGGAAACTACCTGTAAATTCGATGGAGAAAACTGGGTGTTGAACGGCCAGAAAAAATGGATAGGAAATGCTACTTTTTCTGATGTAACGGTGATCTGGGCTCGAGATGTCGACTCCAACCAGGTCAAGGGATTTTTGGTTAGAAAAGAAAATCCCGGTTTTGAAACCGAAAAGATCAAGGATAAGATGGCACTGCGAATCGTTCAGAATGCAATTATCACCTTGACCGATTGTAAAGTACCTGAAAGTGACCGACTGCAGAACGCGAATTCGTTCAAAGATACCGCGAATGTTTTGAGAATGACCCGTGCCGGTGTTGCCTGGCAGGCGGTTGGATGTGCACGAGGAGCTTATGAAAGCGCTTTGAAATACACGAAAAAGAGAGAACAGTTTGGCAGGCCAATCGCGTCCTTCCAGCTGGTTCAGAATCACCTGGTGGAAATGCTTTCCAACCTAACTTCCATGCAAACCCTTTGTTTCAGACTTTCTGAATTACAGGACCAGGACCTTCTGAAAGACGAACACGCCAGTTTGGCCAAGGTGTACTGCAGTATGAGAATGCGGGACGTGGTGAGCCAGGCCAGGGAAGTTCTTGGTGGAAATGGAATTTTATTAGAATACGACGTAGCCCGCTTTGTGGCAGATGCCGAAGCGATCTACAGTTACGAAGGAACAAAAGAAATCAATTCACTTATTGTAGGGCGGGCCATTACCGGCTACAGCGCTTTTGTAAGTTAAAAAGGAAAAAGAAAAATTTATATGTCAGTTTTAATTGTAAGTCCGGGAAGAGATCCGGAAAATTGGGTAAAGGCTTTAAAAAACCAGCATCCCGGGATGAACATTTATGTGTATCCGGAAGAGCATGATCCCGAAGAAGTCGAGTTTGCCCTAACCTGGAATCATCCCAGGGGATTGTTCAAAAATTACCCGAATTTAAAGGTTATTGCCAGTATGGGGGCCGGGGTAGATCATATTTTAAGTGATGAAGGCCTACCTGAAGATGTTCGCGTCACCAGGGTTGTAGATGATACGCTTACCGAAGATATGGGAGATTTTGTCCTTAGCCAGGTAATGAATCATATTAGAGGCCTGCATTATTATGCCAAGGTTCAGCAAAAAAAGAAATGGGACCAGTTCCAGTATAAACGTCCGCAAAACACCAAGGTTGGAATTATGGGCCTCGGTGTGCTGGGAAATGCGGTAGCCGAAAAACTACACAAAAACTTTTTCAAGGTGTACGGCTGGTCACGTACAGAGAAATCCTGTGACAATGTCACCTCCTATCATGGAAGGGAACAACTGGAAGAATTTCTGAAAAATTCTGAAGTACTGGTTTGCCTGTTACCCCTAACCGAAGACACCGAAAACATACTGAATTCAGACTTATTTGATATGTTGCCTGAAGGAGCCTATGTTATTAACGTAGCCCGCGGACAGCACCTGGTGGAACATGACCTGATGAATATGATCGATTCTGGTCATCTTTCTGGTGCCTCTCTGGATGTATTTCGTGAGGAGCCTTTACCGGAAGATCATCCATTCTGGGAACACCCTAAAATCAACATCACTCCTCATATCGCCAGTGTTACCAAACCCGAATCGGTGGTGCCTCAAATCGCTGAGAATTATGAACGAATGAAGGAGAATGAACCACTTAAGAACAAGGTGGAATTAGAAAAAGGATATTAATATTTAAAAATTTCAGCAATGGACATTTTCAAGAACATCATGGTGGCGGTTGACTTTAATGACAGTATCGGGGAATTGATGACCTATGCTGAAAGTCTGGCGCAAAGATATGACTCGAAGATATGGGTATTGCATGTTGCCGAGCCCGAACCCGATTTTGTAGGATATGAGCCGGGGCCGCAATACATCAGGGATATCAAAGCAGAAGAATACCGGGAGGAGCATCGAAATCTTCAGGATATTTGTAAGAATTTCATCAGCGAGGAGGTTGAAGCTGAAGCTTTACTTATCCAGGGATCGACCGTTGAGACCGTCCTGGAAGAAGCTCAAAAGCTGGATGTAGACCTACTAATTGTGGGGACCCATAAATACAGTTTTCTGCACAACCTCTTACAGGAAAGCATTTCCATGGAACTGCTTAAAAAGGTAGAAATTCCCATGCTCACCATCCCAATCGATGATTAAAACAAATGCAAAATCCCCGAAGATATTCGGGGATTTTTTATTTTCACAAAAAACTCAAGCATCGTGGAAACTGCAAGGCAAGGACTTCAACAGGTAGCAAAACGAATTCAACCGCATATTCACCGCACACCAGTGCTTACTTCCAGCTTAATAAATGAAAAAGCCGGAGCGGAACTGTTCTTTAAATGCGAGAATTTCCAAAGAATGGGAGCCTTTAAAATGAGGGGAGCGACCAACGCGATCTTAAATCTTTCCACAGAAAAACAGAAAAAAGGCGTGGTCACCCACTCCTCAGGAAATTTCGCCCAAGCCCTTTCCCTCGCGGCAAAAAGCCTGAATGTTCCTGCCTATATCGTGATGCCCGATTCGGCTCCTGAGGTAAAGAAAGCAGCGGTTCGCACTTATGGCGGGCAGATTACCGAATGCCCCTCCACTTTAAAAGATCGTGAGGAATCAGCTGAAAGAATCCAAAAAGAAACCGGAGCCACCTTTATCCATCCTTCCAACGATCTCGATGTGATCCTGGGTCAGGGCACTGCTGCCCTTGAATTACTGGAAGACTATCCAGAGCTTGATATTATCGTAAGCCCTGTTGGCGGCGGCGGACTCATTGCCGGATCGGCCCTTGCGGTTAAGTACTTCGGAAAAAATTGTAAATGTATAGGCGGCGAACCCATGGAAGCCGATGACGCCTGGAAATCCTTACAAAGCGGAAAGATCGAAACCAACGAATCGGCCAATACGATCGCGGACGGTTTAAAAACCCAGCTCGGCGACCAGAACTTCCCTATCATTTTGGAACATGTCGAAGAAATCATTAGGGTAACTGAAGACGAGATCAAGGCAGCTCTAAGGTTGATTTGGGAGCGTATGAAGATCATCGTGGAGCCTTCCAGTGCAGTAGCACTTGCTGCAGTTCTGAAAGAAAAAGACCGCTTCAAAAATAAAAAGATCGGCATCCTGATCTCGGGAGGTAATGTGGACCTTAGCCGATTACCTTTCTGATTGACAACTTCCTACATTGTTAAAATTACCAGAAACTAGCTTTCAGTAAATAGAAAGTTCCTGTATATTTAAGTGAATAAACCAACCCTACATGCTTAAATTTCTGGATTTCACATATCTCTTACCCCAATCTGGCAGCTCTTTTAAAAAATATACTTTCAAAAAAAGGAACCTGCCAAAATTCACTGAAAACCATGATAAGCTGAATACTAATGGATAATTAATTTCAGAACCAAAGTAAATTTCGAAAATTCAAGGGGAACAAACAGCCAGATAAATGGAATTGTATCTAACAGTCGCGATCATCATCATAGGAATTATCCTGTTCGTACGCGATTATTTCTCGATCGATACCACCTCCATTCTGATCATGGCCCTTTTTATAGTTTCGGGTGTCCTTAGCCCGGAAGAAGGCTTTTCCGGATTTAACCATCCTGCTACCATTACGCTGGGATGTATGTTCGTGGTGAGTGCCGCGGTATTCAAGTCGGGGATAATCGATGGAATTAGCGCGAAGCTCATCAAGATCGCTCGAATCAATTATTTCCTGGCCCTGGTTTCTCTTTGCGGAACGGCAGCCGTACTTTCAGCATTTATCAATGATTCGGCCGTAGTGGCCATTCTTATTCCGGTAGCTTTACTGGTATGCCGGGAAGCGGGAATTAGTCCGTCAAGATTGCTAATTCCCATTTCATTTTCAGCCCTGTTCGGCGGCACGTGCACCCTTATTGGGACTTCAACCAACATCCTGGTAAGTAGCTACGCTGAAAAACTGGGTGTTGAAGGATTTGGTATGTTCGAATTTTCCCTGGCAGCGCTTTGTTTGATGACGATCGGCATGAGCTACATCCTTATTGTTGGCCCAATCATGCTTCCAAAACGAAGCTTGCCGGAACAAACCGGTTTAAAAACTGAAACTGAAAAATATATGGCCGAAATCAGGCTGCATGAAGAATATGATGATGTTGATCTGTCCATTTCAGAATCAAAACTGGTTAATGATTACAAGGTTCAGATTCTTCGGATCAAGAGAAAGCACTATAGGGTTTACGAAATAAACGGTGAAACAATTCTTAGAGAAAACGACCTTGTTCGTATCCTGGTAGACCCGGTCAATATGGCCAAGATCAAGTTAAAAAAAGGAATTTCGGTTGTGGGAGATAAAGAAAATGCGGTGATCCCGGAACCTAACGACAGGATAAATGGGAAGCAGGAACCCCCGAAGGAAGAGAAAAAGGTATACGAGGTGATGATCCCGTATGGTTCGGAATTAGCAGGAAGATCGATAAAGGAACTTAACTTTAGAAGTACTTATTATGCTTCGGTTCTGGCCATCAGGCACCGCAAGGAAACCATTACCCAGGATGTTTCGAATGTAGTGCTTCGGGAAGGTGACATGATGTTGCTTTTTGCTTCTGAAAAGGCCATAGCCATGCTGGCTTCAGAAAAACTGATCGTCACCCTTTCAGAATACCAGGGAAGAAGGGTAGACTATAAAAAGGCCATTCCTGCCTTGCTGATCGTAATTGGAGTAATTGGGGCGGCAGCCTTTAATCTTACTTCCATCCTCATCAGTGCCATGGTAGGAAGTTTACTAATCGTTACGCTCACTATATTAAAACCCCAGGAGGCCTACGAAGCCATCGAATGGAAGGTGATCTTTATGGTCGCCGGGGTGCTTTCGATGGGGAAAGCTTTGGAAAAAACGGGTGGTTCAGACATTATTTCGCAATATATTTATGAATCCCTGGGCGGCATGGATCCACGCTATACCTTAAGCCTGATCTTTTTATTCACCTTCCTGTCCACGAACGTGTTATCCAGCAAAGCCGCGGCAGCCCTGATGACTCCTATCGTGATCAGCCTGGCCGAAGCTATGCAGCTTAGCGAAAAACCTTTTCTCATAGGAGTGATGTTTGCTTGCTCCCTTACTTTTATGACACCAGTTAGTTACCCGGTTAATACTATGGTATATGCTCCGGGAAATTATAAGTTCAGGGATTTTTTAAAGTTCGGAACTCCTCTTAACTTTATAATCTGGATCGCGGCATCGTTTATAATTCCAATATTTTTTCCCTTTAAGGCATGAGAAAAGTTAGATTACACAACCCTTTTAAAACAAGACTGATCGACGAAAAGCTCATCAGGGAGCACCTGGCCCTCGAGCGTACCAAGCTTGCCAATGAGCGCACCCTGCTTTCCTATATTCGCGCTTCGATCTATTTGCTTATCAGTGGTCTGGCCCTTTTACAGATCAAGGAGTACCAGGGCTATAGTTTGATGTGGGTGGGTTATTTATCTCTTTTCATCTGCATACTTTTTTTACTGGTTGGAGTTTCTCGCTATATTGCACTTGAAAGAAAGCTTAATAAACTTCTTAGACAAGACGATTCAAATCAGGATACCTAATTGCTCCAATCTATTGTTCATTACGGGCTGCATTTTGTCGTTATTGGCGGCATTGCTTTTATATATGACCGCCACAACTGGTTAAAATACTGGTTCATTTTGCTGACTACCATGCTGGTAGATCTTGACCATCTGCTGGCAGACCCCATTTTTGACCCTGAAAGATGCGGTATAGGTTTCCACCCGTTGCATTCTGAAATTGCCATCACCGCTTATGTTCTTGGAATGATCTTTATAAAGCATAGGGTTTGGAAACTGGTTTTTATCGGACTCTTTTTTCATATGCTTACCGATTTTATAGATTGCATCTGGACCTATTCGAAGTGCGCTAGCTGTTTACAGGACATCAGTTTCTAAATTTCAGCTTCCAAAAGCGCATCCCCTGAAAATAGATTTTTTAACGTATCTACGTAGTTCAGAAATCACTGTTTTATCTTTATTCTATTATCTTTACAGCTTTGAAAAAAACCGATACTTAACCACCTAATCTAAGCAGGCGAAAACTTTAAACTATGCATGTAGCCATTGCAGGAAACATAGGGGCCGGAAAGACAACCCTTACTAAATTACTTGCAAAACATTATAATTGGGAACCTCAATTCGAGGATGTTCTCGAAAATCCGTATCTCGAGGATTTTTATAACAAAATGGAGCGCTGGTCGTTTAACTTACAGATCTACTTCCTGAATAGCCGTTTCCGGCAGATCCTTCAATTCAGAGAAAGCGGAAAAAAGATCATTCAGGATCGTACGATTTATGAGGATGCCTATATTTTTGCGCCAAACCTGCATGCGATGGGATTGATGACTAATCGGGATTTTGAGAATTACAAATCCCTTTTCGATTTGATGGAAAGCGTGGTTCAGGGTCCAGATCTTTTAATTTATCTTAGAAGCAGCATCCCAAACCTGGTTTCCCAGATCCACAGCCGGGGTAGAGATTACGAGAATTCGATCTCTATAGATTACCTGAGCAGGTTGAATGAACGATATGAAGCCTGGGTTCATGATTATGACAAGGGCAATTTGTTGATTATTGATGTAGACAATATTAATTTTGTTGACAATCCGGAAGATCTTGGAGGAATAATCAACAGGATAGATGGAGAAATTCACGGACTATTTTAACCAAAACAAACTATGGAATCTACAAAACTAAAAAGACCAAAGCATAAGGGTTCGCCGCAGTTATTCAAGAATCCAATTCTTGAAAAATTAACGCATACGCATATTTCAATTCCATTGATCATTTTTGGAGTCATTTCGGCCGCCTTAATCTATTATGGAATCATTGAAAAAGGCTTCCAGGTACCTGAAATGGTGTTGCTGTTCTTCGCAGGACTTTTCTTTTTCACCCTGGTTGAATATTTAATGCACAGGTATCTGTATCATATCCCGGCCACTACGCCACGAAAGCAAAAGATTTCCTATACCATGCATGGGGTGCACCACGATTACCCGAAAGATAAATCAAGGCTGGCCATGCCACCGGTTTTAAGCCTGGTGATCGCCACTGTTCTTTTCATTATCTATCGTGCGGTTCTTGGTGATTACGTGTTTGGATTTCTTGCAGGTTTCCTGATTGGATATGCCGGTTATCTTGCAGTGCATTATTCGGTACATGCATTCAAAGTTCCTGGTAACTTTTTAAAGACTCTCTGGCATCATCATAGTATTCACCATTATCGCGAGCCAGATCGCGCATTTGGAGTATCTTCTCCACTTTGGGATCATATCTTCGGAACCATGCCAAGAAAATCTCCAAAAAGCAAAAGAGCTGCCGTTGGTACGAGTATCGACCCGAGCTAAAAACAGAATAAATCTTGAAAAAATCCCGGCCAGGCCGGGATTTTTTTATTGGATGAATCCGTTATCGCGGGCATGCTTTTCGGCTTCATTGGAGTCATTAGCCAGCAAAACCGGGACCGTATCAAAATTATCGATAAGGCTTCGAACGCGCTGCATCCTTTTTTTATGGGTCACGCTTCGAAGATAAATGGCTAAGATCCTATCGGAAAACTGAGCGGCAATCTCAGTATAAATACTGGCATCGTGCTCGCCGCTATCCCCGATAAGGATAAATTTCAAATCTGGATAGGTCTTCAGGATATTGGTGATTTCCTTTTGTTTATGGGGCTTTTCCGGCTTCAGGGTTCCGTCGAAAGGAGTTCTGAAATCCCGCAAAAGGATTGGCCCCTTCGGAAATTTGTTATAATCCAGGAAAAGTTTGAGGTATTCGTACAGATTCCATGGGCTGTTGCTCAGGTAAAACATGGGATTCTTGTTCTTTCCGCTCTTACCCTTATGAAGTTTCTGATACAGGTCTGGAGCACCTTTCAAAGGAATTCTCTTATAGGCATTGGTGAGCAGGGAATTCTTCAGCAGGCGCCATTTAAGAAATGATGTAACGCCAGTTTGCAGGATCGTGTCGTCGATATCGCTTATAACCCCAAATTCTGCATCAACCGACGGAATTAAAAATTCACCCCTGAATGGATTCGCCAGTAAATGGGTTCCGTCTTCAACAGGACTTCGGTAATAGATCTCATAGGGCACCCAGCCTTCATCATCGGTATCTCTGGCCAGGTTTTCTTCCATTGTCTTATCGAACAGGAAATAGCCTTCAGCATTTGTTTTGGCCCTTAACTGAAGTTGCTCCGGGATTTGAAGCTCTACCTCCACGTCAGGAATCTCAAAACTGTCGAACTGCTTCCAGGTATTCTTTAATGTCTTATAAAGAGATTGATCCTTTACGATCTTCAGAGGCTCGTTATCCAGCACCCTTCCTTTAACGTAGAGATGAGAATAGGTTCCGTAACTTCGATACGGCGTAATATAGATCTGTTCGAGATTATTGTATCTTCCTATAAGTTTTTTGAAACGTTTGATCATTCAGCAATAGCTTTGTTTTCAATTTAGTTTTAAATCTGAAAAGCCATGAAGTGGAGGGTCTATTTTATCAAATTTTTAAGTCATTTAGCCGTTCCAGGGCTTTTTCCATATCCAACCCTTTTTTGAGAACATCCCGAAACAGGTCTCCTTTCTGCTCCAGCCTTTCTGCCATATTATTAATATTGAAGTCACTTATTTTGAGACCCTTTTTCAATTCATTCCATTCTATTGGCGCAGAAACCGTAGCGCCTGGTTTAGGCCTTACACAATATACCGAAGCTAGGCTTTGGCCTCTCCTATTCTGAAGATAATCCAGGTAGATCTTATCTCCTCGCTTTTTCAGGTTGCGCTCCATGCTGGTAAGCGAAGACAGCTTTTCCTTGATAAAATAGCAGATGAGTTTAGTAAAATTTCGAGCTTCTTCATAGGTGTATTGTGCCTGCAACGGAATGTAGATATGCAATCCGCTGGAACCACTCGTCTTACAACAGGCGGTGATATTTGCCAATTCCAGGATCTCCCTGGCAGCATGCGCCACTTCGATCACTTCGTCAAAAGTGTTTTTTTCAGAGGGGTCGAGGTCTATCACCGTGTAATCGGGATTTTCAAGATTGCCAATTCGGGAATTCCATGGATTCACTTCGATACAACCCAGGTTGGCCATATATAAGAGGTTGGCTTCATTCTGGCAAAGCATATATTCTATCTGCTTTTTAGCCGATTTGGAGTCAATACTCACTGTTTCGATCCAGCCGGGAAGATCAGCTGTATCTTTCTGGTAAAAACCTTCGGAAGTAATTCCATTAGGATGCCGATGCAGGTTTTGAGGCCGGTCTTTGAGATAAGGAAGGATAAAATCTGAAATGTTCAGATAATAATCGATGAGGTCATATTTAGTAAATCCTGAGTCTGGCCAGTAAACCTTATCCAGGTTGCTCAGAGGCACCTGAATTCCCCCTACGTTCAAATGTCCCGGTTTTTCTGAGGAATCAGCTTCAGACTTCATCTTTACTTCCTTGGTAACAATTTGACCCATATTGGCCTCGTCAAGGCCTTTATCTTCCCGAAGCCCTTTATAAACCGGGTGACGCAAACTGCCGTTTCGGGTCATTTCAGAGTAGGAAACCTCGCAGACCAGCTGTGGATTTAACCAAACCGGTTTTCTGCCTTTCAGATTGATGCTTTCCTCGAACGGACTATTTTTGGATTCTAAAGATTTAAACCTTTTTAAAAGTTCCTTTTTCGTTTTCTCTGAAAATCCCGAGCCACAATTGCCGATATAACCTAGCCTGTCATCCTTATAAATTCCCAAAATAAGCGATTTAAAGGCCGAATCTTCTGAAGTAGTGTAACCACAAATGATGGCTTCCAAGCTCTTAACCGCCTTGATCTTAAGCCAGCTTTCGCTTCTGTAGCCGGGGGTGTAGACTGAATCAGCTTTTTTTGCGATCACTCCTTCCATCCCTGCATCGATGGCCTTTTGATAAAAGGTGTTTCCCATTCCTTCCAGGTGTTCACAGTAGAAGGTGTGATACGTATGTTCGATCACCTCTTCGATAAGTGATTTTCGCTGGATAAGAGGCAGGTTCATCATGTTCATGTCGTTAAGCCATAGCATATCAAACACGTAAAACCGCAGTTCCCCCAGGGTTTTTTCATCGTAATTCTGAAGTTTCTGAAAATCTGGAATCCCTTTCTTATCAACTACCACCACTTCCCCGTCCAGGATCACATCGTTTTCGAGTTGTTCCAGGTCGCGTACCAGCCTGCTGAATTTTTCATTGAAAGAAATTCCATTTCTTGAAAACAACTGCACTTCGCCATTTTTGATATTGGCGATCACCCGATAGCCATCCCACTTCAATTCATAGATCCAGGCCGGGTCGTTGAAAATTTCCCTGGCCGGGGTGGCAAGCATGGGTTGAACGTTAGCTTCAGGTTGCGGACTTTTCTCAGGCTTTGCTACCGTTTCTTTTAAAGCTGAACCGGGTACATAATCTTCGGCGTTATAATCCAGATCTGTAGAATATTCGTCGTTTTTTTTGATTAGCAGCCACTGGTTATTTTTTTCTCCACTTCCGGTGCGCACAAGGGCAAATTTTCCCTTTAGCCTGTCACCCGAAAATTCCAGTTTCAGGTCTCCCTTTTTATATTGCCTTAGAAGTTCTTCAGAATTTCCAGCTTCGGTTTGATAAGTCCCCTGATCCCAAATATGCATTTCACCCGCACCGTAATTTCCTTTAGGAATGGTTCCTTCAAAATCTAAATATTCAATGGGGTGATCTTCTGTATGGACAGCCAGACGCTTGTCCTTTGGATTCATGGATGGGCCTTTTGGTACTGCCCAGCTTTTCAGGGTGCCCTCAATTTCCAGCCTCAGGTCATAATGCAACCTGCTCGCCTGGTGTCTTTGAACAACAAATCGTAACTGGTTGGTTCCTTTTTTAAAGGATCCTTTGGGTTCGGGAGTTTTTGTGAAATCCCGTTTCTTGAGATATTCATCCAGGCTCATTTAGGAAGCTTTGGACTTTTTCTTTTTCAAACTTTCCCTGAGCTTCTCCATAAGATCTTTTGCCTGGGTTGGTTTGGTATCGAAATCTTCTACCTCGGCTACTTTTCCGGTGGCTTTGGATTCAATAATCTTCATTAGCTGATCATTGTAAACATCTTTATATTTTTTGAAATCGAAATCTTCGGTATACTGTTCAATAAGCGAAATAGCCATGTCTACTTCCTTTTTATTCACCTTGCTTTTGGAAAGTTTTAGGTCTGCCGGATCCCTGATCTCTTCTTCGAACCGAATCACATGCAAAACCAGCGCATTCTTATAGATCCCAACCAGGCTGAGATGTTCTTTTTGGCGCATAACAAATGTCGCCACACCCAGTTTTCCGGTTTTTTTCAGGGCGTCTCTTAGCAGGTTATAAGATTTACCACCATCTTTTTGAGGCTCCAGGAAATAAGGTTTTTTAAAAAGCACATCGGCTACTTCAGATTCATCAATGAATTCTTCAATATCGATGGTTTTGCTCTTTTTCATATTGGCTTTTTCAAAGTCTTCCTTTTCCAGGACTACATAGCCTTCATCTTTTTTGAATCCCTTGACGATATCCTTCCACTCTACTTCTTTCCCGGTTTTCTCGTTTACCCTTTTATACCGAATTCGTTCCTGATCCCTGCGATCAAGCATATCAAGATCCAGCCTCCTGTCTTCAGAGCCTGAATACAGTTTCACCGGGATAGAAACCAGCCCGAAGCTAATAGAACCATTCCAGATCGATCTCATCGGTTATCCCTTAGGGCCTTGATTAATTCGTCCTTGGTCATATCACTACGGCCTTCAATACCTACCTCTTTGGCTTTTTGATATAATTCGTCTTTGGTTCGCTCTTCATATTTATCGGCCTTTCCGCCCTTTTTACCAGACTTGGAATCATTAGCGATACGGGCTGCCTTTTCCTTGCTCATTCCTTTATCGCGAAGTTCCTGATATTGCTCATCATTTTTAATCTGTGGTCCGTGATCTTTAGCCATAATATTAAATTTTGTGTTTTATAAAACTAGGCTTTTAAGGCTACAGACTAAATTATAAGCCGCTGATTAACTCGAGTTTAACTAGCTATTTTAACAAGCTTAAACATTTATTAAGAAAATATTAAAACTGAGGAATAATGGGAACTCCCAAATAGTGCGGTTTTAACTTTTTAGGTACAAATCAAATTATAAAGAAGACCTAATGTCCGGTTAAAAAGGTTAAAAGAGTGGACAAAAGAAGGTATGAATAGTATTTTTAATTACTTATTAAATACTTAATTACACAATGTTGAACGAATTATTCGTAGGGGAATATTATGAAGTTGGCAGAGAAGAAAAAGACCATAGAATTATTAGAAAAGTTACGCTTACGTAACTACAAAAGTGCTTTCATTTATCGAATAGCTTATATGAACGAAAAGAGGCTGGCATTAAGAAGCCTTTATTTCAATCTGCATAAGCAAAAGCTCGATTTTCTGAAAGATATTGAGAACACCATTGAACAGCTAAAGCGGGAGATCTCTCCCATAAAAGATCCAAAATTACTTGCTTTTTACAAGCGAAAACGTTGTGAGCTTAATAACTATTATCTCAAGTATAAGATGAGAGAAAGCTTTAAACGGGTGTATGAACGAGAAGTAAAAAGCTATAAAAAATATAAAAAATACCTATCCAGGGTCAACCATGCATGCGTTCGGGAACTTCTTTTAAGCCACAAGCATGACCTGAAAAAGAATCTTCAGGAAATGAACCATACAGGAATAGGGAAGTTTTTGATGGCATAAAAAACTCCGCTGCAAGGCGGAGTTTTTAAATACCAATATAGTAAGTTTTTACTTTAAAGTTTCAACTTTTGCTTTCACCTCATCTTCGGTTCCCGTAAAAGTATAATCTTCATTTTTCGATTTTCCTCCTTCGGTAGTAATAACTTCTACCTCTGCGGTGGTCACACCTTCTTTAACATACATATCCACTTTTACTTCCTTTTTGATCATGTTCTGAACATTCGATGTTTCATCCATCAAAGGCACATCGCTTTCGGTATGTCCTCCCAGGATAGGAGCGATCACTAAACCGATCAAACAGGTTAACTTAATAAGGATGTTCATAGACGGTCCTGAAGTATCCTTGAATGGATCTCCAACCGTATCTCCGGTAACTGCAGCTTTGTGAGCGTCAGATCCTTTATAGGTCATTTCACCATTGATCATCACGCCGGCTTCAAATGATTTTTTCGCATTATCCCACGCACCTCCTGCGTTGTTCTGAAAAATGGCCCATAGCACACCGCTTACCGTTACTCCAGCCATATAACCTCCCAGCATTTCCGCGATCAAAAGATTATCATAACCAAACAGTTTTGGCAAAAAGGCGATAACAATAGGGAACCCAATAGTGATAACCCCAGGCAGAAGCATTTCTTTAAGGGCTGCCTGCGTAGAGATCTCCACACATTTATCGTATTGAGGTTTGGCAGTACCTTCCATAATTCCAGGGATTTCCTTGAATTGTCTTCTCACTTCCCTAACCATCTGCATGGCTGCACGACCTACCGAACTCATGGCTAAAGCTGAAAATACAACCGGCACCATTCCTCCAACGAATAGCATGGCAAGAACCGGGGCTTTAAAGATATTAATCCCATCTATACCGGTAAAAGTAACGTAGGCTGCAAAAAGCGCCAGCGAAGTCAATGCTGCGGAAGCGATCGCAAATCCTTTTCCTGTTGCTGCTGTTGTATTACCTACGGAATCCAGAATATCAGTTCGCTCTCTTACAATAGGTTCCTGCTCGCTCATTTCAGCGATACCACCCGCATTGTCGGCAATTGGTCCGAATGCGTCAATTGCTAATTGCATGGCAGTGGTGGCCATCATGGCGGAAGCAGCCAGGGCTACCCCATAGAATCCGGCAAAAGCATAGGATGCCCAGATCGCCACAGCGAATAATAAAATTGAAAGAAAAGTAGAGATCATTCCGGTAGAAAGTCCCGCGATTATGTTTGTGGCCGCGCCCGTACTGGAATTCTGAACGATTCCCAGAACCGGTTTTTTACCAAGACCGGTATAATATTCGGTTACCGCAGAGATCACACCTCCTACGATAATTCCAACCAAAGAGGCATAAAATACATTCAGGGAACTTATAGACTGCATTTCGAATCCTTCCTGTCCACCTACGAAAAAGCCCATTTTCATGGCTTCAGAAGGTAGCATCCAGGTCACTAAAAAGTAACTGGCTACTGCAACCAGTGCAATAGAAGACCAGTTCCCAATATTCAATGCTTTTTGCACTTCATTTTCCTTGGCATCATTTGAACTGATCCTTACCAGCAGAGTTCCAATGATAGAAATGATCACACCTGCCCCAGCGATTGCCATTGGCAACAGGATAGGACCAATTCCGCCGAAACCGGCAGAAGTAATATCTCCTCCCATATCTTCGATGATATAGTTTCCGAGTACCATCGCGGCAAGAACGGTGGCTACGTAGCTACCAAAAAGGTCGGCTCCCATCCCGGCCACGTCACCTACATTATCCCCCACGTTATCAGCAATTGTAGCCGGGTTACGCGGATCGTCTTCAGGAATTCCTGCTTCCACCTTTCCTACAAGATCGGCACCTACATCGGCAGCCTTTGTATAGATACCTCCACCTACACGGGCGAAAAGCGCGATAGATTCAGCACCAAGAGAAAAACCGGCAAGGGTTTCCAGTACTACAGTCATTTGTTGAGTGTTGGTCCATTCCCCTCCCATGAAGTAATGGAAGAAAAGAATAAAGAAGCCCGTAAGCCCCAAAACCGCAAGCCCGGCAACTCCAAGCCCCATCACGGTACCTCCACCAAAAGAGATCTGAAGCGCTTTTGGTAGACTGGTTCTGGCTGCCTGGGTAGTACGAACATTAGACTGGGTAGCGATCTTCATCCCCATGTTTCCGGCAAGGGCCGAAAAGAAGGCTCCGAAGATAAATGCAACGATAATTAAATAATGGGTAGTTGGAACAAAGTAAGCGATAGCGGCCAAAGCGATACTGGCTCCGATCACGAAAAAGGTCAATAATTTATATTCTGCTTTAAGGAAGGCGAGGGCACCTTCATAGATGTGAGATGAAATGTCTTTCATTTTTCCGTCTCCGGCATCCTGTTTCATCACCCAGGATCTTTTAACCCCCATAAAAATGAGGCCGATTATCGCCAGCACAGCAGGCATATAAATCATCATTGATTCCATATTAGCGGTTTAAGTTATGTTAATAAAATATTAATGCCCGCTAATGTAATAAAATCGGTGAATATTAAAAAAGCAATAACTTTTTAAGGTTATTGCTTTTAAGTAATTAATAATGTGAAGATATATTTACGATATCATGAATCTGGATTTGTCACCCTGAAAATTTTCGAATCGTTCCACGCACTGTCTGATGATCTCTCTAGCTTCGGCCGCATCACCAAAATCTCCGGTGTCAACCTTTTTCTTCTCAAGATCTTTATAAACCTGGAAGAAATGCTCGATCTCCTTGATCATATGGCCGTTGAGTTCTTTAAGATCGTTAAGTCTATTCCAAATAGGATCTGAAATCGGCACACAGATGATCTTCTCATCCGGACCTTTTTCATCAGCCATATGGAAAACACCAATTGGCTTCACCTCCATCACCACTCCTGGAAAGGTAGGTTCAGAAACCAGTACCAGCACGTCCAGCGGATCTTCATCAAGAGCAAGGGTATTTGGAATAAAACCATAATCTGCAGGATACATCATAGAAGAAAAGATCATCCTGTCATAACGAACCTTTTTTAGTTCAAAATCATATTCGTATTTGTTTCGACTCCCTTTTGGGATTTCGATCAATACATCAAAAGTCTCAAAGTTCTCAGACATTGTTTTTAATTTTCTCAATTGTTTTAAGGGCTGCAAATATAGCGATTTTTAACCTTTAAAACCTTAACTAAAAGTGAAATCCGAAATCTGCGATTATAGCGAAAGATCGGGCATCTGGATTTTCAAAATAATTACCTCTGAAATAGGCTTCGATTTGTAACACCTTGAAAATATTCCCGATACCAAAACTGTATTCATAATATGGATCATCATCTGGTGCCTGAAGCGGTAAGCCCGAGGCATCCAGCATTTTGCTTTCTTCGGAAAGATCTCCCCAAACCACGCTCACACCAACCAGTTCGCGAAGATTGAGTTCACGGAGAAGCGGAATTCGGCTAAGGAATCTTCCATTGAAATTATGGTCGAAATGAGCCGAAACATACGAATCGGTTACAAATTCGTAGAAATCAAGCGTTGGGAAGGTATTGTAAATGGCAAAATAAGTCTGGTTTCCGGGCACCACGCTTAGCAATGCCAAAGGCACCGGATCGAATGTCTTCCCGGCTTCCATGCTCAGGTTAGACCTTCCGAAGCCTCCAATCAATAATGGCTGATTGTAGAAGAACTGCAGTTTCTTATAATTGAAATCGCTATTGAAAACCTCCTTTACTCCAAGGCTATAGTTCAGAAAAAAAGTAGGAAAATCCTCCTCATTCACCACATCGGGTTCCACTCCAAAGCCCGAAAGTTTCCTACCCGGGGTAAAAGTGACAACAGTAGACAATTCAGTTTGGTTGATCTCTGAGTCGACTTCAGTTCGCTCTTCATTGGTATAATAATCCAAGCTAAAACCTTCAGAAGCCGGATTGATCTCCCGGTAATTGATCCCAAACCTGAGACTAAGGTTTTTCACCGGGTCGACCGAAACCGAAAAAGTGCTGAGATTGATTGAGCTTAGTTTATCGTTATCCCCAACGTTCAGAAGCGCCGATGAGGCAAGGCTCCTTCCCAGCACATCGGTGGTATTCGTAAGACTGGCTCCCAATTGTTCAACATCCCTCCTGTTTCCGCCCGTGATGATAAGCCGCGACTTATAATCGAGCATCAGTTTGGCGGAAATTCCGTATTTGAACTTATCATCATTGAAGCCATAAGCTCCATAACCTTCGATACGCCAGGGATCGTTCTGGCCAAAATAGGTTCTTGCGCCCATTCTTACCCTTACTCCTTCCACTTCATTGAATCCGAAAGTTGAATAGACGGGGCCAAAATCCCAGCCGTCGAAATCCACATAGCCTGACTCCAGTAATGTTGCAACATTGTATGCCCGCTTAAAAGCCCTTGTTTTAGTAAGTGTATCCAGCATCACGTAGATGCCTTTTTCATCCTTGTTCAGGCTTTCGAGACGATTGACTTCCCAGAATTCATCAGTGCGATCGTATACGTACGACTGCGGATTATAAACTTCCTGCTGGTAAAAAGATTCGGGTTTTTTGATATTAAATTCATAATCATCATAAAGCAGAGTTCGTTTCGCATAGATACCTTTGGAATCCTTCTTTTTGTTCAGACCAAAATCGGCCATAAAGAAATCGCGGGTGATCAGGAAAATGGAATCGTTCATCACTTCATAATCCTGCTCGATATACACCTGTTTTACCCAGTTGATATTGGCATCTCTGGAGGTCTCCAGGTTGATCTTCTTCACCGCCCAGGTGGTGTCGTTAACCCAGAAATTCCCGCGGAACGTGAGCTCGTTCTCTCTCCTTGGATAATAAATAATATTATAACACCATTTGTTATCCACAAAAGCACTATCGGAAAGTATATAATTATAGCTCTCAATACCGGTGGTGGAAACAGGGTTCACAAAGCTCTTATCGAAGAACTTGATGTAGGTCTTATAAATGTCGTAATCATCATAAATATCCTTTACGGCATCTATCAGGTTTCGATTTTCATTAAAACCTGAATTTTTGTTCCCTAGCAGCACTTCTTTCTTTCTTCCGGTCTCGTTATCACCGTAGACCCTGGAAACCGATTCATTGATAAATACCGGTAAATAGGTTTTACCCGTGACGCGGTTGGTATCGGCATAATCAAAAATAAATTCCATCCCGTTAAAAACAGGATTTTTGATCACCGAACTATCCAGGCTATTCAGGTCGAACTGCAGTTTTTCATATTCTTTATAGGAATACTGAGGAAAGGCATTTACGCCATTCTTTCTCCGGTTCGCCCATACCTTTCTCAAAATATCGATGGCCGGATTGTCCTTTTTGGAGGTTTTCCCGCGGTAGATCACCACTTCATCGAGGCTTGCGGCTTCCTCTTCCAAAATGATCTCCATATTTAGATTCACGGAAGATTCCAATGGAACCCTCAGCGTTTTATATCCTAAAAAAGAAACGACTATAGCTTCATAGGATCTTTCAGACTGCAGGTAGAATTCTCCGCCCTCATCGGTGGTGATCCCTTCTGAAGAATTTTCAAAAATGACATTGGCAAAGGGCACGGTCTCTCCGGAAGTGCTTTTCACCACTCCGCCAACCTTGGTCTGCGCCAATAGGAAATTTAAACCACCGATGAAAAGCATCAGAAATAAAACGGCGCGCTTGCTCATGTTCAGACAAAAAAAAACTTCACCCCTCAGGATGAAGTTTCAAATATAAGTTGAAATCTGTTAGATATACATCACCTTTTTTACGGCCTTGATCACGTCCTCGCTGTTAGGCAGCCACTCTTCTAGAAGCACTGGAGAATATGGCGCAGGAGTATCGGCAGTGTTAAGCTTCACGATAGGAGCATCCAGGTAGTCGAAGGCATTTGCCTGCACCTGGTATGTGATCTCGGTCGCCACATTTCCAAATGGCCATGCCTCTTCAAGGATCACCAAACGATTGGTCTTTTTAACCGATTCCAGGATGGTTTCATGATCCATTGGGCGAATAGTTCTAAGATCGATAATCTCACAGGAGATGTTTTCTTCTTCCTGAAGTTTTTCGGCAGCCTTATAAGCTTCCTTGATAATCTTTCCAAAAGAAACGATGGTTACATCGTTACCTTCTCTTTTGATATCGGCTTTTCCGATCTCGATCACGTATTCATCTTCCGGCACTTCGCCTTTATCCCCATACATCTGCTCACTTTCCATAAAGATAACCGGATCGTCATCCCTGATGGCAGCCTTAAGAAGCCCTTTTGCATCATATGGATTTGAAGGGACAATTACTTTAAGACCGGGAGTATTGGCGTACCAGCTTTCAAAAGCCTGCGAGTGAGTCGCTCCCAACTGGCCAGCAGAACCTGTTGGCCCGCGAAACACGATTGGAATATTGAACTGTCCGCCACTCATCTGCCTCATTTTGGCAGCGTTATTAATGATCTGGTCGATACCAACCAGTGAAAAGTTAAAGGTCATGAATTCAATGATAGGCCTGTTCCCGTTCATTGCCGAACCTACTCCGATTCCGGCGAAACCTAGCTCAGCGATTGGAGTGTCGATCACACGATCTGGACCAAATTCGTCTAACATCCCCTTTGAAGCTTTATATGCACCGTTGTATTCAGCAACTTCCTCACCCATTAAATAGATGCTTTCATCACGACGCATTTCCTCACTCATCGCTTCGGCAACAGCTTCTCTAAATTGAATTGTCCTCATTATATACTTTGTTGTTTTTTATTCTTGCAACGCAAAAATAGTAATTCAATAAGGTATATGCCATATTTGCCGTTTAATTTTTTTGGAACTTCCTTTTTATTCAAATCACCTCGAGACATCCTGTTCAAATTCTCAAAATTTTAGAGACGATACTATACATCTGATCAAAAAATTAAACAATGACTAAGAATCCCTTAAAATGATCGCCAAATTTTTAGTCAAATTTATTATGCATGCATAGCTTTTTTAAGTAAATTTTCTTACTTTCGTCAACGAAAACGTTTTATTAAAAAAGAACCTTATATATGAAAATCTTAGTATGTATTAGTCACGTACCTGACACTACATCGAAAATCAATTTCACTGAAGGAGATACCAAATTCGATACAAATGGCGTACAGTTCGTTATTAACCCAAATGATGAGTTTGGTCTAACCAGAGCGATGTGGTTTAAAGAAAAACAAGGTGCCAGCGTGGATGTTGTAAATGTAGGAGGAGCTGAAACCGAGCCGACCCTTAGAAAGGCCCTGGCTATTGGTGCAGATACTGCTATAAGAGTGAATACTCCTGCTACCGATGGGTATCAGGTTGCCAAAGAACTTGCTAAAGTTGTTAAAGACGGCGGCTACGACCTTGTGATCGCCGGAAGAGAATCTATTGATTACAACGGCGGAATGGTACCGGGAATGCTTGCCGGATTGTTGGATGCTAATTTTATCAATAATTGCATCAGCCTTGAGATCGAAGGAGACAAGGCTAAAGCAGTGCGTGAGATCGACGGCGGAAAGGAAAGTCTTTCAGCTTCCTTACCATTGGTAATTGGCGGACAAAAAGGACTTGTCGAGGAAAGTGATCTTCGCATCCCGAACATGCGAGGGATCATGCAGGCAAGAAAAAAGCCTCTGAATGTAGTAGAACCTTCTGAAAGTTCCGCTAAAACCGAAGCGGTTAAATTTGAAAAACCTGCACCTAAAGGTGATGTAAAACTGGTAGATCCAGATAACCTGGACGAATTGATAGACCTGCTTCATAATGAGGCTAAGGCTATCTAAAAAAGCTCACCAGAATTAATTACAAATCTTAAACTAAAGAAACATGTCAGTTTTAGCATATATAGAATCAGAAGAAGGAAAATTCAAGAAGGCTTCCTACGAGGTTGCTTCTTACGCGAAAGCAGTGGCCGATGAGATGGGAACCGATCTTACTGCTGTTGTTTTCAATATCGAGGATACTTCCGAATTAGGAACATACGGAGTGAACAAGGTGCTGAAGATCAGCAATGATAAATTAGCGAATTTTAACGCTGAAGCCTACGCCGATGCCTTAAAGCAGGCTGCTGAAAAAGAAGGAAGCAAGGTGGTGGTTTTAAGCCAGAGCGCGAACAGCAAATATCTGGCTCCACTTCTTAGTGTAAACCTGGAAGCAGGATACGCATCTAACGTGGTTGCACTTCCGGAAAGCACCGACCCGTTTACGGTAAAAAGAACAGCTTTTACCAACAAGGCCTTCAACTTTACCAAAATAGCTACCGATGTTAAGATCGTAGGCTTATCTAAAAACGCATTCGGATTGAAAGAAAGTCAGGGAGAGGCCAGCGTAGAAGAATTTAGCCCGAATCTTTCAGATGAAGATTTCACAGTGAACGTAGAATCGGTTGATAAGGCTACCAATAAAGTGACTATTGCCGATGCCGAAATAGTAGTTTCAGGAGGACGCGGATTAAAAGGGCCTGAAAACTGGGGAATGATCGAAGAAATGGCCGATATTTTAGGTGCAGCTACTGCCTGTTCCAAACCGGTAAGCGATATGGGATGGAGACCTCATAGCGAGCACGTAGGCCAGACTGGTAAGCCAGTTGCTTCAAATCTTTATATTGCAGTAGGTATTTCAGGAGCTATCCAGCACCTTGCAGGTATCAACGCCGCGAAAACCAAGGTAGTGATCAACAATGATCCGGAAGCGCCGTTTTTCAAGGCTGCAGACTACGGAGTTGTTGGTGATGCCTTCGAAGTAGTACCGAAGCTCAATGAAAAATTGAAGGAATTTAAAGAGAAAAACGCATAATTTTCCTAAATTGCGAGCCATAAAAGGGCTGTTTAAATCTGGCGATTTGTCCTTATTTAGACAGCCTTTTTAACTTATTGTAGTATATGAGTTTAGTGCGACTGAATATAAAGGGAATATCTTATAGTCAAACACAAAACGGAGCTTACGCCCTAATCCTAAGTGAAGTGGAGGGTGAAAGAAAGCTACCAATTGTGATCGGGGCATTCGAAGCACAATCTATTGCTATCGCCCTGGAAAAGGAGATCAAACCTCCCAGGCCTCTTACCCACGATCTTTTCAAGAATTTTTCAGACCGGTTCGAGATCGTCATAAAGCAGGTGATCATTCATAAACTTGTTGACGGCGTTTTCTATTCCAGCCTTATTTGTGAGCGCGATGGGGTCGAAGAGATCATCGATGCGCGTACCAGTGACGCCATTGCCCTCGCCTTGCGATTCAACGCACCTATCTTCACCTATAAAAACATTCTCGACAAAGCGGGGATCTATTTAAAGGCCGAAGAGAAAGAGCGCGAAAAAAAGGCAAAGGAAGAGGAAGAGATCATCGAAGACGAATTGTTGAAGGAAGAGATCGAGATCAAATCGCAAGACACTTCAGATTATAAAAAAATGTCCCTGGAAGAATTAAAAGAATTGCTTAGCCAGGCCGTTAGTCAGGAAGACTACGAAAAAGCAGCCCGAATCAGGGACGAAATTTCCAAAAGAAAATAACCCAAAATGAACAAGACCTGGTGCTGTTTTATACTGATCGTATGCTCAATTACATCAGTTTTCTCTCAAACCATTTCCAAAACCTGGCAACTCGAACAAAAAACCTCTGCCTCACAATCTATTTTCGGCGAGGCTGATGAACTGAATTTTGATGAAGGAACTTTTAATTTCCTGGATTCAGAAAGTCAGGACACGCTTGCTTCAGGAGATTATATTTACCAGAACAAACTTCTGGTTCTATTCTATAATAATCCCAAGGACAGTATTCAGAACATCAGAATCTCTGAGCTCACAGATAATAGTTTGAACATTGCCTATGCAGGTGAGGAGTTTCAACTCCAAGCCAGTGAACTTCAGGCAACCGAGGCGGTACCCGCCGAAATCGCCAAAGAAATGATTCCCAGCCAGGGAATTACTACTACCGGACTAATGAGAGGTTTGCTTGGAATGTTCATTTTAATTGGGATCGCATTTTTATTTTCCAGCAATAAAAGAGCTATTAACTGGAAAACTGTTGGCCTTGGCCTGGCAGCCCAGCTCCTTCTCGCCATTGGTGTTTTAAAGATAACCGTGGTACAGCGCGTCTTTGAATTTGTTGGAAGCGTTTTCGTGCTTATTCTGGATTTTACAGCTGCTGGAAGTGAATTTCTTTTGGGAGGAATGATGGACGTAGATAGTTTTGGTTTCATTTTCCTTTTCCAGGTACTCCCTACAATTATATTTTTCTCTGCTTTGACTTCGGTTCTTTTCTACCTGGGAGTTATCCAAATCGTTGTTAAAGGCCTCGCCTGGGTACTTACCAAATTGCTTGGCATCTCAGGACCTGAAAGTTTAAGTGTCGCCGGGAACATTTTCCTAGGACAAACTGAAGCACCGCTGATGATCAAGGCTTACCTGGAGCGAATGACCAGGTCTGAGATCCTCCTGGTTATGGTTGGGGGAATGGCGACTGTAGCAGGTGGCGTACTGGCCGCTTATATTGGTTTTCTAGGTGGGGATGACCCTGCCTTAAGACTACAATTCGCGAAACATCTTTTAGCAGCTTCGGTAATGGCTGCTCCCGGCGCGATTGTGATTTCTAAAATATTATACCCGCAGCAGGAAGCTGTTAATACAAACGTGGAAGTGTCTTCTGAAAAAATAGGTTCAAACATTCTTGATGCTATTGCCAACGGAACCACCGAAGGATTAAAACTGGCTGCGAACGTTGGAGCCATGCTGCTGGTTTTTATCGCCTTTATCGCCATGATCAATTACATCCTGGGCTGGTTTGGCGGTCTCACAAGCCTAAACGACCTCATGGCGACCTATACCCCTTATGCCCAGTTTTCTTTAGAGTCTATTCTGGGACTTATTTTCGCCCCGTTGATGTGGGTGATTGGGGTAGCTAAAGAAGATATGATGCTAATGGGTCAACTGCTGGGAATTAAGCTGGCGGCGAGCGAATTCGTGGGTTATGTGCAACTGGCAGATTTAAAGAACCCGGCCAATGCACTTAGCCTAAACTATGAAAAATCGGTGATCATGGCCACTTATATGTTATGTGGATTTGCCAATTTCGCATCTATAGGAATACAGATTGGTGGAATTGGATCCCTGGCTCCTGGTCAACGAAAAACACTTTCAGAATTCGGAATGAAAGCCCTTATTGGAGGTACTTTAGCCTCGCTTCTTTCGGCTACCATCGCCGGGATGATCATTGGTTAAATTAGCATTTCTGAAGTAAAGTTTTAGAAAACTTTCTCAAATTATTTTCTTCCAGGTATTTCAATACTTCTAAATTATAGACGATGCCTTTTTTTTGGCATTGGTAGATAGAAGTTTAAAATATTTGCAATGGAAGAGAAAAACAATAAAAAGCTTAACAGAGGAGAAGAAGCTCAGTGGCCGCATCAAATTCCTTTTAAAGGATGGAAAGATATTGGCAAAAGAGTGATTAATGAAATGAAGGTAGACCACGTGCAGATCGTTTCGGCCGGTGTCGCCTTTTATTTTTTCCTGAGCATCTTTCCAACCATAGTCGCGGCGATTTCAATTTATACCTTGGTATTGGAACCCGCACAGATTCAGGATCAGATCTCACGCCTTAATCTTATCTTACCCTCGAAAGCTTATGGAATGATCACCGATTTTCTACAACCTGTTATACAGCAGAGTCGGTCAGAAATAAGCTGGGGCCTTTTGGTTAGTGTATTAATTAGTATATGGAGTGCCAATAAAGGTACCAGCGCCCTGTTCCAGGGAATCAATATTGCATACGATGAGATGGATAACCGGAATTTTTTCAAAAAGAATCTCTTAACCCTGCTTTTCACCCTGGGCGGAGTGGTAATAGGCTTGTTAAGCTTACTCATAATCATCTTTTTCCCATTGTTCATTCATAAATTCGGCCTGCCAGCGGGAATTGAAAAGGTAATAACCTGGCTACGTTGGGTAATTCTTGGTCTCATAATCATCGGGAGCCTTAGCCTGGTTTACAAGATCGCCCCATTTAGAAGAAATCCGCGTTTTAGATGGGTTAGTTGGGGAGCCTTTCTAGGAACAATGGTATGGCTTGGGGGATCTATGTTATTCTCCTGGTATGTTAGCAGTTTTGGAAGTTATGAAGATCTGTATGGCAGTTTTGCCGCTGTTGCGATTATGATGCTTTGGTTGTTTTTAACCGCCTTCATCGTACTGATGGGAGCCGAGATCAATTCAGAAATGGAACATCAAACCAGGTACGACACCACGATAGGCGAGAACCGGCCTATGGGAGAGCGCAACGCATATCATGCAGATCATTGTGCGGTGGATAAAACTGAATAGTCAGATTACCAAATCGTTGATATCAGGTTAATAAATACCCGATTTTAAGAATAAAAATTGCCCGGGTTCCTACCTGTTTTCTTATTTTTATTGGAATTAAAATCGAAGTAATTTCTCCCAAAAAGTCTCTTTAAATGAAGCAATATCACGACCTACTAAAGCATGTTCTGGAACATGGGGCCGAGAAAGGCGACCGCACCGGTACCGGCACTAAAAGCGTATTCGGATACCAGATGCGATTTGATCTAAGCGAAGGTTTCCCAATGGTAACCACCAAAAAACTTCATTTGAAATCGATCATCCACGAATTGCTTTGGTTCCTGAAAGGCGATACGAATATTGATTATTTAAAAGAGAACGGAGTAAGGATCTGGAATGAATGGGCCGATGAAAACGGAGATCTTGGGCCTGTTTACGGACATCAATGGAGAAACTGGAATAGCGAGGAAATAGACCAGATCAAAGAAATCGTGGAAACGCTGAAGACCAATCCTAATAGTCGAAGAATGCTGGTTTCAGCCTGGAACCCTTCGGTCCTGCCAGATACCACAAAATCATTTTCAGAAAATGTTGCAAATGGAAAGGCTGCCCTTCCCCCCTGCCATGCTTTCTTTCAGTTTTATGTGGCCAATGGAAAATTATCCTGCCAGTTATACCAGAGATCTGCCGATATCTTTCTTGGTGTACCTTTCAATATAGCCTCTTATGCTCTTCTAACGATGATGATGGCACAGGTATGCGGATATGAGCCGGGAGATTTCATCCACAGCTTTGGTGATGCACATATTTACAGCAACCATATGGAACAGGTAGAACTGCAGCTGAGCCGGGAACCCAGACCATTACCAACCATGAAGATCAACCCAGAAGTGAAAGATATTTTTGAATTTAAGTTTGAAGATTTTATTTTAGAGGATTATGATCCGCATCCGGCGATAAAAGCCAGGGTTGCGGTATAGTTAAACCTTTAAAATTTATAATCAGTATGAAGAAGTTAGTAGTTATCGCATGTTTTTTAGTTGGAGGCCTGGGCATGGCAAATGCACAGCAAACATCACCAGTTTGGCCTGGATGTGAGAATGCCGAAGACGTAAAAAAATGTTTTAACCAAAAACTGTCACAACACGTAAGAGAGAATTATGAATACCCAAAGAATGACGCCGGCGAGTATGTTCGCGGGAAGGTGACCATTTCTTTCCAGATCGACGAAAACGGAGAGGTAGCTGTAAATTCAATAGAAGGTGATAAGCCTCAGGTAAATGAAGCTGCAAGGGAAATGATCATGGAAATTCCAAAAATGGAACCTGGAACCCTCAATGGGGAACCAGATGCACGGAATTTTACCGTACCTTTTAATTTCTAAACTTTTAAAAAAACAATTATGAAAAAATTCCTGATCATTGCCATTTTGTTATCTGGATTCTGCGGCTTCGCCCAGGAGGATGTTAAGGTGGAAGGCAATACGGTGACAGCAAAGGAAACAGCCCCTGTCTGGCCGGGTTGTGAAGATAGCAACGATAAAAAAGCCTGCTGGAACGAGAACTTTCTGGAACATGTAAAAAAGAACTACAAGTATCCAAAAAATGACAAGGGTGAATATATTCGAGGCAAGGCGACCATTTCAATGGAAATCACCGAAAAGGGAAATGTGGTGGTGACCAAAGTAGAAGGAGATAATCCTAAAGTGAATGCGGCCGCTAAGAAAATGATCATGGCAATGCCCAAAATGACTCCGGGCAGATTAGCTGGCAAACCACGAGCGATCAAATACACGATTCCGCTTACGCTATAAAAAAAGGAATTTTAACCAACTATAAAGCTTCTATTCTCCACGGTAGAAGCTTTTTTTTGTTTAAATCTGAAGCGCAAGTTTAACGCGACCTTAACTAGTGAGCAGGCAGCAGAGGGGAAAAAAATATTAAATTTGAGAGATACCCATTCGTATCCCTCATCGTATGCTTTCACAAAAAGATTTAATTCAACTATTTAAGGAAACCAGGAAGGACTCTGAAGATATCTGTTCGCATCTGGAAACCGAAGATTATGTAGTACAACCCATTGTTGATGTGTCGCCACCAAAGTGGCACCTGGGCCATACCACCTGGTTCTTCGAAGAATTTGTCTTAAAAAAATACGCTGAGGATCATAAGCTGTTCGATAGGAATACGGCTTATGTATTCAATTCGTATTATGAAAGCGTTGGTGACAAAGTGATAAGGACCAACCGAGGAAACCTTTCCAGGCCAACGGTAAAATGGATCTATGATTTCAGGGAATATGTTACCCAAGCTATGCTCGACCTTCTGAATAATACGGAACTCGATGAAGAAGCTCTGGGAGTGGTAGAGATAGGATGTCACCACGAAAAGCAACACCAGGAACTGCTTTATACCGATATAAAATACATCCTGGGTAACAATCCATTGTTTCCGAAATACAATGATGAGTTCCAAGAAAATCCGGTTCAGGATTTTAAAAGGGATTGGAAGAGAATTTCAGAAGGACTATATGAAATAGGGCATCGCTCAGATGATTTTTGTTATGATAATGAAAAAGGCGTTCATAAGGTATTCTTATGCGACTTTGAAATTTCCAACAAACTGGTCACCAATGCTGAATTCCTGGAATTCATAGAAACGGGAGGTTACGAGGATGTGCTGCTATGGCATGCCGAAGCCTGGGATTGGGTAAATGAACATGGAATTAATTCTCCCTTCTACTGGCATAAAATAGATGGCGAGTGGCATGTGTATACCCTTAACGGACTGGTTAAACTCGATCCTTCGGCACCGGTTACGCATATTTCTTATTATGAAGCATTTGCATATGCCCAATGGAAAGGCATGCGCCTGCCCACTGAACAGGAGTGGGAAGTTTCCCAGGATCAGTTCGATTGGGGAAGCCGCTGGGAATGGACCGAAAGCGCTTATTCTCCCTATCCCAATTATCAGAAACCGGATGGTGCCCTTGGCGAATACAACGGAAAGTTCATGGTGAACCAAAAGGTTTTGAGAGGAGGCTCGGTGGCTACTTCGGCTAATCATACCAGGCACACTTACCGCAATTTTTTTCATCCTCAGCTAAGATGGCAGTTCACTGGCTTCAGGCTGGTTAAATAAAGCATTTAATATGGAAAACCCACCAGAAACTATGTTCGAATCGGCTTTTGCTGAAGACACTTATAAGGGACTCACCAGTTACCCAAAATACCTGCTTTCAAAATATATCTATGACGAAAAGGGCGATAAGCTCTTTCAGCAGATCATGGATATGCCGGAATATTATCTCACCCAATGTGAGCATAACATTCTGGAAATAAATGCGGAAGCAATTATTGATGAGTTCGACAGCAAGCAAGGCTTCGACCTGATCGAGCTAGGGGCGGGTGACGGAAAAAAGACCAAATTGCTGCTAAAGGAACTGGTAAAAAGAAAATCAGATTTCGCATATCTGCCGATAGATATCAGTCAGAATGTACTCACCGAGTTGGAAAAATCACTCACGCAGGAAATACCGGAGGTGAACGTAAAGGTACAGCAGGGCACTTATTTCAAGACCCTTGAAAAACTGGCCGAATATAACACGCGAAAAAAGGTGATACTGGTTCTTGGAAGCAATATTGGAAATTTACTGCACGAAAGGGCCGTGGAATTCCTGGCCAATATCGCAGCAGCTATGAGTGAAGACGATATGCTTTTCATGGGATTCGATCAAAAAAAACATCCTCAAAAAATTCTGGACGCCTACAATGATGCAGCCGGCATCACTGAAGCTTTCAACAAGAATCTACTGATAAGGATCAACAGGGAACTGGAAGGAAATTTCGATCCCGATAAATTCCTGCACTGGGAAACCTACGACCCGGAAACCGGAACTGCCAAAAGTTTCCTGGTAAGCAAGGCGGCTCAAAAGGTGATTATCGATAAACTGGACCTGGAAGTAAAGTTCGATGCATGGGAAAGCATTCATACCGAAATTTCACAGAAATACGACGATGCCGTTGTTAACTGGCTGGCAGAAGAAGCGGGATTAAAGGTGGAGCGTGCCTTCAGTGATCATGAAGGCTGTTTTAAGAATTATATTTTCAGAAAAAAATAACGAGATGAAAGCTATCTGGAACAATAAGGTCATTGCAGAAAGTTCAGAAACCAAAGTAGTGGAAAGCAATCATTATTTCCCGCCTGATTCGCTCAAGCGGGAATATTTTAAATCCAGTGAATCTCATACTACCTGCCCATGGAAAGGAAAGGCATCTTACTTACATGTAAGTGTAGATGGTAAAAACAATAAAGATGCGGCCTGGTACTACCCGGAGCCGAAGGAGGCTGCTTCTGAGATCAAGGATTATGTTGCATTCTGGAACGGTGTGCAGGTAACCGAGTAGTTATACAACCACTACACTGTTTTCTGATCCAGCGAATTCATTCCATTTATATTTGTCGGCTTCCGGTTCATTCTTCCACGAACCATCTACCACATATTTGAATTCATATTCCTTATCTACAGGCAGGTTTAACTGACCTTTGAAATTGCCATTCTTGTACTTCTTCAGTTTAACAGGCTTCCATTTATTGAAATCTCCTGCAACTTCAACTTTATCGGCTTCTTTTGAAGGAAAGCAAAAAGTGATCTTGCACTCTGGCCTGGATTTAAGATACTGTTTAGTGATAGGCATGTTGTTTCTTTTTAGTTGTTTGTCGAGTCAAATTAAAACAAAACCCACCTATAAAACAATAAAAATCAAACACTTAGATCATTTTTTCGAATTTCGAAAAAATATTCACTCTTGCCTGTAAAAATCTAAATACGCAAACGTTACCGTACTTGAAAATTCTAAGAATTTCGGATAATTACCGAGCGGAATCTCAGCCAATTCAAATCTTCAAAACCCTGAAAAGATGATCCAGATCTTTTTGGGAGTTATAATAATGCACGCTCAACCTGATCCCCTCCCCTCTTTGAGAAGCAATGATCCCATCGGTTCGCAATTTATTAAATACCTGGTCGTCTCCCTGGATATTGAAAAGCGGTGAAAAATCTTTTCGGTTAGCGATCCAGCTTTCTATAAGACCGGCATCCTTTAGCCTGTCTCTCATTTGAGTTTTTAGATCAAGAATTTGTGCTTCGATCCTGTCCAGTCCCAACCGATTTATATGATCGATGGCTGCCTTCAGACTTCCAAAGTTTAGCGTATCATAATGCCCGGGCTCGAACTTACCTATAAAATTGCCTTCATGAGCTTTGTATTTTCCTTGCAGGGAACCAAAACCGAGGTGTTTCGGCGCCAGTTTTCCCTGAACACTATCATTGAAAACCATAAAGCCGTTTCCATAGCCTGCATTCATCCATTTATAACAACTGCTAATTGCGATATCAAGACTGGATGAATCGAAGTCGAAATATTCGGTACCGAAATACTGGGTGCCGTCTGCGATAAGAATAAGATCGGGGAAATCCTGTTTGAGCTTTTTCAGAAAAGGAATTCCCAGTTTCACCCCATTTATATATTGAACGATACTGAAGGCAAAATAATCTGGCTTCTGTTTTTGGATCTGCTGAACAATATTGTTTTCCAGTTCTTCATCGATGCTGGCATAAACCACCTCGAAATCCCTGGATTCAACCGGCCAGTTGATGGAGGGATAATCATTCTTCAGCAACAGGAATTTTGAGCCGGCATCTATGCTTTCCAAAATTGAATTGAATCCGTAACTGAAATTAGGAACCAGGGCAACCCTATTGGGTGCACAGGAAAAGAAAGTACCCAGGCTTTCCCTAACATGAGTAAGCATCTCTCCCATTTTGTCTTTAAGGAGACTAGCTTTTATTAGAAAATCCAGGTCGTGTTCCTGCCTGAATTCCCAAACCGATTCAGGTAAAAGCCCTGAAGCAGCCGTATTCAAATAGGTGTATTGTTCGAGTACCGGGAAGCCTTTTCTTAAATTATCCATAAGCCTTGGTAGGTTCTTTTATTAAAAATGTAAATTTGATCCTAGACCAATGTAGCTTTTATTATGTTTTCTAAAAAGAAAAAGGATTCTAAAATAGATTACGAGCAGCAGGAACTTTATGAAAATGCCAGAAAAAGAGCCAGAGAGAAAAAAAGGCTGTTTCAGCATTTTGTGTTCTTTCTTATTGGCTCGGTATTTCTTATCGTGCTTAATGTTGTCTTAGGCTACAAGGAAGAATTCAAACCGCTTGGTCAGAACTGGTTCGTCTGGATCGTGTTGCTCTGGGCTTTGATATTTCTCATTCATTTTTTCAATGTTTTTATAGTAAACAGTTTTATGGGCAAGGAATGGGAAGCAAAGGAGAAAGACCGACTTATCAAAAAACAGAAGGAAAAGATCGCAAAACTTCAGCAGGAAGTAGAAAAGGACTATCCTGCGCCTGCCCAACCCAAATATGAACCGGCTCCCGATCAAAAAAGACTCGATCCCGAAGACCCAGATAAACCCATTAATTCCTGATCTATGCTTACCATGATTGCGGCCGCGGCCGAAAACAACGCACTGGGAAAAGATAACGACCTGGTATGGCATTTACCCGACGATTTTAAAAGATTCAAAAGATTAACTTCTGGTCACCATATTATAATGGGAAGAAAAACCTTTGAATCCTTCCCTAAACTATTACCAGACAGAACCCACGTGATCATTACCCGGAAGGATGATTACAACCCGGAAAATACCCTCGTGGTAAATTCCCTTGAAGAAGCCATTCGGGTAAGCAAGCTGGATGAACAGCCTTTTATTATTGGTGGAGGAGAGATCTATAAAATGGGAATGGAACATGCCGATCGTATCGAACTTACCAGGGTTCATGGCGAATTTGAAGCTGATACATTTTTCCCAGAGATCGATGAATCCAAATGGGAACTGGTAAAGGAACAATTTCACGAAAAGGACGAAAAGCATGATTATGCTTTTACCTATTTAACCTATGAACGCAAATAACCGCGGAAATCTGATCAGGTTGATCGCTGAAGAAAATGGGTTTTCCTTTTCTTCCTGTAGCCCTCTTAGCGGTGGCGATATTAACGAGGTCTATTTGCTGAATACCGGTAACGATAAATTCGTCATTAAGCTGAACCAGGCCAGCCGGTTTCCCGGGATGTTCGAAGCAGAAGAATTCGGCTTGAACAAACTTGCCGCGCCGGGAATCATCGATATTCCGAAACCGATCAAAACCGGGCGCATCAATTCCATGGCCTACCTTCTTCTGGAACATAAAGAGGAAGCTGCTAAATCTTCCGATTTCTGGGAAGTTTTCGGTAGCCAACTTGCAGAGCTTCACAGGAATTCGGCAGGTTATTTCGGACTCGAGCGGGATAATTATATAGGAAGCCTTCCGCAGTATAACCAGAAAAAAGAAACAGCTTCAGACTTTTATATCAGTCAAAGGTTGCAGCCGCAAATAGAAATGGCGGAAGAGAAAGGATTTGATCTTCGGGTTTCAGACAGGTTTTATAATAATTGCGAAAGCCTGATTCCAGATGAAGCTTCGGCGCTAATTCATGGAGATTTATGGAACGGGAACTACCTGGTAAATTCAGAAGGCAAACCATGCCTGATCGACCCGGCAGTAGCCTTTGCACCCAGGGAAATGGATCTTGGAATGATGAAACTATTTGGAGGGTTCAGCCAGAAACTCTTTGAGGTTTATGAGGAGCATTTCCCACTCGAAGCGGGCTGGAGGGGGCGTATCCCTTTGTGGCAGCTGTATTATTTACTGGTGCACCTGAATATTTTCGGGGCAGGATACCGCTCGCAGGTCACTTCGATCATCAGACAATTCAGCTGATTTTACACTTCTTAACAGGACCAAATCTTTTTTTAGCAGTTCCTTAGCGCAAAAGCTGTTGAGCCTAAACTATATTCATATCAAACAACAAATTGATTATGAGTACGAAGAATCTATATGACAAAGATGCGAGAGAAAAGATCAAGGAAATGGCTGAAGACATCGATTACTGCATGCTGGTGACCAGTCTCGACCAGGCACCCTTGAGCGCTATTCCCATGTCTACCAAACAGGTAGATGAACACGGAGCGGTTTGGTTCCTTAGCAAGAAATCCAGCGAGCACAATAGAAATATTGAAAAAAGCTCTGAGGTTCAATTGCTTTACAGCGGCACCAAGGAAATGGAATTTTTAAGCTTGTACGGCGAAGCCTTTATTGAAACCAACCGCGAGGTCATCCATGAACTTTATTCAAAAGCCGATAATGCCTGGTTCGATGGCAAGGACGACCCGGAGATTACCGCGATCAAGGTAGTTCCTAAAGACGCCTATTACTGGGACAATAAAGACAGTAAGATGGTCACACTATTAAAACTGGGAGCTGCTGCAGTAACCGGCGACGACCAGGATATTGGTGAAAAAGGAAAATTGAATATTTAATAAATTATATTTGTATATAAAGACCTTGTAACACGCCTTATGTTATGAGGTCTTTTTATTTATACCTATTTTTGTGCATCAAAACCAATTCTTATGAAAGCATATGTATTTCCCGGCCAGGGAGCCCAATTCTCAGGAATGGGACTGGATCTATATGAAAATTCCTCTAAGGCTAAGGAACTATTCAACCAGGCAGACGATATTCTAGGTTTTAATATAACCAAAACCATGTTTGAAGGCTCTGCAGATGACCTGAAACAAACAAAGGTTACTCAACCTGCGATATTCCTCCATTCGGTAATTTTGAGCAAGGTGTTAGGTGACAGCTTTAAACCTGATATGGTGGCTGGGCATTCCCTGGGCGAGTTTTCGGCTCTGGTAGCCAATGGAGTTCTAAGTTTTGAAGACGGACTCAAACTGGTTTCACAACGAGCACAGGCCATGCAAAAAGCATGTGAAATGCAGGCATCTACCATGGCGGCGGTTCTGGGACTGGAAGATGAAATGGTAGAATCGGTTTGTGCTGAAACCGAAGGAACGGTTGTAGCTGCTAATTACAACTGCCCGGGCCAGCTGGTAATTTCAGGGGAATATGAAGCTGTTGAAAGAGCTTGCGAAAATCTGAAGGAAAGAGGAGCCAGAAGGGCAATGATCCTTCCGGTGGGAGGAGCATTTCATTCTCCACTTATGGAGCCCGCCAGGAAAGATCTTGCCGCTGCGATAGAAAATACCCAATTCAATGATCCTACCTGCCCGGTATATCAAAACGTGAGTACCTTTGCGGTAACCGATAAAGAGGAAATAAAGAAAAACCTGGTATTCCAATTGACCGCTCCAGTGAAATGGACCCAATCTGTTCAAAACATGATCAAGGATGGCGCTTCTGAATTCATCGAAGTGGGTCCTGGAAAAGTATTGCAGGGACTGGTTAAGAAGATAGATCGAGGGATGGAAACTTCATCGGCGAGCATTTAGCCATAAAACTATACATGATTTAAAGGCTCCTTAACGGGAGTCTTTTCTATTTTAGAAGAAATTCATTTTTTTAACGCTTTGGCATAAATATTGTTATTTTCAAAAAATACTGGAATTTCATGTAGTTGTGAGTAGCTGATTTTTCGAAATCAGGTATGGTGTTGTAGAAAAACGTTCCTCCTGATTTACTAGTAATACGTAACCAATAACACCTAAATATGAAAAGAATTGATAACCTAAGAGCTACTCTGTTCCTATTTTTTGTTAGCCTCTTTTTTAGCTCATCCATTGCGCAGAAATCTGATATGCGTGAATTAGAAAGTAATTACTTTAAATTTTTCAACATTGATAGGGAGGCTCTTTTTCTCCATCTTAATAAAACTACCCTATTACCAGAGGAAAACCTTTGGTTTGCGGCCTATGCTTATAACCCTCAAACCGCATTGCCAAGTGCAAAAACCGTAAATTTAAAACTGGATATATTTGATTCTTCAGGAAAATTTCTTGAATCACAAACTATATTTATGTCTAACGGTAAGGGCTTTGGCTACCTGGAATTGGATCCACAAAGATTTCAGCCTGGTGAGTACCTTATAAAGGCTTCTACCAATTATATGAACAATCTTGAAGAAGACCTTTCTTATGTTCAAGCTTTTAATATACTCGATAAGAATTTAGCCAGCCAGGTTAACACCAGTAAATCCTATGATTTACAATTACTTCCAGAAGGTGGCCACCTTCTCATGGAAGCTATCAATACGGTTGGTGTTAAGCTAATTGATGACACCGGACGTGGAGTTTCTTTTATTGATGCTAGAATACTGGACGAAAACAATAATGTGTTAAGCAATTTCAACTCGAATGAGTACGGATTGGGAAAATTTTCTATCAGCCCATTAAAGGGAAAATCCTATCGAATTGAGTTAACTACAGCCACAGGTGATAAACTGGTTCAGGAAATGCCGAAAGCTGAGGCAAAAGGGATCAGCCTTTCCAGTGTACAACGTGATGATGATTACCTCGTATATGTGCGAACCAATGAGGACACCAGGAAGGAGATCGAAGGGAAAACCTTCTATATGACCATTAATAGTGATGGAAAAATGAGCGATTTTGAATTCCAGTTCCCTGAAAATGAAGACAAGGTAAATATTCTACTGGAAATGGATTCCCTTTATGCAGGCGTGAACACGCTTACCATTTTCGATTCACAACTTAACCCATTACTGGAAAGACTAATATTTAGCGACACGAAGCTGAAGCGGTCAAGAATAAGCTCAACCATGCAGAACCGTGGTGATTCATTGGTCTTCAAACTTACTTCTGAACCCAAACTAAAAAATGCTTCTTTAAGCGTATCGGTTTTACCGGGAGAAACCAAGGCCTATAATCAAAATCATAATTTACTATCCGCTATTTATTTAAAACCCTACACAAAAGGAGTGGTTGAAAATGCGGCCTACTATTTTTCTGATGGTGATCCTAAGCAAATAAGATATGACCTTGATCTTTTGCTGCTTACCCAGGGATGGAGCAGATACGACTGGAATTCTACCTTTAAACCACCACAAAAATTAGTAGATCATGACGCGGGTTTCAAAATACAGGGCCAGGTATTAAATTATAAGCCTAACAGGGATAATAAATTAGTGGTTAGATCACCTGAATCCGGGTTGTTTAAAGTATTGGAGCTAAAGGAAGACGGAAGTTTCGAATTACCTAATACTTACGTTTCCGATAATTCAGAATTATCCTTTCGTTTGATGCAGGGATCCCGGGAAATTAAACCAGTCGTCAACCTTACTATTCTTCCTGAGGAAAGGCCAGAAAACAAAAGGCTCACGAATGTTTCAGAATACGTGATCCCTCGAAAAGCTTGGGAAAACAATCAGACCTTACCTGATGATTTTCTGAAAAACGCCGAAGCCCTTGATACGGTAGTGGTTAATGCAGAAAGAAGAGAAAACCCCCTTAGAAAAAAGACAATAAATGGCGATATAACGATGGTTACCGATAAAATGGCCAAAAGATATCTGAACTTACTTGACTGGCTACCTACACAAAATTACATCGTGTTCCAGAATACGGAAATGGTGACCATTAAAAGCCCAATAATTTCATCTATTGGCGGGAATAACAACGTATTGCTCTTCCTAAATGGAGTACAGGTAGGTTATGATGCCAATATATACCGGGATATTCTTATGGAAAACGTTGAATCTATAGAGATCAATCGAAATGGATTTGGTATGGGAATGAATGGCGTGAATGGAATGATCAACGTTAATATCGGGCATGCTGCGGCAGCTCAGGAATCCAGGAATATTTATAAAGTTGTAGCAAATAATGGATTTTCAACGAACAAGGAATTCTATGCTCCTAAATATGCTTCCTACCAGCATGATATCTACCGGAACTATGGTGTGATCGACTGGAAACCGGCAGTTAGCATTGATAAGGATGGCCAAACCACCTTTAAAGTTTTGAATACCGCCCAGCGATCTGTAAAGCTATTTATTGAAGGTATGAGTGCGGATGGAAACATCATATCTGAAGAAATTATTCTTGATTAATTTTGAATTATCAAAGCCGAAAAATCCGGGTGCAGACCCGGATTTTTTTATTCCATTTAAACCTAGAATCGGCTAAACAACAGATTAATCATTCTTATAAACCTGGCCATCCTTCATTACGAATTTCACATCTTTCAGGGTCGAAATATTCTGTGTAGGATCGTCTTCTACGGCGATGATATCAGCCAGAAATCCCTTTTCCAATTGCCCGGATTCAGTTTCCATCTTTAAAATTTTGGCAGGTACAATAGTTGCCGATTGTATAGCCTCCATCGCTGGCATTCCGGCTTCGGTCATATACACGAATTCACGGGCATTTTCTCCATGTTTGAAAACCCCGGCATCGGTACCAAAAACGATTGGCACTCCCTTTTTATATGCCGTGGCGAAAGTGTTCTGAATTTTAGGTCCAATTTCTTTGGCTTTTGGAACAACCAGTTCAGGATAATAGCCTTCGATCTCAGCATTTTCGGTAACCTCTTTTCCGGCCGTAATGGTTGGCACCAAGTAAGCATCAAATTCTTTCATCAACTCCATGGTTTCTTCGCTCATCAGCGTTCCATGCTCAATCGTCTTCACTCCTGCCCTTACGGCTCTTTGCATACCTTCATCCCCATGAGCGTGGGCAGCAACATGAAATCCATAATCCTTGGCAGTCCTAACGATTTCTTCGATCTCCTCCCTGAAAAACTGAGGGTTCGAACTGCTTTTTGCCACACTTAAAACTCCGCCGGTAGCGGTAATCTTGATAAGATCAGCACCATTTTTATAGCGTTGCCTCACGGCTTTTCGCGCATCTTCCACACTGTTTACCACACCCTCTTTAGGTCCCGGGTCACCTATCATCTCATCATTCATCCCGTTAGTAGGATCGGCATGTCCACCAGTAGTTGCCAGTGATTTTCCCGCTGTAAAAATGCGAGGCCCATCCACCTTTCCTTTATTAATGGCATCTCTCAGTGCTATATTCACTCCTGAACCACCCAAATCTCGTACGGTAGTAAAACCAGCCATCAAAGTAGTCTTCGCAAATCCAACAGAATTAAAAGCATCATCGGCTTCATTATTGGTAAACCGCTGCAAATATTCGGCTGGATTGGATTCTCCTTCAATATGAACATGCATATCGGTAAGACCCGGTAAAACCGTTTTGTTTCTAAGATCTATTAATTTATCGTCAGAACCTGCTGGTTCCATGAATCCATTCTCCACACTTTTGATCCTGTTACCCGAAACGATTATAGTCTTTTCTGTGAGCACCTTTCCGTTCCTGGTATCGATCAATTTACCCGCCTGGATATAAGTATCCTGGGCTGAAAGGTTTAAAAAAAGAAAGCAGGCAAATGCCGCAAAGAATAGTTTCTTCATAATTAATTTTGGTTTAGAAAGTCGATTATTGACTTTGAAATATAATCAATTTGATCGTCGTCCAGCTCGGTATGCATAGGCAGGGAGATCACTTCTTTAACCAGTTGATTGGTAATGGTGAAATTCTTTTCCTCATATCGCTCATCTACGTAAGCTTTCTGAAGGTGAAGCGGGATAGGATAATAGATACCGAAAGGAATCCCTTTTTCCTGTAAATGCTTGGCAAGCGCATCCCTTTTCCCGTTTCCGATCTTCAGAGTATACTGATGGTAAACATGGGTGTCACAGTCTCCCCTCCTAACCGGAGTGACAATATCCTTATGGCCGGAAAGAGCTTCAGAATATTTAATCGCTGCTTCCTTCCTTCTCTCATTATAAGCATCCAATTTTGGCAATTTAGCCCTAAGTACGGCAGCCTGGAAACTATCCAGCCTGGAATTCACTCCCACGACATCATGGTGATAACGTTCGTACATTCCGTGGTTTACGATTCCACGAATGGTATGCGCCAGCTGATCATTATTGGTAAAAATGGCTCCCCCGTCTCCATAACATCCCAGGTTTTTTGAAGGAAAGAAGGAGGTTGCCGCCACATCTCCAATTGCTCCGGCTTTTATCGTTTTTCCGTCTTTGGTATGATAATTCGCCCCGATCGCCTGGGCATTATCCTCGATCACAAATAGATCGTGTTCCCTGGCGATCTCCATGATCACATCCATATCTGCAGACTGCCCGAATAAATGAACCGGAACAATAGCTTTGGTTTTAGGGGTTATGGCTTCTTTTATCTTTTCAGGATCTATATTGAAGGTTTCAGGATCTACATCAACCAAAACAGGAGTGAGTTGTAGCAAAGCGATCACCTCTACCGTGGCGGCAAACGTAAAATCGGCCGTGATCACCTCATTACCAGGTTTAAGCCCCAGTCCCATCATGGCGATTTGTAAGGCATCGGTTCCATTCGCACAGGGAATCACATGCTTTACTCCAAGATAGTCTTCCAGTTCTTTCTGAAAGGAATGAACCTGCGGACCATTAATAAAAGCTGTAGTCTCCAGTACTTCCTGTAGTGATTCGTTAACTTGATCTTTTATACCTTCATACTGACCTTTAAGGTCAACCATTTGAATCTTTTTCATCATCTTTTTTTTCAGGTTTACGAAAATACGAAATAAAGGTCCTACTGGCAATCCAGTTTTAAAAAGCCTATTTTAGCAGAATCAATCAAATGTTGTGAGAAGAGTCTATAACCTGGCGGTAAATCTGAGCGGTGTGGTACTGAAATCTGCAGGATTTTTCAGTAAAAAAATCGCTGAATTTGTAGAAGGAAGAAAGGATCTTTTTTCAAAATTAGAAGCCAGCGTAAAGGCTTCAGATAATTATATCTGGATACATGCTGCTTCTCTTGGGGAATTTGAAATGGCAGTTCCGGTTATGGAAATGCTGAAAAAGGAATATCCCAACAGAAAAATCCTGGTTAGCTTCTTTTCACCATCGGGCTATAAGAACAAGAAGAAACATCCCTTAGTAGATCATTTCACCTACCTGCCGGTAGACACCCGGCGAAATGCCCAGAAATTCCTTAAGATCGTTCAGCCTGAAATGGCATTTTTCATCAAATATGACTTCTGGCCTAATTTTTTGAATGAACTCATGGAAAGAGAAATTCCAGCATTTCTCGTTTCTGGAGTCTTCAGAAAGGACCAGCCATTTTTTAAAAGTTATGGAAAGTGGATGCAGAAATCATTAAGAGCATTCGATCATTTCTTTGTTCAGAACGAAGAATCGGAAGAATTACTTCACAGTATGGGCTTCACCAATGTTAGTATAGCAGGTGATAACCGGTTCGACCGGGTTGCCGCCCAGATCGAGCAGGATAACCGCATAGATTTCATCGAGAATTTCAAGGAAGATAAATTGCTCACCGTTTGTGGTAGTACCTGGCCAGAAGATGAAGAACTCATCATTGATTTCATCAACAGCTCGAGGAATATCAAATTTATTATTGCTCCACATGAAATAAAGAAGGAAAAGATTCAAAAACTCGAACAATCACTTAAAATATCCACCATAAAATATTCTGAAAAAGCAGGAAAAGACCTCTCGAATTATCGAGTTTTGATTCTGGATACCATTGGCTACCTGGGACGCGCTTACAGTTATGCTGATATTGCATATGTTGGAGGCGCCGCTGGACACAGCGGACTTCACAATATCCTGGAGCCGGCAACCTTCGGTATTCCCATTATCATCGGAAAGAATTTTAAAAGATTCCCGGAGGCTGAGAAATTAAGGCAGCTGGCAGGGCTTTTTTCTGTTGAAGATGCCCAGGGTTTCTCCTCGATAATGACCAGGCTTTACACTCAGGAAGACTTCCGTGAAAAGACAGGAATGATCGCCGGACACTTCATCAACAGTAATACCGGAGCCACCGAAAAACTTCGTAAATACCTGAAAAAGAGATTTTAAATTCCTTAACAATCTCTGCTAAAAATATATAAAATAGAATTGGCCAATTGCTTTTAGTTGTAATTTCGATCTATAATAAACTAAAAACTACAAGCATGAAACGCCTAACTAGAACGCTAAGCGGATTATTCATTATTGCCGCTGTATTTACCTCATGCCGAGATTCGGCAGAAAAAGAAGTTATTGTTAAAGAAGTAGAAGTAGAGAAAAAACAGGAAGTTCCTGAAGAAGAACGAGAAGGAATCCTGGAAAGAACTGCCAAAAAAGTTGATAAGAAGGTGAATGAAGAAATCAATGAAGAGATCGAAAAAATTGGTGACGACAATTAGAAAAGAGGCATAAAAGCCTGAATTATAGGGTGATTAATCAAAGTTTTAGGAAAACTTTAGCAATCTAAAGGATTCGGGATGCCATGGCCTCTTTATATTAGAACTACGAATTCAAAAAACTGAAAAACAATGAAAAAGATAATGCTAATGTTTGCGGTAATTCTCTCTATGAGTCTTGTAATGACATCCTGCAGAGATACTGCAAAAGAAGAAGCCGAAGAAGATATCGAATCTTATGAAGAGGAGATGGAAGAAGAAATGGATGAAACCATGGATGAGGCTGAAGATGAGTGGGACGATGTTAATGACGATGCCGATAATGTTGGCCAGGATATTGAAGAAGCCGGCCAGGACGTGGGAGATGCTGTTAACAACGCTGCTAATGAAACCGGGGACGCTATTCGAAATGCCGAAAACGAGGTAGAAGGCGCTGCTAAGAAGACCGGTGACAAGATCAGTGAAACCTACAAAAAAACTGAAAGTGAAGTGGAGGCTGCCGCTAAAAAAGCTGGTGATGCTATCAACAAAACAGCTAAAGATGTAGGAAATGCTGTGGAGAAAACAGCTAAAAATGTGGAAAATGAAATAGACCCGAACGACGACAACTAGTTGTCACGGCACGAAAAAGAGAAAAAGGTCCTTTCGACTGCGAAAGGACCTTTTTTTTATTTTTTGAATGATTTGAGCTCTTTCTTAAGCTCCTCCATAGATTGTTGTAATTCCTGAAAAAGGCCACTGCTGGAAGGATTATCCAGGTTAAATGTAAGCTTGGAATTTACCTGCCATATCTCCTGAATTTGATGAATATTGATCTCCAGCGGCATATATTCTTCATTTAGTGAAATCAAAAGAACTTTGGATGGATCTGGTAATTTCTGCAATTTTTTAACCAGCACCGAATCGTACATCACCACTACGTAAACCCTGTTATTACTGGCTTCCTCGATACTGGAAACCGCTTTTCCCATTACCCATTCACCGGGGCGATAATCTGGAAGCATACTGTCTCCTTCGATCTGAAAACCACGATAGGTAGCATTTCTAAATTCCGGGAGAGGAATATCAAAAGCAGGAAGCTGATTATACCATTCCACATCCTGAACATTATGAGGATAACCGGCAGCTGCCTTCTGGTTTACGAGCACGATATTCTCGTTATCGGCATTATCTACTGTTACTACTTTCGGGCTAACGTCGCCTTTCGAGATTTTCAGGTATTTCTGCCCGCTTTCTCCAAATAGCCAAAGCGGATTGATCGCAAACTGACGGAGCAGCTCAGCTACCACCTTTCCCGATAGTTTGGTTCGCCCTCTTTCAATATCTGCGGTGGAATTCTTGATTCCCAGTAAGGCAGCAAATTCTGCCTGGGTAAAATTATTCTCTTCGCGCACTTCCTTGAAATGCTTTATTTCTATAGAACCTGGTGTTCCCATAATCAACTGGTTAGGAATATTTCCAAAATTTAATCAAAAATATTGGAATTAATCCTATAAAACCAGTAAAGCGCTAAGAAAATTTAAAAATTGCTGTATTTATCCTTAAAGCCTAACAAACGAAGGGCATTAAGTACCACGACAACGGTGGAGCCTTCATGGAATACAACGGCAATACCTATATTCGCCCATCCAAAAATGGTAGCTGGCAAAAGCAGGGCTACTACCCCAAGGCTTATCCAAAGATTCTGATGGATGATCTGTTTGGCTTTTCTACTTAAAGAAATAGCAAAAGGTAAAATTTCCAGCTTATCGGCCAGTAAGGCAATATCTGCTGTTTCCAGGGCCACATCACTTCCTGCGGCCCCCATCGCGATCCCCACCGTACTGTTAGCCATGGCCGGGGCATCGTTCACCCCATCTCCAACCATAGCAATCTTTGACTCCTCTTGTTTAAGTTGTTTTATTTTTTCCACTTTCTCTTCCGGCAATAAACTACCAAAGGCATCCGTAATTCCAATTTCTGAAGCCACGGAATTCGCAACCTGCTGGTTATCCCCGGTAAGCATGATCATCTTTCGGATTCCAGTCTTTTTGAGTTGGGAAAGCGTCTTCTTAGCAGCTGCGCGAGGAGTATCCATTAAACCTAAAATCCCGGTATACTCCTGGCCATTCTGAACCAGCATCACGGTCTTCCCTTCTTTTTCGAGGTGCTTGACCTTTTCGGAAACGGTTTCGGGCACTCCACCCAAAGATTGGTAAAGTTCAAGATTTCCTATTTTTACAAGATTACCGTTTACCACACCCTGAATCCCCTTACCCTGTATAGCTTCAGACTGGGATACCTCGAACATTCCATTGGCTTTGTCGATCTTACTCATCGCATCCCTAACCACTGCTTTTGCTAGTGGATGATTGCTGGAGTTTTCAACCGCTACGACCGTTCGCAGAAAATCGTCCTGTGACTGTCCATTCAGCAAGAAAATATCGGTTAGTTCTGGCTTACCTTCAGTTAATGTTCCCGTTTTATCAAAAGCGATCGCCCTGAGAGTCCCAAGGTCTTCCAGAGGTTTTCCGCCTTTAATAAGCACCCCTCCCCGGGCCGCACGGGCAATTCCGCTTAAAACAGCAGACGGGGTAGAAATGGCAAGCGCACAGGGACTTGCTGCTACCAGGGCAGCCATAGACCTGTAAAAGCTGTCTGACCAGCTCTCATCTATCACGAGAAAGGCAAAATTCAGCAAAACGATAAGAACCAATACGGCGGGGACATAATACTTCTCGAATTTATCGGTAAGCAACTGGGTTGGAGATTTTTTCTCCTGCGCCTCCTGAACCATCTGGATTAGCCGGTTGAGGGTAGAATCCTGGGATTCCTTGATCACCTTAATTTCAACAGCATTATCACCATTTATGGTACCGGCATAGAGCCTGCTTTTTTCGGGAATTTCAGTTTCTGAAGAAAAGCTCATTTCCCTGTTTGGGATCGGTTCCTTATCGACCGGGATACTCTCTCCGGTTATAGGAGCCTGGTTCACACTGGTTTTTCCCATGATAAGGACACCATCGGCACTTACCGTGGAATTAGGTTTTATTCGAATAATATCATCAACACGCAATTCCTCTATTCCAACCTCGACAAAATCTTCCCCATGTTTTCGCAGGGCCTTTTTTGGAGAAAGATTGGTAAGCGCTTCAATAGACTTCCTGGCCCTGTCCATCGCGAGATGTTCCAGTGAATGACCTAAACTGAACAGAAATAGGAGCAGTGCACCTTCAGCCCATTTATCGAGAAAAGCCGCTCCAACTGCAGCCACGATCATCAAAAAATCGATCTCGAACCTGCCATGAGAGATTTCTTCAACAGCCTCTAAAAATGCATAATACCCACCAAAAACATAAGATACCAGGTAAAATATGACCGGGTAGACAAATGATAAGTCTGTAAAAGTTTGAAGCAGAAATCCCAACAGAAGGGAAATTCCGCTTAAAATGGCAAAGGTGAGTTCGGTCTTTTTTCCGAAGATACCATCATTATGTGGCTTACAGCAACCGTGATTATGTTCTGCCATAATTTTTATTTTTGATGGGTTTTCAGAATCAAGCTTAGATCCTCCGGAATGTCCATCGGTCTAAATGGTGAAACCTTGGCGCCCCCTGTATTCCCTAAAGGAATTATACCGACAAAAGATTTAATACCTCCAACCAGCAACCGTGGAATTTGGCCGAGTATTTCTTTGGTATCTTTTATATGCCAACCAAATTTGAACATCATCCAATGAGATCTGGTATGCTGCCAGAAAAAAGCCTGCCCAATGATATGACTGCGTTCCAAAGCGCGCCATGCGTTTGCCAAGTCATTTCGTTTCAAATAGAATTCATAGGCTTGCAGTTCTGAATTATAATAAGTTTTTAAAGATTCAGGCATTCTCATACTCTTTCAAATTAATTATAAAAACTAAATTAAGAGTAAAAACATGCAATCTGAGTGCATTATTGACCACTGCATTTATCGCACACCCCCTTAATTAGCAAGTTCATATCTTCGGGTATAAAACCTGTGGGCAAACTTATATGGGGTATCTTATGCTCGGTAAGGCAGGTTGTTTCATTGCAATTGGTACAGTGAAAATGCAGGTGAAGATCCTGCGTGGATTGCTTTCCATTAGCAGGTTTATCAAGCGCATATTTCGCCACCCCGGTTCCATCGTCCACCTGGTGAACCAGCCCTTTCCTTTCAAAGGTTTTGATAGTTCGGTAAAGAGTAGTTCTCTCAGACTGGTCAAAGCCTGATTCTATATCGTTGAGGCTTAGGGCTACCTGGCTGTCTTTCAGAAACCGGTACATCAATAACCTAATCGCCGTTGGACGAATCTGGTGATCCCTTAAAACTTGCTCAATAGAAACCATACTTCCACAAATTTAGGATGAAATACGGAAAAACAACAAAGGGAAAGAATCGAAAATTATTTGAAAATAAGCAAAGGCTATGCTCAATCGCAGCACTTACAGATACGTGCCTTGGAAATTTGAAATTTCGTTTTGGCAGTATCCAGTGCCATATTTCCATTTGGAAACAGGCCCAGGTAAATCCTACCCAGGATATCTGGAAGACTTTGACAATCTTCGGAGTGTACCTGAACAGCACCTCTGGCGTCCGGGGTTTTCCCAGAATAGTAAAATTTCATGGGCCAAAATTAGAACCTTAACCACTCAAAAAATACTGCTTTTCATACATATTTTAATGTTTTTACTTAAGGACCTGTTAAAGTTTACGGCTGACAAAAAAATCTTCTCAGACGGCTTTTTCGATACCTGAAAAAGAAAAAACCCGGGCGAGGCCCGGGATTTAAGATGAAGTCATTTCTGGAAAAATTGGATTTGTTAGCCTCCCACCCCTGCAATTTTCCCAGATAGAATGGGCAGGATCTTCAGTACCAAGGATCGGTGAGTGGAGTGATTCATATTTAATGGCGGCCAGCCTCTCCCAGGTTATCCTCGACCCGGGGAAACATGCCGTGGCTAATCGGGATAACGAATTTTGGCTTAATCGATTTCTAGTTTCCTCCAGCCCGATCCAGCTCTTCAAGGTTTTTGCTCCGGCGAACCTGAGCCGTTTCTTTTTTAGAGGATAGATTGTATCTAATATTCAGGCTTACCCCGCGGTTGCCCATATAATTCGCGATATAAGTGGTATTCCCCTGGAATTCTGAAGTACCATCCACACTCATAGTTCTCAAAATATCATCGGCGCTTAAAGTCAGGTTCAGGCGATCTTCCATTAAGCTCTTTTTAATACCAATATCCAGTCCGAAGCGATCTTCTATACGGTAAAGACCGTAGGCCACCGGGCCCTGATACTGGGCATTTATTTCCAGGTTAAAATCTGAAGGCAAATTCACCCGGTGAGTTGACTGTGCCATGAAAAACAGTCTGTCGTTCTCAGCTTCGGTTCCGTTAAGGCTGATGTCATATCTATTATCAGCCAGCACGATCGTATTGGTGGTATTCCACTCGGGAAGGATCTGGAAAGGAGCTACCAGGGTTGCGCTTAAGCTGGTATACCTATCCATATTACGAATGGCGAAAGCTGTTTCATTCGTTTCAGGATCCTGGACAGGGATCTCGCCGATATAATCGTTGGTGATATTATATCCAAGGATTAGGTTATACTTCCCAAAAAAACTTTGAGTAAGCTGAAAGGAATTTGTAAACTGAGGCTGAAGGTTCGGGTTTCCATTCATATAGGTGTAGGGATCTATATAGAATATAAAAGGATTTAACCTGTTATAATCCGGCCTTAGGATTCTCCTGTTATAAGAATAGTTCAATTTGTAATTCTTAGAGACCGTCTGGGCAAGGTTGATACTTGGAAAAAGCTCCAGGTACTCCATTTTGGTGGTCTGCCCCATGGTTGCCGATACCCCTTCAGCAACAGTTTGTTCCAGCCTTAGACCTGCATTTAAATTGAATTTATCGCTCAACTTTGTGCTGAAGGTTCCATAGGCGGCATATATATTTTCATCATAAGTAAATTCATTACTTCTATTGGGATCCAGGACATTATTTCCATTTTCTTCAATAAAGAAGTCCAGGTCACTTTTTGAAACCACGTCACTGGCTTTCAATCCCAATTCCAGTGTTGATTTTTCAGATAATGGCGTACTAAAGTCTACCTGTGCAGACAGGATATCGAAGTCAGACAGGCTGTTGCTGTATAACTGTTCGGTTTCTTCCCCAGCTGGTTGCTCAAAATAATAGGTATTTCTGAAGCTGGATTCCGAATCCCGGCTAAGATTTACATAATCAAAATTGGCAGAAAGGGTGGTCCCTATTGTATCCAGCTTAGCATCATAATGAAGATTGATACGATTATTATTAAAATCCTCCTGAATATTATTCAATGCCAGGATCTCTGTGGTTCTATTCTCCCGAAAATCCTGAATATCTCCAAAAGAATTCCAGTCATTCTCCATATCCTGATACGTCAGGTCTAACATGACTCCTATCATATGGTTTTCGTTGATACTATAATCGGTACCCAGTCTCAAAGAAGGGGTAAAAAAAGTCTTATCATCTTCAGAAGTCTGGGTAAGGAAAGCAGTTTGTTCGCCTTCATCGGTGAATCCTCTGGTAAAAAATGCATCCCTTATTCTCCCTCTTCTTCTAACATCAAGATTGAAGAATGAATTCCAGTCGCCTCTCTTATAATGAAGATTTGTTCCGAAGTTATAACCATGGATCTGGTTGTATTCATAGCCACTATAAACACTACCATTAAGTCCGCCTAGCATATTCTTTTTCAATTTCAGGTTGATGATGCCTGAAGTTCCCTCTGCATCATATTTCGCGGAAGGATTAGTGATCACTTCAATACTTTCCACATTTTCAGCAGACATTCCCTCAAGCAGGGCTTTAAGCTCCTGATTGGAAAGGTAGATGAGCCTACCATCTATTAGAATAGATACTCCGCTTTTTCCATTAAGCTGAAAATTGCCATCCTGGTCTACCAGTACTCCAGGTGCCCGGGTGAGGATCTCAAAGGCAGTACTTCCCGCTGCAAGGGCTGTACCTTCTACCCTTACTTCCAGATTACCACCTTCCATTTTCACCTGGGGTCTCCAGGTTTCTATCATCACCTCGTTAAGCATGGTAGCTTCCTCTTTCATTACAATGGCCCCGAAATCCCGGCTGTAGCCGGCATCTTCCACATGAAACCTACTACTGAAAGTAGAAGAATATCCTATTGCGCTAAACCTAAGAAAATAGTCGCCGGGCTTAGGGGCTTTTAATTCAAATTTTCCATCGATATCGGTGGTAGAACCGGTTACGATGGTAGAGTCTGGCATTTGCATTATGGCTACAGTCGCAAAGGGAATAGTGACCTCTTCCTGGTCCAGCAACACTCCATTTAAATTACCTTCTTTTGGACCCTGCCCATAGAAAAGACCGGTAAATAATATTCCTAAAACCGTAAGTAAGATCTCTTTATAAAACTTCATCTTTAAAATTTTTTGTGGTTAATAGTTGATTTTTGGTTTGCTAACAGGACAAATATGAGGTGTGTAGGAGCCATGGGAAACCTGAAAAAGATGAAACGAGATATAATTGGTATGAATCGGGATACTGGCGCAATGAAATGGAAAAGGAATTCCTGTAAAATCACAAAATTGAGCTTCAGAAAGCAAAGCGAGATGGAAAGACTAAAAAAAAGGAAAGAACATTTAATTTTTTACTTTTACCTGATACGTAAATTTTCCAGCATCAAAGAAAATATAAAAGAAATTCGCGAACAGGACGATAGGAACCAGAAGCCGTTCTATCTTGAAATATTTGAATACATAGGAATTGCTGCTGGGCTCACGGTACTCATCTACTATATGGTAATTTTTGTCTACCTGGGTGAGTTGAGGTGGCCCACTACTCCCGACTGGATCCAGATGGGGCTCGAATTCCTCTTTATTCTTTCTTTATTCTGGAGTCACAGGCAAATCGCTTATATATTTCGGAAAAAACCAATTCTAAAGTCCTCTCCTATCCTTAGAGGAATTCTGGAAATGGCGGCAGTTATCCTCTCTGCCATATTGTTGCATTACCTTATTAATTATTTCCCGATAAGCCTTATTTATTCCCCGGAGAACTTTAACCCGGTGAACGTTCGAAATGGCTATGTTATAGGGATCATTCTTGCTCTTTTCTTTTACTATTTTGTTGAAATGCGGAAACGTGAGAAGCAGCTGCAGGCCGAAAAACTTCGGTCGGCGAGATTGCAAAAGGAAAATTTCCAGGCTCAGCTGGAAGGTCTAAAGCAACAGGTGAATCCGCATTTTTTATTTAATAGTTTAAATGTACTTGGGTCTCTCGTGTACAGCGATAAGGATAAGGCGGTAAATTTTATCAGGAAGCTTTCAGATCTATACCGCTCTTATCTTGAAAACGGAGAGGAAGTTCTTTTAAGTCTAAAAAAAGAAATAGAGGTATGCCGGGCTTATACCTACCTGCTGGAAACCCGATTTGGCGAAGCCGTGAAATTCAGTTTCCATGTTTCCGAAGAAAAAATGATGTTCCAGGTGCCACCTGGAAGTGTACAAATGCTCATAGAAAACGCCGTTAAGCATAATGGCTCAACTCCTTCCAGACCGCTTGAGGTAACCATAACGATCGAAGATAACTACCTGGTGGTTAGGAACAAAATAAATCCGCGTAGGGAAAATATACCGTCCACGAAAACCGGGCTTGAAAATATTAAAAACAGGTATCGTTACCTGACCGATAAGGAGATTAAAATTAACAAATCTGAAAAGGAATTCGAGGTAAAACTTCCACTCTTAAAAGTTGAGGAACATGAAAGTAGTCATCATTGAAGACGAGGCATTTGCAGCTGAAGCCCTGCAGAATATAATTTTAAGTCTAAGACCAGATACCGAAATCCTGGCAAAAGCTGCCTCTATAGAGGAAGCCGTGGAGTGGTTTAGCACTCACCAAATGCCTGAACTTATATTCTGTGACATCCACCTTTCTGACGGAAGCAGTTTTGAGATCTTTAAACAGATCAATATTCAATGTCCTGTGATCTTTACCACTGCATATAACGAATATGCCATCGAAGCTTTTAAGGTAAACAGCGTGGATTATTTACTGAAACCTCTAAAAAAAGAAGAAGTTCTTCGCGCGATTGAGAAATATGAAGACCTGAAGCAAAAGCCCATTCAAGAGGGATTGCAGAACCTGCAAAATCTAATTTTGGATCAGGGAATGAATGGTCGGGTGGAATATAAATCGCGGTTTATGGCGAAGAGCGGACAAAGTATTAAAACGATCTTCAGTAAAGAGGTAGCCTATTTTCTGGCTGAAGAGGGTATCGTACTTCTCGTAAACTTTGAAGGAAATCGTTATGCAGTTAATTACACCCTGGATCAGCTTGAGGAACAGCTGGATCCAAAGACATTTTTCAGGGCTAACCGACAGCTCATCACAAATATTGAAGCAGTAAAAGAAGTTCACCCTTATTTCAAGGGAAGGTTGCAACTTAAACTAGAGCCGGCAGCAGAAGCCGATCATATTATCAGCAGTAGTAAAGCCTCAAATTTTAAGGACTGGCTGGATATATAATCTTAAAAATGCAGGTAATAATATCCAAGAAAAAAAAAAGAAGGATAATAGCAGGCCTCCAAAGACCATCACCAAACCCTTGTTTTCTGAATTCAATTCAGTTTTGTCACGGCTCAGGAATTCCCTTTCGCCTTCGCTAAGATTCATATACGCTGAAAGGCCCATTTTCTTAGCCAGTTTACCCCTGGAAGTAAGGCGTAATTTCCCTTTTTTATTGATCAGGATAAGGCCATTCTGTCGAAGGCCAGAAATATACTTGATGGAGGATTTTTTAATTAGATCGCTCACCGGCATCCCATCCTGACAGATCTCGTAGGTTCTATCTTCAGAATTCAACTTAACAAAAATTTAACTATCTAACTGGCGGGCAATTAACGAAATAAATCGCTTGCTTCAAAACCAGTTGAAGGCCATTTCTGTTAAAGTTTTTTGGCGGGATTTTTGTTACTGCAACCCTATTCCAGTGAGGGTTTGGAACGTTTGAAAATATACCGGGTTATGTAAATTCCGCCGTCGTCATCCTCGCCAGAATAACTCTCCACACCACTGTTCACGAACGCGAGTTCCCAACCTTCCTCGGCAAGAGAATTGATTTTTGAGGTTACCACTGCATCGTTCGCAGCAATATTTTGAAATCGAATTCCGCCCATATTGAAAAAATTGAGCAGTTTGGTTTCTTCAAAATTTTTCAACCTAATTTCACCACGATCAGATTTATTTCTTTCGTCGTTTTGCTCGCTTCTTTCTGAAGTGAATTTTTTATAATCCCTCACCTCTTCTGAACTGATCATTCGCGATCTTCCCAAACCGTTCGGAATGATAGATTCGATCACCGTAATGGTTTTATATTCCATAAGCTGGGCTTGAACTGCCTGGCTACCGAAAAAGATCAGAATTAAAAATAACAACCTGTTTTTCATTGTTTTATCAGTAAAAAAATCAGGCTAAATAAACTATAATTTCAATCTCTTGATTTTATTTATGAGGAAATTAACTTACCTGAATTTTTATTGAACCGTAGTAATTTATCATTCATCCCGCTCCTCCATTTTTTGAACTAATGCAACGCATTGTTTTCAAGTATATCCTGTTTTTGTTGTTTTTTGGACCTTCCACACATTCCTGCGAAGAATGATATTCGTCATTTTTAAACAGCAGCATCGGTAGTACTTTTACTGGCGAGATGAAAGTTTAACTTAAAACTTCTGCATCATGAAAAATATTCTTATAGCCACCGACTTTTCCAAAGAGTCCTATTGCGCTCTATATTATACAGCCGAATTATTCAGGGAAGGCGATACCCGGTTCCTGATCGCTAATTTTTATGGAGAGGCTATTCATAAATCTATCTATTCGCTGGTGAATGAAGAAGAATTCGTCAGGGAAACGAAAATATCGCATTCTGCACAGGAAAACTGTACAAAGGTCATGCACCAGGTGATCAGGGATACCGGACTACCCAAAGAACGTTTTGAAGTGATGTATTCCGAAGAAAAACTGGAAAGCGGAATCAAAGAGCTTGTAAAGCAACATAAAATAGACCTTCTTGTTATGGCAACCAGCAAGCATGAAGGCAGCCTGAGCCAGCTTCAGGATACACATACCACAAAGATCATTAATAAAGGGCTTCCCTGCCCGATACTGATCGTGCCCCGTGAAATGGATTATAAGGTTCCAAAGAAAATCGCTTTTGCCAGCGACCTAAAAAGGCCAATTCCCGAAACTAGCATAAAGCTTTTCGTAGCACTTGCAGAGCATTTTAAATCTCAGGTCCACGTGGTCTATGACGGAGAAGAAGAAGGCCTTAGTAAAAAACAGTGGGCGAACTTCACTAATTTGAAGAAGCTTTTTCCTGAAGACAGCGTGAAACTAGTTACTACTTTCACCCACATCGAGATCTCAAGAACCATTGCTGAATATGTGAAAAACAACAAAATTGATCTTTTAGGAATGATCTATTATAAACATTCGATAGCCGGAAATATATTCAGAGAACCAGTCGTGGAAAATATTGACAGGCATTTAAGCTTTCCATTTTTAATACTTCCTGAAATTTTGGAATAGGAATTGTAATTATAAACTGCCGATTTGAACTGCTGAATCGCATAATTTCAATTTTGCGATAAAGGGATAGCTTTTAATTAAGTTTTTCGGAACTTATGTTCAGAAGAGCACTAATTACATGAATTAAAGAATTTTGTAATTTGAACCTCGTCTAAAAGAAGCCTTAGCAAATGAATAAAAAACTTTTACCTCCAATATTGACAAGCTTTATATTATTGTTCTCCATATCTGCCAATTCTCAGCAATTCGAGATCGAAATAAGCAATATAAAAACTGGAAAAGGCGAGGTGAAAGTCGCAATTTTCGATAATGAAAATGACTGGCTGGAAAAGCCGGTTCAATCACTTAGTATCATATCTTATGCGGAGACAAAAAAGATTTCTTTTGATCTTCCCTATGGAACTTATGCAATTTCGGTTTACCAGGACCTGAATGGGAATGATGAATTAGACACCAATTTTTTAGGTATTCCCAAGGAACCAATCGCCTTTGGAAATAATTACAAACCACTTGGAAAACCCAGCTTCAATTCGGCGGCTATCGAGTTCAAATCTGGGTATGAAATTCCTCAACTCAAATTATATACAATTCTGTAGTTTTCTACAATTTTGATTGGCGATAGCCTGGGCTTATATAAAGGCTCTTCAATTATCGAAATAGTTATACTAAATTGAATATTTTCTTCTCATAGCAAGTTCCTGTAAATAAGCATTCATATATTCCTCTGGAAATTTCTTATCGTGAGGCGGTCTAAAACCAATTAAATGAAAACATCTTTCTTACTTGTATTCACATCTTTGGTGATACTTGGAATAAGTTCAGTCCCAGCTCAGAATCCAAGAGAGGTTTTCCAAACCATGATACCCCCATTGCCAGAGCATATTTTACCCGAAGAACCAAAGGGTAGGATTCTGGGTCCCGGCCTTTTTAACCATTCTTTACCCATTAGGGAAGCCTATCATTCAGGTTCTAATACCTACGCAGGTCATTCTGCGAAAGGTGAGTTATATATTCGAAAAGAGCGAGAAGATGATCTAACTATCATATCTGAGCCAAAGGCCGGGTGGCGCTGGGATATAGCCGATGCCTTATGGTCTCCTACAGGTAAGTATCTACTGGTTAAACAGATTAGGGATACGGGAGTGCCACGTATCGAACTCACTAAAACCGATACGATATTGCATTGGCCCTACACCCGGGCCGGTGAATCGCTTCCTGAAATTCAGTATTACATCGTAACCCCTGAGACGGGCAGGATCACAGCTGTAGATCACAACCGGCAAATGCCTTATGTGCATCCTTTATCCTGGAATGATACTACTGAAGAAGTACGCATCGTTCAAGCCGACCGGTTGATGAAAAACCTGGAATTGCTTCGGGTGGATTCCAGAACCGGTAAGTCTCAAATATGGTTTAAAGATCATTCCGAAGAATTCCTAATTGGTTTGGATTTGCTTCAGGGTTATACTGGCAGGCTCCGAGAAGCAAATTTCTTTTATTTTCTGAATGACATGGATCAATTCATTTACAAGAGTGAGCGGTCAGGCTATTACCAGTTATATCTTTACAACAAAAATGGCGAACTTCTTAGACCGCTGACTAGTTATGAAAACAACGGACTGGTAGACCATTTGAAGCAGGTTGATACCGGAACAGGCTGGGTTTATTTCACTTCTCATGATGATCCTCAGCATCCCTATTCAGAACAATTGTACAGGTCATCGCTAACGGAAAATTATGTTCAAAAAATAGCACATGGACCTTACTTTATGGATATCTTTTTTTCAGAAAATAAAGACAGCATTTGGGTCTGGCGCCACAATCTGGAAAAGTTTTCCAGGCTCGAGATATATTCGCCGGATGGAGAAAAATTAAACACTACCTGGGAAGTTGATATGTCAATTTTGGATAGGCTGGGGTTTGCACCGGAATTTGAACAACTTACCGCTTCTGATGGCGAGACACTTATCGAGGCCATGATCCTGAAACCAAAAAATTTCGACCAGGAAAAAAATATCCTGTAATCGAATGGATCTATGGACCAGCCAACACTTCTGTAATCCAGAGAAGTGTACTATCACCTGCTAACATTCAATTACAGAATCTAGCCAATCAGGGCTTTATCTTTTTGATGATAGATGGCCGTGGCACTCCCGGCAGGGGAGCAGGATTCAGGAACTTCAGTTATGCTAACTTCGGCCAGGTTGAATTACAGGATCATATTTCGGCCATTCAGCAACTGGCTGCCAAACATTCATTCATAGATTCAGATCGCATTGGAGTATCGGGGCATAGCTGGGGCGGACATTTTGCCTTGCGAGCCGTATTGGAACACCCAGAAATCTACAAAGCGGCTCACCTAAGCGCCGCAGCAATAGATCCCGTGAGCTTCCGGGTTGCAATAGAGGCCTATATGGGTTGTCTTCCTACAGATTGTCCCGAAGCTTATAGAAAAGCAGCCCTTACCCCTCACCTAGATAAGCTGAAAGCTCCTATCCTGATCCACCATGGAACTGCAGATGACGATGTACCAATAGAAGATTCATATGAACTGGTGGAAGCCCTGCAAAACCTGAATTACAGGGATTTCGAATTTATAGAATTCGAGGCGATGGACCATATTATCATGAGGAATCCAAAATGGGAGCAGGATTTGATTCACTTTTTTAAAAAGGAGCTCGGTGAACCAAAAGCTGTGGCAGAAAACTAATTATTTCAGCTTAAAATTATTACCCTTACTTATTGAAATTTAAGCTTTTAGATTTTTATCCTATCTTCAATAAAAATAAAATCTCCACTACATGAAAATTCGATCAGCCAAACTGTTACCTATTATTTTAATTTTCACCTGTTCCATTCCAACTATTGCTCAGCAGGAAAAAAGTCTTGCAGAGAAGCTGGGATACGCTCGCGAAGCTAAACTGCTCATCATACACGCCGATGATGCAGGAGTGAGTCATTCAGAAAATGTTGCTACCGTGAAAGGTATGGAAGAGGGCATCGTGAATTCAGCCAGTATTATGGTTCCCTGCCCGTGGTTTCCCGAGATCGCAGCTTATGCCAGGGAGTATTCCGAAGAAAAGGATTTCGGTCTTCACCTTACCATCACCAGCGAATGGCGGGATTATAAATGGGGTCCCAGCAGTTCTAAAAATGAGGTGCCCAGCTTAATTAATCCACACGGGTATTTCTATCACCTGGTAGATAGCGTGGTAGTGCATTCCAATGCAGTTGATGTAGAAAAGGAGATAGATGCTCAAATTAAAAAAGCTCAGGATTTTGGTATCGACGTTACCCATCTTGATGCACATATGGGTGCAGTAATGAGTACCCCCGATTTCCTGGAGGAATACATAAAAAAAGGAAGGGAATATAAGGTGCCTGTTCTTCTAAGCCGGGAAATCCCTGCTTTAGACGAACTGGAAACCAGAATGGAACTTACCAATCGGGATATTATAACCGATCACGTTTACCAGGCCACCCCAGAGATCTACAGCGACCTGGGAATGGAAAAATATTATGAGAAGGTCCTGAACGAATTGCAGCCCGGACTTTCGGTTATCCTTATTCACCTGGCCATGGATAACGAGGAAATGCAAGCGGTTACGATAGACCATCCTGATTGGGGAAGCAAATGGCGGCAGGATGACCTGGATTTTTTCACCAGTGAGAAAGCCCGGCAACTTATCGAGGATAACAATATCAAATTAATTACCTGGAGAGAATTAAGAGATAAAATTGTTAGGGCAGACTAAGAAATTGTCTTTTTTTTCTTCAATAGCCATTATTCACAGGCTTGGAATTGAATTTTTGACATTGATAAGGTGACTAAGCCATACCACCGGTTTCTTCTTCTTTGAAAGATTATTAGAACCTGGCCTTTTAAGGATGAGTTTTTATTTTTCTAACTTCTGAATAATGTTATATCTTATATAAGGCTAAAAATGAATTAATTACAACAATCGCTTTAGCATTAATTCGAAACTTTGTGAAGCGGATAAAGTGAACCCCAGTCTTTAAAAAAAGCTTTTAAAAGATCAGAAAACGGAAGAGAAGTAGTTGGAAGCATGTTTCAGATATTCTGAAAAGGAATTTGAAAAATCCCACAGCCAATATTGGGAATTAGACCAAAGTAAAAATATGCCTAAAATTCAATTTTTAAAAACTTACAAAGCATGAACTCTTTTGGTCCCACTGGCATTTTTCTCTCAGAAAGGAAACATCTGTTCTATTGGATATTTTTCATCTTGATACTTTTGAGTCAGGTGTCATGTGCTCAAAGAAAAAATAAGTCGGTGGGTCCGGGAGGTGGTGTCATTGAATTATCTCAACAGGAGTTGCGAACAACCATGAACGACTTTTTCTATCGCTTTGAGCGTTCTATAACCGAATCGGCTGATAGTATCATGAGGGTATCTTTGGATCCAAACGTGGATAAGGAAGCTCTCAAGTGGAAAATGAATGCTATACCTGTAGCAAACAATTCCATATACAATAGTGAGGCTTTCCTGGGCTATATAGATATGGCTGTCTTTACTTACCAGATGAAATTGTATTTTGAAAAAGGGGCTGGGAAAGATCTTTTCGGGGAGAACCAGGATATTGCCATCGAAACCGTAGATTCCCTCTGGGAAGATCTGCTGGAGATAGGTCGAAATCTGGTTCCCGACAATGATATTTCTGAAGGAACCAGGTTAGTCACTGAATTTGCAGAACAACATCCTTTAACCAGCCCGTATTTCGTAAGACAATCTACCGTCCCGCTGATGACGAAAATTCAAACCGCTGAGAAAGTCACTTTTAAAGGACTAGCTCAAGACATGTCTCAAAGTCTGGATCAGATGCGGGCTCAACTGGGATCTTATATGGAGATCCTTCCGAAACAGGTTCGTTGGGAATCGGAGTACCTGATAAATACCAGCCTTGCCAATCCTGAATTAACCAGCCGGTTCGATTCTATTGCTAATTTACTGGAGAGATCAGTAGTATTTCTGGAATCGAGCCCTAATCTAATTGACACGCAGCGAATAGCCGCATTTAAGGATATCAGCAATGAGCGCATAGCCGTATTATATGCCCTGCGCCAGGAGCGGGAGATCATTTTGAATGAAATAAGAAAGGAAAGGGAGATCGTCCTTGCTGAGTTGTCTGATGAAATCAGCATGCAGCGAGAGGCGAGTTTCCAGGACCTGAACGCAATGACCAATCAGAGTATTGAAAATACTTTTAACAGGATGGAGAATATCATAGATAAACTCTTTTGGAGAACCGTATTGATGTTTTCAGGTTTGGTGATTCTAATAATAGTCGGCTTGATCGTTTATAAAAAGATTTGATAAGAGGCGTTTAAAAGTGAAGTAACATTTAGGAACAATATTTACTACTCACTAGTAATAGTCCAGCGCAATTGGAGAGGTTCAATTGGTTAAAGGTAAATTCTGAAACCATCTTTCGCTTCATTATCAAAAATTTATAAATCATTTATGATCCTGGATATTCTATTAAAAAACCTCTGTTGTATTTTAAGGTAAATCAAAAAAAGAAGATGAAAAATATTCTAATGATCGTAACTTCTCATAAGAGATTAGAGAATACAGAGAATTCAACTGGTTTATGGATAGGAGAATTTACAGATCCTTACTATGAATTTAAGAAGGCTGGATTTACTATTGATGTGGCGAGTCCAAAGGGAGGGAAACCGCCAATTGATCCCATGAGCGAACTCACAGAAAATATTACCAGCTCGAACCGCAAGTTTCAGAAAGACGAGCATGCGCAGCAAGCGCTATATAATTCATTAAAACTTGAGGATGTTTCCACCATTGATTATGATGCTGTTTTCTTTCCCGGAGGACACGGCCCCATGTTCGACCTGGCAAAGAATGAAACCAGTGGCAGACTGATCCTCGATTTTTTAAAACAGAACAAACCTGTAGCAGCAGTTTGCCATGGTCCTGCAGCACTTATTAAAGCTGCGGAAATCGATCCTTCTATCCTAAAAGGTAAGAGAGTAACAGGTTTTTCCAATACTGAAGAAAAGCTCTCCCTGAAAATTGATAATATTCCCTACACCCTTGAAAACAAGCTCAAGGAACTGGGAGGAGATTATCATTCGGCATCCGCACCTTTTTTATCTCATGTGGAAGTTGACGGCTTGCTCATTACCGGGCAAAACCCATTATCGGCAGGTCCTACTGCCAAAGCATTGATAGAGGCGTTGAAAGTATAAGTAAAACTCTTCAGAATATAACATTTTAAATATTTGCAATAGATCTTCTAGAACTATTCAATTAAGCAGTCCTCTTAATTTTTAATACATAATATCTAAAAAGCCGAATCTTTTATATGCTTCTAAATTATAATTTTTGAAAGGTATTAGTCAGATCTTGCCCAAATATTAACCGACAGATGTTTATGACCACCGTGGTAAACCTTGGTATATCCAAGCCTTTTTAAAAATTTCCCCACAAAAAAATTATGAAAGCCGTTTGCGACTACGATTAAGGTTCTTTCTTCCTGAGCTAAAGAATCCAAATAAATTGCATTCTCTTTTAATCTTTTCCAGGCATCTTTCGGAATCTCAACCTTTTTCATCGTTCCTGTTAACCAGGCAATTCTGGATAAGATCGTATGAAATTTATAAGGAGTTTTAAAAGGAAGCCGAATGTTCTGGCGGTCTAGTTCCCTGAAACGTTTATCTTCTATTAGGGTAAAAATTTCTGGAAGAAAAAGCCGTTTAGCAGTTTCCCTGGCACGATTAAGATCACTATGATAAACTGAAACATCAGTAATATTTTCAGAACAAACCGGAGAAACGAAGTCAGGATAAACACTGCTACTTCTATAATTCTCTAACTGCCTTTCAGCTTCCTCAAAAGTTACAAATGATCCTGGAGAAATCTTCGGCTTTGCATGCCTGATAAGTATAATCTGGTTTGCATTACTGGTTCGCCAAATTTTAAGGCAAGCATTTTTCGATTGATTTTTATAAAATTTTTTGAGTTCTGCTATTTTTCCCATTGGTAGACCGATCATAGGTCATATTATTTTAACCCACTATAAAGATACTGCGATATTTACTTAAAGGCCTTTAAAGAAATCCCAGACATTCGAACAGCCTGCTGGACCTAGAATTAGTTCACTAAATAAAATCATACATCTTATGCTAGATGTAACACAAAACCCTAAAACAAAAAAGCCTCTGCAATTGCAGAGGCTTTAAGTACTCGGAGCGGGACTTGAACCCGCACGACCGTTGCTGGTCATTGGATTTTAAGTCCAACGTGTCTACCAATTCCACCATCCGAGCGTAGACTTTTCATTAAATAATTTCACTCAGAAAACACTTAAAATCCTTCCAAAAAAAAATTCCAACGTGTCTACCTCCCGAAGCATCGGGACCACCATCCGAGCGAAAAACAAAACCCCGACAAACCGGGGTTCATTTTTATATTTTTGAGCGAAAAACGGGATTCGAACCCGCGACCTCCACCTTGGCAAGGTGGCGCTCTACCAACTGAGCTATTTTCGCATTATAAATAAGAACATTTCCTTTAACATTCGCGACCTCAATCCGCCTACGGCGGATGGCACTCTACTCCCCGAAACTTCGGGAAGCTATTTTCGCGTTTTTAAAAGAACTTTACCATGTTTCCATAGCGGAGGCAAATTTAATACAAATCTTATAATAGCAAAGAATTTTTCTTCAAAAAAAAAGCCCTTCAGCATTAGTTTTAAGCTATCAGCACTAAGTTTAAAGCTTTCTTTCTTGAAATGAATCAAATAGCTATAAATAATGAATAATTAACTAGACCTGTCGATGGAGCCTGGACTGAGCTAAGCCGAAGTGCTTGAGGTGATATCTTAACTAAATAACAGACAACTCCCAAGCTATAATAAACAGATCCTTGCCCAAATTACAAACTCTCAATTAAAAGAGACTACTGTGCAAGGCTCGCAAGAACTACGAACTAAAGACTGCAGACTTTCCACTCATAAGAGATTTCTCTCCCGAAGTCTCGGGATCGAAATGAAACTCCAATACCCACAACTCAACACTCAAAACCCTAACCTACTGACTATCGACTACAGACTCCCGACTAAAAGAGATAGCTTCCCCCGAAGTCTCGGGATCGAAATGACATTAACATAAATACGACTCAAAAATTTGAACTACAGACTACAGACTACAGACCACAGACTCCCGACTAGGAACTAATAGAGATTGCTTCTCCGCCTTCGGCGGATCGCAATGACAACTTATAACTCACAACCCACAACTCACAACTGCAAACTGAGACTGCCTTCTGCCTACTGTTTCCCCGCCCTTGGCGGATCGCAATGACAACACAGAACACAGAACACACAACTCACAACCCTCAACTGCAAACTGCAACTGCAAACTGCCTACTGCTTCCCAAGCATTCTCTTGATCTCATTCAGCTTCATCAAAGCCTCTACAGGAGTAAGCGTATCGATATCGATTCCCAGCAATTCCTGTTTCAGGTCTTCCAGCAACGGATCATCCAGGTTAAAGAAACTCAGTTGCATTTCGTCTTCAGCAGATTTCTTCAGAATTTCACCTGAGTCCTCCATAGAATGTGAAGCTTCCAGTTTCGCTAATATCTTGTTAGCCCTGTGCAATACCATCTGCGGCATCCCGGCCATCTTGGCCACATGTATCCCAAAACTGTGTTCACTTCCGCCCGGTACCAGCTTCCGTAGAAAAAGCACGTTATCTTTTAATTCCTTAACGGAAACATTGAAGTTCTTAATGCGCGAAAAGGTATCGCACATCTCGTTCAGTTCGTGATAGTGAGTGGCGAAAAGTGTTTTTGGCCTGGCAGGATGCTCATGAAGGTATTCGCTTATAGCCCATGCAATGGATATCCCGTCATAAGTACTGGTTCCGCGGCCTATCTCATCCAGCAGCACCAGGCTGCGGTCTGAAATATTATTTAGAATACTGGCGGTTTCGTTCATCTCTACCATAAAGGTCGACTCGCCCATCGAAATATTATCGCTGGCTCCTACCCGCGTAAAGATCTTATCCACCACACCTATCTCTGCCGACTTAGCCGGAACAAAACTTCCCATCTGGGCCATCAGGACAATAAGTGCGGTTTGTCTCAGAATGGCCGACTTACCACTCATGTTCGGCCCGGTGATCATAATGATCTGCTGCTCTTCACGGTCGAGGTGAAGATCGTTAGTGACATACACCTCTCCAGGCGGCAATTGTTTTTCAATGACCGGGTGACGGCCTTCTTCGATATCCAGCGCATAGGAATCGAGCAATTGTGGTCTTGAATAATTCTCGGCCTGCGCCTGTTGAGCGAAAGAACACAAACAGTCCAGCCTGGCGATCAGGCGAGCGTTCTGTTGAACCGGATCTATATAATCTCCCATCCAGGCCACCAATTTTCCGAAGAGCTCCTGTTCCAGTTGCAGGATCTTCTCCTCCGCTCCCAGGATCTTGGATTCATATTCCTTCAGTTCCTCGGTGATGTAGCGTTCGGCGTTCACAAGTGTTTGCTTGCGCGTCCAGTTCCCGGGTACCTTATCCTTATGCGTATTTCGCACCTCGATATAATAACCGTACACATTATTGTTCCCGATCTTCAAAGAGCTGATGCCGGTTGCTTCAGTTTCCCTTTTGATCATATTATCGAGGTAATCCTTTCCTGAAAAAGCGATATTTCTCAATTCGTCCAGCTCCTTCGAAAAGCCTTTGGCAATCACATTTCCCTTTTGAACATTTACGGGCGCCTCTTCGCTGATGCTTTCTGAAATCTTTTTCCGAAGCAGGTCACAGGAATGCAGCTTATCGCCAATCACTTTTAAAGCTTCATTATCGCACTTCGACGCCAGTTCCTTGACCGGCACGATCGCATTCAATGAATTTCTAAGCTGGTTCACTTCTCGCGGACTAATACGCTGTGTAGCCACTTTTGAAATAAGCCTTTCCAGGTCTGATACTTCCCGGATCTGGTCCTGTATATCGGCCAGGATATCTGGATGCTTGATCAGGTATTCAACCACCTCAAGCCTTTTCTCAATGAGTCCAGCATTTTTAAGCGGAAGCGCCAGCCAGCGTTTTAATAAGCGGCCGCCCATGGGGGAGATCGTTTTATCGATCACATCAAGAAGGGTTACGGCATTGGCTGCCGTAGAATGATATAATTCAAGGTTGCGAATGGTAAATCGATCCATCCACACATATTCCTCTTCCGCAATACGATTTATGGATGTGATATGCTGAAGCCGGTGGTGCCTGGTTTCTGCCAGGTAATAAAGCACGGCACCGGAAGCAATAATACCTTCTTCCAGTTGATCTACCCCAAAACCTTTGAGGGATTTAGTATTGAAATGTCCGTTTAAAGTCTCCTCGGCATAATCGGTTTTAAAGATCCAGTCATCCAGGTAAAAGCAATGATGGTCTTTCCCGAATTTTTCTGAAAATTCTTTTTTATATTTTTTCTGAACAAGTATCTCGCTGGGCCCGAAATTCTGAAGTAATTTATCGATATACTCCACATTCCCCTGTGCGCATAAAAACTCACCGGTAGAAACGTCGAGAAAGGAAATTCCAAGATTCTTTTTTCCGAAGTGAACAGCACATAGGAAGTTATTTGATTTGCTCTGAAGAATATCATCGTTCATTGCAACCCCTGGAGTCACCAGTTCGGTCACCCCGCGTTTTACGATGGTCTTGGTCATCTTGGGATCTTCCAGCTGGTCGCAAATGGCCACACGCTGGCCCGCTTTGACCAGTTTCGGCAAATAGGTATTTAGCGAATGATGTGGAAATCCGGCAAGTTCGGTTCGCTCGCTGCCGTTATTCCGGTTGGTGAGAACAATATTCAGAATACGCGCAGCCTTCACAGCATCCTCACCAAAGGTTTCATAGAAATCGCCCACTCTGAACAATAACAAAGCATCGGGATATTTATCCTTGATGCTGTTATATTGTTTCATCAATGGGGTGACCTTCGGGGATTTCTTTGCTGCCAATTTCAGGAAATTTTATTGTGCGCTAAAATAAGCAAACTAAGGTGTTTTTTGCAGTCCCGGAATCCTCAAGTTTCCCACAACTTATAAAAACTTCCTTCCCATCTATTGATATCCCGCCGCCTGTAAATTGAAAAGCTCCGCATACAATTTATCGTTCTGCATCAGTTCCTGATGAGTTCCAATTTCGAGTACCGAGCCATCTTTCAGCACCATGATACGGTCTGCGATTCTAACCGTACTGAAGCGGTGTGAAATGATCACCGCAGTCTTTCCCTGGGTAAGCTGAATGAACCTCTGGAAGGCTTCGGTCTCTGCGCGGGCGTCGAGAGCCGAGGTGGGCTCGTCCAGGATCAGTACTTCGGAATCTTTCATATAAGCCCGGGCAATCGCGATCTTCTGCCACTGGCCTCCGGAAAGATCTTTCCCGTGTTTAAAGCGTTTTCCAAGTGGTTGCTCATAACCCAGCGGAAGGTCCTCTACTACCTCCCGCGCCAGGCTTTTTTCTGCTGCGGAATCGATACGAGACTGATTCCTGATCTCCCCGATCTCTCCAATAGCAATATTTTCCCGGAGGCTCAGCTCGAATCTTACAAAATCCTGGAAGATCACGCCAAAATACTGCCTATATGCAGCCTGGTCGTATTTGTTTACCGGGATATCATCCAGCAGGATCTCTCCTTCGGTCGGCTCGTAGAACCGAAGTAATAATTTAATGAGTGTGGTTTTCCCCGCACCGTTCTCACCAACAAAAGCCAGCTTCTCCCCTGCTTTGAGTTCAAAATTAATGTTCCTGACCACCCATTTTTCAGATTTGGGATATTTGAAACCTACATTTCTGAACTCGAAGCCCTTATTGATCTTTTCGGGCAATGGTAAAGCTTCTTGCTGACTATTTTCCGCAGGGCTCAAATCAAGAAATTCAAAATAATCCTGAAGATAGAGAGCGCTATCGGTGATGTACGTAAAGCGGGTAAAGAATCCCTGTAATTTTGACCTCAACCGGTTAAAAGAGCCCGACAGGAAGGTAAGATCACCCAGGCTGAAGACCCCGGCCACTGTTCTGAATATTATAAAAACATAGGCAGCATAATAGGCCCCGGTTCCGATGACGTTAAAAAAAGCTCCCCAACCGGCTCGCTGTTTAGCGAGCTTTTTGCTCTGCAAATAATATTTATCGGAAAGTCCCTTGAAACGATCGGCCAGGTAATTCGAGAGTCCAAACAACTTGACTTCCTTGGCGGTCACATCGCTGGCGCCGGCATAGCGTAGGTAATCGAGTTCCCTTCGCTCCTGTGTCCAGCTTCTCGCCAGCGAATAACTGGTCCCGCTGAACTTGATCTCGTTGATAATGGTGGGCACGATCGAAACTACCAGTAGCACGATAAGCCATGGTTCAAAACTCACCACCCCGGTCAACAGCGAAATGATCACCACCAGGTCTTCGGCCTGGGTAAGTGTATTCGACATCAACGCAACCCTTCCAGTGGTTTGCTGCCTGGCGCGTTCGAGTTTATCATAGAATTCGGAATCTTCCAGTTGGTCCAGGTTCAGTTCCGAAGTCTTTTTAATGATGCGTACCGAGGTGTCTATCGAATACTGGTCCCCGAGCAGGGAATCGCTCAGGCTGATCCCGCGACTTAGCAAATCAGAAAGGATCGCAAGCCCGAATTCGGCTGCAACTAGCAGCCACAGTCTGTCCAAATCTTTTGCTTCCGCCGCGATCTGTATCACCACCTCGTCGATGATCAATTTTCCCAGCCAGAGCATGATCACCGGTAGAATGGCATTCAGCATTCTTCCGCAGATATTCGCGTAAAACAAAAGGGGATTTACCTTTCTGATCTCTGAAAAGAATCGTGGAATGAATTTCAGGGAAGCGAAACTTTCCCTCAAGTTGATTTTATTGGTTTCGAATGATTTTTTTGGCCTGGGCACAAACTTGAGTTTCTTTTCTGCAAGTTAATAAGCTTCAGTCGGCTTTCAACCTACTTCAGCATTCAAAATACTTATGTAACTATTCTTTAAACCGAAATCTTTTCCAAATTTATATTTTCAGATACCTCTGCTTTTTTCCTGCTGCTTTTCTTGATGAAATAAGCAGCGAAACCGGCCGATACAATGGCCAGGACGATTCCAAATTCGCCTATAAAATATTCAGTATTTCCGGTATCTGAAGTTAGCCTGGTAAAAAAATGCTGGATTAACCCATTGTGGACGGCATGAAATACTACTGCCGGCCATACACTTCGCGATCGTATTCGCAGCCAGGCCAGCATAAACGAACCTGAAATTACCATTAAACCGAAACAGCTTACCTGGTACCAAAGTGGAGTGCCTTCCGTACCGTAATTTCCTGAAAGAATTCCCGGTAAATGCCAGCAAAACCAGATGAGTCCGCTAAAAATTGCCGTTTTTGTAAAGGAAGTCATTTTATTTAATTCTGGAACCAGGAAGCCCCGCCAACCAATTTCTTCACCCAGCACCAGCAGCATATTGGGAATAAGGTTGAGAAGGCTTATAAAAAAGAAGGCCGAAATGATAATGAGCAAATCGTTTTCTGAAGTCATTCCCATAGTGAACCTGGCTCTTTCCAGAAAGGTATCGCTGGGTACGCCGCCCAGGCCGGTTAACCAGATAATCCCATAGGCCACGGCGCCGTATGCTACCGGAAGCAACCAGCCCACGGCTATCCATTTTAAATGAATTCGCCAACCAAGCCTTTTCAAATGCAAGCCGGTTAATAGCATGGTTAAGATCGCCGCTATTCCAGGAACCCACATAGTCAGGAACATTTTCAGGTTTCCAGAACCTGGAATTATATAAGATAACACACTCATAAGGACCAGGATTGCCAGGAAGATCGCAACCCGAATTGTTGATGATTTTTTCATGATGAATGAATTTTGATTGTTCCTGTTTGACGATCTTTTTAATGCACAGGTTACAGTAAGCCAGCTTCTTGATTTCAGCCCTCTTATCAGAAATAAAAAAAGGTGGCAATTACGCCACCTTTTTTTATTCATGTTCTACTTAATCACTGGCTATCATTCGCCTGATAACTCAGTTCTTCATTTACGCGGTACAGGTTGGTCCAGGAATCTTTCACTGAACTTGAAAATTTATCTCGCATCTCTTTCATCTTGGAATCTCCTTTAGCAGAGCCATACATTTTCCAGACTCCGTCTTCCTTCACATCCATTCCTGCAAAATTTTCATAGATACGGGAAACCATATAATCTGGTGCATCTTTGCCTCCCATAAGTCTGAACCAGTTTCCTCTAACATCTCCTTCTTTTTCACGCATGGTTTTGGTAACCTCTTCCACCGTGCTGGTAAATGTCTGGTAATCGTCTACCTTAAAAAAAGTAACCATGGCTACCATACCGTCGGAAGGATTACTTCTGGACCATTCTGGGGCCACCCTGGCTATCAAACGGTTAGATTTTTCTACATGAGGCATTAACTTTTCGAATGCGAGAGGATCACAATTCTCTGACACCTTGGGTTCATCATTATCATCCAAGGCTGCCCAGTTAGGTGAGTTAAACGTGAGTGCTACAACCGAACCTTCACCCATCATCCGGTTCCAGACGGTATAAGAAGTATTGCCGCCATTAGATTTGTAGCATTCTTTCCATTCTTTAAGCCCATCCATAAATTTCATTTGATGGCCTTCTTTAACGGTAAACTCCATTACATGCATAATGGGTGGTTCATTCTCCTGACTCCATAAAGCAAACGGAATCATGCAAAGTAAAAACAAAAGTTTTTTCATAATTGGTTGAATTAGTGGTTAAAAAATCGTTTTCACATCTAATATACTAATTTTCAATGTTTTATACACCCGTTCAGATATGCCGATCGTACAAAAGAGATCATTTAAGCCTTAAAAACCCTTTTTCGATATTTTAAACTGAAATAGCCTGGAAAGATCTCAAGCAAGAACCTTCAAATTGGCTAAAATCACTTAAGCGTATTGATAAGTTAAACCTGCTAGCATTCCGGTATTGTATCAAACAGGTTTAGTAGGGATAGGTTTTTCAGAAACCAGTTCTTTCTCTACCGGGCTACGTCTTAAAACATGTCGCTTATTATAACTTAGGTTTCTCCACAGCCATTCCAGTGGTCCGAAGTAGAAATACTTAAGCCAGATAGGGCTGAGAATGAGCTGCAAAACCCAGATACCCAGAACCACAAATAAAAGCTGGTACCGTTCCAGGCGTCCATACAAGCCTAAACCCACACCGGTAAAAATGAACATGCAAATCACAGAATGCATGATGTAATTGGTAAGAGCCATTTTGCCAACTGCAGAGAGCGATCTTTTCAACCATTTTAAGATAGGAGCTTTGCAGAACATCATGATAAGACCCACATGTCCCATCGCTACACACAGCCTGCCCGCATCGTAGGTGATATTGCTCTTTGAAAAGGCTTCGAAAGAAAAATTACCCGCCATGATCGTCCTTACTTCCATAAAATTGATACTAAGCCCAATGGCATAAAATACCATGGTGATAGGTGCGTAAAATTTATAACTCTTTTCAGCTCCAAGAAGTCTCCACTTAAACAGCGCGATACCCAGTAACATCATCGCCAGAATATCCCAGACATCGAATCTATAGAACCAGGTAGTATCGGTTTGCATATTAATAGGTGCCAGAAACGCGACCACTTCAAAGTATCCCTTCCTCATGCTTTCATTGGTCTCTGCTACAGTTTCGGGAGAGCGCTGTTCCTGTATTTCTGCCCACCAGCCGGTAGCTTTTTCCATGTCTTTAGTCAGTTCCTTGCCTTCAGCCTTGTAAACCTCGGCTTCGGCAACCTGGTCCAGCTTTTTCAAATTATTTCGGTTTTCGAAATAATTCCATACACTTCCTATACTAAATAATAAGAGGGCGATGATCAATAGTTTACCTGGTTTAAGATTCCTGAATGAATAGACCAGAAAGCCCATGAGCGCATAATCATAAAGGATATCACCTGACCAAAGTAACAGGTAGCCATGGATCAATCCGAATAAAAGCAACCAGAGAAGTCTTCGAAAATAGATATCTGCAGCCCGTATTCCAGCGCCTTTCTTTTCCAGTCGACTGAGCAAAATGAACATCCCTACTCCAAAAAGAAGGGAGAAAAGAGCTCTCATCGTGCCTTCAAAGAACATGGAAGTTGTAATCCAGGTCCAAAGATTAATACCAGAGGCACCGCCAGCCACAGTAGGGTCGGCATAGGCTCCGGCGAGGCCAAAGCCGTTAATGTTCATCAACAGGATTCCGCATAAAACGATCCCGCGCATGATGTCTAGTGAATGAATTCTTTCGGAAGCCTTTACAGGGGTAAGCGAGGTTGGTTTAGCTTGCATATCGCTATGTTTTGAAATAAGATGAAAAAGGTCCTGACAAGGACCTCAGCTACAACTGGAATAATTAGATATTGAAAACTGGTATGACCGCCCAAAAAGGAAGGAAATCCATTAGCGGGGAGAAACGACTTCTAATTTACAGCTTTTTACATTGAATATCAGGCATTTAAAACTAAAAAACTGTAAAAAATGATCGTATGGAGATCTTCATATCCTGTGAATATTATTTCCAATTTGAAAATAAAACTTACAAATATCACGGATTAACTGAAGTCTTCTTCATTCACCAATTCAGGAGTGCCTGACATTCTTTGCCAGTTCCATCCTTAATTGAGCCAACAGCTGGGTGATATTCTCCTTTAACCTGCCGTTGGACTGCTGGATGATGCGATGATGCAGATGTAACATTCCTATGATATTCTCTCTAAATTCCGAAGCGGCTTTGAGGGCCCCGATAAAATCCTCAAAATCATCATCATTTAACTCCAGTATTGCCTGCCTGGAATAAGCAGTTCGTTGTTCGGCTGTAAGGACCTTATTAATGCTTTTTTCCATTTGGATTCTCGCATCGATAAGAGTCATATTCCAGCTTTCCCGTGTTTTATCCCGGTTATAATAATTCAAAAGTTCCTCCTTTAGCTCCTTGTTCTGCAAAATCTTAATCCCTCCTGTTGCCCTGAGGTCTTCAATGGTATTCTTAAGAATATCTGCGAATTGTACGAATCCCGCCTGGGATACCGAATGCACAAGTGCCAGGGTATCTTTATAATAATGATTTCGGGGCCATTCCACCGAATCTATATGAGTTCTGGAAATATCATAATCATTATTCATAAAACGCAAAATATTGTTGAGCTGTTTAATATTTCTATTTGCGTTACGTATCTTAAACTCTACCTCCAATGAATCCTGCAGAAGATCCTGGTACAGATTTTCGTAATAGCTCAATTCCAGTTTTTTGAGCTTGCGGTCTTCATTCCAGTTATTGATTTGTAGTGCAATCAAAATTCCAACAACCACCAGAATGATTTCACCTATCGCATACAACAAGTACTTCGTGAAGCGGTTTTCACGAAGCAGACGCCAGCGGATATTTCTGAAAAATTTGATCATCCCATTAATCAGGTTTTTAAATGCTGTAACAATTTGTTAATTTCCTCCCGATGGCGAATAATAAGCCTGTCTTCGCTCCATGTACCTCTTATTACTGCTTTTAAGGCATCTTTAACTTCTGATTCATTCTTCAATGCCCGTAATGTTTGTTCCGCAAAAGGAACAATAGAATCTGGATATTTGGAAGGATCTGCATTGGTATCCTGAATGATATAAATCCAGCGTTGTGCCCCTAATGGCATCGCCGAAACTGCATAAGGCAAATACCGGTCAAAAACCCTGACCTTTTGCAGTTCCTGGTTCGATTGCATTACATCATCTAATCTATAATATGCCGTTACCTTTTCACGAGTCGATTTGGGGATAAACTGAATATTTCCGGTGGCGATAAGGTCTTCATAAGTAGCCCTTGCTCTTTGAGGAATACCATACCGGCCGGCATTATCTACTTGAAATAAGAAAACCCCAGGATTCTTATAATCGTTGGAATCTAAAGAATTCAAAATGGAAGTCGCAGCCCTCCTCCGATCATTAACTAAGGTTTCAACCCGCTCTAAAGATTCCAGGTCTTGATTCAGATCAAACTGAATATTCTTCAGATATTGATTTGCTAGCTTTTCTTCTTTATCAGATTGGTTCCAGTTATTAAGTTGTACCGCGATCAAAATTCCAATCACTACCAGGATAATCTCACCAATGGCATAAATAAGATATCTCGTGAAGCGGTTTTCACGAAGCAGGCGCCGGCGGATATTTCTGAAAAATTTGATCATCTTTTTGAAACTAAGAAATTATGTATTCTTGTAATTCCCTTTCTAATCATAGCTTCCACATTTATCAATGATATCTTCTAATAAAATTTCACCCTGTTGATAAAAGCCAAGCATAAAACTGTGATGGACCACCCGGTTACTCAAAATATTTTCGAAAGACCTTTCCCGCAATAAATCTTCATTGCTACCTTTAAATTCAGACATTTCTATATTGAATCTTTCCCCTGCGCTTAAATTCCTATTAATCGAATTTGCCTCCAGGTAATCAAAATATTTATGTCCTCTTTCCACGTAAAAATCTCCCCAATCCAATAAATTGGAATAATAGCTTTCCCATTCAATCAATTTAATTTTTAATTCCTCGTTAGAGAGCGTTGATAATTTTCCTGAATTTTTGATACTACCCAAAGTGTATAAACTGGGGTCCCACACGGCCATTCGCGCAGTCATATTTACCAGGCTATCGACATCGCTCAACGCCCCATTTCGATACTCGGGACCGGTAAACTTCAACAATTCATTACCAGCCTGTATGAATGCCTCAATTCCTGCCATATCAGACCTTAGGTCTACCAGGTTCTTCTCAAATTCTAATTTTAAACTTGCAACAGTAGCCCTTTCTTCATTTAATTTTTTCCTTTGGTCATTTCATTCATCTATCTGAAGTGCGATCAAAATCCCGATCACCACCAGGATTATTTCTCCAATCGCATAAATTAGATATCTCGTAAAACGATTTTCACGAAGCAGGCGCCGACGGATATTTCTGAAAATCTTTATCATCCTCCAGCTTCTAAATTTACCCGCATTAAATCTTGAATATCCTCGATCTTCTCAAGGGCTTCACTAACATGGTTAACAGAGGCTCCTATATTATCCCTGTTCAGGATCAATAACCTGATAGCATTGGTTTCGTTGAAAAACCTGGAAAAATCTTCCACTATCAGGTAATGCCGAAATTTAAAATCAACTACCTGGTTTTCTAGAATGGGTAACCATTGAAGATTGAAAGCACCCTCAACATCGCCCAGGCCGTTAATGGTGAGATTTACCTGATCATCATAATAAAGTCCAAGGTTTTTTCTAAGTTCTTTATCCCTCACCAGCTGAAGACCTTCAGATTTCAGTGCTTCATAAGAATTGGTAATAGGCTGGAAGCGCTCAAACTGAATCACATCCCCCAGCCAGAATGGAATGCTATCGGGTGTTTGGTGTCTTTGATTCTCGCTTATCAATAGTTCTGCAGATTTGAGAGCAAGCAAATACCTTTCTCTGATTTCCTCCAAACGCAATTTATCCTGCTCCAGGTTCTGGCTGATCTGGAATAAAATCTCTCTTTCGAAGTCCCGATTCTTTTCGGCTTCATTCCAGTTATTGATCTGTAGCGCGATCAATATCCCAATCACCACGAGGTTGATCTCCCCAACCGCATAAAGAAAATACCGTGTGAATCGATTTTCACGAAGCAGGCGCCGGCGGATATTTCTGAAAATTTTAATCATTAGACCTAAGTTCATTATTTATCATGGTAATGATATTCTCTGCCCTTCTTAAAGTCGTTTGATAGTTGTATAGCAGACCGGAATGTATGTTGTTTTTCATATCTATTGAATTAAGTATGAAAATCTTTTCCTCTTGAGTTAGTGTAGCTTTTTCAAGATGATAAATCCCACCTTCCATCTTTAACAATTGAGGCCCTATTGTTTCGCGGGTATATACATCATTGGAGGTATTCCATTGAGAGGTGAAATTGTTCAGATAGTTGTAATAGACATATAATGAATCAACTAAATCTTGATTTTTAATAAGATCAAGTTTGCCCGTAGATATCAAATTCTCTATTACAGATTTTTGTGGTGAAAAACGAAATACAGCGCTTAAATAACTGGCTAGGGAATCTTCACTAAATTCAATTATTTTTTCATCTTGAATTTCCTCTCTTAATTTTTCATATACTAATTGTGTCCTGTCTAATTGCCGTAACCTATATCTTAAGAAGGCGGTGTCTTCCTGGATATTTTTTTCTAACTTGTTCAGGTAAAACTGCTCCTGTTTTCGATTTTGATTATAATTATTCCAGTTATTGATCTGCAGCGCGATCAGAATCCCAATCACCACCAGAATGATCTCCCCAACCGCATAAAGAAAATACCGTGTGAATCGATTTTCACCAAGTAATCTGTAGCGGATATTTCGAAAGAATTTGATCATTTTTTCCTTTTTAGGTCTCGACTCCGCTCGACCTGACATAACTGGCTGTATGTATAATTGTCTAATACTATTCAGAACTTGCCCTGGTAGCCTGCCAGTTCACCGCTTTCCATTTCCCATCTTTGTTAACAAAAGTGCCACTGTTAAGGAATTGCTGCTGTTGCAAACCATCCCTGGGAATTCCCAGCAGCCTGAATGTGATTACCGCCATTTCTCCATATACCCTGATCTGCACATCTTCTGCAGTCCAAACCATACTATTTTCAAAATCCTCATCGGCATTTTTCACTCCTTCCATCAACTGTTTTTTACCGAATCGTTCTCCGGAAGAACTGGTATAGATGAGATCTTCAGCCCAAAATCGATCATGCATTTTTGCATCATTCTTTCCTGCTCCTTCCAGGAAATCTTCCAGCAGCTCAAGCAGCTCCATTTCCGCCTTCTCCTCCTGAGAAAGGCCAAATTGAGGAAGAGCCACTAAAAGCAGCAGTAACCAAATACGCTTAATAACACTACCAGAATTTCTAGTTTGGAAAGGATTTAACTGCGTAAAATTAAATTGATTCATTGGTTAATTAGTTGATTGAAATAGCTTTGGTGACAACAAACCGAAAACTGAATCCCTTTAAATTGTCGCTTATTTTTTCAGTAGATAATATTATCAAGGATTCTCTTCAGATTTTGTTCCATCAACATATATTTTTGATCGCTTAAAAAGATCCGGTTCATATCTACTTTTAGCTGGTCAAGTTCCCTGTGCGAATACTCATGCAATGCCACCGCATCACAGATCTTGTCGAGGCTTTCCGTCTCGTTGTCTTTGAGAAATTCATCATAGATCCTGTCAAAAGCCTCCCCGTTTACATTGGATTTAATCAGGTTAATTTCTTCAGGAGTAATGTGATTGTCGGCATTGGCACACACCAGTAAGATGTAGGTGTGTAATTCTGCCTTAGTCCATTGTTTGTTTTTGGTCTTCATAATGATTGATTTTTTTTTGATTAATTCGCTTTATGAACTAATTATCCAAGGATATCATTCAACAAATCTTCGAGCTGCTTTTCACTTTCGCTTATATGGCCATTTGAAAGGAATAATTCGTGAATCTCCTTCTTTAGCACCTCAACATCGCTTCTGGTGAGTTGCTGATGATCCACGGCATACTTAATTTTGCGTATTCGTTCGTCTTCTGAATCGTGCAAATATTCATTATAGATACGATCAAAACTTCCACCCTCAACCCTGGTACTGATAAACTGAAGTTCGGTAGGGGTTTGAACAAAATCGGCATCAGAACATAACAGTAGCACATAAATTTCAAGTTCTTCACGGCTCCAGGTCTGGTCTTTTTTCTTCATTTGAAATATGGAATAAGAAAAATAGTTTAAGTTCTTCCGAATTCTAAATCTTCACCAAAGCAAAATCTTAGACTCTCAAAAATTGAAGGTTTCTTTAGGGAAAATGCCTTACTAATTTAATCAATTAATTTTAACCCCGTGACAACCAGATATTTATTGATCATTATTTTCCTTTGCCATTTTTATATTTTTGCCTCATGAATAAAAGGAAACTAAAGAACAGCGAACTGGACCGTAAGAGCATCGAAGAATTTAAGGAAGCCAGCAAAACTCCTATTATCGTCATTCTGGATAATATTCGTAGCCTTAATAATATCGGCTCGGTTTTTCGCACCGCAGACGCCTTTTTGATCAAAAAAATATACCTGTGCGGGATCACGGCAACACCTCCTCATAAAGATATTCAGAAGACTGCCCTGGGCGCTACCCGAACGGTTGACTGGGAATATGTTGAAAATAGCCTGGAGCTGGTAAATAAATTAAAATCTGAAGAAATAAAGGTCTATTCCATCGAGCAGGCTGAAGGTGCCGTAATGCTTGATGAATTTCAACCTCCCGAAGCGAAAACCATGGCCGTGGTGTTTGGAAACGAAGTAAAAGGGGTGCAGCAGGAAGTGGTTTCTGCCAGCGACGGAGTAATAGAAATACCTCAGCTTGGCAACAAACACTCTTTAAATATTTCGGTTAGCGCCGGGGTGATCTTATGGGACCTGTTCTCGAAACTGAAATCGGAAAAAATTAATCGATGATCTTTTCGATCTCTTCCAGCAGCTTCAGGTAATCACTGCGCCTGTCTACAAAATCGAGCCCGGAAATATCGATCACCTTCACCTTCATATTGCTTTGTGATTTGATAAAGTTCAGGTAACTCCTGTTGATCTCTACCAGGTATCCCGGCTGAATGTTCTGTTCGTAATCCCTGCCTCTTTTCTTAATATTTTCCAGCAGCCGCTCGGTGTTCTGGTATAGATAGATATATATTTCTGGCTTTACCAGTTCCTTATACATCAAATGAAATAACTTGTGGTACAGGGCATATTCATCTTCATGAAGCGTGATCCTGGCAAAGATGAGCGATTTAAAAACATCGTAGTCTGAAATCACAAATTCCTTGAAAAGATCGTACTGCGCGAGATCATCGGCCAGCTGCTGATAACGATCTGCCAGAAATGACATTTCTAATGGAAAAGCATAGCGCTCCTTATTCTCATAGAACTTCGGAAGAAAGGGATTGTCCTTAAACCGCTCGAGGATGAGTTTTGCATTGAAATCTTCGGAAACCATGGTAGAAAAACTCGTTTTCCCAGCCCCGATATTACCCTCTACCGCTATATAATTAAAGGATGGAAATTTATAAGATTTCTGAGGTTTCTGTAACTCTCCCTGGAACAGGCTGATTTCAGAAGAATCACTGGTTGATTTCAGCAGATCTGAAAAGCTTTTTTTCAAAACAGGGTGCTTCCCGTTTGGCACGAGATCGTTCAGAGGTTTTAATACAAACAATCGCTCTGGAATTCCCGGATGTGGAATTGTAAGCTTTGGGCTGTCTATCACCTCTTCTTCAAATAGTAGCAGGTCCAGGTCTATGGTCCTGTTTTGATAAGCCTCAGGGTTTCCACGCTCCCGGCCCAATTCGGTTTCTATCTCCAGCATTTCAAACAACAGCCTTTTGGCTTCAAGCCTCGTAGAAACACTCACACAGGCATTCAAAAATGATTCTCCTTCAAAGCCCCATGCCGGAGTCTCATACACCCTGGAGATTTCCTGGATCCAGCCTATATTTTCGTGGATCTTCTCAAGGGCTTTCTGCAAATAATCCATACGGTCACCCAGGTTGCTTCCCAGTGCCAATATTACTGTTTTCGGGGATTTCAAAGCTATTTAAGAAAATTTTAAGAGGTAGCGCGAAATAATTTCACAGCAAATTAAGCAAAACAAATGCACATACTCTTAAATTTGTTTGAAGACTTAATAACAAAATTTGAGCAGACACTCCCTGAAAAACCAAGTGAGGGCACAACAAATTTATATGATCCTCGCCGCATTGTTCATCGCCTCCCTGGTAGTATCTAACCTGATCTTTCAAAAGTTCTTCTACTGGGATTTTTTCGGGATTTATACATTTGAAATTTCTGTAGGCATCCTGCCTTATCCGGTAACCTTTTTGATCACCGATATCATCAGCGAAGTATACGGAAAGAAAAAAGCGAATCTGGTGGTCACCACGGGGATTTTTGCCTCCTTTTTTTCTTTGCTCATCGTCTATACTGCAGATGCCGTTCCTGCAACCATCTGGTCACCCATTGGAAACAGCCTTTTCGAGCAGGTGTTCGGCGCCACGGCGATCGCCGTTTTCGCTTCGATGGTGGCTTATTTGCTGGCTCAATATATAGATATCCAACTTTTTCATTTTTGGAAAAGACTTACAAAAGGAAGGCATTTATGGCTTCGAAATAATTTTTCCACATTCCTCTCTCAGTTTGTGGATACTTTTTCGGTGCTGTTTTTGCTCTGTAGTTTTGGGAAGATCGAATGGAACCTGTTTGGAGGACTCCTGTTAAGCGGATTTTTATTTAAAGTTCTCATCGCAGCCATGGACACACCATTCCTGTATGCCGCCGTTTATGGCTTTCGGAAGTTGTTCGATCTGAAACCTGCTGAAGAATTAAAATTTGAACATATTTAGCATTTAAGATGCTTTAAACCAATAAATCAAAACCAAAAGCTTGATCAAGATGAAAAAGGCTTTAAAAATTTTCGGAATAGTTTTAATAACGCTGGTGATCCTACTAGCAGTTGCACCTTATATATTCGAATCCCAGCTTAAAGACCTGGTTAAAAAAAACCTGAACCAAAACCTCAATGCCCAGGTGGATTTTCAGGATATCGATTTAAGTATGTTCCGCAGTTTTCCAAAGGCGACCCTGGTACTGGAAGATCTTAGCATTATTAACAATAAGCCTTTTAAGGGAGATACTCTCGCCTACGGCAAAGAGATCATCCTAGAAATGTCGGTAAACGAACTTTTCAAAGGAAGTGAAGAACCTAAAAAGGTTGACGCCCTAATCCTGAACGAGGCTTATGTTAATATCGTTCTTGATTCTCTGGGAAATGCCAATTATGATATCGCTATTGAAGATACCACGACTACCACTTCAAACGGCCAGGCCTTCAAGCTTGATCTAAAACACTACGAACTTAATGATTCCCGGGTAAAATATGTTGATCATGGCTCCAAAGTAAGCCTGGATGTGGTAAATCTTAATCATGAAGGGAATGGAGATTTTAGTTTGGATGAATCTGAGCTCAGCACTTCGTCTGAAGCTTTAGTGTCACTTAATTACGATGGAGTGAATTATCTGAACCGAAATTCAGTGGTGCTGGACGCGGTCTTCCAGATGAACCTGGAAAACAATCGATATACCTTCCTTGAAAATGAAGCCCGGATCAATCAGCTTCCGTTAACTTTTGATGGTTTTGTCCAGGTAAATGAAGATAATACCGAAATGGACCTAACTTTCAGGACCCCTTCTTCAGATTTCAAAAATTTCCTTGGAGTCATTCCTGAAACCTATGCGAAGAACATCGAGAATGTAGAAACTACTGGTGATTTTGTGGTAGATGGCAGGATCTTTGGAAAGGTGGACGATGTGTACATTCCAAAGATGAAGATCAATATCACCTCCAGCAATGCCGCGTTCAAATATCCAGACCTGCCAAAAAGTGTACAGGATATCAGTCTGGATATGGAAGTGTTGAACGATACTGGCCTGGCCGAAGAAACCTATATCAGCATCGATCAGGCAACCTTCCGCATAGACCAGGACAGGTTCAGCGCGAAAGCCAATATCAGCAATATCACCGAAAATATGCTGGTAGATATGGCGGTAAAAGGTACGATCAATTTAGCCAACCTGAGCCAGGCCTATCCGTTGGAACTGGAACAGGACCTCAACGGGATTTTAACGGCGGACATCCAAACCAAATTCGATATGAACAGTATCGAAAAAGAGCAATACCAGAACGTGCAAAGCAGTGGTACGGCCAGCATTCGCAATTTCAGCTACTCGTCCCCCGAGATCCCTAACGAAGTGAAGATCGCGAATGCGAACATGAACTTCAACCAGGGCAATGTTCGGGTGCCGGAATTAAAGCTTACCACTGGCCAGACCGATCTTACTGCCTCTGGTAGCCTGGAAAACCTGATCGGTTTTCTGTTTACCGACCAGCAACTAAAGGGTAATTTCCAGGCGAGTTCCAATACCTTTTCAGTAAACGATTTTATGGTAGCAGAAACCGAGGAGAGCACCGAAAAAGATGAAAATGGGAACGATAAAACGGTTTCCACCCCAACCGGGGAAGAAGCCGTGAAGATCCCTTCATTCCTGGATGTGGTGATGAACTTCAATGCCAATACCGTGCTGTATGACAACCTTCAGTTAAAGAATGCCACTGGAACCCTGGTTATTAGGGACGAGACCGCCCAGCTTCAGAATATAAAGACCAGTATTTTCAATGGAAACATAGGCCTGGATGGTGTGGTTTCAACTAAAGAACAGACTCCGACCTTCGAAATGAAGCTCAACCTTAATTCCATAGATATCGCGTCTTCCTTTAACGATCTTGAACTGATGCAAAACCTGGCTCCGCTGGCAAAAGCTTTAGAGGGAAAACTGCAGTCTACCCTGAACCTTAAAGGAAACCTGAACGAGGATCTCACCCCTCAAATGTCAAGTTTAGTGGGGAATGCCCTGGCCCAGATACTCACGGCAGAAATCAACCCCGAAAAAGCTGCTCTGCTGTCCAGATTAGATAGCCAGCTTAACTTCATAGATTTTAACGATATCGATCTCAGCAATTTAAAAACCAATCTGAGCATTAACAACGGAATGGTGGAAATTTCGCCTTTCGATTTCGACATTAAGGATATTAGAATAAAAGTTGCTGGAAGTCATGGCTTCGATATGAGCATGGATTATGATCTAAGTCTGGACGTTCCAGCCAAATACCTGGGATCTGAAATTGGCAGCGCTTTAAGCAGATTAAGCGGTGAGCAAATGCAAAGCATGAGGGTAACCTTACCCGTTGATCTAACCGGGACTTTTCAGAACCCAAATGTTGCACTTAATATGAACCAGGCCGTCAATAACCTTACTCAAAAGATCGCTGAACAGCAAAAACGAAACCTGGAAGATAAGGCTGTAGATGCTATTAATGATATTCTCAGCGGAAAAAGAGACCCGAACAAACCTTTCAAAAAAGACACTACCCGCACAGATACTTCGGCTGCTGATGTTCCCACGAAAAGAGATTCAATAACTCGATCTCAACAGGAACAGGTTAAGGATGCTGCGAAAGATATTCTGGGTGGAATTCTTAAATCAGGTAAAAAGAAAACTGATACTACTCAGAAAAAGCAAAATTAATACGGGAAGATTTTTTAAAGTAAAGTCACCCTGAGCGTAGTCGAAGGGTGACTTTTATTTTAAGGTAAATTAGACTAATACTTTTAGTTCCACCACGAAACCTTCATGCCCGCGGACGTTGAAGACCGTCCCGTCTTCAAAAAGCAGGTACTGGCCCTTGATACCCGTTAGAATTCCTTCGTAAAACGGATTTTTACCCAGGTTAAGGGTTTTGATCTTTTCAGGAAATTTGTTCACCGGGAATTTGATTTCGGTTTCCTTATTGCTGGCAAGGTAATATTCCCTGGCTTCCTCCGGGATGAATTCCCTCAACTTTTCGCGCACTTCGGCCAGGTCGAGGTCCAGCACCTCGTTGGTAAGCATCTTTCTCCAGTTGGTTTTATCTGAAACATGATCTTTAAGAGCCACCTCGGTGATCCCTGCAAGGTAGCGATTGGGCACCTCAACGATCTCGATAGCCTCGTGCGCTCCCTGGTCTATCCAGCGTGTAGGAATCTGTGATTTCCTGGTCACCCCTACCTTTACATCACTCGAATTTGCCAGGTACACCACATGAGGTTGCAGCTGGGCCCTTTTTTCGAACTCCAGGTCCCTATCTTCTTCATCCAGATGCGCCCTGCTTTTCTCCGGACTTATCACCCAGTCCCCGGCTTGCGGAATAGATTGAAAACAGTCATAACAAAAGCCCTGCCTGAAGATCTTTTTTTCGAGTCCGCAGTTGAGACATTGAAATTTCAGGAAATTGATACTTATCTTTTTGCCCAGCAGCTGGTTAAAATTGATAAAATCGTTCTCCCAAACCAGGTAATACTGAACCACATCGGTGATCTCGGTTCTCATTTTCGTAAGGACTCCCTCGTAATGCATCGGAAATTTTATTTAAGACTGAATGAAATTTTTGCAGGCTTCAAAGTTTCGATTATTTTTAACCAGGTAACCCAACGCCCGCATACAATAAGGGCTAAAGATAAAAAGAATAATGCCAATTCCATTAGTAAACTCGATCGCTTCCTGGTTTCTGAAGAAAAGAATTCATCAAATGGAATTGTTCATTAAATACCCCCATGAGGTTCAGCACGAACTGTTGAAAAATCTCCTGAGCAAAGCCAAAACAACCGAATACGGAAAACGCTATGGCTTTGCCGATATTCATAATTATGAACAGTTCAGGGAGCGGCTTCCCATTCGAAAATATGAAGATTTTGAAGCCGATATCGAGCGCAGCCGCCTGGGAGAATCGAATATTTTCTGGCCAACTCCTATAAAATGGTTCGCTAAATCCAGCGGTACAACCAGCGCGAAAAGCAAGTTCATCCCGGTGAGCAGCGATTCGCTGGAAGATTGCCATTATGCGGCCGGAAAGGATCTTTTGTGCATCTACCTGAACAACAATCCGCAATCGCAGTTATTTACCGGGAAGAGTCTGCGGCTGGGAGGCAGCAAGGAATTATATCAGGAAAACGGTACTTCCTACGGTGACCTTTCAGCCATCCTGATCGACAATATGCCTTTCTGGGCCGAATTCAGCAGCACGCCGAGCAATGAAGTGTCACTGATGCACGACTGGGAATATAAGATGCAGGCAATCGTTGATGAAACCATAAAGGAAAAAGTGAGCAGCCTGGCCGGTGTGCCCAGCTGGATGCTCGTTTTGCTGAACAATGTGCTCGAGACTACCGGGAAGCAGAACTTATTCGAGGTATGGCCACAACTAGAGGTCTATTTTCATGGCGGCGTGAGCTTTGAACCTTACGCATCCCAGTACCAGAAGATCCTGCCGAAAGAAGATTTCAGGTATTACGAGATCTATAATGCTTCCGAAGGTTTTTTTGCCTGCCAGGATCATAACGATACCAAGGAACTATTATTAATGCTTGACTACGGAATCTTCTATGAATTCATTCCCATGGATCAATATGGTTCCGAAGACGAAAAGGCCATCCCTCTTAGCGAAGTGGAACTCGGAAAGAATTATGCAGTGGTGATCACGACCAATGCCGGGCTGTGGCGATATAAGATAGGCGACACCGTAAAATTCACTAATCTCAACCCTTACAGGATCAAGGTCTCGGGACGAACTAAACATCATATCAATGTCTTCGGTGAGGAACTCATCATTGAAAATGCTGAAAATGCCTTGAAAAAAGTTTGTCTGGTCACCAATTGCGAAATTGTAGACTATACCGTGGCACCTGTTTTCATGGAAGGCAAAAAGAAGGGTGCTCACGAGTGGATCATCGAATTCAAAACACCGCCAAAGGATTTTGAGAATTTCAGAAATCAGCTGGATCTCGCCTTACAGGAGGTGAACAGCGATTACGAGGCGAAACGCTATAATAATATGACCTTGAGAATGCCAACCATTCATGTCGCAAGGCCAAATCTTTTCTATGACTGGCTCAAGAAAAATGATAAGGTGGGTGGACAGCATAAAGTTCCCAGGCTTTCCAATTCCCGAACCTACGTGGAGGAACTGCTAAAAATGTAAATTTTGAGTATGGCTTCAGAAAAGGAAAAAATGTTAAGTGAGAAGCCGTACCTGTCGTCAGATGACGAATTGGCCACGGAGCGCCTGCTGGCTCAAAGTCTTTGCTTTGAGATCAACCATATTCCTCCTGCGGAGATCGAAAAAAGAAATGAACTCTACCGAAAACTGCTGGGTTCTACAGGAGAAAAATTCCTGATCGAAATCCCTTTTCACTGTGATTACGGCTACAATATTGAGATCGGTGAGAATTTCTATTCCAATTATAATTGTATCATCCTGGATTGCGCCAGGGTTAGGATCGGTGATAATGTGATGCTGGCACCCAATGTAAGTATCTTCACGGCCGGACATCCTATCGATGCCGAAATGAGAAATTCGGGACTGGAATATGCCATCCCGGTGAGCATTGATAATAATGTTTGGATCGGTGGGAATACGGTGATAAATCCCGGGGTGAGTATCGGAAGCAATACAGTGATCGGTTCGGGAAGTGTGGTAACCAAAGATATTCCGTCCAATGTGATCGCGGCGGGAAATCCCTGTAAGGTGATCAGGAAAATAACTGAAGAGGACAGGCAGTTTTACTTCAGAAAGAGAAAATTCGAAGAATAATCTTTTTTTCTTTTATCCTGAAATAAATCCAGGATGACGAGCCTTCAAGTTACCATAGTAATAACTCAATAAAAAATCCGGAAAACTTTCGCTTCCCGGATCACTTTAGAAATTGATAGAATTTTACCAGTCTTTGGTCACCTTATCAACCGCTTCGATGGTGCGATCGAGGTCTTCGTAAGATAAGGCCTCGCTGATGAACCAGGTCTCAAAAGCACTCGGCGCGATATAGATCCCGTTTTCCAGCATTCCGTGGAAAAACTTATTGAATTTACCATTTCTGGCAGAAGCTGCAGCAGACTCAAAGTCGGTCACCGGCTCTTCACCAAAATGTACCGAGATCATAGAACCTTCCCGGTTAATCGTAAATGCCACCTTATTTCTGTTCAGAACATTCTGCATCCCCTTGTGAAGATATTCGGTCTTTTTGTCGATGCTTTCAAAGATCTCTCTTTTCGAATCCAGTTCCGTAAGCATCGCAAGTCCCGCCGCCATCGCCAGCGGATTCCCGCTTAAAGTTCCGGCCTGGTATACCGGCCCGATGGGCGCCAGGTAATCCATGATCTCGTTTCGGGCGGCAAAAGCTCCAACCGGAAGTCCGCCACCTATCACTTTTCCAAAGCAGATGATATCGGCATTAATGCCCCTTCTTTCCTGAACTCCACCTGCAGCCAGTCTGAAGCCGGTCATCACCTCATCAAAAACCAGCAGAATTCCTGTTTCGTCACAGATCTTTCTCAGGCCTTCAAGGAACCCTTCAGCCGGTGGGATACATCCCATGTTCCCCGCTACCGGTTCCAGGATGATACAGACGATCTCGTCTTTGTTCGCCTCTACAAGTTCCTTTACATTATCCAGGTCGTTATATTTTGCAAGCAAAGTATCTTTTGCAGTTCCCTGGGTTACGCCCGGACTGTTGGGAGTTCCAAAGGTTACGGCTCCACTCCCCGCCTGTATCAGGAACGAATCGCTATGCCCGTGGTAGCAGCCAGCGAATTTGATGATCTTTTCCTTCCCGGTAAAGCCGCGAGCGAGTCGCACTGCGCTCATACAAGCTTCGGTTCCGGAATTCACCATACGTATCTTATCGATATTCGGAACCATTTTCACCGCCAGTTCAGCAATTTTGGTTTCGATCTCGGTTGGCGTACCAAAAGAGGTTCCTTTTCTGGCCTTTTCGATCACCGCGTCTATGACCGGTTTATGAGCATGGCCAAGAATAAGCGGACCCCAGGAATTGATATAGTCAATCAGTTTGTTTCCGTCTTCATCATACAGGTAAGCACCTTCTGCCTTTTCAACGAAAATAGGCTCTCCGCCCACCGCTTTAAATGCCCTTACCGGTGAATTCACTCCGCCTGGAATTACCTTCTGCGCCTCTGCAAATAACTCGCTGCTTCTCTTATAAATCATAAATCTAAAACTTCTGCTATTTAATATTTAAAACCTGGCCTATGGAAATCGTATTCCCATTCAAGCCATTGTTTCTTTTTATATTTTCTACTGTTGTATTATACCTTTTCGCTATTGAATACAGGGTATCGCCTTTTTGAACCACATGGCTTTCCCTGGCATCCCTGGTATTTTCAGTAATTTCTGAATATCGTCTATTGGGACTGCCCAAAATTTCTGAATCGTAACGATACAGCTCATACCTTTCGATCAAACTTATCAGTTTATCGGGGTATTTACGGTCTGTCGCATAACCAGCCTTCCGAAGACCTTTTGCCCAGCCTTTATAATCATCGGCATCCAGATCGAAAAGTTCAGCATACCTGCCGCGTCCCGTTAAGAAAAGGGAATGATCCCTGAAAGAGTACCGCGCATGCTTATATTTTCTGAAACACTCACCCCTTTTGTCGTCATCATGATAAACCCTTTCACCTTCCCAGTCGTGACATTTTATGCCGAAATGATTATTTGCTCTCCGGGTAAGGTCGCCATTTCCGGCTCCCGACTCCAGAATGCCCTGCGCAAGGGTGATGCTGGCTGGAATTTTATACAGCCTCATCTCTTCCTGTGCAAGTGGTGCGAATTCCGAAATATAAGTTTCAACGCTGTAATTATAAGTACCTGGCCTGGAAACCGGCCTTTCCGGTCTGTCCTGCCTGTTGGAAATCACTTCCCGGTCCTGGTTCCTTTGTTCTTCTTTTTTGGTGGTCACTACCTTGCGCTTGCTTCCGCAGGAACTGGCGAAAATGGCAATAATCAAAAAGGCTAAAATTCGGCTGAATCTCATATTAATAATCGATTTGAGGCAGTTGTTTCTTTTTTAAGATCTCGTTCATCCCTTTTATACCCTGCAGCCCGCCGGTATGTATGGCCAGGATCCTGGAACCTTCAGGAAAATAAGATCGTTTTACAAGGTCAAAAATACCAAAAACTAATTTCCCGGTATAAACAGGATCCAGTTGTATCCCGTATTTTTTTCTGAAATCATTAATGAATTCGATCAGTTCCGCATTCACCTTAGCATAACCACCAAAATGATAGTTTAGTATCAATTTCCAGTTATACCTGCTGGTAAGACCAGAAATTTCCTGCCTGAGATGATTTGATTTTAAGGCTGAAAAGCCCAAAACCTTTTGATGCTTACCGGAAGAATTGATAAGTCCGGATACAGTTCCCCCGGTTCCAACCGAAGCACAGATAAAATCAAATCTGGAATCTTCATTCCCGAGGATCTCTTCACAGCCTTTGATCGCAAGTTCATTGGTACCGCCTTCGGGAATCAGGTAAAAATCACCAAATTTCGCCTTTAAAGAATCGATAAATTCTTCTGAATCTTTCTCGCGGTAATCCTGTCTCGAAACAAAATGTAACCGCATTCCACAGGATTTTGCATATTTAAGAGTGGGACTCCATTTTTCAGGCTGATTTTCCAGTTCTTCACCCCGAATTACCCCTATGGCTTCAAACTGAAATAAGTTGGAGGCAGCTGCGAGTGCCGCTATATGATTGGAATGTGCACCGCCGAAACTTAGCAATTTCTGATTAGCATTTTCCCTGGCCTGTTTCAGATTATACTTCAGTTTTCTGAACTTATTTCCCGAAACATCAGGGTGCAGCAGGTCTTCCCGTTTGATAAAAAGCTGGATATTCCCGGGGAATTCGGTTATGAACTGATTGGGGATATCGTGCTTTTGTTGTAGAAGCGGGTCCTGCATACTGCAAAGCTAATCCATGTAATTCAGAAAGATCAAAGAAATTTCAGAAATGCCCAGAAAGGCCTTTTTTTGAGGTAGGCCAGGTCATTTTCCCTGCGATAAGCCTCACGCTCAAAACTGATATTCCGGTAGGCCAGCATCCAGTCGCCACAATCGACAAACCGAACCAAAAATTCAATTGCATACCAGAGATAGAAAAAGATCAATAACATTTCCAGCTGTTGCCGCAAATGTATCTTTTCATGATTGATGAACAATTTATTCTGCTTTAGCTCCTTGTTTTCCAGGATCACAAAAGGCCAAAGGCTAATCCCTTTAAACCTGCCTGAAAGCAATATCTTGTTCACCACCAAAATCATGATTTGAAGATAAGAAATTGTATTTTAGCCGCATGAATTTTCAGAAAAAAAGAATCCCGCTGGAAGAAGGAGATTATTATTTGACCCCCGAAGGCTACCGATGCTTTACCGAACAATACCATTTGAAACGTGGCTACTGCTGTGAAAGCGGATGCAGACACTGCCCTTTTGGATACGATCCCAAAACCATTAGCCAGAATTAATAGAATTTAATTCGCGGGGATCTCACCAATCTATTAAGGCATGATTGTTGAGGCTTTATAAACAATTTTTAGAGCCTTTGTCAAGTGAGTTTTCATCCCTTTTGCAGGCTTTAGAAAAACAAAAATCAAACTCAAACCAAGCCTCCCGAAATTTGTAATTTCCGGTAAGACTTCGTTCAAATTAAATATTGACCTATGAAATTCTTAAAAATTACTACTCTGCTTTTTGTACTGGCACTGGTAACTTCTTCCTGCTCCAGTATAAGTGTTGCTTCCGATTATGATCGCGAAGCTAATTTCTCTGAATATGGCACTTACGCCTTCTTTAAACCGGGCATTGACAAGGCAGCTATTTCAGACCTGGACAAAAAACGAATCCTTCGCGCCATTGAAGATGAAATGTCTAAAAAAGGTTTTACCAAGTCAGAAAACCCTGATATCCTGGTAAGTATCTTCACCAAGACCAATGAAAATATTAACATTTATCAGAACAATTATCCTTACTGGGGCTATGGCTGGGGCTGGAATCCCTGGTACTGGGGAACTGGCTTTAACACCGTGAGCCGCACAAGCGAAGGCACCCTGTATATAGACCTTATCGATGCTGAAGACAAGGAACTTGTCTGGCAGGGAATGGGTACCGCGGCTCTTGCCAAGGAGGTCAATAAAAAACAGGAACGCATCAATGAGATCGTCGCGAAGATCATGGAGAAATACCCTCCTGGTATCGAAAAATAAAATTGAATCAAGCCCCTTTTTAAGGGGCTTTTTTATTTTCTGAAGGCCTGAAATACTTTTAGTGTCTGTATCAAATTTTGTACTTTTAACGCAAACGTTTTAGTAAACCCGAATCATGTTAGATAACATTCAGTCGAACGAGATCCTGGATAGGCTTCCGGCCCATCTTCAGCAATATATCAAACCGCAGAATTATGATGATTACACCCCTATCAACCAGGCGGTTTGGCGATACGTAATGCGTAAAAATGTGGATTATCTCAGTAAGGTGGCACATGATTCTTATTTGCAGGGTTTAAAACAAACCGGGATATCTATAGACAGCATTCCGAACATGTACGGGATGAACCGCATTTTGAAGGAAATAGGCTGGGCAGCAGTAGCGGTGGATGGTTTCATCCCTCCAGCCGCATTCATGGAATTCCAGGCCTATAACGTACTGGTGATCGCCAGTGATATTCGCCAGTTAGAACATATAGAATATACCCCGGCTCCTGATATCATTCACGAAGGCGCTGGGCATGCTCCTATTATTGCGAATCCTGAATATGCTGAATATCTGCGTCGTTTTGGAGAGATTGGCTGTAAGGCGATCTCCAGCTCCCACGATTACGAGGTATATGAAGCCATCCGGGAACTTTCCATATTAAAGGAAGCTGAAGATACCCCGAAGGAAAAGATTGAAGAAGTTGAAAAAAAGGTGGATGAGCTTCAAAATAAAGAAGTAAAGCCAAGCGAAATGTCGCAGATAAGGAATTTACACTGGTGGACGGTAGAATACGGACTCATCGGCACTTTGGAAAACCCGAAGATCTATGGCGCCGGACTTTTATCTTCTATTGGAGAAAGCAAGTCCTGCCTTACCGATGCCGTAAAGAAACTTCCATACAGCATTGAGGCTTCCAGGCAAGAATTCGATATAACCAAACCTCAGCCGCAACTATATGTAACTCCAGATTTTGCTCATTTGAGCCTGGTGCTGGAAGAATTTGCCAATAAGATGGCGCTGCGAAAGGGCGGACTCGAAGGTGTTCAGAAACTCATCGACTCCAAAACCATTGGCAGTATAGAATTAAGTACCGGTATCCAGATCTCCGGAAATTTCTCCAATGTGATCGAACACGAAGGCAAACCGGTCTATATACAAACCGAAGGAAAAACAGCTTTATCCTATCGTGAGAAGGAACTGGTAGGCCATGGAGTTAGTACTCATTCCGAAGGATTTGGTTCGCCAATTGGCACCTTAAAGGGCATCAACCTGGCAATTGAAGATATGAGTCCAAGAGATCTCAGGGCTTACGATATTTATGAAGGGGAATCGGTCGTTCTTGAATTTGAAGGAGGTGTAAAAGTTGAAGGAGAGATCATAACCGGAACCAGGAACCTTCAGGGCAAAATTATCCTGATCAGTTTTAAGAATTGCACGGTGAGTTATGGAGATAAGATCCTGTTTAAACCGGAATGGGGTCAGTATGATATGGCCGTAGGGAAAGCCATCATTTCAGCATTTGCCGGGCCGGCAGATCATGATTCTTTCGACCTCATCAATCATACGCCATCCACAACCACCATCAAAAGCAAGAAAACCCCGGAACGGGAAGAACTGGAATCATTGTACGAATCGGTTAGAAACATCAGGAATGGAGAAAATACCAATTTCTCATTGAACGCTGCTTTCGATATCGTAAAAAAACATCATCCAAAAGACTGGTTGTTATCTGTAGAGATCTATGAACTCGCAGTTGAAGATGACCGGGAACTGGCAAAAGAGGTCAAGGAGCACCTTGAAGAATTAAAGAGCCGAAGGCCTGAAATCGCTCACCTGATAGTTGACGGTATCGAAATGACCCACCAAAAACTGGCGACGACCTAAAGCTTAATCTCTTCAAGCACTTCTGAGCTTTCAATGGGCTGACCGCGATATTCCAGTGTCCAGCCCATACTGTTGGTAAGTATATAGATCTTTTGAAGTTCACTTATCAACCGGTTACGTGCGTTGGTTTTAAGACTGGAATTCTCAATTTTTTCACGCAATCCCTTTTCCACCCGCTCTTTGATCTTGTTATAGTCCTCAGCCTCGAACTGGTTGAGATAATCCTGGGTAACATCGTAATATTTAATATTGGGATTGATATTGATCTCCTCTTTGGGAATACTATTGATGATCACCTTCTGATTTTCCTCGTCAACCTCCACATCGAGTTTACTAAGGTCGTAAGCGACACTGGCTTCAGCATTCACTATGATAAGCGCCTTTTTCCTGGCTGAAAGTACGTCGAAGTAAAAACTTTTCGAATTCTTATAGGTGAAGACCTGGCTGAAACTGCCTTCGGTAACCACCAGTTTTCCAACATTTCGGATCTGCTTCTGAATAAGCGCGGTATTCTCCTCCAGGGTTTCCTTTCTTTCATTCTGCTGATCCCAGTACATAAAACCGAGAATAACAACGGCAAGAAACAATAAGGCGAGAAGGAAATTTTTCATAAGCTGATTTTATACCGAAAAGATAGAAAAAGCTGAGAAAAATAGTGAAGTGGGAAGTGTTATAAAAAACTAAAGGACGGCCCCACCCGTCCTTTAGTAAATTCTAAAATCTACCCCAACAAATTTTAGAAAACAAATCATCGGTAAATGGTTGATTATTTGAGGTGTACATCCTCGCCTAAGCCAATAGATTTACTTCAAATCTGTTAGGTAAAAATACAAATATTTTAATATAAATTATGAAAATATGATTGAGATTGTATTAAAAAAATGCTATTCCCAATAAGCACAAGGCCTGAGAAAAAGTAATTTCAGGGTACTTTTTATTAATTTCCTCGATTTTAGCTTTTATTCTTGTAAGAAATTTCTTATAATCTGAGGAGTTTTCTTCTTGTGGTCGATGCGAAAGCGCCTTTTGGATCCTGTCGATTTCCTTGTTCAGATCCCTGGTTTCACCATTTAAATAGTTGTAGGAAAACAGCTTCCATATATAATCGATCGCTGCCTTCGAAGGATGCAACATATCTTCAGAATAAAACCTGTAATCCCTAAGTTCATCCATCAGGATCTCGTAGGAAGGAAAATACACTGCGTTCTCACTGCTCTCCAAAAAACGATGAACGGCAGTGATCAAATGAGCCTTACTCCGTTGGTTTTCCACAACTCCGTCCTTTAAATGTCGTACCGGCGAGATCGTTAGAACCAGTTTAGCCTTATCGCTAAGCCGGGTGATACTGTGACTTATCACCTCCAAATCGTTCACTATTTCATCTGTAGAAGATAGCTCCTTGTCGAACATTTTTTGAGGGATCTTATGGCAGTTGGCTACAATATCAGGTTTCCCTTCATAGACATAGCCCCAGGCAGTACCTAAACTTATAATAACGTGTGAAGCATTGGAAAGGAACTTCCTGCTCTCGTCAAGCGCTTTATTTAATGCCTCTAAACAGTCTTCCTTACTACTGCGTCTCATAAACGAATGAGCTTCTAGTGACTGCCAGGCACCATTGAATTCGATCACATCCTTTTCGGTATAAGGCTCATTATTAGACAGCCTCTGGAAAAATTTCCTGATTGGCGACGGGTGAAAAATAATTCCCGTAGGATTTTTCAGGGTATGGAACCGGAACCAATCCATTTTTGACCCGATATTTTCAACAAAACAGGAACCCATAAGAAAAACTCCCTTCTTATGGTCTATCTTCGGAAAGCCTTCCTCTACGGGCACTTTAGTTCTGAATTCCATATCATTAAATTAAAAAATCCCGGTGACTAAACCGGGATTTTTCTTTTATTTTACAAAGTTTTCAACTTGCTGCAGGGCCTCGTTTATCCCACCCGGATTCTTACCACCGGCCGTTGCAAAAAATGGCTGGCCTCCTCCGCCACCCTGTATATACTTACCTAGCTCCCTTACGATATTACCCGCATTCAGCTCTCTCTCTTTTACCAGGTTTTTTGAAATGTAGCAGGACAGCAGTGCTTTTCCATTTTGTTCGGTTCCAAAAACCAGCAACAGGTTATCCAGCTCATCTCCAAGCTGAAAACAAAGGTCCTTGATACCACCAGCATCGAGATCCACCTTTTTTGCCAGCAGGTTTACCCCGTTTATTTCCTTTATTTCATTCCGAAGCTCGGCCTTCAAATTTTTGGCCTTATCCTTAAGCAGGCTTTCTACCTGTTTCTTTAAAGCCGCATTTTCATCCTGAAGTGAATTGATGGCTTTTGCCGGATCCTTCGGATTCTTCAGTAAATCCCTGATCCTGCCAAGGGTTTCATGTTCTTTTTCGAAATAATTTCTAGCTGCTTCCCCGGTAATAGCCTCGATCCTTCTTATCCCCGAGGCAACGGCAGATTCAGCAGTGATCTTGAAATACCAGATATCTGCAGTATTGAAAACATGGGTTCCACCACATAGCTCCATGGATTCTCCAAAGCGTATCGCTCTTACAGAATCACCATATTTCTCACCAAACAGAGCGATCGCACCCTGCTCGATAGCTTCCTTATAACTGATGTTCCTTTTTTCCTCTAAGTCGATCTGTTCCCTGATCCTCACATTCACAAAATCCTCTACCTGGTCCAGTTCTTCCTGGCTTAACTTGCTGAAATGCGAAAAATCGAACCTGAGATAATCGCTCTGCACCATCGATCCTTTCTGCTCCACATGGGTTCCAAGAACACTTCTTAAAGCCTGGTGCAGTAAATGAGTCGCCGTGTGATTGGCCGCTGTTTTAGACCTGGAGGTTTTGTTGACGATCGCCTCGAAACTGACTTCAGGTTTTGCCGGCAGTTCTTTTACAAAATGAACGATCTGGTTGTTCTCCTTTTTGGTGTCCAGGATCTCGATCACCTCTCCTTCCGAAGACATCAGGATCCCTTTATCACCTACCTGTCCTCCACCTTCAGGATAAAAAGGAGTTTTAGTAAGCACCACCTGGTACATTTTGCCTTTCTTCTTCGATTCTACCTCCCTGTAGCGAGCAATCTTTACCTCGGCTTCCAGATTATCGTAACCTACAAAGCTTTCCTCTTCAACAACAGAAAGTTCCATCCAGTCACCGGCACTAACCTGGGTGGCCTTCCTTGAGCGATCTTTTTGCTTTTCGAGCTCTTTGCCAAATCCTTCTTCATCCAGTTCAAATCCATTTTCACGAAGGATCAGGGCAGTCAGATCAATTGGAAAACCATAAGTATCATAAAGCTCAAAAGCTTTTTCACCAGATATCTCCTTGTCTTTCGAATCTTTCATCAGGTTTTCCAGTAGCACTAATCCCTGCTCCAGGGTCCTTAGGAAAGATGCCTCTTCCTCACGGATCACGTTTTCGATAAGTCCCTTTTGAGATTTCAATTCAGGAAAAGCCCCACCCATCTGGGAGCTAAGCACCGGAATCAACTTAAAGATAAATGGCTCCTTTGTATTCAAAAAGGTGAAACCATAGCGAATGGCTCTCCTTAAAATTCTTCGTATTACATAACCGGCGCCGGTATTGCTAGGCAATTGCCCATCGGCAATACTAAAAGCCACCGCCCTAACATGGTCCGCAATTACGCGCATGGCGATATCTGAATCTTCAGATTTTCCGTAGGCGGAACCTGTAATTTTTTCGATTTCCGAGATCAACGGAGTGAAGACATCGGTATCGTAATTCGATTTTTTATCCTGCAACACCATACACAGGCGCTCAAAGCCCATTCCGGTATCTATATGCTTAGCCGGTAGTTCTTCCAGGTCACCATTGGCCTTTCTATTATACTGCATAAAAACCAGGTTCCAGATCTCCACAACCTGGGGATGATCCATATTCACCAGTTCTCTTCCGGGAACTTTAGCTTTTTCTTCTTCTGAACGAATATCGATATGAATTTCAGAACAGGGTCCACATGGTCCCTGGTCGCCCATTTCCCAGAAGTTGTCCTTTTTATTTCCGAATATGATCCTGTCTTCAGGTACTATTTCTTTCCATAACTCCAGTGCTTCGGTATCCAGCCCAAGCTTATCGCTATCTTCACTACCTTCAAAAACCGACACATATAATTTATCCGGATCGATCTTAAAAACCTCGGTAAGCAGTTCCCAGGCCCACTGGATGGCTTCCTTTTTAAAATAATCACCAAAACTCCAGTTTCCCAGCATCTCGAACATGGTATGATGATAGGTATCGTGACCTACCTCTTCCAGGTCGTTATGTTTTCCACTAACCCGAAGACATTTTTGAGTATCGGTCACCCGTGTATTCTTAGGCGTGGAATTGCCCAGGAAAAATTCCTTGAACTGGTTCATCCCGGCATTGGTGAACATCAGGGTTGGATCGTCCTTGATCACCATGGGCGCTGAAGGAACTATAGTATGGGATTTCGATTTGAAAAATTCTAAAAACTCTTTCCGGATCTCCTGTGACTTCATTCAGTTATTTTCTTGCAAAATTCATTAAATTATGAAGACGGCAAAACAATTATTATATTTGTTCGTTAACCGTATAAAATTGCACGGTATTTGCGCCGTTTCGTGACGCAAAAATAGCATAATTTTAGCTCATGTCGAAGGTTAAATATTATTACGATAGCGAGACCCTTTCCTACAAGAAGATCGAGCAAAAAAAGGGTCGCAGGCTAGGTATCATCCTGTTGAGCATCACCGGAAGTTTCCTGGGTGGTTTCATACTTTTGATGATCTATCTTAATATTCCTCAGATTGAAACACCAAAGGAAAAGGCCTTAAAACGAGAACTTCATAATATGGAGCTTCAATATGGTCTTCTGAATAAAAAAATGGATCAGATCCAGGATGTGATGGCCAATATCGAAGATCGCGATAACAACATCTACCGATTGTATTTTGAAACCAACCCGATTCCTGAGGAGCAAAGAAAGGCAGGCTTCGGAGGTATAAACCGCTATAAAGACCTGGAAGGTTTTGATAACAGCAAACTCATAATCGAGACCAGCAAGCGAATGGATATACTTACCAAACGCCTGGTTGTTCAGTCCAAATCGCTGGACGAGATCGCCGAACTCGCCAAGGAAAAAGGAGCTCTGCTCTCTGCCATTCCTGCCATTCAGCCCGTGAACAATGAAGACCTGAGCAGGATCGCTTCCGGTTACGGCTGGAGAACCGATCCGTTCACCAAGGTCAAGAAATTCCATTATGGAATGGATTTTACCGCTCCCCGTGGCACTCCAATTTATGCTACCGGCGATGGAAAAGTTGTAAGAGCCGATAGCCGCTCTACCGGTTACGGAAATCATATTCGAATCGATCATGGTTATGGATACACCAGTTTATATGCACATTTATACAAGTACAATGTGCGCCGCGGCCAGAAGGTAAAACGAGGCGACGTGATCGGTTTTGTGGGTAGTACGGGTAGATCGGAAGCACCTCATCTTCATTACGAGATATTCAAGGACGATCAACGCATCAACCCTATCAACTTCTACTACGGAAATCTTTCTCCGGAAGAATTCGACAAGGTTCTTGAAAAAGCTCAACGAGAAAATCAATCGCTGGATTAATGCATATCGATCTTCCTGAAAAACGTTATTACAGCATTGGCGAGGTCGCTGAAGCTTTTAAGGTAAACACTTCTCTTATTAGGTTCTGGGAAAAAGAATTTGATGTGATCAGGCCAAAGAAGAATGCCAAGGGAAACCGCAAGTTCACACCGGATGATATCAGGAATCTTGAACTCATCTATCACCTGGTCAAGGAGAGAGGCTTTACCCTAGAAGGAGCGAAAATTCATTTAAAGGAAGAAAAACAAAAAACATTAACTAACTTTGAGATAATCAGAAAGTTAGAACGAATAAAATCTGAACTAGTCAACCTTAAAAATAATTTGTAAGATGAAAAAGTGGTTAATTCCGTTAGCAATTATCGTAATTGTGATCATCGTGATCTGGCAATTCGCAGCCGGCTTCAATAATACAGCCGTCACCAAGGAAGAAAATGCGAAATTAGCCTGGTCGAATGTAGAAAGCTCCTACCAGCGAAGGAACGACCTTATAGGTAACCTGGTGAAAACGGTGCAGGGCGCTGCCGATTTCGAACAGGGAACCCTTACCGATGTGATCGAAGCAAGGGCCAAAGCCACTTCAATCAATGTAGATGCTGAAAATCTTAGCGCTGCACAGATCCAGCAGTTCCAGGAAGCCCAACAGGGAGTTACCTCTGCCTTATCTCGCTTACTGGTAACAGTGGAACGTTATCCCGACCTGAAGGCGAATCAGAATTTTCTTCAGTTACAATCACAGCTGGAAGGCACGGAAAACCGAATAAACGTGGCCAGGGACCGATATAATGAGGCGGTGACCGACTATAACACCTATATTCGGGTGTTCCCGAATAATTTGCTGGCAGGGCTTTTCGGTTTTGACCGTATGGAGCGCTTCCAGGCCGATGCAGGAGCGGAAGATGCGCCTGAAGTGGAATTCGACTTTCAATAAATCATGGCAGACGCAGATAAAGGTTTTCTTACCAAAAAGGAGGAAGAAGAGATCGTGGAAGCTATTCGAGTGGCTGAACGAAAAACCTCTGGAGAGATCAGGGTTCATATTGAACGCAGCACCAATGGGAAGGATATCTTTGAGCGATCCATGGAAGTTTTCCATAAGCTGAAAATGGATAACACCAAGGAAGACAATGGTGTTTTGATCTATGTTGCCGTAGAAGATCATAATTTTGTGATCTATGGTGATAAAGGCATCAACGAGGTTGTTCCCGATGATTTTTGGGAAAGCACGAAAGACCTTATTGTTTCCCATTTCAAGAAAGGCGATTTTAAAACCGGGCTGGTTGAAGGGATACTGAAGGCCGGAGAACAATTAGAAAAACATTTTCCCTGGGATGAGAATGACACCAATGAGCTATCCGATCAGATTTCAAAAGGCTAGATTTATCAAACGGCTACTCCTTTTATTGGTCCTTTTTGTAGGATTCACAGCCATAGCTCAGCGGGACATCCCACCCAAACCTTCCGAACAAACCAGCGTATATGACGAGGCCGATATGCTAGCGGCATCTGAAGAAGCAAGGCTGGAACAAAAACTGATCAATTATTCCGATACTACTTCCACGCAAATAGTGGTAGTGACCATTCCGTCACTGGAAGGCGAATACGAAGGAACCTATGCCGCTCACTGGGCGCACGAATGGGGAATTGGTCAAAGCGATACCGATAACGGCCTCCTGGTTCTGGTTGCCCAGCAGGAACGAAAGATATGGATCACCACCGGATACGGACTGGAAGAATATCTTACCGATGCCAAGACCAAGGAGATCATCGAACTCATCATCCTGCCCGAATTCAGAAACGGGGATATTTATGGCGGGCTTGATAAAGGGACCTCCGCTATTTTCCAGGTGCTGAATGGCACTTTTAAAGGCGCCCCACGACCTGAAGGATCAGGTGGTGGCGGAATTTCAATAAGAACCATTATCATCTTTCTCATTCTTTTCGTAATTCTCACCTCTCTTTTTAATAAACGAGGTGGTGGTAGAAATGGCGGACGCAGATCTGGCCGAAGCACCTTGTGGGATGCGATCATCTTAAGCTCGATGGGACGCGGCAGTCTTGGAGGTGGCGGATTTGGTGGCGGTAGCTCCGGAGGTGGCTTTGGTGGCGGAGGCTTTGGAGGAGGTTTCGGCGGTGGCGGCTTTGGCGGTGGTGGTGCCGGGGGAAGCTGGTAATTCAGTTATCAGTTTTCAGTGGCAGTAAGCAGTGGTTGATATTGGTTATCGGTTATCAAAAAAGGAATTTTTACTTTCCAGTATTTCGCTAAATAAACACCACAGAGTTTTCAACACCTTCTAAGTTTCAAAGAGATTTTTCTTAGTCTCACGATCCGGATACTACCCATTCCGGAAAACTTGCATACTACTTCTTCATTCATCTCCAATTTTTATCTCTCAAAACACAATTTTTCTATCTCCATTTGCATCTAAATAATTGAACATTGGAAAAATTACATAAGGTCATTCAAAAACACAACTATCTAATTTTCATATATTTAAAATAACCAATCCATCTGATCATTATGAAAACTCACATACTTCTCAGTTTGCTGTTTATTTATTCTAGTTTTCTACTTGCCCAGGAATCGAAGCCTATAGAAATAGGTTTTACCAACACTATATATTCTGAAATTCTTAATGAGGAACGGGAGTATTTTATTTATTTACCCAACGAATTAAAGACCAATCCTGAAACGATTCAAAATTATCCGGTCACTTACGTTTTGGATGCAGAACATTATTTTATTCCATTTGTTGGTCACCTTGAAAGTTTATCATCGGCTCATATGCTCATTCCCAGGATGATCGTAATTGGTATACCAAATACAAATCGCTGGCGCGACCTGGCACCTACAACCACTCCTCCAAATCCACCTTATTTGCCAGAATTTATAACTTCCCAGGCCGGAGGAGGTGACAAATTCCTTGATTTCGTTGAGAAGGAGCTTATTCCAGAGATAGAAAAAAACTATCCTGCAGCAATTTCACATCGCACACTCATTGGGCATTCATTAGGAGGCATATTAGCACTTCATACCTTTATAAACAGAACAGACTTATTTGACAATTATATTGCAACTGATCCTGCAGTATGGTGGAACGATCAGTATCTTATCGACGAATTTAAGGAAAAACCAATAGACAGCCGGTTCAGCAAAAAATCCCTTTTTATTGGAAATGCTAATTATATAACCGGCTATGAAAAAAGACAGGGAAGTATTGCGGAAGATTATCCAGAAGGTTCAATGGAAGCAAAAACAAAGTTAGCGGCGGTTATCCAGGATCGATTTGGAGATCAAATCCGATTAAAGATTAAGGAATATCCGGATGAGAATCATATGACAGTGGTTCATATTGGCCAGTATGAAGGCATTCGATTTCTATATGATTATTTTAATCTCCCAACCTTTCTCCCAAGCTCTGTGGAGAATTTTGAAGATGGTTTTCTACAGGATTATACCGAACAATTTGAAAATTTGTCCTACCACGCTGGAGCCGAGATTAAACCCTATGAAGATAATTTAGGTGTCATAGGTTTTTTCCTAATGTCCATGAATCTAATTGAAGAAGCTGAGGCACTATACAAAATAAACACCCGTAATTTTCCTGAAAGCTATCAGGCCTGGAATGCTTTGGGAGATTGTTATGCTGCTCAAGGAGAAATGGAAAAAGCAAAGAAAGCCTATGAAAAGTCTGTTGCACTAAATAAGGAATCTCCGGCCCGGGAAAAACTTCAGGAATAAGCAGGAGACTTCAGACTTCAGACTTTAGACTTTAGACTTTAGACTTTAGACTTTAGAAAGTTTTGAATATAAAAAATGTCCCCAAAATTTAATTTGAGGACATTTTTTATTTAATCTTTAGAAAAAGCTTATAGCTTATAACTTAAAGCTTACAGCTTCTAAGAAACCGCTTTCAGCTTGCTCATCGTAGACTTATTCAGTTTATCTTCTGCATATTCGCGAGTAACGGTAAAGTCATCTTCCTCGCTTTCCGGAAGGTCGAACATCGCATCGGTAAGGATAGCCTCGCAAAGCGAACGCAGTCCACGTGCTCCAAGTTTGTATTCCACAGCTTTATCTACGATATAATCCAGTGCCTCATTGGTGATATCGAATTCGATATCATCCATCTCGAACAGTTTCTTATACTGCTTGATGATGGCATTCTTAGGCTCGGTAAGGATTGCTCTTAAAGTAGACCTGTCAAGCGGATTCATATAAGTAAGAGCTGGTAATCTACCAATGATCTCTGGGATCAGTCCAAATTCCTTAAGGTCCTTCGGAATGATATACTTCAACAAGTTGGTACGCTCTATGGCATCCTCGCTCTTGGAAGCGCTAAAGCCAACCGCCTGCATATTCAAACGTTTACTAATGATCCTCTCAATTCCGTCAAAAGCACCACCAGCAATAAAGAGGATGTTTTCGGTATTTACCTCGATGAATTTCTGGTCTGGGTGCTTTCGCCCACCTTTTGGCGGAACGTTAACTGTAGTACCCTCCAGTAACTTCAGTAAAGCCTGCTGCACTCCTTCTCCGGAAACGTCACGGGTAATGGACGGATTATCACTTTTTCTCGCGATCTTATCGATCTCATCGATGAATACGATCCCTCTCTGAGCTTTTTCTGTATTATAATCGGCTGCCTGGAGCAGTCGGGTAAGGATACCTTCCACGTCTTCTCCAACATAACCGGCTTCGGTCAATACTGTAGCATCAACGATGGCCAGAGGCACATTCAGCATTTTTGCAATAGTCCGTGCCATAAGGGTTTTACCGGTTCCGGTCTCCCCTACCATCACGATATTACTCTTCTGAATCTCTACATCATCATCGGAATCTGGCTGTAACAATCGTTTATAATGATTGTACACAGCAACCGACATCACTTTCTTGGTTTCCTCCTGCCCGATGATATATTCATCCAGGAAGGCCTTGATCGATTTTGGCTTACTAAGCATTAAATCTGAAGAAAGCTCCCTGGCTTCTCCCTGTCTTGATTCCTCTACCACAATACCATGCGCCTGCTCAATACAACGATCACAAATATGAGCATCCAGCCCTGCAATCAATAAATTGGTTTCAGGCTTCTTTCTTCCACAAAAGGAACATTCTAAATCTTCTTTCGCCATTATCTAATTTTTCAAATTACTCTTAAGGTAAAAAAAGTAATTTACAATTTTATCCTTCTCTTTTTAAAACTTCGTCGATCATACCATACTCCTTGGCTTTTTCGGCCTTCATCCAGTAGTCACGGTCACTATCTTCATGAACCTTTTCATAGGTCTGGCCGGAATGCTTGGCGATGATCTTATAAAGTTCTTCTTTTAACGTTAAAATCTCACGAGCAGTAATCTCGATATCACTTGCCTGCCCCTGGGCTCCACCCATTGGCTGGTGTATCATCACACGACAATGTGGCAATCCGCTTCTTTTGCCTTTTTCACCTGCACATAACAGCACAGCTCCCATAGAAGCCGCCATACCTGTACAGATGGTCGCCACATCTGGCTTGATAAATTGCATCGTATCATAGATACCTAGACCTGCATACACACTACCTCCCGGTGAGTTGATATAGATCTGGATATCCTTGTTAGCATCAGTACTCTCTAAAAATAACAGCTGTGCCTGCACGATATTAGCCACCTGGTCGTTGATCCCTGTTCCCAGGAAGATAATTCGGTCCATCATTAGCCTGGAAAATACATCCATCGCCACGGCATTCATCTGTCTTTCTTCAATGATATTTGGAGTCATGCCCGTAGGCACCATACTACTTATGATTTTATCGTAATAATTGCTGTTGATGTTATGATCTGAAACAGCGTACTTTCGAAATTCTTTTCCGTAGTCCATCAATTTCTTTTGTTTTTAGCTTAATTAAATTTCCGGTAAAGGCCAAAAAAGGCGTTAGCCCGAATGAGTTAACGCCTTAAAGATAGATAATAAATCCTAAAAAGGCTTACTTATAAATCGCTTTCACAAATTCTTCGTAAGTCACTTCCTTTTCGTCGAATTTCATATTCTCTTTATAGAATTCAAGCAGTTTTTCGTTCATCAACTGCTCTGAAAGTCTCTTTACCTCATCCTGGTTAGACAGGATCCTCGCAGCGATATCATCCAGTTCTTTTTCTGAAGGATCCATCTGGCCAAACTGAGCCATTTGCTGCTTGATCTTATCTGTAGTAAAGGCCTTTAGATCGTTGAAATCAACATTCAGGTTGTTATCATTTACAACCTTTCCTTCGATTAACTGATATCTAAGTCCTTTTTCACTTTTTTCGTATTCCTCAACCGCTTCTTCTTCGGTCAATGGCTTTTCCCCAACCGTACGGATCCACTTTTGAAGGAATTCCTTTGGAAGGTCAAAATCAGTAGTCTCGATAAGCGCTTCAGTGATATCGTTCATCAACTGCTGGTCACTCTGCTGCTGAAATTGCTTCGCTGCGTCTTCCTTGATCTTTTCCTTTAATTCGGTTACAGATTTTACATTATCCTTTCCGAATAACTTGTCGAAAAGCTCCTGGTCAAGATCTGCCAGTTCTCTTTCGTTGATCTCTGAAACAGTGAATTCTACTTCGATATCAAGATCGTGAGCCTTATCGTGCTCGATCCCTAAATGGTTTATCAAAGCGTGGTCATCTTCGAATAATCCCTTGGTCTTTAAAGTAATGGTATCACCTACTTTCGCACCAACGAATTTGTTAAGATTACGCTTTCCTTTAATATTCTCCAATTCGATAGTGGTTTCCTTCTCGATACCTTCTTCTTCATTCTTAAAAGTACCAGCAACAGTATCGCCTTCTTCAGCAACCTCTTTCGTCTTTAGCTTACCATATTGCTTCTGGATGCTTTCAATCTGGTCGTTCACCATTTTCTCATCGGCAACGATGTTATATTTGGTAACCGGCTTGTCAAGGTCCAGGTTAACATCAAAATCAGGAGCCAGTCCAAGCTCGAATTCGAAGCTATAATTATCCTTATCCCAGTCAAAATCTTCCTGCTCCTTAGGGATTGGGTTACCAAGAACATCAAGTTTCTCTTCGGTAAGGTATTTATTAAGGCTTTCCTGAAGCAATTTGTTCACCTCATCAACCAATACGGCCTGGCCATATTGTTTCTTCACCATTCCCATTGGCACGTGACCTTTTCTGAAACCGGGAATATTGGCATTCTTACGGTAATCCTTTAAAATCTTCTCTACTTTACCGGCATAGTCCTCTTTCGCGATATCAACTTTAACTACCGCATTTAATTCATCAATATTCTCTCTGGTAATATTCATTTTGATCTGTTATAAAAATTGGAGTGCAAAATTACGTTTTTTCTAAAAGTCTGCAAAGTTTCAAATTATTGAAATTCAGATAAGTCTAATCCTTTTTCAAAATGGAGAATAGCAAAGATTGAACCAGAGACAATAACAGACTAAAAATTATGGCAATAAGCCAGCCATCCACATCAAAACCTGACACAAAGCCATCTGCCATAAATATTATAATGGCATTGATCACTAAAAGGAACAACCCCAGGGTTAATATGGTAACTGGAAGTGTGAGTAATACCAAAATAGGCTTTACGATAAAATTGAGCAGTGCCAGAACGAGAGCGACGATTATGGCAGTCCAGTAACTATCCACGCTCACTCCCGGCAATAATTTGGCAATGACGACCACTGCAAGGGCGGTCAATAAAAGTCGAAGTATAAAATTCATAATTTTCAATGTTGGTTATTGGTAAAATTGCAAAAAAAACGCCGGGAAATTCCCGGCGCTCCTTAAAAATTATATCAATTTTAATACTACTGCACGTTATTGCTTAAGCTTACGGTACCGTACTCACCTACATTTACATTAGGCAAATTGGCTTCGTAATTAGTATTAATCACTTTAATGATCTCGTTTGCGATCACCGCATTTCCTCTTGGAGTTAAATGCACACCATCAAGTGAAAAAGCACCTCCAACAACGAATTGAGAAGTGATCGGGATTCCCTGGTAGTTCAAGCCACCGCTCGCTCCAATTTGAGACAACAGGGCATTGGCATCTACCAATCCTAAACTGTAATTCTGAGCAATACTGGCAATAGCAGCATTATACTGCGTGGTTACCTGGGCAACCACTGCCTGCTCTGATGCTGTTAATACATGCTCATCACCTAACGGAACTGAAACCCCATTTACCAGCATTGGGTTATCATTTACGGTAGTTCCGATAAATGAAGATGAAGTCAACGGAATAAGATCTTCTGAAGTAGCCTGTCTTAGCTGACCTAATAGCGCAGCTGTTTGAGGATCCAGGTTAAATGGTGCCTGCTGCAGGATTCCAGTGATGTTGGTTAGATCTTCATCTACCAAAGTCACATAATTCTGATCGCTTTCAGCAAAGGTTATCTTACGGCTGTTCGCTTCAGCTTCGGTAAGGACTCCTGCCTGAACAAGACCCGGAAGTATCTGCGTGTTATAAACTCCGAATTGTGCGTTCAAAGCAGCAGCGGTATTAGCATCCAACGGAATTGGGTTAACCGGCACCACATTGAAATAAGGAATATCGGTTACATTAGGAATATTGATCAATACCCCTTCAGCAGCTGAACCATCTTCTCCAACTAACTGACTAACGATTGAATTGTATACAAATGCAAATGCATTCGGATCGGTAATATCATTAGGTCCATAGGTGGCGAAATCGGTGTTGTTTTGCTGATAAACTCCGGCTCCTCCTGAAGTCGCGAAGCTCAAAACATCATTGTTTCCGATCCAAAGGGTAAAGAAAGTTGGATCCTGAGCTACGGCATCTCCTAAAACGGTTGCACTTTCTGAAGATGCAAATCTTGCGAAATAAGGGTTGGCCGCTCCTGTAGCCACTCCGGCAACATTTCCGTAGTTAGGCGCAAGCAGGTGGTAAGATTTTGCACCAGGCACACCCATATTGTTAAATGGCCCACTTAGTTTATTTGAAACCTCAGTAGTTGGCATCGCATTCAACCTTGCAGGTCTGGCAGTAAGGGCCGATTCACCAGCCAGAACGAATCTTGGCGCAGCGATCTGGTTTCCTCCAAGCAACAAACCTCCAACATTGTCATTTACCAAAGGCTGAGTAAAATCGAAATTCCCTTCAGCAGCCAGCTCCATTTTCGAAGCCAGGATGTTTGGGTAGGAATTCTGCTGCCCGGTAATATAGAGCGCACCATCAGCATATCCGGCCGTAAGTGAATTTCCCAGGGCTACATAATTCGAAAAATCGGCTTCTCCATTGCTGTAAAACCCATCATCTTCGATTGAATTTTCAAGTTCCGGCTCACAGGAAACGATTCCGAGGGCCAGAATTGCCATATATTTTATATAATTCTTCATCTCTAAATTAAATTTTAATAGTTACACCCAAACCTGGCACAAAAGCGCTTGACTTGTAAGTTCCTTCAAATGGAACCTGCTGCCCGTTCTCTTCATAATAATTGTAAGACTCTTCGATCTCATCAAAATGACTGTAAAGGAAAGACGCATCGATCGCTACCCTGTCTGAAACATTAATAGACAAACCTCCAGTGAAGTTGTTTGAATTGTTTCTTGGAGTTTCAGGAGCAAAATATCCAGACTGAACCGGTGATTCATCAAAATAATATCCCGCTCTTAAAGTGAAAGTCTCATTGGCGGTGTATTGCATTCCGAATCTATAAATGGAAGAATCCTCATAGTTTCTTGGGTTTTCAGAATCTGGAATATTCGGATTCTCGAAATCAAGGTCTAATGATTCGTACACTCCCCAGAAAGTTCTGTTGTAATCAAAGGCAAACAACCATTTTTCGTTTAACTGGTAAGAAACACCAACGGTTAGTTCAGCTGGTAAAGGCAATTCCGCATCAAATTTTGTATCCTCGAATGGAGTAAGCGGTGAGTTAGGAACATTCTGGAAATCGGCATCACCGCCTTCAGCCTGCATAATGATCTCTGAACGGTAGTTAACACCAATGGTTAAACTATCTATAGGTTTCCACATAGCTCCGGCAGACCATCCCCAGGCGCTAACACCAGAAGCATCTACAGTTACATTGGAACGGTTTCCTTCAAGATCGGTAAGCGTTCTATTCAGGTTTCTGTTGAAATTCACCGCACCGCTTACGTAAATAGGACCACCTCCAACTGATAGGTTATCGGTTATCTTATAAGATGCCAGGGCCTGAATGTAAATTGCCTGAAGGTCTATATCATTCACCAGGTGCGAACCTGCCCAGTCTTTTTCCCACTCAACACTACTTCCATAAGGAGTGTAAGCAGCGAAACCAAGACTGAATTTTTCAGTTAACTTATAAGAAAAATAGGCATAAAATGGAGTTCCAACCGGACTATCGGTTCTGGCCATCTGTCCAAATTCATCATTCTGCCATACTACATCAGAAAACACGGCACTGGCTCCAGCCGCAATGTTGATCTTGTTCTCAAGAAAGCTTAGTCCTCCGGGGTTGAAGAAAGCCAACTCTGCATTGTTTACCATCGCCACCCCTGTGTGTCCCATCGCAAGTCCGCGTTGTCCCTGCAGACTCACCCTGTACCCACCGGCATAAGTGATAGCTGTGGCCATAGCAAAAAGGCCAAGTAAAAATAGTCTTTTCATAATTTGTTTAGGATTATATTTTAAAATCGTAAAAATGATTGCGCCAAAAATAGCATAAATTACATATTACGCAACAAATCATTCCTTTTTATTATGCATACATAATAAATTTAGAAAGATTTTAAACAAATCGGATTACGGCCTCAAAGAAGTCCTTTGGACTTTCGGCGTGAACCCAGTGACCCGCATTCTTGATACTTACGAACTCCACCTCTGGAAAGTGAGAGCGAATGGATTCATGATCCTCATCCTTGATATAATTTGATCGCTCGCCTTTTATAAACAGAACGGGACCTTCATATTTCGCGTAATCAGGCAAAGCTCGGCCTATATTTTCGATCTTATCTTTTAACACGGGCAGATTCATTTTAAGGGCCAGCAGGTCCTTGTTCTTTCGATACAGATTCTTCAATAGAAACAAGCGCACACCGGTTTCGTCTATATATTTCTCTAACAGGTCTTCAGCATCCCTTCTTGAGCTTAATTTAGCATCATCCAGCGCGGTTAGACCCTTCAAAATTTGCTGATGATGAGGCGCATAATATTTTGGCGCGATATCAACCACGATAAGGCGCTCCACCAGGCCTTCATACTGAGTGGCGGCCAGCATCGCGGTCTTCCCTCCCATGGAATGCCCCATTAGAATGATATTTTCAAGTTTGTGTTCCTTACAATATTCCTGAATATCCTCAGCCATCAATTCATACGAAAAATCATCGCTATGCGGACTTTTTCCATGATTTCGCTGATCTATCAGATGTACTTCAAAACCTTCTTCAGCAAATTGTTTTCCCAGTGTCTTCCAGTTATCGCTCATCCCCAGGAAACCATGCAGAATTAAGAACGGTTTTCCTTTTCCAAGAATCACAGAGTGTAATTTCATTTATCGTAAAAGTTTTAAGTATTGTTCAATAGTATTTTCGAGCCCAAGGTAAAGAGCTTCTGAAATAAGGGCATGACCAATAGAAACCTCGGCCAGGTGAGGCACGTTATCTTTAAAATAACGCAGGTTCTTCAGCGAAAGATCATGACCGGCATTCACGCCCAACCCGATCTGGTGCGCCAGCTCGGCACATTCGGAATAGGCTTTTGCCGCATCGCTTCTTCCATCGGCATAGTCAACTGCAAAACTTTCGGTATATAATTCGATCCTGTCGGTTCCGGTTTTTTCAGCGCCCTCGATCATTTCCTTTACCGGGTCCACAAAAATTGAGGTTCGAATTCCATGCGATTTAAATTCTTTGATCACATCCTGTAAATATTCTTTATGTTTAATAGTGTCCCAGCCTGCATTGGAAGTGATGGCATCTTCAGCATCGGGAACCAGGGTTACCTGCGCCGGTTTAACGTCCAGCACGAGATCTATAAATTTTTGAATTGGCTTGCCTTCTATATTGAATTCAGTAGTCAAAACCGGTTTCAGGTCATAACAATCCGAATAGCGAATATGCCTCTCATCAGGCCTTGGATGCACGGTTATACCTTCGGCTCCGAACTTTTCAATGTTCCGTGCGGCCTCTACTACATTTGGAATATCCCCGCCACGGGCATTTCGCAAGGTGGCTATTTTATTGATATTTACACTCAGTTTGGTCATTTTCTCTTGGTTTTATTAACAAAAATACAAAGAGCAGGCTGCTTCAATGAATATTATTTTGATTAATTTGCACAAAAGGAAAGGAGCGGATCAGATGAGTTTGAAAGAATACATATTGAATGATATCGAGGTAAGAAATCTTCAGGAGAAAGTGGGAGATGTACAGCGGCTTTTTAACCAGCTAACCTATACACATTTGCCAGTGGAAGAAAATGGTCATTATATTGGCTGTATTTCTGAGAATGATATTCGCTGTTTCGAAAAGGAAAAGAGCCTGGACGATTACCGCTATGCGATCGAAAACTTTTTTGTGACTGAAAACAATTACTGGCTGGACAGCCTGGAAGCTTTCGCACAGAACAATTCGAACATTCTTCCCGTGCTGAGTGAGGAAAACAAATACCTGGGATATCTCGAACTTAATGATATGATCGCCCTGTTCAAGGAAACTCCGTTTTTGCACGAACCGGGAAATATCCTAATCGTTGAAAAAGCTTTTAAGGATTTTACCTTCGGTGAAGTAAGCCAGATCGTGGAATCTCATAATGCACATGTGCTTGGAGCCTTTGTCTCAAAGATCGAAGAAGATATGGCCGAGATCACGCTTAAAATAACACCATCTGGCATGAACGAGATCATACAGTCTTTTAGAAGATATGGCTATATTATCGTTTCAGAACACCAGGAAGATTCTTTCAACAAAAATCTTAAAGACCGATCTAAATATCTCGATAAATACCTGAACATATAATTCATGAAAATTGGTATCTACGGACAGTTTTACCACACCAATGCGGCAGAATACATAGGCCAGTTACTTGAAATCCTCGACCATAGGAACGTAGAAGTCCTTATCGAAGAGGATTTTTTAAAACTCATCCACAGCAACAAGACCATCGAAAAAGATTACGACCATTTCAGCGCTTTCGACGAGCTGGACAAATCATTCGATCTTTTCTTTTGCATTGGTGGCGACGGAACCATTCTAAAATCGATCAATTATATTCGGAATTTGAACATTCCAATCGTTGGTATAAATACAGGAAGACTTGGCTTTCTGGCCACTATTCAGAAGGAACAGATAGAAAGCACTATCGATGAGATCCTGGAAAAGAAATTCAGCCTGTCACCAAGATCGGTCCTCACCATGGAGACCAACCCAAAAACTTTCGATCCTATTTTCCAGCAGATCGCTTTAAACGAAATTGCGGTAAGCCGGAAGAACACTACTTCGATGATCACTGTAGACACCTGGCTGGACGATCAATACCTTACCTCCTACTGGGCAGACGGCCTTATCATATCCACACCTACCGGCTCCACCGGATATTCCCTTAGCTGCGGAGGCCCGGTGATCACCCCTGATGCCGATTCCCTGGTGATCACACCCATAGCGCCTCACAATCTCAATGCGAGGCCCCTGGTGATTAAAGACCACACCACGATCAAATTAAAAGTATCGGGAAGAGGCAGCGAACACCTGGTGTCTATGGATTCCAGGATAGCCACGCTGGAGAATGACACCGAGATCATCATTAAAAAAGCACCCTACACTATAAATTTTGTTGAATTGCAGGAGGATAGTTTTTTAAACACCCTTCGAAAAAAGCTCCTGTGGGGAGAAGACAAGCGCAATTAAGCAATAAAAGTTTCCAAAAACTGTTTATACGTATGTACAAATCTGCTCAAATTATTGCAGGGCAATCAGAATTGTTATATTTGCAAACTTTTGAAAACCTATGAGGTATCTAATCACATTTGTAGTGATGGCATTATTTATGACTAATTTGAACGCGCAACAGTTCGAATTAGGAGTATTTGGCGGAGGTGCAAATTATATTGGCGACGTGGGACGATCTAATTACATATTACCCAATACCCCTGTTGGCGGTTTACTCGCTAAATGGAACAGGAGTCCGCGCCATGCATTAAGGCTAAGCTTGTTATATGCTGAAATTTCAGCAGACGATACCAAGTCTGATGACACCAGAAGGCAGCAGCGAGGCTATTCTTTTAATAATACGATCGCGGAGGCATCTCTAGGCCTGGAATTCAATTTCTGGGAATTTGACCTTACCAACCCATTACCTCAAAGCACCCCTTATTTATACACCGGTCTTACCTATTTCAGGGCAGATCATATGTGGCTGAAGAACGGACGAGCCGGAAACCTAGTGAACGAAGGAACCAACTGGGAATTCGCCATTCCGATGGTGATGGGATATAAAGAGGCTATTACAGAACATATTATAGGAGCTTTGGAAATAGGCGCCAGATATACTTTTACCGATAATCTTGACGGAAGCTGGCCCGAAGAATACCTGGGCCGCCGGGATCCAAATGTGGAATTTGGCAACAGGAACACCAATGACTGGTATGTTTTTACCGGCATCAGCTTTACATTTACTTTTGGGCGTACGCCTTGTTATTGTTTTTAGATGAATTACAAAGAATCCATAAATCTTGATAAGTTACCGGTCCATATTGCCATTATTATGGATGGCAATGGTCGTTGGGCCAAACAAAAAGGCTTATTCAGGGTCGCTGGACATGAAGAAGGTACCAAAGCGGTGCGCGATGTCGTGGAAGGATGTGCCGAATTAGGCATTAAAAACCTAACCCTTTATGCCTTTTCTACTGAAAACTGGAATCGCCCAAAATTTGAAGTAGACACCCTTATGAAGTTATTGGTTTCTTCTCTGAAGAAGGAGATCAAAACACTTCAGGACAACAATATCAAACTCACATCCATAGGAAACATTACCAACCTTCCGAAGAAGGCACAGAAAGAACTGAAGGATGTGATTGAAAAGACTTCGGAAAATTCTCACATGACCTTAACCCTTGCTTTAAGCTACGGCAGCAGGGAAGAAATAACCAGCTGCATCAGGCAGATCGCAGACAAAGTTAAAAGCGGAGAATTAAAGCCGAATGAGGTTGATGAATCGGTTATAAATGAGCATCTTTACACCCGAAATTTTCCAGATGTGGATCTTTTAATAAGAACCAGTGGAGAACAGCGCATTAGCAATTTCCTTTTATGGCAGATCGCTTATGCCGAATTGTATTTTACGAAAATCTTATGGCCAGAATTCCGAAGGGAAAACCTTTATGAGGCCATATACAACTATCAAAACAGAGAACGAAGATTTGGAAAAACCAGTGAGCAACTCAGTTAGTGCATTCATGACAAAAAGAATACTTAGCCTACTATTTATTTGTTTTATATTCAGCATCACCGCCAAAGCACAGGACCTACCCCTGGGAGATTCCAAAAAATACGTGATTGGCGATATAAAGGTAACAGGAACCACTACCTATAACGAAGGAACGGTAATCACCTATACAGGACTTAAAAAAGGCGACGAGATTTATATTCCTGGGGATCGATTAAGCTCGATCATCAAAAAGCTCTGGGATCTTAATCTTTTCAGCGATATTAATTTCTATATCACCAACGTGGAAGGCAATGTGGCCGACCTGGAACTGGAAATCACCGAAGTTCCCGTACTTCAGGAAGTTCGTTTTGTTGGTTTAAAGAAAAAAGGCGAAAGAGACGAACTTATTGATGAGAACGAACTGAAGCCAGGCGCGAAGGTTACTGAAAACCTTATCACCACCACGAAAAACTATACCGAGGAAAAATTCAGAAAAGAAGGTTATTTCAACGCCGATGTTAATGTTCGGACTACCGAGGTGACCGACACCACTGGTGCTCCTACCAACAAGGTTAACATGATCGTTAATGTTGACAAGGGAGACAGGGTGAAAATCTCTGAAATAGACCTGGTGGGCAATGAAGAATTATCAGATTGGAAGTTGAGAAGACAGATGAAGAACACCAAGCAAAAGAACTTTTTGAGGTTCTGGAAGCGTTCCAAATTTGTGCGTGATGATTACCAGGCTGATAAGGAAAACCTGATAAACAAATACAAGGAAGAAGGATACCGTGATGCTCGAATCACTTCAGATACGCTTATCAGAAAAGGAAACGATGATATTGCTCTTAGGTTGAACATCGAGGAAGGAAACCAGTATTATATTGGAGACGTAAATTACCTGGGAAATGTAGCCTTTTCAGATGCTACTCTGGACAGGGTTCTTGGGCTTAACAAAGGTGATGTTTACAATGGAGTTTTGCTGGATGAACGGGTTCAGGGAAGAGAACCGAATAAAACTTCGATCGCCAATATCTACCAGAACAATGGTTACCTGTTCTCAGACATCGATCTTGTAGAAACCAATGTTTATAACGATACTATCGATTTTGAGATCAGGATCGTAGAAGGTAAGGAAGCCTATATCAACGAAATTCGCGTTACCGGAAACGACAAGACCAAAGATCATGTGATCTACAGGGAAATGAGAACCAAACCAGGCCAGAAATACAGCCAGGAAAACGTGGTGGCCACGGTTAGGGAATTAGGGCAGCTTGGGTTCTTCGATGCCGAAAACCTGAGTCCAGAATTTAAGGATGTAGATCCAAATGCCGGAACGCTAAGCCTTGAATATCCAGTAGTAGAAGCTGGTGCCAGCCAGATCGAGCTACAGGGAGGATACGGAGGCGGTGGTTTCATTGGAACCCTTGGACTTTCGTTTAACAACTTCTCCCTTCAGGGAATTTTCGATAAGGATGCCTACAAGCCAATTCCTATGGGAGATGGGCAGTCACTTTCTTTAAGAGCACAGGCTAGTACTTTCTACCAGACTTACAGTCTTTCCTTTAGAGAACCATGGTTAGGAGGACAAAGACCGGTGAGCCTTTCAACTTCTTTTAGCTATACAAGACAGTTCCTTTTCGATTATATTGAAAGAAGAGCCGACAAATCAAGAAGTTTTGACATTCTTGGAGTTAGCGTTGGTCTTGCAAAAAGGTTAACCGCACCAGACCAGTATGTGACCGTACAGAACATGGTTGGTTTCCAGCGTTATGATCTTAATAACTATAATACCGGGCTATTTACGTTTGGTGACGGATATTCCAATAACCTGTATTATCAATTAGGCATCACTCGAGATAACACCTATATAAACCCTATTTTCCCAACAGGTGGTTCCAGATTTTCCATAACTGCAAAACTGACACCTCCTTATTCCTTATGGAACGGAGTTGACTATGGAAATCTAGAAAACCTGTACGAGTACCAGTTAAGAGACGAAAACGGGAACCTGATAGACTACGACGGAAACAGGGTTACACCTGATAATTCGGTGCCTGATGTACAGAAGGTAGATCAGAAGAAATACAACTGGCTGGAATTCTATAAGATCAAATTTGCCGGAACCTGGTATACAAACCTGGCGAATTTTGGCCCGAGTAGCGACCTGGTTCTAAGAACGCATACAGAATTTGGTTTCCTTGGAGCTTATAACAATGAAAGAGGTGTGCCTCCATTTGAAAGATTTTACCTGGGAGGTGATGGTCTTGGAGCATTCAGCCTTGATGGAAGGGAAACCATCCAGTTAAGAGGTTATCCAAACCAGTCGGTTATCCCGATCGACCGCCCCGTAAGCACACAGGATGATGGTGCGACCATCTATAATAAGTATTCTCTGGAACTAAGATATCCTATCACCCTGAAGCCGGCGGCATCTATTTATGCCCTTACATTCCTTGAGGCTGGTGCTACTTATGATAGTTTCAGGGATTATAATCCATTCCAGGTGAACAGATCGGCAGGTCTTGGTCTAAGAATCTTTATGCCTACCTTTGGATTACTGGGTATCGACTTCGGTTATGGTTTCGACGAGATCGTTGGACAACCTGGACCTAACGGATGGGAAACTCACTTTATAATAGGACAGCAATTTTAATTTGGCACGATATTTTCTATCTTCGGTATAAATGAAAAAAAATATATTCACCATACTAGCTATAATCGGTCTTGGACTTGCTAGCGTCCATGCCCAGAAAAGCATCAGGCTTGGTTATATCGATATGGAATATATTCTTCAGAACGTACCGGAATACCAGGAAGCGAACAAGCAGCTGGATAATCGTGTACAGGAATGGAAAGCCGAAGCGGAAGCAAAACTTAAGAAGGTTGAAGAAATGCGAGCCAGCCTTGATAATGAAAGACCTTTGCTTACCAAGGAGCTGATCGAAGATCGCGAGGAAGAAATATCCTATATGGAACAACAGGCCAGAAAATATCAGCAGGATCGTTTCGGGCCAAATGGAGATTATATCATTCAGAAGAAACAACTGGTAAGGCCAATCCAGGACCAGGTATTTACCGCGGTTCAGCAAATAGCCGAAAACAGGAATCTGGATTTCGTTTTTGACAGAACCTCAGATATTGGAATGATATATGCAGACAAACAATATGATGTAAGCGAACTGGTTCTCAGAACCATTCAGAGAACCGCCAACAGGGAGCAGCTTCAGGGCAGGGATGAGATCGAGGAAATGGAAGAAGCCGAGGCTCGCACCCCAGAACAGCAGGACGCCATAGATGAACGGGAGCAACTGGTGGAAGAACGAAAAAATGAGCGTGAAGCTTATATCGAGGAAAAGAAACGAGAAAGAGATTCGATCAGGGCGGCCAAACAACGAGAATTCGAAGAAAGAAGACAAAAGATACTTGCAGAGAGAGAACGAAAGAGAGATTCAATCCTGCAGGCCCGTGAAAAAAAGAATGACACGATAAACTAAATATTTTTTAAACCTTAAACTTAACGACGATTAAAATGAAACAATTCAGAACACTTTTTATAGCTTTCGCTTTGATGATTGGAGCTACTGCTTTTACAAATGCACAGTCTAAAGTGGCACATATCGCTACTCAGGATCTGGTACAAACCCTTCCTGAATACAAGAGCGCTATGGATCAGCTACAAAAGCTGGAAAAGACTTATGATGCGGAGATAAAAGATATGTTATCTGAAGCACAAAGCACTATGCAGCGTTACGAAGCAGAAGCTAATACAAAGTCTGAAGAGGAGAACCAGAAGAGAGCTACCGAACTACAGGCTGCTCAGAGAAGAATTCAGGAGCACAGTGCCAAGGCAAGACAGGATCTTCAGAAAAAAGAAGCTGACCTTCTTAGACCGATCCTTGAAAAAGTTCGTACTGCCATTCAGAAAGTAGCCAGAGACAAAGGTTACGACTACGTACTTGATTCTACAACCGGAACTGGAGTACTTCTTGCTGACGGGTATGATCTAATGCCAGACGTAAAGAAAGAGCTAGGAATGTAATTTCCCCACTCTTACTAAATAAAACTGAAAACTGCGTACAGAAATGTGCGCAGTTTTTATTTTTGTAGGTATATGAGCGACCCCAGACCTATTGGACTATTTGATTCGGGAGTTGGAGGCACTTCCATCTGGAAGGAAATCCATCAGCTGCTTCCATTCGAACAAAGCATATACCTGGCCGATAGCAGGAACGCTCCATACGGAATAAAACCCCAGAATGAGATCATTAGCCTTTCAGTAAAAAACACTGAAAAATTGCTGGAGATGGAATGCAAGCTCATCATTGTCGCCTGCAATACTGCCACCACCAACGCCATTAAGGTTCTAAGAAATACTTACGACGTTCCTTTTATAGGAATTGAGCCTGCCATTAAACCAGCGGCCCTGCAAAGCACAAACAAGGCAATTGGCATCCTCGCAACCAAGGGAACCCTTTCCAGCGAACTATTCACAAGAACTTCTGAATTATATACCCAGGACATCAATGTGATAGAAGTGGTTGGCACAGGCCTGGTAGAGCTTATCGAAAGCGGCAAAAAAGAGAGTGATGAGATAAAGCTACTGCTAAAGAACCTGCTTTCGCCCATGATCGAGCAAAAGATCGACTATCTGGTGTTGGGTTGCAGTCACTACCCTTACCTGATACCGGTGCTTAAGGAATTATTACCTTCAAACGTGAAGATCATTGACTCAGGTGAGGCAGTCGCCAGACAAACAAAAGCGGTATTGTTAAAAGAGGGACTTTTAAATACTTCCCAGGAGTTGAAATTCCGGCCAAAATTCTATACCAATACAGATACCGAAGTCCTGAAAGAACTCATTCAGGCTAAAAAATACGATCTCCAGGTAGAATTTCTGGATTTCTGAAAAAAGATCTACTGATTAATTGCGGGACAATTACAATCATATCTGGCTCGGCTTTCTCCAAAATTGTACCCGAGCGTTAACTGGTGAAAACCAGAATTGCTTAAAACCAGCGAATTGAGCTGATAACTGAAGGTGTAGCCAAAGATGAACTTCTTATAATCCACCCCTAAAAAAGGCGTGATATACCTGAGTTGCTGCCTTTTAATTTCCTCGCCATCGTTGGTATATTCAGTGGTTTCGAATCCGTTGCGATAGGAAATTCCACCCCATAAGTTTCCAAATTCCAGCTCGTAATAGGATTTCAAATTAATGTCCAGTGCCATTTCGTTGGTCGCCTCCCTCGCCTGGAATAGTATGGATGGCTCAAAGCTCCATGGATCGTAAGGATTCAGGGTAAAGACATAGCCTGCTGAAAACAGGTATTTTCGCATATTACTGGGAACCGCATCAGAATACCATAATTCACGATTTACAGACAATATATTCTTTGCTGCAAAATGAAAATACAGGTCTCGTAAATAATAAGAAATTCCCACATCCATATTCGCAAAGATGTCGCTGTTGCTATTCCCGATGATGGGATCGAACCTCGAAAAATCGCTGATATCAAGGCGATGTTGAACCAGCCCCAGATTAATCCCGAATGAAAGCTGATTCAGGTCTACCGTATTCCTGGAAAACATTAAATGATAGGCAAAGCTTCCATAGGCACCAAGCTTGGAAAAATTACCATTTTCATCACGGAAAAGAATTCCCCCTACCCCTATTTTTTCACCCAGCCTTGAATTATAGGCTAACGTCTGTAAGTTGGGAGCATTCTCTACGTCGAACCATTGTCTTCTACCGGTTAGGCGTATCTGGTCAAAATTGGAAGCGCCTGCCATGGAAGGATGGATGAGATATAAATTATCGGTAAGATAATCGGAATAGGTAGGCAATACTTCCTGAGAACTTAAACTCAATGAATTCAAAAGCATACACAACAGGAAACCTCCTAAACGAAGCGTCGATGCCAAATTCTTATAAATAAGGAAATTGAAATAGGTCTTATAAGCCATAAAGCCCGTAAATATATATAATAGCTGGTTTTAGTTTAGTATTTTTGCCAAAAATTTTGAGATGAAAGATTTTAATATAAATATAGTCCCTACCACTACCCCTTCGATCGTTAAGTTTGAGGCGAATAAATTCCTCACTCGAAACGAGAACCATGAATTTAAAAATATTGATGAGGCTTCCATTTCTCCTTTGGCTCAACAATTATTCTACCTTCCATTTGTTAAAACGGTTTATATCGCTCAGAATTTTGTAGCGATCGAAAAATATGACATCGTTGACTGGCCTGAAGTTCAGAATGAAGTGGCTGAACAGATCGAAAGCTACCTGAACAAAGGCGGCGCAGTGATAAAGGAAACCAAAGCCCAGACTGGAAAGGTTCCGGTAACGGTCTATGCTGAAAGCACACCGAATCCCGCCGTGCTCAAATTTGTAGCTAACAAAAAACTGGTATTACAACCTGCGGAATTCAAAAATATAGACGAGGCCAAAAACGCACCTTTGGTACAAAAACTTTTCCACTTCCCTTTCGTAAAGGAAGTATTCCTGGATGAGAACTATGTGTCCATTCAGAAATATGATATCGCTTCCTGGGAAGAGATTAGCATGGAATTGAGGGAATTCATCAGGAGCTACCTGGAAGATGGGAATGAAGTATTAAATGAGGAAGCTGTTTCAGCTCAAAGTCAGGCGGCCGCAGAAAAAACCGATCTGAATACAAATCCAGGTGATATGGACGACACCTCAAGGGAGATCGTAGCAATTCTTGATGAATACATCAAGCCTGCAGTTGCCAGCGATGGTGGTAACATCCTTTTCGATAGTTACAACCCCGAAAATAAAACCGTAAAGGTGATCCTGCAGGGAGCCTGCAGCGGATGTCCATCGTCTACTATGACCCTGAAAAATGGAATCGAGACCATGCTAAGAGACATGCTAAAGGATCGGGTTCAATATGTAGAAGCCATCAACGGTTAAAAAAATAAAATCCCTCTTCTCAGAGGGATTTTTTATTAATAGGTGGTAGCTCGCGCTTCATTGTAAAATTCCTGGAACAACTGCAGCAGGTTCATGGTGGAACCAATAAGATCCTTGGTTTCCAGCAATATTCCAAAATATAGTTTGGTGTTCTTAGGGCTGGATTCTGAAGTCCTGATTCGAGTGATCTGTTTCTGGATAAGCTCGCTTACATAATTAAGCAATTCCTGCTTGTCGTTCAGCAAATTATCGATATTTCCGAACTCGTGATTATCGAAGGTTTCAGTGATCTCATCAAAAAGGATCTGCATCTTGTCATCCACCTTTTTCAGATCCCTGATCTGGTTAAATTTTAAGTTCTTGTGATTATTATGCACATGGTTGTAGCTGTTTCGGGTAATAAAACCGATCGACTGCACCATATCCTGCAAATAATCCAGGGTGAGAATATAGAATTTACTGGCCTCAACCGAATTCTCATCCAGGGATTTGATGAAATAAAAGATATTGTCTTTTAACTGGTCCACTTCGGTTTCCAGTTTTTCGATCTTTTTATAGCTTTTCTTCAGTTTTCCCAGGTCATAATAGCCCAGGTTATCGACCGTTCGGGAATACATTTTGTTGATTCCTCCAATGACCTTCGAAATATTTTCAGAAGTTTCCTGGGTGATCTCATTGATGGTGATGATATCGCTTTTCTTGAACCGCTTTCTGCTCTTTTCCTCTTTTTCCTTTCTGGAATGCAGTATACTACTTCTAACCACCAGGCTTAAAGCGACGATTATCAGGACAACAAGGGCTACCGTTCCACCATAATAGATGATCGCAGCAAAAAGAGCCGCTGCCGAAAATGCCACCAGGGCTGTGATAAACCATCCTCCAATTACATTCAATACTCCCGTAACTCGATAAACGGCACTTTCACGATCCCAGGCCCGGTCGGCTAGGGAAGTTCCCATTCCTACCATGAAGGTTACGTAAGTGGTGGAGAGTGGTAATTTCATATTGGTTCCAATGGAGATCAGGATACTGGCCACCACCAGGTTCACTGATGCCCTAACCATATCAAAAGCCGGCGCATTGATTCGCCTTGCGCTATTCTGGTTGGAAGGCTTGTTGAATTTATTGTCGATCTTATCCTTAACCTTTTCAGGAAACAAGGCGGTAACCGCATTCCCCAAAAGCACGGAATATCTTACGATACCCCTCGAAAGCCAGTTCGGTTCAAAACGTTCATCCCCGTCACCCTGTCTTGCCAGGTTAATTTCTGTTTCGGTAACCGACCGTGCCTTACTGGAAAACCAGAGTGTTAACACCATCACAGCGCCAGAAATGACCAGGAGGAACTCTGGTGTAGGAACACTTCCCGATAGTCCGCTCATGTCAAATTCTGAAGGTAAAATACCTGAATCGTTATAAGCCGATTGCCATAACTGGAAAGATTGCCAGGCCGCGATGGGAACCCCGATGAAATTCACCAGGTCGTTACCCGCGAAAGCCAGGGCAAGGGCAAAAGTTCCGATGGTGATTATAATTTTCAGGATATTCATCTTGAAGACGCTCATCAGAAGTTGGGAAAGGGCGGTAAATATTAAAAAGCCGATAATAACGATAAGCAGCGTATGCGTATTGATATAATCCATCATTCCGTCTGAAATAAACGGTACGCTTTTCATTCCTTTTATCAGGATGAAGTAAAGGATAGCCGTTAAGGATAATCCCCCGAAAATGGCTCCAAAATATTTCAATTTCCTTTCGAACTGAAATGAAAATACGAACCTGGAAATGTATTGTACAAAGGCACCTACCGCGAAAGCAATGACCACCGCCATCAGGATGCCCACAATGATCTCGGTAGCCTTAGCGGTATTGATATATTCTGCGAGCATACCAAGGTTAGCGTCTGGCTGAGAGTACACCTTCAATGCAGCCATACACACCGCAGCACCTAGCAATTCAAAAACAATGGAAACAGTTGTAGAGGTAGGTAAGCCCAGCGAATTGAAGAAATCCAGCAACAGAACATCGGTGAGCATCACAGCCATAAAAATGATCATGATCTCATCAAAATAGAACTCCCCCGGCACAAAGATACCTTTCCGGGCCACTTCCATTAATCCACTCGAGAAAATAGCTCCAACGGCAACTCCGATACTTGCCACCATCATAATGGTCCTCATCGAAATGGCCTTGGATCCTATGGCAGAGTTCAGAAAATTAACCGCGTCATTGCTCACTCCAACCACAAGATCTGTAATCGCCAGGGCGAACAGAGCCACCAACATCACGATATAAATATCTTCCATATAATGTTACTTATTAACCAGCAAATGTGAAGGTTTTGTTTGTCCTGAGTGAAAAGATAAAGTTATTAAAAGATTAATAATATAAATGTGAGGCTTTTGTATTATCCTTAACTTTAATTCTGAAGCCCAAAACAGCCTTTTTGTGGCATTCCAAAACACCAATTTCATGCAAGACTCTTCACCTGAATATACAAATGACCTCATCAACGAAACCAGTCCCTACCTATTACAGCATGCGCACAACCCGGTGAACTGGAAGGCCTGGAATGACGACAGCCTAAATCTCGCCTTGCAGGAAAAAAAACTCTTGATAATCAGCGTAGGTTATTCTGCCTGCCACTGGTGCCATGTGATGGAACACGAAAGTTTTGAAGATAAAGGAGTTGCGGAAATAATGAACCAGAATTATATAAGTATAAAGGTAGACCGGGAAGAAAGACCTGACGTAGACCAGGTTTATATGAATGCCGTGCAGATCATGACCGGGATGGGCGGATGGCCCATGAACGTTGTTTGCCTGCCTGATGGCCGTCCCGTTTGGGGAGGCACTTATTTCAGAAAAGAACAATGGAAATCTGCGCTTCAGCAAATAGCTCAGCTCTATGAAAATCAACCGGAAAAACTGGAAGAATATGCTTCCAAACTGAAGGAAGGCTTAAAGCAAATGGAGCTTATAGACCTTCCCGAAAAGAAAATTACTCTTCAAAAGGAATTTTTCTCTGCGGTGATCGATAAATGGAAGCGGTCGCTAGATACTGAATATGGCGGCACCAAAGGCGCTCCAAAGTTCATGATGCCCAATAATTACGAATTCCTGTTGCGATATGCCTTTCAAAATTCAGATGAAGACCTCATGAAGCATTGCATGCTTAGCTTGAACCGGATCTCCTGGGGTGGAACCTATGATGTGGTGGATGGCGGTTTTTCACGGTATTCGGTAGACGACAAATGGCATGTGCCGCATTTTGAAAAAATGCTGTATGATAATGCACAGCTGGTCCAGTTGTATTCCAGGGCATATAAACTAACGAAAAATGACTGGTATCGGGAAGTCGTGGAACAAAGTCTGGGTTTCATCGAAAGGGCGTTCTCTCATAAGTCTGGTGCCTTCTACTCGGCGCTGGACGCCGACAGTGAAAATGATTCCGGTAATAATGAAGAAGGTGCCTATTATGTCTGGCACAAAGAAGAATTGAAAATGCTACTTGGTGAAGAATTTGAACTGTTCTCAGATATCTACCATATTGATAACTTCGGAAAATGGGAAGAAGATAAATATGTATTGATACGAACTTTGGATTTCGAAGCAATCGCCAGGAAACATAAAATGACCGAGGAACAGCTGAAGTCAAAACGGGACAACTGGAACAAGCTCCTGAAAGCGGAACGGCAAAAACGAAAAAAGCCGGGTCTCGACGATAAGTCTCTTACCTCATGGAATGCCATGATGTTAAGCGGTTATTTGGAAGCCTATCAGGCACTAGGTAATTCGGAATATCTTGAAAGAGCAGTGAAAAACGCTGATTTTCTGATTGAATATCAGGTAAAGGATAAAAATCACCTTTTCCGAAGTTTCAAAAACGGAAAAAGCAAGATCGAAGCTTACCTGGAAGATTATGCATTTATGATCGAAGCCTTAATCAAACTTTACGAAACCTGTTTCGAGGAAAAATATCTAAACCTGGCTGAACAACTGCTCGAAACCCTGGAGACAGATTTTAAAGACGAAAGATCGTCCTTATATTTTTACAGTTCAAAAAATGAAAGGGAGCTGGTAAGTAAAACCCTGGAAATTACCGATAATGTGATCCCGGCATCCAATTCGGTCATGGCGAAAAATCTTTTCAAGCTGGGGAAATTGACCGGGGACAGGTTGTACATGGAACGTTCAGAAGAAATGCTACAAGCGGTATTACCAAAAATTGAGGAACACCCTAAATATTATTCCAACTGGCTGGACCTTCTTCTAAATTTCACTCATCCTTATTACGAGCTTGCTATCACGGGAAAAGATCATGAAAAAATCGCGAGCTTTTTCCAGGAAAAATATATCCCGAACATAAGCCTCGCTGCAGGTAAGTCTGATGCACTTGCCTTACTGAAGGATAGATGGAAAGAAGAAAAAAGCCTAATTTATGTTTGCCAGGAAGGCAGCTGCCAACTTCCTACCAGTTCAAAAAACGAGGCTTTTCAACAGATTCGGCAAGTTTAACATTTCGTAAACACAGATTTTTCTATAATTTTATAGAATTGAAATGTAAATAATAATTGAAAAAATTTATGGAAAAGTTGAACAACTGGGGCGAAATCGCCAAAGAGTATGCTGAGAAATTTATAGACTATCTTCCAACGCTCATTGGGGCCATCGTGCTGCTTCTCGTTGGATTGTGGGTCATTAAGATCATTGTTAATTACCTCCGGAAATTATTTGAAAAGAAGGATTACGATCCTACTCTCGAGAAATTCACCTTAAGCGCTGCGAGCTGGGGTCTTAAGATCTTACTGTTCGTTCTGGTTATTACACAGCTGGGAGTAGAAAGTGCGTCTCTGGTAGCGGCCATTGGTGCTGCCGGTCTTGCCGTTGGTCTAGCATTGCAGGGCTCTCTCGCAAATCTGGCAGGAGGGGTCCTGATCATCGTTCTTAAACCCTTCAGGGTTGGAGACTGGATCGAAGCCCAGGGTGTCTCTGGTAGTGTAGCAGAGATCTCCCTGTTTTATACCAAAATAAATACATTCGGAAATCAGCGTGCCGTGGTACCCAATGGTCAGTTGAGCAACGACAATATCATCAACTACAGCTTTAACGGTACCAGGAGGGAAAATCTTACGTTTGGAATTTCCTATGATGATGACATCAAGAAAGCCAAGGAAGTTCTTATGCAACTTATTAAGGAACAGGACGGCATCCTTGAAGATCCGGCGCCGCAGGTATTGGTTTCAGAATTAGGCGATAGTTCTGTGAATTTCTCTGTGCGCTATTTCGCGCCAAATGATGTTTTCTGGGATATTCACTGGAATATGATCGAAGAAGGAAAAATACGCCTGGAGGAAGCAGGAATGACCATTCCTTATCCGCAAAGAGACGTATATATGTACGATCAAACCAAAATGAACGGAACCAAACTGAAGGAAGCAGAAAAGCAATAAAAAGCCTTAGCCAGCGATGAAATCCTTTAAATAATAAGGTTCAAAATAGGCGACATCCTCGATGTCGCTTTTTTTATACTTTAGATCTGCGATAGCGGCCATCTCTCTTGCTGAAGGAAACTTCTGCTTATGAAATACGGCGTTTGGAGAACTGGTAATTTCCTCGTATTTGCCAACCCCGTTCCCGATAAAATGAACTTTTGACTGCTGAAGATATTCCGCAAATGAATTTTCATCCAGGATCTGGGCTTTAGTTTCCCGGAGCTGATTCCCTTCCGAATCAAAAACAGCGGAATAAACCTCCATCCTCCTTGCATCCAGCATCGGGATAATGATCCCGCTTTCCCCTTGCAGTTGTTTTGCCAGCAAATCCAGGGTTGGAATAGAAATTAGAGGAACATCCAGAGAAAAACACAAACCTTTTGCAGCAGAAACTCCAATTCTTAGGCCCGTATATGAACCAGGACCTTTACTTACTGCCACGGCATCCAGATCTTCCGCCTTTATACCGGCCTCAGCGAGGAGCTCATTGATAAACACATGGAGTTTTTCGGCATGAGAATAGTTTTTAGAATTATCTTCTTTAAGAGCCACTAATTTCCCATCCCTGGCTATTCCCACTGAACAATTAGTGGTAGCCGTTTCAAGACACAAGATTGTATTCAAAACTTATAGTTTTATTCCGTTTCCTTGATTTCCTGTTTAACTTCGATTTCGTCTCCGCTATCCAAACTTTTGGTTACCGTATTATACGGACCTGTGATCACGGTCTCACCTGCTTCCAGGCCTCGCTTTATTTCAATATTCGAATCATCCTGAATCCCGGTTTCAACCACGCGAAGTTTGGCCTTATTCCCGTCTTTTACAAATACACATTCAAAACGTTCTTCATCTTCACCAATAGGTTTTTTAACAAACGACTTCTTGGTCGAAGAAGTATCGGTTTTAATTACAATGGAACTGATAGGAACACCAATAACATCTTTCCTCTTATTGGTGATAATATCTACAGTAGCCGTCATTCCAGGACGGAAAGGCGAGTAATTTTCAGGTTTCCCTTCCATAAGATCTTCGTAAGACTCTTTAAGGATCCTTACCTTCACCTTAAAATTGGTTACCTGATCGGTGGTTAATTCATTATCGGCGGTATTCGAAATTTCGGTTACGATTCCCTTGAACTCTTTTCCCAGGTAGGCGTCGACTTCTACTATGGTAGAGTCTCCAACCGAAACTTTTACGATATCATTTTCATTCACATCTACCTCAACCTCCATATTGGCAAGATCTGCCACCCTAAGGATCTCGGTTCCTGCCATTTGCTGAGTTCCAACAACCCGTTCACCCAGTTCGGCATCCAGCTTGGAGATGGTTCCTGTCATTGGAGCATAGATATTGGTTCTCCCAAGGTTATCCTGGGCCTCGGTAACTGTCGCAGCAGCACTTTGCATGCTGAAGTATGCCGACTCCTTGTTAGCCTGAGCCATTTCGTAATTCGAAACAATTCCATCCCATTCTGCCTTGGAAATAACACCTTTTTCAAAAAGAGTTTTATTTCTGTTATAATCGGCTTCTGCCTGTTTTAAGTTAGCCTGGGTTTGAGCATAGTTAGCCCTGGAATTCTGGTAGCTGGCCCTTGCGCGCTCAACGCTGGACTGGTAGATATCAGGGTTAATGCGAACAAGCAGGTCGCCCTTTTCTACCGCCTGCCCTTCCACTACCGGAAGTTCTATGATCTCTCCTGATACTTCTGAAGAAAGTTTAACTTCTACTTCAGGCTGAATTTTCCCGGTAGCCGAAACGGTTTCAGTGATATTAATTGGTTCGATCTCAGCGATCTCTACTTCTTTTACATTTTCAGAACTTCCAAACCAACCGGCTTTTTTACCAATTACCAGAAGAACGATCAGGACCACAACGATCCCGAGAATGATGAAAAGTTTCTTTTTATTCATTATTTAAAATTTTAATTCCGCAACCGGAATTCCAAAATATAGTTCTACAACCTTTAATTTAAAAATATAATCATACTTGGTTCGCAATACTTCGCGCTGAGCGTTTTCGTAGCGAAGTTTCGCCTGGCTAAAGTCAAAAGCATTGGTAAGACCTACATCATATCTTTCAGTAGCGTATTCAAAAGCTTTCTCCTGGGCTTCTGCAGCCACCAATGAAGCTTCATAGGCTTTAAAGGCGCCCTTCGCATCGGTAAATGCCTGGTAGACGTTTGCTTCCAGATCAAGTTCGGCCTGCTCAAGCTGATATTCTGCCCTTAATACACCCACTTCACTTCTTCGTACCTGGTTGCGGGTAGCGAAACCATTGAGTATGGGAATGCTTAATTGAAATCCATAACTAAATCCATCATTCATAGATAACTGATCAAAGAATGGCAGTGGTTCTCCAACAGTGGGGATGGTGTTAGGCGCAACAACCAGTTGTTCGGTATCCTGAACGATCCCTATCTGGCGGAAAGGCTGATCTGGATCTACCTCTGCACCAATAATTCTTCCTCTCCCAGACTCCCGGGTATTATAATTGAAAAAAGCTCCTAAAGATGGCATATAAGCTCCTCGTGCAAGCTCCACATCTTTCTGGGCCAGCTCCATATTGGTTTCGGCTATACGAATTTCCTCTCGTTCCACCTTTGCCCTTTCTATGATCTCATTGACCGAATATTGAAGTATTTCACCTCCGAAAACATCATAATCGCGTTCAACAATGTCGAAATTTTCATAGTCCTGAATAGCCAGAGTCTGCGCCAGGCTAATAAGTGAAATCTCGATCTGGTTCTCAGCTACGATGATTCGTTGTTGTTCATCTGCCATAGTCGCCTGGATCTCCAGAAGATCTCCCTGCGGAAGCACTCCTGCATCAACCAGCTCTGCAGTGCGCTCCAGCTGCTCCTGGGTTACCAGATTCTGGGCGCGCAACACCTCAAGATTTTGTTTATTAAAGAGCACCTGTAAATAAGCATCTGCCACGAAAAGGGCGATATCATCTTTCATCTTTTCCAGCGAATATTCACTGGCAAGCCTTGAGATTCGGGCTCTTTGAAGCTGTTTAAAATTCCGAAGCCCGTCGAAGATGGTCAATCCTGCTGTTACTCCTGCTGAAAAGTTTCGAACCGTTTGGTTCACAAGAATACCGGTGGTTACATCCTGGGTAAGACCCGTGTTCCATGAATTGGTAGCCTGACCGTTGATGCTGGGAATAAAATTTCCAACGGCGGCCCTTTTTTCGATGTCAGAAAGCTCCACATCCAGTTCAGCCTGTTTAACCGAAATATTGTTTTCTAATGCGTAGTTCACGCATTCCTCCAGGGTCCATTGTTTTTCCTGGGCGATCATTGAGCTAAAAAAAAGCAATAAAATGCCTAGTAAGCAAAAATTCTTCATAATGGTTGTTCTGTAAGATAAGTATGAAAATCCTGCAGGTTGTTACAACAGGATTGAAATTTCTAATTTTGGGCAATATTCATTGCGGGTTTGATCTGGTTCCAGACTTTTATTTTATCACCCTTTTCAACACCGCTTAACACCTGTACGTGTATTCCATCACTTACTCCAAGTTCAACAGGCTGTTTTTTGAATTCCTGGTCCCCGGTCATGATTTCCACAAAAGGCTCCTTGGTATCTGGATCGAACTGTACTAAGGCTTCCTTGATCGCCAGAACGCTATCTGCCCTATCCAGAATAATGGAAGCATTTGCGCTAAGACCAGCCCTGATGAAAGTAGTATCTGCCTTGCTTAAGGTCCCTTTGATCTCGAACTGTATTGCTCCATTTTCTTCGATGCCTTTAGGTGCGATATAATCCAGAATGGCATCAAAACTTTTATTTTCTATGGCTCCCACGGTTACCTCCAGAGGAAGATCTTCCTTGATCTTACCAACCTCACTTTCATCAATCATACCTTCGAAAATCATTTCATTCACATCGGCAAGCGTAGCGATCGTAGTACCATCATTAAAATTATTGCTTTCGATTACCTGGTTTCCTGTTTTTACTGGAACATCTAGCACCATTCCTTCTACAGTGGAACGAATAAGCGTATTCGCAGCGCTACCTATTCCGCTGGTAGTCCCTGTTTTTACGATCTCATAATTCTGTTGAGCCGATTTGAAATTCTGCTCTGCCCTTTTGTAGGAAGCTTCCGCAGCATCATAATCGTTTGCAGCGATCACGCCCTTGTCAAATAATTCCTTTTGCCTTTGGTATACTTTCTTTTCATTATCGAGATTAATGCGTGCTGTAGCGACAGCGTCTTTGGCACTTTGGAGAGAAGAAACATTGGGAATCACTCTTATCTGGGCAATGAGATCACCTTTCTTAACCTTATCTCCGGCTTCGATATATATTTCATCGATGATTCCTGAAATATTAGGCTTGATCAACACTTCCTCCTTTGGAACTATTTTACCGGTAGCAACGGTCTTTTTAACGATAGTTTGTTCTGAAGGCTCTTCAGTTTGATAGACAACAGGGTCTTCCTGATTCTTCTGGTACAGGTAGTAAAGTGCACCCATAAAGGTCACTGCAATGAGGACAAGGATTCCGATGGTAACAAATTTTTTCATTTTTTGATGGTATTATCTTTTTTATCTATTCAGTTCGTAAGGCATCTACTGGCTTCACTTTTATAGCATGTTGAGCCGGAATAAGGCCGGCCAATATTCCAGATATAATTAAAATGCTCAGTGCAATCAGGACCACACCAAGATTGACGGAAGGGTTTAAGAACATCATTTCTGAAGTGTCCATTTGGGAAAGTTGAAAATTCACCAAATAGATAACCCCGGTTGCAAGAATGATTCCTGCCATTCCTGAAACAATGGTAAGGAAAACCGATTCCATTAAAATTTGTCCACGAATGCTCCAGGGGGTAGCACCAAGGGCACGCCGAACACCAATTTCATTGGTTCTTTCCTTTACTACGATGAGCATGATATTACTTATCCCAATAATTCCTGATAATAATACCAGAACTCCTACAAAATAGGCCACTGCTTTTAGTGCGATGAACAATCCATTTACCTTACTATATTCCTGGAAAAGATCGAAGTTCCCTACCGCGCGATCATCATCAGGATGAATACTATGCCGGCTTTTAACCACATCGATGATATCCTCTTTCAAATTCGTAATGGAACTGCCGTCTCTAGCGGTCAAGGCCATCCAGCCTACTTTGTTTCCTCTATTGAAGGCCTGACTGAAGGAAGTGAAAGGCACAAAAATTTGCTTTTGCATCTCTTCGGCGTCTCCATTATTCCCCTTCTTTTTATAAGTTCCTATCACCATGAAGTTCACCCCATTAATCTTAATATAGGTTCCCAAAACTTCTTCACCTTTATCATATAATTCTGAACGGACTCCACCTCCAATGACAGCCACCTTCCTTTTTTCATCAATATCAGAATAGTTGATAAACCTTCCGGAAGTGATATCCATAGGTTCCTGTTGAATGATTTCTGGATAATCGCCATACACGTTATAAGCGCCTGTATTTAGTCCCCGTACCACATTGTTAGTTCCACGGAAGCCTCCCAGCTGATTGCGTGGAGAAACGATCATTAGCTCCGGTACCTGTCTTTTGATAGCAGCTACATCCTCAATCTCAAAACTATATCTGCGACCTTTAGGCATACCCTTGTAAGGTTTTGAAGCCACCTGTGTCCACATGAACATACTGTTGGTTGCCATCCCGCCAAACCCCTGCTTCACACCATTTTCCAGACCTTTACCAGCAGCCAGTAGAATTACGAGTATAAATATTCCCCACATTACCCCAAATGCTGTAAGAATGGTTCTAAACCAATTAGAAGTTAAGGCCTCTATTATTTCGCTCCAACGATCCCTGCTAAACATATCATTCGTCTCTTAAAGCAATTATTGGTTTTATTCGGGCGGCTCTCCACGCCGGGAAAAATCCAGCCAGGGCGCCTGCAATTACCAGGATGATCACCGTATTGATCGCAACGGTAAAATTCACGGTTGGATTATATATATACTGAGTTTCGATTAATGGACCTACAAATTCCAGAAGGGCCAGACTAAAGATAAGTCCCAGGAAACCGGCAATAGCAGTCACAAAAATAGATTCATGCAGGACCATCCCGATTATAGAAAGAGGTTGAGCCCCTAGAGCTTTCCTAATTCCGATCTCCCGCGTTCTTTCTTTTACGATGATCAGCATAATATTGCTAACGCCAACCACCCCAGCCACGATGGTACATATTCCAACTCCCCAAAAGAACAGCCTGATCATATCCATAAGAGTATAAAACCTTTTAGCATTCTCAAGGGAATTGTTGATGTGAAGGGCGCTGTTATCGTCTGGAGCGATCGTATGACGATCTTTTAAAAGCTCCTCAAGTTCCGCTGAAAACTGAGTGGATGTGGCCACTGCTGCATCGAAGTTCTCTTCTGGTTTCAAGGTGAGATACATGTTAGCAATATTGTTCTTTCCACCGAAAGCTTTTTGGGCAGTCGTAATTGGAATAATTGCCCGGGTTTCATCTCTTTCACCTCCCGGATCGCTAAAAACCCCAACTATTTTAAAGTTTATCCCGGCCAGTTGAACATTTTTTCCCACAGCCTCTTCATCCTTAAAAAGATCCAGTTTAAGGCGATGGCCTATAACCATATTTTTTTCTGAATTATCAAGATCATTGATATTTATAAATCTTCCTGAAGCAAGCTGATTATTCTCAAGAACATGATAAGCCGGGAAGGTCCCGTCTATTCTATAAGATCCGGATTCCTTTCCATAGTTGATTACCGAATTATAAACCTGGTAAACTGAAGCTGAATGATCTAATTGATCACCATACTTGAGGAGTATCTGGTTGTAATCCTGATTTTTCAACTGAATTCTCCGGCCTGGATTTAAGCCTTTATGTTCTTTGGAAGTAACCCCGGGAAAAACTAAAATAAGGTTAGAGGCGTCCTGCTCGAATTCCCTGGCAATCCCATTTCTCATACCCTCACCTATACCAAGAAGAATCACCAGGATGAAAATACCCGAAGCTACAGAAAGACCAGTAAGAAAGGTTCGTAATTTGTTTTTACGAATCGTTTCAAAGATCTCATCCCATCTATCTAGATCAAACATTACTCAGTGCCCTAACCTGTGAAACTACCGTGTCTTCTATGATGAGTCCGTCTTTAAGATTGACGATCCTCTTGGTCATCTGGGCAATGTCATGCTCATGCGTAACCACAAGAATGGTTCTGCCTTCATCATTTATTTCCTGAATAAGATCCATTACCTCGTAGGAGGTTGTCGTATCCAGCGCTCCCGTTGGCTCATCAGCCAGGAGCACCTTTGGGTCGCTGGCAAGTGCCCTTGCAATAGCAACACGCTGCTTTTGTCCACCTGAAAGTTCGTTGGGCAAATGGGATGCCCATTGAGCTAATCCCACCTTTTCCAGGTAGCTCATCGCCCTGTCTATTCGCTCAGATCGACCTATTCCCTGGTAATATAAAGGCAGAGCCACATTATCTAATGCCGATTTATAACCGATAAGGTTGAATGACTGGAAAATAAAACCGAGAAATTTGTTGCGGTATTTTGCTCCCTGCTTTTCGCTAAGATTTTTGATAGGAACTCCATCAAGAAAATAAGAGCCCTCGTCTGCCTCATCCAGCATCCCCAAAATATTCAAAAGAGTGGATTTTCCAGAACCTGAAGATCCCATTATAGAAACCAGCTCCCCTTCTTCCACATTAAAATCGATTCCTTTGAGTACGTGCAATGAATTTGCACCCATCCTATAGGATTTGTGAAGATTTGAAATTTTGATCATGATTGATGAATATTATAGATGACAGGGGGCTTCATATATAATAGACTACTTAAAAAGCAATTTGTTACACTTCTTGAAATTTATTTGGATAAAAATTTCAGTATAACAGGAAAGAATATTTAGGAAGCCTTGTTCCTATTTCTCAAACTGCGATAGATAAAATAGGCAATCCCACCTATAAGTACATATGGAAAGATCATTAAATACAGGATGCCATCATTAATTCCCTTGGCCGCACTTTGATCTACATCGCTTTCCAATACGGCTCGGCACATGCTGCACTGTGCTTCACTAACCTCGGGCACAAGGAAAATGATCATGAAGAAAAGAAAGCTTAAACCAAAATTCCGATAGCTCATCATCACTGCTTTAATTCATTCAAAATTAATCATTTCAAACTAATAATATGGCAACATAAAGAGGAAAACCAACACGCCGGTCACGGCCACATATAACCAGATAGGAAAAGTCCATCGGGCAATTTTAGCATGTTTCATATATTCCCCGCTTAAACCTCTGTACATGGTGAACAGCACCAGCGGAACGATGATCCCGGAAAGCACGATATGGCTAACCAGAATAAAGAAATACACATATCGCAGAATTCCTTCTCCTCCATATGGTACCGGCTCATTGCTGATCTTTGAAAGCACATAGCTTACCAGGAAAATAGCCGAAAGTCCGAAAGCCGTGATCATCGTGTTTCGATGCATCACATAATTCTGAACTTTCATAAAAAAATAGCCGACTATTAGCAATACCGCGGTAGCAAAATTGAGTATTGCATGAAATGCAGGAAATGTAATAGTATCAGTTCCAAAGATATTATAACGAGCTGGTAGTAGCATTAAAACCAGTACTATCACGGGCACCGCAATAGAAAGACCAATGATCACCGGTACAGCGACCTTATCTGAACTTTTTAAGGTTGTTTTCAAAGTAATTGCTTTATATCTGAAATTAACATATCTATCTGAGGCTCTTCTTCACCTCTGGCAACGCTTTTGTTTCTTTCAACCGATCCGCGATAGTAGATCAACGGATTGCCAAATTCATCTGTTCTGGACCTGATATATCCCTCCTGGTCTACCAGGACGAACATTCCCTGGTGTGCGAAACCTCCTGGAACTTCAGCATCCTCCCCGGCATAAATTCCGAAACCCTGATTTGCAAGTTGATAAATGTCTTCCTTTTCACCGGTTAAAAGATTCCAGTGAGGATGATCTATTCCATAAGACTCGGCGTAATCTGAAAGAACTTCTGGCGTGTCATGGGAAGGATCTATACTAATAGAAGCGATCCCGAAATCCTTTCGGTCGTCGAATTCATCCTGTATCTCTACCAGGTTTCTGTTCATGATTGGGCAAATGGTAGGACAGGTGGTGAAAAAGAATTCAACCAGGTACACCTTACCGTCATAATAGTCATTTGAAATGGTATCGCCATCCTGGTTCACGAATATAAATTCGGGAGCCTTCTTGCGCTCGCCATTGATCTCCAGGTACGACAAAGGCTCTTCAGATGCTTTCACTCCTTTCCCAGCTTTCCTTACATTCAGCCTATCTGAAGACACCACCTCATCATCGCTAATGCGGTCTACGATCTTAGGAATAAATATAATTCCGAAGATGAGAATAACCAGTGATATGCCTACGTATGAGTAATTCTTCATGTTTATGATTTACTTCTGCCTGTTATTTTTCTTGAGGGCGAGGCGATATTCTGCCAGCATCACCTTAACATCGTCATTCATCTTATTGCTAAGTTCTGCCACGTTAGACGAATCATAACCGTATAACTTTCCATCTTCATCATCATCTCTCCCGCGCAGGCTCTTTTCCTTGTCAACAATAAAAACATAGGGAGTAAAACTATTTGCATCGAGTTGATGCGGAGTATTGAATGACTGGAACACTTCCTCGATCTCATTTGGAGAAGCATAGACGATCTTCCATTTTCCCGATTCACTGATCTTGGAAAATTCCTCGACAAAAGCCTGGGTTCGGGTTTCGGCTTCTTCGGGCAGCACCAGAACGAATTGAAAATCGTTAAAATCGTAATATTTCTCCAGGATCTTTTGGTCCAGGTTAAAGGTATTACCCTTAATATCTTCCAGTTGAGAACCAAAGAAAGCAACCACGCTTATCTTATCCTGGAAGCTGATCACCGAATCGGTATTCGATCTAAACTGGTCAATATCCTTGACCTTTTCGGTTAAAACGGGGAGCCTGGCAAAATTGTTCTTTCCAGATGCAAAAAACAAATATGCGGTAATAGGAAGGGCAAAAAGAATTCCAAGTACCAGAAACTTCTTCATCAGTTCGAAAATCCAGTTGTGTTTCTAAAGGGCTACAAAAATAAAAAGACGGTTTAACAAAACCGCCTTTTCAAATGCTTTTAACTTTTCCTAGAAATCCCAGGCAACATGCCCATTCTTATACACATCGTAAATGTAACCTCCTTCGGTTAACAGGATAAATATAAGATATGAAATCAAAAAGATCGAAGTCCATACAATTGCTCTTCTCAGGCCTTTGGTTTCACCTTCCAGGTGCATGAACGCCCAGGCAATGTAATATGCTTTATAAATTGTTAGGATAATGAATATCCAGTTTAGCAACTTCATACCTAGAAGGTAAGTATCAGTAAGAAATTCTGGTTTGATGATCCCCAGAGCTACCTCGATAATGGTAACTACTGAAAGAATACCAAAAACAGTCCAGATTCTTTTAGTTGCTGATCCGTGATGTTGCGTAGTATCGTGAGCCATAATAATTTATTTCAGAATTAAACCAGGTAAAAGAATGTGAATACAAACACCCAAACAAGGTCTACGAAGTGCCAGTACAATCCAACTTTTTCAACCATTTCATAACTACCACGACGCTCATAAGTACCAATAACCACATTAAAGAAAATAATAATGTTAATCACTATACCTGAAAATACGTGGAATCCATGAAAACCGGTAATAAAGAAGAAGAAATCTGCGAATAACGGGTGACCGTATTCATTCTCAACAAGGTTTGCCCCTTCAACGGTTCCAACTCCCTGAGAATTCAAAATATTCAGCGATTCTTCTCTAGAAAGGATGGTTTTTTGTCTATCCTCGTTAAGCTGCTGGGTTCTGATAAGAATATCATCATTCGCCGCAAAACCAGCTTTAACTTCTTCTATGGTATAAGACGGAAGCTCTTCACTGGTATCGAACCAGATCCCGTTACTTCTATCGTGTTCAACCCTGTCCCCCTCCATTGGAATTGCGAAATCACCTAAAGCAACGCGCTCACCCTCTGTATTGATGAACTGAAGTATATTACCACCTTTTGTTGTTACCGCTCCATAATCTCCACGGATGAAAGTAGCCCACTCCCAGGCCTGTGAACCAACGAACACGATACCTCCAATAATGGTTAGGAACATATATAAAGTCACTTTAGACTTTTTCATATGATGTCCCGCATCTACCGCAAGTACCATGGTCACAGATGAAAAGATCAGGATAAAGGTCATCAATGCAACATAATACATTGGTGCTTCTACCCCGTGCAAAAATGGAAAGTGAGTAAAGACTTCATCGGCAATTGGCCAGTCGTCTATAAATTTGAATCTTGAAAAACCGTAAGCGGCAAGGAATCCTGAAAATGTCAAAGCATCTGAAAGGATGAAGAACCACATCATCATCTTTCCGTAACTAGCTTTTAGTGGTTCGTTACCTCCACCCCAGGTTTTCCCTTCTGTGCCTGTTCTAACAACAGTAGCCTCCATAGAAGTGTTTTAATGTTAAAGGATGCGCAAAAATACGCATTTTTATTATCTAAAGAAATATAAAAAGAAAATCAGGTACAGCCAAAGCAGGTCTACAAAGTGCCAGAAGGTCGCACCCAGCTCGAATCCAAGCATTTGGCTTTTGTAGTAACGCTGTTTAAAATGGTTATAAATTAACACCAGCAGTACGATGATACCCACCGCCAAATGCGCAAGGTGAGCCAGAACCAGTACATAAATAAACGATGTAGTGATACTGCTTTCACTTCCGGTAAAATAATAACCTTGCTGAATGATTTCTGAAAAGCTGTAAAACTGAAAAACTACGAAAAGAATCGCCAGGATAAGCGTACCTATAAGCAACGAACTGGCCGTTCTTCTGTCACCCGATTTGATGAACTTCTTGCTCAACACCAGGGTTCCGCTACTGGCAAGGATCACCAGGGTACTCCATAAAAAGGAGACAGGCAGTTCAAATTCCGTAAGCCAGTCTGGCCGGGTTTTACTAACCACATAGGCACTGGTAAGTCCGGCAAAGGTCATCACCATACTTATGATCCCAAACCAAAGCATCATCTTCTTGGAACGGGCCTTTTTCTTCTCGATACTATCTTCGGTTAAATCCATTGTCTGATAAATTTATCAAGTACATATACAATTTGAAGCAGTGTGATATAGGAAACACTTGCAAACATTAATTTCTTGGCAGCTTCTGATGTCTTTTCTCTGAACAATCGAATGGCATAATAAAACATTCCCAGTCCAAGTAGCAGGATGATCACCCCCGAAACCGGAGTTAGATATAATCTCCCGGTGACTCCAAAAACCGGGATCAACGAAACCAATATCGTCCAGCAGGTATAAAGCACGATCTGCAGGGAGGTACCACGATCTCGCTTCCCGGTAGGCAGCATTAAAAACCCACCTTTTTTGTAATCATCATATAACCACCATCCAATCGCCCAGAAATGCGGGAATTGCCAGAAAAACTGTATCATGAACAAAGTTCCCGGCTCTATGCTAAAATCACCTGAGGCCGCCACCCAACCCAGCATAAACGGGATAGCGCCTGGAAAGGCACCTACGAATACCGAAAGCGGGGTTTTGGTCTTTAAAGGCGTGTAAATACTTACGTAAAGAAAAATACTAATAGCACCGAACATCGCCGTTTTTGGATTGATCACATATAGCACTATCAAACCAAGCACCGTAAAAACACTGGCAATCGTAAAAGCGGTAGGAACCGACATTCTCCCGGCAGGAAGTGGCCTGTTCTTGGTACGATCCATCAGGGCATCAAGGTTTCGCTCGATAATCTGGTTATAGGCGTTGGAAGCGCCAACCATAAGATAGCCACCAATAGCCAGCAGGGTCACTACCACAAAATCTATCTTTTCGGCTCCCAGAAAATAACCGGCAACCGACGAAAAGACCACGCTTATCGCGAGCCTCATTTTGGTAATTTCCTTAAAATCTGAAAGTATGGAAGCGCTGGAATTATGTACGCGAGTGTTGCTCAAAAAGCCTCTTTTTTTTCTGGCGCAAAGATACTCCTTAATTAGGTTTTAGCAAGAAGCTTAACCTGTTAATTTTCAGCAATGATAAAATGCTTAGTAATCGAAATACCAGTTGAGAATATCGGTCCTCAATCCAAAGTTGATCCAGGCAGTGGAATTATTAAAATGAGCTGGTGTATTAGCCTCGGTATTGAAATCGCGGTAAATGAAACTTGCGAATAACTTGAGATTGGTAGTTGGATTTACGATATAGCCCGCTTCCAGTTCAGAATAAAATGAAAAAGTGGTATTCCCCTGGCCTATCTCCACACCCGTATCAAAAGGCCTGTCTTCTTCATTTCTATAAATATCCTGGCCGAAAAAGTCATCGGTTTTGGAAAGATCAAAACCTCTTTCACCTACGATAAACTTGCCGCTTCCATACCATCTATCCACGCGATACCTCGCGATGGCCAGAAACTCCCTGAAATTAGCCCCCCAAAGATGGGCCATACTTTGGTTGTTATGCCCGTAATTCAAGGTGATTGAATTATGCGAATAGGTATAAGGCCTAACCTGGTTATATTCGGCCTGCAAATAAAGATTTTCAACATTAAAGGCATCGAAATATTTCATCCCAAGCTGAAGCCCCAGCTTATTTTTCCAGCTTTTCTCACCACCAAACACATCGCCAGAAGAAAATTCATCAATTAGCCACTGCCCGTATGCATAGACCTTATCGCTGAACTTATATTTACCGGTCAAACCAATTATCGCATTTCCTCCATCGGCACCGGTAGCAAATTCGATCGCACGATAGAAGATCACGGGATTCAGGTAATTGATGTCAAAACCACGATCATTGTCATTTTCCCACATCACCGATTCAAAAAAACCTAAATTGAACCGCTTGGTCACGTTCCAGCTCAAGTAATGATTGGCTATATATTTTGTGCGATAAGACCCGCTGTTCACAACCGCCGGCCTTACGTCGCGCAAAGACATCCAGGTATTGGTATATTTGATCTTCCAGAAATTGGTGTTCAGCTTTAAGAATGGATACGGTGAGGCATTATCGCTAAGCACCAGCGAGCGATATCCATCCCCAATAAAATTCTTCCCGTGACCAAACTGGATATTTATAAAATCGGCTGGTGTGAAGCTTAGGTAGCCTTCAGCTACCGGGTAATCGTAACCATCGTCCATGAAAGGTTTTGCGACGCCACGACCAGGAATTATAGCAGGATCTCCTCCGGCAGGAGCTATGGATTCAGCATACCGATTAAAATATTCAGCAAAGCGACCCTGGTTCTCATAAACCACTGAATAAAAATTAAATCGTTTGCCAAGACCTCCCTGAAAAATGGCAGCCCGGGTATTATTATAGGTAAAATCGTGATCTTCCTGGTCAAATTCTTTCCCTATCTGAAGGTCGAAACCAGCATCTACCGTAAACCAGTAATCATCGGTCTGGAATCTGAAAAGATGTTCGTTCCATAATTTTCTTCCTACCCAGGTATTTCTATCCTGTAATAATTCATCACGATGTTCCTCAAAATCATAGTATCTATTTACCTCCTGAAACAAAAGAGGTTTGGAAGCCGAATGAGAATTGGTTCCAACCCTGTTAAAGGCCTGGTCGAACCTGCTATAAAACTCATGCGAAAATGGAATATTGATCTGGCTAGTGTAGCGCGGACTCGTGAATTCATCAGATTGTATGCTATCATATTCGGTTAGCACATCATCTTCAGTCACCAAAACCGCTTCAGATTGTTGAGACGTAATTTCTTTAGTACTATTCCTTAGTTCTGGCAAAGCAGAATTAGCCGCAAGTGGAATTTTAAGGCCGTATCTAAATTGCATGTGAATAGCACGGCCGTTATAGGTTGCGGGCTTGATTACCGGTAATTCACCAAAAACCCTCCTCACTTCCTCTTTAAGTTCCGGATAAGCCGCATCCAGGTAAATGATCTCGAATTTCCCCTCTTCTGAAACTTCAAAAAGAATACTCACCGTACCTTTAAAATTATCGGCTATTACCTTTTCAGGCGTTTTAAATTCAGACTGAATATGAGCCACCAGCTCCCTGTTAAAGCAGGTTTGCTGCTGTTCGAATTCAAGACCGGAACACTCCGGGAACTGAGGATAAACTTCAGAAGTTGAAGTCTCCTGTGCAAAAATCGATAAGTTCAGTATAAAAATAGGAAGAAGTAAAAGGTACTTCATACGCTCAGGGGGCTTGATTTTAGGCTGTAAGATACATTTTTTCCTAAAGGCAAGTTAATTAAAATAAAAAATCCCCCGCTAAAAGCGAGGGATTTAAAATCTTATCTAGACAGGAATTAGTCCTGAACTTTAAACGCAATAGGAAGGGAATACATTACCCCAACCGGCTTACCACGCTGCTTTCCAGGCTTCATCTTAGGAAGACTGTTGATCACACGCGCAGCTTCCTGCTCAAGTCTTGGGTGTGGAGCACGAGCTCTAACCTGTCCAATATTTCCTTTTTCATCGATCCTGAACTGAACGATCACACGGTTGATACCTGTTAGTCCAAGTTCTGCTCCAAGATCAGTATCGAACTCCTTGTTCACATAACTACTAATCTTCTCACTCATACACTGCTTTCGCTCTTCGTTATTCTTCTTGTTTTCGCATCCTGGGAAGATTGGCACATCCTCGATCACTGCAAAAGGAACATCTTCTACCTCTTCTTCAACCGGGGCCTCAACTACCTCCTCAACCTCAACGATTTCGTCAAGATTCGTTTCAGTAGACTGGATCTCATCTTCTTCAACTTCTTCTTCATCTTCCACAACCTCGATCACCTCTGGTGCCGGTGGTGGCGGTGGTGGTGGTGGTGGCGTATTCTGCATTTCTGTAATTGGCACATCCTCTTCGTCAAGGGCGTCCATATTTACCTGCCCGATATCGATCTGTTCGGGATCATAGGTTTTCCATTCAATAGCCTGCCACGTTAGAAACAGAACAACAATAAGACCTAGCTGTAAATAGAGAACTCTGTTTCTATTAAGATCAGCTTTTGGATTTTTCTTAGGTTCCATAATGCGAATTATAGTTAAGGGTTGCTAAAATAAAGATTTTTTCTAAAAAACTAAATTTATCTAGGATAATAAGTCAATAAATTGAACTTATTACTGAAAGATCTCTAATTCAATCCTGAACACGGAATCTTATAGGTATCGAGTAAGACACGGGAACCGCTTTTCCGCGCTGCCTGCCCGGTTTCATTTCGGGCAATTTAGAGATAACGCGTCTGGCTTCTTTTTCAAGTTCAGGATGAGGGGCCCTGGTTTGAATTTGTTCTACCCGGCCCTCTTCATTAATTACAAACTTAACAACCACAAGATTCGTACCAGTAAGCCCTAGCTCTTCGCCTAATCCGGTATTAAAGTTCCTGTTTACAAAATCACTGATCTCTGAACTCATACAGGATTTACGCATTCTGTTGTCTTTAAATCCTTCACAGCCCGGGAAAATTGGTACTTCTTCAATGATAATAAATGGATAACTGACGGGTTCTTCCGGTAGATCGGGCTCTTCAATATCATCTGGCTCGGGCAGGTCATCTAGATCAAGTTCGATAGGTGCAACCGCATCTTCTGCCTGATCGCTGTCATCAGGAACCTCTTCGATCTTATCAATTATCGGCTTAGGAGGTGGAGGTGTTTCCTTAGTAATCATAGTTAAAGGCGGAGTTTCTTCTTCGATCAGATCCATATTAATACCGGGATCTTCTGGTAGTTTCTTTTCGTAGGTCTTCCAGTTGAAGGCCTGAAGTGTTAAAAATAGAACAAGGATAAGTCCAATTTGAAGAAAAAGGACCCATCTCCGACGAAGGTCGGCTTTCGGGTTTTTCTTAGGTTTCATAAAAGAGTGGTTAATAAAGGTTATAATTTAGCTAGGCCAGCTGTTGTTTCACTTTTTTCACCGTCGGCGCCATGACGATAAAAAAGATAACAGCCAGGATCACACCAGTTGAATTAGCCAGAATATCCCACCAATCGGGAGTTCTGTAACTGGTTAGGGTTCCCTGCAAAACCTCAATTAACATACCAAAAAGAAAACAGGCCACTGCAACCCACATCAAATTGGCTTTATACCTCTGGAAATCAGATTGTTTAAAGACAAAGAATAGTTTCCACAAAAGGGTTAAAAACAAATATGCTCCGGCATGGAGCATTTTGTCTGTGGGATCAAATCCCGCCAGGCTTACCTTGAAGTCCATTACGATGAGTGAAAAATACGTAATGGCACTGGTATATAATAGCGCGAAGAAAAAAAGTATTCTAGCTACCAATCACCTCTTTGTATTCGTCAGCCGAAAGAAGTTCGTCCACTTCAGAAGAATCTGACATTTTAATCTTAATCATCCAACCTTCCCCGTATGGATCGTTATTCACCTTTTCAGGCTCATCTTCCAGGCTATCGTTAAATTCGATGATCTCTCCTGAAACAGGCATAAAAAGGTCGGATACTGTTTTTACCGCTTCAACAGTTCCAAAAACCTCTTCCTTTTCAAGGCTTTCGTCAAGTGTCTCTACTTCTACATATACAATATCTCCCAGCTCTCCCTGGGCAAAATCGGTAACGCCGATAGTAGCGGTATCGCCTTCTATCTTCACCCATTCGTGGTCTTTAGTGTACTTTAATTCTTGTGGAATATTCATAGTCTAATGTTATAAGACAGCAAAGTTAGTTTTTTAGCGGAATTGTTCAAACAGGCATCCCGTTAATTTCCGAAATTATAGATAAGGGTGATCCCAGACCTGATAGTAGTTTGAGGGAAGGCTGTGGACACGGCATATTCTGAAAAGCTGTGATCGTAGTAGAACCTGGCAGTTAAATTACGGGTTAGACCATAATCTGCCGTGAAATTGATAGCCCAGATATCCTGACCAGAAATGGTCTGGCTGTTCGAGAGATCCAGGTATCGCACAATGGTTCGGTTCTTTCGGTAAGAAACATCTGCCTTAAAATTGAGGTCGCTGCTCAGGATTCGGCTTCTTCCTCCAAGGCTGGTAGCGATCTTAAGATCCTGCAGACGATAACCAAGGCCAAGGGTATATTCATTCCCGCTATATTCAGTCAATAGGTTATTATCAAAACTAAAGGCCAGAGATCTATCTTTTTCCATCTGGGCCAGCACCTGGATATTGCCTCGCGTCTCAAAATCTATCCTTGCAAGCGGGGTAAAAAGTTCGGTAAGCACCACGTTCGAATACAGGATAGGATTCTTGAAATCTCCAGCCTGGTTCACTTCTTCCGGATTTTCGGGGTCGTAATCGAGGTTGGTCTGGAACTGAGTTAAGGTATAATCTGAACGATAACCATGGTTGATCGAGAATCTTCGGAATTTATCCCGGAACCATTCCAGCCTCATCAGCCCGGTATATTTCAGGTTCCAGTTTGGTGCAGGGACGCTTCTGAACGGTCCCAGATCAACTTTACCCGGATCCTTTCCTGAGTAAGCCGAAATGAATGCCGGAAGCAATACCGCCTGGTTGGTTCTTCCAATACCGGTTGGAAATCCATCCTCATCCACCTCATTAGGATCAAGCCCTCTTTGATTGGCCAGCCTCCTTGCGATCTCCAGGCGGTTAGCCCTGAAGGTCTCAAAAGTTTCAGAACCTGCTTCCGTAGAATTATTAAAGGCCGTCGCTATAAGAATGCTGGAAATATTGAAATTCCCATAGGTATAGGGCGTAAGCGGAATATACTCCAGTGTGAATGGATCTACCCGATAATTTTCAGAAAAATTCTCAGAATAATTCTTTCTTCCTGTCAATTCCAGAGTTAGATCCGGAAGAAAATCAAGCCCGGCCTGGAAATCGAGTTGTTCATTTTCCAGGGTGGTATATTGCTGGTTAAAGTTCTGAAATAAAGTTAGCCAGCCTCGCTCGGCAGCCATGTACCTGATCTCATCCTGGAAACCAAGAGTAAATCCAAAAGTTGGCCGGAAGGTCCCCATGAATCCTACATCCTGGGTATATCCCGGAAGAAAGATACCCCGACTGTTGCGATAATTAACCTGGAAGGTCTTTAAACCGGTCACTACATTCACAAACGTGTTGTAAGTCTTGTTGGTTTTAACACGGGGTTCTTCAGCAGGTTCTTCTTCCTGTTCATCTGGCGGACCAAGAGTTGGCACTCCCCTGCTTCGCTCCTGAATACTTTTCCCGGCAGTTTGCGTAGTCTTCTCAACCAGGCCTACATAATCATACAAATCCTGAAGATTCAGGTTCGCGTTTATCTGATGAGTATTAGAATTCTGAACACTGTTCCCAATCTCAGGAATTCCTTCCAGCTGATTGAAGATCTGGGAACCTCTTTGCCATTGGAAATCGCCGGTGTAGGAATAGGTCGCATTGATGAACCTTAGTACAGGAACCTTATCAAAAGGTAACTGGTAATTTACCTGCAGGGTTTGATAATGAACATCTGGCCGCCCAATGCTGAAGAAATCATCCCAAAGACCTACGCTGTTATTTGCGAAGCCTTCCTCATCGATGTAATTCCTTATAATACGGTTATTACTGGCATTGAAAGCAAAATTCAGTGACTTGGTAAGATTATAATTTACCCCATACTGCCAGTCAAATAAATAATTACGCTGGTAAAGGGTAGGAATCCCAATATCGTTCTCACTTAATTCCAGGGACCTGAATTTTTGTTCATTGTATTGCCTGAAGATATTCGAACTCGCATTGATATTGCTTGGCAGGTAATTGAAATTAAAATCCCTCAGCAAAGCGAAATAATCACTACTGTCGAGCACGGTGATCTTTTTAAGCGGCTCTATCGTCCTGGCCGGAAAATTGAATTCATAGGTTCCTCCCACACGTACGCTCTGGTCCAGGCTTTCCTCTATCTCAAAATCGCGGTGATTGATCTGGTTATAAGAAGTGGAAAAAGCGAAATTCTCCACATCGTACGGCATAGGCTTTTTATCTCCAGTCCTTTCCTTTCTAAGCCCGATCACATTGATACTTTCTCGTTTGGTATAGGACTGAGACTGCTTTTCGACTGCATCTCGTTCTTCGGGATCTTCGATATTCTCCAGGCGGGTATCAAGTTCGATATCAAGGAATTCCTGGTCGAACCTTGGAGTGATCAATTCTTCTCCCCTGCTGTAATTCACCGGGATCTTGACACCCCATTGAGGCGGCAGCAGCTGACCCATATTCACATTGGTGACCATATCATACTGCTTCAGGTCTTCCCGGCTTCGCTGGTTAGGCCCCTGCTCGATACTACCAAAACCTACTGTGCTTCTTCTACCGGTAGCAGAGATATTGGCAAAATCTGCCAGGTTACTGTCCATACTCACCACTCCGGCCCATCCGCCTTCATTTTTAAGGTCTGAAAGCCTAAGTTCATTGAACCATACCTCCCCGCATAGTTCGGTTAATCCGTCTGGATTGGTTCCATTTTTGACTCCCAGCATCAACAGCCTGATATTTCCAAAACTTGGATTTCCTTTTACTCCCAGCCTTAATTGTCCCATATCATAAGGAGCTTCAGCATTCACCGGCATTAGCTCTTCGGTAAAGAAATTCAGGTCGGTAGAAATAAGAGAGGGATCTCCCAGAACGGCCGTTTTGATTTGCTGAAGGAGGTCAAGCTCCAGGTCTAGCCTGTTCACTTCCGGCCAGATCTCTTCGGGTGTTGACGCTCCAAAGATAGTTGGCGAAAGCGGAACTTCGATCTGGTAGAAGTTGTCGGTAAAATCGGTTCCCATTCGGATGAATGCGACCAGCTGCCCATCCTTAAGCGGAGGCCTGTTCACAAATGATTCAGCATGAAGGAACATTTCCAGGTTTTTGAACTGCCTCATATCAATCTGGAAATTCTTGTAAACCGCTCTCGCGTCCTGGGGCTCCAGTTCACAAACCCTTAAAGACAACGATTGCTCGTTCTGCCTGATATTGCTGTTGTTTTCGTAAAGTTCTTCCCTTACCACTCCCGGTGGCAATACATAAGGAATTGGCTGCCTGTTCTCGTTCTCTTCGATATTAACCGCATTCACTTCGAAAAGGGTGTTCGGGTTTTCAACCTGCCCATCTTCTTCGAACAAACTCTGGTTATAACGGCGGTAATCGCCTCTAACCATATCCATGGTTCCAAATCTCAACAGGGTTGGATTCTGGAAATCGGTCAGGTACATTCTGATAAACCGAATAGAGCGGAAATCGGCGATTCCACCAATGGCTTCAGTAGGCTCAAAGATCGGCACCTTGAACTGAACCCATCTTACCGGCAGTTCCTGCCCGTTCCTTAGCGTGGTAGTTAGTTCCTTAACATCGGTTATATACCGGTTATTATCGATATTCATCCCCGGGAAAAATGGCACTTCGTATTGAAAGTAGCTATTGATGGTATTCATCGTATTGTCCCGGTTGATATCCTCGGTAGTTGGCAGAGTAGAATTCCCGCGGTTGGTATCACTCACACTGCTAGGTGAGTTCCCCTGCACCCCGTTATAATCGCTATAACGCTCCAGGATACTTCCGTCACGGTTCAGAAAATATTCATAGTTATCGGCAGACGGGTCTGGGAGGTTCGCAAAATCGCTGAATAGCACAGCCTCTTCTTCATCCAGTATCCCATCATAACCGGCATCCTGCAAGGTTCGCCCGGCTCCTTCAGAATCAAAGGCATAAACCAAGGATTGGTCTGCCGGAACCCGCCCAAAAGCCGTGGTAATCACATCGGTTTGATCATTTCCTTCAGGGAGGCCATTTTCATATTGTTTTCGACCATCCTTAAGTACATCTTCTGAAATATTTCCGAGGTTGAAGTTAATGGTTCCCCCTGCATTGCCCACATTTTCAGGATAAATATAAGGATCCATCACCCAGAATTGAATGTATTCCACATTGGACTGCTCAAAATTGGTGGTATTGATCGCACGCATAATGCCCCCGAAATTACCGGCGGGATTTGGCAACCTTCCACCTCCGGCGGCGGCAGGGTTATAGTTATAAGGTCCACGTTGCGCCGGATCATAAGCAACATCCATGGTATAGACTACCTGCGGCTGTCCCTGGACAACATCCACATTCGGAAATATTTCATTCAAGGCTACACGGCGCGCAGCGTAGGTAGAAATATCAGAATCACTGATCCCATCCGGGCGGTTATTGCTGTAAAAGATCGGGTCGATGGTATACCAGGCCATTTTCGCCCGTTTATTCCCCACGTTCAGATCACCGTTAGCCAGCTCCCCGCCAAATCCAAGCGGAACACTGGAAAGCTCCCAGCTAAGAGGATTATTGATATCTATGGAAGTTTGGGCGGCCTCGAAATCGTCGATATAGGTAGTGGCCTTCCCGTCAAAATCATTATTCGCCGGTGAACCCGGAATAAGATAGGCGAATTCACCGCGAACCGAAACATTCGATTTTACATCGGTATCGATATTCGGAAGCTTGTTCACCAAACGAGTTAGAAACGGCACCTCGGTGCTGTAATTCAGGTTCAGTCCCAGAATCGTGTTATTGATGGGCTCGTAATTATAATTGGCCTTTTGGGTAAGCGGCCGTTCCTTTAAGTTGATAAAGGTACCGCCTACCAAAAAATTCTCATTGAATTGATGTTCCACATTGATCCCGCTGAATCGTTTGGTTTGCTGCCCGAACAGTGCATTGTTTTCGGTATTCACCTGGATGGGGATATCTGAAGCCAGCAAAGCTTCATCCAGGATCTGCACTCTTCCCAGCTCGTAGTTCACCACATAATCCACTCCTTCCTGAAGTACTCTACCACCCGCGGTGACGGTAACCGATCCCGGCGGGAGGTTGAATCCGATTGGAATTCCCTCTACCTCAGCAGATTTATATCTACCCTTTAACTGAAATTTGTTCTTATCGGCCTCTTCCTGTTCAGCCTGGATCTTGGTGGTTCGATACATGGCCCTGAACACATAGCGCTGCTGGTTTTCGTTCCATGTCTCCGGAATATTATAATCTTCGGGACCCGAATTTGGCGTGTCATCCAGCTTATCGAACAGGTGCTTCCCGAAGGGTTCCACGGTAGTGAATATGATATTCCCGTTTTGAGGATCTATGGTGATCTGCGGCACATAATCGAAAAATCCATCCCCGCCATTGATGGGGTCATTATTGTTATTCAGCTGATCGAGCCTGAAAACCCGTAGAAGCGGCGTCTCACTTACATCTGGTGGAAGGGTGGTTCCATCAACCGGTTTGATGTAGTTAAGCGGCTGCGGATCGGTATAAAGAATGTTCATCCTGAAATCCTCACGCTCCAGCTGGTAAGCTCCCAGGCTGTAAATATTTTTCATCATCAAATCCCAAACCGGTTCGTTCACATTAATGATCGTACTTTTCAGCAATTTAACCACCAGGTTCTGGTTAGCGTTTGGATTGGTTCCCGGGTTTTGGTCAGGATTGTTATTCGTGCTACTCACCCCGTCATTTGCAAACTCCCCCACCTGGTAAACCTCGCCGTTAATGGTAAACTGAAAGGCGACACCCAGAACTTCATCATTGCTGAGTCGCTGGTTTAAAGAAATATATCCCAGCTGAGTGTTTACCGTATATTCATTCGGCTTCAACTGGCGGGCATTCTCCAGGATCGCATAATCGATACCTTCAGAAACTACCAGTGGACCAAACCCGCTTTCCACCGTCGCGATATCACGAATGGCCGGAGTAAGTATCGATTCCCCTGCACCCGTAATGCCGAATGGATTCAGGTCGTTATTGGTATTATCTGGAAAGGCTTCTCCCGGCACGTTAAAAAATCCGGCCGGTGGGTTTTCTACCCCAATATTGCCCTGCACCGGAGATTCACCCAGGTCCTGAATGGCCACGATATTCCGTGTATCCTGTATATTCTGAATATTGTTGGTTCGGTTGGTCACCCAAACCTGGATTCGCTTAATCTGAATATTGGTGTTGATGAAGGGATAATTTTCAAGGGCTTCATCATAATGGTCCCTGAAATAATGCGCCAGGAAAAAGTGCCTGTCCTGGTCATATTCCAGAGCGAACTTTTCGAATTCTTCAACGGTTGCGCCGCCTTCAACATTTAGTGTTCTTCTTTCAGATTGTTGTTCAGAAAAGACTCCGGTAATTCTCGTTTTCCCGAACTGAAGTTCAGTTTTAAAACCGAAAAGACTTTGAGCACCCTGAATCAGGGAATTGGATAAAGGCATATTCACGTTACCCACCTCGATCTTCTGAACAATATCGTCTTCATTAGGCGTGTATTCCAGCTTCAACTGGTTCTGAAAATCGAAGGTAGACTCGGTATCATAATTAGCGGTGATCTGAAGCCGCTCCCCTATTTGCCCAAGGAGACTCAAGCTTATACGCTGATCGAAATCAAAGGAAAGATTTCTACGGTTCCTGGGTGAAAAAGCGGGATTATCCTGTTTGGTAAATAATAAGCCCAGGTCCATTTCAACAGATCCTTGTGGAACGATATCGATATTCGTACCGCCGAATATAGATTCGAAGAAATTATTGTTCACATAGAAATCGGGAAGCAGGTCTTTCTGAATTTCCTCAGATCCTTCCTTTCTTCCGCTAAGGGCATCATTTTTGAGCTTGAAATAATTCTGCATCTCCTCAGAGAGCACGAGTTCCTCAAATTCTTCCGGCGTAAGAACCAGAGGTAAACCAAGGTTTAAGTCGCCCAGGTTCTCTTTATAAAAATAGCGATCCAGGATGGGGTCATATTCATATAAAGACACGATGCTTTCGGGGTCTGGAAGTTCAATATTCCCCAAAACGTAGCCCGTGGTATCCTGCGGGGTTTCCTGAGCCGCAGAATCCATCGCAGATACCAGTAATATCAGAAGAATTAGGCGTACCGGTAAAGACAACTTCGGGTAATTGTTCCTCAACTTATAGCTTTTTAAGAGCCATTTTTATAATAGATTCAACGGTAGTTTCAGAGTTTTCCTGGATAATCCTGTCTACAACCTTCCCAGCCTGCCGCCTGTTATAACCCAGGATCTCTAAAGCAGATAACGCTTCTTCCTTGCCAGTATTGTTCTGAGACACCAAAACTTCGCCCTCATCCATTACCGCAAGAGCTTTGTCTTTGAGATCGAGAATTACCCGCTGGGCAGTCTTTGCTCCTATTCCTTTTACACTTTGTATGGTACCAACATCTTCATTCGCTATGGCCGCGGTTACTTCCCCCGGCTGAAGTGAAGACAGCATGGTACGCGCCGTGCTACTTCCAACACCCGAAACCGAGATCAATAGCTTAAAGATCTCCCGTTCAGACTTTTCCATGAACCCGAAAAGGGTATGAGAATCTTCCTTGACCTGTAAATAGGTAAACAGGCTGATGGCCTCCGAATCGGGAATAAGCGAATAAGTATGCAGTGAAATATTTACCAGGTATCCAATCCCGTTGCAATCTATAACCACATGAGTTGGATTTTTCTCAATTAATTGCCCCTTAAGATGATGAATCATGAAAAGATCTTGTGTTAGAGATCAAAAATAATGAAATATGTCTAAGACCAAAATGGCCAGGAATCTTTAAACTCCTAGCTTTCCATTTCCTTTTTTAGTCTTTTTTCTTTTTCCTGGGCATCTACCACGGCAACGGCCGCCATATTCACCATTTCCTCTACACTGGCCCCTAATTGTAAAATATGTACAGGTTTCTTCATTCCCATCATGATAGGCCCGATAGAATCAACATCGTTCAATTCCTTGATCAATTTATAGGTGCTGTTAGCCGAATCAAGATCAGGATAAATCAAGGTGTTCACCTTTTTACCGGCCAGTTTGGAGAATGGAAATTTATTCTGAAGCATTTCACGGTTCAGGGCGAAATCGGCCTGTAACTCTCCATCCACACTCAGTTCAGGATAAAACCTGTGCAGGTAAGAAACCGCTTCTTTAACCTTCTTGGCCCTAGGATCTTTTGAGGAGCCGAAATTGGCATATGAAACCATCGCCATTACCGGTTCCATCCCAAATAACTGAACCACACGGGCGGTCATCTGCGCGATCTTGGCGAGGTCTTTTGCCGGCGGATCAATATTGATAGAAGTATCACTTATAAAAAGCGGACCTCTTGAAGTGTTCATCACATTGGTGGCTGCCACCCTGGTCACTCCCTTGGCCATTCCAATCACTTCCAGCATTGGTTTTACAACAGTTGGATATGCTCTTGAATAACCTGAAAGCAGGGCATCGGCATCGCCTTCATGCACCATCATGGCCGCAAAATAATTACGCTCGCGCATCAATTTGTCGGCGTCATATTTGGTCACCCCGCTTCTATGCCGGGCCTGCCAGTATTTGGTAGCGTAATTTTCGCGGTGTTCTTCCTCTTCATCAGACTTTGAATCGATTATCGATACGCCATCTTCTTCAAAATCGATCTCGGTCATCAATTCCTTGATCACGTCCCTCCTACCTAAAAGGATAGGGAAACCTATGCCTTCGTCTCTTACGATCTGGGCCGCCTTTAGTACATCAAGATGATCGGCCTCCGCAAAAACGATTCGCTTCGGATTGGTCTTCGCTCGGTTGATGAGCATACGGGTAATCTTATTTTCGTTACCCATCCTTTCCAGCAATTCCTCTTCATACTTATCCCAGTCCTGAATATCCTGGCGGGCTACGCCGCTTTCCATGGCAGCCTTCGCTACAGCAGGAGGAACTTTTGCGATCAGCCTTGGATCGAATGGTTTCGGAATGATATAATCAGGACCAAAATTCAGCCTGGTTTCGCCATAGGCTATATTCACCTGCTCTGGCACGGCTTCCTTGGCCAGTTCGGCAAGGGCCTTCACCGCGGCTTTCTTCATTTCCTCATTGATCTTGGTCGCCCTTACATCAAGCGCCCCACGGAAAATGAACGGGAATCCCAACACGTTGTTCACCTGGTTAGGATGATCACTTCGTCCGGTAGCCATGATGATATCCTTTCGGGTCTTCATAGCAAGTTCATAATCGATTTCCGGGTTCGGGTTTGCCATTGCAAAAACGATTGGTCTTTTAGCCATGCCTTTCAGCATTTCTGGAGTTACGATATCGGCGATCGAAAGTCCCACGAAAACGTCGGCATCTTTCATCGCCTGTTCCAGGGTATCGATCTTCCTGGAAGTGGCAAATTCGGCTTTTTCTTCGGAAAGGTTTTCACGATCCTTTCGGATTACTCCTTTGCTATCGAGCATCACGATATTTTCAGCCTTTGCGCCGAAAGCCTTGTATAATTTAGTACAGGAAACCGCGGCGGCACCAGCACCGCTAATCACGATCTTTACTTTTTGAATTTTCTTTTTCGCCAGTTCCAGGGCATTCAGAAGCGCCGCCGCAGAAATGATGGCCGTTCCATGCTGGTCGTCGTGCATCACCGGTATGTCCAGTTCGGCCTTAAGTCGCTGTTCGATTTCAAAAGCTTCAGGTGCTTTGATGTCTTCCAGGTTGATCCCCCCAAAAGTGGGAGCGATATTTTTAACGGTTTCAATGAATTTATCCACATCCTTGGTATCCACCTCGATATCGAAAACATCAATATCTGCGAAGATCTTAAATAAAAGACCTTTTCCTTCCATCACCGGCTTCGAGGCTTCCGGGCCAATATCACCTAATCCCAACACCGCGGTTCCATTCGAGATCACAGCAACCAGATTTCCTTTGGTGGTATACTTATACGCGTTTTCCTTATCCTTTTCTATCTCCAGGCAAGGCTCGGCCACACCTGGTGAATAAGCCAGCGAAAGGTCTCTCTGGGTCGCGTATTTTTTGGTTGGAACGATCTGAATTTTTCCCGGCTTCGGCTTGGCATGATACACAAGCGCCTCTCTTCTCTTTCTGGAAGTGTTACTCATAATTCATTTTTTTGGCTGAAAGCAAAGGTAGTAAGGCTGAAGTTAAATAGAAATCTATTCTTTTAAAAAGCTGATATTTCTTTTCAGGCCTTCGTATTTCGTTCTTTTAACTGCCGATTTACGAAAGATCTCATTAAAAGTTTCCCTCGTGATCTCCTCCCAGTCCTTTTTATCATTCTCAATCAATTGTGGATGAGGATTGAAAAGTGGCTGGTTATGAGGTTTTGAAAACCGGTTCCAGGGACATACATCCTGGCAGATGTCACAACCAAACATCCAGTCTTCAAAATGATCTTTATAGGATTCCGGAAGATCGTCTTTTAATTCGATGGTAAAATATGAAATGCATTTGCTCCCATCTACTTTATAAGGTTCGTAGATCGCATTGGTTGGACAGGCATCGATACAGGCCGCACAGGTTCCGCAATGATCGGTCACCGGGCCGTCATATTCCAGTTCCAAGTCTACGATCAGTTCGGCGATAAAATAAAAACTGCCTACTTGCCGTGTAAGTAAATTTGAATTCTTCCCTATCCAGCCAAGCCCGCTTTTGGCCGCCCAGGCCTTATCAAGTACGGGAGCCGAATCAACAAAAGCGCGGCCGTGAAAATCCCCGATTTCCTGCTGAAGAGTTAACAGCATTTCCTTCAGTTTATCCTTGATCACAAAATGGTAATCACGGCCATAGGCATATTTGCTGATCTTATACGAATCTTTATTCTGAAATTCCTGAGGATAATAGTTAAGCAGCATTGAGATCACGCTTTTAGATCCAGGAACCAGCTTTGTTGGATCCAGGCGCTTATCGAAATAGTTTTCCATATAACGCATCTCACCATGCCGGCCTTCGTGAAGCCATTTTTCCAGTCGGGGAGCCTCCTCTTCAAGAAATTCAGCTCTGGAGATCCCACATGAAAGAAAGCCGAGGCGTTTGGCTTCAGCTTTGATAAATTCAGATAATTGCCGCTTATTACTCACGGCTCAAATTTAGGATATTTTAAATGGAATTTAATCCATGTTCAGGGGCGCTAGATGTTCATGAGTAATTTTCCAGCCTTCATCTGTTTTAATAAACAACAACATTCCCTGTGTTTTAAAATGATGTGGATCTTCCCCGGTTTTAAATTTAAAATCTGAATGAAAGGTAACTGAAGCCACGTCTCCTCCAAAAATCGCTATCTTAAGATCCTGCCAGTTCCAATCTTCCACCTCTGTAATTGATCCCAAAAAACCTCGCTCAAATTCTTCATTTTCTTTTGAACCAGTTCTCATCTCACCGGGTTTAAATTCAGTGAATTTTGGACCATAAGCATGCATTTCTATTAGTTTGTCCATTTCATTATTGCGTATGTAGGTTTCGATATCATCCAGGGCCTGTTTTACTTCTTTTTTAGCTTCGGGGTATTCCTTAAAAGCTTCTGATTGATCATTTTTTTGTCCCAGAACGATACCGCACTGCAGAAAACAAAACAATATAATTCCGAAAATCGTTTTCATAATGAATGATGTATTGGTTATATAGTATAATAGCTATTATTGCTCAATTATTTAATAGAGGAAATCCCTTGAAATACCAACGAATAATTCTCTCCCCAAAAAAAAGCCCCCGATCAAGGAGCTTTAATTTCAAAGAAATGAATCGATAAAAATCATTTCCCAAAAGGTTGGCTGGCTATATTATCGATTGTCCAGATCTCCCCGGCAAGGCTAACAATATAAGCCCTATTCTGAACGATCTCCATGGAGGTGGGCCTGTCCAGATTTTCTGCAACCGGACTGAGGGTTCCATCTTCATTAACTATAAGAAGTGAGCCAGTATCGGGTTCTGCTGGCGAACCTTCCATTACGCCATCCCATATTCCCTGGGAAAGTGCGAACAAGGTTCGGCCTCTGCCAAATTCCACATCTACCATTAAGCGTGCACCTTCAGCCAGCTGGATCACTTCAGAAGACGGGCTAAAACGCACAATCTTGCCATCCTCCGGCTCATGAGGAACAGGTCCGGCTTCAGCCATATAAATATCATCTCCTGAAACTTCTAATCCTGTGGGAACAATATTTCCGAATTCTTTAAGAGTGGAAATTTCTCCATGCTTTGTAATGTATAGAACGCGGTTATGATGTCCATCTGCTACCAGGAAACCTCCTCTAAAAACCTCAATGGAATAGTGCACTCCCATTTCTACAAAAAAATCTGTTTCTGGCGGGTTGGCCAGCGCATACTCACCCAGATCGGCAATAATGGTAAAACTATCTGGCCCGTCTATACGGTAGATACCAACAACGTCACTGGTACCAAACTGAGGTCCAACAAGAGTTACAATTGCATAGGCCGTTTCACCTAGAAATACTAAATCATTCACCCCGCCAATACCAATGACAGATTGAGGCAGACCGCTTGCAAAAGTGCTTACTTCGCCGGTTTTTAGGTCGATTCTTGAAATTTCTCCAGTAGCTCCTTCGGTCACAAAAAGATCTCCACCCGGGCCGATAGCACTTCCCGATGCCCCCATAAAGCCCGACAGGAAAAGTTCAGGTTCTCCTGTTACGCTAGTTTTGGCGTCCGCCTGGAGGAAATCTTCAGAATTCAGGTCACTCTCACTGGTACTACAGGATACGTTCATTAACAAAAATGCTAACATAAAAAATGTTAGAAACGGTAAAGAGTTTCTCGAATTTGGTTGGTTTATTGTTTTCATAACTATTAAATTTTAAAGGATTTTTTACTTACACATAAAAATTAAAGCACCATCAATAAATCTTAAGCAACAAAAGGTTTAAAGCATGAACGTTTTGACCAGTTTGAATATATGGTCATACCCAGGTTTGAATCCCTAAAAAATGATCCCCAAATTTTCCCTTCTGAATTTGAGGATCATTCTACTACCTTAAGATACAGGTGGGTGTACAGCGATTTCAATATCGCCACACTCTCCTATCTCATCGGGTATTTCAGTGAATGCCCTAAAACCTAAAGAAGTCGAGCATCCCTCACTATAGGAATCAAGCTGGATTTCCATGAGCTCTTCCACAAAAGGCCCATGACTCCTTAAAATAAGTTGCACTTCCGAACTAAAAGTTTTATCTGCATGAAGTCCACCCGCTGGTGGCAGCCCATGCAGGTGATTGATGCTTCCTGAATCATCGGCTGCCAGCAAAGTGGATCTAATCTTTACCTTTCCTTCGGCATCTGCGATCTGGCTACCGGCATGCATCATTTCTACCTGAACAATACCGGCCCTTTCCAGATCTCCCTCTTCACAGCCGCCAGGAATATTGCAGCTTTGAGGATTATTCCACACTCTCCACCACAAGGTATAGGCATGACCTGGTTCGAGATCATCAGATTCGAAGGCGCCTTTAAGCTCTGCATTAGACCTTATCAAAAAAGACGTACCTACTACCTTATCTGTGATTGGATTATATATATCAACTTTGGATTTGAGATATATATTCTCATCAGCATCCTCATCCTGTTGTTGCCTTTCATGCCCTGTAATATTGCCTTGTATTAATTCATTGGGAGATTCCGGCTCACAAGCCATTAAAAAAATGGCCAGTAAGGATATATAAATGTGTGCTATACTTTTCATGATTATGGTTTTTGATTAATGAATATTATTAATTGGCCACCTTAAGCATAAGTAAAGCATACTGGTCCTGGGGAAAATAATTTGTACGAAAAGGGTATGATTTTAATCTGGCGATAATAGTGAAGGGAAATCTTTCGCCTATAAATTGTAATTACATGGTGAATTTACAATAAGAAGCATTTTTTCAGTATAACAAAAAGTTCAAAGACATACACAAAAAGACCAATTGAGTTGAAAGGAAGGTTTTTTCCTAAAAATCAATTCCGCAGTAATCACCTACCCGTCTAAAAAATAATCCCCGGCCTTTCCCTTCAAAGGCCTGGGATTACTTCAATTTACCTGCTGAACTGGAGCATGTATGGCGATGGCTATATCGCCACATTCTCCCGGCTTGTCAGGTATTTCGGTGAATGGTAAAAATCCAAGTGGATAAATACAACCTAGGTCGTAAGAACCAGCCTGATCTTCCATAATATCTTTGTCATACGGTCCATGACTCCTTAGAATAAGGTCTACCTCTGCACTAAAGGTTTTATCATCATGCAAACCTCCGGCGGGATACCAGCCATGCATATAATTAACTGATCCGGAATCATCTCCTGCTTCTAGATGAGATAATATGTGGATTCGACCATCAGAGTCTGCCACCGCATTGCCGGCGAACATCATTTCAACCTGCAAGGATTTTACATTTACCAGGTCTTTTTCAGAACATTTCCCCGGAATTTCACATAATTCAGGTCTATTCCAAACCCTCCACCACAAGCTGTAGGCATGGCCCGGCATTAGTTCGTATGCCTCAAAAATTACGGCTATCGAATTTTCCCTTCTCGATAATTCTGAATTCCCGGTAATTTTATCAGTAATTGGATTATAAACTGTGCTCCTGGATTTGATTGAAATATCATCTGATGGAGGCTCAGGGCTTTGCCCCAAAATAGGATCGGTGTCGCAGGCCATGATAAACATGGACATAAGCATACCAATAAGCTGTACTAGAGTTTTCATAACTGATGTTTTAATGATTGATGAATGACCTCAAATTTCAATAGAGGTAATAGTAAAGCTTCAAATCTTTTGGGAGCGAATTTGATAAAAATAATAGGGTGGACGGCTTTTGAAGCCCGGCAGTTGATCGCGAAGGGAAATTGCAACTGCTTTTGTAATTACTTTATAAAGATACTCAAGGTTAGAATTTCCTGATAGAACAAAAAATTCAAAGAATTGTACAAAAGGACCAGCAGCCTGAAACCTAATTCCTTTCATCAGCAAACCGCTGTGGTTTCAGATCGAATTTCTTTTGAAAACATTTAGTAAAATAAGACCGGCTATTGAATCCGCACTCAAATGCCGTTTGCGCTATATTGAAATTTTTATCCAGTAATAACTGTTTTGCCCTGTGCAGCCGAAAATCCCGAAGCAAACGGTTTGCCGACACCCCGGTGGCCTGGGTACATCTCCTGTAAAGCTGGGATTTGCTTCTGCCCATGGCCTTCTGGCAATCTTCGATCTGAAAGTCGGAATTTTGCCAGTTCTCCTCAAAAATTTTCAGAAGTTCTGTGACGAATTCTTCATCATCTTCTGAAATTGTTTGAATAAATGAATTCCCAGTCAGGACAGATTCACTATTCGCACTTTTAAGAAGATGGTGTACGGTATTGGAAATGGCGATCTCTTTTTCTGCTGAATGGCACAAAAAACGAGCAAACCTGATGGTAGACCCAAATAATCGCTCGCCCTTTTCAACAGGGTTACCGGCATGTATTCCAACTTTGATCCCCAAGACCGGGAAGCGAGATTCCAGGAATTTATGAATGTCTATGGCGCATGAAACCGCCTGGATGGCGGAATCAAAGGTAGCCACGAGCTCATCGCCCTCTTCTTCAGAGGCGACGCCCAAATTTTTCTCTATCAGACTCCTGATTGTTCCTTCAGCCTTGCGAAGTTGTTCTTCAGATTTATCTTTTCCAAGTTCGGTTTCCAGGCTTATGCGGTCTTTTCGGGTAACCATCAGCACAACCCTGAACGCAGGATCATTGAAAACTTTTATTTTCTGGTCGATAATATAATCCACTATTTCAGGGTCATGTATGCGTCCCAGAAATGCCTTGATCACTCTTTTATCTACCTCAATGATCTCATCTGGCATTTGCTCGTGGGCCTTTCGATGAAGTTCATAAACAGCATTTTTATCAGGTGCCTCTATAAGGCAATAGGCATTTCCCCGAATTTCGTCTATCCAGTAGGTGAGGCATTTACAGCAAAACCTGTCCTGATATTTCAGGTCGAGCTGATGTGCTCTTGCCACATCTTCGGCTGTTAGGCCCTGACCTATATGAAGATCCATAAATACCGGCATAAACGGAATTTTTGATAAAATGGAAGGATATATTTACATCCTTCAGAATTAAAAAATGGTCACCCGTAACGATAAACTAATCAAGCCTCGGCTGTCTTTGGGCTTATCACATCCACAACTTCGTGTACTGAATTTATGGGAATTCCTGTCTTTTCTGCATGTTGCTTAAGCAGTCTCTCATTTTCAGCCTCATACACGCAAAACACCTTATTAGCTACAACATAACTGTGCAGCCACTTGATATTTTCATCACCAATTTCTTGAATAACGCCGCAGGATTTTTTTGAAGTATTCTTAAGGTCTTCCTTTGAAGCTTTCCCTATTCCTGGCATTTCACGTTCTATCACATAAGTTTTCATATGCAATTTGATTTTGAGAATTAACTTAGCTTGGATAGCAGGAGTAGGTCTGCTTTAAGAAGGGAAGTAACAAAATTAAGCAATAAACCAAACCGGAGAAATAAGGGAATTCCGGTAAATTAAAGTTTTACCCGGCAGACCTTTTAACGAATCTCAAAAACGCATTTTTCGGCTTCAGAGTGATCAAAGGCTTGATTTCTACACTTTCCTTAACCGGGAAAATCTGGTAACGTGAAACCAACTCGGTAACCGCAATGATCATTTCGAACATCGCGAAATTATTGCCTATACATTTCCGTGGACCGGCGCCAAATGGAAAGTATTGAGAAGAAAATTTTCTTCCACCTTCACTAAAGCGTTCCGGTTTGAATTCTTCCGGATCTTCCCATAACTCCGGATGCCTGTGAATCTCGTAAACCGAAAAAAGCAAATTAGAGCCAGGTTTGAATTTCATACTTCCGAATTCATCCGGTTCGATGTTCACCCGGTCAATAAAATAAGCTGGCGGATACAGCCGCATGCCCTCTTCGATCACCTGCTGTGTTATAGGAGACGAGGTCACACTACCCATCAGGTCCTTTTCCTTATTCTGAAGGCTCTCTTCGTAGATCCTCTCCTGCCATTCCGGATGATGAGCCAGTAACTGGCTTATAAAGCTCAGGGCATTGGAAGTGGTCTCATGGCCTGCCACGAAAAGGATCAGGATCTCATCGATAAGCTGTTCATCATCCATAAAACTCCCATCATCATACTTCGCCTCCAGCAGCATATCCAGAAGATCGCCATAGTTCTTAGAAGAAGCTTTTCGTTCGTTTACGATCTGCTGAAGGATCTGCCTCGATTCCCCGGTAAGTTTTAAATAATGATCAATCTTACTGCTTGCCTTGAACCACCACCTGAGGTAGGGTTGGCGAAGTTCACGGACGAGCATTTTCTGTGCGGCTTCGGTTATATACTGAAGCCGATTGATATCTTCCTGGCTGGCCGCCGAACTGAACAGGGATTTTACCACCACCTGGAAGGCCAGGTCATTGAAAATAGGGAAAACATCGATATCCTTTCCCGGTTCGATCTTTTTGAACTCGGTAAGAATTGCTGTTTGAATGCTACCCAATAAATTAGCAAGCTGCTTTTTATGAAAAGCTGGCTGTATGAGTTTTCGCTGTTTTTTCCAGTGTTCACCTTCGGAAGTTAATAAGCCGTGTCCGACGTATTTGGTGAGATCTTTTGTCTGTATCTCGGTTTTGGTATAGTTACGCTGATTCTTCTGAAGCACATATTCCAGAAGTCCCGCATCCCTGGAAAATATAACTGAATTAGAAAAACCAATATTCAACCGGAAAGTATCTCCTTTTGTTTCGAAATTGCGGTGATGAAATGGCAACGGATTTTTAACAATATTGGTGGAGTGCTTCAGGAACCTGAGCAGGGAAACCTCGGGGATATTGTCTTCGTTTTTATTCAAATCTGTTCGATTTCTTAATTCGCAGACCTCACAGGTTTTGAAAACCTGTGAAGTCTTTAAGATTTACTGATCAAAAAGTCCGCCCTGGGCACTGCCTTTGATCCTTCCCAGGTGCTTATAGGCATGTTCGGTAACTTCCCGGCCGCGTGGAGTCCTGTAAATGAATCCCTGCTGGATCAAAAAAGGTTCATAGACCTCTTCAATGGTTTCGGCACTTTCACTTACCGCAGTGGCTAGTGTGGTAATCCCAACTGGACCACCTTTAAATTTGTCGATTATGGTCGCCAGGATCTTATTATCCATTTCATCCAGGCCATGCGCATCCACATTCAATGCTTTCAATCCAAATTTCGCGATTTCAATATCGATCTTACCATTTCCCTTGATCTGGGCGAAATCCCGTACTCTTCTCAGCAAGGCATTCGCGATACGAGGTGTTCCCCTGCTTCGGCCAGCGATTTCAATAGCCGCTTCGTGGGTAATTGGAACTTTTAAGATCTCTGCACTTCGTTCTACGATCCCTGAAAGCAGTTCGGTAGTATAATACTGAAGTCTGCTTGAGATACCGAATCGGGCTCGCATAGGCGAGGTAAGCAATCCTGAACGAGTTGTTGCCCCTATCAGGGTAAACGGGTTCAGATTGATCTGAACGGTCCTGGCATTTGGCCCGGTTTCGATCATGATATCAATGCGATAATCCTCCATTGCCGAATACAAATACTCCTCGACTATCGGACTCAAACGATGGATCTCGTCAATAAAAAGTATATCCCTTTCATCGAGATTGGTCAGTAAACCAGCCAGGTCACCAGGTTTATCCAGTACAGGCCCCGACGTCACCTTGATACCCACATTCAGTTCATTAGCCAGGATATGGGCCAGGGTGGTTTTTCCGAGTCCGGGTGGGCCATGAAACAAGGTATGGTCCAGGGCATCTCCCCTTAAATTGGCTGCCTGAACAAAGACCTGTAAATTTTCAAGCACCTGTTCCTGCCCGGCGAAATCATCAAAACTCAGCGGTCTTAAAGCTCTTTCTATATCAAATTCTTCAGGAGAAAAATTATCCCCTGATGGATCCAGGTTTTCGTTCATCATGCTTCAGGTATTCTATTTTAAAATTAAAAGGACCATGCTATCCAGGCATCCCAAATATAACCAAAAAAGCCTCTTCCGTTAAGGAAAAGGCTTTTGTATATATAGAGTTATAATCTTTTTAGTGATTCAGCTCCTCCTCATTTTCCTGCAAAGGAACCGTTTGAGGTACGAAGTCCTGACCTTCGATCACATATTCACCATTTTCCTTGGTCTTAGAGTAATCGTAAGCCCATCTGTAAACTGAAGGGATCTTCCCTGGCCAGTTTCCGTGGATATGCTCAACAGGAGTGGTCCACTCAAGCGTATTCGATTTCCATGGATTCTGTACAGCTTTCTTTCCGTAGAAAATAGATCCAAAGAAGTTATAAAGGAATACCAGCTGAGCAATTGCAGTGATGATCGCAGCAACGGTAATGATCACATTCACATCGGCATAATCATCGAAGTACGGGAACTCGGTATTGGTATAATAACGTCTTGGAAGCCCGGCGATACCGATAAAGTGCATAGGGAAGAATACACCGTAAGCACCAACAGCGGTGATCCAGAAATGAATATAACCAAGGTTCTTGTTCATCATTCTTCCGAACATCTTTGGGAACCAGTGATATACACCAGCGAACAAACCATATAAAGCAGAGATACCCATTACCAGGTGGAAGTGAGCTACCACGAAATATGTATCATGAACGTTGATATCAAGGGTAGAATCTCCAAGGATAATTCCTGTAAGACCACCGGTGATGAAAGTAGAAACCAAACCTATCGAGAATAACATTCCCGGGTTCATCTGCAGGTTACCTTTCCAAAGGGTGGTGATATAGTTGAATGCTTTTACTGCTGAAGGGATCGCGATCAATAGGGTTGTAAAGGTAAATACCGATCCAAGGAACGGGTTCATACCAGATACGAACATATGGTGACCCCAAACAATAGTTGAAAGGAATGCAATTGCTAAGATAGAAGCAACCATCGCACGGTAACCGAAAATTGGCTTACGTGAGTTGGTGGCGATGATTTCTGAAGTGATCCCCAGCGCAGGAAGTAATACGATGTAAACTTCAGGGTGACCAAGGAACCAGAAAAGGTGTTCGAACAAGACAGGTGAACCTCCCTGGTGACTCAACACTTCTCCCTGGATGAAGATATCACTCAGGAAGAATGAGGTACCAAAACTACGGTCCATGATCAGAAGCAAAGCAGCTGATAAAAGTACCGGGAAGGAAACCACACCAATAATGGCAGTTACGAAGAATGCCCAGATGGTCAATGGAAGCCTGGTCATAGACATTCCAGGAGTTCTAAGGTTAATTACTGTTACGATATAGTTCAAAGATCCCAATAAAGAGGAAGCGATGAAAATAGCCATAGAAACCAGCCAAAGGGTCATCCCTGTTCCTGATCCACCAATTGCTTGCGGCAATGCACTAAGAGGCGGATAGATTGTCCAACCGGCTGATGCAGGTCCTGCTTCCACGAACAAAGAAGAGATCATGATCACAGAAGAAAGGAAAAACAACCAGTAAGATACCATATTCAGGAATCCTGACGCCATATCTCGCGCCCCAATTTGAAGCGGAATTAAAAGGTTACTAAAGGTACCACTCAACCCGGCTGTTAGTACGAAGAATACCATGATCGTACCGTGAATGGTAACCAGTGCCAGGTAGATACTTGGCGTCATCACTCCATCTGGAGCCCATTTACCAAGAAGAGCTTCAAAAATCCAGAATGATTGCTCTGGCCATGCAAGCTGAATTCGGAAAAGGATAGACATCGCGATCCCGATGATACCCATGATAAGACCGGTAATAAGATATTGCTTGGCAATCATCTTATGATCCTGGCTAAAAATGTATTTTGTTATAAAGGTCTCTTTATGATGATGTCCGTGATCATCGTGGTGATCGTGTGCCGGTGCATTTGCAATTGCTGACATATCTCTAATTCTTTAGCTTAATTATTTTTTTTCTACTACTGCCACCGCGTCACTTTCCTGTGGCTCCTCGGTATTTTCATCCTCTTCCATATCCTCTCTGGTCTCTGCAGGGGTGTCGGTATCTCCATCTCCGGCAGTATCTTCAGGACGATCTACATTTTCACTCTGGCTGGCCATCAAGGCTCCAAATGTTTGCTGCTCTTCTAACCATGCATTGAATTCTTCTTCGCTTTCCACAACGATTTTCATTTGCATATTATAGTGAGCCTGCCCACAAATTTTATTACATAACAGGAAGTAGTCAAATTCGTAACTATCAAGAGTTGGTTCACCCTGAGCCATCAATGCCTTACTACGCTCTTTTCTTACTTCGTTCACACTTCTCACCTTGTCTACCATGTATTCGCTCTGGCGCATTTCTTCGGAAGTGATGGTAGGAGTAAATCCAAACTGGGTGATCATTCCTGGCACCACGTTCATCTGAGCTCTGAAGAATGGAAAATAAGCAGAGTGCAATACATCCTGAGAACGGAATTTGAACAATACTGGTTTATTTACCGGAAGGTGTAGTTCGGTCACAATTTTATCATCCTTACCATAAGAATCAGATTCATCAACACCTAGCTGGTTCACCCCTTCAATAAATCGAACGTTGGCTTTCCCCAGGGTGTTATCGTCACCGGCATATCTCGCTCTCCAGGCAAACTGATAAGCATACAGTTCAACCACCATAGGATCTTCTTCCATATCTACATTCATGATATCGCTCCAGGTGAACAAACCGTAGATGATCAAACCAGCAAGAGTGATCACCGGGATAATGGTCCAGATGAATTCGAGTTTATCATTATCTGCATAGAAAAGAGCTCTTTTTCCTTTTTCACCTTTGTATTTGTATGCGAAAAAGTGTAAAAGTCCCTGAGTAATGATCTGTACGAACATGATAAGGGCGATAGATACGAACATTAGGGTATCGTATTCAGAACCGTGGTCTGAAGCCGCTTCCGGAAGATAGAATCTTCCATATTCCCAGAAGCAATAAATAGTGATTACGTAAAGGAAAATCACGAATCCAAGCATCAGCAGGCCGTTCAGCTTGTTATCTTTATCATTCGCAACCTGAGAGGTATCTGCATCTGGTCTCTTAGACATTTGAAAGATCTTAGAGATCTGCCAGGCTGTTACCGCCAGAAGTGCTAATACTATTATTACTAAAAATACGGTCATTTTATAAAATCTTCTTTAAACAATCAATATCAATTAATAATGGTAGTGCTTACTTTCTTCGATGTAAGGGTTCCCTTTAACAAGCAGAGGTGCTTTTGTTAATGAATTGAACACTACATAAAGGAACAAGCCTGCGAACAATAAAATACCACTAATTTCAGGAATTCCAATGAACCATGACTCTCCTACGGTTGCTGGCATCACCATCACATATACGTTCAGGTAGTGCCCCATAAGAATGATGATCCCGGTCATTACCACGAACCAGTTCACACGCTTATAATCACTGTTCATCAGCAATAGAACAGGGAATAAAAAGTTAGTACCTATCATCCCCCAGAAAAGTACAGGATAATCTTCCATTCTCGTGATGAAGTAAACCACCTCTTCCGGAATATTCGAATACCAGATCAACATGAATTGCGAGAACCAAAGATAAGTCCAGAAAATACTTATTCCGAACATGAATTTTGCAAGGTCATGAATATGACTGTCATTCACGAATTCAAGGTAACCTCTAGATTTCAGGTAAATGGTGATCAGCGCGATGGTTGTGATTCCAGACACGAAAAGGCTGGCAAATACGAACCATCCGAACAATGTACTAAACCAGTGCGGATCCAGACTCATAATCCAGTCCCATGACATCATAGATTCTGTCACGATAAAGAATACTAAAAATCCGGCAGCAAGCTTAAAGTTCTTTTTAAAGATAGACCTGTCTTTGGCATCATCCATTTTGATAGAGTTCTTTCTCAGTAAATGTCTGAATAGGATCCAACCTCCAAGGTAGATCGCCGCTCTAATTAAGAAGAAAGGAACATTCAGGTATGAGGTTTTATTCTGAATAATCTCATCGTGTGCCACTACTTCCGGATCCATCCAGATAAAAAGGTGGTTCAGGTGAAAACCTGAAAGAAGCAGGATCAGGAACACGATCAATCCTCCCGGCAGCAGGTAAGCCGTAATAGCTTCCATCACTCTGAAAAGTACCGGAGACCATCCCGCCTGTGCGGCATACTGAATTGCATAAAATGCAAGTACACCTAAAGAGATCATAAAGAAAAAGAAGGCAGCCACATAAATTGCAGCCCATGGTTTATTTTGTAATTGGTGAAGCACATGCTCGTAATGTTCATCTTCATGAGAAGCTTCGGCTCCATGCTCTTCTCCGTGAGCTCCCTCAGCCACTTCACTTTCGTAACCTTCAATGTCTTCTACCTCTACTTCGTTTCCAGGCAATTGTTCAACATTGATATTGGTTGTGCTTTCTTCTGCATGCTCCTCCCCGTGATGTTCAGAAGCCATCATCTCCTTAACATCTTCTACGGTTTCCGGTGCTGCAATGAATCCATAAATGAGACCTATTGCGCCAACGACCATAAAAATGATCGCTGTTAATTTTATTTTACTGGATAGCGTATACATATTGATAGATCTAATCTTTACTAGTTGTTTTCAGTTTGATTGTCTGCATTCGTCTCTTCAGAATCTTCCACATCATCGGCATCCTCGTACAGATTTGCATCGGCTCTTGATGGCAATAGTCTCTCCTGGTTTGTTTGAGAACCAGCATCAACGTATTCCCTCTCTGGATTTCCTTCCAGTTTATTCTTAAGAGACATCACGTAATGGGCGATCTGCCAGCGCTCTTCGATAGAGGTTTGGGAAGCATAAGATCCCATATTGTTAAGTCCGTAATACATTACATGGTAAACACTACCTTCTGTGATAGCTCTTCCGGCATCGTCGTATGAAGGAACCCCAAGAATCTTCTCACGTTCTACAAGTATACCTTTCCCGTCACCATTGTCACCGTGACAAACCGCGCAATAAATAGTGTAAAGCTGCTTTCCTTCGGCTAAATTATCTTCGGTATAAAGCAGTGGATTCTTAAGATTTTCCTTGGCTTCAGCAGCACTCTGAGGATTATCCTGATACTCGTATGGTAACCAGCCTCTAGGTACGCTTTCTTCAACAGGAAGTTTCGCCTCCTGACCATTCTCGAATACATCGTATTCACCATAGGCCTCATAACCTACAGGCTCGTACATATCCGGCATATACTGGTAATTAGGATCGTCCTTATCCTGGCAGGATACCACTACAGACCCCAGAAGGAAAATTGCTATAGTTTTATGGAACAAACTTCTCATTATCACTATTTATTATCTATTAGTTTTATTTCAGACGCACCAGTTTCATAAAGAAAATTGGTAAGATCGTCTACATTATGACCGGCAACATCTACCTCCATCAGGAAGATATCATCGGTAGTTCTTACATCAGGATTTTCGGCCTTTTTGAACGGCCACAATTTACTTCTCATGTAAAAGGTGATCACCATAAGGTGAGCCGCAAAGAATACCGTTAATTCAAACATAATTGGAACGAAGGCCGGCATATTCTGGAAGAAGCTGAAACTAGGCTTCCCACCAATATCCTGTGGCCAGTCTTCGATCATGATAAAATTCATCATCGCGATGGCAACACTTAAGCCTACCAATCCATATAGGAACGAGGTGATGGCCAGCCTGGTTGGCGCAAGCCCCATGGCTTTATCCAGCCCGTGAACCGGAAATGGACAATAGATCTCACCAATATGATAGCGTGCTTCACGAATCTGTTTTACAGCCTGTAAAAGCAGATCGTCATCCTGGTAAATAGCGTGTAATACTTTAGATGCCATCCTGATTATTTATTTTTTAGTTTGTTTGCCTGATCAACCCAACCTTCTCTATTCTCCTGGATAGGGAAGTTCTCGATCACTTCGTCAAGCAATTCAAAGTCTTTTTCTGTTAGTTTGCTCACCTGATCGAAAAGATAAATTCCAACCTGATGAAAACGCTGTTGCAAGAGAGGCCCAACATTTTTCAGTTTTGTTAGATCATCAGCCTCCTGAGTTTTTGGATCATAGGTTCCAATTCTTGAAAGCATTTCGTCAATACGATCTTTCATCACTTCAGAAACCACCAGTCCATCCATGTTAACTGTTTCTTCATGTAGATGATCGGCCTCCTTAGCTGTGGTATGCTCTGTATCCTTTATTTTATGATGAATCCCTTCTTCCTCGTTACGAGAAGGATTTCTTCCGAAGGTTTCATGCTCATAATACTTCACATGATCTCCATGCTTTTCTCTAAGTTTCTTGTATTTCTCTCCTGAAGATTTCAAAATGGTTTTCACCTCTGCCTGAGCGATCACAGGGAACGAACGAGCATATAAGAGGAACAATACAAAGAAGAATCCAATGGTTCCGATGAAGATCCCTATATCAACAAAGGTTGGAGAGAACATGGTCCATGAAGATGGAAGGTAATCACGGTGAAGCGAAGTCACGATAATCACGAAACGCTCGAACCACATCCCGATGTTTACCACGATCGAGATAAAGAATGAGAACATGATGCTGGTACGCAGTTTCTTGAACCACATGAACTGTGGAGAGAATACGTTACAGGTCATCATCGCCCAGTAAGCCCATGCGTAAGGTCCTGTTGCCCTGTTAAGGAATGCGTACTGTTCGTACTCCACCCCAGAATACCATGCGATCACAAGCTCGGTAATATAGGCCGTACCTACGATAGAACCGGTGATCATGATCACGATATTCATCAATTCGATATGCTGAATGGTAATATAATCTTCAAGATTTGAAACCTTTCTCATAATGATAAGCAGGGTATTTACCATGGCAAATCCAGAGAAGATCGCACCTGCAACAAAGTAAGGAGGGAAAATGGTGGTATGCCATCCCGGGATTACCGAAGTTGCAAAGTCAAAAGATACGATGGTGTGTACCGAAAGTACCAGTGGAGTAGCCAAACCTGCAAGTACAAGAGAAACCTCTTCGAAACGCTGCCAGTCTTTCGCACGTCCACTCCATCCAAATGAAAGGATTCCATAAACCCTCTTTGTGAAAGGCGTAATAGCCCTGTCACGAATCATAGCGAAATCTGGCAATAATCCTGTCCACCAGAATACCAGTGATACAGAAAGATATGTAGAGATCGCGAATACGTCCCAAAGCAGCGGTGAGTTAAAGTTCACCCAAAGAGATCCAAACTGGTTTGGGATTGGAAGTACCCAATATGCCAGCCACGGACGCCCCATGTGAATTAATGGGAAAAGACCCGCCTGCATTACCGAGAAAATAGTCATCGCCTCTGCAGACCTGTTAATAGCCATTCTCCATTTTTGACGGAACAGTAATAGTACCGCCGAAATAAGCGTACCGGCGTGACCAATACCTACCCACCAAACGAAGTTGGTGATATCCCAGGCCCAACCTACTGTCTTATTTAATCCCCAGGTTCCAATACCTGTGGAAATCGTGTAAACTATACATCCTACACCCCATAAAAAGGCAACTAGGGAGATACCAAAAACTATCCACCAAGCTTTGTTTGCCCTTCCTTCTACCGGAGCAGCCACATCAACAGTAACGTCGTGGTAGCTTTTATCACCAGTAACTAGAGGCTTTCGTATAGGCGCTTCGTAATGAGACATATCCTTATCTGATTGATTCTTAGTTATTCGTTATTATTAAGCTTCGGTTGTATTTCTAACTTTTGTCTGGTACATCACATTTGGTTTTGTACCTACATACTCAAGCAGATGATACATCCTGTCATCATTTTTCTTTTCAAGGATCTTAGCTCCTTCATTGTTCACATCTCCAAAGACTATAGCTCCCTTGTCACATGCTGCTGAACAAGCTGTCTGGAATTCACCATCTTTAATAGTTCTTCCTTCACGCTTCGCATCAAGAATGGTCTTTTGAGTCTTTTGAATACACATAGAACATTTCTCCATCACCCCTCTTGCACGTACGGTTACATCTGGGTTAAGAACCATTCTTCCAAGGTCATTGTTCATATAGTAATCGAACTCATCATTTCTCGCATAAGAGAACCAGTTGAAACGACGTACTTTATACGGACAGTTGTTCGCACAATATCTTGTACCCACACATCTGTTGTAGATCATCTGGTTCTGCCCCTGTCTTCCGTGAGAAGTTGCAGCAACAGGACATACGGTCTCACAAGGAGCGTGGTTACAGTGCTGACACATTACTGGCTGGAAAACAACCTGAGGATTATCAGCCGGCTCTTCCAGCTCTCCGAATTCAGAAAGTGAGCTTCCGAGACCACCAATATTCTCTTTTTTCTCCAGATCATCTCCAAAGGTATCTTCAGAAGAGTAATAACGGTCAATACGCAACCAATGCATATCCCTGGATCTTCTTACCTCGTCCTTTCCAACAACAGGAACGTTGTTTTCAGAATGACAGGCTATCACACAGGCACCGCAACCGGTACAGGCGTTAAGATCTATACTCAGGTTAAAGTGAGGTCCGGTTGACCTGTCGAAACTATCCCAGATATCAACTTCAGGAGAAGTGACCGGAGTTTCAATATGGTTAAGTGATACTTCAGGAGTTGAGTTCCACACATGAGAATCCTTCGTATTGAAGATTTCCAAAGTGGTTTCCTTGATGATATCACCTCTACCCATTAAGGTATTATGGAGCTGTACACAGGCAAATTCATGAACACCTGCAGCTTTTTCGATTTTTACATTCTGAACAGATCTGAAATCCTTATATAATGGATAAGCATTTACACCTGTTTGCATTTTATCCTTCAGGCCTTCTTTTCTTCCGTAACCTAAAGCCAGTCCAACCGATCCTTTAGCCTGACCAGGCTGGATGATCACAGGAACATTTTCCACAAGGGTATCACCCAATCTAATATTCACATAGCTTCCGTTAAGGCCACCGTTAGCAACATGATAATTTTCAAGATCCAATGCCTCGGCGTCTGCTTTGGAAATCAACAGGTAGTTGTCCCATGAAGCTCTGGTGATAGGATCTGGCATCTCCTGCAACCATGGGTTGTTGGCCTGCTGACCGTCACCTAAAGCAGTACTGGTATAAAGCATCAATTCAAATCCGTCACCGGTTTGCTCATCGATACTGTATTTCAAAGAAGAAACACCGGTTTCAGAAGCGATTTCTACAGGAGAAGTCCCTTCAAAAACACCATCGTGAAGCATCCTGCTCCAGCTATTTCCTCCAAGTGACCCAGACCAGGTTTCCTTCATGTACTCATAATAAGACTGGTTATTGTCTGACCATCTTAATAAAGTATCCTGGAACTGGCGAGTATCAAATAAAGGTTTGATAGTTGGCTGCATCAGCGCGAAAGATCTTTCAGAAAACTGAATATCTCCCCAGCTCTCCAGGTAATGCGGAGTAGCAGCAACATATTTTGAAACTTTTGAGGTCTCATCGGCTCTGGTAGTAAAATCTACTACAGTCTCCACATTACTAAGACCTTCAACAAATTGAATCGCGTTTGGCAAAGTATGCACCGGGTTCAATCCGGCAATAAGAAGCGCACCTACGCTTCCGTTATTCATATCTTCAACAAGCTTAGCAACTTCAGAAGCATTTCCCTGACGGATCATTCGTGCATTTGCTGTGTCCATCACCTGGCTTCCAAGAGCCTCATTGATCTCCAGCGCCCAGGTTTGAGCATCCTCATCTGGAAGACCACAGGCTACCACAGCTCCACTTCCAGCCTTTCTTAACTGGCTGGCAGCTTTCACCACTACATCATCGATATTCGCAGGAAGATCACTGGTAGAAGAAGCTCCGGTCACATAAGACCTAAGCGCCTTCATGATCGCCTTTTGCTGAGAAGGAGTAGCAGGCACACGCTTATCGGCATTTGCACCGGTAAGACTCATGTTCGATTCGAACTGTACGTGACGAGACATTTTTCCGTTTTCAGGAATTCTTGTCTTCGCGTATCCAGCATCAAAACCACCTCCGTACCAGTCGGCAAGGAAATCTGCACCTACACCTACAATCACTTCAGCTTTAGAGAAGTCGAAGTTAGGCAACGCACGTTTTCCGTATTTAGACTGAAAGGCATTCAAAGCAGCATCTTCAGAAACCGTATCATACACCACGTGGCGTACATTTCCGAATTTCTGAGAAAACTCCTGAATGATCTTAGAAGTAGAAGGACTGGCAAATGTTTGAGTAAGAAGTACGATCTCTCCATTGGCATTCTGCAACGCAGCACCTACCTCACGGTCGAATTCTTCCCAAGAAACATTCCTTCCTTCGATCATTGGGCGTTTCACCCTTTTTGTATCATATAAAGAAAGTACCGAAGCATGAACACGGGCATTAACCCCGCCTTTAAACTTCGACATTTCATTATTTTCAATTTTTATAGGACGGCCCTCACGAGTCTTCACCAGCACGCTCGCGAAATCAAAACCATCCGCGATAGTAGAAGCGTAGTAATTAGCAACTCCAGGAACGATCCTGTCTGGCTGTACCACGTAAGGAATAGACTTTACCACTGGGCCTTCGCAGGCAGCCAGTGATGCCGCTGCTGTACTGAATCCAACATACTTCAGGAAATCCCTCCGTGAAGTCTTGGAAGACTCCAGTGAAGATTTATCCCCAAGAAATTCATCTACCGGGATTTCCTCGGCAAATTCTTTTTGTTGGAGCGTCTCAACAACAGAGCTGTTTTCATTTAGCTCTTCAACACTTTTCCAGTATTTCTTGTTTGATGACATATTATATCTAGATATTAGCTTCTTAAATTAAACCTGAATCCCAGGATTTAGTAGTGACACTTACCACACTCGATTCCACCCATCTGGGCAACGGTAAGCTCCTCTACACCATATTTTTTAGACAATTCTGCGTGGATCTTTTCGTAATACTCATTTCCTTCGATCCTGATATTGGTTTCACGGTGACAGTTAATACACCAGCCCATAGTTAAAGGAGCGTGCTGATACACCACTTCCATTTCCTGTATTGGACCGTGACATTCCTGACACTGAATATTACCAACGCTCACGTGCTGAGAGTGGTTGAAGTAAGCAAGATCTGGCAGGTTATGAATTCGAACCCACTTCACAGGCTTTTCTTCACCAGAGTAAGTTCTGGTTGCAGGATCCCAACCAACCGCATCGTAAAGCTTGGCAATCTCCTTATCGTAAAATTCTTTAGAGTAATCTTCAGTCGCAGTTTCAGGAGCAACTTCCGCGATAGACTTGTGACAGTTCATACAAACATTCAAAGAAGGAATTCCAGAATGTTTTGAAGTTCTAGCTGAAGAGTGACAGTATTTACACTCGATCTGGTTGTCACCAGCGTGAATTCGGTGAGAATAGTGAATTGGCTGAATTGGCTGATAACCTTTATCCACACCAACCTGCATCATCCAGCCATACGCAAAATAACCCACAGCAAGAAGAACAATTACCGAAGTAACAAGTACCAGGAACTGGTTCTCAACAAAGGCCTTGTAGATTGGTTTTCTTTTTGGCTTTTCAGGAATAACGATACCAGAAGCATCTGCGAAATTCCTTAGCGTTTTATTCACAAGGAACAATACCAGCATAAGGGCCGCAAGAACGAAAACCAGGATTCCAAGTATCACATTTACTGAAACTCCTCCGCCTTCTCCGGTTCCTTCTGCACCAGCTCCGGCACTAGCCGTGGCCGCCTGAGGCTCTGGTTTTGGCTGCTCAACATACGCCAGGATATCCCCAATATCTGAATCACTCAACTGCGGGAAAGCCGGCATAGCCGTTTGATTATACTCTTCATAAATAGCAACAGCCTCCGGATCTCCTGAAGCAATCATCGCAGCCGAATTAGAAATCCACTGCTGAATCCATTGCATATCATGTCTATCTGTCACACCATTCAAGGCAGGACCAATAGATTCTGAATATGGTTTATGACAGGCCGCACAAAGAGAATTAAACAATTCTTTCCCTGCTGCGGGATCCCCAAGATCTGATCCAGCCGCTGCCGATGCTCCTTCATCACCTGAAGCAGCCTGCTCGGTAGCAGTAGTATCCTGAGCGGCATCGTTCTGAGCCAAACCAAAGACTGAAAATGTAAAAAGAAATGCTACACTAAATAGTAGTTTTCGCGAAGTTGAATGGCGGAAATTCACCTTTTTCATATTGTAAGTTCGATTAACGTCTAAACTTTGGTACGGTTTTTACACTCAATTATTTAGCGCGAAAAACCTAAAAAGGTACCTTTAAATTCGAGCACAAAAGTAATACATACAGACGATTTTAGGAATGTTACAACAGTGTTAAGTCCTAATTTATATCTGTTCTAAATAATAAAATGCAACCTGTTTAAGTTATTTAATTTTACATTTGTCAAAAACCTGAAAAACATGATAAAACCCAAATTTTCCCACCTGTTTTTTCTTTTCCTACTAGGAATATTCGCCGTGGAAAATTCACATGCTCAACAAGCAAGTGTGAATATACAGCAAAGCGAAAAACTGGAAAAATTAATGGAGGTAAAAACCGACCTCAATAAAAATAACCAGATTAGGGACAGGTACGTAATCCAGTTATATTATGGAGATAATGGTGAAGCCAATAAGGTTATCCAAAAATATCGTGAACTCTACTCCTATCCTTCACAGATCGCTTATGAGGCTCCTAATTACAAGGTGTGGGTTGGAAATTTCAGGAACAGACTGGAAGCCGACAGGGCCCTTTTAAAGGTTAAGGAAAACTTTCCGGCTGCCTTTATTCCGAAGCCGAAACGGAAATAATTCAAACCATTTATAATTTACACCTCAAAGGTTAGAACTTTAGAATCTTTAAAAATTTACAAACCTCACAGGTTTTGAAAACCTGTGAGGTTTTTTTTGGTTGAAAATTTTACGAAGTAGGTAAGTGCTCAGAATACTTCTGAAGTTACCACATAAAAAAAGCGGCTGTTTTCACAGCCGCTTTTCAATTATATCAATTCGATCTTATTTAAGGGTTTTCTTAACCTCCACCTCTCTAAAGGCTTCGATCACATCTCCCTCTCTAATATCATTGTAATTCTTGATCTGCATACCACAGTCATAACCTTTCTTCACTTCCTTCACATCATCTTTGAATCGTTTCAGGGAAGCAAGTTCTCCAGTGTAAACAACTACGCCGTCTCTTATCAAACGAACACCTGCACTTCTGTAAATGGTTCCTGAAGTCACCATACAACCAGCAATGGTTCCGATCTTGGAGATCTTAAAGGTTTCCCTGATCTCTGCAGTACCGGTGATCTCTTCTTTAAGTTCCGGTGAAAGCATTCCTTCCATCGCATCCTTAAGATCGTTGATCGCATCGTAGATGATCGAGTAGGTTCTGATATCGATCTCTTCCTTATCGGCAACGGTTCTTGCGTTACCCTGAGGTCTTACATTAAATCCGATAATGATCGCATCTGAAGCTGAAGCAAGCAACACGTCACTTTCAGTAATTGCACCTACTCCTTTATGTATGATGTTCACCTGGATCTCTTCAGTAGACAGTTTCTGGAAGGAATCGGTAAGCGCTTCCACAGAACCATCCACATCACCTTTAAGGATAATGTTCAATTCTTTAAAGTCACCAAGCGCGATACGTCTACCAATTTCATCAAGGGTAATATGACGCTGAGTTCTTACGTTCTGCTCACGTTGCAGCTGAGTACGTCTTGCGGCGATCTCTTTGGCTTCACGCTCATCTTCCATCACCTTAAAGGTATCACCCGCCTGCGGCGCCCCATTTAGACCCAGGATCGAAACTGGCGTAGATGGCCCGGCTTCTTTAACTTCCTTACCTCGCTCATCGTGCATGGCTTTAACCTTACCGCTGTGACGTCCAGCAAGAACATAATCTCCAACTTTAAGAGTTCCGCCCTGAACAAGTATCGTAGCAACATAACCACGTCCTTTATCAAGGAAGGCTTCCACAACAGTACCTTTTGCAAGTTTATTCGGGTTTGCCTGTAACTCGAGGATCTCAGCTTCCAGAAGTACTTTTTCAAGCAATTCTTTTACACCCATCCCGGTCTTGGCAGAAATATCATGTGATTGGATCTTACCACCCCAGTCCTCTACAAGAAGATCCATCTGGGCTAGTTTTTCCTTGATCTTCTCCGGATTCGCCGTTGGAAGATCAGATTTGTTGATCGCGAAGATGATTGGCACTCCCGCCGCCTGAGCGTGAGAGATGGCCTCTTTTGTTTGAGGCATCACATCGTCGTCTGCAGCGATCACGATGATCGCAATATCGGTTACCTGAGCACCACGAGCACGCATCGCCGTAAAGGCTTCGTGACCCGGTGTATCCAGGAATGCTATTTTTTGTCCGTTATCAAGCTTCACTCCGTAAGCCCCGATATGCTGGGTAATACCACCAGACTCACCGGCGATCACATTTTCCTTACGAATGTAATCCAGAAGCGAGGTTTTACCGTGGTCAACGTGACCCATTACGGTAACGATAGGAGCTCTTGTTTCAAGATCTTCCGGATTATCCTCTACTTCTTCAACGCTTTCTTCAACATCGGCAGTGGTAAATTCAACCTCGTAACCAAACTCTTCAGCAACAATACTTAGAGTTTCGGCATCCAGACGCTGGTTCATGGTCACCATCATTCCAAGAGACATACATGCCGAGATCACCTGGGTTACCGAAACATCCATCATGGTGGCCACCTCACTTACGGTAACGAATTCGGTTACCTTTAAGATCTTTTCATCAGATTCCTGCTGGGCAAGATCCTGTTCAGATCTTTGACGGTGTTGATCTCTTTTCTCTCTACGGTACTTGGCACCTTTTCCTTTACTGGATTTTCCCTGAAGTTTTTCAAGGGTTTCCCGCACCTGCTTTTGTACTTCTTCTTCGGTAGGCTCTTCCTTGGTAATTGGCTTACCTCTTCTTTTGCCTCCTTTATTTCCTCCGCGCTGGTTTCCACCACCACCTTTTACATCCTTACTGATGCGGCGGCGACGTTTCTTGCGCTTATCTTTATCATCTTTCTTATCGTCTTTCTTCTCTTCCTTCTTCTTAACAGGTTTCTTGAATTGAGAAAGATCGATCTTTTCACCGGTAAAGTTAGGACCGCTAAGCTTGGTGTACTTTGTTTCAATCGTACTGGACTCCTCCTTGGTCTCTTCCTTTTCCTGCTCTTTCTTAGGCTCTTCTTTCCTGGCTTCAGGTTTTTTAGCTTCAGGAGCTTTTACCTCTTCAGCCTTAGGCTTATCCTCAGCCCTGGCAGCAGGCTTTTCGGTTTCTTTAGGAGCTTCCGCTTTTTTGACAGGTTCTTCAGCAGGAGTTTCCTTCGGCTCTTCTTTAGGGGCTTCTTCTTTCTTAGGCTTTTCACCAGAAGCTTTATCCAGGTCTATTTTTCCAACAGTCTTTGGACCTTCCAGTTTTGCACGGCCGGAAATAGATTCCTCTTTTTCCTTTTTCTCTTCTTCAGCCTTACGCTTTTCTTCGATCTCCTTACGAAGCTCTTCCTTCTCTTTCTTCTTTTCCTCACCTACTTCCTTAGAAGCTACCTTCTTACTCTTATCGGTTTGGAACTCGTCAGAAAGCACCTCATAGATCTCTCCTGAGATTTTGGTGGTAGGACGCGCATCGATCTCGTAACCTTTGGAATTAAGATATTCCACGGCCCTGTCTAACGAGATATTGAACTCACGTAAAACCTTATTTAATCGCATTGTTTTCGCTTCTGCCATAAATTGCCCTCTAAATTAACCTCTTTAAATGTATTATTCTTCTTAAATAAAAATTTATTCTTCAAATTCTGAACGAAGCACGGCCATCACATCTTTAATGGTCTCTTCTTCAAGATCTGTACGACGAACAAGATCTTCAACGTCCTGTTCCAAAACTGCTTTTGCAGTATCCAGACCAATTTTTGAAAATTCGGCGATCACCCAGTCTTCGATCTCATCTGCAAACTCCTTCAGCTCAACATCTTCCTCAACACCTTCACGGTACACATCGATCTCATAACCGGTAAGCTGACCAGCCAAACGGATATTATGACCGCCACGACCAATAGCTTTGGAAACCTCTTCAGGTTTCAGCATAACCTCAGCCGTTTTGTTCTCTTCATCCATTTTAATAGAAGTGATCTTCGCCGGGCTCAATGCACGGGTAATGAACAACTGCTCATTATTGGTATAATTGATCACATCGATATTTTCATTCCCCAATTCACGTACAATGCTGTGAATCCTGGAACCTTTCATACCTACACAGGCACCAACCGGGTCTATACGATCGTCATAGGAATCTACCGCTACCTTGGCTTTTTCACCAGGAACACGAACCACCTTTTTAATGGTTATCAAACCATCAAAAACTTCAGGAATTTCCTGCTCGAATAGTTTCTCAAGAAAAGCCGGGGCCGTTCTCGACATGATAATGGTAGGTTTGTTCCCTTTTAATTCGACGCTTTCTATTATTCCCCTTACATTTTCTCCTTTACGGAAGAAATCTGAAGGGATCTGTCGGTCTTTCGGAAGCACGATCTCGTTGCCTTCATCATCCAGAAGGATGATAGCTCTGTGCCTGATATGATGAACTTCTGCAGTATAGATCTCCCCTTCAAGATCCTTGAACTGCTTGTAGATATTGGTGTTGTCATGCTCGTGGATCTTCGAGATCAGGTTCTGGCGCAGTGCCAAAATAGCCCTTCTCCCAAGATCTACCAGCTTCACTTCTTCTGAAACATCCTCTCCAACCTCAAAATCGGGCTCGATCTTTCTCGCCTGGGTCAAGGAGATTTCCCTGTTAGGATCTTCTACCTCGCCATCGGCTACAACCACACGGTTTCTCCATATTTCAAGATCCCCTTTATCAGGGTTTACAATAATATCAAAATTATCGTCTTCTCCATACTTTTTCTTCAAAGCATTTCTAAAAACATCCTCCAGGATCGCCATTAAGGTTACCCTGTCTATGAGCTTATCATCTTTAAACTCTGAGAATGACTCAATCAACGCGATATTCTCCATATCAATTTGTGATTAAAATGTTATTTTAACTTTCGCTTCTACGATTTCAGAATAAGGCAACACCACCTCTTTCTCTACCGTATGTTTACCCTTGCCAACCGGTTTTGGTTCCCTTGCCTTCCAGGATAATTTTATCTCATTATCATCTGCAGCTTCCAGGTCGCCCTCAAATTTATCATTTTCGGTCTTCACCTTTAACCTGCGTCCAATATTCTTTTTGTATTGTCTCAGCATCAGTAAAGGCTCAGAGACTCCGGCTGAAGTTACTTCCAGGGAAAAATCCTCTTCTTCCCTATCCAGGTTATGCTCTATGGCACGGCTCACCGTGATGCAGTCGTTAACAGACACTCCCTGGTCACCGTCCAGCACTACCTTGATATGATTACCCGAGTTCACCTCCAGGCTTATTAAAAATAAGGATTTATTTTCTTCAAAGACCTTGCTAGCTAACTTTTCTACCTTCTCCTTCAGCATGTTTATAAAAAGAGGGGACTTCTGTCCCCTCGCTGTACTTTTTTAGTTTCAACGCTGCAAATATAGCAATATTTTCCAAGTTTAAAAACGTGGAAATAAATGAATTATTCTTCGTAATTTTAATAGAGCATTTAGCACTAAGCCTTTACCTTCCAATCATGAAAAATATTCTTGTTCCCACAGACTTTAGCGACCAGGCCGAAAAGGCTTTAAAAGTTGCCGCACAGCTGGCTAAAAAATTCGATGGTGAGATCTACTTACTTCATATGCTGGAACTCCCGCTTCAGCTCATAGACCCGGTAGGTGGCAGCAGCCATAATCTGCCTGAAGCCATTTTCTTTATGAAGCTTGCGCATCAGCGATTCGCCAAAATTATGAAAGAACCTTACCTTGAGGGAATCAAGGTTTATGAAACCGTAGAATTTCATCGCGCTTTTGACGGAATCATGGAAATAGGAAAGGAAAAGAACTGCGACCTCATCGTAATGGGTTCACATGGGGTAAGCGGCTTCCAGGAAATGTTCATAGGTTCCAATACAGAAAAAGTAGTACGACATTCAGAGATCCCCGTGCTGGTTATCAAAAACGGACTGGAGGATTTCGAGATCGAAAATTTCCTTTTTGCGACCGATGCAAATCCGGAGCATAAACATACCCTGAAAAAGGCTTTGCAATTTGCCACCACCATTCAGGCAAGACTTCATCTGTTATTCGTGAACACGCCAAATAATTTCCTAACCAGTGCAGAGGCCCAACAAAGGTTGAGAGAATATACCAGTGATTATGATCCTTCAGATTTTGAGATACATATATATAATGACATCAGTGTAGAAAAAGGAATCCTGAATTTTGCCAAAAAGATCAATTCCGGCCTTATCGGGATCAGTACACATGGCAGGAAAGGCCTGGCTCATTTCTTTAATGGCAGCATCAGTGAAGACCTGGTGAACCACTCTTCCAGACCTGTGGTCACCTTTAAGATCTAGATAAAGGATTTAAAAGCCCCGTTTTTGACCATTAGCCAGAAGAAATTCCAGAAGGATTTACTTTTATCCCGCTGTACCTTGATTTCCTTATATTGTTTTTCACCTTTCACGGCCTTATTCCGAACGATGAGGTTTGCGAGAGCTGATATGATTTTATTCTTTTGCTGGCCATCCTTCCGCAGCACCTCCACCTTGAAATCTTTGTATTCCAGCCTCATGTCTCCGGTTGCCTGGTTATTATTTCCGTAGAAATTAAAATACATATCCAGAATATCCCCGGTAACCTCCACATTCATAGAAGCCTTCATAAAGCGGTTCATCTGGCTGGCGTTTAAATGCCCCATTTGTCCGCTCAAATGAAAGGCATCGCTTTGATCACTAATATCGAACTGCCAGTCTATGCTCAGCGGAGCACCACGCATAAAATCGGCACTGGCCTGAACCCGGGTCTTTGGAAAATCGTCGCGGTTCAAACCATTATTGGTGATATTGGAGATGCTTCCGTTTAAATTGGAAAATTCAACCATCCCGGTGGTTCTTCCGGGCTGGATGCGCTCTTCATATTTTAGGTAACTATCAGATATGGAAACGCTGTCTATTTCAATAAGAGCCGGCAAATTCCTGATCGCCCTGCTGTAAAGAGGCTTAAAACTGTTATCATCTGGCGGTATTTTATCGCGATAGATATAAAGATCGGCCTGGTGGATAGATAACAATGAATTCTGAATTTTCAAGCTGTCGTTCTGAAGGCTCCAGTTAAAATTGTTTACACTAATGGAATCAATCTGAAGATCATAACGGTCCTTTTCAACTTCGATAGTTTCCTGGTGACGCGATTTGGAGTATTTCGGGATGATCTGCAAATCGCTTATGGTGAGATCCTGATCCTTCATTTGAAGATTTCCGAAGCTTAAATAATGCTGCTCATCCATTTCATAGAACAAACTATCCACCTGCAGCAGCTGCAAATCATATTCAAAAGGTACCGCCTGCTTTAAACTGGCAGAATCCAGCCGAACCTGGTTCATCTGAAGTTCATTCAATTTTGCAAAAAGCCGGTGTTCTGAAGTATCGGTTTCAGAGATCTGGAACGTACCGCCTTTCACCCTTACTTTTTTAATAAGGATCTGTTCCTTTAATTTTTTAGGGTTTTCAGCCTTCGCGGAATCCTTCTGTTGTTTCTGAGATTCATAAATAGCGACTTCCGGATTTGAAATAAAAAGTTCACCAACCTGAATATTCTTATTTGTGATATATTCCCAGATCCCGATATCATTCAGCAACAGCGTATCTACCTTAAAACTTTTGTTCCCTAGTTTTACCGAAGCCTGGATTACCTCGGCCTTACGGTCTAGGAGTTTCACATCTACCTTTTCATAAGTGGTTCGGGCGCGGGTGAGCTTATCTTCGAGTGTTTGTTTGATCCTCCCTTCCAGAAAATTATTTAGTAAAACTAAAGCGAGAGCGAGTACTCCTATGGCAATGAGAATATAAACAGCAATTTTCTTTGGTCTTTTCAAATTTTCGTTAGTTGATTTAAAATCCAATTTACAATTCAGGCCCTTTCCACAACAGCGTTTAAGAGTTTTTAACTTAAAAGTTTGTGAGCCAGAAGTTATGCAAGTTAAATTTTCGTCAAACTTGATTTGGCCATTTCCCGGTATGGAAATTGGTAACTATATTTGAACAGTTCAAAAATCAAATATGTTTTTCAAGGTAGGAATCAAAGTTTTATTTATAGCGGTGGAGATCTTTTTAGGTTTCTACAGCCTGGTGATCAGCGATAATTTATTGCTGAAGTTTGCATTTTTTGTTGTGACCGCCGGCATCATCGCTTTTATCATGCTGAAAAGCATCGGTAAGATTCTGCCTGTTGATAAAGATTACTACTCGACCGAAACAGATCTGGAAGAGAATTAATAAGAATTACTATAATCGAAAAATCCGTCGGCAACCCCGGCGGATTTTTTTTATTTTACCAACTGATAAAATTCAAACCAATATGAGGCTAATTTGCCTGGCCGACACTCATAACCAACATCGAGACCTGGAAATTCCTGAAGGAGATATCCTTATTCACGCGGGTGATTGCACCGATGGAGGATCGGCCAGGGAAAGCCTGGATTTTCTGGATTGGTTACATCAGCAGCCTCATATGCATAAAATCCTGATTCCGGGAAATCATGATTTCTTTTTTGAAAAATCTGAAAACAAAAATAAGATCCCTGATGACATCCATGTTTTAATAGGTAAGGCTTTGGAAATAGAAGGAATAAAATTCTGGGGCTCGCCTTATACCCCAGGTATGGCCAACTGGGCTTTTCACCGCGAGCGTGGTGCAGACCTTAGAGGGCACTGGGAAAAAATTCCCCGGGACACCCAGGTACTTATCACCCACACTCCACCATATGGCATTCTTGACGATACCGCACGCGGACTCAAACTAGGCTGCGAGGAACTGGCCGCAGCCCTGGAATCACTCAAACCTGATTTTCATTTATTTGGCCATATTCACCACGCTGCAGGCAGCAAAACTTTTTCAAATACTAAATTTTTTAACCTTTCTGTTCTGGACGAACGATTCCGCATCATGAACGAACCGGCCGTTATAGACCTGTAAATGTGATCATAAGGATCCTTCCCGTTATAAACCGAAGTTAAAAATTTATTAACTAAGCATTTATTAGTTTTTTTTTAACAGCTTTTGCACTGGCTATAAGTATTTTAGCCCTATCGAATATGACGAAAAAAAGACTATGAATAGAATGACTACTCCAGAAATAATAGACGAGCTAAAGAATCTCATTTCGTTCAGCGTACAGGATAGAAACGTGGAGAATAACGGTTTCCAGACGCTTCATCGCTCTATTGTGAAGAAGTATTTTGATGCTAAACAGGTCGTAATTAATTATAAAGATCAAACCATCGACCTGAAACTTCCGGTAGGTCAGCGAAAATATACCAGCATCACCTTTGAGTGTCAGGATATCGAGCGATTTTTAAAATCCTGCCTGAAAAAGGATGAGAAAAGCCTTTTCTATTATCAGAGTCTGCTTTCTAACTATAATGTGACTTCCGCCGCTTAATAGCGAATCCAAAATAAAATTTAAACAAAAGTTCGGTCCCTACGCCGGACTTTTTTGTTTCACAGCAGCAACGATCTCCCTTAATTTCGCCACATTCAGCGGTTTTGATAAGAATCCCTTGACTCCCGGGAATTCTTTCACCGTCTGCTTATCGGAATAAGCGATGGATGAAGTAACTATATAGATGTTGCTTCGATGGTATAATCCAGGAAACAGTTCTTCCAGTTCTTTCAGCAATTGCCAGCCATCCATTAAAGGCATATTAATATCCAGCAAAATAAAATCAGGGAGGGATTCAGCACTTTTCAATCCAGCCAGAGCATCAACCGGACTGGTATAATAAGAAGCTTCCGTAAAAACCTCAGCCCTTGAAATGAATTTCCTGATGATGGTTTGATAAACCTCATCGTCGTCTATGACCACTACACTTCTTCTCATTTAAAACTCACTATAAATTTAGTCCCTTTACCGGGTTTACTTTCTACTTCCACAGTTCCGCCCATGGCATTGATCTGATTTTTGGTAATGAATAAACCTACTCCCCTGGCATCGCTTCGGCCGGAAAAGGTCTTATACAATCCAAATATCTTATCTCCATGTCGATCCAGGTCAATGCCAATTCCGTTATCGCAGATCTCCAGATGCCAGCGACCATCTTCCTGATAAGCTTTTAGATGGATCACAGGTTTGCGGGCCTCATCGGCATAGCGAATGGCGTTGGTAAGGAAATTCAGGATCACACTTTCCATATAGGCCGGGTTAAAGTCTACCTGCATCTCTTCAGGAATGTCGATAATGATTTCTGCTTTCGATTTGCATACCTGGTGTTTCAGTATCTCAAGAGTTTGATTCACTACATCGAGAACTTTAATAGATTCAATCCCGATGTCCAGATTAGTATTTATAGAAACCACTTCATTTAGATCACTAAGGGACTGGTCCAGGTTATTCGAAACCTTTCCTAACATGCCCAGGTAATTCCGCTTTTCCTCATCGCATTCCTCATCCTTCAGTAATTCTAAAATAGACTGCATATTACTTGAATGCGACCTCAGGTTATGGGAAACGATATAGGCAAAATTCAGCAGTCGTTTATTCTGCTCCATGACCAGTTCATAAGATTTTACCAGGTTGAGCTCCGCCTCCCGCTTTTCAGTAATATCCCTAAGATTGATCACAAAACCATTCACATGTTCAGTATCCAGCAAATTGGTAAGCGTGGCATTCACCCAGAACCAGTTCTCCCTGGCGTCCTTTACTCGCAGGATAATATCGGTGATAGGCTGTTTGGGATGCGCGTAACTTTCTTCCACCTTCTGCCTTAACAGCTCATGCTCCTCGGGATGTATATAATGTAAAACCCCGTTTTCCTGGAAATCTATCTTATCATAGCTGGAAACCTTAGTAAGGGTGGGGGAATGATAAAGCACCTGATTTTCTGCATTGATGATCATGATGATCTCGTCTGAATTTTCCACCAGAGAGCGAAAGCGCTTCTCATTATCCTTTAACCGCTTTTTGGCTTCTACCCTTGCTGAAACGTCCTCCACCAGGGCGATATGGGAGGTCGCCTTTTCACCTTTTGGCCAGAGAGCCGAAACGTTCAGGTTGATCCAGATCTCCTTTCCATCTTTCCGGATCAATCTTTTCCGAAGGCTGTATTCCCTGATCCGGTTTTCCCGAAGATCATGCATCAGCTCCAGATTATTCTCGATGTCTTCCGGATGGGAGATCTCCGTATGATTCTTGTTATCCAGTTCAGCTTTTGAATAACCCAGCAGTTGCCTGAATTTTTTGTTGGTTTCCAGGATCTCGCCAGTTTGAGTATTTACCCTTGCCATTCCAATTGCCGCCTGGTTAAAGATTGTTCGGAAACGCATTTCCGTTTCAGCCAGCTCCTCCGCCTTTTGCTGAAGTTTCCTGGCTAAAAGGGCTGGTTGTTTTAAAGCGTTAAAAATGATCCAGCCAAAAGAAGCCGACATTATTAAGATAAGTATCCCAACCGGGATGATCGCGTAGAATGGTTGAAGAGGATTCGAGGGATAAATATAAATTTTCCAGTCGCCATCCGGTAGGTTGATCACTTCTGAAAAGCTCGCGTCATGCAGGTCGGCTCCTTCAAGGAAAAAACGTTCAGTTCCTTCTACGGGATCCGTTTTTGAAAACTGAAACTGATATTTTTCGCCGCTTAGGTTTTTGATCCCTGACTGGTCGATAAGATTATCAAAATCAATAAGCACCGCTACAAAACCCCAGAAATCATTTTCCTGGAAAACCGGCAACCTTCCTATCACTGCCATTCCGCCCTGCTTCAGTTCCAATGGCCCGGCAAAGAACATGCGCCTTTGCTCAATAGCTTTGAAAGCTTCCTGGTTTCGGGTAGAATCTGCCAGAATATTATAATTGAGCGCTTCTTTGTTAGGCTCGAATGGATAGACCTCTGCAATGATGCCTTTGGGTACGATTTGAACCGCGTCTATATTAGGATTGTTATCTACCAGCTGGGGAGCGATCTCCTCGAAGTTCCGGAATTCCCCGTTTTCATCTACCTGCAAGGCAAGCGAGATCGCTGCCGAATAGGAATATTTTAAAGACTGTTCGATGTTTTGCTCCACCACCTCAATGATACCGGCCATTTCCTGCTGCCTGCTTTCCAGGAGAATCTGATATCGCTGCCAGAGCATAAAGAGTCCGGTGATTAGCAGGCAGAGTCCTGCAAGGAGCCCGAACAAAAAAGGTTTCGTTCGGGATGTCCCATAGACTCTGTAGGGTTTAAGTCTCATTAATAGGTTTAGGGCTTTTGAAAATAGATTTTCGGAGAGCAAATATAGTTAAAACACTGAGAATGGGAAGGTTGTTTTAAAGCAGGCACCCCCATTAAATCTGGGTTTAGCTATAGAATTAAAATTTCGTGGAATAGAGTTAATGAAACGGAGAGTGGAGAGAGGAGAGTGGAAAGTGACCTATTAATTGTTTATTGATTATTGCTCATTGTTTATTGTTTAGGGTTTGGGGCTCGCCCGGCGGAGCTTGAGTGGAGGAAGGTGTTGGCTGTTTGGGTTATTTGTGAATTAAGTGGAAAGCGGAAAGTGGAAAGCGGAAAGCGGAAAGTGGAAAGTGGAGAGTTGTCTGTTATGGGTTGTGAGTTCAATTTATATTGTTTATTGGTTAGTGTTTGCTGTGTGTTGTTTAACGTTAAATTTCAATTACAATAGTCTGATTTCTTATACATGATGTCTGGCTGAGCGGAGTCGAAGCCTCTAAGGCAAGGATTTGACCGCCGGAGCTTCGCGAAGCTTTATTCCGTCCTTCAAACTTCGTATTCTATAATTCCAACTTCGTCCTTCGTAATTCGTACTTCCTTTGATCCTATGAATCAGGAAGCTTTTGCTTATCTAGGAAATCCTATAGTACTTTTTAACTCCTTTCATTTGTAACTTTTCTACTTTCAAACTTTTCAACTTTCAAACTAATCACAAAAAAACCCGGAACAAAGTCCGGGATTGAATAGGTTTATTAAAATTTTAAAAATTTTTAGCTAGGCTTATTCCAGTACCGTACACAGGTTTGGAAATATTAGAATATTCGCTTCCCAGAATAATCTTTAGGTTAAATGGATTATTTATCAGATCCATCTCATATTTTAAATAGACTTCCTCGCGGTGCGGCTTATATTCTGAAGACAAGGTTCCTTCTTTTTTCACAAAAGATGCCATAAACCGGTAGGGCATCGTGTAATTACCATCAAACTTTAAATTACCAGAAACTCCAGTATGATGAGCAATAAATTTGTTACCAACTATCAAGGGTATGTCTTCATTAAAATCAAAAAATGGTAATCCAATAATTCGATTTTGATACGTCCATCCCGACCTATAAATGCCATTCCAGAAATAATAGTCGTTTTTATGTGGTGCTGAACTATTCTGACTTTGATTTTTAGTGTAGAAAAACTCATAGATCCAATTCTGGATAATTCCATTTTTATCCATATTCTCTAGAAATACGCCATATCTGCCATCCGGGAAATTAGCAAACCTGCTACCGGTACCATCTTCGAAAAAGTGATTATATATAAACTTCAAATTAAAACCTGAAAAGCTTCGTGAAACATACAGTTCATAGGTGCCTAATTGACTGCCGGCAACATTTATCTGGTCACTTTCATTGGCATCCTCCCCACCTTTTCTTCCAGTAATTACTCTTAAATAATCTTCTATCCCATCCGCTTGGGGTCCCAGGTTTGGAGAATCTCCTCCCCACTGCGCAAAATGTTTGATCCCTCCCTTTAAATGCCAGGAATCATCAGGCCGATATACCAGGTACAAACTTTTAGAATGCAAGCGTGTCCCTTTTACATATCTATCATTCCCCATCAGGTATTCTTCCCACGAAAATTCAAAACCCCATTTATTATTTTCATTTAAATAAACAGGCTTTGAGGTTTGAATCTGTATGCCGGGCATCGGCCGGGCATTTAGAGACCAGGCAAAATTCTCGTTAGTAGCACTTAGACCATTATAAACCTCAGGTTCCTGCTTTCTACCCACAATAACCTGAAGCCATGAATATTTAAAATCTGCATAAAGTTCATCGATATAATCTTTATTCAAATAATCATCCTGATATAATAATCCTCCACCAATCTCCAGGCTGGCTTTATTAGAAACTTTATAATTCATTTTCCCGCTAATCCAGCCGGCAATATTGGTTTCTTCAGAGACCCTCCCTCTTTGGTTACTATAGAACCAAAATGGTAATTTTTCTTTATTCGAATAATATCCCTGAAGATTTAGGCTACCTGAAAACTCCACCTGAGAGAATACCTGGAAATAGGATATTAATAGTATGCCTAATAAGCTTATTTTAATTTTCAAATTGTATGCGTTTATAAAAAAGAATAGCTTAAAGTAAAAACTTTAAGCTATTCTAAAATGTTGATTTTATTATACTATAATTACTGTATGCACTTAGAAAATTTCAGCAAAACCAATCAATTGATTAGTGTTAATTGTTAACTGATCATTGCATTTACTTACCAGAAGGCGGCACGATTCCTAATCCTACTTAAGAACGACTTCTTTTCTTCGCCGTATGCATAGCCATACTTATTTCCATATCCAAAGTTGGCCCATTTCACGTCATTAAGCACAAAACTCACATCATGTAATTTGCCATCATTTTTAGAGTCTACCGCAAACTGAAGCAATTTCTTTTCGGTATAACCCGCACGAACCACATACAGTGTGAGATCTGCCCACTTGTTGATCAAGAAAGTATCGGTAACCAAAAGTGAAGGTGCCGTATCTACTATGATATAGTCATACATTCCCTCTAGTTCCCGGAACATTTCCCCGGTTTTATTTCGCCTCCATAGTTCAGATGGATTTGGCGGGATGGTTCCAGAAGGTAATAACTGCAGATTGGGATTATCAGTATTTGATTCCCGAATCAAATCTTTAAGATCTAATTCATCGTTGGCCAGATAATCACTAACCCCTATATGCTCCCTGGCATCCTTTTCAAAACGTTGCAGCTGGGGATTCCTAAGGTCTCCCCCCACAAGTAATACCTTTTTATTGGTATTAGCCAAGGTAGTGGCCAGGTTAAAGGACACAAGGGTTTTACCTTCTCCTTTCACAGTAGAGGTCACAAAAATAGTATTTCCCCTTTGTTTATCGGCAGTATTCACAATCAGGTATTGCAAATTGGTATGAAGGATCCTGAATGCCTCGGCAAGTACGCTTCGATCGTTTTTCTGGATCATTTCATTATCCTTACCCGTAACTCGTGGAATCTCTCCCACTACAGGAATTTCTTTGGTCACTTTTTCCATGTCCTCCCTGCTTTTTACTTTATTGCTTAAAAGATTCTTCAGGTAAATGACCAGGAATGGAATAAGCAATCCCAGGATCAAAGCAGCCAGCAGAATGATCTTCGGTTTAGGAGAAACAGGAACTACAGAACTGTAAGCCCTGTCGACAATTTTTGCTTTTGGAGCTGTTACCGCAAGGCTTAGTGAATTCTCTTCTCTTTTCTGAAGAAGGAAGAGATAAAGAGATTCCTTTATATTCTGCTGCCTTTCAATGCCCCTGTATTGTCTTTCCTTCGCCGGAACAGCGGATATTTTAGAATTAATAACTGAACCCTGTCTTTCCAATTCCTGTTGAGATACACGTAGGTTTGCTCTTAATCTTTCGAAACTCTGCAGGACATTTTCACGAATCTGGCCTATCTGGCTGTTTAGTCTAACAACTACCGGGTTCTTTTCTGTAGAACCAGCCAGGATCCTGTTACGTTCAAGAACCAGGTTATTATATTCTTCAATACTGGCGTTAACCGATTGTTCTTCAATTCCAAGATTAGCAGGAAGAAGATCTGATTTTGAATCAGATTTTAAATATTCGATCATCGTATTAGCCAATTCGAGCTGGGTTCCCAATTCTTGCTCACGCTTGTTATAATCACTGGCATTTTCTATAAACATTTCAGCTTCAGCCTCGATATCAGTCAATTGATTGGCTTCCTTGAAGTTCTCCTTTCCCGTTTCAACCGAATCCAGTTCCTGATTGATAATCTGTAAACGTTCATCGATAAAACTCGCCGTATTTCTGGCCACCAGGTTCTTATCTTCTATTGCCTCACGGTTATATTCAAAAATTAACTGATCCAGAATATCCTGGGCTTTGGTCTTCACCGCATCATCCATACCCAGTTCGATAAGACTGGAATTCTTATCGGTTAGATTAACCTGCAGCTTTTCCCGGTATTTCAATACAACGGGTTCAACATTAGAAAATTGAATTCTAACATTCGAAACATTTTCTTCAGAAGGTAGAATATCAGTATTCTTGGTGACAATTATATCCCCAAAAGGAATTGACATGGGTTGCCCTAGTTCACCTTTATAAGCCTTTTCCGTTTCGGTATTTACCAATTCAAAAGCCTCCCCAGCCAGCTTAATAATAATAAACTGATTCGAACCTTCACTCGAGAATTCAGCGAGTTTCGCTTCACCTATTTTTAATACCTGTACTAAATAAGGTGAGTCCAGATAAAGCTCAGGGCTTTTGATGGCCTCATCATCGTAGTAAGTTATATTTAGATTGAGTGCTTTAACCACATTGGTCATCATACGCTTTGACTTCAGAATCCCTATCTCATTTTCAATAGAATTGGTACCCATCCCACCTAAAAGGCCCAGGTCGGCGAATGCGGCCATTTCAGAAGAAGGCGACTTACTTTCCTCATCTTTAATTATAATGCTGGCGATGGTATGATAACTCGGAGTGGTAACTTTCAGGTAAACAAAAGCAAGCCCTAAACACACTAGGACTCCAAGCACAAACCATGGCCAGTGCTTACTATATTTCTCAAGTTCTTCCCGTAAATCGATCTCTTCTTCCTGGGGACGCGAATTATGATTTTGCTGTGACATACTAATTGGTAATTAAAACTGCTAATGAAATTAGAACGGAGGCTATGGATATATAAACCCCTGCATTACGATTATAGCTGGCAGATTGTATCTGCGCTCCATTGGGTTCTACATATACTACATCATTTTGCTGTAAGTAATAGAATGGCGAATTGATAACAGCCGGATCGGTTAGATCCAGATAGGCATGTATTTTCTGGCCATTTTCTTCACGCATGACCAATACATTATCACGTCTTCCATAAATACTAAGATCTCCTGCCAGGCCTAAAGCTTTTGACAGGCTTAAATATTCATCTTTTACATCAAAGGTGCCGGGGCGGTTCACTTCACCCAATACGCTAACCTGGAAATTAACGATGCGAACGTTCACAATAGGATCCTGAACATACTCACTTATCTGGGATTTTAACTTTGCAGAGAGTTCCTGCCTGTTTAAGCCAGCAACTTCAGTAGTCCCCAATACCGGGAATTCTATATTTCCATCACTGTCAACCAGGTAGGTTTGTAACTGCTGCCTGCCATTTACTGAAAGTCCACCTAATTCAGCTCCACCCTGAGGCACTCCTACAACGGGAAGGTTAAACGGTAAAGCGGCTTCCTGCTCAGGAGCGGAGACGCTAATGGTTAAAAGATCATTAGGTTTAATTTTTAGACTCGTATTAATATTTTCATCGAGTTGATTTTCTACCTGATCCAGTCCCTGGAAGTATACGATCTCCTTGCGCGAAACACAGGAAAAGGTAAGGCACAGTAAAAGGATCAAAAGTACAGTTCTGATTATCTGGGGAGATTTCATTTTCGTAAAAATTTTTGCGAAGATAGGATTATTAAATCGTTAAAAAAATGTGAATATGGCTTAGGCGTAAGATCTTACTTTATTCTGGTCGGCCTTTTTCCGAAGTATTCCAAAGCCTGCCACAATAATGATTGTTAAAAGAAGCATCGCTACAATTAACCAGTTATGGCCTAAATATTTGCTTAAGACAACAAAGGCCATAATTACAAGAACATTTAATACCGCCAGGCTAAAACTAGCCTTAAAATGGGAAAGGCCCAGGTCCAGTAAAATATGATGAATATGATTTCTATCGGCTTCAAACGGACTTTTGCCATCTAAAACTCGAAGAACCATAACCCTTGCGGTATCAAAAAGCGGCAGAAAAAGCACCGCGGCCAGGTAAACTAAGCGGGCATTATTTAGGTAATAGACCTTGGAATCGAATGGAAGTGAAAGGACCTTTAAGGTGAGGCAGGCTATAACCAGGCCAATTATAAGCGAACCGGAATCCCCCATAAAGATCTTGTTCTTCCCCCTGGAAAAATTAAATCTTAGGTAGGCAAACAGAATGCCGATCACACATACACTTATAAGTACAAAATACGGGTTTCCTGAAGTGTAAAAGGCTAAGGCTAAGGCCGAACAGATCACAATTCCCGCCATGGAAGCCAGGCCGTCGATGCCATCAATAAGATTATAGGCATTAATAACGGCTACCACTATAAAAGCACTTAAAAAATAGCCTGCTGTTTCAGGAATTTCATAAATACCTAAAAAACCGTGTAAAGTGGTTATTTGTAACTCTGGTGAAAAAACCAGGAAGAAGGCCGCGCTTAGCTGTCCGAATAACTTCACCCTGGCTGTAGAGATTACCAGATCGTCTTTTAGACCTACCATAAAAAGTAAAGTAGCGGCAACGATCAGATGGTTCCCGGTAAAAGTGGTCTTTACACTTTGAAGGATTGAAATTATTAGAACAAGTACCATAAAGAAGGCAACCCCACCGAAATTAGGAGTCTCCAGAGAATGTGAACTTCGTTCATTCACCTTTTTCATCAGGTTCTTTTCCTTGGTAACCCAAAGAACTTTTGGAATAAAATACCAGGTAGCACCGAAGGCAATTGCAAAAACACTAAAAACAAAGAACAGGTAGTTACTACGAAATAATCCAAGGATTATCTCGTGATCTAGAATATTCATAAGTATTAAAAGAATTAGGTTAGTATTGAAAACAACCTATCGGTAGGGCTATGGTTAGTTTTTGATAAATTGGGTTATTTTGGATAAATTTTTATTTGCTAAGGCCAGATAAGGCCTTTTAATATTATTCCTTTTTAGAGCTCGTAAATCTTCTTTTGATTTTCTTAAAATATTTTTCAAACTGCGATTACTGGCTCCCCCAACTCTCATTTTGGTTATAACCTTTGGAAGGTATTTAAACTTTAATGTAGCATCACTAAATATTCTTAGCATTAGATCATAATCAGCAGCGATTTTGTAATCAAGATTAAACAGACCATGCTTTTGATATACTTCTTTTCTTAAGAACATGGTGGGATGTGCCGGCATCCATCCTTTTTTTAATAAACCAGGTTCAAAATCTTGACTTTGCCAGTATCTGATTACCCGATCTGTATTCACTTTATCTACATAATGAAGATCACCGTAAACACCATCCACCCTATCATTTTTTAAAATTTCAGCAATTTGAAAAATCACATCTGAATCGGCAAGGTAATCGTCGGAATGAACAAAACCGACTACATCACCCGTTGCCATTTTAACTCCCTTATTTAAAGCGTCATAAATACCATTATCATATTCGGAAATTATTTTCGACTTCCTAGAATAGGAATTTTTAATTAATTCCACGGTATAATCGGAAGATGCTCCATCTACAATAACTAATTCTATATCATTATAGGATTGAGAAGATATGGAAGCTAAAGTCGAAGAGATACTTTTTGCACTATTATAAGTTGCTGTTATAATTGAAATTTTCATTGTTTTAAATGAACACTTCCACTTTTTTTGAATTAGCCGACAATAGCTCATCAAAATAAGAGATAGTTTTAACTAGTCCTTCTTCCAATTGAATTTTCGGCTCCCACCCGTTGAGTTCCTTTTTTGCTAAATCTATTAATGGCTTTCTTTGAGTTGGATCATCTTTAGGTAATTCTAAATGTATAATTTTGGAATTAGAACCAGTTAAAGAAATAATTTTTTTGGCCAATTCGATCATAGTAAACTCTCCAGGATTACCAAGATTTACCGGTCCCTTAAATTCGTCCCGGCTATTCATCATTCGAATCATTCCCTCAACTAAGTCATCTACATACTGAAAGCTGCGGGTTTGTAATCCATCTCCAAAAACAGTTATATCCTCCCCTTTAAGAGCCTGAACAATAAAGTTAGAAACCACCCGGCCATCTTCTGGATTCATTTTTGGTCCATAGGTATTAAAGATTCGTATAATCTTTATTTTTACCTTATTCTGTAAATGATAATCCATAAACAAAGTTTCTGCACAACGCTTACCTTCATCATAACAGGAGCGTTGACCAATGGGGTTTACATTTCCCCAGTATGATTCAGGCTGTGGATGTACTGTAGGATCCCCATAAATCTCACTAGTGCTTGCCTGAAGAATCTTTGCATTGATTCTTTTTGCTAGTCCCAAAGTATTAATTGCCCCCATTACGGAGGTCTTTATAGTCTTTATAGGATTATACTGATAATGCACGGGAGATGCAGGACAGGCCAGATTATAAATTTCATCTACCTCTGCAAAATAAGGTTGAGTTATGTCATGCCTTACTAATTCGAAATAAGGGTTTTCTAGAAGGTCTATTATATTTTTTTTGTCCCCGGTAAAATAATTGTCAAGGCAAATAACTTCGTTACCTTCATTCAGTAAGCTTTCGCATAAATGAGAACCCACAAAACCAGCTCCTCCTGTGATTAAGATTTTTTTCATCTTTAGATTATTCTTTTCCTAATTCTTTTAATTTTAACTCTATCATCCATTCATATGTTTTTCTTAGCTTACAAAAAGTATAGCCAGCTTTTCCATTTAAAAAACCACCTCTAAATATATATAAGCCGAGAAACACGATCCAGGATTTACAAGGCAATTTATAAATCAGTCTTTTTTGAGTTTTTCTGCGAACTACGGGATCTTTAGATAAAAGATTTAATAGTTGAATATTTTCTTTTAATTCCTCTTTTAATTTTAAAGCTTCCATTTGAGAATATCGATTATGTTTTTCAAACCACCAGCTTAATCCTTTATTAAATGGATAATGTATAAGGTGTTCCACCAGCTTTCCTTCTCTCCCAGCAGTAGTATACTCTTCATTTATTTCTCTTTCAACCTTAACCTCTCCTTTTTTAAATAACCTGGGGAACCATGTTGGATATCCACTACTTTGTTTTATCCATTTTCCCTGAAACATGTCCTTCCTTCTAACACGGTATAAACTTGCTGATGCATTGTTAGAGATTACCTCAAAAATTTCTTTCTTTAGTTCTTCTGTTACAATCTCGTCTGCATCCACCATTAAGATCCAATGTGATTGTTCTGCAACAGAATCAAGTGCCACGTTTCTTTGGTTGGCATAATTATCAAACTTTCGTTGCAGAATCTTTGCATTAAAATTTTTGGCAATTTTTACAGTATTATCTGTACTATAAGAATCAAAAACAATAATTTCATCAACAAAATGGAGAGCGGAAAGGCACTTTGCTAAAATATTCTGTTCATTGTATGTAAGAATTACTGCACTAATCATGGATTGCCCTTTTTTTTATATATTTAGCAGGGTTGCCGCCAACTATTGTCCATTCAGGGACATCCGAGAGAACTACTGATCGAGCTCCTATTACGGCTCCATCACCAATTCTTACTCCTGGACCGATAAATGCTCCAGCACAAATCCAAACATTAGAACCTATGTCAATTGTTTTTCTTAATAGGGGTAATTTGGAATTTGTATAATCGTGAGTTCCTCCACATAAATACACATCTTGAGAAATAACAGTATTGTCTCCAATTGTCAAATTACTCAAATTATAAATTGAGACTCTAGGACCTAAGGCAGTGTATCTTCCCATTTTTAAATCCCAAGGCCTAATTATATCTACTGACCCATATGCTAAACTACCGAAATGAACTGAAGCCCCCATTGACCTAAGAATAAACATTCGTAACTGTGGGATTTTATGCCAACATATCTTCCAAATTGAATTTTTAAGAAGAAACCAAATAATTCTTTTTAAATAATCCCATTTGGGATAAGGATACTTTTCAGTTTTACTCAGGTTTTGTTTCATTTTTAACTGAGAATAAGCTTAATATAACTTTTATAAGTTTTTAAAAGCTTTTTTCTAGAGGCACTGTTTGAAGATTTGATTGAATTATACTTTCTAAATTCTGTTTTATCCAGAACTTCCTTGAATATATTGTAATGTGGATGAATATATTCAGCAAATAAATCCCATGGTTTTGGTCGGCCAAAAAAATGAAGAATAACCATTTTATTCTTGTAAAAATGATTTGATAAAGTATTTTCAATTCTGTAATTAAATTTTTCGGGAATTTCTAAAATCATACTATTATCTAAAATACCATTGATTACTGTTTGATCTGCAGTTTTTAGATTTTCATAATGCTTTTCAGCAAAATTCAAGAACAATTTCGGAAGTTCAAGCTTTCTCCATAAATCTAAATTCACCAACATTATACCGGTATTATAATATTTATCAGATTCCTTTTTACCTAGTTTTTTTAAAAAAACATATTCAAGAGAATCTTTAATCTTCCCTTCTTTATTGGCTGCAATAGCATTCTTGTTTAAAAAATCGTCAGTGAAATATGAATTAATACTGGAGATATCTACATTCACTACGATATCTATATCTAAATACACGGCTACATCAACTTTTATCAAATTTGACAGGACTAATTTTGTATAAACGAAGGTATTGCCATGAAGACCTTTGTAAGATTTAAAAATTGAATCGTCGAATTCAATGATATTTAGTTCAAATTTACCTTTGAACGGGAGTAATGTGTTTCTTAAATTGTTAAGAAAAGAATTGGTAAAAGCTTTAGTTATTACATGTATGCGGTGGAATTCAAGTGAAGAATTTTCCAACAGGGAATATAAAGTTACATGCAGACCTATTTCGACGTTTTTATCTGCTACTAAAATTATATCAATTTCATTTTTATTAATAATCATATAAAAAATCGGGTTTATCTGCTTTGTTGACTAAATAATCATAAAGCTCAAGCATCTGCATTGATACTGCTTTAATACTATATTTGGTTTCAATTAATCTCCTTCCATTTTCTCCCATTTTAGATAAGGACTCTGGAGAAATTTGCAATGCCTCTTCCAAAACAGATTTTAGTGGATTAATACCCATATCAATCCACCAGCCACTATCTGTATTTAAGAGCTCCTCCCATGGTGCTCCTTTAGTAGTAATTACAGGAATCCCGTAAGCCAGTGCTTCCGCTACGGCATTGCCAAAGTTTTCAGTATAAGTTGGCAAAACAAATAAATCTGCTTCTTTCAAATACGATTCTTTAGCTTCACCATACACAGGTCCTTTGAAATACAGGTTAGTTAACTTCAAATCAGATTTTATCAGTTTTAATTTTTTCTCATACTTTTCTTCTCCTGCTCCCAGGATGTTTAATTCCCAATTTTCTTTAATATCCTCACCTAGTTTACTCCATGCGATAAGCAATTCTTCAATACCCTTATTTTTTACTAATCGAGAAACAAATAGCAATTTCTTCTTAGCTCCTTTTTTAGTAGTTTCATTAAGAAGATTTGGAATCTCAATCCCGTTGGGAATTATTGCAATCGGGTTCTTAAATCCTGCTTTTCGTATATTTTTTGCTTCCAAAATTGAAGTGGCATGAAAAGCAGATGCCATTTCAAGGTCTTTTCTTTGGTAGAGCGAAAGTGCTATCTTCTTTTTTAATCCCTTATGGTTAATTGACCACTCATCTAGCATACCTCTAGGAGTAATGATATACGGTATTCCTAGTTTTCGTGCAGAAACAGCCATTTGATGACAAGGCATTTGCCAGATACCATGGCCATGACAAATATTAGGTTTTTTGTAATTAATATCCTCTTCAAGGCCGCTTAATTTTCCAAGCCATCGATAAGGTAAAAAATGGATCTCTCCATAGGAAGAAGAAAATCTGTTTTTTAAAGGATTTGATGTCCGGCCACAATACAGATCAACAGTAGAGTTCGAATTTTTAAGTAATGCAGAAATTAATGTGGTAACACTATATGCAGGGCCTCCTGTAGATTTATCAATAGAGGATATTACATGAAAAAATTTCATGGGTAATAGTTAATTATTTAAAATACTCATTAATTGCGCTACACCTTGTTCAGGGGTTATGCTTTCGGCAAGAATTTTACTATTATTTGCGAATCTAAATAGTTGACTACTATCCAAATTTATAATTCTTTCTAAAGCAGTTCGAATACTTTCTTCTTCCGATTTAATTTTTAATCCATTCCATCCATTTATTAAAAAATGGGGCACAGATCCACACTCTTCGGTAGCTATAATCGGAAGGCCTGCTGCTGCTGCTTCGTGTAAGACCAGAGCCCATTGCTCAAAGAATGACGGAAGAATGAAACATCCTGAATTTTCAAATTCTTGAGTCAGTTGATCTTGCGATATTGAATTCTTAATATATACTCCATCAATTTTCCGGAAATTTTCTTTTAAAGGACCATCCCCAACTAAGGTTAATGACCAGCCGTTTTTGTTTTTTATTTTTTTCCATGCTTCAATTAAGAATTCCAATCCCTTTACATGTACAAATCTGCCTACAAATAAAAAATTTTTTGGATACTCTTCCTTTTTTTGAGCTAGAGAAACGTTTCTAAATAATTCTAAATTACAACTCAGCGAGTTATATATTATTCGATTCTTTTTATACCCCAATTTCCTTGCATATTCATATTGATAAATACCTGCAACCCAAATATGAGAAAAAGCTAATTGAACATGCCATGGGCTTAAAATAGAATTGATTTTCTGTCTCCAGGTTCCCCTCCATTGACTATCTGAATACGCTACTACAGGTATATTTAATTTATGACGAAGTTTTTTTGATGCCCAAACATAATCACTGACCGCCCATCCTGCTACGGCCATCATTTTCGGGTTAATCTCAATTAATTTAGCCAAAAATTGAGGTCGGGAAAAATCTCTCAAGTTAAAATTAACAAGATTAGGATCATTGGAAGGCAAGGTTTTAGAATCCTTAAAGCTAAATGCATAAACTTTAACCTCTTCCTGCTTAATCAGGGAATTTATTAGTACAACTTGGTGGGGCATATAATCTATAACCAGAAAAACTATATTCATAGAACTAATAAGTAGAAGATGAAATTTGTTGTTTTTTTAATTGGTAGATTATTCCCAAAGTCAACCAGAACATAAAAAATAAACCTGAGCCTGCAGAAAAAATATAACCTTCGGCAAACATATGCACCAAATAAAATGTAAGTAGTGCTCCTAAAAGAGCTAAATCGGATTGGAGATTTTCATTTTTATGTATGAAAACAAATAATTTTAATATTAAAATGATCAATGGAATAAACCCTAGTAATCCAACCATTGATAGAACAACCAACCAGGAAGAGCCTGGTTCAATAGTACCCTCCTCTTTATTAAATTTATCATTAAGTGTTGTATCAACCGAACCAAATCCAATTCCGTAAACAGGAGATCTTTCAAATTCCAATATTCTACTTTCCCATAAAAACTCACGTGTTACAAATAAGTTATCATTCTCATTAGCATATTCCATTTTGTCTATTATGCGTCCCGTGAAGTCTGACCATAAAGGAAAACTGATAGAACCCAAAAACCCTATAAGACAAACAATTTTTATGAAACTAAATAATTGATTTTTATTCGTTTTATATAAGAAATATAAAACACCACAAATACCAGCTAAAAGAGCTGATCTCGAACCAGAGGCGACACATGTTATAAAGGAAATCCCTGCAAGACCATAAAAGCTAAAACGTATTTTTTTATTTGATTCTCTAAATCCCCAGTCAAGGGATATCAATAAGGCAATAGCAGCCATAGGTCCTAACATCATAGAATGATTAAACAAACCGGCAAAACCACCTCTTCCATACATCCAAGAAACTCCTATGAGGATCCCTAAGAAAGATACAGCTGTGAGAGATACTAATAAAATTTTCACATTTCTAAATAGTAGAAATCGAAATTTACTCAAAGGAGAATTTAAAATTAAGGGCCCTATTACACCAACTAAAATAATTAAAGCAACTAAACGCTCATATGGTTTAAAAAATTCCGGTATTTTATTAAAAAAAATACTTAAAAATCCCGCCAAAATTAGCCAGACCATAAGTAAGTTCAATTGAGTTTTCCCTATGAATAAATAAACAAATAAAATAAGTGCAAGAATTCCATAGTAGCCATATCCAATATTAAATTTTAAAAATGAAATCTGACCTAGAAATAAAACAGTAGAAACTATGGCAAAAAAATAAGTTATTGATTTCAATGAAAAGTTACTTCGTAATTATGATTTTTAAGAATCTTTTGTAGTTTATTAATCCTATTGTCCCATGAACATACCTCTAGTGCCCTGAAGTAATTTTTATTTACGAAAGATTGATATTCCCCAATGCAATTCAATAGTTCTTTTAATTGTTCGCCAGGATTTCGCCAATCTACTTCAATAACCGGATTATACCCCATTATCTCGATCAATTCCTTTGGAGCCTTTCCAACGATGAGAGATTTTGATAACATACATTCCCAATATCTTTGAGTTAGAGTTTCAATCCCTCCCGTAATCTCAGGATGTGTCATAGACCTAGGAAAGCAAATAGTTATTGCCGAATCACTTATCCCCTGGGTTAATTCTTTAAAATCTTTGAATATTTTTTTATCATCACAAGAGAATAAATAGGTGTGATTTGCACTTATAGTTTTTAGAATAACCTGATGATAATTTTCAAATTTTCTACCGAATTGTAATATTTGGATTTTCCTATCAACCAAATTAGAACCTCTAATATACTCAGCAGATTCAATACCTTCAGGCAACCAATAGGTTTTAATTCCTGGGATTTCTCGTTCAACAAGTGATGCGACTTCTTTTTGTGTAAAAAATGCTAGTTTCACCTTGTTTCTTTTCAAAGAAGAAATCATAAGGGGATGGTACTTTTTCCAGGTATCCCAAAAAACAGGAACAACTTCATAAAAATAATTATAAGGGAAAGCAGTAAAATCAATATATGCACCTCCCGTTACTAATAAAGCTGTATTTTCTTTTGAGAATTTAATTCTTCTAGCCACACCCGATTTTGCAAGAATCATTTTGAGCTGAAAAGGGAAATCTATTTTAGGTTTTATTCCACCTTCTGCATCTATCCAAGCTTTTTTAAACCAGTCCAAATAAAACTGATATTTATTCTTTTTTGGCTTATCCAAATCAAGTAATAAAATTGGTTTTCTGTTATGCTCAATCATATTATTTATTCCATACACCTGATGCTTTCCCAGAAATAATTTTCCAATATTGAATTGGAGATAAAATTGCTTGAGGCAATACACATATTATAGTAGATAAGATTACACCTTTAACACCTAGCTCCAATTCTCTTGCTAAAAATATAGATAGAGGAATATTTATGATTGAAGTAATCAGAACAGTATACATTTGGATTTTTATTTTACCTAAACCATTTAAGAAGTTATTGTAGAGACTGTAGAAAATAGTTATGATAAAATAAAAAGCCATACAAATAGATAGTGATCCAGGAATATTCACTAAATCCCCAATCCAAATTTTGTATGCAGTATCTGACAATACTAACATGATAAATACACCTATAATAGCCAATCCTACTATCCTCATTAGATTCTTCATAGATTTCTTAATCCATGTTAACTCTTGCTTGGCATAAGCCAGAGTAACTGAAGACCAATAGGGAGTAAGTATAGTTCCCACAACCATATATGCAAGGCCAAAATATTTAAAGGCTATGGAATATGGAACAACTTGTGCAGGACCAAAGAGTTTAGTTATTATATAATTATCCGTACTGAAAAGAATTATTCCAGATATTTGGATAATAAAAAAGCTAAAGCCAAGACCTGTGATTTCGTTAAAATATTGCTTTTTCCAAAGAGAAATATTTGGTTTATACTTCTTAAATCTTTTTTTAAAAGCAAAAAAATTCAAGCATGTTAATAAAACTACGGGCAGAGCCGAATATATTACTCCAAATATTAAAAGTGAACTTCTTTCTAAAAAGGTTAAAATCCAAATTGCAATTACCGAAAGAAATTGAACAAAGAATTGAATTTTCCCCTGAATCGAATGATTTTGATCAGCTTGATATATACTTGTAACTAATTTTACAATTAGCTGAACACAAAAAAAAGTAATTATTATAGGAAGTAAGACTGAAAGTTCACCTTGGAGTGATGGTCTAGTATTAAAAACTTGGGTCCATTCGATAAATTGATTAATTCCAAGAAAAAATATTATCGCAATTAAACTAACGCAACCAATAGTCCCATATGCAGTACTAACATAAGCTTGTGCTTTTTCAAAATCATCCCTCGCTTTTGCTTCTGCAAATTTATTTCTAAGACCATTTCCGAGGCCTACATCTAAAAAGGAAAACCAGCCTATAAATGAACTAAGGGTCAGCCAAACACCATAATTCTCGCTATCTAAATAACTGATAGCTAAAGGCACCATTAATAAATTGGATGCCATGCTGCCAATTCTATAAAATAAAGACCATCCAATATGATTTACAATATTTTTAGATCGCTCACTTTTTATTCCGATGCGATTATATATTTGGAAAACCATATCTCTCAAAAAACTACAATTTCACTTGTTTATAATCACCTATATTTTGTATGTACCAACTATAAGTTTTTTTAATTCCTTCTTTGAGATCAGTTGACGCTTTCCAACCAGAATCTTTCATCTTATCTACATTCATCAGTTTCCGTGGAGTTCCATCAGGTTTCGAGGTGTCCCAGACGATATTTCCTTTATGACCAACAATTTCCTGAATTGTTTCGGCAAGCTCTTTAATTGTCAAGTCATTTCCAGTTCCTATATTATATAGATTTTCCGGTAGTTTATTTTGTAGAACAAAGCATACAGCATCGGCCAGATCATCGACGAATAGAAATTCTCTCATTGGACATCCCGATCCCCAAAGTTTAACGGGAAGATGCCCATCCTCCTTTGCTTCATGGAACTTACGGATCATTGCCGGAAGCACATGGGAGGTCTCCAGGTCGAAATTGTCGTGAGTCCCGTATAGATTGGTCGGCATCAGGCTTACATAATCCTTCCCAAATTGCTTTCTAATGGCTTCACAGGCTTTTACCCCCGCAATCTTGGCGATGGCATACCATTCGTTGGTCGGCTCCAGGCTATCGGTAAGCAGGTATTCTTCCTGTAAAGGCTGCGGAGCATGTTTCGGGTAAATACAGGAACTCCCTAAAAAGATGAATTTCCCAACATCATTCTTATGAGAAAGATCGATCAGGTTATTCTGTATCTGCAAATTCTCCATTAAGAACTGATAGGGATAATCATTGTTAGCCAGTATGCCTCCTACCCTAGCTGCGGCGTCAATAACCACTTCCGGCTTTTCAGTTTTGAAAAATTCCTCTACAGCTTTTTGATCACGCAGGTCTAATTCCTTCGAGGTTTTACAAATAAGATTGGTAAAGCCTTCCGCTTCCAGCTTTCTCCATATTGCGGAGCCTACCATTCCTCTATGGCCTGCGATGTATATTTTGGTTTGTTTATTCATTTTTTGGTGATTCGGTGATGCGGTGATTCGGTGATGCGGTGACATCCGTCTCACTGTCTCACTGTATTACTGTTTTATTCGAAATAATTCAGAGTTTGATATCCACCCTCCTGCAGATGCTGGTCCTTTCTCATCAACTCTACATCACTCTGCATCATATCCTTTACAAGATCCTGAAGATCATATTCCGGCACCCAGCCAAGTTTGTTCTTTGCCTTGCTGGCGTCACCGATCAAAAGATCCACTTCAGTAGGACGGAAGTATTTAGGATCAACGGCTAAAACTTCTTTTCCAATTTCTAACTGGAAGTCAGGATTTGAACAGGAAGCCACATAGGCTTTTTCATCAACCCCTTTTCCTCTGAACTCCAATTCAATTCCGACTTCAGTAAAAGCCATTCTTACAAACTCTCTTACCGGAGTAGTTTTTCCAGTTGCAATCACCCAGTCCTCAGCTTCTTCAGCCTGTAGGATCATCCACATCATTCTTACGTAATCCTTGGCATGCCCCCAGTCTCTTTGAGCATCAAGGTTTCCTAAATAGAACTTATCCTGTAAGCCCAGAGCGATCCTTGCAGCAGCACGGGTGATCTTCCTGGTCACAAATGTCTCTCCTCTTAATGGTGACTCATGATTAAAAAGTATCCCATTACAGGCATACATGCCATAAGCCTCACGATAATTCACCGTGATCCAGTAAGCATACATCTTGGCCACCGCATATGGAGATCTTGGATAAAAAGGAGTTTTCTCTGTTTGAGGTACTTCCTGTACTTTTCCGTACAGTTCTGAAGTAGAAGCCTGGTAGATGCGCGTTTTCTTTTCAAGTCCTAAAAGGCGAACCGCATCCAGAATTCTCAAAGTTCCAAGCCCATCAGCATTACCGGTGTATATCCCAGCAGCAATGGAAAACTTAATTTTTCTATAGTATAATTGGAAGTAAAATTTCGGAAAACAAACTCACCCCTGGCTGTATTAAATAGTGCTTCGGGTCTAACCAGCCATTTACCAAATTTGAGCTCTAAAAATGCACCTCCCTGATAACCAAAATCAGAATCAGCACTGTAACGCTCTCCATTAGTGAATATTTCAGAGCCATTGTCATTCAAACTATAACTTGCTCCAGCTTTTAAACCAAAGCTATACTCCTGAGAAAAAGCAGATAAAGAGAATAAACAAAACATTAAAAAAAGAAGCTTATCAGCCTCTTTAAGGGGAAAGATGTATCGCATTTATGTAAAAGGTTGGCGTCAAATATAACAGAATTAAACAATCTCCCGAATATTTGCCGTAAGCTTCCAGCCCAGGTCAGGCAGGATCAATTTCAATCTTTTATTGCCAACCTCCTCAATCACAGCAGTTTTATCGGCAAATTTACCAGCTTTTATTTTAACGAAATCTCCTTTACTTAATTCACGGATACTGACTTCATCTATAGCCTCGTTATTCAACCAGTCCTTGACAGCTTTAATTTCCTCATTACGAGCAATGGCCGGTTTCCCCTGCCAGGTCATAAACCCAATCACTCCCGGTGCTTCGAACACACGGTTTCGATTACTAATATCCATATTTACAAACAAATAGCATCTGAATAATGGCGTGATCACTTTTTTCTTGCGGTCACTCCACTGCTTCACTTCGGTAATTACGGGACAATAAACTTCCAATCCCAGATCCTCCAGGGTTACGGCAGATTTTATTTCATGTCGGGGTTTGGTCCTTACCACATACCAGGGCATACTGCGATTAATTTTTTAAGATTCATGTTCCTTCATCATCCAATTTCCCGCAGTAGGGCGCAAAGAAATTTAGGGCAGCAAAAGTATAGGTTTCAAGCTTATAAATCAAGGACAAAGATTACAATTAATAAATCAGTGATAAGGTGATACGGTGAGGCCGTCTAATGTCTAATGTCTAATGTCTAATGTCTAATGTCTAATGTCTAATGTCTAATGTCTAATGTCTAATGTCTAATGTAAATTCAAGTTTTCCGTATTGAATTCCAAACTTTCCTAAAAAGGTTTTTATAAATCCTTCCGATATAAGCTCCTAGTAAATTTTATTTACTTCTTTCACCATTACAAACATCCTATAACTCCGAACACATACCCAACAACTCACAATCCACCTTCGCTAAAGCTTCGGTGGATGAAACCCACAACTTTTCACTCTCCACTTTCCACTAATTACCCGGCTTCGGCTCTCCCTCGACAAGCTCGGGACAGGCTCCTCAGCCTGACATTCGGAACATATTACATATAACACCCTGCCTTCGCTAAAGCTTCGGCGGGTAAAACTCACACTCCACACCACACCACATAGCCAACAACCCTATTCCATCCTGACTTCCTTAAAATTCTCCAGGTTTTTTACAAACCATGCATAGGTTTTACGCAGTCCATCTTCAAGAGTAGTTTTTGCTTCCCATCCTGCTCTTTTCAGTTTCTCCACATTCATCAGTTTTCTTGGGGTGCCGTCTGGCCTGGAATTATCCCAATGAATCTCACCTGCATGCCCAACAATTTTTTGAATGCTAAGAGCCAGTTCCTTTATGCTTAGATCATTTCCGACGCCTACATTATATAAAAATTCCGGTAAGCGGTTTTCCAGCGTAAACTGAACTGCTTCGGCCATATCGTCTACGAAAAGAAATTCCCGCTTAGGAGTTCCGGAACCCCAGAGTTCGACAGGCTCACTCTGACCAGTTTCTTCCATCTTTATTTTAGCTTCATGAAATTTCCGGATCATGGCGGGCAAAACATGTGAGGTCTTCAGATCAAAATTATCATAGGGTCCATACAAATTGGTTGGCATCAGACTTACATAATCTTTCCCATATTGCTTTCTTATCGCTTCACAAGCCTTAATCCCCGTAATCTTAGCAATAGCGTAGGCTTCATTGGTTGGCTCCAGACTACCTTTTAAAATATATTCCTCTTTTAAGGGCTGAGGGGCCAGTCTGGGATATATACAGGAGCTACCCAGGAAAATAAACTTTTCTATCCCTCTCTTATGCGCACAATCAATTAAATTGTTCTGTATTTGTAGATTTTCCATCAGGAATTGATATGGAAACTCATCATTGGCAATAATCCCTCCCACCCTGGCCGCAGCATCTATCACCGCTTCAGGCATTTCCTTTTTAAAAAATTCTTGAACAGCCGTCTGATCGCGAAGATCCAATTCTTCTGAAGTTCTGCCTATCAAATTGGTATAGCCTTCGGCTTTCAGCCTTCTCCATATTGCTGAACCAACCATACCTTTGTGCCCGGCGATGTATATTTTTGTTTGTTTATTCATTTTCTAGTGATTCGGTAATACGGTGATGCGGTAATCCTGTGATACGATGATACAGTGATATGGTGATTCAGTTATAGGTGATTCGATGATTGGGTTATTACGGTTATCTGGTTAAATTTTTGTCATTAAAGATTTTCGCAATTTATATAGCATTTTTCGTATGGAAGTGACTTCATTATTAGTTAAATTTTCTGTTCGGGCAAAGTCAAGTCGGTTTACAATAATTAATTGAGTTTCTAATTCACTTAAAGATGAATTTGCAATATCCAGAAATCTTATAAACTCCTTCGTCGAATTTCTTCCTGCTCATTCTGCTATATTAGACGGAATTGAAACCGCCGCCCGCCGGAGTTGAGAACACAAACCAAATTTTTCATCTGCAGGAAGCTCTTTGGTTAACTCGTAGACTTTAAAAACCAGATCCAAACTTTGCTTATACACTTCCAAATCTCTATGTGTCATCTCAATTTTTTCTTTTTCACAGCCACGCTGTTTTACTCTCCCTCTGTCTCTCTCAAATACTGCATCACTGCTTCATTGTATCACCACCTCACTGTATGACTGCATCACTGATTTACTCAAAATAATTCATAATCTTAAAACCTCCACCATTTAGATACTGTTCTTTTTGCATTAGTTTTAAATCGTTTTTCATCATATCCTTTACAAGATCCTGAAGCTCGTACTCGGGTTTCCAACCTAATTTTTTATGTGCCTTGCTGGCATCTCCTATTAAATGGTCGACTTCAGTAGGCCTGAAATAGTTGGGGTCTATATTCAATACTTCCTTCCCGACCTCTAACTGATAGTGTGGATCGCTACAGCTAGCTATATATGCTTTTTCATCAGCGCCCTCTCCTTCAAATTGGAGGGTGATCCCAAGTTCACCAAAGGCCATTTTTACAAATTCCCGAACCGTGGTGGATTTCCCGGTCGCGATGACCCAGTCTTCAGCCTCTTCAGCCTGAAGAATCATCCACATCATTCTCACATAATCTTTAGCATGACCCCAGTCTCTTGCAGCATCCAGATTTCCCAGGTAAAATTTATCCTGTAAGCCTAATGCGATTCTGGCTGCAGCCCTGGTGATCTTCCGGGTTACGAAAGTTTCTCCTCGTAAGGGAGATTCATGATTGAATAAAATTCCATTACAGGCAAACATTCCATAAGCCTCCCTGTAATTTACCGTGATCCAGTACGCATATAATTTAGCCACACCATAAGGGGACCGAGGATAAAAAGGGGTGGTTTCGGTTTGTGGCACCTCCTGAACCTTTCCATATAATTCCGAAGTGGATGCCTGGTAGATCCGGGTTTTCTTTTCCAGGCCTAAAAGACGTACTGCATCAAGAATTCTTAAAGTACCCAGTCCATCAGCATTGCCGGTATATTCCGGAATCTCAAAGGATACCCCTACATGGCTCATTGCTGCTAGATTATAGATTTCATCCGGTTGAATTTCCTGAATAAGCCTGATTAGATTTGTCGAATCGGTGAGGTCACCATAGTGAAGGATAAAATTCCTGTTCTTTTCATGTGGATCCTGGTATAGGTGGTCCACTCTATCGGTATTGAAAAGGGAAGACCTTCTTTTAATGCCGTGAACGATGTAGCCCTTTTTCAACAGGAACTCGCTTAAATAGGCCCCATCCTGGCCGGTTACACCGGTTATCAATGCTATTTTACTCATTATTGCATATCTGCTTAGGTATATGCACGAAGATAAGGAATTATGGTTTGTGATGCAGTGAGACAGTGAGGCAGTGATGCGAGATAATGTATATTGTAAAATGCTAATTGGATAATGTCTACTGTCTAATGGATAATGGATAATGGATAATGGATAATGGATAATGGATAATGGATAATGGATAATGGATAATGGATAATGGATAATGGATAATGGATAATGGAAATTAAGTTTTCTTTTTTTAAACCCAATCTTTCCTGAAAAAATTTTTAGAAACTTTCCCCTGGCGGTTGGCAGTGACTTAAAAAATAGTATAACAATAATCTAAGTATAAGGCTTACTTCAAGCCTCACTTCTGATGCTATGAGAATTCTTTAAAATGGTTTGGATGTATTCAGATTTCTCAGTCATCCCACTTGCCGGGATTCCTTCGAAATGACATTACATGATATAATTGAGGAAAACAACCCTCCTACGCTAAAGCTTCGGTGGATGAAACCCACAACTTTCCACTCTCCACTTTCCACTAATTACCCGGCTTCGACTCTCCCTCGACAAGCTCGGGACAGGCTACTCAGCCTGAAATTCGGAACATATTACAGATAACACCCTGCCTTCGCTAAAGCTTCGGTGGATGAAGCCCACAACTTTCCACTCTCCACTTTCCACTAATCACCCGGCCTCGACTCTCCCTCGACAAGCTCGGGACAGGCTCCTCAGCCTGAGAATACAATACAGATAAAACCGAAAACCTGCCTTCGCTAAAGCTTCGGTGGATGAACCTCTCCACTTTCCACTCTCCACTATTTTTTCCACTTTCCACTCCCTCAAAAACCTGATAAAAATCAGCTTTTCTTCAAAAATGGGCTAAAAAATCCAAAACCTGACTCCTGTCATATTTTAAGCTTCTCCTCTACCGCAAATTTGTACTGTTAATTAAAATCAATCGCAATGAAAAATTTAAACCTCATAATCGCAGCTCTCATTTTTAGCTTCGGTTTTTATAGCCTGAATGCACAGACCTATAAATTGAATAATAAAGCTTCAGAAGTAGTCATAGATGGAACTTCGAATATCCACGACTGGACCATGGAAGCTGAAAGCGCTTCTGGAAGTCTTTCTGCTGAATTCAGTGATGATATGCTGGAAAAAATCTCCAAACTCAATTTCACCGTGGAGGCTGAAAGTTTGAAGAGCGGGAAAGGCGGCATGGATAAGAATACTTATAAAGCCCTTAATACCGACGATCACAAGTTGATCACCTATCAGCTTCAGAAAGTAAATGACATCAAAAAGCTGAGTGACAATAGCTATAAGGTATCTACCACCGGTAGTCTTGAGATTTCAGGAACAAAGAAAAATATCCAACTCGAATTCAATTTAAAAACCAGTCCGAACAAGATCATCCTTAGCGGTGAAAAGGACCTAAATATGACAGACTATGGTGTAGACCCCCCAACTGCAATGTTCGGTACCATTACTACCGGCGAAACCGTGAAAATCAAATTCAACACTCAATTTTCAATTTAGAAACCTCAACCTAAAATTATAACAAGATGAAAACTACAATCAAATATTTCGCTTTAGCCCTCATTGCCTTACTTAGTTTACCTACGGTGGCACAGAACCAGCGTGACCTTGATAACTTCCGTTATCGTGATCAAAGAGGGATCAATCAGTTCGAAGCTCCTAAGGATACCATTACTACTTTTGACGGTGTTCATGTACGAGTTGGTGGAGCTTCCACCATTCAGTTCCAGGCCCTTGACCATGAAAATTCAGGAGCAGTTCAACTGGTAGAGATCGGTGATAACTTCAACCTGGCTACAGCCAACCTTGACCTTGACGTGGCCCTTTATGACGGAGTGAGAATGCACCTGAGAACCTATCTGTCTTCTCAACACCACCCAGAAGCTTGGGTGAAAGGCGGGTATATCCAGATAGATAAACTGAATTTCATCAGCGAAGGTTTTGCTGAAGACCTTATGGATCATTTAAGGATCAAAATAGGTCATATGGAAGTAAACTACGGTGACGCTCACTTTAGAAGAACCGACAACGCCATGTCTACTTACAACCCATTTGTTGGTAACTATCTTATGGACAGTTTTACCACTGAAGTTGGTGCCGAAGTATACTATTTTGGAGGTCCCTTCCTTGCAATGGTTGGTATGACCAATGGTAAACTGAACCAGTCTGTAAGCAATCCTGGAACCACAAGTCCTTCATTTGTAGCAAAAGCAGGCTTTGATAACCAGGCAGATCTTGACAACCTGAGATTGAGATTAACAGGATCTATCTACCATACAGCTCAAACTGGTAGCGCATACCTGTACAGCGGTGACCGTTCCGGATCTCGATACTATACCATCTTTACAGATGTAGATGGTGGTGGTGATGGCTTTAGAGCTGGACGTATCAACCCGAACCTGAGAAACGAAATGACCTCAATAATGATCAACCCGTTCCTGAAATATGGCGGACTTGAGTTCTTCGGAATCTATGAAAGAGCTAAAGGTAAAGCAGCGTCTGAATCTGACGAAAGGGTATGGAACCAGTATGCCGGAGAGCTTATCTACAGATTTGGTGGCGATGATGACCTGTATGTTGGAGGACGTTATAGCCTTGCCGATGGTGAATTACAGGGAGGTACCGATGTTAGCGTAAACAGATTGCAACTTGGCGCCGGATGGTTCATGACCAAAAACATCCTGATGAAAATGGAATATGTAAACCAGAACTACAACGACTACCCAGCCGGAGATATCCATGAAGATGGACAATTCAACGGACTGATGATCGAGGCGGCGATCAGCTTCTAGACTGATTAAAAATTTCGGGTGGCGTTCTTAAATTGAGGTTTAAGAATCGCTGCCCGAAATCATTTTAAGGGAACCTTTAAATTCTGAATCATGAAACGCATAATAATTTTCATAGGTTTATTGCTAACAGCCATCAACCTTCAGGCACAAAAGGATTTCGACACCGAAAGCATTAAGATACTTCCGGAAAGCGAATTGATTATAGCCGGAAGTACCAACGTAAATAAATTCGACTGCGTGTTCGACATTTCCCTGATCAGCAACTGGAAGGATATCAGAATTAACAGGGAAGAGAATTTCCTTAAGTTCTATGAGCTCTACCTACCTTTAAGAACCGATGGCTTTGACTGCGGAAATAAAAGAATGAATTCAGATTTCCAGGATCTTTTGATGTGTGAAAAGTATCCTGAGATCAGGATCAAGATCAATCAGATAGAATTATTTTCTGAAGAATACAACAAAGCTTACATCACCGTTCAACTGGCAGGTAAAAAAAAGAATTATGAATTCCCGGTTGTGGTAAGCAGGGATTTTTTCAAGGGAAAATTCAAAATGAACATTCGGGACTTTGGTCTGGAACCTCCAAAAAAGGCTTTGGGTCTGGTTGAAGTGGATGAAATGATAGAGGTCCAGTTCAATCTGAAGCTACATAACAGGTAAAGCTTTATACTTTCCATTCAAATTTTTAAAAGCCAGGATTTAGCAGGATCATGAAAAATCTTAAAATAGTTTCAGCCCAGGAAGCGGTTTCCAAAGTAAGATCAAATCATCGGATTTTCTTCCAGGGAGCGGGAATGACCCCAAATGTGTTGATCGATGCCCTTTGTGACCGATATGCTGAACTGCAAAATGTGGAGATCATCCAGATCCATACCGAAGGTCCCGCACGATACACGGAATTTCCTTTTAAAGAGGCCTTCAGGATCAATAGTTGTTTTGTTGCTGGAAATGTCCGAAAGGCGGTCAATTCAGATTACGGTGCCTACATTCCAATTTTCGTGAGCGACATTCATCTACTTTTCAGAAAGAACATCCTTCCTCTGGACTGTGCATTCATCCAGGTTTCCCCTCCAGACAAACATGGCTTCTGCTCCCTTGGAGTTTCAGTAGACATTAGCCTTCCCGCCATTCAGAATGCAAAAATGGTCATCGCACAGATCAACCCCCAGGTGCCGAGAACCCACGGAGACGGGATCATCCATATAGACAGGCTGGACGCGGCAGTAGAAGTAGATCAGCCTATCTACGCTCACCTTCCATCCGAACCTACGGAAGTGGAAAGGATGATAGGCCGGCATGTGGCAAGTCTGGTTGAGGATGGAGCGACTTTACAAATGGGAATTGGTGGAATCCCAAACGTGGTACTGAATAATCTTACCAACCATAAAAGACTGGGGATTCATACTGAAATGTTTTCCGATGGAGTTTTGCCTTTAATAGAGAATGGGGTTATTACCGGAGAGGAAAAGGAAATCAAGACCGGGAAACTGGTTACCTGCTTTGCGGTTGGATCTCAAAAACTCTATGATTTTATCGATGACAACCCGCTTGTTCACTTTAAAGAAGCTGCCTATACCAATGATACGGCTATCATCAGGCAGAATCCCAAGGTGACCGCGATCAACTCAGCTATCGAGATCGATCTCACCGGCCAGGTTTGTGCAGATACAATTGGAAAGATTCAGTATTCCGGAGTGGGCGGACAAATGGATTTTATTCGCGGCGCCGCACTTTCAGAAGGCGGAAAGGCGATCATCGCTATGCCATCTACAACCAGCAAGGGAATTTCGAAGATCGTGCCCTATCTCAAAGAAGGTGCTGGGGTGACCACCACCCGTGCTCATGTACATTATATTGCGACCGAATATGGAGTGGTAGATCTGTTTGGAAAGAACCTGAAACAACGTGCAGAGGCTTTGATCTCCATTGCTCATCCAGATCACCGGGAGAGCCTATCAGAACAAGCCTTTGAAAGGTTGAACATCTGATTAACAAAGCTTCCAAAAGCTGAGGATCGTCATATTTTAGGAGGCTATTGTCTGGTATTTTTACATGGTAATTAAAAATAATACGCCATGAAATTATACACCAAACTATATGAAGATTTTAATGAAATGTACCTGGGTTATGCCGGATTGGCCATTATCGCCTCCAGCTGTTTAGGATCGGTAGCCGCCATGTTTATTTTGATGAATGGTCATGGAGTAGCTAATATGTTGCAGTTAATGGCGGTGGTAGTGGTTTGTATGACCTTCAATGCTGCTGTGCTTGCTCAATTAAAAACCAAATTCGTTTTCAACAGTTTGATAATTAGTCTTCTGGTAAGCACGATATTTATAATCGTAAACCTTCTATAAAAATAAATTTGAATAAGCCTTTTTTGACAGGCCGCCCTTTCTGAATTTCATTGGAGTGATTCGGGAAGGGCGGTCGCTTTTTTAGTATTGAGTAGTAAGTAGTGAGTAGTGAGTAGTGAGAAGTTAGATTTTGGAAGTACGAATTACGAATAATTATTTCCACAGAATAATGTAGACTGTAGACTGTAGACTGAATGGTAAATGTCACCTCGAGCACTTCGGCTACGCTCAGTATAGACTCCGTAGAGAAGAAAGCGAGAGGTCTTTGGCCACGAATGCCCGGATAAATTATAGCCTGAAATAGTTCCGAAACAAAATTAATGTCAGTTCAAGCACTTCGCCTACGCTCAGTACAGGCTCCGTCGAAACTAAAACGAGAGATCTTTCGCCACGAATGCACGGATAAATTATAGCGTGAAATAGTTCATAAACAAAATTTATGTCAGTTCAAGCAATTCGCCTACCCGCAGTAAAGGCTCCTCGACAAGAAAAAGCGAGAGGTCCTTTGCCAAGAATGCACGAATAATTTTGCATTACCTATTCGGTAGACTGTAGACTGTAGACTGAAAACTGTTTACTGAATACTGTTTACTGAATACTGCAAACTAAAAAAGCCCAAACTTTTCAGTTTGGGCTTTTTGTTGGCCTAACTAGGGCTCCCCGATCCTCCGCTGTCGCTATGATCGGGATAAACTTCTCGCCCTTCAAAATTCTGCATAAAAAAACCCGAACCTTGCGGATCGGGTTTTTAGCACTTTGTTGGCCTACTAGGGCTCGAACCTAGACTCTTCTGGACCAAAACCAGACGTGTTGCCAGTTACACCATAGGCCAATGCTTAAATGCGGATGCAAATTTAAAACAAACTTTAATTTACACAAACCTTTTTCAAATATTTTTCTGGAAAAATTTTAGAAATCTGGCGTTGTTTTCACTGGCCGATTCATTTTCAGGGCTTTTCAAAATAAATGCTTTTATCTCCCGTTTTGAAAGCATTCAGCATTTTATTATTAAATTCGCCACTTTAGTAGAACTACACGAGTATTTATGACAGATTTTAACTTTAGTAAGTGGAACAAAATCCTGGGATGGCTGGTTTTTGTGATCGCTTTGACTACCTATACGCTTACTCTTGAGCCAACGGCAAGTTTCTGGGATGCCGGTGAATACATAGCAACTTCTGCCAATCTTGAAGTAGGTCACCCGCCCGGTGCTCCTTTTTACCAGATGATGGGTGCTTTTTTCGCGACCTTTGCACCAGATGATGGGTCGGTGGCACTCATGATCAATTTCATGTCGGGCTTTGCCAGTGCGGTAGCCATCATGTTCATGTTCTGGTCGATCAGCATCCTGGTCTTAAAGATCGCGGTACCGGTTAAAAAACTAAGTCCGTCGCGAAAAATGGCAGTTCTGGGAAGTTCCCTGGTGGGATCCCTGGCCTTTTGCTTTAGCGACAGTTTCTGGTTCAATGCGGTGGAAGCTGAAGTTTACGCCATGGCCGCCTGCTTTATGTCGGTCATGTTCTACCTGGGATTACTGTGGGAGCGAGATATGTTCAAACCTCGCGGAAACCGCTGGATCATACTGATATCACTGGTGATCGGACTATCCTTTGGAGTTCACTTTATGGGCTTGCTCACCCTTCCGGCGATAGGTTTTCTGTATTTCTTTAAGAACTACCCTAAGGTAACCGTCAAGAATTTCATCATTGCCAATATAGTAGTGGTAGCCGTGTTGATGTTCATTTTTAAGTTGCTCCTGCCCTACACGCTTACTTTCTTTTCGGCTTCTGAACTGTTCTTTACGAACAATCTTGGAATGCCGTTCAATACAGGAACCATCATCGCCCTGCTGGTGATCATTGCGGCATTCTATTTTCTGATCAACTATACCCGAAAAAAAGAATACTATAAATACAACACGCTGCTACTTTGCGTACTTTTTGTACTCATAGGTTTTTCCAGCTGGGTTATGCTTCCCATACGTAGTAATGCTCCAACAGTGATCAATGAAAATAGTCCGGATAACGCCAGGGAATTGCTGGCCTATTATAACCGGGAACAATATGGAGAAACCCATCTTTTCTACGGACCGCAATGGACCGAAATGTATGCTGGTCTGGACCCGGACAATCCGTATGAGGATGCCAAACCCAAATATGAAAAAGACGAGGAGCTAGGAAAGTACGTGATCGTGAACGATTACAAGAATGCCAAGCAAAACCTGGACGACGATCATAAAGCTGTGCTCCCAAGAATGTGGAGTACCGAGCATGCGGTGAACTATATGGAATTCACCGGTCCGCTGGACTTCACCGTAAAACCTGAATATCAAAGCGAGGAAAGGCTTATCTCGGCGGTAAACGAATTCAAGAATCAATATTCAAGAGGCGAGCGAAGCCTGGAAGATTACCACGAATTCCTGCGGCAGTTCAGCGATTACCTGGATGTGCAAAAACCGAGTTTCGGCGAAAATATGGGCTATCTTTTCGAATACCAGATAGGCTATATGTACTGGAGATATTTTATGTGGAATTTCGTGGGCCGTCAGGACGACGTTCAGGGAAAATACAGCGACCTCCACGGAAACTGGCTTAGTGGCATCGACTTCATTGACGAAATGCACCTGGGATCCCAGGAAGATTTGCCAAGTGACGCTAAAGAAAACAAAGCCCGGAATACCTATTATTTCCTTCCGCTAATCCTTGGACTCATCGGGCTGATCTTTCATTTAAAAAGAGACAAAAAGAGTTTCTGGGTTTTAATGGTATTTTTCCTGTTTACCGGAATTGCCCTTAAGATCTACCTGAATGAAAGACCCTTTGAACCTCGCGAAAGGGATTACGCCCTGGTAGGTTCGTTCTACGTTTTTGCCATGTGGATAGGCTTCGGCGTTTACGCTCTATTTGATAAACTGAAGGCTTCCATAAGTCCCAAAATTGTAGCGCCGGTGGTGATCGCCGGAAGTTTGCTGTGCGTTCCGGTACTAATGGCTTCAGAAAACTGGGACGATCATGATAGGTCCGGAAGAGACACCGCCTTCATCATGGCTAAGATGTACCTCGATTCGGTAGATGAGAACGGGATCCTGTTTACTATTGGAGACAACGATACCTTTGCCTTGTGGTATGTTCAGCAGATCGAGAAATACCGAACCGATGTTCGAATCGTAAACACCAGCCTGCTGGCAACCGACTGGTATATAGACCAGATGAAACGGAAAGCTTTTGAAAGCGATCCGGTGCCATCACAGCTCGACAATGAATTCTACAACGGGAAAAACGACGCGATCTTCCTGAGAGAAGTTACTCAGGACACCATTCTTATTGATACCTGGATGAATTATATCGAAAATGATGATCCGCGTACCCAGGCTGAGCTTCAAAGCGGAACCATGATCAATACCTTCCCATCCAGATATGTACGTATTCCTGTAGACAAACAAACCGTCCTGGAAAATAATATCGTGGATGAGTCGGAAGCAGATGAGATCGTGGATCATATCGATATCGAGATCGGTACGCAGGTGCTTTACAAGAACAGGCTGCTAATGCTGGATATACTGGCTAATAACGACTGGAAAAGACCTATTTATTTTACCGGCGGAAGCTTTGGAGACGAGGATTACCTTTGGATGAAGGATTATTTACAGCTGGAAGGAGTCACCTATAAACTGGTGCCTATAAAAACCCCGCTAGATCCTAGAAACCCATTCGATATGGGACGGGTGAATACCGAAAAGATGTATAATATCGTAAAGAACTGGGATTGGGGCAATATGGGATCGCCAGATATTTATCACGATCCGGAAACCCGCAAGAATTCCATCACTTACCGAAGCAACCTCGCCAGGCTGGTAGAGAACCTGCTAACCGAGGGAGATACCATCCACGCGAAGGAGATCCTCGATCTTGGAATGGAAAATATGCCGGTAGAATATTACGATTATTACACCCTGCTCGAACCCTTTATCAGTGGTTATTATGAGGTTAACGAGCCGGAAAAAGCGAGAGAGATCTGGGAAAAGGTCGTAACCAAACACCAGGAAAATCTTCGATTCTTCAGCAACTGGGATGTAGACAGGCAGTATTTGTATGCCGATGAGATCATCACAGAAATGGAACGTTACCGCGGACTGGTAAACCTCCTTTCAGTTTATGAAGATCCTGAAACGGTGCGGGAAAAAGCTGAAGAATTCAATTCTTACCTGAAATTGTTCAGGCATTTCTATCGGGAAGACGAGGAAATGGAAACATCATCTTTTGAAGACCAGTTGAACGAAGAGCTATTACAACAAGGCCTGGATGGCAGTGAACCTGCCACCCTGGATTCCATGGGAATGGATTCTCTGGAGGAATAAAACTTAAAAAGAGCTCGCAAATGCGGGCTATTTCTTTTTACCTTTACCGGATGAAATTGTTCTGGCCAAAATACCCGGAAGCTTTAAAATGGCTGTATCCTAACCGCATATCCAGGCTGGATAATAAAAAGGCGATTTACCTCACTTTCGATGACGGCCCGGTTCCTGAAGTCACGCCATGGGTTCTGGAAGAACTCAAGAAATACGAAGCTCATGCTACTTTCTTCTGCATAGGCGATAATGTGAGAAAACATCCTGAAATATTAGAACGTATTCTAAAAGAAGGACATGCTGTGGGCAATCACACCTTTAATCATTTGAATGGCTGGAAAACTTCCCCTCAGGAATATATCGAAAATACACTGAAAGCTGAGGAGGCCATGAACTACAGCTCCCAGCAGCAACCCAAATCCCTGTCAGAATTAACCAGTATCCAACTCCCAACTCCTAACTACCCACTCTTCCGTCCTCCCTATGGACGCATCAAAAACTCGCAGGCCAGAAAACTTCAGCAACTCAATTTTAGACTGGTGATGTGGGATGTGATAAGCGGGGATTATGACCAGGAGATTTCAGCTGAAAAATGTTACCAGAATGTGATCAAAAACGCAGTACCGGGAAGTACCATAGTTTTTCACGACAGCCTGAAAGCGGAAAAAAACCTGCGTGAAGTTCTTCCGAAGGTGCTTACATATTATTCAGAAAAGGGATTAAAATTCCGAAGTCTTAAAGATGCTCTTTAAGTAAAGCTATGAGGGTGTTGGCGTCCTGTTCTCCGCTATGTCTCCATTTCATTTCCCCCGATTTATAGATCATCAGGGTAGGCAGGCCTTTTACCCGAAGCGCTTCAGCCAGTTGTGAATTCTTATCCACATCTATTTTGATCACTTTTGCCTTATCGCCCATGGCTGCCGCTACATCGCGAAGCACCGGGTGCATGGCTACCGAAGATTCGTTCCACTCGGTGTAAAAATCGAGCAATACCGGGATCTTAAGATCTACTAATTCGCCAAATTTCGACATAATTCAGTATTTAAACCGGGCTGTGAATATTGCCACCCGGCCAGTTACTATCAAATATAGCAATTTCTACGAATTAAGCGGGTTTAGGACCTTTTTTCAGTTCGATGACGCTTATCTCCGGCCAGATTCCTACCCGCCCTGGATAAGCCAGGAATCCGAAGCCACGGTTCACATTGATATACCTTCCAGCTTCCTCATAGATCCCGGCCCAGTGTTTATATCGATATTGCACCGGACTCCACCTGAACCAGCCCGGAATTTCGATCCCGAATTGCATTCCGTGGGTATGTCCGCTAAGGGTTAGATGATAATGTTTTTCGTGCTTTTTCACCTCTTCATCCCAGTGAGAAGGATCATGACTGAGCAGCACTTTAAAGTCTTCTTTTGAAACTCCTTCACCTGCTTTTTCCAGGTCTCCGGCCTTTTTAAAGCCACCTATTCCCCAGTTCTCAACACCCACGAGGGCAATACGCTCACCGTTCTTTTCGATAAAGCGGTTCTCGTTCAGCATCAGGTTCCAGCCCATTTCAGCATGTGTTTGCTTCAGCTTTTCCAGGTTTTCCTTTTTTGCTTCAGCCGATTCCCAGTTATGATAATCTCCGTAATCATGATTTCCAAGGATAGAATAGACACCATCCTTTGCGCTCACTCTTGAAAAGACTTCTTTCCAGCCATCCATTTCAGAAGCCAGGTTATTCACGAGGTCCCCGGTAAAAACCACGAGGTCTGAATCCTGTTCCTTCAGAAGGTCAACACCGTATTCAATTTTGTTCTTATTATCGAAACTCCCGCTGTGAATGTCGCTTATCTGGCTGATTCGGTAACCATCAAAGGCATCTGGAAGATCATCGAAGTAGAGTGTATATTTCAGTACCCGGAAATCGTACCTGCCTTTATACATTCCGTAGAGAAGGGAGGCAAAAGGAATTGCGGCCAATCCAAGCGCGATGGTACTAAGGAATTTACGGCGGGATGGAATCGAAAAACTTTCTGAAGTGCCGAATAGCTTCTGAAAAGTGGCTACCGGGATTCGCACGATATCCTCACCCAGCATAAAAACCGCCAGCACGATCTTGGAAACAAAAAACGCGAGAAAAAGTCCGATCGCATAACCACGGTTCCCGCTGAAGGTTCCACCACCCGAAGCCTGGTTGAACTGGTAAATAAGGTTGGCAACTACAAAAAGGGAAATAACAAAATAGGCGATCGCGATCCAGGTATTTTTAGACAGGCTTCTTACGGCCTGGAAAGCGTAAATATCGATCACGAAATAAATGACCAACAGGATGATCCAGCGCATGGCAATTTTTTTTGCTAATATAAAGTGAATCTCGATGCTGGATCCAAATACCTGCTCATTTTATCTGATAACAAAATAGGCAGGACAAATAATTTATGCCCTGCCTATCAACCTAAACAAACTATTAATTATTGAGCACTCCAGCCCCCATCCAGCACGTAGGCTGAACCGGTAATGGCCGATGCGTCTTCAGCGGCCAGGAACAAAGCCAGTTCCGCTATTTTTTTCTCCGGAATGAATTCCTTGACGGCCTGTTTCTTCAACATGACCTTTTTTACCACCTCTTCTTCTGAAAGATTATGAGCCTTCGCCTGGTCCTTGATCTGGCCTTCCACAAGCGGTGTCTTTACATAGCCCGGGCAAATCGCGTTACAGGTAATATTATCTCCGGCGCCTTCCAGTCCCAACACCTTTGTAAGGCCAATCACCCCGTGTTTCGCTGAAACATAGGCACTCTTATACTCCGAAGCGCGAATTCCATGTACCGAAGACACATTGATGATCCTTCCGAAACCATTTTTTTTCATTCCCGGCCAGGCAGCTTTTGAAGCCACAAAGACCGAATTCAGGTTTACAGCGATGATATTGTTCCATTTTTCCAGCGGAAATTCTTCCACTTTCGAAACATACTGAATACCCGCATTATTGATCAAAACATCAATTTTGCCGAAGGTCTCTTCCGCAGTTCTGATAAGATCACCAATGGCCTGCTGATCCATAAGATTGGCATTGGAAAAAGCCGTTTTCACCTCATGTTTCTTGCCGATCTCATCGGCTATTTCCGGACCATTTGTTTCAAGGCCATGAAACATGATATCATAACCAGCCTCGGCAAATGCCATGGCGATAGATTTTCCTATTCCGCTCGTACTTCCTGTGATCAATGCTACTCTATTCATGTTTCAAAAAATTTAAAATCGCCTTATTGAACTGCTCCGGCTGGTCCATGGTTACTCCATGCCTGGAGTCTTTGATAATTTCCAGCCTGGCATTCGGCATCTTGTCTACATAAGCCTGTTTTAATTCTACCGGCGTATAATCCATATCTGAAGCTACCACTAAAGCCGGATTGTCGATCTCTGAGACCTTATCGCCTATACCCCATTTCATCAGGGTCACAAAGGAATTGTAATAGGCATCAACAGGATTTTTACTGGCCCGGTCATAGAATGCCTGCTTCAGGTGTCTTTGTGAATCCTCCGGGAACATATTGGTTGCAACCTGTTCCGCCAGGGGTTTCATCCCTGAAGTTTTCAGCGCATGGGTACGCTCGGCGATCATTTGCTCCCCGAATTCTCCCAGATTATTAAAATCTGGGGCGGTATTCACAATGATCAGTTTATCGATCAGGTTAGGGTACTTCACGGCTAGTTCGAAAGCCAGGGCACCTCCCATAGAGAAGCCAACCACATGGCATTTTTCAATCTGCAGCTCGTCCATCAACAATTTCATGTCGTAAGCGGTCTGCTCCACGCCGTAATCCTCTTCATTTTCAGGAATGCTGGAATTACCATGTCCACGCATATCGGGAGCTATAATGCGGAAGTGCTTTGACAGCTCATCCTTTTGAAAGTCCCAGTCGGCCTTTGTAGATCCCAGGCCGTGGAGAAGGAGAACTACCTCCCCTTCTCCCTGATCAAGGTATTCCAGGCTAATCCTATTCTTCAATTCTGTTTTACAGATCATCCTGTTAACAGATTAGTTTATTAATTTCCTCCCATTGGCAGGTGGAACTTCAGCTCAACCAGGTACAATCTTCCAATTGCCGGTGAAGCCACGAACTGTCTAACTTCAGAATCAAACAGGTTGGTGATGGAAGCGCCCAAGGTCCATTTTTCGTTGAACTTATATCCTGCGGTAAGGTCTACGTTAAAGAACCCTCCAAGCGGACCGTAGTTCCAGGTTCTTCCCACTCTGGCGTCTTCAACGATCTCATTGATCCCATCACCATCCAGATCCTGGGTTTCAGCAGCGATATTGATCCCGGAAAAGAAATCATATTCCTGTACATATCTTCCGTAAAGGGAACCAAAGAATTTTGAACCAGTATAGTAGTAACCAATCCCGAATTTGTTCTGAGGAGTGTTAATAGGCAGATCGGTCTCCAGTACCTGCCCGTCGCGGTTCGCATCGTTAGCAGGATCGTTTTCGTCCAGGTTGTAATCGAAATACGAGTAGTTAAAAGAAAGCCTGTTCTTATCGTTGATGAAATAGTTGATTCCAAGATCAGCTCCATAAGTGTCTACCTCTCCAAAATTCAGGTAAGTAAGAACAAAGGATCCGTCAGATCCGGGGATCAACTCACCAATTGGCGTATCTCCTCTTCTTGCCACTGGCGAAGTCGCTGAGATATTAATTAACGGACTCAGGAAGTTCTCAGACCTGTTGTAGTAAGCGTTTGCTTCCATATACATCTTATCGCCAAAAAGTTTTCCTTTATATCCAACTTCCCAGGATTTGATGGTCTCAACCTGTAATTCAGGAATTTCGGTTCCGTCTTCAAGCGTAAAACCTTCACCGTTTCCAAGCACCAGTCCGCCGAAAAGATTACCGCTCAGGTTCAGAATTGATGGGGCAGCGATACCCTTACCGTAAGTCAATCTGAAACTACCAAAGTCGAAGTTCTTTACCACTGCTGCCTTAGGAATAAAGTTTCCTCCATATAATTCGTGGTTATCATAACGAGCTACGAAAAGCAGGTCAAGATCGGCTTCCTCGAAAGTATATTCCAACTGCCCGTAAACCCCAACCTGGTCGATAGTGATGGCACCATCCTGGTCCAGAAGATAAGTTCCGTTAGAATCGGCATTATCCTGCTGATACTGGGCTCCTAGAACATAGGTTAGATTACCGATATTGTTGTTATACTGTCCTTCCGCATTCAAACGTGTGGAAGCATCCTCGAACACAGCTCCCCTTGGAAGGGAAACTCCGCCGTTCGGGAACCCGTCGATTGGAAACCACTGCTCGGTAAACGAACGTTCCCTGGCTTCTTCCTCGCTGAACCCGTTATTGATAAAAGAAACATAGTTTTGGGTACGCTGGTTGATCGCGTAGGTATCTTCGGTCTTACTCCAGGTATGGTACAGGTTTCCGTAGAAATGAGGAGAAACATACTTTAACTGAAGATAGTCGATAGACCAGTCCTTGATCTGGTTTCTACCCGCGTTGGTCACCCCAAGATTGGAGTTATTACTATGCCCGTAAGAAGCGATCAGGTCGCTGGTTTCGTTAAAGGTAAAATAGGTGGCTGCTCCAAATTTGGTAGTGGAGAAATCCCTGTCAAGGTCCAGCTCATCATAAGCCTCTGTCCCAACATATACTGAATCTACATATTCGAACTCTTCTCCCTGGGTTCTTTCACCCCAAACTTTGAACGCGAAATTATCATTCACCTTTTGAGCATATCTACCTCTGGCAGTAAACTGGCTCTGGTTACCGGCTCCAACTACAAGGTCAAGGCCTTCTGAAGTTCTTGGATCTTTTGTTAACGTATTCACCAATCCGTTATGAGCGTTTGGCCCGTAAAGCGCCGCGTTAGGCCCAAGAATGATCTCCACTCTCTCGATATCTTCTTTGGTGATCGTAGTGAATGATCCAAGTGGAAGACCGGTAGCGATCAAACTGGAAATTCGTCCGTCCTCAACCTGAAGGTTTTTGGAGTTAAAAGCCGAGTTGAATCCACGAATGTTAATCCCTGTTCCCTGAACTCCTGAACGCACAAAGTCAACACCTTTCTGGCGGGCAGCAAGCTCTCCAGGATTTGGCCCGGCAAAAGCCTCGATTTGTTCCGAAGAGATCACGTTTACTGTGGCCGGGGCCCTGGTGATCTTCTGTGGTCTACGGTTAGCTGAAACTACCACCTCATCCATTACAGAAGCCGATGGCTCCAGGCTGGCGTCAAGGGTGATATCCTCTCCCGCAGCCATAGTGATGTCCCTGGTGAGAGTTTCATAACCTATAAAATATATGTCGATGGTATAATCACCTGCCTCCAGGTCCAGTTCATAATATCCGTTCTCATTAGTAGTAGCCCCGGTATTAGTTCCGCGGACTATAATATTGGTGCCAAGCAATGGCTCACCGGTAGCGGCATCTATCACCGTACCGCTTAAAGTACCAGTCTGAGCAAAAGCAAAAACGCTAAAAAGCAAGCCCAGCATGGTTAAAATTTTGACCTTCATAAAAGTTAGTTTTTAATTGTTTTAAGACGAATTTAACAAGCGACCTCGCCAATCGTCTTCACTAAACAAGTTTATGAAGTATGACCAATCAAAAATTAAGTTGGATTTTGGAGATTATTCCTACTCCTTCCTAGGAAAATTGGGGCTTTTCAGAAAAGTGCGACTTTAATTTTGAAAAGAATCCAGGCTGGGCAAAACTCAGCCGATCTATGAATTCATTTAAAGCCTTAAAACCTTCGGCATCAAAGGAAGACCTTGATGTAAGCCTGGTAATATTTTTAAATAATTTGTCTTCGGAAATATTCCCCTTGAGATAAGTGGCCAGGTAGTAATACCAGTGGATCTTCGGAATAAAATTATGCCGGCCGGCAGCCTCTTCTTCCCGCTCCAGTAAATTGTATTTTTTACTGATCTTAATAACCTCAGAAGGTTTTTCAGCCGTGGTAAGCAACATAAGGTAATTCGAGAAGAACCGGCTCCAGCGGTGCTCAAAAAGATGTTTCTTATTCTCGAAAATGAAGTTCTTTGCAAAGGTCTCGGCTATGGCCAGGCGACGGTTCCTTACCAGGCAGCGCACATAATGAGTCGCGAAACCAAGTTTCTGGTGATGGTTGAAGGAATTTTTGAACAATTTATAATTCCCGGTTAGCAGATCAAGGGCTTCCCTGTTCTTTTCCTTTTTCAGCAGGATCGCCACCAGGTTATTTAAATAGAACAGCTTGTCACTGTTATCCTGTTTCACCGAAAGATAGGCGTAATATTCGGCCATATCCAGGTCGTTGAGATTGGAATGCAGGATCACCCGGTTAGCATAATAGTTGAACAGCACCCGCTTAGAATACATCTGCCCTTCCTTAAAGCGATCGTCCATATAATCGAAAACTTCCCGCGCCTTTTCGTATTTCCGGTAATTGAAATACAGAAAAACCAGCCTTACAAATGCATGGTATTTATTGCGACCATCCAGTTCAGGATCATGTAAATGCGCGAGCAGCACATCTTCCCAATGTTTGGTGTTCAGACTCTGAGTAGTATATTGTTTGGTAAGATCCTTGGTCGCCAGGAAGATCTCTTCCTTTACCTTTAAAGCCTTTTTATAATAGTCTTTGTTCTTTTCCAAGAACTCGCCGGTAAGCTCACAGTCCTTATATCGAAATCTCACCAGTAAATAATCCTGGTATTCACGAACCAGTTCATAGAATTTCTGAAAATAAAAGGAAGTCTGGTCATAATTACGGATCTTCTCCTGAAGCTGCTTTTCCTCTTCAGAACTAATCGTATCGGTAAGCACCTGCTTTTCGATCCAGGTGAGATATTCCAGGTGCGAATCTACATCTACCCGGTCCAGCTTTTTGCTAACCCATTTCTTGATATAGGCATATTTGCGTTTATCGATGCTTTCATCAAAATCTTCCCCCGACTCAAAATCCTCGGCATTGCGGCATAATTTCTTCAGAATTTCTTCCTTTTCATCATCCCGAATGCGATTTTCCCTTAACAGAAAAGCCGCCTCGTGGGGCAGCACTGCTTCAGCGAAATCGGTAAAGATCTTGAGCTTGGATTTCATTTATTCTACAAAGTCTTTTATGGCCTGGTTTACCGCTTCGGCTTTTTCAAAATTCACGAAATGTCCCGCCTCGTTAATGACTTCCACCTCGAGATCTTCGTATTTTTCTTCGGAAGTCTTTACCAGGCTTTCGATACTCTGATCGGGATGAAAATAGCGGTTTGGAATGAGCATATCGTTCTTTCCGAAGATCATCAGCACCGGAATTGAAATTTCCGAAATTCTATCGATGACCGGTTCGTCCAGCATGGCATGAATATTATTCACCACGGTTTCAGCATAGGCCGGAAAATCATCAGCTTCTTTTATGGCGATACGCTGCTCCACCATCGAAGCTGCCGATTGTGGAAATTCATAAAAATTCAGTTTATAATTGGCCAGGATCTGCTCGTCGCTCGAAGCCATCAAAATTTCTGGTGTGTAGGAAGATTTCATCATAGCGGCTTCCTGGGCGCTAAAGGTTTCTATACCTGCAGGCGCAACCAGCACCAGTTTTTCAAAAAGTTCAGGGTACTCCAGGACCGTATGCATGGCGATCTGCCCACCCATGGAATGCCCCACCAGGATCACATTTTCAAGTCCCTTTTTCTGAACGAATTCCTGGATCATTCCGGCATATTCCTTCAGACTATAATCGGTCTTGTTCCTGCTAGATTTTCCATAGCCCGGAAGGTCGATGGCAATACAATGAAATTCATCTTTCAAAGCTTCGATATTATGTTGCCAGGACTCGAGTGTACTGGAAAGACCATGCACAAAAAGCAGGCTGATTTCCCCGCTTCCCGCCTCCTGATAGGCGATCTCCTCGTTATGTAGCTTGATCTTTTGCACTGGATTTGAATACTTGATGATTTCCTGAATGTTTTCCTGGGCAAGCAATCCGGTCATTATAAAACTGAACAGGCTAACCAATATTCTTTTTTTCATGATATTTAGACTTGTATAGCTTTCTTAATTTTTTCCGGTCTGTTTTCCCGATCCCGATCTTCGGAAGGTTTTCCATAAAAATGATCTCTTTTGGGATCTTATAGGAAGCCAGCTCCTGTCCCAGGTAATGGATCAGGGATGCCTCCGAAATAGTTGAAGAATCGCCGGTCACAAAAGCAACTCCAACCTCTCCCCAATTTTCATCTTCCACTCCCAAAACGACTGCTTCTTTCACCAATCCGCTTTTTAGCAAAACCTTTTCGATCTCTGATGGATAAATATTCTCTCCTCCCGAAATGAACATCTGGTTCTTGCGGCCGTGAATATACATAAACCCGGCTTCGTCCATGCTCACGATATCGCCGGTATGAAACCAGCCATTCCTGATCTTTTCATGGGTGTAAGCAGAATTGTTCCAGTAACCCGGTGTGACGATATTGCCGCGAAGGCAGAGTTCCCCGGCCTGGTTTGGCTGCGCTTCCTCTCCATCCTCACCCACAATCTTATGATCCACGTAGAAATTTGGTTTCCCGATGGAACCTTTCTTCCAAAGCGCGTCATGATGATGCAGGGAGGTGATACAGGGACCAGCTTCGGTCAAACCATAACCCTGTCTTAATAATACACCCTTCTTTGCCCAGGCATCGATAAGCGAAACCGGCAGGCTTTCTCCGCCAACCACCATGTATTTTAGCTTTGGGGCTTGAAAATCTTCGAATTTTGACTTTTTAGCCATCATTTTCAGCATGGTGGGTATAGCCAGGAATAGACTTATTTCTTTTTTCTGAATATAATCCAGCACCTTTTTCGGCTTAAATGACCTCATAAAATCTACCCTAGCCCCGCGATGCAACATGGGTAGCATTAGCACATTCCATCCCGATGTATGGTAAGGCGGCAAAACGTTTAGGGTACTGTCATGTGAAGTGATCTCCAGTTGCACCGAAGTGTTCAGACTGTTCCAAAAAAGCATTTTATTGGTATAGGTCACTCCTTTCGGTTTACCGGTTGTTCCGGAAGTATAGAAAATAAAGACCGGTTGCTCCGGCAATATTTCTGATTTTTTATCAATAATACTGGCATTTTCCGCTTTTTCGAATAATTGTTCCAGCGGCATGCAGGCCATATCTAGCCTGGCTGTTAAAGCATCCAGTTTGGAGCCGTAATTCTCAGGATCTCCAAAGAGGAATTTTGGCTCCACATCCTTTAGACAATAGGCCAGTTCAGAAATCGAAGACCTGTAATTAAGTGGAACAAGTATCGCGCCCAGGCGTTGAGCTGCGATAAAAAGCATCAAGTAATCTGGTGAATGCTGAGCCAGAACCGCGATGCGATCGCCTCGACCGATATTCAATTCTTCTGCCAGGTAATTTTCGAGTCGGAGAGATCGAACATGTAGTTCCTTAAAGCTGAAATCCCTGCCAGTATCAGCACAGTGAACCGCTTTGTTGTCGGGCGTATAAACCGACCATTTTCCTATCCAGTCGAAATAATTCATGCTCTTTTCTTACTGACTAAATATAGAGAATTACCAATTATAAACGAGGCCACCACCGCGATGGCTGCAGAAACTCCGGGATTATTCACCGGTTCCTGCATGTATGGTGTAATTCTTCCGTAATAGATGATAAAATGAATTGCTACTGCTGAAAAACTGGCGATAAAGACCGCATTTTTGCTCACCTTTTTAAAATAGATTCCGAATAAAACCGGTACAAAGGCTGCCGCAAAATAGGCATAAACCCCATTCTGAGCGAAGATACCCACGCTTACATTAGGATCGATGATCTGGTCATAGCTCAGGAAAAAGCTAACGATGGCCAGCACGATGATCACCACTTTATTTAGCGCGACCATATTGAAATTCTTTTCAGGCATTAAGCCCGAGATAAGATCGGTGGTGATGGTGGTAGATAAAGACTGGATCAACGCTTCCAGGGTAGAAAGTCCCGCTGAAATGAGTCCGGCAACGATGATCACTCCCACTCCGGCTGAAAAGGTTTTCACCACATAGGCCGAAACCAGCTCATCCATCTTCAAAGCTGTTCCTTCATAACTCAGGTCTGGAAAAGTGATACGGGCATACAGGCCAACGATCACTACCAGAAAGAAAAATATCATGCAAACGATGGCAACGGTGAGATATTGATTCACCGACTTCTCGCTTTTCAGAAAAAGGGTTTTTGTAATGATATGGGGCTGACAAACTATGGCGATCCCAATAATGATCTGGCATACGATGATCTCAAAATAATCCCGGAACAAGAAACTGGCTTCGTTGGTAGGCTTGGTCAGGTTTGGATCTATCTCATTCAAAAGACTGACAAAACCGTCAATTCCGTTCGAAAAATATTCTGAACCTGATGCCAGCAGGATGATCGCCACGATGAACATAATGATCGCCTGCACGGTGTTGGTATAAACCATTGAATTGGCCCCGCCAAACATGGTATACCCAAAAACGAAAGCGATGAGTCCCATCAACACATAGAAAGGCTCCAGATTCAGTGATTTCGAGATGATCTGGGTTAAACCAACACAGATCAATACAATAAAGGTGATCAGCAACAGTGAAAGAATGGCAAAAAACAGCGTCAGTCCTTTTGAATCATAGCGTTTTCCAATCCATTGAGCCATGGTCAAGGCTTTCACTGTAGAACCATAGCGCTGGAATGCTTTGGTAAAGAATATCAGCGAAGCGAAAATGGCTATAGGCATCACTATTCCGAAAGAAATAATGCCTGAAAAACCATATAGCGCGATAAAGCCGGGATTAATAATGAAGGTCGCTGCACTGGTCATGGAAGCCGCCAGGCTTAGCCCCACCGCCCAGGCCGGGAATCCGCTTCCTATCGCGTAATCATTAATGTCTTTGGTTTTCAGGTTTCCCCTTATCACGAAAAAGAGGATCACCAATGCATAAACTACTAAGAGAATCGTAACGTAAAGAGACCAGGTATCTGAGGCGAACATATAAATCTAATTGCTGGCTAAAATTAAAAATCCGGCGAAACGAATATAGTTTGATTCCTTTAATTAGAATTGCGACTTAATGAACTATTTTAAAAAATTACAACTTAATTACTGGTATCAGTATGATCCGAAAAGTGTGACCTTAAAAAAATAAAATTGAATTGCGAGAGAATATTGGCCGGAAATCTCCAATTTTACCTGCTCTTTTTGATCATTTCCTTAATGAGATTCTGGTCGCTTATTGTGATTATATGTTCCTGAAGAAATTTTTCTGAATTCATTGGAACCGGGATCTCATAAGCTACGTCATTTATAATTTTTGAGGCTGAAAAATGCACTGCCTGGAAACCTGAGTTATTAAACTTCTCAATATTTTCCAGGTTAATTCCACCGCCCGGCATGATAGTACAGTTCCTCCCTGCCTCCTTCAATTTGATAAGATTTTCAAAACCTTCATTAACATTGCTTTTACCTCCTGAAGTTAGAAGTGTTTGAACACCCAATTCCTCTATTTGTTGCAAGGATAGCAAAGGGTCCTTAATCCAATCGAAAGCCCGGTGAAAAGTAAAATGAAGACCTTCTGAAGCCTGAACCAATTTTGAAGTTTTCTCGAGATCGATCTCACGCGTATTAGTCAAAGCACCAGAGACGATTCCGGAAACACCCATTTCTTTACAAATTTTTATATCCGCCAGCATCACCTCAATTTCCAATTCAGAATAGGTGAAATTTCCGCTCCTGGGCCTTATCAAAACATGAACAGGAATTGAAATTCTGTGTAAAACCGATTGTATCAATCCCATGGATGGAGTGATTCCTCCCACTCCTAATTCAGAGCACAATTCTATACGCTCGGCCCCTCCTTTCTCTGCGTTTAAGGCAGACTCCAAAGAATTGACACAAACTTCTATGAGCATTTTAGTATATTTAGTTTTTATATAAAATTCAGCGGAACGATCACAAATTACGAAATTCCTCTTCCAATTAAATACTTATGCAAAGACGTAAATTCATAGAAAGATCTGCCTTTTCACTGGCAGGTATTTCTTTAGGATCCAGCCTTATCTCAAAAAACCTATTTGCCATGACGAATAATACCACTTCGAAACCAATAGCCGTTGCTACCTGGAATTTTCAGAACGCCACTAAAATGGCCGGGACTATGCTGAAAAATGGAGCATCAGCCCTGGACGCCGTGGAAAAAGGCGTGATGGTAGAAGAATCTAATTTGAAAAACACCACGGTTGGCGACGGGGGCGCACCAGACCGCGATGGGAATGTTACCCTGGACGCCTGTATCATGTCTCCCGATGGCAATGCCGGCTCGGTAGTTTATCTTAAAGAAATCGCTCACCCGGTTTCGGTGGCCCGGAAGGTTATGGAAGAAACTCCGCATGTGATGCTCGCCGGGGAAGGCGCACTACAATTCGCCATTCAGCAGGGATTCAAAAGAAAGAACCTGCTTACTGAAGAATCTGAAAAAGCCTGGAAGGAATGGCTGGAACACAAACAATATAAACCCATTATCAATATCGAAAATCACGATACCATCGGCATGCTTTGCATGGACGAAAATGGAGATATCGCAGGCGCCTGTACCACCAGCGGACTTTCCTATAAAATGAACGGCCGGGTGGGCGATTCTCCAATCATTGGTGCCGGACTTTTCCTTGACAATGAAGTTGGTGGAGCTGTTGGTACCGGGATGGGCGAAGCCATCATGAAAAGCGTGGGCAGTTTCCTGATCGTGGAATTGATGCGGCAGGGAAAAACCCCACAGGAAGCCTGTAAGGAAGCAGTGATGAGAACAGTTAAGCAGAATCCAAATTACAAGGATTTCCAGGTTGCCTATGTTGCCATGAACAAAGCAGGAGAAATTGGATCTTATTGCATCCACAAAGGTTTTAGCTACGCGAAATTCCATGATGGTGAGAGCACCAATAATCCAAGCGATTCGTATTTGGAGGATTAATCCTTGGCATTCACAAATGAATTGACAGAAGATTTCTCAGTCGCTCCGAAGTATCGGATCTCCTTCGAAATGACATTTTTAAACCTGCTTTAATAAGGCATGGTTTAGCCTTCCCTTCTACCGGTCAGGCTGAGCGGAGTCGAAGCCTAACTTAAAAAACCAGGAAAGCTTACCTCTCGACTCTCCCTCGGCAAGCTCGAGACAGGCTGCTCGAGGTGACATTCTACTAGGGTACATTATAAGGGAGATGGCTTTGAGCATACCGAAGTAAGATCGATGTCAAAGGATCTTAAAATTTATTTTCCAGACCTCTCGACTCCGCTCGAGGTGACATCCTAACTAAGCAAAGTCGAAGCCTAAAATTATATCCTGGATTTCACATCTTGCAACCTACTATGACACATAAGGTAAACTTGAATTGCCCAGCCGTTGATTATTGCTAATTGATAATTGAATATTGTATAAGGAAGACTGATTTTATCTTTGTAGTTTTGGGATATTCTCAAAATTCAATTTTAAATAGTACCAATGGCCGATCAGAAACGCCTCTTTTTACTCGACGCATACGCTTTAATTTTCCGTGGATATTACGCCTTTATCAAGAACCCACGAATCAACTCCAAAGGATTCAATACTTCTGCAATCATGGGCTTCACCAATTCCCTTTTTGACGTTATAAGAAGGGAAAAACCCGACCATCTCGCGGTTTGCTTTGACAAGGACGGAAGCAAGGAGCGAACCGAGATGTTTTCAGATTATAAAGCGAACAGGGACGAAACCCCGGAACCTATTCGCGAGGCCATCCCTATCATTCAGGATATTCTCAAGGCCATGCATATTCCAGTTGTGGAATGTGCCGGAATGGAAGCCGATGATATCATTGGGACGCTGGCGAAACAGGCCGAAAAAGAGAATTATAAGGTCTATATGGTCACGCCGGACAAGGATTTTGCCCAGCTGGTTTCTGAAAATATCTTTATGTACCGCCCTGCCCGAATGGGTAACGGGATCGAGATCTGGGGAATTCCGGAAGTACAGAAGAAATTCGAGGTTGAACGGCCCGAGCAGGTGATCGATTTCCTTGGAATGATGGGAGATTCGGTTGATAATATCCCCGGACTTCCGGGAGTTGGAGAAAAAACTGCCAAAAAATTCATCAAGAAATATGGCAGTATGGAAGGCCTGCTGGCAAACACCGATGACCTGAAAGGAAAGATGAAAGAAAAGGTGATCGAAAATGCCGAATTAGGCCTGCTTTCCAAAAAACTGGCCACCATCTTTACCGATTGTGAAGTTCAATTTCATGCGGAAGATTACGAATTGTCTATGCCAGATGGGCAAAAAGTCCAGGAAATATTTGACGAACTCGAGTTCCGTAGACTTAAAGACCAGTTCATCAAATTGTTCTCGGGGGAAGATGATAGTCCGCAGACTCAAGTGACCAATTCTCCTTCAGCCAAACAGAATGCACAGGCGACGGCCGGAGCAGGACAGTTTTCACTTTTCGGTGGAGATGGCGAAGAGATCGAACGCACTTCTTCCAGGACAAACCTTAGCGACACGCCTCATTTTTACCAGGCTATAAGCACTGAAATGGCCAGGAAGCTCTTTATCGAAAGGCTGCTGAAACAAAAAAGCATCTGTTTCGATACCGAAACCACCAGTTTGAATCCGCTGGAAGCTCAACTGGTTGGGATCGCCTTTTCCTGGGAAGCAGGGAAAGGATTTTATATTCCGTTTCCGGAAGACCAACAAGAAGCCCAGAATATCATAGAGGAGCTCAGGGAATTCTTCGAAGATGAAAAAATTGAAAAGGTTGGCCAGAACCTAAAATACGACATTGAAGTTCTCGATAAATATAAGGTAGACCTCAAAGGTCCGCTTTTCGACACCATGATCGCGCATTATCTCATCAATCCGGATATGCGTCATAATATGGACGTTTTAGCGGAAACTTATCTGAACTATTCCCCGCAGCCCATTTCTGAACTGATCGGTAAAAAAGGCAAGAACCAGGGCAGCATGAGGGATGTGCCTTTAGACAAACAAACCGAATATGCTGCTGAAGATGCCGATGTTACCTTTCAGCTAAAAAACTTTTTTGAAAAGGAACTGGATGAAGCCGAAACGAGGAAGTTATTTAATGAGATCGAAATTCCGTTAGTGAAGGTGCTGGCAGATATGGAACTGGAAGGCATCAAGCTGGATGAGGCATACCTAAAATCCCTTTCCGAAGCGCTGGCTTCAGACATCAAGGACCTGGAGGCTAAGATCTATGCAGCGGCAGGTGAGGAATTTCTGATAAGTTCTCCAAAACAACTGGGGATCATTTTATTTGAAAAAATGGCCCTGGTAAAAAAACCGAAAAAGACCAAAACAGGTCAATATTCAACCAGCGAGGATATTTTATCTGTACTGGCTGATGAGCATGACATCGTGAGATATGTGTTAGAATATCGCGGACTGGTCAAGCTTTTGAACACCTATGTCGATGCGCTTCCAAACCAGGTGGAGAAAACAACCGGAAGGGTTCATACCGATTATGTACAGACCACTGCAGCTACAGGTAGATTGAGTTCCAACAATCCAAACCTTCAGAATATACCGATTCGAACCGAAAGAGGACGACAGGTTAGAAAAGCCTTTGTTCCACGTGATGAAAATTATGTATTACTGGCTGCCGATTATTCTCAGATTGAACTAAGAATTATTGCCGCCCTTAGTAAGGAAGAGAACATGATCAAGGCATTCCGGGACGGGGAAGATATTCATGCTTCTACCGCAGCAAAGGTTTTTGGTGTTCCGATTAACGAGGTGACCCGCGAACAAAGAAGCAACGCGAAAACGGTCAATTTCGGGATCATCTATGGAGTTTCAGCATTTGGACTCAGCAACCAGACCTCACTTTCCAGAAGTGAGGCCAAGGAACTGATAGACACCTATTATAAGACCTACCCAAAGCTGAGCGGTTATATCGCAGACCAGGTAGAATTCGCACGGGAACACGGTTATGTTTCCACGGTACTAGGGAGAAGACGATATTTAAAGGACATCAATTCCAGGAACCAGGTGGTGCGTGGTGCTGCTGAACGCAACGCGGTAAATGCTCCTATTCAGGGAAGCGCGGCAGATATCATCAAACTGGCCATGATCAATATCCACCGAAAACTGGAAGAAGGAAATTACAAAACAAGGATGCTGCTGCAGGTGCATGATGAACTGGTGTTCGATGCTCATAAGGATGAACTGGAGAAAGTTCAGAAGATGATAAAATCTGAAATGGAAAACGCCTATAAACTGGAGGTGCCGTTAGAAGTAGAGCTTGGAATTGGCGAAAATTGGCTGGAAGCACATTGATTAGTGGGCAGTTTTCAGTAAGCAGCATGCTGTATGCTGTATGCGAAATTAAAAATTAGATTTTGGGGTGAATATTCTATAAGAAGTCTTATTCAGTTTTACTGTATTCCAGTTCAATGACCTTTATTCCGGGTACCAGGACGTTTCCTGGATCGTTCAGATAAACTGCTGAATTTCCCCCGCCAGGTTTTAGGGAAAAGCCCTCTTCAGAAAATTTAATCTTATTTGAATTGGAATTGAGAATATTGCCAGCTACTACGTGCAGGATGAGCTTATCCCTCCTGATCTCCCATACACCGGTCTCTTTCTGGTCGTTCAAACAGCTGAATTCGAAATTTTCTGATTCCGAAGAGACATTAATTTGTGAATTTACCAAAAGGAACCCTCCATCTTCATAAAATTCGATCCTCATATTTTCAAAGCAGTCGGTTTCATCAAGAAGATTAGTATTGGCCAACCCGTCACCATTAATATCTACAGCCACATTTGTCTGCATCCCGGAAATTTTCCATGCTCCATATAATAGACCTGACTGAATATTGGAATCCAGAGCCATCAGATAATCATCTTCATCAAAATCGGCTTTTTCATCGCAGGAAGCAACTAAAAAAATAAAGGAAAAAAGAAAAACGAATGATTGGTAGGGTCTCATCTTCAGCATCTTATCATGCCAAAATTAACCATACTGAATTTTGATTATCAGGATTTTAGTTATTTTTCTATGAAAGCCTTTTTTCATTTCTGAATTACACTGATTAACATTGCCCTTGTAAGAAACCCCTTCTCCAAGTTCCAGAGGCTTCAAATTTTAGTAAATGAGCTTTTCTTTAAAAAAAAAGCATATAAAAAGAAAAACCTCATAATTTCTGAACTATGAGGTTTCCCAACTAACACTAAAAACTACAATTAGGCTGAAATTTAATTCAGCACTAAAACTCTTATTCAAATAATGAATTAAACTAAATTTTGTTGGGGCAAAAAAACAGCTTACTAAAGTCCACTCCTCTCTAACGTAAATCACATCAAAATCTTGTTCTGGAAATGTTAAAAACTGAAGTTAATTTTCTTCTTATTCGGCGCCGTAAATTTTAGAGAGGAATTTTCATCGACTTTCAGGATTTACATCTTTCCAAGCCAGATTCATTAGGAAGTTCAAAGGCAACTGTAAATCAGTCTATTCGAACTGGATAAAATAATGAATTGCCTATTTGCTATTAGAATTTATAATTGTACATTTGCACCCCTGTTTTCCCGATTGAGATGCGGGCAAACGGGATTGGAATGTTTAATAATTAGTAAAATCAATTGGTGTGGACACATTAAGTTACAAAACAGTATCGGCTAACAAAGCCACCAGAACCAAGGAATGGGTTGTGGTAGATGCTGAAGGACAATCATTGGGTCGTCTTGCCTCCAGAGTAGCATTTTTGCTTAGAGGAAAGCACAAACCTAACTTCACCCCACACGTTGACTGCGGAGACAATGTAATTATATTGAACGCGCAAGGAGTCAACTTGACCGGAAAGAAATGGGATTCGAAAGAATACATTCGTCACACAGGTCACCCGGGTGGACAAAGAAGCCTAACAGCTTCAGAATTATTCAGCAAATCTCCTGAAAGACTTGTTGAGAAAGCCGTTAAAGGCATGCTTCCAAAGAACAAACTTGGAGCAGATTTATTCAGAAATCTAAAGGTTTATGCAGGATCTGAGCATGATCACGAAGCGCAAAAACCTAAAACTATTAACTTAAACGACGTTAAGTAATGGAGGTAATTCACAAAATTGGCCGTAGAAAGACTGCTGTGGCCCGTGTATATGTTTCAGAAGGAAAAGGAAACATTAGCGTAAACAAGAAAGACCTTAAAGATTACTTCACTACTGGTACCCTTTTATACAAAGTTAACCAGCCATTGATGCTTACCGAGAACGAAGGAAACTTTGACATCAAAGTTAACGTTTACGGTGGTGGTATCACTGGACAGGCTGAAGCAATCCGTCTTGCACTTTCCAGAGCTATGGTAGCGCTTGACGAGGAAAACCATGGTGCTCTTAAGCCAGAAGGTCTTCTTACCAGAGATCCGCGTATGGTAGAACGTAAGAAATACGGTCAGAAGAAAGCCCGTAAGAAATTCCAGTTCTCTAAACGTTAATCTTATTACCGGATTGGTTTCCGGGAAGTTCATTAAAAAATTAATTTTTTGTTGTTACTCTGTCCTTGCCGGCAGGGGTTAGTTTAGCATCTAAACAGTCAGGGCCGTACTTAAAAGTAGCCACCTGAATGTTGCTATCTCAACAGAACGTAAACTATTACAAAAATGGCAAACAAAGTAGAAGTAAAAGAATTACTTGATGCTGGTGTTCATTTTGGACACTTAACAAGAAGATGGAACCCAAACATGGCCCCATATATCTATATGGAGCGTAATGGAATCCACATCATCAACCTATATAAGAGTGCTGCCAAAATGCAGGAGGCTGGTGAAGCTCTTGCAAAGATCGCAGCCAGTGGTAGAAAGATCCTTTTCGTAGCCACTAAAAAACAGGCAAAGGAGATCGTGGCTGAGCAGGCTGAAAAGGCAAATATGCCTTATATCACCGAGCGTTGGCCAGGTGGTATGCTTACCAACTTCGTGACTATTCGTAAAGCTGTTAAGAAAATGGCTTCTATCGATAGAATGAAGAAAGACGGAACCTTTAACTCTCTTTCCAAAAAAGAGCGTCTTCAGGTAGATCGTCTTAGAGCGAAGCTTGAGAAGAACCTTGGTTCGATCGCCGATATGTCTAGACTTCCAGGCGCGCTTTTCGTAGTGGATATCACTCGTGAGCACATCGCTGTTAAGGAAGCACAAAAATTAAACATTCCAATTTTTGCGATGGTAGATACGAATTCAGACCCACGTGAGGTTGAATACGTAATTCCATCTAACGACGATGCTTCTAAATCTATTAGCAAAGTTGTTTCTTATGTTTCAGATTCTATCGTAGAAGGTCTTTCTGAAAGAAAGTCTGAGAAGGCTGCCAAGAAGAAAGAAGAGAAAGCTTCTAAAGAAGGAAAGGAAGAAAAAGAAAAAGCTCCTAAAGCAAAAAAGGAGAAAGCTGAAGTTCCTTCAAAAGACGCCGAAGACAAAAAGGCAATGAAAGAAGCTAAGAAAGATGTGAAGCTTGAATCTAAAAGCGAAACTTTAGATAAAGCAAAATCGTCTAACGAAGAAGAATAAAATAACGTTTACATAAATTCTAAAAGTCGTTTAGTTTCTTTCTTTACAGCGAGTTTCTAAACGACTTTTTTAAATAAAAAAACACTATTATGGCTAAGATAACCGCCGCTGAAGTAAATAAATTAAGAAAAGCTACTGGTGCTGGAATGATGGATTGCAAGAAAGCATTAGTTGAAGCTGAAGGAGATTTTGACGCTGCAATCGAGCTACTTCGTAAGAAGGGTCAGAAAGTTGCTGCCAAAAGAGCCGACAGAGAATCTTCTGAAGGAGCTGCTATTGCTCAGGTTAACGGAGACAACACTAAAGGTGTGATCATCTCTCTAAACTGTGAGACCGATTTCGTTGCTAAAAACGATGACTTCATCAAATTGGCTAACGATTTCGCTGATATGGCCCTTAACTATTCTTCAAAAGAAGAGCTTCTTAAGGCAGATTACAAAGGAATCACTGTTGAGGAAAAACTTACTGAGCAAACTGGTGTTATCGGTGAGAAAATCGAGATCGGTGCTTTCAAAACTTTGGAAGCTCCATTTGTAGGATCTTACATCCACGCTGGTAACAAAATCGCTGTTCTTACAGGTCTTTCCAAGAACGTAGAAGGAGCTGAAGAAGCTGCCAAGAACGTTTCTATGCAGGCTGCCGCTATGAACCCAGTTGCTCTTAACGAGGAAGGTGTAGACCAGGCTACTATCGATAAAGAGATCGAGATCGCCAAGGATACCCTAAGACAGGAAGGAAAGCCAGAAAACATGCTTGATAAGATCGCTCAGGGTAAACTTCAGCGTTTCTTCAAGGATAACACCCTGGTTCACCAGGCTTATATCAAAGACAACAAGCAGAGCGTTGCAGAATACGTTAAGTCTGTAGACAGCGACCTTGAAGTTGTAGGATTTGAAAGAGTAGCTTTAGGATAAGCTCATTCTATATAATTTCTGAAAAGAGGTCTTAAGTTTTTAGGACCTCTTTTTTTATATCATAATTTTGTTTCGTCAAGCTGAACTTGTTTCAGCTTCTCAACAGATCCTGAACCTCCTGATGTTTCGGGACAGGATGACGTATTTTTGTCATTTCGAAGGAAGGTAATGACTGAGAAATCTGTTTTCAACAACTAATTTGAAGTATTGAATAGCTTTCTCTCCCGATGAATCGGGATCGAAATGACTACTACGGTAACCCTCATTTTTAAATTGTTTCATTGATTCATTAAAAAACACCATGTCTAAAGAAGCCTTCAAATTCAAACAATTCAGCATCGAACAGGATCGCTGCGCGATGAAAATAGGAACCGATGGTGTGTTGCTTGGGGCCTGGACTTCCATTGAACACAATCCGGAAAGCATCCTGGATATCGGTGCCGGAACCGGGCTTATTGCCCTGATGCTCGCCCAACGTTCTGATGCATTTCAGATCGATGCCATCGAGATCGAAGACAATGCCTATGAACAGGCTGTGGAGAATTTCGAAGCATCCGACTGGGGCGACCGACTTTTCTGCTACCATGCCGGCTTTGATGAATTCGTCGAGGAGATGCAGGATGAAGAAAAATATGACCTTATTATTTCAAATCCGCCGTTCTATTCTGAAGATTATAAGACTGGAAACGAAAACCGCGATCAGGCCCGTTTCGCTGATGCGCTACCCCTGGAAGAACTCATCGAAGGGGCTTCACTCCTACTTTCAGAAAATGGTGATTTTGATATCATCATTCCTCATTCCGAAGAAAATAAGGCCATTGAAGTTGCCAAAATTCACAATTTATATCCAAACCGAATTACAAGGGTCAAAGGAACTGCTGAAACCCCGATCAAGAGAAGCCTGATCAGCTTTGGTTTTTCTGAAATGGAACCTAAAATTGATGAACTGGTACTGGAAATTTCCAGGCATAATTACACACCCAAGTTCAGGGAACTGGTGAAGGATTTTTATTTGAAGTTGTAATCCCCCAATGGATCCCTTTTTCTTTGCTTCGTTTCTTTTGGACGAGCAAAAGAAATGAAGGACGAATAATTATTGCTGGAAGATGAAATCCTATATGTCTGAAAATCACCGGAAGACAAAAATCATAAAAAAACCTGTGAGGTTTTCAAAACCGCACAGGTTTAAAAAATAAGATTGCTTCTCAAAAAAGACTTGGTTACATTTGTTAGAAACACTACACAATGAAACCAGATCTTTTCCAGGCTCCAGATTATTACAATCTCGATGAGCTCTTGACCGACGAACATAAAATGGTTCGCGACGCCACGAGAGAATTCGTGAAACGCGAAGTATCCCCTATCATAGAGCAGGCGGCACAGGACGCTAAATTTCCAAAACAGCTTATTAACGGCCTTGCCGAAATTGGCGCTTTTGGTCCATATATTCCTGAAGAATACGGCGGTGCCGGACTGGATCAGATCTCTTACGGATTGATCATGCAGGAGATCGAACGAGGGGATAGTGGAATTAGATCTACGGCTTCTGTACAATCCTCCCTGGTGATGTATCCTATTTTTAAATACGGAACAGAAGAACAGAAAAAGAAGTTTTTGCCTAAACTGGCCTCCGGGGAAATGATTGGATGCTTCGGCCTTACCGAACCCGATCATGGTTCCAATCCTGGCGGGATGACTACCAATTTTAAGGATAAAGGAGACCATTATTTACTAAATGGAGCGAAGATGTGGATCTCCAACTCCCCTTTCGCCGATATCGCGATCGTATGGGCCAAAAATGAAGAGGGCCGAATTCACGGCCTGATCGTGGAGCGAGGAATGGAAGGTTTTACCACCCCTGAAACTCATAACAAGTGGTCTTTACGGGCAAGTGCTACTGGAGAATTGATATTTGACAATGTGAAGGTTCCAAAGGAGAACATGATGCCGGGTAAAACTGGATTGGGGGCTCCACTGGGCTGTCTGGATTCAGCTCGATATGGAATTGCCTGGGGAGCAATTGGTGCAGCCATGGATTGTTATGACACGGCTTTACGATATTCCAAGGAAAGAGAGCAGTTTGGAGTGCCTATCGGTTCAAAACAGCTTCAGCAGAAAAAGCTAGCCGAAATGATCACCGAGATCACCAAGGCTCAGTTATTGGCCTGGAGACTGGGAACCCTTAGAAATGAAGGAAAAGCAACTTCAGCCCAGATCTCCATGGCGAAGAGAAACAATGTAGAAATGGCAATCAATATCGCACGGGAAGCTAGGCAGATACTTGGAGGAATGGGAATTACCGGCGAATACAGCATCATGCGCCACATGATGAACCTTGAAAGCGTGATCACCTATGAAGGTACTCACGATATACATTTATTAATCACCGGTTTGGATATTACCGGGCATGCGGCGTTTTAAATGTTGACCTGAGCTTGTCGAAGCGCAATCATTGAAATCTCAAGGCACTTCGACAGGCTCAGTGGGACAATCTCGGCTCGAAAGATTGACGGGTAATCTTTATAACATACTCTCATGATCCCACGACTCTTCCTCGACTACCTCGGGGCAGGCTTTTTGAGTAACAGATTACAAAAGATCAAAACAAGGGCATCGCTTACAGCGTTTGTCCTTTTTATATTTTTCACAGCACTTTTTCTTCAAGGGTTTCGGCTTTTTTGCAACTACACCTTCCACTCTTAAATAGTCCTTAGACTTTTCAGAATAGAAGACGATCACATTTATCGATCTCATAATTTCGACTGGCATTAGCTTAAAATACTTTAATAGCCTGGAAATCTGAGTTAAACAAGAATTAAAAATCCCCTATAATTTCATATTTCCTCCACTGGATTTTACCTTTGCCGAAAAATAAGATTGCACATGAATATCAAAGAGATAAACGAAAGTTTAAAACCTCTTACCAACCAACTCATAAATCATTCACTTTATAATAAGATACAAACTCCTGAGCATCTGCAGATCTTCATGGAACACCATGTATATGCAGTTTGGGATTTCATGTCTTTGCTCACGGCCTTACAACAGCGCCTTACCAGAATTGCCAATCCGTGGCTGCCTGTTGGAGATCCGGAGATTCGATACCTAATCAACGAGATCGTACTTGCAGAAGAAACCGATATCAACATCGATGGTAAACGACAGAGTCATTTTGAAATGTATCTTGATGCCATGGATGCCGCTAAGGCTGATAAGACCAAGGTGGAAGATTTCCTGCTGCAGGTAAATCACGGCACCGATATCTTCCTGATCATCGCTGCCTGTAAACTTCCTATCAGCATCAAACAGTTCCTGAAAACGACTTTTGAGGTGGTCTACAGCAACGAAGCTCACAGGATCGCTTCGGCATTTACTTTCGGTCGCGAAGGCCTCATTCCAGATATGTTCGCCTCGATCATAGGCAATGTTCAGAAGAATTTCCCGGAGGATGACCTGAGTCTTTTTAAATATTATTTTGATCGTCACATCGAATTAGATGGCGACGAGCATGGCCCAATGGCGTTTAAAATGGTGGCAGATCTCTGCGGAAGTGATAAAACGAAATGGCAGGAAGTCCAGGAAACAGCAGAAAAAGCCTTGAAAAGCAGGTTGAAATTGTGGGATGGGATCGAAGCCGAAATTCTCGCTAAAACCGAAGTGGCTACTTTATAAGGTTTAAAATTCAAGGTTCAAAATTCAAGATTTAAAATTTTAAACCTTGAATTTTGAATTTGAAATCAGTTATTCTGAGGTTGGTGCGATCTTCACTTCCAGGCCATCCAGGTCTGAAGTAATAGGAATCTGGCAGCTTAAGCGGCTGTTCTCTTCCACGAAAAATGCCTGATCCAGCATATCTTCCTCCTCGTAGCTCTTTTCAGGCAGCATATGTTGGTAATTCAGCATATAGCACTGGCAGCTTGCACACATCGCCATTCCACCACAAATTCCTATAGTTCCCTCTGGTGCCAGCTCATAGGAGCGAATCACTTCCATAAGGTTCATGTTCATATCGGTCGGGGCGTCAACGGTATGAGCCTCTCCTTCGCGGTCTATAATAGTGATCTTTACGTCTGACATTTTTGTACGGAAATAAACCTCACAGGTTTTAAAACTCTGTGAGGTTTCAATTTAATTAATACTTTTTATAACCTCTTTCTTAGCTTCCTTTTTGCTGCCATCAAATCCGCTAACACCACTTACGGTAGTGTATTTCATCACATATTTCTTATCTGGATTGATGCGCTGGTAGGCACTTTGACACATGATGGCTGCCTCATGGAAACCACAAAGAATCAATTTTAATTTTCCTTTATAGGTATTCACATCTCCGATGGCATAAATACCCGGGATGTTGGTTTGATAATCATAGGCATTATCTACCTTGATCGCGTTCTTTTCGATCTCCAATCCCCAGTTCGCAATAGGACCCAGTTTTGGGGAAAGACCGAAAAGGGGAATAAAATGATCGGTTTCTTTAAGTTCTTCACCCACGGCTTTATCCTTGTGACGGATCAGAACAGCGTCCAGATGATCTTCTCCTTTGAGATCAACAACCTCGGCATCTGTAATCAGGTTAATTTTTCCGATTTTTGATAATTCCTCTACCTTTTCTACAGAATCCAGGGCTCCACGAAAGTCTTTTCTTCTATGTACCAGTGAAACTTCAGCAGCGACATCGGCAAGAAAAATACTCCAGTCAAGGGCAGAATCTCCACCGCCGGCAATTACCACTTTCTTATCCCTGTAAACTTCAGGATCCCGGATGATATATGCCACGCCTTTATCCTCGTAATTCTTTATTGTTGGAATTGGAGGTTTCCTGGGTTCGAAACTACCGAGACCTCCAGCGATCACGACTACCGGTGCATGATGTTTGGTTCCTTTATTCGTAGTTACAATAAAACTTCCGTCTTCCTGTTTATCGATGGTCTCTGCGCGTTCTCCAAGCGTGAATCCCGGACTGAACGGCTTGATCTGCTCCATCAAATTGTCCACCAGGTCACCTGCAAGCACTTCCGGAAATCCGGGAATGTCATATATAGGTTTCTTGGGATAGATCTCGGAACACTGACCTCCCGGTTGTGGAAGTGCATCGATCAAATGACACTTCAGTTTTAATAATCCTGCTTCAAAAACGGCAAAAAGCCCGGTTGGGCCGGCACCAATGATAAGTATATCGGTTTTAATCATGTTCGATTTCCATTAGACAGGTAGTGATTAACCTTGAATGTTCACTACCTCTTCAATTTGCGGCACATATTTTTTGATGGTCATCTCCACCCCGCTTTTCAGGGTCATCTGATTTACGGAACAACCTACACAGGCACCTTCCAACTGTACCTTTACCAGCCTGTCGTCTTCAATGGAGACCAAAGAGATATTCCCGCCGTCGCTTTCCAGAAACGGACGTATCTCTGCCAGTGCCTTTTCAACATTAATTTTTACTTCTTCGCTTGTCATTTATTTCTTATTAACCGCACTACATCCAGCCATGGTAGTAATTTTTATGGCTTCGGTTGGTGGTAGATTTTTATTTCGGTTGACGGTTTCCTGTACCATATTCCTGGTGAGCTCTTCAAAAGAAGCTTCAAGCGGGGTAGCAGTCTGCAAGGCAGCTGGCCTTCCTATATCTCCTGATTCCCTTAAACTCTGAACTAAAGGAATTTCTCCAAGGAATGGAACCTGAAGGTCCTCGGCGAGGTTCTTGGCTCCTTCCTTTCCGAAGATATAATATTTATTATCTGGTAATTCTTCCGGAGTGAAATAGGCCATATTCTCGATAATTCCTAGTACTGGCACATTGATGCTTTCCTGCTGGAACATCGCAACTCCCTTTTTCGCATCGGCCAGCGCCACATTTTGCGGGGTACTTACGATAACCGCACCTGTGATTGGCAATGATTGCATGATAGAAAGGTGAATATCACCTGTTCCCGGAGGAAGGTCTACCAGCATAAAGTCAAGTTCTCCCCAGTCGGCATCAAAAATCATCTGGTTAAGAGCCTTTGCAGCCATAGGACCTCTCCATACCACTGCCTGACCTGGTTTTGTAAAGAACCCAATTGAAAGGATCTTTACACCATAATTCTCTACAGGCTTCATTTTGGATTTCCCATCTACATTTACTGAAAGTGGTCTTTCGGCTTCCACATCAAACATGATAGGGGCTGAAGGCCCGTAGATATCAGCATCCAGGATACCAACTTTGAATCCCATTTTTGATAAAGTCACTGCCAGGTTGGAGGTGACAGTAGATTTACCTACCCCTCCCTTACCGGAAGCAACCGCTATAATGTTCTTGATTCCCGGGATGGCTTTCCCTTTGATCTCAGGCTTTTTTTCTGGCGCCTGAACTTTTATGTTTACTTTGACTTTGGCTTTTTCATAAACCTTTTCATGGATGGCTTTCATTACATCCACCTCAGCTCTTTTTTTAATATGAAGGGCGGGAGTTTGAAGTACGAGGTCTACCACCACTTCATCGCCAAATGTCATTACATTTTGCACTACACCGCTATCTACCATATTTTTGCCTTCTCCGGCCACAGATATGGTTTCCAGGGCTTTAAGAATATCCTTCCTGTTCAATTTCATAGATCAATTTTAATCGGAGTCTAAAGCTTATATAGACTGATTCTAAATGCAAATATAGGTGGAAAAGCTAAGAATACGAAGAATTAACCAATATTAGATTTATGATAAAATAACCTGTAGTTATTATTAAAAACGAGAAGTTTATGGTCGATTTAGAGTTCCTTCATGGGATCCCAGAAGCGATCTTTAAAATTCTGGATCTTTAGATCTTTTACCACAATGCCTTCCGCTTCCAGCAATTGCTGCATGGCATTGGTTCCTCCAAAATGATGTTTCCCGGTAAGAATTCCGTTGCGATTCACCACCCTGTGAGCAGGCACATCTTCCAGCGAATGTGACGAGTTCATAGCCCAGCCCACCATTCGGGCACTTCGGGCGGCACCTAGATACCTGGCGATCGCGCCATAAGAGGTCACCCTACCTTCAGGAATTTTACGGCAAACTTCATAAACGCGTTGAAAAAATCCGTTTTCAGAATCCATCCTACAGATTATACATTCTAACCAGGGTGATAATTATAAGGACGAACATCAGAACCGCCATGAAATAATTCGAGTATTTGGTAAAGGATTCGATTCGTTCTTCGATACTGGCAAAAGAAAGCACGTACAGGTACAAGGTTGTAAAACTTCCCAGAGAAGCGGCCATTGCAAAAGCTATGCTCATGGACCAATCGTAAGAAACTGTGTTTTTAAGATCCATCGCACCGGCAAGTGCTACGAAATACGGAATTGGAAACAAATTGAGACCCGCGACCAGCATGCCTTTAAAGAGGCTGTTGGCGTTAGCCTGTTTAGTAGATGGCTGGATCTTTTTATTCTTTCGGGCCTTCAGGAAAAAATAAATAAAAAGAATTGAAAATATTACCAGTCCTGCTCTCAATAACATACGCCTTACCACCGGGTGTTCGAAGATATATTTGGCAAGCAGAACGGCGATCAGGGCCTGGATCAAAACGATCACCGAAGCTCCTATGGCCACATACATTCCATTTTTCTTACCTTTTTCTACGCAGGTTTTGGCAACTGTCATATTCACCAGGCCTGGCGGAATCACTCCTACAAATGCTGCAAAATATACAATGAGGAACAGTTTTGTTTCTTCCAATATCCTTTATTTAATCTTGAACCGAATATACGTAATTGGTTTCCCCTTTTCAAGATACTGTTTTTCGTAGAAAGTTTGTATCCCCGTCACCTCCTTTGGAGAATAATCATTTTTATAAATATCGTGGTGGGCGTAGAGCACTTCATGACCCTGGCCATGAAGCAATCCAAGGGTATAGCCATGCATGAATTCTGAATCGGTTTTAAGATGCATCACTCCATCTTCTTTTAAAATGCTTTTATATCGCTGCAAAAATTCGGAATTGGTAAGCCTGTGCTTGGTTCTCTTGTATTTGATCTGAGGATCTGGAAATGTGATCCAGATCTCACTCACCTCGCCGCCTGCAAAAACATGTTCGATCAACTCGATCTGGGTACGAACGAACGCGACATTCTCCAGGCTTTCTTCTATTGCGGTCTTCGCACCCCGCCAGAATCGGGCTCCTTTAATATCGATGCCGATGAAGTTCTTTTCTGGATATTTCCTGGCCAGCTCAACGGTATATTCGCCTTTTCCACAACCCAGCTCCAGAACTATTGGGTGATCATTTTTAAAGAATTTCTTACTCCAGTTTCCTTTCAGACCAAATTCATTTTCCACCAATTCTTCTCTTGACGGCTGAATCACATTGCGGAACTGTTCATTTTCCTTAAACCGCTTCAATTTATTCTTACTTCCCACGAAAATTTTGATATTTTGGTAAAATTAAAGAAAATACGGCACCTTCCTGTAAGTTTATATTTGCAAATGCGAAAAAAGAGGATTTTGGTAGCCCCTCTCAATTGGGGACTTGGCCACGCCAGCAGGTGCGTCCCGATAATTACTGAACTTCAAGTAAATGGTTTTGAACCGATTATAACCTCAGACGGTGATTCTCTTAAATTACTGAAACTGGAGTTTCCGAATTTAATGCACATCGAGCTGCCTTCCTATAATATTCGGTATTCCGAAAAAGGAAAGAATTTAAAATGGAAACTACTTCAGGATACTCCCCGAATTCTTTCAGCAGTTAAAGCCGAAAACAGAATGACGGAAGAATTGGTGAAAGAACTGGAAATATCTGGGATCATCTCAGACAACCGGTTTGGGGTGCGCAGCAAAAATCTGAAAACCAATATTTTTATCACTCACCAACTGAAGGTATTGAGTGGGACCACGACATTTTTAAGCAGTATCATAAATAAGCAGTACGTTAAAAAATTTGATCAGTGCTGGGTTCCAGACTTTGAAGGAACTGAGAACCTTAGTGGTATTATGGGACATCCAGAAAACACACCAATTCCGGTAAAGTACATAGGGTTACTGAGCAGGTTTCAGAAAAAAGACCTGCCTTTGAACTATGAGTACCTAGTATTATTAAGCGGACCCGAACCTCAACGCACCAAACTGGAGCATTTACTTCTGAAAGAACTTGAAAATACCCGATCGAGAATCCTTTTCGTGAGGGGTAAGATGACCGAAAAGAAAGAAATCAAGTCCAAAAACCGGTACATTCAGATTGAGAATTATCTGTATGGAAAAACACTGGAAAATGCTATAAATGAAAGCCGAACTGTGATTTCAAGGCCTGGCTATACCACCTTAATGGACCTAAGCGCACTCGGTAAGAAGGCATTCTTCATTCCCACACCGGGTCAGCCGGAACAGGAATACCTTGCCGCAAGTCTTCAGCAAAAGGGATTGGCGCCATATTGCGCACAGGATGATTTCAAACTGGATAAACTGGAAGATATTAAAGCTTACAAAGGCTTAAGTAATCTCGGGGATTGCATGAGTTTCAAGCACCTCTTCGCTTTTTTCGAGAGTGAATGAAAATTCACTTCCCACACCAAATACACTTTCTACATAGATCTTCTCCCCGTGAGCCTCAAGAATATGCTTTACAATAGATAGCCCCAGGCCAGAACCGCCTTCTTTCCGTGATCCGCTTTTGTCTACGCGGTAAAAACGCTCAAAAAGGCGCGGAATATTTTCTTTTTCGATACCTTCTCCATTATCAGTTACCCTGATGATCACCTTGTTCTTGATGAGGTTTTCAATACTTATTTCGGTAGTACCTCCCTTTTTCCCATACTTAATGGAATTAACCATCAAATTGGTTAACACCTGCTGTATGCGTTCTTTATCAGCACGAACCAGGATAGGTTCTTCGTAATCGGTATCAAAAGTTAAAGTGATGTTCTTTTTTGAGGCTTTCATTTCCAGCAGGTCGAATGAAGCCTCGATCAATTTAACAATATCGAAGGTTTCATAGCGAAGGTGCAGGTCTCCAGTTTCCAGCTTTGTGATCATATCCAGATCGCGTACTATATAAATAAGCCGCTCCACGCCCTTGCTTGCCCTTGCAAGGTATTTCTTCCTGATAGCCTTGTCTTTATGCGCCCCGTCCAAAAGGGTAAGGATGTAGCCCTGAACGGTAAACAACGGAGTTTTTAACTCGTGGGATACATTTCCCATGAATTCTTTCCGGTAAGCCTCCCGCACTTTTAAGGTTTCGATCTCGAGCTTTTTATCTTCAGCGAATTTCTTCACCTCCTGGGTAAGAGTAGACATATCGGTGGTTACCTGGGTTGGACTAAGGGTCGTCGAATCGAGCAGGGAAACATTATCGTATACCTTCTTAATTCGGCGATAGATAAATCGCTCTACCCTGAATTGTATGATCACAAACGTAAAAAGGTAACTCAGGAAGACGAACAGGATCAACCACGGAATAGAAAAATCTACTTCCAAAAACATAAACAGCATCATCATCACTGCCAGGAACAGGCTTATATAAAGCGAAGTCCTTACCGCGAACCTATATGAGCGTTTAAACTTTTGCGCCATTAAACCACGAACTTATAGCCTACTCCCTTAATCGTTTTGATCATATCATCACCGATCTTCTCCCTTAATTTCCTGATATGCACATCTATGGTTCGGCCACCTACCACGATCTCATTTCCCCAAACCTTATCGAGTATATCTTCTCTTTTAAAAACCTTACCAGGCTTGGAAGCTAATAGAGACAGCAGTTCGAATTCCTTTCTGGGAAGTGCCATTTCCTCCCCATTCTGAACAATTTTATATTCTTCCCTATTTATAGTAATATCGCCTAACTTCACAATATTCTCGGTAACCTTTTCCTCCCGGTAACGTCTTAAAAGTGCCTTTACCTTGCTTACCAAAACCTTTGGTTTAATTGGTTTGGTTATATAATCATCGGCTCCGGCATCAAACCCTGCCATCTGGGAATAATCTTCTCCCCGGGCTGTTAGAAAGGTAATGATACAATTTTCCATATCTGGAATCTTACGGATTTGCTCACAGGCTTCGATCCCGTCCATTTCAGGCATCATTACATCCAGGATGATAAGGTGAGGTTTGTGTTTCCTGGCCATTTTCACTGCATCTGCACCGTTATCTGCTGTGATAACATTATAACCTTCAGAAGAGAGGTTATAACCAACAATTTCGAGGATATCCGGCTCATCATCAACCAGAAGAATTTGGATTTCTTTTTTCTTCATAATACGTATTACTGTGGTTAAGCGTAGGTAAAATTAACCAATAATTTGAATTATAAAGGGCTTAACGCATTAGTAACATTAAACTAACTCTTTAATGATGAACGGTTAATTCTTAGGTAACACGTTCCAGAAATTCCCGCATTTAATTTGCAGCGAGATATAATTGCAAACAGAAATGAAAAAATTCCTAAGTCTAACATTCTTATTATTCTTTTCCAGCCTGCTAATGGCACAGGAAACTACCGGTTCTATCGCGGGACAGTTATCAGACCGCGAAATGAATGGGGAACCCTTACCATTCGCCAATGTTTTGATTAAAGGCACCTCTAAAGGTACCACTTCAGATTATGATGGTCTATATATGCTGAAAGGCATTGAACCTGGAACCTATACTGTTGTTTTCAGTTTTGTGGGTTACGAAACCCTGGAAATTCCAGATGTGGTGGTTGAAGCTGGAAAGGTTACTGAAATCAATACCGAACTTGGCTCTAGTGCAGCTTCTCTTGACGAGGTTTTAATTACAACGGTTTCCAGGAGAGATTCTGAAACCGCTCTGTTATACGAACAGAAGAATTCTGTAGAGATAATCGAGAGCAAAGGTTCAGTTGAACTTGCTAAACTGGGGGTATCTGATGCCGCCACGGCGACCACCAAAATTTCGGGGGTAACGGCCAGTGAAGCTTCCGGAGATATCTTTGTAAGAGGTCTGGGAGATCGTTATTTATACACCACCCTTAACGGATTGCCTATTCCATCAGACGATGTTGAACGCAAAAATATTGATCTAGGTCTTTTTCCAACGCGTGTGGTACAAAGCGTAGGTATTAGCAAGACCTATTCCAGCGAAAATTCGGCTGACCAGGCTTCGGGTACTGTAAACATCAATTCCCGCGAACTGGTAGGAACCGAACTTCTTGACCTTGGCCTTCAGTTTGGAGTGAACACAAATGCCGTGGGAGAATTCAGTAATTTCAAAGTCTCACCTAACCAGAGTGATGTTTACTTCGGTTTTTACGATCAGGCAGTGCCAATTGAGCACAGTTTGAACAACCAGACCTGGAATACTCAAACCGATCCTTTCCCTATCAACAGGCGATATAATATAACCGGCGGAAAGAAATTCGGTGAAGACCTTAAGGTTCTTTTGAGCCTCTCCCAATCGGCAAGATTCGAATATAATAAAGGAATCTTCCGCGAATACCGAAGCAATAACCTGTATGATTTCTTCTCAGACGTAGAGAACTATTCAAAGACCGACAATACTACTGGTTTACTGGATATCAAATATGAATGGAACGATAACAATGAGATCAAGGCGACCAGTTTGTTCATCAATAAACTTACCGATGAAGTTTTCGAAGCCGGTAGAAACGGTGAAGGTGTGGTATTCGAGGAAACCGGTCCTGCTGAAAATCTGAATCAGTTCATCCGTGACCAGAATATTAAACAAACCAGGCTTTGGGTGAATCAGCTTCATGGATACCACCAAATGTGGGAAGGAAAGAATGAACTGGACTGGGCTTTGGGTTATAACCTAGTGGACGCCGATGAGCCAAACAGGATTCGTAACGAGGTGAACTTCGATGGTGACGATTTTGTGCAGCTTGGTCGAATGGGAGGTTACCAGCAGCGTAAATCATCCCAGATCATCGATGATGTTGAATTGAACGCCTACCTGCAGGACAAATTCAATATCGAGGTAGATGATGAAACTGGCAAAAACATCTTTATTCAGGCCGGAGGAAATTATAGAAATAAGGAGAGGGATTTCATCTCTCGCTTCTTTGGAGCAGATGAGGTGGTACTTAACAGCGTGAATCCAACTTCTATTGACGATCTTTCTTCGGTTTTTACTACCGAAAATTTTGAGAACGGAACCCTTGATTTCAACAGGCTAACTCCAGACCGCTACAATGCGATCCTGGAATCTTATGCAGGTTTTGCCAATTTCAACTACGGAAAAGGCAAATGGAACATCAACCTGGGAGCCAGGTATCAGCATGACAATCTGGATATCGTATTTGACGTAAATAACTATCCGGTGAATGCTCCTGAATTCTCCTTTAAAAATTACGATAACATCTATCCAAACCTGAATATTAAATTTTCTCCAAATGAGAATTCCAATATCAGGTTTGCGGCAAGCAGAACCATTACGATCCCGGAATTCAAAGAGATCGCACCTTTTGAGTATGTTTCTCAAACAGGGCAGATCACCCGTGGAAACCCAGATCTGAATGCTTCTACCAACACCAATTTCGATCTTAAATACGAACTTTTCCCGGATTCTGGTGAGTTGATCTCCCTTACCGGTTTTTACAAGCGTATCACCGATCCTATCAACAGGGTGCAGGACAGAGGTTCTGCCGGCGTGTTCTCTTTCTTCAACGCTGGTGAGGAAGCCAATATCTTCGGAATTGAACTGGAAACAAGACTGGACGTGATCGAAAGTGAAGCAGAAGAAGGTTTTGATCTTTCTGTAGGTTTCAATGCTTCCAGAATGTGGCACGAACAGGATCTTAAAGAGGTTTATAACGAAGAAGGCACCTTTATTAGAACCTTTCAGTATAACGGAAAAACCGAGATCGGCCTCCAGGGAGCATCAGACTGGATCTTTAACGGGTCGCTGAATTTTGCTACTGAAACCGAAAATCCATTCCGCGCAACGCTGGTTGCCAATTACGCTTCAGACAAGATCTTCGCGCTTGGGGCACCTGAAGTACAGACTCAAACCGAAGTCTTTTATAATGATGAGATCATCGAAAAAGGATTTATAACCCTGGACGCAGTTATCTCGAAGCAATTCAACGATAACTGGGAACTCGAATTCAAAGGGCAAAACCTGCTAAATCCTGAAATTGAAAGATACCAGGCAATCAGGCCCAGTTCAACCGGGATAGAATCCAATGAAACAGTTCGATCCTATACCCGGGGTGCGATTTTAAGCCTTGGAGTTAGCTATTCATTTTAATGTCAAATTAAACCATAATCAATTTAGAACTCGAAACTTAAATTAAAAACAATGAAAAATCTATCAAACAAATTTCTTTTCGGATTGGCCGTGAGCTTTGGCCTGCTAACCACAGCTTGTAGCGATGACCCGGTGATCGACCCGATCGATGAAGGGGGAGAACTTCCACCACAAGAGAATACTGAACTAAATGGCTCGGTAAATGAGGACAGAACTTTAGATCCGTCTGAAACTTACAGCCTTACCGGAGTACTTTCGGTAGAAGCGGGCGTAACCCTTACCATTCCTGCCGGGACGCAGATCGTAGCCGATGATGACACCGATGCTACCGACGTTTATATCGTTGTACAGCAGGGAGGCGATATCGAGATCAACGGAACTTCTTCCGCACCAGTTGTAATGTCTGCGGCCAGCGGACAATCCGGAAGCTGGGGTGGGCTTGTGATCGCTGGTAACGGCGTAACCACCGAAGGCGTTGGTGCGGTTGCCGAAGTAGGTGGAATTATCTACGGAGGAAGCGACGCGAGCGACGATTCTGGATCTATCAGCTACCTGGTGATTTCTGATGCCGGAGCACAAATCAATGCAGAATCTCAGTATAACGGACTTTCCCTTTACGCAGTAGGTTCAGGCACCAGCATACAGAATGTTGCGATCCTGAACGGAGCCGATGACGGAGTGGAATTCTTCGGAGGATCGGTTTCTGTAACCAACCTGTATCTTGAAAACAATGAAGATGACGCGGTAGACTGGACCGAAGGCTGGAATGGAACCGTGAACAATACCTATGTTCTACATACCAATGCTAACTTCTCTACTGCTATCGAGGCAGACGGAGTGGATAATAACCCGAAATTCAATAATTTCACCGCTGTTTCTACCGTGGGCGGGATCGCCCTTCAGTTCAAAAAACAATCGGGAGCTAACATTAGCGGACTTTCTCTTTCTGGCTATGACACTTCGGTAGATATTCCTGAAGTTGGCAGAACCGATCTTTCAAACATCGTATTGAACGGTGAAGAAGCAGATCCAGATAATGCTTATAATGTTACTCCTACCGTTGATGCAGCCGATTTTGACTGGATCACCAACAGAGGCCAGGTTTCTGTTTTGCCAGGAACCATCGACAATAATTTCAGCCTGGACGCGAATACTGAATACGTGATCACCGGGGTGGTTTCAGTAGAATCTGGCGCAACCCTTACCATTCCTGCCGGAACAAGGATCACTGCCAGAACAGACGATAACGAGGATGGAACGAACATCTACCTGGTTGTTCAAAAAGGTGGAATGATCGATGTACAGGGAACTGAATCTAACCCAGTTGTGATGTCCGCCACTTCTGGTACGGCCGGAAGCTGGGGTGGATTGGTGATCGCCGGAAACGGTGTGACTACTGAAGGTATCGATGCCACTGCCGAAGTTGGCGGGATAATCTACGGAGGTGACGATGCTGAAGATAATTCAGGATCTATCAGTTACCTGATAATTTCCGATGCTGGAGCTCAGATCAATGCTGAATCGCAATATAACGGACTTTCACTTTACGCGGTTGGTTCAGGGACCAGCATCGAGAATGTGGCTATTATGAACGGTGCCGATGATGGAGTTGAATTCTTTGGAGGATCGGTTTCTATCACTAACCTGTATCTTGAAAACAACCAGGATGATGCTGTTGACTGGACCGAAGGTTGGAATGGAAAGATCACCAATACCTATGTGCTTCATACTATCGAAAATTTCTCAACTGCGATCGAAGCTGATGGTGTGAACAATATGCCGGAGATCGAAAACTTTACCGCAGTTTCTGAAACTGGAGGAATCGCCCTTCAGTTCAAAAAACAATCTGGAGCAAACATCACAGGGCTTTCTCTAAGCGGATATGCTACTGCCATTGATATTCCTGAAGTTGGCAGAACCGATCTATCGGGTATCCAGATCGATGGAGCAGATGCTTCTCTTGATATGAATTACGAGGCTGAAGCCACCGTGGACGTTGAGATGTTCGACTGGGTGAACTAAAAAAGATTTGAATTTGAAAATTGTTGATTAACAATAGTTAGCCACTTTGAAAAGGCCTGTGTTTACAGGTCTTTTTCATTTAAACAATTTTTAAAATTTTATGTTATTTCATTGGCAGGATTTTTGAAATTTTATTTGTATGTTTGTTTAAATGTCTAATTAACAGGATGAAGCACAAGTACTTACTATTCTTCTTACTTATTGGTTTCCTGATGATTGCCTCCCCGGCAAGCGCTCAGGATTCTACACGTGCTCAACAACAACGTATAGAAACTCCTATTGAGGGGCTTTCTATCTATCCTAACCCGGTGACCGGCGGGAAGGTTTATATCTCTTCTACCAAAAACCAGGATAAGATCATCGAAGTTTATAATGTATTAGGCAAGGCCGTGCACAAGACACGAATCAGGGGAAAAGAAATGGATGTTTCTAACCTAACCCCTGGAATTTACATTTTAAAGATACAGGAAGGTACTGCTAAATCTACCCGCAAACTGGTGGTTAAGTAATACTCTTCTAAAACTGAATATTTCGAAGCTTCTGTTCCAGAGGCTTTTTTTTATTCCTTAAATTTGAACCAAACTTCCATTTTTACATGCTTACAGATAGAATCTTCCAGATCTCGAATGAACAGGAATTTAATTCGGTTTGTATGGAGGTATTTAAGTTTCAATTTGAACACAACAAAATTTACGGTCAATTTTGCAGGCTGCTGGGCAAGGATCCGGAAAATGTACAGGCCATACAGGAGATTCCGTTTTTGCCGATAGAATTCTTTAAAAGAAAAAAGATTCTATCAAGAGAAAAAGAACCGGAAATCATATTCACCAGCAGCGGCACTACCGGCAGCCAGACCAGCAAACATCTGGTAACCGATCTCAAAATTTATGAAAAAAGCTTTCTAAAGGCCTTCGAAAAGTTTTATGGATCACCATCAGAATATACTTTTCTGGCGCTCCTTCCCTCCTACCTGGAAAGACAGGGATCATCGCTTATTTATATGGTAGAAAAGCTTATTGCAGAATCTCATGATCCCAATAGCGGATTTTATCTTGACAACCTGTACTCGCTTACCAGAAAACTGATAGAACTGGACAGGCAGGGAAAAAAAGTGTTTTTAATTGGTGTTTCATTTGCCCTGTTAGACCTGGTAGAAAAGACTTCCTTCAATTTAAACAACACCATTGTGATGGAAACCGGTGGGATGAAAGGTCGCAGGAAAGAAATGATCAGGCAGGAGCTCCATGAAATCTTAAAAAACGGGTTTGGCGTGGAAAGCATCCACAGCGAATATGGGATGACCGAATTATTGTCTCAGGCTTATTCGTCAGGAAACGGGATTTTCGAATGTCCGCCCTGGATGAAGATCTTTATCCGTGATCCGGAGGACGCTTTAAGCATCCAATCTGAAGAAAAAACCGGGGGAATCAACGTAATTGACCTGGCAAATATCAATTCCTGCTCCTTTATTGCTACCCAGGACCTGGGGAAAATTTCTGTGGACCAGGTAGAGATCCTGGGAAGGTTTGATAACAGTGACATTCGAGGCTGTAACCTTCTGGTCATTTAAACACGAAAAAAAAGTATATTTTTTTGTAAACCAAATGAAAGTTTAGCGACCTATTATATAGCAAATTAAATGATTCTCAACTCATTGTAATTTGCAGGCTAAGTGAAATTTTTCATATTAGATTGGTTAGTTAGTTGCAAACCCCTTAGGCGCCCGCTTAAGGGGTTTTGTAATTTATACCGCTCTAATAATATAGGTGTTCTTTTTCCCTTTGTTAAGGATCACAAATTTGCCATTTATAAGGTCTTCAGAAGTTATGGTATAATCTTCTTTCACCTTTTCCTTATTTACAGATATCGAATTCTCCTTTAGTGCTCTTCTTGCCTCTCCATTGGAATTCAAAAATCCGGTCTTGGCGGCAAGAGCTCCAATCATGTCCAGCCCATCTTCAATTTCCTTTTTTGAAACTTCAGCCTGAGGAACTCCCTCAAAAACATCTAAAAAAGTAGCTTCGTCCAGTTTCCTGAAATCTTCGGCCGTACTTTTGCCGAAAAGCACCTGCGAGGCAGTCAGGGCATTTTCATATTCTGCTTCTGAATGTACCATGGTGGTCACCTCTTTTGCCAGAACCTTCTGAAGTTCCCTTTGATGAGGAGCCTCTTTATGTTTACGTACAATTTCTTCGATCCCTTCTTTCGATAAAAAGGTAAATATCTTGATGTATTTTTCGGCATCCTCATCACTGGTATTTAGCCAGTACTGGTAGAATTTATAAGGTGAAGTTCGGTTCGCATCCAGCCACACATTGCCTCCCTCGGTCTTACCGAATTTGGTTCCATCGGCCTTGGTGATCAGCGGACATGTTAGCGCGTAACCTTTCCCATCTCCAATCCTTCTGATGAGTTCTGTACCGGTAGTGATATTTCCCCACTGGTCGCTGCCTCCCATTTGCAGGGTGCAATCCTTTTCCCTGTACAAATGAAGAAAATCGTAACCCTGAACGAGCTGGTAAGTGAATTCAGTAAAAGACATACCTTCGGCAGCTTCAGAAGAAAGCCTTTTTTTCACCGAATCCTTGGCCATCATATAGTTCACTGTAATATGTTTACCCACATCGCGGATAAAACCAAGGAAAGAGAAGTCTTTCATCCAGTCGTAATTATTAACCAATACGGCTGCATTTTCATTGTCTGAATCGAAATCCAGAAAACGGGAAAGCTGCTCCTTGATGGCATTCTGGTTATGTCTTAAAGTTTTCTCATCCAGCAGGTTTCTCTCTGCAGATTTTCCGGAAGGATCTCCAATCATACCGGTAGCACCTCCAACCAGAGCATAAGGCTTATGCCCACAAAGCTGAAAATGCCTAAGCATCATCACGCTAACCAGGTGGCCAATATGAAGCGAATCAGCCGTTGGATCTATTCCAACATAGGCAGAACGCATGCTCTCCATTAAATGTTCTTCGGTTCCAGGCATGGCATCATGCAGCATTCCTCTCCAGGTAATTTCCTCTACAAAGTTCTTTTCCATATTTAAAATTTCAGGTAAAAACAGCCGTAAAGATACCATAAAGCTTTATTTTTCCTAAGTGCTTTAGCTATATTTACCACATGATTCTTGTAACCGGTGGTACAGGTTTGGTGGGCGCACATCTGCTCTATGAACTCACGCAGGATAACGAGCTTGTCCTGGCCACCAAAAGACATTCCAGCAACATCCAGTTGGTAAGAAAGGTATTTGGCTATTATACCAATGCCGCTACCGCTGATCGTCTTTTTGAAAAGATCAAATGGATCACGGCCAGCCTCAATGACATCCCGTCTTTGACAGAAGCTTTTGAAGGAGTGGAATATGTGTATCATTGTGCCGCTTTAATCTCTTTTGATCCTTCAGATGAAAGAAAACTACGGAAGATCAATATTCAGGGAACTGCCAATATCGTTAACCTGTGCATCGCGAAACGCATAAAAAAGCTCTGTTACGTAAGCAGTGTCGCCGCAGTTGGTGGCAACCTCAGTGCCGAGCCCATCGATGAAACTTCAAAATGGAATCCGGAAGAAAATCATACCGATTATGCCATTTCGAAATATGGTGCAGAGATCGAGGTATGGAGAGGAACCCAGGAAGGGGTTCCCACCGTGATCGTGAACCCGGGAATTATTCTGGGTCCCGGCTTTTGGGATACCGGAAGCGGAAAAATCTTCAGCAGACTTGATAAAGGACTGAATTACCATTTCCCAAAAGTTAGCGGATTTGTAGGCGTAGAAGACGTGGTCGCTGCCATGCTGAAATTGATGAAATCTAAAATCAAGAATGAACAGTATATCCTGGTAGCAGAAAACCTGAGTTTTGAAAAGGTTTTAAAAGACACGGCACGATTGCTCGATAGACCTGTACCAACTAAGAGATTGACCAAATGGATGGTCGCTACAGGCTGGATCTTTCAAAAAATAGGAAGCTGGTTTGGAATGTCCAGAGAGATCACCCGCGAATCCATCACCTCTTTATTTGGAGAAACCCGCTACACTTCCCACAAGATCATTGAAAAACTTGAGTTCAAATTTACTCCGATAGACCAGGTTCTGCAAAAGACAGGCAACATTTATAAAAAAGAAAAACAGGAATCTAATTCTCTATAGAATCCATTCTTTTAAAAGAAGGAGGCGGGGATGTTAAACTATCATTAGGCTCTTTGAATGGAGTTTTCAAACTATCCTGTTCTACTTCCAGACTATCGCCTATTTTACTCAAAGAATCCTTTTTGGCCAGTTTGATACTATCTTCGATCCTGATTTCAATATCCCGAATCGAGTCCAGCTTGGATTTCATAATCTGTAACCTCAACTTCACGCTGTCATACATGCGTTCATACTGCTGATATTGATCGGCGTAATAAGTATTACTTCTTTTGAATTGCATACTATCTATTCCAAACTTTTCATAGATATAATTCTCGGGATCTATCCCGGTTTTTTCCAGCTTGGATTTATTATAGTTCTTGGCCCCATGCAGCAAAGACAGCTCGGTAAGCACATCTATCATCTTATCCTCAGGGATAAGATCATCGGGTTTTTCTGCTTTTTTTACATCCTGGCAGGAAACCAGGACACCCAGAAAAATTAGAAAACAAATGATATGTTTAGGCTTAACGCTCAAAAGTTAGTTGTTCGGCAATTTTTGAAAATGGCTGATGTTTAAAGTTTTTATAAACCAGCTTTCCGTTCACGAAGGTATGGGTAACTCTGGATTTAAAGGTCGTTCCTTCAAATGGAGACCATTTACATTTCGAAAAGATATTGTCGGTTTGTACGGCCCATGGTGAATTGAGATCTACCAGAACCAGATCTGCCTTATAACCTTCCCTGATAAAACCTCTCTTTTCGATATCGAACAGAATTGCGGGATTATGACAGGCCTTTTCTACGATCTTCTCTAATGATATTTTACCCTGGTGATACATTTGTAATAAAGCCGGAAGGGCATGTTGCACTAAAGGTCCGCCACTTGGCGCTTTTGTATAGACATTTTTCTTTTCTTCCTTGGTATGCGGTGCATGGTCTGTAGCCAGCACATCAAGACGGTCGTCCAGCAATCCTTCCAGAAGTCCTTCCTGATCTTTCTTCGTTTTTACCGCAGGATTCCATTTAATATAGGTTCCTTTTTTGGCGTAATCTGAATCATTGAACCAAAGATGATGAATACACACCTCTGCAGTGATCTTTTTGTCTTTTAAAGGCTTCTTATTGGTGAACAGGCTTAATTCCTTCGCGGTCGAAACATGAAAAACATGAAGCCTCGCTCCGGTTTTCTTGGCAAGCGCCACTGCCCTGGAAGAAGACTTGTAGCAGGCCTCCTCGCTTCTGATCTTCGGATGCAGTTCAACTGGAATATCATCTCCATAGCGTTCTATGCATTCCTGAAGATTCTTTTTGATGGTATCTTCGTCCTCACAATGTGCCGCGATAAGCACCGGTGATTTTTTAAAGATCTGCTCAAGAACTTTTTCATCATCTACCAGCATGTTTCCGGTAGAAGATCCAAGGAAAAGTTTTAAAGCCGGAACGATCCTGGGATCGATATTCTCAATATCAGTAAGATTATCATTAGTTCCTCCGAACATAAAGGAGTAGTTCGCATAGGAAGTTTCAGCAGCGATATCCAGTTTTTTCTGGAATTCTTCCATGGTGGTGGTTTGAGGCAGGGTATTAGGCATTTCGATAAACGAGGTAATCCCTCCGGCAACTGCAGCCCTTGAACCTGTTTCAATATTTTCCTTGTGAGTAAGTCCTGGCTCCCTGAAGTGCACCTGATCATCTATAAGGCCAGGCAGCAAGTAAGTACCTTCGGCATCAAAGATGTGCACATCTGGAGATTTGGCGCTTATACTATCTGAAATTTCGGTAATGATCCCGTCTTCTATAAAGACATCCCCCTCCTGGATCTTACCTTCATTAACAATCTTTGCGTTCTTTATTAAAACCTTTTTCATCAATCTTTTATCTGGTTAAACAGACTTTTCATTTTCATTTTTATAACTCCAAATACAGCTTCCGAAATAATGGAACCACTCATTTTGGAGGTGCCCCTTGTTCTATCGGTAAAAATCACGGGAACTTCCACGATTTTGAATCCTAAAAGATGAGCCTTGAATTTCATCTCGATCTGGAAGGCATATCCTACAAACTGAATCTTATCCAGGTCTATTGCTTCAAGGACCTCTCTTTTATAACATACATACCCCGCCGTGGTATCCTGTATATCCATGCCGGTAATAAATCGCACATATCGCGATGCCAGCCAGGACATCAAAACCCTGTTCATGGGCCAGTTTATCACGTTCACTCCGGTAATGTACCGGGAGCCAATGGCAACATCGGCATTATCCCTTTTACAGGTATTATACAAACGTATAAGATCGTTGGGATTATGAGAAAAATCGGCATCCATTTCAAAAATATATTCATAATCCCTGGCCAGGGCCCATTTAAATCCATGAATATATGCAGTTCCGAGCCCCTGTTTTCCTTCGCGTTCCTCAACATGTAACCTGCCGGGAAATTCAGCTTTAAGAGTTCTTACTCTTGTAGCCGTACCATCGGGTGAATTATCATCTACCACCAGTATATCGAACTTTCGCCGCTGAGAAAATATATTCCTGATAATGCGCTCGATGTTCTCTATTTCATTATAAGTGGGTATAATGATTATCCCCTTTACCATTCCCGATAATTTTGCACAAATGTATATAAATTAAATCTTCAAAACTCGATAATCAACCTCCGGATTATTGGTCAAAATTTTACATTTGTAAAAAATTCACATGCAGGCCATAGAGAGAATTTCACAACATCAGGACTGGATCACCGTGATCTTCCTACTATGCCTAATCCTGCTGGTTTTGGCCAGAATTGGTTTCACTCAACGATTCGAAGAGTTCATCAATCTTCTCAACTCGGGTAAATTTATATCCTTTAAAGGAAAAGAGAATAAGGCTTTTCATCCTTTTAACATATTGTTATTAAGCGTACAGGTACTGGCAGTGTCCATTTTTCTGTATATAGCTTATGATTATTTCTATGAACTGAAGGAAGAAAACTGGATCATATTCATACGTATTTTCACAGCATTTACCTGCCTGCTCCTTTTCAAGGCGCTACTGGAAAAAATCATCGGGAATATCTTTGAGATCGACGAGCAAATGGACTATTATATTTTTCAAAAGTTAAGCTATCGAAATTTCATAGCCATTTTCCTGCTTGCAGCCTCATTATTTCTCATTTATACACTCCCTCCTACGGCTCTTATTCTGGGAATAATTGGGGGTATCGTGCTACTGGCAAATGCCCTTGGCATGTTTCTAATATTTAGAAGAAATCAAAATGTACTTAGCGCCAATTGGTTCTATTTTATTTTGTACCTTTGCGCTCTTGAAATCGCCCCTTATATTATTTTATATAAGCTGATTATAAACTAAAAAGGATTTTTAAAGTTTAACATATGAAAGTGAAAACTATTTTGGTTTCACAGCCAGAACCTAAGGTTGAAAATTCTCCTTATTTTGAGCTGGAGGAAAAACAAAAAGTTAAGATTGATTTCATTCCTTTTATCCATGTAGAAGGCGTCCCTTCCAAGGAAGTAAGACAACAAAAAGTAGACCTTTCAAAATTCACTGCTATCATCCTTACCAGTAGGAATGCTGTTGACCATTTTTTCAGAATTGCTGAAGAAATGAGATTCAAGGTTCCAGATACACTGAAGTATTTCTGCCAGAGTGAAGCCGTAGCCTACTATCTTCAAAAATATGTGGTCTACCGAAAAAGAAAGATCTATGTAGGGAAAAGGACTTTTGCAGAACTTGCTCCCCTGATCAAGAAATACAAGAACGAAAAGTTCCTACTTCCATCTTCAGATATGCTGAAGCCGGATGTACCAAAGACCTTGAACAAACTAGGTGTAGACTGGAAAAAGGCAGTTTTTTACCGCACCGTGGTAAGCGATCTTTCCCATCTTAAAGATGTGACTTACGATATCCTTGTTTTCTTCAGCCCAAGTGGAATCAAATCATTGTTCGAGAACTTTCCTGATTTTAAACAAAACAACACTCGGATTGCCGTTTTTGGAAATACAACAATAAAAGCCGCAAAAGATCATGGACTTGTTGTGAACATAAAAGCTCCAACTCCTGAAACGCCAAGTATGACCATGGCAATAAGTAAATATATTAGCGAAGTCAATAAGAAAGCTTAAGATTCTTGAAACTTATATAGAAAAAAATCCGGTCTTTCGACCGGATTTTCTTTTTCAACTCTAATCTAACAATCTAAAACTATCCAATAGGAGCACCATTCATGATCTCCTCATTGGCATATTCCTCGAATTTGCTGAAATTCTTTTTAAAGAAACCGGCAAGTTCATGAGCCTTCTTGTCGTAAGCCTCTTTGTCTTTCCAGGTGTTTTTAGGATTCAGGATCTCTGAAGGTACACCTTCACAGCTTTTTGGCATTTTCAAACCAAAGATCTCGTGAGTTTCGTATTCTACATTTTCCAGTTTCCCTTCTAATGCAGAGCTGATCATTTCACGTGTATACTTTAGTTTCATTCTGCTACCAATTCCGTAAGGTCCACCGGTCCAGCCGGTATTTACCAGCCATACGTTCACACCGGCATCTTTCATCTTCGCACTAAGCATCTCAGCATATTTTGTTGGATGAAGTGGCATAAATGGCGCTCCGAAACAAGCCGAGAAACTTGGAATCGGTTCATCTACTCCAGCCTCAGTTCCCGCTACTTTAGCGGTGTACCCACTAATAAAATGGTAAGCCGCCTGCCCAGGTGTTAATTTGCTTATTGGAGGTAACACTCCAAATGCATCCGCGGTAAGGAAAAACACATTTTTCGGGTTTTCACCTCTAGACGGCTGCTGAATATTATTAATATGATCAATAGGATAACTCACCCTGGTATTTTGGGTAATACTGATATCGGCAAAGTCTACCTCGCCTTTTTCATTCATTACCACATTTTCCAGAATAGCACCGGGCTTGATGGCATGGTAAATATCTGGTTCGTTCTCTTCAGAAAGATTGATCACTTTTGCATAGCACCCTCCTTCAAAATTGAAAATGGTATTTTCCGCAGTCCAGCCGTGTTCATCGTCCCCGATAAGTTTTCTTTCAGGATCTGCGGAAAGTGTAGTTTTTCCTGTACCGGAAAGTCCGAAGAAAATAGCGGTATCTCCATCTTCACCCACATTAGCAGAACAATGCATAGGAAGGGTGTTCTTGTAAACAGGAAGCACAAAATTCAATGCGGAAAAGATTCCTTTCTTGATCTCGCCGGTATATCCGGTTCCACCTATAAGAGCAATCTTCTTTTTAAAATTAAGGATCGCAAAATTAGCCTGGCGGGTTCCATCTACTTCTGGATCTGCCTTAAACCCAGGCGCATTCAGGATCAACCAGTCCTCCTTGAAATCTTCCAGCTCTAACTCATCGGGACGCAGAAACATATTATATGCGAACATATTAGACCACGGATATTCGTTCACCACCCTGATATTCAAACGATATTCATCGTCTGCACAGGCGTAGGCATCTCGAACATAGACCTTTTTTCCTCCCAGATAATCCGCGACCTTTTTATAAAGCCTGTCGAACTTTTCAGGTTCAAAAGGAATGTTGATTTCTCCCCACCATACTTTATCCTCGGTAATTTCATCTTTTACGATAAAACGGTCTTTAGGAGACCTCCCGGTAAATTCACCCGTATTAACGGCCAAAGCTCCAAACGAGCTTTCGACCCCCTGCCCGAGTCTTATGGTTTCCTCCTGAAGTTCTTCCGGTGATAGTTGATAGTTTACTTTAGCTTTGGTGATCCCGTAATCCTCTAACGAAATCGTTTTCGTAATATGGGTGTTTTCAACCATAAAAAATCAAATGTGTAGTTTGTTTAGGTGTACAAAATTAAAAATCTTATATCGAACTATCACCAATAAGATTCAAATTATTTCTTTTTTAACTTTATGAAACTCAACAATAAAATAAGCCAGCCAAGTATTAGAAGACCTCCTCCAAAAGGCGTTATCAAGGCAAAATCACTAAAGTCCAGGCCGGTTAAGCTACCAGTGGAAAGCAGGTAAATGGATCCCGAGAACAAAATAATTCCAGACAGCAACAGGTAGAAAACCAGGGCCTCCCTTTTAGAAGACCTTAACTTTATACTTCCCAGAATTAATAAAAGGAAAGCATGATACATTTGAAATCGAACACCTGTTTCGAATGAATTTAGTGAATCGGCTTCCAGCTTAGGCTTCAGCCCATGAGCGGCAAAAGCACCTAGGATAACGGCTGTAAGCCCAAAAACAGCCCCGGCGATCAAAAATCTTCTATTCATACTTCATTTTATTTCATTCAAAGTTTTAATACATTCGTTTTCATCTACACAAAACTAACTTAATTTATGCGAGAAATTTTAATCGTGGGGGCAGGAAAATCTACCTCTGTCCTTATCAATTACCTCCTTGACCAGGCTGAAAAACAGGATCTTTATTTAAGAATAGGAGACCTGGATATCGATAATGCAAAAAAAGCATGCAGGGAACATTCCCGATGCGAAGCTTTTTGCCTGGATATTTTCAATAGAGAAGACCGGGAAACCGCCGTAGAAAGAGCGAATATAGTCATCTCCATGTTACCGGCCAGATACCATATCGAGGTGGCTAAAGACTGCCTGAGATTCGGAAAGAATATGGTTACCGCATCCTATATAAGCGAGGAAATGAAAGCACTTGATGACCAGGTAAAGGAAAAAGGCCTTGTGTTTATGAACGAAATAGGAGTTGATCCCGGAATAGATCATATGAGTGCCATGCAGGTGATCGACCGCATTCGGGATAAGGGTGGAAAAATGCTGCTTTTTGAATCTTTCACCGGGGGACTGGTTGCTCCGGAAAGCGATACAAACCTCTGGAACTACAAATTTACCTGGAATCCTCGGAACGTGGTGGTGGCAGGACAGGGTGGAGTTGCTGAATTCATCCAGGAAGGCAAATACAAATACATCCCCTATCATCGCCTTTTCCGAAGAACCGAATTCCTCGAAATTGAAGGCTACGGAAAATTTGAAGGTTATGCCAACAGGAATTCTCTGAAATATCAAAGTGTATACGGCCTTGAAGATGCACTTACACTTTATAGAGGCACTATTAGAAAAGTTGGCTATAGCCGCGCATGGAACATGTTCGTTCAACTCGGAATGACAGACGACAGCTTTGAGATGAAAGATTCTGAAAATATGAGCTACCGGGATTTTATCAATTCCTTTCTGCCCTATTCACCAAGTGATTCGGTTGAACTTAAAACCAGACACAATTTGAAGATCGACCAGGACGACATTATGTGGGATAAATTGCTGGAACTCGACATCTTTAATCCAAATAAAAAACTAGGGATAAAAAATGCCACGCCGGCACAGGCGCTTCAGAAGATCCTGATGGACAAATGGACATTGTCTGAAGAAGATAAAGACATGATCGTGATGTATCATAAGTTTGGCTACGAACTGAATGGAGAAAAAAAGCAGATCGATTCTACCATGGTTCATATAGGAGAAAATCAGTCTAAAACGGCGATGGCCAAAACAGTGGGTTTACCTGTAGCGATGGCTGCTATTATGATACTAAACGGAGAAATCGAAACTCCGGGGGTTCAATTACCTATTCGAAGAGAAGTATATGAGCCTATCCTCGCCAAATTAAAGGATCACGATATAACATTTAAAGAAAAAGAAACCGAATACCTGGGTTATAATCCATTTGGAGAGGTAGGGAATTAATTTTTGAAAGCTTTTTTTATATTTTAGCTTTAAATCCAAAAATTATAGAATGAAGATAGTAAACGAAAACGTAAAGCTGGATGGCATCGATAAAACTATCTTAAATTATTTGATGAAAGATGCAAAAAAGCCAATCCTTGAAATCGCCAAAAAAATTGGTATTACAGGAGCTGCAGTTCATCAAAGGTTAAGAAAGCTGGAAAAGTCGGGACTTATTGAAGGTTCTAAAATGATGCTGGACGCCAGGCTACTTGGATATAAAACCATGGCTTTCGTAGGGATCTACCTGGACAAGGCGGTAAGCAATCCCCAGGCCGTTAAAAAACTTAGCGAGATCCCTGAAGTGATCGAATGTCATTATACCACCGGTAACTGGTCTATCTTTCTTAAGATCCTTTGCAAGGATAACGAACATTTGATGCAGGTCCTCAACAAGGATATTCAGGCGATCGATGGTGTTTCCCGAACTGAAACCTTTATTTCTCTAAACCAGCAGATAAATCGACAGATCAGGATATAAAAAAAGCTGCCAATTCAGGCAGCTTTTTTAATTTTCTAATATTCTGAACTTAATCCCTTCCTAAATAGATACTTAAAAAGTACATCAAGGTAGCCAGCGAACCAACAGCGGCAACTACATAAGTTCTGGCTGCCCATTTTAAAGAATCTTCAGCAGCATCATGTTCCGATCTGGTTAACATATTCTCATTTTCCAGCCAAACCAGGGCTCGTTTACTCGCATCATATTCAACCGGAAGCGTGATAAAACTAAATAAAGTTCCCATTCCGTACATAATGATACCAAGAAGCAGAACGGTTTGACCAACTCCTACTCCAACCATGGTCATTAGAATAAGCCCTCCAAATATCGCCCACTGCGATAATTTGGAAGCTACGCTCACCACAGGAACGAGCTTACTCCTCATCTGCAGCCAGCTATAAGCCTCAGCATGCTGAACAGCATGCCCACATTCGTGAGCTGCAACTGCTGCGGCAGCCGCATTTCTTTGTGAGTACACCCCTTCACTCAGGTTCACTGTCTTTTTCGCTGGATTGTAATGATCTGAAAGCATTCCCGGTGTAGAGATCACCTTTACATCGGTGATACCATTATCATAAAGCATTTTTTCAGCTATTTCCTTTCCGCTCATCCCGTTTTGGAGATGCATTTTCGAATATTTCCGGAATTTGCTCTTAAGCCTATTGCTTACGAACATACTCACGATAAAAATGAGGCCGGCAATTATATAATATCCCATCATAGGTATAAAGTTTTAGTCATTTTTGTTTTTCAAATATATCAAAAATCCGGCCACAGCGTCGAGTATAGTTAGGAGTATGACACGAATGTCAGGTGTGGACCAAAAGGCTTCAAACAAGGATCATTTCATTTTCCCGGCATTCTATTTTCCAAATTGAGATATTAGCTATATTTGCAACAATAATTAAAGAACCGCTATGCAATATCAAAGAATACTTTTAAAACTATCTGGAGAAGCCTTAATGGGTGACCGTCAATATGGCATCGACCCAAAACGACTGGCAGAATACGCCGAGGAAATAAAAACGGTAGTTGATAAAGGTATTGAACTGGCTATTGTAATAGGTGGTGGAAATATTTTCCGGGGAGTTGCCGGTGCTAGCCGCGGAATGGATCGTGTACAGGGTGACCATATGGGAATGCTGGCAACTGTGATCAACGGCCTGGCTTTGCAAAGTGCCCTGGAAGATGCCGACATCCAAACCAGGCTTCAGTCTGCCATTAAGATCAATGAAGTTGCTGAACCCTTCATCCGAAGAAAAGCCATCAGGCACCTGGAAAAAGGCCGGGTAGTGATTTTTGGAGGCGGAACCGGGAATCCCTATTTCACCACAGATTCTGCTGCAGTACTAAGGGCTATCGAAATAAAGGCCGATGTAATTTTAAAGGGAACACGCGTTGATGGGATCTATACTTCAGATCCTGAAAAAGATAAAGCGGCTACCAAATTCGATTTTATTACATTTGAAGATGTAATTAAAAAAGGATTAAAGGTTATGGATACCACAGCCTTTACCCTTAGCCAGGAAAATGAATTGCCAATTATAGTATTCGACATGAACAAACCGGGTAACCTATTAAAGGTTGTAACCGGCGAACCTGTTGGAACCAAAGTGAACTTATAAATCTGAATTAGTAAATCGTATAAAAATGGATGAAGAAGTTGAATTGATCTTAGAGGAAGCCAAAGAAGGAATGGAAAAAGCCATTTCTCACCTTAAAAAGCAACTCTCTAATATACGCGCCGGAAAGGCAAACCCAAGCATGCTTGGAAGTGTAATGGTAGAATACTATGGAGCGCAAACGCCGCTACAGCAGGTAGCCAATGTTAATACTCCCGATGCCAGAACCCTTTCTATACAACCTTTTGAAAAAAGCCTCATCCAGGAGATCGAAAAAGGGATCATGCAGGCTAATCTTGGGTTTAACCCAATGAATAATGGGGAAAGCGTGATCATTAATGTTCCGCCATTAACCGAAGAAAGGAGGATTCAGCTATCAAAGCAGGCCAAAGCAGAGGCCGAGGATGCTAAGGTTGGAGTTAGAAACGACAGAAAACAGGCTAACCAGGAGATCAAAAAACTGGACATCTCTGAAGACTACAAGAAAAGCGTGGAAGATGAGATCCAGGAATTAACCGATACCTATATAGACCGTATCGAAAAGATCCTTGCTACCAAAGAAAAGGAGATCATGACCGTTTAATTTCCTTTATAAAAAGTGAAACTCTTGCCGGATTGAGTCTAAAATATTTAGATTTAATCCGGCAATTTAGTTTTAAACCCAACTCTGTTTACTGAAAATGAAAAAATCCCTGGTCTTATTGCTGTTTTTAATCAGCCTTAACCTGAGTGCGCAAAGCATTCCGGGGCGAGTAATAAACAGGGAAACCAGGGAACCACTGGCCTATGCCAGTTTAAAGCCTGAGCAAGATCCCCAGATCCTGTCCAATATCGACGGCAGCTTTGAGATCGAGCTAAGCAAAACGCCTCAAAAAGTGGTGGTTTCTTATCAGGGCTTCCAAGCTGTAGAGATCAACGTGGATAGGTCTACCCGTTATTTACAGATAGGACTAAATCCTCTAAGGATAACGGCAAATGACCATGCGGTTGGGATGATAGAAAAGGCCCTCAATCGAAAACATCAAAACGATCCAACAAAAGCCCTGGAAAGTTTTAAATTTTCAACCTATTCCAAATTTATTATTGACCGGTACAACGGCTCAGAAAACCTCAGCGATACTTTGAATAAGGGCAGATCTTTCCTATCGGAAAAGGTTTCTGAGAACTATTATCGATCAGGACGAGGATTAAAGGAACTGGTTACCGGGATACAGACTGCAGGTTTTGACGACCCGGTCTATAATGTTCTGGCGATGGAGATCAATCCGTTTTCCGTCTACGAAGATGAATATAAGCTGCATAATACAGCTTATGCAGGGCCATTAGGAAAGGATGCCTTAAAAAATTATGAATATCGTGTCCTTGATACCACAGCTGGCGAAAGGCCCGCCTATATGATCTATTTTAAGCCAAAAAGAGAAAAAATCGTAGCTGGACTCGAAGGTCTGTTGTACCTGGACACCCTGACTTTTGCCGTTCAGAAGGCCAAAGCACAATTACTGGGAGAAATAAGGCTGGAAGTAGATCACCAATATAATTATTACCCAGGAAAAGACCTCTGGTTCCCTTCTGAACAAACAACCACCATCAGGCCTGGATCGGGCGGCAAAGAAGTGGCTGTTTTCGATAGCAGTATAGGCATAGGAACCCTGCAGCCCAAAAGAAGCATATTAAACCTGATCTTCGGAAGCGCGAGCGTGGATAAGAACCTTTACTTAAAGTCGTCCACTCAGAATTATGAAGTGAACCTCAATTTCGAAGAACCTGTACAACTTCCCAGGGCTGAAATAGAGGTAATTGATGAAGCTTCAGAAAGAGATCCCGAATTCTGGAACAGGTTCCGGCAAACCGAATATACCTTAAGAGACCAGGCCACCAGTCAGAACCTTAGTGAGGAACTCGCTAACAACAAGGTAGCACGAAAGATTCAGGTAAAAAATGCGATTAGTACAGGTTATTATCCTTTAAAATACTGGGATTTGGACCTTAGCAAGATCTTTAAATTCAATAATTACGAAGGTATCAGGCTCGGGTTTGGCGGGAAGACCAACGACCTGATTTCGGAAAAATTCAATATTAACGGATATACCACTTACGGATTTAAGGATGAAGTCCTGAAATATGGGATTGGCAGTCGCATTTTCCTTAACAAAAGAACCGGTACCAACCTGAACTTTTACCATTCCAGGGATATTCAGGAGACCGCTTCTTTCAATTACCTTAAAGGAAGAAACACATTTTCCATTATCGAACCTCGTTTTGTGAATGTGAATTTCTTTTACAACTACAGGACCACCTGGGCGGGGGTTCAGCACAATATTACTCCGCACCTGGAAACCGAATTCCGGTTGGGCCGGGAGGAGATCTGGCAAATAAGGGACTACAATTTTAGTGTAGACGGAAACCCGGTTGGAGATTACGATCTTTCTATCGCTACACTTTCCTTTCTTTGGCGACCTTTTTCAAAATTTTTGAGCACTCCCCATGGCAATAGGATCATTGAAAGGAATTTCCCGCAGTTAACCGGCCAGGTCCAGCAATCTTTTGAAGCCTTCGACGGGGAATTCAATTTTACCCGCTTAGGTTTAAAGGTAGAGCATGAAATAAAAAGATTAGACCTATCCAGAACCGAGTTCATCCTGGAAGGCAATTATGGCTTTGGCGAATTACCACTCACCCACGTTTTTCATGCCTATCCTAACAATCCCAATCGGCCGGCAATCCTGAGGCGCTTTTCGGTGGCGGGCCGCACCAGTTTTGAGACCATGTATTTCAACGAGTTCTACAGCGATCGCCAGGCTATGCTGCACATCAGGCATCAGTTAAGACCTTTACGCATCACAAATAATTACCGGCCAGAGCTGGTACTAATTTCCAGGTATGCTATTGGAGATTTCAGCGACAAAGACCAGCATCTCAATATCCCATTCAACACCCTGGAACATGGTTTTTCAGAAGCCGGGCTGGAAATCAACCGCATCCTTTCTGGTTTGGGCCTCAGTTTTGCTTACCGGTATGGAGCCTATCACCTGCCCGAATTCGACCAGAATTTTTCCCTAAAGTTCACTTTCCTGCTTCAACTGTAATTTCTGAAATATTAATAGGTTAACCATTAACCAATTAAAGTAGCTTTTTTTTAACTTTGCGCCGCTAAAATAAAGCCATGCATAAGATCTTTAGCTTTGGATTCTGGAATTCCATTGCCCGCCTTATTTTGAGAAACCGCATCATTATTCTAATCCTGATTGGGATAATGACCTACCTGCTTTCCACCCAGTGGAAAAATATGCGTTTTTCGTATACCGAGGCGAATCTTATGCCAGACGATCATCCGGTAAACCAGGTATATAACGACTTCCTGGATAAATTTGGCGAAGAAGGAAACCTGATCCTGCTTGGCGTCCAGGATTCGTCAATTTTTACTCCCGAAAAGTTCAGGGCCTGGAACGAGCTAACCGATAAGCTTACTTCTTATCCCGAGGTCGATCATATCATTTCCCCCGCCAGTCTGAAGGAATTGCAAAAATTCGAAGATCCTAAACGATTCGAAATGATTCCGCTGCTTTCGGAATCTCCAGACAGCCTGGAATTGGGGAATTTTGAAAAACAGCTTTTCACGGAACTTCCGTTTTATGAAAACCTGGTTTATAGCACTCATTCCAATACCATTCAAACTGCGCTTTATCTTAATAAAGAACTGGTAAATACCAAGGCCAGAAAGGAATTTGTACTGGAAGAACTGGATCCGCTTATCGAGGAATTTGAAGAAACTCATAATATAGATGTTCGGGTTTCGGGGATGCCGTACATCCGAACCCTAAATGCGCAGAATATTGTTGACGAGATAGGCTTATTCATACTCGCAGCACTTATAGTTACCTCGCTTATCTTCTTTTTCTTTTTCCGTTCAGCCAGGGCCACCTTTATTTCGATGGTGACGGTTTGTATTGGGGTTATGTGGGCATTCGGGGTAATTGGTTTGCTACATTACGAGATCACCATTTTAACGGCATTGATCCCGCCACTCATAATCGTAATTGGAATACCTAACTGTATTTTCCTGATTAATAAATACCAGCAGGAAATACAAAAGCATGGAAACCAGGCCAAATCCTTGCAACGGGTGATCACCAAGGTTGGTAATGCAACCCTGATGACCAACGTGACCACGGCATCGGGATTTGCAACCTTTATTCTAACCGATTCCAAGTTATTACAGGAGTTTGGTGTGGTGGCATCGATCAATATCCTGGCGATCTTTGTGCTAAGCCTGCTCATTATTCCTATCATTTATAGTTACCTGAAGCCGCCGAAATACAGGCACCTTAAGCACCTGAACAAAAAATGGATCGGTGGTTTTGTAGACTGGATGGAGAATATGGTGAGAAACCACCGCATCGCGATCTATATTTCTTCGGTTGTGCTGTTAGCCGCTAGTATTATTGGCATCTACACCATCAGAATTTCAGGAAGCATTCTTGAAGATATGCCAAAGGAAACCCAGTTCTTTAAGGATGTAAAGTTCTTTGAAAGGGAATTCGATGGGGTCATGCCCCTGGAGATCATCGTCGATACCAAGCGACCAAACGGAGTGATGAAACTTTCCAACCTGAAGAGGATGGAAGAGCTGGAACAGTTCATCCAGGATATCCCGGAACTTTCAACCCCGCTTTCGGTTAATCGAATTGTAAAATATGCCAAGCAGGCTTATTATAATGGCAATCCGAAGTATTATCAGCTGCCAACTTCCCAGGAACGAAATTTTATCATGCCTTACGCCAAGAACCTTTCTTCAGAAGATGGTATCATGGAGGCTTATGTAGATTCCACCGGGCAGTTCGCAAGGATCACCACCTTTATGCAGGATGTGGGCACGGAAAAAATGGAAGAGATCGAACAGGACCTTATTCCGAAGATCAATAAAATATTCCCGGAAGAAAGGTATGATGTATCGCTTACCGGGAAGGCCTTATTATTCCAGAAAGGAACCACCTACCTGGTAAAGAACCTGATCATTTCCCTGGGACTTGCCATTTTGCTGATCGCCGGACTGATGGCCTGGATGTTCCGAAGTGCGCGTATGATCCTGATCTCCCTGGTTCCTAACCTGTTGCCTCTGCTGGTAACTGCAGGAATGATGGGATTCCTGGGCGTACCTATTAAACCGTCCACCATTTTGGTGTTTAGTATCGCTTTCGGAATTTCAGTAGATGACACCATACACTTCCTGGCCAAATACAGGCAGGAACTTAAGGCCAATAAATGGAAGATCAAGAAGTCGGTTTACGCGGCTTTAAGAGAAACCGGGGTAAGCATGTTCTATACCTCGATCGTCTTATTCTTTGGTTTTTCGGTATTTATGATCAGTAGCTTTGGAGGAACCGTGGCGCTTGGCGGGTTGGTTTCAGCCACCTTATTGTTCGCCATGCTGGCTAACCTGTTGTTGTTACCATCCCTTCTGCTATCTCTTGAACGCAGTATCGCCAACAAAAAGGTTCTTAAGGAACCAGCGATGAAAATCATCGAGGAAGAGAATGAGGAAGTGGAGGATGTTCTGGACAAAAAGAATTGAAACTATTAATAAAACAGCCTGCTTGCTAAGCATCAGGCGAAAAACTATCTTTGTTTTTTCTAAATTTTGAGTAAATGATACAAGCAAAAATCGCTGAAATACTGGAAAGTGATCAGTTTTTACAGGAATTCATTGTTAAAGGCTGGGTTCGCTCATTTCGCAGCAACCGCTTCATTGCCCTTAACGACGGTTCCACTTTAAAAAACCTTCAGTGTGTTATCGATTTTGAAAATACCAACGAGGAGATCCTGAAACGAATCAATACTGGTGCGGCTATTTCGGTAAAAGGGACCCTAAAGGAGAGTCAGGGGAGCCAGCAACGAGTGGAAATTGAGGTTACCGAGATCAAGATCCTTGGAGACGCCAATCCTGAGGAGGTAAAATACACCATTCTTTCACCTAAAAAACATAGTCTTGAAAAACTGAGAGAGCAGGCGCATCTTAGGGTACGTACAAACACTTTTGGTGCGGTGATGAGACTTCGCAGCAAGCTTTCTTTCGCGGTTCACAAGTATTTCCAGGAAAAGAACTTCCATTATGTGAATACACCAATCATTACAGGAAGCGATGCAGAAGGAGCGGGTGAAATGTTCAGGGTTACCACACTGGATATGAAAAATCCGCCAAAAAATGATGACGGAAGTATCAACTTTAAGGAAGATTTCTTCGGAAAAGAAACCAACCTCACTGTATCTGGGCAGCTGGAGGCCGAAGCTTTCGCACTTGGACTTGGACAGGTTTACACCTTTGGGCCAACCTTCAGAGCTGAAAATTCAAATACCTCCCGGCACCTGGCCGAATTCTGGATGATCGAGCCTGAAGTTGCCTTTTGTGACCTGGATGGTAATATGGACCTTGCGGAAGACTTCATTAAATATGTTCTTCGATATATCATGGAAAACTGCAAGGACGATCTTGAATTCCTGGCAGAGAGACAGGCCAACGAAGATAAACTGAAGCCAAAAGCTGAAAGAAGCGAGATGGGACTTCTGGAGAAGATCAATTTTGTGCTGGACAATAACTTCAAAAGAGTAAGTTATACCGAAGCCATCGAGATCCTGAAGAATTCGAAGCCTAACAAGAAGAAAAAATTCAATTATATCATCGAGGAATGGGGTGCCGACCTTCAAAGTGAGCACGAGCGATTCCTTGTTGAGAAGCATTTCAAGTGCCCGGTGATCATTTTTGATTATCCGGCCAAGATCAAAGCCTTTTACATGAGGCTTAACGAGGATGAAAAGACGGTAAGAGCTATGGATATCCTTTTCCCTGGAATTGGAGAGATAGTAGGAGGAAGTCAGCGTGAAGAGCGCCTGGATGTTCTGAAATCTAAAATGAAAGAACTGGATATTCCCGAAGAAGAACTATGGTGGTACCTGGACACCCGTAAATTCGGAACCTGCGTGCATAGTGGTTTTGGTCTTGGATTTGAGCGCCTGGTTCAGTTCGCGACCGGGATGGGAAATATCCGTGATGTAATTCCTTTCCCCAGGACACCACAAAACGCCGAATTTTAAATTATTGAAGATCATAGAATCGCATATAGTTCCTGCAATTGATCAAAAGATACGGTTGCAGGAATATGCGATAACTATTTTCAATTCGATCTCTACCAGAAGCGGACTCAAAAAAGCCATTAAAAAAGGGCTTATCCTAATCGACGGCCAACCCGCCAGCACAGCTACCTGGATCAGGGAAGGACAAAAGATCGACCTGCTTCAACCCGAGAAGCCTTCCAAACCAGTCTTTACGCTTAAAATAGAAGTTCTTTTTGAAGACTCTGAAATCGCTGTTGTTCACAAACCAGCCGGTTATCCTACAAGTGGTAATTATTTTAGAACAATAGAGAACTGCCTTCCCTATAACCTGAAAAAATCAGAAGCTGCTGATGCTCTTCTACAGCCTCTTCCTGCTCATCGGCTGGACAGTCCAACTTCTGGCATTCTGCTTTGCGCGAAAACCAACAAGGCTTTAATCAAACTTCAGCTGGCCTTTGCTCAGAAAAGTATTCTAAAAACCTATAATTGCCTGGTTCAGGGTAAAATTGAAGAAAGCCTTGTAATCAACAGCCCTATTGAAGAAAAACCGGCCACAACCAGGATAGAAATAGAAAAAATCTTCAAAATAAAAGAAGAGCCTTTTACGTTGTTAAAGGTAGTTCCGCTTACCGGAAGAACACATCAAATTCGCATTCATCTGGCAGAAATGGGGTACCCGATCGTGGGTGATCATCTATATGGTGATAAGATCAATCAATACTTCCACGGAAAGAACCTTTTTCTTTTTGCCAGTGAGATCGAATTCGAACACCCGGTAAGCAGGGAGAATATGCATTTCTCCCTCAGGCTTCCAAAGCGCTTCCGAAGACTATTCTAAAGATTCTGTTAACAAAATTTTACCAGAATCATAGGGTATGCCAAAGATAGTGTGGCCTGTATTTTCATTATTTTTGTTAGAGAAGTGATCGTATATGTTAAAGCAACAATTAAATCTTAAACTATCTCAAAAGCTGTCTCCTCAGCAGATCCAGCTGATGAAGCTAATTCAATTGCCAACACAGGCCTTTGAACAGCGCATCAAACAGGAACTTGAGGAAAATCCTGCTTTGGAAGATGGAAAAGAAGAACGAGTAGATGAGTACGACGATTTAAGCAATGAGTCGGCAGATGATGATTACGATAGCGAGACCATCGAGACCGAAATCGACGTGGATGAATACCTGAGCGATGATGAAATTCCAAGTTACAGGCTTCAGGCCAATAATTATAGCCCTGATGATGATGACAAACGAGTACCATACGCCGCGGGAACCTCTTTTACCCAGCATCTTAAAAACCAGCTAAGCACCTTCCGTTTTGACGAAACCGAGCAGGAGATCGCAGAATTCCTGGTTGGGAGCGTAGACGAGAGCGGTTATATTCGCCGTAGTGTTCAGGATATCGTAGATGACCTGGCATTCACCCAGAATATTTATACCAATGAAGAGCAGGTAGAAAAAGTGCTTCAGAAGGTACAACAATTAGATCCTGCCGGAGTTGGAGCGAGAAGTCTTGAAGAATGCTTACTGATTCAGTTAAACCGAAAAGAACCTACCAAACAGGTTACCCTGGCAACCGAGATCCTTGAACGCTCGTTTGACCATTTCAGTAAAAAGCATTACAAAAAATTGCTTTCCAGGCATGATATTACCGAAGATGAATTGAGGGACGCCATTGAGGTGATAGAACATCTCAATCCCAAACCTGGTGGAGCTTATTCTGGAAGTACCCGTATCGTGGAGCATGTCATCCCCGATTTTACGATTAAGATCGAAGACGGTGAGCTCCAATTAAGTCTGAATGGCCGAAATGCACCAGAAATGCATATTTCCAGGGATTACAGCAATATGCTTAAAGGCTATAAGGAATCAAAAGAGAAGACCAAAGCTCAGAAAGATGCGGTCATGTTTATCAAACAGAAACTGGATGCGGCAAAATGGTTCATTGAGGCGATCAAACAGCGACAGCAAACCCTTATGGTAACCATGAGTTCCATCATGAATTATCAGAAAGAATATTTTCTAACGGGAGATGAACGAAACCTGAGACCGATGATTTTAAAAGATATCGCCGATGAAATTGAAATGGATGTTTCAACGGTTTCACGGGTGGCGAACTCAAAATATGTAGACACTCCTTACGGCACCAAGCTTATCAAGGAATTTTTCTCGGAATCCATGAAAAATGACCAGGGAGAAGATGTTTCCACAAGGGAGATCAAGAAGATCCTTGAAATTTCAATCGAAGAAGAAAATAAACGAAAACCACTTACCGATGAAAAACTGGCCAAAGTCTTGAAAGATAAAGGATATCCTATTGCCAGAAGAACTGTGGCCAAGTACCGGGAACAACTGGATATACCGGTTGCGCGTTTACGTAAAGAAATTTAATGAAACTCATTCTTAAGCTCGCCTCTTATCTGTTTCACCCGCTTTGGATGCCTTTTGCAGGAAGCCTTTTGTACTTTATGTTAATCCCAAGGTATTTCCCTCAGGAGATCATAAAAGCAAAATTACTGGCGATAGCTATAATCACAATTTTCATCCCCATCGTTTTTTATTATTTACTGAAAAACCTTGGAAAGGTGGAAGATGTATTTCTAAAAAATGTAAATGAGCGGAAATGGCCGCTCTTTTTCTTTCTCCTATTAAACATCATGGTGTTGAACCAGATCCTGAATGTTTATAACTACCCTGGGCTTTATTACTATTTTGTGGGAATTCTTATTTCTACCTTCCTTACTTATATACTCACCTGGTTCAAAATAAAAACAAGCTTACACATGGTAGGCATCTCAGGATTGATAATGTTTTTCATAGCTTTTTGCCTTTATTTTCACTTATATTTTATCTATACACTTAGCTTCCTTATCATCGCCACCGGCCTAACCGCTTCCTCGAGATTGTATCATAAAGCTCACACGGGTTGGGAACTGGCATTAGGAGTAATAGTGGGCATTTTACCACAACTATTTGTTTTGCGATTCTGGTTTACAGAATATAGAATGTTAGACCTATTTTGAGGGTGGAAAGGCCCAGTTCTTCATTACCTACCATCGCATCCTTGAAAAAGGGCGTAAGGGCATAATAGAACTGAAAATTGAAGGTATTATAACCAAAAGTAAAGGTAGCACCCAGGCGAAGCCTGTTAAGTTCAGGAATATCATTTAAAATGATTTGAGTATCTGAATCCCTGTAATTACTTCTGAAATTATACATATAGCCCAGCTTTAAGCCGGAATAGACCCTCCAGAACTTATAGGTCGTAGGTGTGGAGGTTCGCCATCTGAATTCCAGGGGCAGTTCAACCAGTTGCGTGGTGAAGCGGTTCACATCATAATCGAGATCGTCATCGAGGCTGCGGAAAACGGTTCCTTCATCAGACTCGCCGATGAACAGGTTTTGTCCGTAACTGCTAATAGACCATCCTAAGCCCAGCCCAATAGCCACATTCCTTCTCTCATTCAGCGGAAAATCGCGTATAAACCCCAGATGCATCCCACCTGAAAAGCTCTCCTGAGAGATGGTGGAAGGTCGTTCAGTGATCAAATTAAAACTAAAGCCCACATAGAATTGGTCTTCGCGGTATAAACTATCGATACTGAAGGGTATGGTATCCGGAATCTTATAAGGTTCCTCTTCCTCCTGTGAAAAAAGGAAAAGCGGAAACAGCAAAAACAGGATCGGTAAGCAGTGCCTAGAAATCATCCGGAAATAAAGTGAAGTTTAAATATAAAAAAACATCCTGTTTGAAATTGGTTCAAACAGGATGTTTAATTTAATTAAATCGAAAAGATTATTCAACGTTTCGCATCGCATCTCCAACTACAGTAGTGTAGTTGATCTTAAGAGCTTCTGCTTTTCTCAGTTCTTGTTTAATATCAGAAACCAGTCCCATATTCGTTTCCTCATCCACTTTTAAGGCAGTAGTTAGGTACGGTACCAATTCCTCTCTTTTGGACTCACGCTCCGAATAGATAAATTTCTGTACTTCTTCAACACTGGCAAATTTATCATTCAACTGTATACGAGCTTCAGTCCCGTATTTGGCCTGATATCTCTGGCTCGGTTTCCCGGCATAGATATACATGATCAAATCTTTCTTATCTAGTTTTTCAACCTGGTCAGCAAATGGTAAAGTATTTTGTACCATAAGTGTGTTCTGACGCATTACAGTGGCCACCATAAAGAAAAACAAGAGCATGAAAACGATATCAGGTAGCGATGCCGTACTAATAGCAGGCAATTCTCCAGACTTCTTCTTTTTAAATTTAGACATAATTAAAGTCGTTTTCTTTTGTTATTGTTTTAACTCTTAGGTTCGGCCTCAGATAATTTTTGAGGAATCATATCCTGAATCACATCGATCTTCTCTTTAAGAGCATCTTTATCGCCTGTGTATTGAGGATCATTAAAATTCTTCTCCATCTGTGTAAAACTCATTCCATACATACGCTGAGCTTCACGATCTCTTAGCTGATTGTATGCAGCCACCAGTTCGTTCTGAACAGCGATGTAAGTACCATACTCAGTTCCACGGTTATTCTGAAGAGAAATAATCGCCTTTTGAGGATTTACGGATGAGTTAGGATCTTTGGGTCCCTGACAAAAGCTACAGGCTTCATCACCAGTACCAGCTCCGTTATCAAGGAACTCAACGGCAGCTTCCCTCAACTCGGAAAGCTCCATTTCTTCATCTTCCACCAGCAGCTCATTATTGCTATTCACCTGCACGGTAAAGATGTTACGTTGTTTAATTACCGGAGGCTCCACGTCTTCAGGTTGCCATGGCGGTAATTTTCGGCTAATCCCGCTATCTGTTTCGATGGTAGTGGTTACCAGGAAAAAGATTAGAAGCAGGAAAGCGATGTCTGCCATAGAACCAGCGTTCACTTCCGGTGCTGATCTCTTTGCCATATTATTTAGCTAATTTTTTAATTCCAGAGAATACCATTGCTGCAACGGCAATTCCGGCCAGGATATAGAAGGTGATTAAACCTGCTCCAACCCAGTGATCTCCGGATGCTGAAAGCATGGTACCGTCTTTTAATTCCCTTGCTGTACCATCACTTAACATGTAAGCAATTACTACGATCACCAAAAATGATCCTACAGCAATTATAGTGTTCTTAATATTCCCTCTGAATAAACCTACAATCACAAATAGTGCCACAAGGATGATTACTGCGAATAATACCAAATAGGCGATCCACATATAAGGATCCAGATGACTTGCCTGAAGGTCGGCAGAGGCTTTAATAGCATCGTCCCCGGTGGCGATGATCCTTCCCAGAAGGATCAATCCAATCACACCAATTACGAGTGCCAGATATTTTAATATTTTATGTAAAGTCATGATTTATTTGCTTTGTCTTAGACTCTCTTTTTGTTCTTGTAAGCTACTAACATATCGATAAGAAGGATAGAAGCATCTTCCATATCGTTCACGATACTGTCTATCTTAGCGATAATGTAGTTATAGAAAATCTGAAGAATAATCGCAACAATCAAACCGAATACCGTTGTAAGAAGTGCTACTTTAATACCTCCCGCAACAAGTGATGGCTGCATATCTCCAGCTGCCTCGATACGGTCGAAGGCCTGAATCATCCCGATTACAGTACCCATGAACCCAAGCATAGGAGCCAAAGCAATAAATAAAGAAACCCAGGAAACGTTTTTCTCAAGCTGTCCCATTTGAACACCTCCGTAAGCAACAACCGCTTTTTCTGCAGCCTCGATGCTTTCGTCTGCTCTGTCAAGTCCCTGATAGTAAATAGAAGCAACAGGTCCTTTTGTATTTCTACAAACTTCTTTAGCTGCCTCGATACCTCCACTGTTTAGAGCGTCCTCAACATTTTGAGCAAGCTTCTTAGTATTGGTGGTTGAAAGATTTAAAAAGATAATTCTCTCAATGGCAATAGCCAGACCAAGAATTAAACATAAAAGAACGATTCCCATAAATACTGGACCACCTTCGATGAAACGCTTTTTAAGCTCCTGATGAAAACCAAGTTCTTCTTCTTCAAGTTCATCACCGGCTGCTTCGTCATCCTGTACGAAGGTCACAATCGTTCCTGGCAAAGTATTCGCGCTATTAGCCGCCTTTAGATTGTAGGCCCCAAGAACCGTAATCGCGGCGATTACCAAAATAGAAAATAATCTTTTCATTACTGTTTGTCTTAATTTAATTAGTTAAAGGTTTAAAGATATAAATTATTTTTAATAAAAAACACTTAGCAGAGAGGAAGGGATTCGAACCCTCGATACGCTTGTGACGTATACACACTTTCCAGGCGTGCGCCTTCGACCACTCGGCCACCTCTCTATTAGGCTTTTAATTCATTAGGGGCGGCAAATAACAAAAAAAAAACTTTTCCGTCAAGTATGCTGCAATTAATTTTTAGGACATTTCTCCCCTAAGAGATGTTTCAAAGATAGTTTTAAAAACTTTTGGAGACAGATCCTTCCCCAGTAAATACATTAATTTCGAGATCGCGGCCTCTGTAGTGATATCCTTTCCAGACACCACTCCTATTTTTCTAAGCGCCACACTGGTCTCATACTGGCCCATCGCCACACTTCCTGCAACACATTGAGTTACGTTTATTATACTGAGTCCTTTTTTGATCTTCTCCCTTAAGATATCTAGAAACCAGGGCGCATTTGGAGCGTTCCCACTGCCATAGGTTTCCAGAATCACACCTTTAAGATTCTCCTTGGATAATATATGCCGCACCGTACTTTCATTGATACCCGGAAACATTTTTAAAACCAATACCTCATCATTAAAACCGGTATGCAACTTTCTTTTTTGCTTCCTGCCTGGCTTCCACAAGGCCTTATGATTTACCGAAAGATAAACACCCGATTCAGCCAAAGGCGGATAATTCATCGAAGCAAAGGCCTGGAAATGCTCGGCATTGATCTTAGTGGTTCTGTTCGCTCGGTACAGTTTGTATTCAAAATATAAACCAACTTCAGTAATCACCGGCTTGCCATTCTTTTGTAACCCGGCAATTTGAATACTGGTGATCAGGTTTTCCTTGGCATCGGTTCTAAGATCTCCAATTGGAAGCTGACTCCCAGTAAAGATGATAGGCTTGCCAAGATTCTCAAACATAAAACTCAGCGCTGAAGCCGTATAAGACATGGTATCGCTGCCATGCAGGACTACAAAACCGTCATAGTTATCGTAATGCTCATCTATGGTTCTCGCGATCTTGAGCCAGTACTCAAGATTCATATTAGACGAATCTATGGGCTCTTCAAAACTTAGCGTTTCGATCTCGTGCTCAAGAATGTTTAGCTCAGGAATATTTTGAAGCAGTTCATTGAAGTTGAAAGCCTTCAGGGCACCGGTATCATAATCCTTGATCATCCCGATGGTACCACCGGTATAAACAAGCAGTATTCTGGACCTGTTATTCTTCATTTAAAGACATTTTATTGATCACCGGGTTGGCATACATCAATAAATAACTGTTCAGCGCCAGCGGATTCTTAACATCTGCTCTCCTGCTTACCCTGCGCTCAAACTGCCTCTTTTCCTTGTCGGAATATCGATCTCTGAACCTTTCTTCGTTTTTCAGAAGATCATGAGCGATATAATTTGCCGGCCAGAGTTTATAGCTTCTATAAATACTGCGATCGATCAATTGCGCCACCTCCTTTAACTGATCATTTATTGAAAGACCCTTTTCCCGAATCTTATCAAAATCTTCAGCTTTCAGAACATTTCCAGCATTGATCTCAATTCTCCCTTTCTGCCCCATGGCTCCCTGCATGATGCTATTGAAATCCTCATTGGCGGTCTTTTTATACTCTTCCTGCATCCTTTTAGCCAGGACTTCTGGCATTTTCAGCATATCTGTAGGATCCAACTCATAAGACATGGCCACCGGAACGATCTTTAATTTTGCAAAATAGTCCAGGATATCTTCATCCTTCTGTTTGGCCATCCCTACCATTTTAAGAACTCCCTGCTGGGTAACATCATTCCCGTCTTTCGTACGCCCCTCCCGCTGTGCCATCCAGACCGAACGATTGTCTTCCATTAGCAGTTTTCGGATATAAGCCGATAGTTTCATGGAACTTTTCAGCATTTCACGGGGAGACTGGTTACGAAGCACCAGGAAATTTCGGTTAAGTTTCGAAAGCGCCATTAAAAACGGCTTCTGAACCAGGTTATCTCCAATTGCTGAACCCGTCATCACCAGATCATGATTCAATAAGGTATAATTGATAAGAGACGTGTCCAGGATAATATCGCGGTGATTGGAAATATAGAAATAGGATTCTGAAGGATCCAGCTTTTCAAAGCCTCCATCGGTCAGGCCCTCGCTGGTTTTTTCCAGCACCTTTTCCACAGTGAGGTAGATCACCTTTTGCTGAAAATCGGCTATGGAATGGCATTCTTTCAGGATCTCTTCGATCTCGCCGAAATCCTTTTCAGGGAATGTAAACTGAAGCAGCGCCTTAACCATTGGATGCCGTGAATATTCCATCAGGGCTGGCTGCACCTCCTCGTCTTTGTAGAATCTTATATCGTCAAAGTTTTGCACCTATCTCTATTATTTCAACAAATGAACAAAATTTCCGTTAAACAGTTTTAAATTCCGAAAACTTCCTTGGAATTCGCGGTGGTGATCCTTGCAACTTCCTCAACCGAAATATCATAGAGCTCTGCTAATTTTTCAGCGACCTTCAGAAGATAAACCGGATTATTTCTCTTTCCGCGGAAAGGCTTCGGTGCAAGATATGGCGCATCGGTCTCCAGAACGATATGCTCAATCGGGATCTGACTGATAAACTTGTCAAGACCTCCATTTTTAAAAGTGACCACTCCTCCGATCCCGAGTTTCATATTATAAGAGAGCGCCTTTTTTGCCTGTTCCAGGTTGCCCGTAAAGCAATGAAATATTCCGAATAGATCTTCATCCTTTTCGGTTTCCAGAACTTCAAAGATCTCGTCGAAAGCCTCCCGACAGTGAATAACGATGGGCAGCTTGTTACGTTTAGCCAGCTGAATCTGCCTTTTGAATGCCTGCTTCTGAATTTCAAGCGTAGATTTATCCCAGTAAAGGTCGATCCCGATCTCCCCCACCGCGTAAAAATTACGTTTCCCGAATTCCTCTTCCACATGCCTGAGCTCATCTTCGAAATTCTCCTTTACACTGGTAGGATGCAAGCCCATCATCAGGAAGACATTTTCCGGAAATTGCTTTTCCAGGTCGTACATTCTTTGTGTGTATTCAGAATCTATAGCCGGAATGAAAAATCTTTTGATATCGTTGTTCAGCGCCTCCTGGACGACCTGGTCCCGGTCTTCATCAAAAGATTCGCTGTATAAATGAGTATGAGTATCTGTTAAAATCATGGCTGTAAAAATAATAAGAATGAATAAGCCCTAAAAGCTTCCATTAAGACAACGCGGTTTCAAGAGAATGCTGCTTGATATAATCGGCGAGATAGGCCGCATCCTTTTTGATCCCGCCTAAAGTAGCCGACCCACGGGTATGCAACCAGGGCAGACCAATAAAATAAAGTCCGTCGATATTGCTAACTCCGCGATGATGTTTTGGATAACCGTCTTTGGTTAGCTCCAGGCCTTCTATCCAGTTGAAATTAGGACGATAACCTGTTGCCCAGATGATGTTTTTCAGATCGGTGAGCGTCTTTTTTTCGGTCACGATCTTGTGATCTTCTGCGTTCTTGGTTTTACCAACCGGTTCTACATTTTCCCGGTCAAGAATTTCCTTTACATCGGTCCCTATCACCGGTTGCCTGCTTTTGCTGAGCTTTCGGCCCAGCCAGGAATTCCGACTAAAACTTAAAAATCCGGTTTTGGTGAACCACCACCACAAGGTTTTTCCTAAAATTTCCTGCGGAAGTACTCTTACATCGGTAGTTCCTGAAAAATAAACTTTATCATCGGCTTTTTCTGAAACCTCATCCAGGATCTGGAACCCGCTATCCCCGGCACCCACCACCATGGTTTTTCCATCCTGAAGTTGATCGTGGTTTTTATAATAATTACTATGGATCTGGAAAACTTCTGAAGCTATTTTCTTCGAAAATGGCGGCGTATATGGTATATGAAACGGCCCGGTTGCGATCACCACGTTTCGGGTTCTCATTTCACCTTGAGGACTTTTCAGCAGAAAATGATCATCATGATGTGTGATGCTTTCAATAAGGGTATTCAACCGAACCGGAATATCGAATTTCTGAACATAAGATTTAAAATACTGAGCGACTTCGGTTTTGGAAGGATAATGACCTTTTTCAGCAGGAAATTGCATTCCCGGCATATTATTGAATTCTGAAGGCGTAAAGAGTTTGAGTGAATCCCATCGGTTTAGCCAGGAAGCGCCAATTTCGGTTTCCTTATCCACCACCAGATAATCTACCTCCATCTTATCGAGATAATAGGCCATGGCCAATCCGGCCTGCGCTGCTCCAACTACAATAAAATCCTTCATTCCCAAAACTTTGTGCAAAAATAAGATTTAATCTCAGTTTCGCTAATCCGGCGGAGGATCTTCAGAAAATGGAATCCTAGAAGATAATCGCTTTATAATTCCAGAACTGGTAAAGAAAGAGGATCAGGAAAGCAAAAGTTACGATGAATTCCATAAAACTCGAGGCCAGCAAACCCACGAAAGAACCGAAAGCCGCCTTTCCGGCCGTTCTCGAATCGCTTTTATTGATGATCTCTCCAATAAAAGCCCCTAGAAACGGACAAATAAGAATCGCGAAAGGAAAAGGTGCAAAAATCCCTATTATCAAACCTATCGTAGCGCCGATCATTCCTTTCCGGCTTCCGCCAAAACGTTTTGTTCCTAGTGCCGGAATTACGAGATCCAACACATAGATCAGGATAGTCACTGCGAGGGTAATTCCCAAAAAAAGATAATTGATCCCTATTCCCGGGATCAGGTAAAATATTAAAAGACCTATCCAGCTGAGGGGAACTCCTGGTAATACTGGTAAAAAACTACCCAGCACGCCGAGAACCATAAACATTGCGGCCACTATAAAAAGTATGATTTCCATGTGTGATCTGGTTTAGAAAACGAAGATAAACAACTTATTTTTCATTTTTTAACTAAATTATTAGTTTAAACTAAAAGATTAGTTTTATATTAGCAGAAACAAATTCGTTCAGAATGAAACAATTAACAAAGGCCGAAGAAGAGATCATGCAGATCCTTTGGGATTTAAAAGAAGCCAATGTAGCCAAAATCATAGAGAATATGCCTGAACCAAAACCAGCATATAATACGGTTTCTACCATTGTAAGGATCCTGGAAAGCAAGGGTTTTGTTGATCATCGACAGAAGGGAAAAGGCTATATCTATTTCCCCATCCTGGAACGAGAGACCTACAGCAACCAGAGCATTACACAATTGATGAACAATTATTTCAACGGCTCCTTTAAAAGCATGGTATCATTCTTTATGAAAAAGAACGACATGAGCACCGAAGAACTGGAAAGCATAATGAAGGAGATCAATAAAAAAGAAGAATCATGATACATTATATATTACAGGTACTTTTCTTCCAGCTATTATTCCTGCTGGTCTACGATCTGTTCCTTAAAAAAGAGACTTTTTTCAATTACAACCGGCTCTATTTACTGGTCACCCCTATTCTGGCTTTTGCCATCCCATGGCTGAGACTGGAATTCCTGGTGAACGCAGTTCCTGAAAGTGCCAGGCTGGTAATTCCCCAGGCACTCAATAATAATCCGGAGATCTATGTTCAAAACCTTCCTTTGGTAGTCATAAATGCTGAAGGCGGCTGGACGCCTAACTGGTGGTTGATCACCTATCTCGGCGGAATGCTGATCACACTTGGTCTCTTTTTCTATAAGTATCTTCATCTGAAGAAACTTTCGGAGGCCGGAAGTCATTATTATGAAAACGACCTTAGAATCATAAGCGTACCGAACTCTAAGATCGCCTATACCTTTTTTAATTCGGTATATCTTGGAGAAGAGCTATCCAAAAAAGAAAAGGAACAAATACTTTCTCATGAGCTGGTTCATGTAAAGCAGAAACACACTTATGATCTTATTTTCTTTGAGATCCTGAAGATCCTTTTCTGGTTCAATCCGCTGGTTTACGTCTACCAGTCCAGGATAGCCGGGGTTCACGAATTCATTGCCGACAATGAAGTTGTAAAGACGGTGGCGAAAAAAACCTATTTCGAGCAGTTGCTGAATACTGCCTTTAATACTAAAGACATCTCATTCACAAATCAATTTTTCACTCAATCATTAATCAAAAAACGAATAGTTATGTTACAAAAAAACCCTTCAAAAAGTACTTCAAAATTCAAATTCCTGATGCTGATCCCGGTCATGCTGGTGATGCTGACTTATGTGGCCTGCAGCGAAGACATTAGCAGTAATGAAAATGAACCCAACCTGGATCAATATAATTACAGCCTGAAAAAAGGTGAAAACCTTAACGATGATTCAGCTAAAAGTCAGACCCATGCCAAATACGAGGATTTCCTGTTCAACAATCCGGAATATGTAAGCTGGGCGACCATCAATTATGAATCGGATATGATCGATTATTCAGTCCATCACGAATCGGAACGAGTGCCTGAAGGCTACAGAAAAATGGAAGTTTCCAGTCCAGGTGGGAAATCCTATACGATGTATATGAACCTTCAGTCACCAGACGCGAAACAGGCGGTGGCATCTGAAATGAGTGCTCGTCAGGCCGATAATTCAGAATATGATGGTAAGGATGAAGTACCCTTCGCAGTAATTGATCGTGCCCCAACCTTCGCAGAATGCGATAAATGGGAACATGACGTAAGGGCAAACTGCACCACTCAAAAAATATCGGAATATGTTAGTGCCAATTTCAATACTGATCTGGGTAAGGAATTGGGTCTTACAGGTGTGAACCGTGTAATAGTTATGTTCAGAATAGACGACACCGGAAATATTCAGGATATTAAATCCCGGGCGGCACATCCGGAACTTGAAAAAGAAGCAGAACGTGTGATCGCCTCCCTCCCGCAGTTTATTCCGGGTGAACAGAATGGCAGACCGGTAAGCGTCATGTATTCCTTACCAATTGCCTTTAAGGTTGATTAATTAAATTTTAATTTGTTTGAGATCAAAGGTCGGGAATTCACTTCCGGCCTTTGTTTAAACAGTGAACATAAAATCCCACCGATGCAAAATCTAGTTACATTTCTTTTGATTAGCCTGTTAAGTTTTTCCGCAATTTCACAAAATACCGAGACCATTAAAGTTTATGATTTTGATTCGGATCCAGAAGTCGTAAAATCGATAGGACCTAAGCTGGATGAATCTCATCCGAATCTGATGAATCCACAGATCTCTAAAACCGAATATGAATCGGTTACCGGTTCCTGGAGTAGCCTGCACCAGGAGATCGCTAAATTTCTGACGGCGAAAGATTTTGAATGGGAAACCGAAGCTGAGCAGATCCTGATCGTTCATAAGTTCTATTTTGATCCGGATGGCACTATTCATACTTATGTATTCAATCTGTTAAATGAGGATATTGACAAGCAGCAACGGCAAGCCTATTCAAGCCTGGTTTCTGAATTCGCCAAAAATTACAATATTGGTCTGACCCGGGACAAGCAGTTTGCGCAATGCGGAAAAACGAGACAAATGAACCAGAATATTTAATCTGTACTGAACTAACTCTACCATGTCAAATATTAAGCGACATCTATTCTTCATCGGACTCCTGGCGCAGGTTTGTTTATGCTTCGGTCAGACCGAAATTCTAAAAACCGCCGACAGTCTTGCGGCCGTTGGTCAGCATTCCGAAGCTATTGGATTACTGGAAAGCATAGAACCCAAAACCGAAACGATTTACTTAAAACTAGCCAAAACCCAGCAAGCACGTGGGCATAATGAAGAAGCTCTTCAATATTACCGGACAGTTTTGGAGCAAAATCCCGGAAAGATACTCACCACAGTTGATTACGGTGAACTGCTGTTGGAATCTGGAAAAGCTGAGATAGCAGATAGTTTATTTTCAGCGCTGAGTAAAAGATATCCCGAAAACGCCGCTTTTAATTATCGAACTGGCCTGGCAAAAGAAAAGAGAAAAGACTCAATTGCCATAAGGTATTTCTTTAAAACCCATATTCTGGATTCTACCCACCAGGGTGCTATTTACAAAACAGCGAAATATTTTCTCCAAAACGGCAAATCCTATAACGCTATTATGCTTTGTAATACCGGCCTAAGAGCCCGGCCCAATAATGTTTCCCTATTATCTATCCTGGGACAGTCCTATTCAAGAACGCTTCAATTTGAAAAGGCCATAGAACCCTATGAAAAACTTCTGGAATTAGGTGAGGGCTCGGAATTCATACTGGAGAATCTCGCTAAAGCTTACCGGACAACCGGCCAGGACGAGAACGCCATAGAAACCTATAAGAAAATGCTCGATATTAATGACGCTAATGCCAGCGTGCATTCCAACCTTGGAGTTCTTTATCTGAATCAAAATAAACCGGACAAAGCACAGCAACATTTTACCATGGCCTTACTCATTAAAAAGCAGCCTGTGGATAATGAATATGTGAATATTGGCCTCAGTTTTAAAAGACAGGAAAATTTTCAGGAGGCTTACAGGAATTTTAAGATGGCACTTGTTGAGAACCCGGAAAACCAGCGAGCACGTATAGAACTGGCGATCGCCGCAGATGCGATCTATGACGATAAGGAGAAAGTATTAAAACATTACCAGGATTTTATAGACCAACACGGTGAAACCGGAAGAAAAGACATGCTTTCCATCGCCGAATATCGTATTAGTCAGCTCAAAAAAGAGATACATATGGCTAAATAACAGATTTCTTTCCTAAGCGGCTATATTTCACTATTTTTGAAATTCCGTAAGCGGATTGTCAATGAGAAAATCTTTACTGCCTGTACTAATTCTTATCGTCGCTTCCTGCAATTTTGAAACCAAGAAGATCTCTTCAGAAGATGTGCTTGAACAGGAAACCCGTTCCCTCAACTGGAAGGAGGTAGATGAGTATCCGGCCTTCGAGGAATGCAAATCCCAAACCGAACTTGCAGCGGCCAAGAGTTGCTTTGAAAGCAAGATCGCCAGGACCATCTATTCTTACCTGGCTAGGCAGCGTCCCGTAGTAACCGAAAGCATTAATGATACGCTCTATATTTACCTGGAGATAGACAAGACCGGAAAGCCGCAGATCGATTCGGTAAAGGTAGACACTACCGTGACCAATCAGCTGCCAAAGATCGAGAACTGGTTGCATGAAAGCCTGGATTCTCTGCCTAAGATCTACCCGGCCAGCAAACGCGGGATTCCAGTTTCTACCGTTTTCAAAATGCCTATTGTTGTAAAAGCAGAATGATTCGAAGTACGAGGTAAGAAGGAAGAAGGACGAAGTTGGAGGTACGAAGTTAGAAGTACGAATTTGGAAGGACGAAGCTGGAAGTAATTTGTCACCTCGGGTTCTTCATCTTCGCTCAGCACAGGTTCAGTCGAGAGGTAATCTTAGAGCAAGGTCGGAAGGATGAAGTACGAGGTACGAAATTGAAAGGACGAGGTTCGAGGTACGAGGTACGAAGTCGGAAGTACGAAATTGGAAGTACGAATTCGGAAGTACGAGGTTGGAAGTTCGAAGGTAGAGACTGCTTCCTTTTTGCTCCCATTGACAGTTGATTCCTAAAAAGACAGTAATTCCATTCTCAATTATCAATTGTCAATTGTCAATTGTCAAGCTTACTTCCAATCACCGCATTCCACTTTCTAATTTTCCAATTCTTGATCAATCCGTTCTTGACATAGGGATCATTTTCAGCAAAATCCCTGGCCTGTGCTTCGGTCTTAAATATCAAAATCGCCAGGTCGGCAGGTTCATCCAACGCCCCGCCTAACAACAGCTCACCGTTTTCAGCGGCTTTCTTCGCCATTCCCAAATGTTCCGCCCGGTACTGCCCTCTTTCCTCCAGGTAATTCTCGGCTAAATCGTAAAATAGGATATAATTCATCGTAAAGGTTTTTTATTTTCCAGTAATTCAATTGTCAATTATCCATTGTCAATTTTCAATTATTTATTGAATCGTCTTCCTTTCCATTCGTAATCGGTTAACATCGCCAGGACACTTATATATATAGTATAGAATGGGTAAACAATACTTCCCCATAAATAACTCCTAAGGATCTCTTCGCTTTTGAAGAATTTGGCAGCTCTGTACAACAGGATAAAATCGATATTGAATTTCACGAGAAAAGCCAGCATCACATATTGGTGATCTGTATAACCTAAAAATGCCATGATCGCTCCAAAGATCAGGATAAAGTTCATCAGGAAAACAATAACACCGGTAAATTTCGCCAGTTTACTGATATAACTGGAAGTCTTCGAAGCCCATCTCAAGCGTTGATGGGTTAATGTTCTCAGGCTTATCTGAAAGCGGGTTAGAACGATCAATTCTGCCGACTTCAAAAAAGTTACCTTCTCGCCTGCCCTGTTCAGTTTCTGAAGCAGGAAAACATCATCGCCGCTGGCTATTTTCTCATTTCCGTCGTAGCCGTTATATTTCTGAAAGACCTTTTTGGAATAGCATAGATTGGCCGCATTGCACATAAAGCCTTTTTCTATTCCGAAACTGCCCATGGTGGTAGCCTGCAAACTCAGAAAATCCAGTTCTTCGAAACGGGTGAACAACCTGGATCTTTCACCTGCTTTTCCAATAAAACCTACCGGCCCTGCAATTAATTTCGAATCATTCTTCTGTATCTCCTGGTCGAATCCCCCCAGCCATTTCACGGGAAGTAAACAATCAGCATCGGTGGTAACTATATTTTCGAACTCAGCTTCATCAATGCCTGTAAGCACTGCATCTTTTTTAGGAGAGGTGCTTCTGCGCTTATTTTCCAGCAATTTTATTCTAAGCTCCGAAAAGGATTGCTGAAACTCCTCGCATAATTTCAGGGATTCATCTTCAGATTCATCGTTTACCAGGATGATCTCAAAAAGTTCTCTTGGATATTTTAATCCGGAAAGTGACTTGAAAAGATCAGGCAGGTTCAATGCTTCGTTTCGATAGGGAATAATGATACTGAACCTGCTTTTTGGAATTTCTTTATTCAGCTTGAAATCAGGCAGTTTTTTCCAGCCATAAATGAAGGCTGCCAGCAAGCCCGTATAGCAGGCGGTAACGAGTACCAGCAGAATAACTAAAATCATGGTTGGTTTGATTTAATGCTGCCTGAGCAGAATTATGTAGCTTTGTGAAGTCCCAAATTAGGAAAATTTAGTGAGCAAATCTTCGGAAAAAGCGGTTTTAAAAGGTGAAAGGATCATCCTGGGCATTGATCCCGGAACCACGATCATGGGATTCGGACTCATAAAAGTGGAAAACAAAAAGATGAGCTTTATCCAGATGAACGAGCTGCATCTTAGCAAATACAAGGATCCCTATATCAAGCTTCGGCTTATTTTTGAACGAACCATCGAACTCATCGATAATTACCATCCCGATGAGATCGCGATCGAGGCGCCTTTCTTCGGAAAAAACGTGCAATCCATGCTAAAACTGGGGCGAGCGCAGGGTGTTGCAATGGCCGCTGGACTATCAAGACAAATCCCCATAACGGAATATCTTCCGAAAAAGATCAAAATGGCAATTACCGGTAACGGTAGCGCCAGCAAAGAACAGGTTGCGAAAATGTTGCAGAGTCAGTTGAAGATCGGAAAGCTCCCTAAAAATCTCGATGCAACCGATGGACTCGCTGCCGCGGTTTGTCATTTCTACAATTCCGGAAAAACTGAAATCGGGAAAAGCTATACCGGCTGGGATGCTTTTATTAAGCAAAATCCGAAACGAGTCAAATAATTAGACAATGGAGAAATTTGAAAATTTGAGAATTGCATTTTCAAATTGAATAATTTTCAAATCTTCAAATTATGAGCGGAATCTATATTCATATTCCATTTTGCAAGCAGGCCTGCCATTACTGCGATTTTCACTTTTCGACTTCTGTTAAAAAGAAAGGCGAACTGGTAAACATGCTCTGCCGGGAACTCGGTTTGCGAAAGAACGAAGCTGGAGTTGCACAGATCGAGACCATTTATTTTGGCGGCGGGACACCTTCCCTTTTGAATGCTGAAGAACTTAGTGCAATATTCGAAACTATTGATAAGAATTTCGAGGTGGCTGCAGATGCCGAGATCACCCTGGAAGCAAACCCGGATGACCTTTCGGAAGAAACTGTAAAAATGCTAGCCAAATCACTGGTAAACCGGTTGAGCATTGGTGTCCAGTCATTTTTTGAGAAAGATCTGAAACTGATGAACCGGGCTCATAATTCGGAGGAAGCTTTGAATTGCCTGAAATTGTCAAGGCAGCACTTCGATAATATTTCAATAGACCTTATCTACGGAATTCCCGGCCAGAGCAATGAACAATGGAAGCAGAATCTACAAACCGCCCTTGAGCTTGATATTCCGCATATCTCCAGCTATGCCCTTACTGTGGAACCCAGAACGGCGCTGGAAAAATTCATCGAAAAAGGAAAAATAAAGCCCGTAGATGATGAGCAGTATCGGGAACAGTTCGATATTCTTCTGGAAACCCTTACCACGAATGGCTTCGAACACTACGAATTTTCCAATTTCGGGAAACCGGGTTATCATTCCCGGAACAATATGGCTTACTGGATAGGCAAACCTTATCTGGGGATAGGACCTTCTGCACACTCCTTTGATGGAAAATCCCGAAAATGGAATATCAGTAACAACACCTTATATATTAAGGCTCTGGAAAAAGACCAGATCCCGCAGGAAATGGAAGAATTAAGTCTTACCGACCGGTACAATGAATTCGTTATGACCAGGTTAAGAACGAAATTCGGTGTTCGGCTGGCCGATATTGAAGAAAAATTTGGACAAAAGTACACTCAGCATTTTTTAAAAAATTCCCGGGCTTTTTTAAGAGACGGACTCCTGGAGGAACTTAATGGAACTTTACTTATCACTTCAAAAGGTAAATTCCTAAGTGACGGTATCGCATCGGAATTGTTTTTTATAGATTAAACATCTCTCCCCCTATTGTCACCTCGAGTCCTTCGGCTGCGCTCAGCACAAGCTCAGTCGAGAGGTCTTCAATGCATAGAAGATGCAGAAATAAATTCAGAATAAGAAAATGAGATTTCTCCCTCCGGTCGAAATGACCCTTCGATCAAAAAACTTGTCATTTCGAAGGAGTTCACGACTGAGAAATCTCTTTCCTTCCCTTCAACAATACGTCTCGACTCTCCTTCGACTAAGCTCAGGACAAGCTGCTCGACCTGACAAAAACTCTGAATCCAGCAGTCATTCCGAAAGAGCGTAGTGACTGAGGAATCTCTGCGAAACCCAATACAATGCTCGCAGTTCTTCAAATGTAAAAGGAAGCTATAGGTCTCGACTCCGCTCGACCTGACAAAAATCTATTTTCTACGTATGGTTTCTAATCCAATTAACAATCCTAAATTTGTGAGTAACCAATCCAATCAAAATGCTTGCTAGCATCAGCCATAATGGCCAGTCTTATAAAATCGATCTTTCAAAACCGCTGGATATTTCGATAAGCCTGCGTGGAGACCATAAAAATCCGGTCGCGTGGTATCTGAAACATCCGGAAATCAGCCCGGTTAAGGATGGTGATTTTATTGGAAAGGTAAGGGAGGGCGCTTCGGTGAATTTCAATAATATTTGGTTCAATCCGCATGCTCATACCACTCATACCGAATGTGTGGGTCATATCAGCGAAGAATTTCACAGCATTCAGCAGCACTTAAAAACGTTTTTTTTCAAGGCGAAATTCATTTCAGTTGAACCTGAAAAAAGAGGCCAGGACCAGGTCATTACAGAAGATCTTTTAAAAAAGAAAATGGGTGATCCAGATTATGAGGCTATCATCATCAGGAGCCTTCCCAATTACATAGGCAAGATCTCCAAGCAACATTCACATTCGAACTGGCCCTACCTTGAAGAAGCGGCGGCAACACTCCTTAGGGAAAAAGGCATTAAACACCTGCTTATCGACCAGCCTTCGGTAGATAAGGAAAAGGATGAAGGGAAGTTACTAGCCCATAAGGCCTTTTGGAATCACCCAAAAAACACCCGTTTTGACGCTACCATCACGGAGCTGATCTATGTTCCGAACAAATTCGAAGATGGAGACTACTTCTTGAATCTCCAGCCTGCTTCTTTCGAAAACGATGCGGCACCTTGTAAACCTGTTCTTTATAAAATCATCGATTAATGAAACTTAGTTTAAAAATGGAAGAATTTGCGATGCTACTGTTAGGGGTATGGGCTTTCAGTCTACTGAATTATAGCTGGTGGTGGTTTGCGGGTTTATTCTTTCTTCCCGATATTGGGATGTTGGGTTATCTGGCCAATGATAAAATAGGCGCTATTTGCTATAATATATTTCATCACAAAGGTATTGCAATTGGTCTTGGTCTAACAGGTATATTCATTCAGAGTACTGAATTACAGCTGGCTGGAATCATTCTTTTCAGCCATTCGAGCTTTGACCGGATGCTGGGTTACGGACTCAAATATGAAAAAGGTTTTAAATTCACCCATTTAGGGGAAATAGGAAATTAATATGGAATTACTGTTTATAGGCCTCGCAGTTGGGGCCATCCTTGCGTATTTTATCTTCGCCCGCTTTAATAAGGAGCGTTCGGCCTTGAGCACCAATGAGCAGTCGGTCGTTCTGATGGATAAGATCAAAAGCGTTTGTAAATTCATCACGGTAGAAGGCGATTTTTCAGAGATCTATCATTATGAAAATCTGAAAGAAAAATACCTGAGTCTAATCCTCGGAAAGAAAAAAGCCATTGTTCTGGTCACCGCAAAGGCTCATGTGGGTTTCGACCTGAGCAAGATACGCATGGAGAGCGATAACGAGAATAAACGCATTATTCTTACCAATTTTCCACAACCGGAATTATTAACAATCGAAACAGATTTTAAATATTACGACAAACGTGAAGGCTGGGCAAATCCGTTCACCACTTCCGATCTTACCGACATCAACCGCGATGCAAAAAAGGCGATAGTAGATAAGATTCCTCAAAGCGGTTTGCTCGACAAGGCCAGATCTGAAGCCCTGGAAACGATTCTTTTGATGGAAAAGATCGTGGAGACCATTGGCTGGAAACTGGATTATACGGCTTTGACCATCGAAGGCGGGGAAGCGGAGAAATTGGAGGAAGGAAATAAAAGTTAGATGCTGAAAAATCCGTATAACTGTAGCAGTATAACAAATTGAATTACGTCACCCTGAACTTGTTTCAGGGTCTTTGTTTTAAAGAATGAAAAAAAGTTATACCTATATTTTAGCAAACAAAACAAGGACTGTTCTTTATATAGGAGTAACTTCTGATTTAAAATTAAGACTTATCCAGCATAAAAATGCAGAAGGTTCAGTTTTCACCACAAAGTACAAGGTTCAGGATTTGATGTATTTTGAAGAATTTTCAGATATAAATCAGGCAATAGAAAGAGAAAAACAACTTAAAAACTGGCGTAGGGAATGGAAGCTACGATTAATACAATCCACAAATCCAGAAATGAAAGATTTATTCCAGGAGTTTTAATTTTGAGATGCTGAAACAAGTTCAGCATGACGACCAACTCAAAAAGTAATTCCGTCACCCTGAACTTGTTTCAGGGTCTATTATTATAAAAAATGAACATCGACACATTTAGAGACTATTGCCTCCATAAAAAAGGCGTAACCGAAGGCCTTCCTTTCGGGCCGGATAACCTTGTATTTAAAGTGATGGGTAAGATGTTCTCTATCGTGTCCCTGGATGAAGTTCCGTTAAGGACAAACCTGAAATGCGATCCCGATCGCGCCATTGAATTGAGAGAAGAATACGCTGGTTCCATCCTCCCGGGCTATCACATGAACAAACAGCACTGGAATACGCTGATCCTGGACCATCGACTTGATCCAAAACTGGTCTTTGAACTGATCGATCATTCCTACGAACTGGTTGTGGACAGCCTCACACAAAAACTGAAAAAAGAACTTGAAGATCTGTAATGACGAAACCCATTGAATTTTATAAAGCCCAATTAGCAAAATATAACTCGGTTGAAAAGCAGCTCACCAAAAAACTGATCTTTTCCAGCACTCTACGATTAATTGTTTTCCTGGCTATCTGTTCCGTTATCTATTTCTTCTTCGGAAACGCTACCGTGCTGATACCGGCCGTGATCGCGCTGATCGCAGTCTTCATTTTCCTGATTTCAAGACATTCCGACCTTAAGAAAGAACGGGAAAAGATAAGAGCGCTTATCAAACTCAATGAACAGGAACTAAAGATCATAGAAACCGGAGATCTTTCAGACCTGCCGGAAGGAAGGGAATTCGATATCGAAGGCCACGAATTTAGCCGGGATATTGACCTTTTCGGAAGAAAATCCTTTTTTCAGTACCTAAACAGGACTGCACTTCAGGAAGGAAAGGCCAGGCTGGCAAGGATCCTCCTTGCCAATAAGACCGACCGGATAGAACGCAAACAGGAAGCAATCAGGGAACTTGCTTCAAAAGCTGACTGGCGACAGAATTATACAGCGACCGCCAAACTGGTAAAGACCGAAACCGATTCCCAGACCATTCTCAAGTGGCTGGGAAATTACAAAGCATTCGTACCTGGTTATATGAAATGGTTCCCAGCCTTATTTTCAGTATTGTCTATTGGTGTTTTTACAGCATATTATTTCGACCTCCTGGGCTTTTCACAATTACTGCTCTGGTTTATAGTGGGTGTAAGTATTAGCGGATTCTTCTTCAAAAAGATCAACGAATTATCTTCTAATGTGAGCAAAGCTCAGGACACTTTTCAGCAATATCACCAGCTCCTGGCATATATCGAACATGAGCATTTCGATTCAGCACTAATGATTAAGCTGAAAAAATCTATTGAATCTGAATCCAAAAAAGCTTCGGTCATCCTACAGGAATTCTCCAAAGCTATCGATGCCCTGGACCAGCGCAACAATGTCCTTTTTGGAATAGTCGCTAATGGATTTTTTCTATGGGATCTCAGGCAGTGCTACCGACTCGAAAAGTGGATCGCTCATCATCATGAGGCTGTGGAACACTGGTTCGAAGCGGTGGAACGTACCGATGCCTATAATAGCCTGGGGAATTTTGCATTCAACCATCCTGCTTATGTCTTTCCGAAGATTTGTTCAGAAAAGGAAGGCATTAAAGCCATAAACCTGGGCCATCCGCTTTTGGATGCCAGGAAACGAGTGGATAACGATTTTGAAATTGCCGGTGACCAGTTCTTTATCATTACCGGTGCTAACATGGCCGGAAAAAGTACGTTCCTGCGAACAGTGGCACTTCAAATCCTAATGTCGAATATTGGGCTTCCGGTTTGTGCCGAAAGCTGTAGTTATTCACCTATTAAGCTGATCACGAGCATGCGCACCAGCGATAGCCTGGGCGACGATGAATCCTATTTCTTTTCGGAATTGAAACGGCTTAAATATATCGTAGACCGGATCCATAACGAACATTATTTTATCATTCTCGACGAAATCCTGAAAGGGACCAATAGCACCGATAAAGCTATAGGTTCCAGAAAATTCGTGCAGCGGCTGGTTGGCAGTAGTTCTACCGGGATAATCGCCACGCACGATCTGAGCCTCTGTGAGATCAGCGAAGAACTTGAGCAGGTAAAGAATTATTATTTTGATGCCGAGATCGTGAACGATGAACTGCATTTTGATTATCATTTAAAGACCGGCGTTTGCCAGAATATGAATGCCTCGTTCCTATTGAGAAAAATGAAGATCGTGGAGGAATAAGATGCTGAAACGAGTTCAGCATGACATTATTTACCTAATTCGTCACCCTGAACTTGGTTCAGGGTCTATTTTCTAAAAAGAATGAAAAATAGTTACGTCTATATTTTATCAAATAGAAATAGAACCGTCTTATATATTGGCGTGACTGGTGATTTATTAAGAAGAATCACGGAGCACAAAAATGGTAATGGATCCCTATTCACTAAAAAATACCAATTATACGACTTACTTTATTTTGAGGAATTCAGCGATATTGAACAAGCTATTATTCGCGAGAAACAAATCAAAAACTGGCATAAAGACTGGAAGTGGAATCTTGTTAAAAGTAAAAATCCAGAATTAAAAGATTTGTTTTATGAATTATGAGATGCTGAAACAAGTTCAGCATGACATTCGCATCAAAATTTTGTCACCCTGAACTTGGTTCAGGGTTTCAACTACCCTCGACTTGAATCCAAATTTCTTATCAGTCCGAATCATGGTGATAATTGAATTTATTATCTAGTAAAAAAATTACTGAATAATGTCACCTCAAGCCCTTCGACTACGCTCAGCACAGGCTGAGTCGAGAGGTCAATTTAAAGCAGAGGCCTCATCTCTGCTCGACCTGACACTAACATTTCATGCTTCGACTGCGCTCAGCATGACCTCTAGACCTTATATTTGCCACTATGGATTCATTAACCCAGATCGTTTTAGGAGCAGCCGTTGGTGAGGCTGTGCTCGGAAAAAAAGCAGGGAATAAAGCCATGCTTTACGGAGCCATCGCCGGGACGATTCCAGACCTGGATACCTTTGTGGGGAATTTTTTCGATACCATTACGGCCATCGAGATACATCGCGGCTTCTCGCATTCGATCGTTTTTTCAATTCTATTCGCGCCAGTATTCGGCTGGATCATCTCGAAAATTGAAAGCAATCCTGAGATCAGTTGGAAAAACTGGTCCTGGTTGATTTTCTGGGGATTGTTCACCCACCCGCTTCTGGACGCGCATACCACCTGGGGAACTCAGCTTTTCTGGCCTTTTGACCTAAGACTGGCTTACAAGAACATTTTTGTGATCGACCCACTGTACACCTTGCCATTTTTGATCTTTTTGATCCTTTCAATGAGACGGAACAGGCTTGATCCCAAACGGAAGAAATACAACCGGCTTGGCCTCATCGTAAGCAGCGTCTATTTACTCATTATCACACCCGGACTGAAACTTTACACTTTTCAGAAGTTTGAATATGCGCTTGAATCTCAAAATATCGAATACAACAGGATGGACACCCGTCCGGCTCCATTGAATTCGATCCTTTGGTCGGCTAATATTGAGCGTGAGAAAGATTTTCTGCTCGCAGATTACTCCATTTTTGATACTCAGCCCATCAGTTTTCAATCCATTCCGAAGAATCATGAGCTGGCCGGTGAATGGAGCGACAATGAAAATTTTCACCGACTTATCGATATTTCAAATGGCTGGTATACCTTATCTGAAGAAGACGGCCAATTGATCTATAATGACCTTCGCTTCGGAAAAATGGATGTAACCGATGCCGATGCCACTTTTGTTTTCAGTTATATCCTGAGCGAAGAACATGGCGAACTGGTCGCAACCGAAACCGAAAAAGAGCTGGAAGACGCCGGCAATTTGCTTCCGAAGCTCTGGCAGCGTATTTTAGGCAATTAAAACCCCTAAAATAAGGCCATGCGATCTACACTAATTTTAATTCTTTTCATATTCCTGGGCAATTCCGGGTTTTCACAAAATGCGTCGGCTCAGCTGGACAGTATCATTTCCAGGTACGAGCACTACAGAGCATATGACCGATCGGAGCATCCGCTTGGCCTGTATAAAAAAGAGGTATACAAAACGTCTGCTGAATTTTCAGAAGAACTTCTTGCCGAGCTTGATGGGATAAAAACTTCTGAACTTTCAGAATCCGAAAAGATCTCAGCCGCACTTCTGAAATATGATCTTCGACATACCGTAAAATCCTACGAATTCAAGAGCTATCTGAATCCGTTGCTTTCTGATGCCGGATTTCACCTTAGCCTGAATTATCATATTCGTGATCTCAACACCTATTCGCAGGTTCAAAACTACCTGAACAAACTGAATGCAATTCCTGCTTATGTCGATCAGCATTTCGCATTGCTCAGGGAAGGTTTGAAAACCGGGATTACCCAGCCACTTGTAATCTTCGAAGGTTATGAGAATACCTACGACATCCAGATCGTGGATAATTACCAGGACAGCTATTTTTATGCTCCGTTTGAAAACCTTCCATCTTCACTAACCAATAAGCAAAAGGATTCAGTTCGACAGGCTGCAAAAATCGCTATTGAACAAAATGTGATTCCGCAATTCAGGCGGATCAAAACATTTTTCGAGACCGAATATTTTCCTGAAACGAGAACAGCGCTTGGCGCTTCCGAGCTTCCCAACGGTGATGAATATTACGACTACCTGCTGGAATATTATACAACCATGGATATGAGCGCCGAAGAAGTGCACCAGCTTGGACTTTCCGAAGTGGAGCGCATCAATACCGAAATGAAAAAGGTAATGGCTGAAACCGAATTTGAAGGTAATTTTTCTGAATTCTTCGATTTTCTAAGAACCGATGAACAATTTTATGCAGAAACTCCCGAAGAACTACTGATGATTGCCCGGGATATAGCCAAACGCATCGACGCCAAACTGCCTGCCTACTTCACGAAACTCCCCAGGAAACCTTATGGAGTGGCTGAAGTCCCCGCAGCCATCGCTCCAAAATATACAACGGGTCGCTACGTGGGTCCGTCTAACGAAACCGATCCCGGATATTACTGGGTAAACACCTATGACCTGCCCAGCAGGCCAACCTATGTACTTCCATCATTGACCGCCCACGAGGCCGTGCCGGGGCATCACCTTCAGGGCTCGCTGAACAGGGAACTGGGAGACAGCATTCCGCGTTTCCGAAGGAATTATTATATCTCGGCTTTCGGTGAAGGCTGGGGTCTGTATTCAGAATACCTGGCCCAGGAAATGGGCATTTACAGGAATCCTTATGAGGTCTTCGGAAAGCTTACCTACGAGCAGTGGCGCGCCTGCCGACTGGTAGTTGATACCGGGATTCACGCCAAAGGCTGGACTCGCGATCAGGCCGTGGAGTTCATGAAGAACAATACAGCGCTCTCCATCCATGAGATCAATACCGAAGTAGACCGCTATATTTCCTGGCCAGGACAGGCAGTTTCCTATAAGATCGGTGAACTAAAGATCAGGGAACTTCGGGAAAAAGCAGAGGCAGCCCTGGGACCTGATTTCGATATCAGGAAATTCCACGAGGTGATCCTGGAGGTAGGTGTGGTTACTTTACCAATCCTGGAGCAACGGGTGATGGATTATATCGAAAATGCTAGCTAGTTATTTCAGGATTCAGCATTCCATGGCTTTTCTTTAGACTACCTTTGCCTAAAATTTGGCAAGATGAGCATTGAAGAAAACCTGAGAAATAGAAGTGATGCTACCTGCGAACTATGCAGTAAAAAAGACGATCTGAGCGTTTTTGAAATTCCTGATTCTCCTGAGGGGGTTGAGAATAGCATATTGGCCTGTGATATTTGCAGGGAACAGATAGAAGATCCTGAAAAAGTTGATCCCAATCACTGGAGGTGTCTGAACGATAGTATGTGGAGTACAATTCCGGCCGTACAGGTAATGGCCTGGAGAATGCTAAACAGGTTGAAAGCTGAAGGCTGGCCACAGGATCTTCTGGATATGATGTATATGGAAGATGAGGTAAAAGAATGGGCTAAAGCAGGTCTTCAGCAAAACACCGAAAATAACGTGGTTCATAAAGACAGTAATGGTGCAATTATAGAAGCCGGTGATACCGTTGTTCTTATCAAAGACCTGAATGTAAAGGGTTCTAGCCTTACTGCGAAGCGTGGTACAGCGGTTAGAAGGGTTTCACTGGTACATGATAATCCGGAACAGATCGAAGGAAAAGTGGAAGGACAACAAATCGTAATCCTGACCAAATTCGTCAAAAAAGCATAGTATCATGGACAATTGATAAATGATAATTGATAATTGATAAGCTATGGAATCACAACCAAACAATCCTTTACATGGAATAAAACTGGCTCAAATCGTGGAGGAATTACAGGCACATTACGGCTGGAACGGCCTGGCAGAAAGGATCAATATCAATTGTTTTAAGAATGATCCCTCGGTTAAATCCAGTTTGAAGTTCCTGAGAAGAACGCCCTGGGCCAGGGAAAAGGTGGAAAAGCTTTACTTAAGGACAGATTTTTAATACAAAGAGATCCTGAAACAAGTTCAGGATGACATTTTTCTACAAACTATAATTCTTTATAGCTTCGTCAAGCTGAACTTGTTTCAGCTTCTACAACCTGAGACCCTGAAATTCCCGAAGCAGTTTCATTAAAATTAAACCAGGTACTTTTAAGAGATTCCTTCGGCTGTGCCTCGGAATGACATTCCATTTCAACAGTCATTTCGAAGAAGGGCACCGACTGAGAAATCCCTTAATTATAGATTTCTCTCCCGATATTTCGGGATCGAAATGACAAATAGAATTCACTGCGAGAAAAGAATGCCCGAAGCAGTCTCATTTAAATTAAACCTGGCACTCTTTGGAGATTCCTTCGGAATGCCTCAGAAAACATTCCATTTCAACAGTCATTTCGAAGAAGCGAAGCGACTGAGAAATCTCATCTAAACAGATTTCTCTCTTCGCTCGAAATGACCAATAGCAAAATCCAGTTCAGGATTGCACAAAATAAAAAACCTCCGCGATTGCGGAGGCTTTAATTTTATTAAAACCGAAAAATTACATTTCAGCAGCTGCTTCAGCCGCTTCTTTCTTTTCAGTTAGGAAACTGTAATTCTTTCCGTAGTCCATCATCTGGCTTTCGAAAGATTCAGGCTGAGTCACTTTGATCGAAATGATCTCTCCATTCTCATCCATTTCAGGAACCAGAACAGGGTTTAGGAATCCGCTGTATGGAGCCGACTTGAACTTCTCGTTTCTCTCCAACACTTCTCTGTGAAGTTCCTGGTCTACCTTTACCCCGTAGTTTTCCACAAGGTTTTTGGCTGCTTCGAAATCTCCTTCAGATTTGATCCTCTGGGTTTCCTTAAGAAGTTCTCCAAAAAGTTCTCTCAATTTCTGGTAATCCTTAATATCGTAATAAGTCTTTCCGCCTTTCTGAACTTTCTCGATCACGCCTTCTTCCTTACCTTTTTCAAATACCCAGGCACTCACCCACTGTCGGTTTCTCATGTGTGCTTCCTCGATATCGGCTCCCTGCTCGATTCTTACCAACTGGGTCATTAAGCCGTTACGGATGTAATCATTGTAAGCAGCTTTTCCAAGTTTTTCGGCATCATCGGTAAGCCCTAGTTCTTCCAGTTTTGGATCCATCAGGTAGTAAAGACCTACAAGGTCTGCACGACCTTCTTCCAAAGTAGAAGCATAACTTTTTAAAGTTTCCTTGGTAGTTCCTACTCCCTCGTTCAACTGCCCCGATGCGTGTCCAACCACTTCGTGCAGCGCAGTATGAAGCTTATCGGCTTCCTTTCCATATTCTTCAGAAAGGGCAACTTCTTCTTCATCATGAGCGAATTCCTTCAGTTTATCAGATCCTCCGGCATTGTCATAAGCATTGATAATATTTCCTAAAGAAACCGATTTACTTCCATGAGCTTTCCTGATCCAGCTTGAATTTGGAAGGTTTACCCCGATTGGCGTACTTGGAGAAGCATCCCCTGCCTCCCCGGCAACGATCACGGTCTTGTAGGTCACACCTACTACCGAATCCTTTTTATGTTCATCCATGATTGGTGAGTTATCCTCAAACCACTGCACATCCTTTTCCAGAACGCTCATCTTTTCAGACATATCAAAATCCTTGATCTGAACGATGGTCTCGTAAGAACCGGTATAACCCATAGGGTCATTGTACACCTCGATAAAACTGTTGATGTAATCGATATTTCCTTCAGTAGCTTCAACCCATACAACATTGTAATCATCCCAGGTTTGAAGATCACCGGTCTTGTAATACTCGATAAGAAGACCTAAAGCATTCGCCTGCTTTTCATTTTCGGCTACGCTTTTAGCCTTCTCCAGCCAACCGATGATCTCATCGATGGCCTCGCCATATAGTCCGCCGCTTTTATAGACCTTTTCAACTAACTGGCCATTTTCCTTAACCAGTTTCGTGTTGATCCCAAATGCAAGAGGTTTCTTTGGGTTCGGAGATTTTTTAGCAGCATAGAATTTGGTCACCTCATCTGCAGTGATTCCTTCACCGTAAAAGTTCACGGCAGAACCTTCCACAAGACCTTTCGACTCGTCCAGGTTCACCTTTTTCATATCCTTATCGTTGAAGATCACTTCAAAAGGCTCCCCGGTAAGCTCGGTTCCGGTAGCTTCCAGAAGGCTATTCAGATATTCCTTGCTGAAGCCTGGCTTCAGCTTATCATTTGAATAATGATGGTGGATCCCGTTCGAAAACCAAACTCTTTTCAGGTAGGTTTCGAAAGCCTTCCAGTCATCTGAAGATTTATCGCCTTCATAGTTCGCGTAAATATTCTGAAGCGCCTCGCGGATCTCCAGGTTATGCTTGTAATTCTGGTCCCAGATGATATCCCTACCGGCAAGGCCAGCCTGGGTAAGATAATAAACCAGTTTTTGCTCTTTCAGGCTAAGATTTTCCCAACCCGGAATCTGGTAACGCAGGATCTTAAGGTCTGCGAACTCATCTACCTTGTACTCGAATTCCTGGGCTGACGAATCAGCCTGGGCAACTTCCTTGTTTTCCCCGTTATCATTACAAGAAAAGAAGGTCATTGCAGATGCCAGTAAGACACCCCTAAAAATTTTCTTCATGTTTGTTAAAAGTTTGGGGCCAAAAATAAGAAAACAGGGAATTATTTCTTAAAAAAATTGATTCCCTGTTATGTATGTTGGTTCCTAAAGTCATTTTGAAGAAGCGAAGCGAATGAGAAATTTAAAGGATTTAGCCTTTTACCTCTCGACTGAGCCTGTGCTGAGCGTAGTCGAAGGGCTCGAGGTGACATTTACTTAAACTTTCACTTTTCCGTCAAGTTGAACTCGTTTCAGCTTCTCATTTGTACTCACTAACCTCTCGACTCCGCTCGAGGTGACATTTAATGAAGACGAATCTATTTACTCATCTCCGTAAAATACTTATAAAACCACGGAATGGTCTCAATGCCTTTAAGGTAATTCCATACCCCGAAGTTTTCGTTCGGAGAGTGAATGGCATCTGTATCCAGGCCGAAGCCCATTAAAATGATCTTGCTTTCCAGTTCCTTTTCAAATAGCGAGACGATAGGAATGCTTCCACCGCTTCGTTGCGGAATTGGAGTTTTTCCGAAGGTCTCTTCATAAGCCTTGCTGGCCGCCTGGTAACCAATGGTATCAATTGGAGTTACATACGGGAAGCCCCCGTGATGGGGTTTCACTTTAACCCGAACCGCGTCTGGAGCGATGCTTTCGAAATGTTTTTTGAAGAGTTCGGTGATCTCTTTCCAGTCCTGGTCTGGCACCAGCCTCATGGAGATCTTGGCGTAAGCCTTTGAAGGCAGCACGGTTTTGGCGCCTTCGCCAATATATCCTCCCCACATCCCGTTCACGTCCAAAGTTGGCCTGATGGAGCCGCGTTCAAGCGTGGAATATCCTTTTTCACCATACACATCGTCTATATCCAGTTTTTCCTTGTACTCTTCGAGGTCGAAAGGGGCTTCCGCCATTTCCTCTCTTTCTTCTTCGGAAAGATTTTCCACTTTATCGTAAAATCCTGGAATGGTAATATGAATATTTTCGTCGGTTAGGGAAGCGATCATCTTGCTAAGCACGTTCAACGGATTGGCCACAGCGCCTCCATACAAACCGGAATGTAGATCCCGGTTAGCCCCGGTCACTTCCACTTCGATATAAGAAAGTCCGCGAAGTCCGGTTGTGATCGAAGGAACATCTTTGGCGATCATCCCGGTATCAGAGATGAGGATGACGTCATTCTGAAGCCGGTTTTTATATTCCTTAATGAACCATTCCAGGTGTTCACTTCCAACTTCTTCCTCCCCTTCGATCATGAACTTGACATTACATGGCAGTTCATCATTTCTGGTCATATACTCCAGCGCCTTCACGTGCATATACATCTGGCCCTTATCATCACAGGCACCACGTGCGAAAATAGCACCTTCGGGATGAATTTTGGTTTCCTTGATCACCGGTTCAAAAGGTGGCGAATCCCAAAGATCCAGCGGATCTGGCGGTTGTACATCATAATGCCCGTAAACCAGCACGGTTGGCAGGTCCTTATCAATGATCTTTTCAGCAAAAACCACTGGATGACCGGGCGTCTCGATCACTTCAGCCGTATCGCAACCGGCATCTAGCAACCGGTTTTTTACCGCATTCGCGGTTTTCACCATATCAGCTTTATAAGCAGGATCGGCACTGATGGAAGGGAGTTTCAGCAATTCCTTTAACTCGTCCAGGAACCTGTCTTTATTTTCTTCAATATATTTCTCAATACTTTGCATACAGCTGTTTTTCGAATTTCCGTAAAGTTAAGAAGTAGATTTGGTTTAAAAAGAAAGATGACAGACTTCATGGAATAGACCGAAAAAATTTCAAATTTTTACCTGGATTAATGCGTCTTGATTTTCAATAGATTAAACCGACCTGATCATAAAAAAATAATTTTTTTCCAATATTTCTACTCAAGGCTATTTGAAATCTAAAACTTATATTTATATTTGCACCCGCTTAGGTAATTAAGCAGGGATCACAACGAGTCCTAAGTGTTGTGAAACTTTAAAATGCGGGCGTGGTGGAATTGGTAGACACGCTAGACTTAGGATCTAGTGCCGCAAGGTGTGAAGGTTCGAGTCCTTTCGCCCGCACTTCGAAAAGCCGACTCTTTTAAGTCGGCTTTTTTGTTTTAGAACATATTGATAAAAATTTGCCCCTAAAGTGGTATTGTAATAATCGCTGTTTTCAATTTTCTTTGCAGGAGACTTAGTTTTTACCAGCCAAACTTTCCATAATATTTCCCTACAAATTTTTTGGATCGGTTAAAGATATTTCAAGAATACAAAGATCGATAAGAAGAATAGAATATTTGGGCTTGATCTATTAAGGTGCATCGCCATCTTAATGGTAATAATTTCACATGTTCCTATTTTTATAATTGGGAGCAAAGGGCAATTACATAAGGATCTAAGCCTGGACGGAGTTAGCATGTTTTTTGTTCTGAGCGGATTTTTAATCGGCAGGATCCTGATAAAAACTTTCAGAAAAGAAGTCTCATTTGGTAAACTGTATCGGTTCTGGGCAAAGAGATGGCTACGCACCGTTCCGCTTTACCTGATCCTCCTGTCAACTTTTGTCTTTATCACCTATTTCAATTCCGATCCCATCCCTCTCAACATTCAGGAATATTTTATTTTTCTACAGAACTTTTCTGAACCTCATCCAGATTTTTTCGGTGTCGCATGGAGCCTATCGGTAGAAGAATGGTTTTACCTGATTGTACCCTACCTTCTTTTTATAGCCCTTTCCGTTAATTTTAATCCGAAAAGAAACCTGCTTTACATCTCGATCTTACTTATTATAATTCCCCTTTTATACAGAAGTTTTTTATGCCTTACACTCGAACCTGAATATTGGGAAAACTGGGGCAGCACCTGTACTGTACTATTCAGGTTTGACTCTATCATGTATGGGATTCTAGGAGCATGGGTTAGCAATTATTATCCAAAGACATTTTTAAGATTCAACCGAGTTCTTTTAATTTTGGGTATTATTCTTTTAATTGGCTTTAAAGCACTCTGGGTTAATCAAATTATCTCAAAAAGCTCAGTTGTTTGGATTTATCTACCAGTTGTTAATTCGGTGGGGGTATTGTTCATGCTTCCCTTTCTAAGCACTTATAAAACTCAGAAAGGCTGGATCGCCCAAGCTATCACCCATACCAGTGTCATAAGTTATTCCATGTATCTTTTGCATGCAGGATTTGTGATCGAGCTTATTCTGAAAAAGATTTCCTGGAGTGACCAGCTTTATCCATATGTACTTTACTTTATTATAACTTACGTTCTTAGTTTTCTTTCATACCAGTTAATTGAGAAGAAATTCCTTAAGCTAAGAAGACTTATTTTCAAGGAAAGGGAGTATAAAGTTATCCGGTCCATCGACTGAAAAAAAACCAAAAACTAGGGTTTTCCCTTAAGTTCCATCCCTTTATTTAATGCTAATTTTAAGCTAACCTCTTAGGCTCTTATTACCCCCGGCATCTACTTGTTTTTCAGAATAAACCAATCTTTTTTTTTAAACCTAACGCAATGAAAAATTTCCATATTGGAATCCTGTATTTCATACTTGGGATCCTATGCCTTAGCTGCAGCAATGAAAGCGAAGCATTAGATATTCCCGAAGATGAAGAATTAGTGAATCTTTCACTCAACATCGATATTCTGGGCTTAACTGAAAATAATTCAGGAAGGCAGCAAATTGAAGATCTCCCAATTTGTATTCCTGCAACCCCTTATTATATCGAGATCATCCTCAAACAGGGCCAGAACGACATGGTAGGTTCGGCTGATATACCTTTCCGGATAGACCTTGCACCCAACCAGATGTTCACCAGGTATGTCCCTGAGATGGCGCTTCCGGCAGGCCAATATTCGCTGGACCATTGTGCGGTTTTTGCTGAAGATGGCAGACTGATGTGTCTCGCCCCCAGGTTCGATAGCCCCATGGGACGGATGTCCAACGCTCCCATGCCTATGAGCATCAATCTTATTGCGGGTAGCAAACCTTTTCCCGATGTCCCTGTGCTTTGTTTCGATGACCGGGATGTAAATGAATTTGGATACCAGTTTTTTGAGATAGAACCAACCGTAATTCGAAATTTCTGCTTTTTTGCCAACTATTGTTCAGATAGTGGCAGGCATTATCCAGCCAGGTATTCACTAGATGTTTCAGTAAATGGCGTATCTATATATCGCGATATCATCAGCACTAATGGTGAGGACAACGGAGAATATTATGCCGACCCGGTTTGTGTAGACCTGCCCATTATACTGGATTATGAGGAGGATGAAAAATATATCGACTATAGCCTGAGGCTTTTGGAGTGGGAAGGAGTTTATGACCTGGATGAAGAAATGGTCATAAGCGGTAGCCTGAGCCGTGCGGATATCAATGAAAAACTATCTGGTAATAATATCGAATACGAGCATATATTCTTCAATTGCCCAGATTAAAATTCTTCTAATAACGAATTAATAACCGGCCCAAAACGCCGGTTTTTTTTTATTCTGAATTGGTCAAAAATCAAAATTTCAAAATACAGGAATTCATGACGCCTGTCATTTAAAATGCCCCGCTTAGCCTGTAATTTTAAGGTAGAAGTCGGGCGATTGCCCTTAACATTTACGGTCATGAAAGCCAAGAAAAATCCACAAGCCGATCTAAATAAATATCGATTGATATTTTTTCAACTAGGTTTAATTCTTAGCCTTGGAATCACTTACACGGGCATTCAATGGAGTTTTGATGAGAAGTCATCTTTTTCCGATCAGGAACTCAATTTTGATATGCTCGATACCGAAACTCCTCCGGTAACCGAAATTAAAATGCAGGAATTACCTCCACCTCCCCCACCAGCAGTTCCGGAAGTCATTGAAGTGATCGAAGACGAACTTGAAATAGAAGAAACCAATATTCAGTCTACCGAAACCAGCCTTGATGAGGCGATGACCAACGTCATAAAGGTTGAAGCTATCAGGGAAGAAAAAATGGAAGAAAGCATCGAGGAAGTACCCTTTGTATTAATTGCAAATGTGCCTATTTATCCCGGATGTGAAAACCTGGACGATAATGATAGCAGGAAGAATTGCATGTCCAGCAAAATTCAGGAACTCGTAAAGGAAAATTTCGATACCTCCCTCGGAGCTCAACTCGGACTGCAGGGATTGAACAGGGTGTTTGTGGTCTTCAAAATAGATTATACCGGAAAAGTAAGCAACATCCAGGCAAGAGGTCCGCATAAGGTACTGGAAGAGGAGGCTATTCGGGTAGTAAAAATGATTCCTGATATGACCCCTGGAAGCCAGAGAAACAGGCCGGTAAACGTAACCTATACCTTACCGATCAATTTTGAGGTAAGACCGAGGTAATTTAGTACTTCTACTAATCATCGGTCTTTACGGGTGCCTGCTTGAGGCCTCTAATACGTTGAGCGTTCAGGATGATAAGAGCCAGGACGATGGCGGTATAAAACAGTATGGTTTGAAAATCGATCCCGGCATCCATAAGCGTTCCAAAAAGAAGCGGACCTAAAGCAGTGCTTAACACCATGAACATAGTAAAAACACTTCTGATGGTTCCAAGCTTTTCGGTTCCGAAGACTTCAGCTAAAACAGCCGATTTTACCGTACCGGCCATACCCGTGCTCATTCCGGCCAGCATTAAAAAGGCCAGTGCCCCATAAATGCTATCAAAAAATGCAAAGGGCAATAAACCAATCGTAAAGGGAACCAGGTACATTCTGAAAATCTGTTTCCCGGAATACTTATCTACCAGAACCCCTCCATAAATGGAAAAAATGACTCTAACGATGGCATAAACCGTAAAGAAACTTGCGTACAGGGAAACCGACCAGCCTTTATCCTCCACCACCACATACTGGTAAAAGAATACTGCCGTGATGGTAAAGCTCAGTGCAAAACTAACCGGCATCAGGATAAAAAAGGCTTTGGTCTTTAGCAGCTGTCCATAATCTTTAATTAATGACAGGGCCGATGGTTTATGGGTCGTTGCCAAATCGGCATCAAAGTGCGAGATATCTGAAAAATAGAGCCTTATCAAATATAACAGCAGAAATGCCGCACTGGCGATAGCGGCAACTTCGTAATTATACCACAGGATAAGGGAAGAAATACAAATGGGGAATAAAGCTTCTCCAATGGCATAACCCAGCGAGGCAATGCTCAAGGCTTTCCCGCGGTTTAGTTCATAATGCCGGGACATCACCGTAAGACTTATATGGCTCATCAGGCCCTGACCTGTCAATCGAAGACCGATTAGGGCAATGATCAGGATCGCAATACTTATATACGAAACCCCAAGCATGAAGGATGAAAAAGCGAGACCGGCTACAGTAAGTGCCGTGATCTTTTTAACCGGCTTGTGATCTACTAGGTGACCAACTGAAAGCATGATCACCGAAGAGGTTACCGTCGCGATGGCGTATATACTTCCAAAAAAACCGTTGGAGATCGAAAAGGTCTTCAGTATTTCAGGTACGTAGATCGAAATCAGGAAAGTTTGCCCAAAACTAGAGAGAAAAGTGAGCATCCATCCAAATCCGACTTCTTTTCGGTTTCGCTTAAAAAAGCTGAGTAAACTCTTCAAATTGGTTTTTAAATGATTAGAAAATTTCCAAATTTCAAAAATAGGAAACTACTAACTATTGCAATTATGGAATTATTAAAATCGCTTCTGAAAGGAAATTCTTAAATCTTCTTAAGCACAAATAAACCACTAGTTAACAGTTATTTAAGATTATTTACTATATTAGGATATGTTTTTAGCCAATATGGTTAATAACTACTCCCCCCATTTCTTTTCCTGACTCACAAGGTTGGTTTCCTTCTTAGCCATTAACTAATCGAAATAAGTAGTATGAAAACAAAATTCCAATTATCCATCCTGTTAGTAGTGATACTAATAGCCTCCACCACACTGAATGCTCAACAAACCCATGTGATCACCCTGAACGTGGATACCAGCGAGATCAACAATGATAATGTAAACCAGGTAAGCAATTTTGGACAACCGGCAGATGTGAGCAACAAAGAGTACACGATAAATGTTAGCCTTGGAGACACCGTGGTGTGGCGAGGTAACTCAACGTTTTCTGAAGATGACCTGGTGCTGGTAGAAGCCATCAACCACGAAGGTGGAGCAAGGGTCTTTCGGCAGAATACCTTACGGGACGATCCTGACAATCCCGGTGTGGTGGTTGGCGTAGTTTCAGAGGGCCGGGAAGGTGATGAAGAAAAATATAAAATTTCTTTCCGCGTAATGAATAACGGCGAACGAAGAGGAGGCACCTATCATATTGATCCGAAGATCAGGATCAGATAAATCAATAAAGATGTTGTTTTTTCTGAAATCCACTTGTTTAAAATTCAATTTGGGAAAATTTCTGGCAGGTATAGCCTGCCTCTTTTTTTCTTATAGCCTTCTGGCTCAAAACCCCAGGTTAGGAGATAGCCTAATTAAGGTATACGAAAATAAACAAATGGATTATTCGGAAAAACTTGATATCCTAGACAAGATTCTTAGTAATAAAACGGAGCCAATGGAGGCCCGAAAATATGCTATTGAATTAATCAAAACAGCAAAACAAAAGGATTGCACCAGCTATATCTTTTACGGATTGCTTCAGAAAGGAAACTCATACCTGGATCCAGGTGATTACAACAAAGCACTGGAAAATTATTTTGAAGCCGGGGATTATGCTGATTCCAAAACCAACCAGGGAATTCTCAATATCGCGATCGCTGATGTTTTTTCCTATACCGATAATCATTCCAGGGCGGTTGAATATTATGACAAGGCCATCCACTTTTTTCGGGAAGAAAAAGACAGTTTGAATCTCGCTTTCGCCCTTACAAATGCCGGAGATGAGTATATGAATTTCGGTAAATTAACTCAGGCTTATTCATATTTTGAAGAATCTGAAAAGATCTTCAGGTTGATGAATGAGCCATTCTTCCTTTCCATTGTTAAAGGGAATCTTGGTATGCTGGATGCCAGGCAGGGTCGGGTCGAAGAGGCTGAAGCCAAGTTAAAACAAGCCATACAGGTAGCCGAGGAATATGAACAGTATAATTATTTACCTATCTACCTGAATACACTTTCTGAAATGAACCTGGAGGCTGGAAGGGATTCTCTCGCTGCTGAATATGCCCTGATGAGCCTCGACATCGCCAGGACTTACGATTTCAAGGATGAAATAGGTGAGGCTAACCTGAGGCTGGCAACGATCTATGAAAAACAGGACCGAATAACTGAAGCTTATAGCCATTATAAAGAACATATTCTTTTCCGGGATAGCGTGAACAACGTGGCCAAAGCTCAGGAAATTTCAGGGTTGCGAGCCGATTATGAAATATCCCAGAAACAGGCTGAAGTGGATCTCCTTTCAGAACAACGAAAAAACCAGCGGCTGATCACCATTCTTATAGCGGCGATATCTATTATGCTGCTTATGATTCTTTTCGGGTTGTACCGCCGGAACCGTTTTATAAAGAAAACGAGCACTATCATTGAGAAGGAAAAAGAGCGTGCCGAGCGTTTATTGCTGAACATACTTCCTGAGGATACAGCCCGGGAACTCCAGCAGAATGGAAAGGTTGAGGCTAAAAAATTTGATTCGGTAAGCATTCTTTTTGCCGATTTTAAATGTTTCACTTTTAAAGCTGAAAAATTAGCTCCTGAACAGCTAATTGAAACCGTAGATTATTATTTCTCCCATTTTGACGGGATCATGGAAAAATATGGAATTGAAAAGATCAAAACCATAGGCGACAGCTATATGGCCGCTTGTGGGCTACCATTTCCGGTTCGCGATCATGCCCAAAGAATGATTTTGGTTGCTTTTGAAATGCTTCGGTTCGTCAACGATACCAAGGAAAAAAACCTGTTTAAAAATGCCGATTTCGAAATTCGTATAGGCATTAATTCAGGCCCGGTGGTCGCCGGAGTAGTAGGAACAAGGAAGTTTGCTTACGACATCTGGGGTGATGCGGTAAATATAGCCGCCCGCATGGAAGCACACTCAGAAATTGGGCGTGTAAATGTTTCAGAAAACACCTATGAATTGATCAAAGAGCAGTTCGAATGCGAGTACCGCGGAAAAGTGGAAGTAAAAAACGAACGCATACTTAAAATGTATTTTGTGAATGCCTCTAAACAGGCTGTTGTTTCCAAACCAGATGAAAGCGTGACTTCCAGAACCTAATACCTGAAAAAGAGGCCAGGATAATCCTGACCTCCTAAACTTTTTGCTTTATTCCGGTTTTCTACAGGCTTTTTTCAGCCAGATACCTTATCGCTTCCTTTAAAACAGGATCCTCATTATTTATAAAATCCCTAAGGGTTTTCTTAACTACAATTTCGGGCTGAATTCCGTAGCCCACGAATTCCCGTCCATCAGGATAAGTATCTTTTTTGGTACAAACTCTTGCGGCTCCTCCTTTAGGCAATTCGAAAATGAGTGGCTGCCCGGTACTTCCAAAACTAGGCTCGCCCATAGTAGTCATATGTTTCTGATTATCGGTAAAGATCAGAAAATCTTCAGCCGCTGAAGCCGTATTATGCCCTACCAGAACAACGGTTGGGATCACATAACTCACGGCAGGCCTGTCAATCTTCCAGGGCTGATTTTCGAAACCATGCATCAAAAGGTCTTTCCCTGCCAGAAAGGTTTCCTTAGCACCGGGATTGTCAATAGTGTCCGATTCCTTAGTCCATCTACCCCAGGCCTTATAAGAAGCCAGATGCTTCCGGGTATAGGATTGTGAACCATATAGCAGGATATCGTTTACGAAGTATTTCAGGATATCAACGCCAATATTGGTATTCCCACCGGTATTTTTCCGCAGATCGATTACGAGGCTTTTAGCCTTAGCTATTTCGGGAAGTTTAGCTTCGAACATAGGGACTATACTGTCATATCCAAATGAATTCAGGGAGATATAAGCAGTATTCTTGTTTAACCACTTAAATTCAAAAAGTTCCCTTTTTGGTTGTTCCGGTATCATTTCTTCTTCGATAGCCTTTTCCCTGGTCAGGCTGAGACTTTTTACTTCATTTTTTGGGGTTCTGAATTCGATCTTCACCTGGGTTCCCAATACTCCATGCAACATCCTGGAAACGCCCCAGTCCTCCAGGATATGATCAGCAGAAGTTGAAATATAAGGTTTTACATTCTCCTCAATATGCTTTCGAGCATCCATTCCATCGACCTTCAGAATTTCACTTCCAACCGGAATTTCCGTGCTTGAGGAGCGATTCACCGCTTTTACGATAGGCTTTCCATCAATATTTGTGAGGATTATACGGTATTTGCCGAATTCAGTATCAGTTACCTGATTTCGTACGGCTTCAGGCATATAAATATCGGTATGCCCGTCCTTCAGTTTAGCACAAAACTTTTCCAACAGGCGGTAATATTCATAATCGTTCGAGGTTTTCTGAACCTCATCGATAAGTTCCAGGTAATAATCATCCCAGGCTTTCCGGTCAACTTTATCCAGGTAAACAAAGTTGTAATTAACTTCCTGCCAGAATTTAGACAGGCCGAAAACCTTTTCTGCATTGCTAAGTTCCGAAGGCATCTGAGCCATTAGAAGACTACTTAGGAGAAGGCTAAAAAGAAGAATTTTGTATTTCATGATGGTTATTTTCCGAATAGACTCGCATCACGAAATATTGTTACAGTACCTGAAAAATTATTTTATTTCTACTGTTTTTCCTGTTCGGGCACTTTCCATTGCAGCCTGGAGAATCTCCATTACCACCATGTTGTTATCCAGTGAACTGAGGTCGAATTCGCCTACCGCTACTTCATTTCTTATAACGGCGGCCAAAAAGGAAAAGGAATCATTGTATGGATATGGCCTTTCTTCCAGTTCAAATTCCTGCTGTTCAAAGCTATCATAGCCTTCAGCTATTCTAATACGAAGATCATTCCTGTTATCGGCATAGATCACGCCCTCCAGCCCATATATTTCCATATCCTTTCTTCCGATTGGCCAGTTCCAGGAAGCTTGGATAAGCGCATTGGAATTTTCATATTCCAGGATGATAATGGCTTCATCATCTACTTTTGGATTATTCTCCTTTTGCAATTGCTGAGTTACAGCCGTGACCCTTTGAGGTTTTTTACCATGCTGTAGCCAGGTCATCAAATTAGCACCATAACAACCAAAATCCATAAGAGCACCAGCCCCGTTTTGCTTCGGATCCAAAAGCCATTCAAGAAATTCTTCATTGATCCCCAGCTTTCTGGGTCCCTTATGACCATCCCGAACAATCACTTTTCTGAGTTCACCAATCTTAGCCTCTTCCAGCATTCTTTTGGCCTTGTGATTTGTGGGGTACCAGGTGGTTTCATAATTGGTTAGAAGATGAATTTCATGTTCTTTGGCAATCTTTTCCATTTTCCTGGCTTGCTCCAGGCTTACCGCCAGCGGTTTTTCCACCATTACATGAATGCCGCGGGGAGCAAAAAATTCTACAACTTCCAGGTGTTCATAAATGCTTCCGAAGGCCGCCACCGCTTCTGGATTGGTATTTTTGATTAACTCTTCCATCGAATCATAGACCAGTTCCATGGAATAGCCATGTTGACCAGCATAGCGTTTGGCCAGATCCCTGTTCGGTTCAACTATGCCCACGATTTCGATATCTCCAATATCTTCGCGGCCAAGTATCCAATGAACGTGGGTATGGGTAAGACCAATAACTGCCAGTTTAAGGGGCTCCATCTTTTCAGCTGTATTTTGAGAAAAAAGCTGAGTGCTCATCAACAGAATTAAAGAGAAAATAGATTTCATAAACAATTTACTTACTTTTTACCCCCGAACCTACTTTAGTAAAGATCAGCATGGGCTGGGACCTGTCCATGATATCGGTTTCCAGCGCTGTCACTTCTTCATTACGCCTTTTGAATCTTAGAAGGTAGTCTTCATCAAAAACTTCGGCTAGGCTAATAAAACTGTCTTCTCTATAAGCTTCAAGTTCATCGGTATAATGGCCGACCTTCACCAACAATTTATCAGCATCATTAATAAAAATTTCAATTTCTCCGAGTCCCTCGTGCTGATAAATACCGGTGAATTCCTTTAAATCTTCCAGGCTAAGCTCCTGATCGACCTTAAGAGAATCGGGATGTTTTGGAACAAAGTCACCGCCAGAAGGAATAAGCGAATTCCAGTCTTTTAATTCCTGATCGCTGATCAGGTCCATGATGCTAAACAACATGGTAAAAGCAAAACTGCGCCTGCCATAATTATTATTGGCAACGATAACTCCGGAAATATCATCATCGGGCATGAGGAAAACAAGGCTTTGGTGCCCCAGATTATCGCCATGGTGCATCACAACCTTGTGCCCGAAATAATCAAAAACGAACCAGCCAAGACCATATTCAAGAGCGGAGAACCCGGGGTAAGGTTCTTCATAGCCTACGGCAAAATGACCAGAAAGATTAAAATCGAGATATTCCCTTGAAAGGATCTGGTCATCGCCATTTATCAAAAATTCTCCCCATTTTTGTAAGTCTCTTACTGAAGAGAACATATTTCCCATCCCGGAAACTTGATACAAGGGGGCAATTTTATCGATCTCCACCGCCAGACTATCCTGATAGGCCGAGGCTCGATTGTCATCATTTTTAAATTTTTTCAAATCGAAGTGGGAATCCTTCATGTCGAGAGGAGCCAGAATATGTTGGCTAACCGCATCTTCCCATTTGGCACCCGTTTGGGATTCGTAGAGATGAGCGGCAAGAATATACTGAAGGTTGCCATAGAGAAAAGTGGTTCGAAACGGAACCGGCGTTTCGATATATGCCAGTTTCTCTACCAGTTTCTCATTACGTTCTGCGGCCGGGATTTCTTCCAGCATATAATAAATCAAATCGTACCGGGGAAAACCTGCCCTGTGAGTAAAAAGATCCATCAAAGTAAGATTCTGAGTCCGGTAAGGATCTTTCAGCTTAAAATCAGGCAAATAGTTACTAACTGGAGAAAAGAAATCCAATTCCCCTTCTTCTGCCAACTGGGAAAGCAGCAAGGCATTAAAGGCCTTGGTATTTGAGCTTATCGGAAAAATTGTGGAATCATTGAAGCGTTCCCTGTTTTCAAGATCACGATATCCGAAGCCTTCGGAATATATGGTTGAATCAGACCTGGAAATGGAAATATAAGCACCTACCGTATTGGTCTTTTTCAAAGTAATTGGAGCCAGGCTATCCAATTGAGTAGCCAATTGCGGCCTGGCAATCTGAATAAAAAAAAGGAGCAGAAGGCTGAATCTAAAACGCATGAAATCTATGTTTAGCAGAGAAAATTTTTTCGCGCTTAAAAATACGTTTAAATAGGAACAGGCAGAAGCTTATGCCTGTTTTAATTACAGGCTCCCTGATCTTTTCGCGCCAGGACAAGCCTGTCGAAAACAGAATTGGCGTTCGCGGGGTTTTCAATTCTGGCTGTAGTGAGGATCTCAAATCCATGGTTAGTTAGAATTTTTGAAATTTCTGAAGCTTTGTGATACCAGGTTTCCAAATTCTCTCCTTTTTTATTAGCAAGCACTTCAAACTGTTTTCCGCTTTCTGATTCCATAAAACTAAAAAACACCAGACCAGGAGCCTCCAGCATATTCGAAATGTTAGTTATAAACCTGGAAACTTCATCGGGCGAAAAATAGGGGAGGCAGAAGCCGCAAACAACCGCTCCAAATTGGGCATTTAAATTCCCGATATCCCTGGCGTCCATCACAAGAAAATCGGCCTGCGGATTATTTTCCCTGGCAAGATTTATCATATTTTCAGAAAAATCAATTCCAGTAATCTTAAGCTGCGGAAGTTTTTTCAACAGGTATTTAGTAAGATTTCCGGGGCCACATCCTATTTCCAGGATCCGTGTATCATTCCTGTCCAGGTTTTTTATGAAAATGTCGAGGAAAGATGAATAGCGATCCACATCCATATATTTTTCCTGATACGCGCCAGCATACTTATCAAAAATCTCCCGTGCATTGGACTGTTCTTTCATGCAAGGTCATTTAAATCGAATGTTTTAAAAGTATGGAAAAAGAAGGCCTCTACCCTAAACCAAAGGGGCTAAATCAACAAGTATATCAAGAAAAGTTTCTAACCTTCCCTGGTCTTTACATGTAATCTTCCGGTTATTGCCCAACCTGTTCCAATCCCAATCAACATTCCTGCAAGAATTGCGAAATGTACCTGTTCAAATGAATAGCCAGTGAGAAATCCGGTAATTATAACTCCTATGCCAATAATACGAACCTTGTTCATATAGGTTAAGTTTTGGTCTCAGCTAAAGCAAGCCACGGAGTAGGGAAGGCTGGTTACTAGGCTAAGACTTAGATTTGGAATGTAAACTTATAAAATAATTTTGGCAGAAATCCGGTTTTCGAAAGAAAATTCATTCAATTGAATTGATTATCAAAATATTAACATACCTGCTTCTGATGGGAAACAAGGAATTCAGAAATGATATATCCAAAGCTAACTCTCTTAAATGTAGTATCTTTAAAATCCCTACTCCTAATACAATCTGAAAATATTTATTTATGAGAGTTCAATTTAAGGTATGGCTGCTGATGACTTTTGTGGGTATTATAACACTCAGCTGCTCTTCAGATAATGACCCGGTTGAAACCAACGAGGATAATTCTGGAGTTCCTGAAGAACCTGATACCCCGGAAGAAGTCGAAAGTGGTTTTCAGGCTTGCCAAAACGGAATGGCAGGAATCTACCCTTGCTCCGGATACGACCTGATGGGACATCTAAACCTTCAGGAACTTACTGGAACTGATAATAGTATTGTGAACGACCTGTGGGGATGGACCGATCCCTCAGACGGAAAGGAATATGTAATTATTGGCACCGATATTTTAACCGCGTTTGTAGACATTTCAAATCCGGAAAAACCAATAGTAGTGGGTAGACTCGAGAGCGGACTTCCTCCAGATATGCATGCAGACATTAAGGTGTATCAGGATCATGCCTATATAGTCAGCGAAGCAGAAGGTCATGGGATGAAGGTTTTCGACCTGAAGCAATTACGAGATGTAAGTGATCATCCTGAGGACTTTGATGCCACCACTGTTTATATTGGATTTAGCCATGCTCACAACCTGGCTATCAATGAGGATTCAGGCTACGCTTATGTTATTGGTACCGATGCTTATGAGGGCGGGACACATTTTGTGAACATTTCGAATTCCTCAGCCCCGGTGGCCGCAGGAGGCTATACAACAGAGGAACCATCTCATGATGCCCAGGTTGTATCTTATTCCGGGCCAGATGCACAATACACGGGAAGGGAGATCTATGTTGGGAGTCATGGCAATGAGATCCTCATCCTGGATGTCACTAATAAAGATGAACCGGAAATCATTTCCAGACAGATATATGAGAATCTTGGTTATGTTCACCAGGGCTGGTTCACTGATGACCAGAAATATTTTTTCCTGGGTGATGAATTAGATGAAATTGAAAATTCTTTCAATACCCGTACGCTTGTATTTGATTTTACAGATCTTGATGACCCCGTATTACATATGGAATATTTTGGAAGAACCGCAGCCATAGATCATAATGGCTATACTCAACACAACCAGTTTTTTCTAGCAAGTTATTCAGCGGGACTTCGGGTTTTGGACATCTCTACTCTTGAGAATAAAGAAATAACTGAAATTGGGTATTTTGATACCCTTCCTGATACCGATGAACCATTCTTCGGTGGAGCCTGGAGCGTATATCCCTTTTTCGAAAGCGGGAACATTGCCATAAGCGATATGGGTAATGGCCTTTTCATCGTTAGAAAAAGTGACCCGTGATTAGCCCATTTATGCCTCTATTGAGGTTAATTTTCGAAATTAAATCAGCTATCTTCCGCTCATGATCAGGGCCGGCAAATTTAAGTTTTTATAGACCGAATTATATGCCTGCATTTCGTCCTGAATGATCTTATCTCGCTCTGCTTCATAAATTGCCCAGTCGTTTTTCAGGTCTTCGAATCGCTCCTTACTGCCTTCGGTAAGTTTTGGATATGGCCCCTGTATAAAATCTCTCAGGAATAAAAGCTCAGCATTCAGTTTATTATTAAAATTGATCACATCCTGGAAAGTTTTTTGTTTGGCCTGAATAAGATTCTCTTCCCAGGAAGTTATACGCCTGTCCAGTTCCTTGCCTTTTTCCAGCAGATCCTCGGTTCCTTCCCTATCTCCAAGCAGTTTCTCGTATTTTTTCAATTGATCTTTAACCGAACGCATCTCGTTCACCGATTCATGCATATCTGTTAACATTAGTTCGATCTCTTCCAGCATTTGCTGCTGAGCTTCAAAATCTGAAGCCTTAGCGTCGATATTAGGATCAGGGATAACTCGTACTTCAGTTTCACTGGTTTTATCTTCAAGATTTAGCTTCAGCCGGTAAACACCCGGTCCTACATGAGAACCGCTCAGATTTCCAAAAGTAAAAACCTTATCTACCGGCGGCACAGGTTCTTTTGCAAAATCCCATGCCATGCGATTATAACCTTTTTTCGCTGGCAGAACAACCGGCTTTGACGGACCACCGGGCCAGCTGCTGAAGTCTTTATCTGCAATACTGCTATAACTTCTAATCAATTCATCCCCTTTATAGATCTCTAATTTTAGCGGAATTGAATCGGCAGGCTCCTCTTCAAGGTAATAATCTATGATCACCCCATTGGGTGGATTTTTGCCTACGGAAGCTTCAGAAGAATTCCCTCCAAAATACAGGTAGCTTTCCTTGGGCTTTAAAATTTCGACCTCAGATTTTTCATTTTTGTGGTTTTGAAGTGGAGCAAGATCGTCCAGGATCCAGAACGAGCGACCAGCTGTAGCAGCTACAAGGTCGTTATCCTTGATAACAAGATCGTTGATAGGAACTATTGGCAAATTCATCTGAATTCGCTCCCAGTTCTTACCGTCGTTCCAGGAAACGAACAAACCGGTCTCTGTACCTGCATATAGAAGACCTTTTTGCTTTTTATCTTCTCTTACTACCCTGCTGAAATTGGGATCTCCCTCGATCCCCTCACCTATCGAAGACCATGATTTTCCATAATTCGAGGTTTTGAAGATGTAGGAATTAAAGTCCATGGATTTATATTTCATTACCACTGCATAAGCTGTGGCCGGATCGTGAGGAGAAACTTCTATACTGTTCACAATCCCTCGATCGAGATTTTTTGGAGTTACATTTTCCCAGTTTTTTCCTCCATCCCTGGTAACATGAATAAGTCCATCATCACTTCCGGCATATAACACACCTTCTTCATTTGGAGATTCCACCAGGTAACTGATGGTATTATAATTTTCTCCACCGGCAGCTTCATTGGTATAAGGCCCTCCTCCAGGTCCCTGCTTCTCTTCTTCGTCCCTGGTAAGATCTGGACTCACGGTCTCCCAGCTTATTCCTCCATCGGTAGTTTTAAACACCCTGTTCCCGGCATGATAGATCGTATTTCGATCATGCGGTGAGCTAATAATTGGTGCATTCCAGTTATGGCGATATTTAGCTTCCTTTGGTTCTTTGCTTAGTCCGAGTTCCGGGTATTGATTAATGGCCTTCGTAGTTTGGGTTTCCCTCATCCATTTATCGATGATTCCCTGGTAACAACCACCATAGACTTCGGAAGGATCATTGGGATCAAAGGCCAGGAAGGCACTTTCACAACCAGCAACCGAATACCAGTCTTTCCAGCCTACACCCCCATTACGGGTGCGACTGGCAATACCTATGGCCGAATTATCCTGTTGCCCTCCATACACATGATAAGGCACCTGGTTATCGGTAATCACCCTGTAAAACTGTGCAGTTGGCTGATTTTCCTGTGTACTCCAGCTTTTACCTCCATTAGTGGAAACATTAGCTCCACCGTCGTTCGCATTGATCATAACCTGATTATTTTCAGGATGTATCCACAAATCGTGATTGTCTCCATGAGGAACGGGAATATTGGAAAAACTTTTTCCCCCGTCTATGGATTTCATGACCGGAGCATTCAAAACATAGACGATATTCTCGTTTTGGGGATCTGCAAAGATCTCCATATAGTACCAGGACCTAGTGATATTGATCCTATCATTGTTAACCTGGGTCCATTTTTTTCCGGCATCATCACTTCGGTAAACACCTGCTTTTTCACCTTCAGCTTCGATCACCGCAAAAACCCTGTCTGGATTTGCTCTGGAAACCGAAATTCCCGCTTTTCCAAATTCTTCAGGAAGACCTTCGCTCATCTTTTCCCAGGTGTCCCCTGCATCTACCGATTTATACAAGCCAGAACCCTCTCCACCTGAAACCATTTTCCACGGATATCTTCTATGGTCCCACATGGCGGCATAGAGTATTCGCGGGTTGGTCATATCCATAGACAATCCGGAAGCTCCGGTATCCTCGTTCACATAAAGCACCTTCTTCCAGGTTTTCCCTCCGTCTACCGTCTTAAAAATTCCACGTTGTTCTGAAGGTGCATATTGAGCACCCTGGACCGAAACAAAAACGACATCAGGATCCTGAGGATGCACTAAAACATCCGAAATATGTCTCGATTCTTCCAGGCCAGTATGTTCCCAGCTTTTCCCTGCGTCGACAGATCTGTACATCCCATCTCCCATTGAGGTCATTACTCCTCTTGCCGCATGTTCTCCCGTGCCTACATATATTACGTTCGGGTCGCTTTCTGAAACCCCGATAGCACCAATGGTACCCGTATTGAAAAAGCCGTCTGAAATATTTGACCAGGATTGTCCATCATTAGTAGTCTTCCACACACCTCCCCCAGTACTTCCCATATAATAGGTGCCCGGTCTCCCAACTACACCCGAAACGGCGACACTCCTTCCTCCCCGGAAAGGACCAATATTTCTCCAACCGTATTCATTAAAAATATCATCAGGCTTCGGTTCGCCTTTATTTTGACTCTCTTGTGAGCTAAGATTAAAACTGGCAATACAGAATACCAGGAGAAAGAAAAAGGAGATTTTCATATCGAGATTGGTTAGAAATGATTGAAGTAAGTTTCAGGACTTTAAGATATTAAAAAATAAAATAGACCTGATATTTCGTTTTCAAAGCTTCATAAAATTGCCGACGAGGTCCTGGAACCTATGCTCTCGGTTCAAAAACGATCTCATATTTGATGCCTTGCGGATCCTTAAAGAATAGGGCATAATAATTTTGACCATGCTCTGGATAATATCGCGGAGTTTCTATTATTTCCGCGCCGATATCTCTCACTTTTGGATAAGCCTGGTCTACCTCTCCCTTATTTTTGGCTTTAAAGGCCAGGTGATGAATTGCACCAGGTTTTCTGCGATGAATGATTTCATCCATAAAAACCGAACGTGGAGAATTAAATCCAATGATAAGATTTGGGTGGGCATATTCGATCACTTCAAATTCATGCTCTGGAACCTTCCCTTTGGATTTCATATTCAGGTCGAAACCAAAGATCGGCATCAGCTTATCATAAAAAATCTCGGCTTTCTCCAAATCTTTAATCGTTATCTGAATATGGTCTATCGCTGGTTCCACCTTGTTAGTTACTGAATTGTGGAAATTGCGATAATCGATACATCAAAATGGCAGCTCTTTTGGCCTGCCTTGATACCATGTTCAGATTTCCTGTCTCGTTGATGGTATGATCGTCGTCTCCACTAAGCCCCAGACCATCTACCGCCATATCAACATGACCGGCAGTAAAGGAAATATCTGCTGCTCCTGCGTTACGCGGATTAACGGCGTAAACCTTTCCAAAGCCAAGTTCCTGGCTAATTTCATCATAATACTCGAGCAGTTTCTCATTGCCTTCAGCTTTTGCCAGAGGCGGATACCCACCATCATCAAAGCTCAGGTTCGCTTCGGTCTCAGGATAATTTTCCGAAACAATTTTATTCATAGTTCCCTTAGCTCTATCAAGCTGTTCTAAACTCACCGCCCTAATATCCCCACGTACCACGGCTTTTTGAGCCACCACGTTAGTCTTTCCGAAGGCAGTTCCTCCCGTACCGTCTTCCTGTACCTCAACCGAGGTTCCTCCCAGAATAAAACCAGGATTAAAAGTCAAATTTTCTTCCGTAGAGAGTTGGGTAAAGAACTCGTTCAGAATTCTTGAGGCTTCATAAATTGCGCCTGTCCCCACCTTTTCGGTGAAAACCTGAGAGGAATGAGCGGCATTTCCGCTTACCTCCAGTTTCCAACTGGATGAGCCTCTTCTAGAAATGACGATAGTTTCAGGATTTCCATCCCCGTTTTCAAAACCAAGAGCAACATCGGCCCTTTTTGCCGCCTCTACCAGGTCTTTCTTGGAAAGTTCAATAGGATCACCGCTTTTCTCCTCGTCACCGGTCATGACGATCTCAACCGACATTTCATCCAGCACCCCTGCTTCTTTTAAAGCTTGCATGGCTAAAATGATTATAACGTCGCCTCCTTTCATATCGGCCACTCCGGGAGCTTTCATGATGGAATCATTTATTTTACTGGAACTCTGGAAAGGACTGTCCAGCTCGAAAACGGTGTCCAGGTGACCTATCAACAATAATCTTAATCCCGGTTTTCCTTCGTGAGTTGCTATCAAATGCCCGGCTCTTCCATAAGCATCTCCGGAAGTTAATCGGGTTTCAAATCCAATTTTCTGAAGTTCCTGCTGAAAAAGCTTTCCCACTTCCCGAACTCCTTCAAAATTCATGGTCCCGCTGTTGATATTCACTGCTTTTTCAAGAAATTCCAGCGAAGCATCTGTATGCTTATCGACAGCCTTAACGATCTTCTTTTCAGTTTTTGATAACTGGGAGAATCCCCGCTGGTTAAAACCGAAAATGAATAAGGAACAAAAAAGAGAAAGGAGTAATCTGGAGTTCATAAATTGATCTTTTTGCCCTTAAACTTACGAAAAGCAATGCTATAATTGGAAATCAATTTCACAGGTTTTCATCCTGATACCTCTTCAGTGATTCCGAATCCCAGAATTTAATCAGTGAAATTAATATCCAACCAACCCATACAATTATCAGAATAAAGCTCTCAATGCCACCAGGCATTTTTCAACTTCCTCTTCGGTATTGATCACTGAGGGTGTTAACCGGGCATAACTTTTTCTATAGGGAGAGCTGCTAGCTATTATCTTTTTTTGGTGGAGTTTCTGGACAATTTCATCGGGGCCCAGGCCATCGATTTCAAAACAGTTAATTGCTTCGGAATAATTATCAGACATTGGTGTTAGCAACTTAACATGAGGAATGTCGGCCATTCCTTCTTTCAGCATTTGGTTAAGCGCCTTACTTCTGGAAGCGATGTTTTGCTTCCCGATTGTCATATGCATTTCAAATGCTTTATGAAGCGACCACCTGTGCTCGAAGGCATGAAAACCACCCGGACTGTTCAGATGACTGAAATTGATCTGCTCCTTCGGGATAAACCCAAGCCATTCTCCATAGGCCATCGAAAAAGCGGGAATAACGGGAACCAGCATATCGTGCGCATCCTTTTTTGCCCAAAGAATCCCGGTTCCCCTGGGACCGAAAATCCATTTATGAGTACCGGCGACGAGGAAATCACAGCCCAGTTCATTTACATCAATATTATCCAGGCCAAAAGCATGCACCCCATCAACCGCGAAATATATCCTGTTTTTTTCAGCACGAGACTGATTCACCTCTTTAATCAATCCGCTAATTTCAGAAATTGGCAATTTTACACCGGAGCAGGAATGAACCCATGTTACGGCCAAAAGTCGGGTGTTGGGAGTGATGTTCTTTTTGAGCCTGCTTAAAACCTCATCACCTGAAACCTGAGACGGATCCTCATAAAGATCAATTCTTTTAATACTCGCTCCACTCCTTTCAGCACTGAATTCCAAAGCTTTTTCGGTTGAATAATGACCGTGGGTTGTGGTAAGGATCTCATCGCCTTCACGTAGTTTCATTCCGGTGTACAATATTCCGAGGCCCTGGGTGGTACTATCGGTAAGCGCAACTTCAGAAGGGTCGGCATTCAGGTATTTGGCAGCGACCTCAACAACCCTGGGTTCTGCGGTTTGAAAATTCTCTTCCCAGTATTCGGCAGGGTTTTTATCAAAATTTGCGCGATGTCTTTCGATTTCCTCCTTGACGGGTTTTGGATGGGATGCCAGCAACATCAGCGCCATATGTGTTTTGCCAGTTTCAAGATCAAACATATCCCTGAGATCAGACCAGCTGTTCAGTTTATATTGAGAACTATTTTTTTCACATTGATTTACCTCTTCAAAGGCACTTAACACCGGTAAACTAATTCCAGCTCCCACTGCTAATCCGGTACGGTTGAGAAATCTACGCCTATCCATAAGAAAGAATTTTAAAAAATAATCTTTTAATTTACTCATTAAGCGCATGAGAACCAACCAAATAGCCAGATTTTAAAGAGCTAATTATTTAATTATTAGTTGTTTATACTTCAGAATGAAAATTATAACAATAAGGTTAAAATCGGCTGAAGCCCGTTAGTCTTCTAATAAGCCAACATTCAATAAACACTAAGAGCAAGAAAGCTCATGATCACCAGGGCGAGTATGAGAAATAATGGCGAGATAAATTTCAGAAAACGGTCGTAGCCAATCTTTCCAATTCCCAGGAATAGCGAGGATCAAGTCGGCAACTCGCTGAAACCCTATAAATATCTGATAATTAATTCATTATTAACAGAATAAGCCATGAGTCGGAAATAAAATCAGCATAATGACTTATAATAAATACCACAGAATATTAAAAAACGGATACTTAGCTATTCGATAAATCGACCAGTTTCACCACGGTTTTCCAGTTCCTGGTGGTAACGCCTGTTTTAAGTTTTTTCTCGAATAAGTTTGTACTTAATTTTGATTGGTGATATTTCCCCTCGCAATAAATAAAAACCTCCCTTTGATCCACAACAAACCTGTCTGGCTCAAAATTGTATTGTTGAATAGCTCGCAGATTTTCTTCGGAAGGAACTTCTTTTAGAAAGCTAAGGTGTAATTTGCTTATCTCGGCTTCCTTATGATAGAAAGGATTTCTTTCCAGCAGATTCCTGAATTCCTCAGCATCACGAATGATTACCGGCACATCAAGTTCAAATTTTTCACTGATCGCATGCTCCAAATCCTTTTCGAGCCTGGAATTCTTTTCAGAAGAACTAAAGATCACATTTCCGCTTTGAATATAGGTTTCGACATTTTTCCAGCCCAGATCCTGGCAAAGTGATCTAAGATCGGCCATTAGAAGTTTTCTTTTACCACCTACATTTATCCCCCTGAGGATCGCTATTTTTCTATGCATTGATTTTATTTTCGAATGGGAAATTCAGCAACAGAAACTACCTCATGATCTTTTCCATCTTTTTGCCCTTTGCCAATTCATCTACGAGTTTATCAAGATATCTTACCTCTCTGGTTAACTGATTATCGATCTCTTCGATTCGGTAGCCGCAGATCACTCCCTTGATTTGATCAGCATTGGGATTTAGTGTTGCTCTTTGAAAGAACTCCTTGAAGGTCACCTTCTCATCGATCAATTGCTGCTGGGTAGCCTTATCAAAACCGGTAAGCCATTCGATTACGTTTACCAGTTCGGCTTCGGTCCTGCCTTTTTTGGTCACCTTGTCCACATAATGAGGATAGACCGACGCGAATGTCAATTTTGCGATGCGTTCGTTATGTTCAGGAGTAGTTTTCATAAAACATTAAATTATTAATCTAGAGCATATTCTGAACTATAAATATATTCAATTAAAACTAAGGGCCAACCCACTTAAAGTAGTCTATTAACTCACCTAATTCCCGTTTCTTTATCTTGTGCTGAACCTGATAGGAAAATCTTCAGAGACAGGTGAGGATTCAGTTTTTGAAGAAATGCCAATCAGGAAGAACTCATATTCCATGTCTTCTTCAAGTTCCCAATCGAGGATCACCGTCTTGCGGTCTTCAGAATACCGGAGATTGGTGAAAGTAGGAAATCTTCTTTCATTTCCTGGCCTAATAAAATTAGCTCCTCTAAAAGGTTTATCGAAATTCAAGGAGATCTGCTTCAAATTGGGATTTACATTTTCACTTCCATTTTCAAATTCAGTTATTGAAACAAACTTTGCTTGAGACTGCCTTTCCTCTTCCACATATTTCTGAATATTTACCGCGTAATTGCCGTAAGCTTCTGCCAGCTTCGGAAAATAATCTTCGAGAGTTGAAAATTGAGCCCGGTGTTTATCGTAAAATTCAAGTTCAGATACCAGATCCTCGATCCAGATAAAGCCGCGATTTCGTTGCTCCGAAATTTCCAGAGATATTTGATCTTCAGGAAAGGAATGATCTTTCATATATTTAATCACCGCTGCCCTTACTAAAGCTTCATTGATCATGGTCTGCCAGCTTCCATAAGCCCCATTTTTCATTTCCTCTTTTACCACCTCGAAAATGATCTCTGCACTTTCTCGAAATGACTCTTCTTTATTCTTCAGGAGTTCATTCACAAAAGAATGATTGAATTCATGAAGCAAAGTGGAAAAATAAGCTTCAACCGGGAATTTAACCATGCCCTCAGCATCAGTATTCCATGTTCCCATTATAGCATATATTTCTTTCTTTCCTCCCGGCAATTCTACTGAAGCCCCAAAATTTCCGCCTCCATTCCCTAAACCATTTATAATAATAAACTTTTCCCTGGGCTCGTTCCCGTAGAAATCGGTATACCATTTTTCATCCAGCATTTCATAGACGGGCAAAAATCTTTCACTTGCCTCAGCATACAGTTCTTCATTATTCTCAAAAAATTCTTTTGTCCTGGTCTCGTGATAAAAATCCTTTAGCAGCCCCACGAATTCATAGGCATTTTTTCTACCCCAGCGTACTTCTGGAATTTTCTCATTGAATTCAATTCGTGGATTTAGATCCTCATCCAGATGAACAGCCATTTTCATTACCGCATCATAACCTACTCCATCTTTTTGCCTGATCTTTTTAATAAATTCTATAAGCTCATGATCTTTAAATTCTGAATAATAGGCTTCAATTCGATTGGTATATAGACTGAACACTTCTGAAGAATATTCAGGGCTTTCGGCCAGCCTAAAAGCGATACTAAGAAGTTCGATGCGTTTATCTACTATGGGTTTACTGACGTTGCCTGATTCCTGCCCGATGATAGTTGAACCATAAAGACACAGGAAAAGAATGATGATTTTTTTCATGTTTTTGATTGATTGTTGATGATATTTAACATGTGACGACGGATCCTGGCCGGTGGTTACAGAAAACCAATGAAAGTTCCGAATTCTAGTATTCGCCTTCCTCTACCTTTTTCAGGAAATCACTAATCACCCTCGTCACCTGTTCTGGCTGATCCACCACCGTGGAATGGGCTGCATTCTTGATGATCTCTACTTTTCCAGACTTTGTTAGCTTCTGGTATTCATACATGGTTTCCGGTCGGGCCTCGTCGTATTCCCCGGCGATAAAAAGAATGGGTTCTTCAATTTCACCCAGATCATCTGTGCGATCAAAATTCAGCAGGGTGCCCGTAGCTGTAAATTCGGTTGGGCCCCACATATAATTGTAGACGTCGCTGTTAAAACCACCCACTCCTTCACATTCCGGTACGGCTTCTCGTGGCCAGGCTTTCCGACTCAAATGCCTGCTGTAAAATGAATCTACAGCGGCCAGGTAAACCGGTGCTGAATAGTCTTTCAGGGATTCGTATTTTTTTATGGTATCCTGTATGGGTTTAGGCATTTCAGATAAAAGCAAATTGGCATCTTCCATCCAGTCCTTCGTGCTTAATAAGGGACTGGAAAAAATCACCGACCTGACTCCTTCAGGATCCCTGGTGATCATATATTCACTTAGCAAGGCGCCACCCCAGGACTGTCCTAAAATATGAACTTCATCCAGTTCGAGCATTTCCCTTAAGATCTCAATTTCATCAACAAAACGCTCTTTTTTCCACAGGCTGGTATCGGTAGGTCTTTCTGAACTTCCCGAACCCAGTTGATCATAAAAGATTACTTTACGCTCATCTCCCAGGCGGGAATAACCCGAAATCATCGTACAGCTTCTGGAGCCCGGTCCGCCATGCAGTATCAGCAACGGAGTACCTTTTCCCTCCCCTACAATTTTATACCATATTTTTCCGCCTTCTACCTCTACAAAACCTTCCTTCCGAATTTCCTTCTTACAGGATATTCCAAAAAGTATCATAGACGTTATTAAAAGCAGGAATGCCTTCAGTTTTAAATTTTTACAATAAATCATTTCAGAACTGAAAAAAATTGATACTACGAATAGAGAATTAAAAATGGTTCCAGCAACCGGAGCACTTCATCTGAATTCGCCTGAGAATATTTGTGCTCCTCGATATACCTTTTGATCTCCTTCAGGTCCTCACTGGTTTTGATAAGATTGAATTTGGAAGTGTATTTAAAGAAAATAGGTTTGGAAGTAGGCTTGTGAAAAACATCGGTAATATCATTATGCCGTGGATCTTTCAAAATCTTTTCATGATACAGGTTGATCACTTCTTTCTTTTCTCCCTCCAGCACCTGGAAAAACCGGCTGGTTTCTTTTGAATACAGAAGCAGCCCCTGGATCTGGCATTCATTATTATGTTTGGCGGTCACTTCAAAGATCCTGTTCACATCTTCCTCATCCAGATCGTTCGCGACGCTGGTATAGCAGATGGTGTATGGTAATTTCATTTAAAAGGTATTGGTTGGTTCTTAAAAATAACCAACCGAAGCGTGGGAAACAAGTTTTTTAATTCCCTGGCATTCTCATTTTAAAATTAGCTTCTATTTTGTTTTTTCCTGATCTACTTTAGAATCCCATACCTTTGAGATCATCTGGTAAAAATTCCCTTCATGAAAGGAATACTCCCCTTCTGTATCCACTCTATGAATAAGGACAAGATTGGATGCCGGGTAAATTCCCAGCATGTGGATACCTACCCCGGTATGAAAAAACGATTTGGAACTTCTGTTTTCATTAGGAATCAACACATTCCATAACATTCCGTATCCTATGCCATAATCTTTATTGGTCACAGAATATGCTTTCGTGCTGGCTTCTATCCATTCTTTAGGAACGATCTGCTCCCCATTCCAGTTTCCTGCATTCAGGTAAAGCTGACCATATTTCGCGAGATCGCTGGCGGTTAATCTGAAATGATAGGCCGGGTATTTAGATTTACCGGTCTCATACTGATAAATCCCGTCTACGTTCGGGATCTCCCAGCTATCTGATGGATCCTTTACCACGATATAATTATTGGAATATTTCATCCCAAGTGGCTGTGCAATATGTTTATAGAAAAGGTCAAAAAGACTTTCTCCCGTTAATTTCTCCAGGATGAATCCCAGGGTATTAAAATCCCAGTTATTATAGTAATAATATTCGTTTGGTTGATGCGACCCACGCTCCGGCATCCTATCAAGCATAGCCTGGTTAACTGCCGCTGCAGGATGATAGACCCCAGACCTAGATTTGAGCAGATCTGCGATGGTGGCCGATTTCTCCACCTCAGTTAGCTGGTGAATATCATCGATCTCAAGTTCGCGAAGGCTTAGAGTGGTATCAATTGTTCCATTGTTTACGTAAATTCCATATAAAGAATTCAGCAGCGCCTTCCTGATGGAGTGAACGAGTATTTTCCTATCGGTATCACCCCAGTCATAGACTAGCTTTCCATCAACCAGTATCATTAAGGAGGAAGAACCTGCCTCTTCGAGGAATAAACCTAAGGAGTCCAGTTTCTCTGCTGAAAAACCTTTATCGGCAGGAACTGCTTGTGCGAATTCGTGATCTACCTGGGCGTAATTTCCTGAAAAGACCATCAGAAAAATCAGCAGGCTTATATATTTTAACATCGGCTGTTTAGTATTAAAGACGAGCGATTTCAATGGGCGTGACAGATCTCAGGTGCTTATTCATTAAATCTCCTTCACAAAATCGCTGAATACCTGCTTATGCTTTTCCAGATCAAGATCTGGAGATACCGAAACCCGTGCGATATAATCCTTATCGGTTTCCTTGGTGGTTCCCTGTGTGGAAGTCGCGGGAATGGTCCAGTAACAACCCTTCAACTGGCCGTAGCTTACGCAGTATTTACTTTCATTGGGAATACGGCTTATCATCATATCGATCAGTTTCTGATTGAGGGCTCTTTTATATTTTTCTCTTTCCTCTTCGGAATTTCCCTTCGTAGGAAGGTCCAGTGAGAATACCGATGGCGTAAAGCCTTGTTTTGCCAGTTCTTCTGAAACAAAATTGATCTTTGCCTCCGGAAGTTTCTTTTCGATGAAGTTCACGAATTCCCGGGTATTTTTATAAGCCTCCTTAATACGCTGATTCATTGAAGGTAATTGTTCAGCAAGAATACTAACCTGGAGGGCCGTTGCTTCGTTATCACAAAGCCTGATATGCTTTTCGAGTTTATCCATCAATCCTTCAGCTCTTTTATTGGCTACGCAATATCCCGCAGTGCACTTTCCTCCACTCGGGAATTTGGAACCGCTCACATAAGAAAGCGTTTTTACTTCAGAAAGAATTCCGTCTTCCCCGCAAAACTGAACGTTCGGGCAAAAGGTCTGATCCAGAATAAAAACAGGTTCTACTGCTGCTTCACCCGATGCCGTTTTTCGCTTTTTGCTTAGAGTTGCCCGTAACTTATCAAGGTCTGGCACTTCTACCCGAGGGTTGGTGGGAATCTCTGCAATGATATAAGGCACGGCATCTTCCCTGGCAACCTGTTCCAGAACCTGGTTCGTGCTTTCAACCATATCGTTATCGCGATCTACCGGAAGATCCATGATCTCCACATTATCAAGACAGGCAGCTACCCGCCTGGCCTGGTCGTTGGTTCCTCCATAACAATTGGGAGGCACAATTATTTTGATCGTTTTGCCAGGATGCTTTTCCTGGGCATCATCGATAAGCCCCATCATGATAGCATATTGGACCGAAAGTCCGCAGGAACCAAGAATGACCTTAGAGTTTGTAGCGGTGATCTCCTGAACAGAGTTCTCCACCTTTTTTCTATTGGCCTCGTAATCGGCCCCGTGTTTAGCAGATGCTTGCTGGCTGGTTAATTCCTGCAACACAGTATATGAATCGGCAGGAGTCATGGCGATGGTTTCCCTTCGGCGTACATGCTGAATTTCAGAAATATGGCCTTCATTCTCTGGCCCATTAACCAGGATGATACTTCCCAGATCGCCCTTCAGGCAAATCTGGAAATCGATATGTTGGTTCAACTGAAGTTCCCTTAAATCATCTTCCTTTGAAATAAAAACCGTGCTTCCTTCAAATTCTGAAATATCATGGGAGTTTTCAATCTGCTCCAATTCAAAATCGTAGCCATATACCTTTTTGACAGTTTCAAAATCGAAGGATTCCGGCAAATGCCCGGCGTAAAGTATCCGGGTTCTCCTTTTATCGAATAAATTCTTCCGCAGCACCGCCAGTATCGGCGTCATTCTGGAAGAAAAAGCGATCACGTTTTCAGGCTTTAGTCCACTGAATTTAGCTATTCCCCATTCCAGCACAGAGGACAGGGGATGTCCCAACCTAATATAATCAAAGGCCGTGGGCAATTCAGCTAAAGCAGTCCCATCAGCATTATTTTCGGAATATAATTTTTCGAACCTGTCAAGGAATTCTGTTTTCGCGAGGCTTTCATTGTAAACATCCAGCCGGTGGGTGGTTAATTTCAACCAGTCTTCCGGCATGTTCTTCAGTACATTTTTCAAAAAAGCATTCAGCTCTTGCGCTTGCATATCCAGTATTTTTAATGGGCCGGAAATATAACCGAAAATGCTTGTTTTGGAAAGTGATTTTAATCTGATTTCTCAATTGCTCAACAAGAAAAGTAAATGTGATCTTTTAAAAAAGTCCGGACCTTTTTCATGGCCCGGACTTTTATTGAAACTATCTATAATTGTTCGATTAGTTTAAAGTGAATATATCTTTAAAGGATCTTTTTGATCTCCCTGAGGTTATTTTCGAAAATATACTTTCCCAGTTCTCTTCCATGTCTTTCACCAACCTCGCCATCCTGCCTGAAATCGTATCCTGCGTATATACCGAAACTGCTGCTTTCGGTAGCCAGGTCTGAAAACGTATCAAAATGTCTTTCCACACCGGCCACATAATAAGGACTGGTAAAGTCAATATTTGCGACGTCACTATGGAAAAAGGCTTTCAAGATTTCAGCTACTGCACCACCACTATAAGCGGTAGTAGATGGAAAACTGGGATTGGGAGGCGTAGGACTGGGTGTGGAAGGAGTCCAGCCTGGATCGCCAAGGGTAAGATCATTCCCATCTGAATCACCATTCCTGATCGCGGTTATGGGTCTCCAGAAAGCATATTGGAATTTTTCTTCGAAAGAGGCTATGTATGAATCCATTACCGACATTTGAATTAAACCAATCAAACGAGCTGACTCCCAGCCATCAAGCTTTCTATCCTGAACAAGCATCCTTGCCAAACGATTCATTGCACTTGATGAAGTCTCTCTCCAGAAAATACTGATCTGGGTTTGGTCTGGGGTTCGTAATGGGCAATTATTACAACCAAGCTCCTTTACTTCGTTATATTCGGCCAGATATTCATCAGAACTCACAGCATGCGGTGCTTCATCCAAAAACTGGTCGCTGGAAAGTATCCCAAATGGGTTTAGATCTCCCAGGTTTGCACCAAAAACCGCATTTGCCGGCCAGATAGGTGGATTTGGAAATACATAAGGCGGGTAGGTTGCCTGGTAATCTCCAGGATCAGAACCTCCGGTATATGAGGAGAAACCGAAGGAAATATCTCCTGACCTGGCAGCTAACATGGCTGCCGCGGCATTTTTACCTATTTCGATACCCCGATCTTTAAGTTCTGAATCTTCAATTGCTGAAAGAATAGTGTTCAACTGCGCCTCAGCGGCCGTTGCTGCAGCAGGATAAATCTGAACGATCATGTCCCGTGCTGCCTGTGATACGGCAGCGTCTGCGATGGAATGTATGTTCTTTTTTGTAATACCGCTGAAATCCACTCCAGAATTATCAAGGGCATAAGTCTCATACTTTGGAACCACATTGTTCAGCCCATCGTGCATGGCCAGTGTTACCATCGCGTAGATCTTCACTTCAAAAGGCTGCGGGAGTTGCTGATCCAGGTATTGACTTAGCAACTCATTCCACTGTAACACGACCTCATTGCTATAGGAATTGATCATCCCGTTATTAAAGTTCTGCCCTCTGGAATTTGCTACCAACAAATCGGATCCTTCCGGCCCGAGCGAATCCTTTTCACAGGAAAAGAGGCTAATTAACACGAAAAAACCTCCAAACATCTTGATGATTGATTTCATAGTCCAATAAATTTAATTGATATTAGGTTGCTGACAATGAAGGGCTTGTCCATACAAAATTGTAAATTATTGAAAATATACAGGTGGTAAAAAAACGACATTCTAACACCAAACAGGGAAGTCCGGCAACTATTGTAGTCACCGGACTTTTCTGCTAGATGGCTTTCAAAAATTTGTCGATCTGAAGCCAATATTTGTTCTGAAAAGATTATTCGACTTTTTTGATCTCTCTTAAATTATTTTCAAAAACATACTGGCCGAGTTCCTTACCCTGTCTTTCACCAACTTCCACGGCATGACGGAAGTGATATCCTATGTAGATCCTTGAAACGGCAGTTTCATAAGACATTTGGGAAAAACTTCTTATTCGCCTTTTAACACCTGGCAAATAATAAGGGCTGGTTACGTCGAGATTGACATGATCGTTATTAAAGAAAGCCTTAAAAACAGCGGCAGCAGAACCCCCTGCGTAAGCATGAGTTGATGGATACTCGGCAGTTGGAGGAGTTTGAAAGCTTGGTGTCCAGGTAACGTCTCCAACGGTCTCCTCTACCCCGTCAAAATCACCCAGACGAATGGCACTAACTGGTCTCCAGAATTTATAATAGGCCTTACCTTCGAATGAAGCGATATAGGCATCAACTATGGACATTTCAACCAGGCCGATCAACCTGGCAGCTTCCCAGCCATCCAGTTTCTTCTGCTCGGCTATAGTCCTGGCCAGCCTGTTCATGGAACTTGAATTGCTTTCGATCCAGAAAGCACCAATCTCGGTCTGCTCTTCGGTTCTCATGGGACAGGCGTCGCAACCCAGGTTTTTTGTCTCGTTAAAATCGGCAATATATTCGGCTGAATTAAGGGGATACTGGGCTTCGTCTCTGAACTGATCTCCTGAAAGTATCCCGAAGCCGGGCAATTCTCCCATATTGAAGGCATAGACAGCCAGGGCCGGCCAGAAAGGCGGGTTAGGATTCGCATTGACAAAAGGTGCAAAATCAACCCGAAATTCCCCCGGCTCAGTACCTCCTAAATAGCTTGTAAAAATTAGCGGAAAATCGGTGGATCTTTTAGCGAGCATGGCGACAGCCGCATCCTTTCCAATTTCGATTCCACGAGATTTTAATTCGGAATCATCAATACCTGCAAGAACCTCACTTAGTTTTGCATTAGCAGCAGGCGCTGATGGAGGAAACAGCTGAACCATCATGTCTCTCGCTGCCTGGGATACCGCCGCATCGGCAATGGAATGTATATTCTTCTTGGTGATACCGCTATAATCCACCGCTGAATTATCCAGGGCATAGGTTTCATATTTCGGCACCACATTATTCAACGCATCATGCATCGCTAGTGTGACCATCGCATAGATCTTCGCCTCGGCCGGAAGCGGCAGGCGGTTATCTATGGCCTGGCTCATTGTTTCACTCCACTGCAAGACAACTGCATTGCTGTAGGAATGGATCATACCATTATTGAAATTCTGTCCTGCCTTCAATTCAGCAGCGTTTAGATCTGTGCTTTCCATAGATTCTATCGAATCCTTTTCACAGGAACCCAGTATCAGTAAAACGAAAAGACCCCCTAATAATTTAAAAGTTGTTTTCATAATCGATGTACTAAAATGAATTATTAATATTTTGCAAGGCAGGGCTTACAGCTGTAAAATTGGAAATATCCCAGTATATTTTATTGGTAGAAAAACGACATTATTTAGCAAGTTTCTATTGGCTTATTCCGAGCAATCGTTCCAGCGAACGCGCTTCCTCCTGAAGAAAAGTTCTGGGTGTAGAACCCGTGAATTCCCGGTAATCCTTTACCAGGTGATGGTAATCGTGGTATCCACAATACAGCGATACATCCAGCCAGTCCGGATGAAGATTTTCAATACCTAAATAATAGGTTTTATTAAACCTGGCAATACGACCAAAAAATTTTGGACTTATCCCAACATAATTCCTGGATTGTCGTTCAAATTGTCGAACAGACAGGCAGGCCTCCCTCGCCAGCCAGTCGAGGTTATAATTCCCAAGATTCCTTACCATAAAATCGAAGATTTGTTCGGTTCTTCTAAGGGGGCAGTTCGCATTCGCGGTGAGGCCTATTAAAAAACTTTCGATAATGCCAATCATCTCTTCAATACATTCGCTGCTACCGAGCCTATCGTTTACCTCCCTTGCGATCTTTGGATACACCGCTTCCAGGTCTATCGCCTGGTCTATGAGGAGTGTAAATGGGATGCCGGTTAGCCGGTGTAAAATTCCGGGTTTAAAAACCACCACGATCACGATGATCTCATCTCGTAAACTCACCCGGTCTATACGCCTGGTATATTGCCCGGTAATGACCGAGCGTGGACGGGTGATCTTTTTAGCATCACCAGCAAAATTAACCACCTCAGCTCCGCGCGGGTAAAAAATGATGCATTGTTCAGGATGTGGCGGATATGGCTTTGGAAAGGGTTTAATCCAGGTGGAATGATAAAATGGCGTATCCTGTACAGGTTGACGTATTCCTGTAAAGCAGCACAAGGATCTAAATTCTGAAAGATCATTTCCCTACCTCAATGATTTTCAATGCCGTTATCCTGGCAAAATTATAGAAAAGCAACTTCCGTAATTAGAAGGGAAAACAAGGCTTTTTTACCTGAAACAGCTTATTTTATTCTGCGGAATCTGCCTACATCGCATAGAGCATGGCCGCAACAAAGGGAAGTGTGATCAGCGTCGAAATGATCGCCGGTTTATGCCAGCTTTTCTTTTCAAATTCAGTTTCCTTTCCAATATACCGATTCCAGAAGAATTCATTTAAAATGACACCTCCAAGGATATTTAGTGGCAGGCCAAGATTTGTTTGAAGTTGAACGGTATTCAGCGTGATCGCAGTTCCTATAGTAAAAATGATCCCGAACACGAGCACTTCCATCCTGGCTTTCTTTTCCCCCAGTTGCTTTAGATTGCTCATCAGGATCACCGTTCCGAAGATAGTGGAGAAAATAACCGAAAACAGGTAGATTACTCTTTTGGAATAAAGTGCCGGTAATTCTTTTTCCTGTTGTTTGGTCTCGGCGACCTGAGATTCATTTTCTGCCATCATCAGTCCTGATTTGAGGAGGCAAAAATACTCATTTTAAAAGGAACTTTCAATCCCTCGAAAAAGAGAATCAGGCTTTTATTTTTCCTTCTGGCAGGCTGGGCAAAAGTAGGTGCTTCTACCTGATATTTTCATCATCTCGATCTTCCCGTTCGACTTCGGACAATCGGCTCCGGGTTCGCGATGACCAGTAAGGTAATTATCAGGAAGGCTTTCTCCAGAAGCCTTGCGATCGCTTACCGTTTCCAGGACTTCGATCATTTTATCATAAAGCTGGTTTACCTCATCTTCTGAAAGATCTGAAGGACTCGTTTTTGGATGTATCCCGGTCTGGAACAGCATTTCATCTGCATACATATTCCCGATACCGGCAATGAGGCTCTGGTTGGTAAGGGCGCCCTTTATGCTTCCTCGTTTTTTGTACAGCAGATGTTTGAATTCATCTTTACTGAAATCGAGCGCATCTTTACCTATTGAATGTTCCTTTAGAAAATCATCCTTGCTTTCGGTTAGATAGATCTTGCCCAACTTTCGCGGGCATATAAAAAACAGTTTCGCTCCATCCTCAAACATCAAATAAAAGGCAGTATACTTCGGTGGATCATCCTCATGGGAAAAATCGAATTTCCCGGTCATACCGAAATGAAATACCAGGTAATTGCCATTTTTCGACTCCAGGAACAGGTATTTACCGTGTCGAATAGCCTTTGTGAATTCGGTACCGATCAAATGCTCTTCAGCATCTTTTTCAGAAGTCTGAAGCAATTTGGGTACGGGCACATGAACAGACCGGATCTTGTTGTGAAGGGCGGTCGAGTCTACATATTTCTTGTAATAGGAAATTTCTGGTAATTCCGGCATTTTTCTTCAGTTTTGGACAAGTTACTAAGAAGGCCGAACAAATACTTTTAAGGCTTTATTAAAAATTGGAATCAAATATTCTGAACTTTGAGCTAATTGCTTTTTTAACCGCTCAAATCCAAATAGCAACTTCTAATTCCTGGTCTACATTCAGCTTTGCCCTGGTCCTGATATCGGCTTTAACCGGCAGCAGGTAAGTTTGCCTTTTCGTATCGAACCAGATCGCGGTTTCCCAGCTAAATTGGTCCAGCCCGGCGGTCACCTTCATTCTACCCCAGCCTTCTTCCTGCCATTCCAGGTTGTTCCTGATCTCTTCTGAAATTTCCTTTGGAAGGCACACAAAGTACCAGCCGCCCTTGCCTTCATATTTCCATAGCCTATTGGAAAATTCATATTTGATTCGCGCCTGCATTTCAGGAGGATGAATTGATGGTCTTTTCCAGCACAAAATCATCCATCACGAAACCATTCCCGATATCCTGCACTATGGAATCCACATTCACAAACCCCATTTTTTCATAGGCATGGATAGATTTTGAATTATACTTATTCACGGTAAGTTGTATTTTCTGAAGATCTGCCCTAATTGCCTGCTTCTTTAAAAATGTCATGGCTTCTTTTCCTATTCCCTTGCCTCTTTGAGACTTCAGCACATAGATCTTACTCAGGAAAAGGTGATCATCATCAATTCTGTAGGAAAGGTAGCCCACTGGTTCACCGTCCAGTTTTAGCAAATAATAGTGCACAGCCTGGGATACTTGTTCAGTGATCGCGGGGACCGACTGGAATTTACCCAGCATATAATCAACCTGGTCCTTCCCGATAATAGCCGTATAATGCTCGATCCAGATCTCCCTGGCAAGCCTGGCCACTGTATCAATCATTTTGGGTTCGGTAACGGGGAGTATTTCGAGCATCGCGAGATTGGATATAATGTATTTCCAGCTTTTTTTGAAATAGTTCTATAGCCTTCTTCAGACTTAATCCAATATATAAATTAATCCAAATTTCTGGCCTTTGATTGCTCTATAAATCTTTCGGTAGGTAAGATTCGAATTTTCACTCCTTCTTTATTAGATAGGGTCAACCTACCAAGCTTAGAGTCCTTGTCAATTTTAAATTCCTGGCAGATCAAATTTATATATAAATCGTTTTCTTCATATTTCACAGAATCTATCCTGCTAAAGCTAATTCTGGTTATAGAATTATTTACAGAAAATTTAAATCTGTTTATCTCCTCTTTAAATCCAGGCCATACTGCAGTCGAGTCTTTTGTACTGAACCTAATGGAAGGCATACAATAATTTTGGTTCTGGTCAGGTCTATAAAAATGTTCCCTGAAGCTCTTATCCTTCATTTTCACTTCAAGCACGCTCCATTCTTCATTAAACCTATATTTATATTCCGGAGCTTTACACGAGAACAACAAAAATAAAACAAGGTATAGTAGTTTACGCATAAGTGTTTTTCAAAATTAAATTGTGCCGATCACCATATTGCATTCTATTCTATCTCGATGAATTTGAAATTTTGTTTTAGTATCAAAGCAGTATCAATTTTTCCAGTTTTAACAGGCGGCAACCTCAATAGTTCATTTCCAGGCGTTCAAGATCAATAACAACTTGGTTTGTAACGGTAGGCAATATTAAATGACAAGATAATTTGAGTAATAACTTCAACCGAAGATCATTTCGGATGGCTGTTTTGAAAATCTCTCATTTCTTCGGTCATTTTCCAAACTCTATCTTTACCATATTCACCAATGTAATAATAGTAATCACCTCGAGGAGTAAGAATAACATAATACCCGTATTCCAGGCCATAAGGCGAAAAAACTTCTGGTATTATTCCCTGCTTATCCTGCTTCCAGTCAATTCTTTCAGAGGTAAAATGTTTCATTTGCTCCGACGGTAACCGGGAGATCCAGAATTGAGAAACATTATCTATTTTTTTGAGCTTTCTCAGGTACTCCCGGTTGAAAATATTCCAGTTAGAAGGCGTCTTTTTCTTTTGTTCTTCCAAATTTACATAAGAAAGAAAGTTAATCACGATCATATCATTCTCCCCTATCGGTTCCTCCTTCAATGTATTGAGATAATCCTTTACTTTTTGAAAAGTTGAATCTTCCAGGGTACCATATTTTTCCCGCCTATACCGAACACCAAATATCAAAGAATCCTTTTCAAAATATACCGCAGAATAGTTGTTGTTGTCATTTGGCTGAAAGAATTCCTTCCTGCTTAGTTCGTCCCCCTCTTCAGTGAAATACCTGTAGGTGAAATTCTGACTATAAGTGGCTGCCGACCCAATAAAAAGCAGGCCGTAAAGGAAAATTCTAATCTGGTTATTCACACTTTTTTTCTTGATTGGTTTAATGGGTTGGGAGTAGTTCAGAAAAAACTTCAACTAATATAAAAATTTTACACCCAGGAATAACAAAAATGCCGGAACGGAACAGCTACTTCCAGGCCTCCGTCTTTTTCCTAATTTACAAAATCCTTTAACCGTTTTCGAAGTTGTTTCATATTATTGGTTACTGAAACGATTTTTCTTTGTTCATCAAGTAGGAAATGCGTCGGAAAATATTTAATTCCAATAGTATCTATAATATAATCTTCAGATACTGAAATTGTGGGAACTTCATAATCTTTATCTTTAAAAAACTCCTGCAATTCCTCCGGATCATCAAAAGCAATGCTCATAAAAACAACATCTTGATTCTGGTGCTTATTCATCACAAATTCAAACTCAGGCATTTCGGCCACGCAGGGTTTGCAATTGATGAACCAGTATTTAATGACCAGGTGCTTCCCAGATAGGTCTTCACTTTTATATGTTTTCCCGTTAATGTCCTGAAAAGAAAATTCAGGGTATTTATTATCCAGATGCAGAACGTTCACATAATCCCTGGAAGCCATAGAACGAATTGACTTACTGAGTTGTTCAGGAGATTTTTCGTCTAAGGTGAACAATTTGTAATAAAGACTGTTCTTGGTGGAATTCATCTTAACCGGTATGAATTTTCCGGAGGTTAGCTTTTGAACAAATTCCTTTCTGGTAATTTCATTAGCATCCTCATCTAAAGCTGTAAAATTGGAGGTAAGATCGATGTATGTATAATGATAGCGCGCCCACTTATTGAAGTCAGCACGTAGTTCATTTACGTTCACATTGGCATTTGCATACTCCTTTTTATCTTCCTCACAACCGGCTATCAACAAGATTGAAAGAATAAAGAACATTTTAAAAACAAATCGATGGTTTAATAGCATAAAGTTGTGTTTTATTTTGTTGCTTCTCTCAAAATTGCCCAGTCACAGGTGTTCGAATAAGCATAATAATCCAACGGCAATTCAATCTACCAATTATTTGATTACTAACGCTGGTAAATAAAATTTTTACTAGATTATGTTTTAATCAGTTTTTTTGTTTTATAAGCTGATATGAGACCCAAACCGGCCAGATCACCAGAAGACTACATACCAGGCGTTCGTAGGCACCATCAAAATTATCAGGGATCAGCGGTAAAAGCGGCGCGAAGATCAACCACAAAACACCTATTATCAATGAAAACTTTTTTAAAGAGGGATTCAGGTCTTTCAGGTCATCTCTAATAAGAAAATTAAGTATTAAAAACATGCCAGCAAGGCTATACGCCAGGGTATAGTGAATATTCTCTCCCGGTCTCCCCGCATACTGGTTATGAACAGCGATCATAAAAATATCGATGCTTATCAGCAGCAATAGTATCAAACTAATGATCCATTTTACACCGGATTTTTTAAATGTATAGAGCCCGAAGCCTATAGCAAGATACCCAACAGAGAGCAGAACAAGTCCCAGGTCCTGTATCCAGCCATATTTGCCTATAGCCAGCATGCTAATCGTGTTACTAATGGGATTATGCTCTTCGTGCAGTGCGATCCCGATAATATCAGCGGCTACTACCGCGATACTTCCCAGGATACCAATATACCCGCAAATTTTGTAGACTAAAGCTTTGTTCAAAACTAGTTTTAGATAAACTTACTATTTTTTTCAGGTTATTTGAATTAGGTGCAGCTTATTCTCAAAATCAGGCAGGAAAATGGCTCCTACAGAATTATCGATATTCGTAACTTGTAATTCCGGAAAGTTGCTGATGAATAACCAAGAAAAACCGCTAAAAAGCACAAAGAAGCCCTGGCCAACAAAAGAGGCCATGGAGCAGGTTTACCACAGGAAACTTTGGGGAACGGGGGATTCCGAATTTTTCTCTGGTTCCGGCTCCCATCAAACAGAGCTTACAGAACCCTATATCAAGGTGGTAGGAGATTTTTTAAATTCCTTTACGGAAGCTCCCATAGTATGTGACCTGGGCTGTGGTGATTTTAATGTAGGCCGAAAACTGGTAAAATTTGCAGGCAGGTATATAGCGATAGATATTGTAGAACCACTTATCAAGTATAATACTGAACATTTCAGGCAGGAAAACCTGGAATTCCACTGTCTCGATATTGCGAAAGATAGGCTGCCTTCAGCAGATATCGTTATTTTAAGACAGGTGCTTCAGCATCTATCGAATGCTGAAGTGCACACTATTCTGAAAAAACTTTCTGTTTACAAATACCTTATCCTAACCGAACACATCCCCGAAGGAGACTTTATTCCGAATAAAGATATTATTTCAGGCCAGGGGATTCGCCTGAAAAAGCAAAGCGGAGTGGATATCACCGCTTCTCCCTTTAATTTTAAAGCTAAGGAAAAGATTACTCTTCTCAGGTTGCCCGCTATTGATCACAAAGGCATTATTGAAACTTCTGTTTTCAGGATACAATAAAAGTATCCCAAGCAAATAGATAGGTTCAGGACTATTTCGAGTTATTGATAGGCATTATGAGGAAATGGGGTTTTGTCTGGTGGAAGATTTAATTTTCCAAGGAAAAGATTAAGATCTGCCAGCGAGCTTTGCTCGATCAATTCGGTTTTGATCGTCAACTTCCTCTATTCTGTTTTCAGAATATAATTACCGGCAGTTTTCTGGATCTGGATAATTTTAGATACCTGCATTTTTTTTCCGAAAGGTGTATTGGTCACTCCACTTTTTCACCATGGATTTTGTAGGGCTTTTTAGGCGTACCATATAGTATCATTTCATCCTGTGTAACTTTTTCAATTGGAAGAATAGTACTTCTTTTACCCGACCTGTAAATAGAAACGAAATAGGTAGCATCGATCTTCTCCAATCGGATTTTGGTCAACTCCTTATTCCCCATTAGTTCCATCACCCTGGGATTTCCCAATTCCTTATTGAAGATAAGCCTGAAGTTTTCTTCGTTCCAATTGAATTTGAACTCCAGTTCCTGGATCTCCTCGGGAGTTAAGTTCGTTTTTGTTTCCTTCAGCCGTACGAATTCTGTGACCTCGAGAGAATCCCGGTTAATCCCATTTGCCTGGCTTTTGATCCTTATCCTATCCTCATTGATAAATTCAACCAGTTCAGCTTCTTTACCGGCTTTTATGATCTTATTCTTTTCAATGCTAACAGGAAACGAGGTATACAATTCATCGAATGAATAATATTTCAACGAATCGGCATCTATTTCCATAATCAGGTTCTCTGGAATTGTATAAGTATCGCCCTCTTTGGTCATCAACCATTTGCCATCAAGTTTTTGCGCAAAACCGGGAATAATGGCCACCCAAAAGCATATTAAACTACTCACCTTCATCAATTTATTATTTCTACCTGGATTCGGTCTCATATAATTTAGGCTCAGTTATCCCTTTTTTCTGAAGCATTTCCTTATTCCACTGGAAGTGCAGTTGGGTCATCCCATTCAGGTAGACTTCGAGAGGCTCAAGCCCAATTTCCTTTCTTCTTTCATTCACGGTCACACTGTCTGCCAGCGGTTTTGGATAAGCCTGTCCGGTATTGTGGTTATAGGTAACCTGGGTACCATATACCTGTTTCTCTCCGGAATTTATCTTAACCCGGTCTAGCAACAGCCCATAATTGGATGGAATGGCGTTATCTTTGTCTACCTCGATCTTCATTTTTTTGAGTACTTCTTTCTGAAATTCCGGTTTGTGGTCTGAATGCTGAACCATCAGCCAGAAATTTTGGGAGCCCTCTCTCCCAGCCAAGTCAAAACCCACAAATCCATGCTCATCGAAAATTTCTTCCAATCTAAGCTGGTGAGTGGTAAATACACTATCCTTAAACGCCTTCCATTCCTGCTGACTCATCTCTTTATATTTTCCCTGCGGGATGTTTGCTGCTACCTGGTCTACTTCGACCATCCTGGCAAGTTCATCGGCTAATTCCTGGTTAAATTCAACTTCCTTTTCCTGGACCTCAGTCACCTCGTTCTTGACTTCATTTTTACAGGCCATTACTGTAATGGCTAATAAAAGCATTGCAAGCAGTTTTTTCATATAAATTATTTGAAATAGTTATGGTTAGAATTTTAAGTTTTAGAATTAAAATTAAAGGTCGCGATATAAAAAAGCAGGACTACGACCATGATTTCGTAACCGCTTTTTAGCACCTCATGATTCCGGTCAAAAACAAGGTTCGAGATCGAATCAAATAACAGAATGAGCCCACCAAACAGAAGTGCTTTCATCAGTTTATCATATCGCAATTTTTTAATGGCTTCAGTCTCCCTGGTTTCCTTTCCGAAGGCGATAAAAAATAAACAAACCAGGATAAGATCCTTGACGATCTGTCCCAGCAGATCCAGGTTTATCTCAGTAGAACCCAGTTCACCTAAGGCGAAAATTATTACAAATGCGATAAAAAGCAGGGATCCTGCGATCAGTCCGATTTTCTTAAAATAGTTGGGTAATAACAATTCTTTCATATTGATAAGGAATTAGGATGGAACACTGCCAAGGATCATGTGTATTTATAACAAAATCTAAATCTCGCCTTTTATTCAGTAAACTCAATTTCTATTAAATAATAATGCGGAATATCGAAAACTTTTCCGAATTCTTCAGGATCGATCTCAGATTGTGCCACCCGGCAATAAGATCCGGAACCATCTTTGTTTCGGTTTGGTGTGATCAGCGACATGATCTTGAAAGGCTCATTCGAGTTTTCTTTCAACACCTGTTTCGATCCGAAAAAATCTTTGGCCACATAGCGACCATGTCCCTGGGTGGTTGGAAAATATGATTGTTTGCTGCCGAATCGATTTCCTCGAATCCACACCTTGATGTCGTTCTGATCGACCTTGGTTAACAGCTTAAAGGAAGTTTCGTTAGAATCTATTTTAAAATAATCATTCCCCCTTTCGTCGAATAACGTTTCGGTTTTGATCAATTCGCCGTTCAGGAATTCTTTCATGCGAACCACGTAATACTTGCCTTTTAAGGATTCACCTTTAAAATTGAATTCCGATTGGTTGATGTTTTCGAACTCAAATAAGGTTTGCGTATCCTCATCTTCGATAGAATTATCCAACCTGACTTCAATAATTGATTCATCACTAGTTATGGATAAGTTGTCAAATTTATTTTCGGGTTGTGCATTTTGAGCATGAATAATGATCGGTGCAGTACACAGTAAGGCAGTAGCCAGAAATTTTCTCATAGTTTATTTTTTGAGGCACTCAGGTTTAGGTTGCCTGAAGTAAGCATTTCTCTAAACTACCAATTCCTATACAAACTAACGGCCTCACCTGTATAAAATTTATGATAAACTATAATTTTGGATATCCTCCTTTAAATTAAATTGGCCCTATTATTCCTGAAACAATTTTCTAATTTGTTTCGACCATCTTAAGTCATTTAAGTATGGTGACGAGGCCTCGATATTTTAGGAGGTGGTTTAACGTTCCTACAGCAGCCTTTTTCAGTTATACCCATAATTGCAAGAACTTTTTAAGCTGAACTTAATTATGTAATTCCTCCTCTTCAAGCATCCTCAAATATTCTTCAGCCAGCTCATTTATCTGCTGGATCAGGTCCAGTCGCCTGGATTTTTGCAACAGACTATAATTTAATGATTTAGATTCTAAATAGTCAAAGAATAAATTGTATTGCTTTTCGGGAATTTTCAAGTTAGTGCTAAGGTATTCGTAATTCAAGGTATCATCTATCTTGAATAAATCCTGAAAATCCTTTAACTCTATAATTCGAATTTCCGGTTCTTTCGGGAATAGTTTATTGATGATCGAAACTAATCCGTCATATAAATTCCCTTTGGAATTGGGCGTTTCATACAGAAACCAGTTCCTCTCCCTATCTGAAATAAATTCCTTTTTAAGCTTGGTATTAGCCTTTAGTACATTGTATTCCCCGGTTGAAGAACTGATATTTACCTGGTCCAGGGTATTGATGCTTTTCTTTAGCTCAACCACAATGGTTTCCTGTAAATGTCGTTGCTGAACGACAAGGATTTGCTTTTCATACTGAATGGAATTGAAAACCAGGCTGTCTCCCAGCTCAGCTTTAATGGCAAAATAACCTTCTTCATCGGTGCTAGAGTAAACACCTGAATTTTGATTCACCATATCAAATTCTGGAACTCTTCCTTCTGAATCGTATAGTATACCTTTTACTTCCTGCGCGGAAACAGGTGTGATACAGAATAAAAATATGATGATGGCTACTCTCAAGCAGGTTTAGGATTAAATAATTATGGCAGGATTTCCTGAAGTTTCTTATCCAGGTCCTTTCCTCTTAAATTTCTACCTATAATTTCACCATCTTCTGAAATCAGAAAATTGTCGGGTATTCCATTCAGTCCGTAGATCAGGGCTGCTTTATTTTGATTTCCTTTTAGATCGCTAACATGATTCCATACCAACCCATCATCCCTGATCGCCTTTAACCAGTAATCTTTATCTGAGTCTAAAGAGACCGCAAATATTTCGAAACCTTTAGGGTGATAGTCTTTATAGGTCTTAACCAGATTGGGGTTTTCCTCCCGGCAGGGGCCACACCATGCAGCCCAGAATTCGAGTAAAACCACCTTATTTTCGACACCGGATAGTTTTCTCATTTCGCCAGTGGTATCCTGCATTTCGAAATCTACGAATTGATCACCGATCTTCGGGTTCTGGTTTAATTCAATAAAATTGGCAATCTTTTCCCCATATTGATTCTTCTTATTCTCTTCTGAAAAGTTTTCAAATAGTTCCATTGTTTTTTCCTTCCCCCAGGTTGAAGAATAAACCGAAAGTATATAGGCACTATGAATACTGTTAGGATGATTTTTGACGAATTCCCTGCTCAATTCGAGTTGTTTAGCCCTTGGCAGGGAATCGGTTCTATCGTTTAAATCCTGGCTTAAATTTTCTTCATAGGAACCAGTCACGAATGCATTCCTAAAATCTGAATTGCTGGCGTCGAAGGTCATCGTGGTATCTTCTAACCATACAAACCTGTACTGTGAAAAATCTTTCGTTCTAAGTATTACCTGTGTTGGTGATGCGGGCAGAGCTGTAAAGAATGAAAAAGAATTATTTTGAATTTCGGTTGAATCCAGGATCGAATCATCGGCATCCAGGTATAAGACTGTTCCATCTTTCATGTCCTGTGTTTTTCCATCTAAAGAAAACTCTTTAGGTGTTTCCTGCTTACAGGAACTTATAAATATCAACAGAAGTAAAAATAATAGCTTTTTCATTTTATTTCGTTTTAGCACTTACTGTCCCTGCTCCATGGAATTGCGGTCAAAATTCAGGAGGGCTGGAAATGGCCATTGTCCCTGACCTTCAGGAATTGGTATAGTAAAGGTTTGTTGGTTAAGTTACTTAATTTCTTTCTAACGGTGACGAATATTGGAAACGAAGATAACTACCTATTGTTTTTATGGCAACACTACTGGCCCAACAAGATAGAACCAGAAGGCAAATCCAGTAAGACCTCCTGTAAGTCCCGCCAGTATAAATATTCCTCGAATTTTCTCAGGTAGAATTCTGAAAATAACATACCCGGAAATTATAGCGCCAATCACGGCTGCAATTACTGGAATGGTACCGGGTCCTAAATTAAAATATTGAGAGATATATAATTCATCTCCTCCAAAAAATGACGCGTCTCCAAATAGCAATCTGTCAAGGATGCTGGTTACTAAATTGAATACTTCTCGGAGCCAGAATAGCGAAAGAAATACCAAAAACCAATCAATTAGTTTCAGCCCATTTTTGTCAATTCTCTTTTTTCTGAAAATCAGGAAAAGAAAACCTATAGTTCCGGTAAGAATCGTTTGTAGTGGCCCGCCTATCAAGACTTTAAAATCATCAGCAACTAATTTGTCATATTTCTTATCGAAGATTGCTTTTTCGTCATAATCCAAATTGTGGTCCATCGCATATTGATTTCTTGCATATATGGAATCAAGTTGATTGGTTATGGTTGAATTATCATATCCTAAACTACCATAATGCAAGGATGTTGGATATCCCAGAAATTCGGCAGCACTTAAGTGCCCAAATTCATGAGAAACCGTTCCTATGATTGTGAACAGAATGAACGTCAAGAATAGTATTAAAAACCTTTTAATGATAGGAAAAGATGTTGTTTTACCGCGGTAGCGGTTTGCTGGTCAAGTTAATTATTTTTTTCTAAGCTGCGAGATTTTAGCAATCCAGGGATCTCAAATGGAAATTTTTCTAGTATCGATATCTGCAAAACACAAACTGTTCAATTGGATCTCAATTTTCAATTCATTTTGATTAATGATCATTCGGCATGATCAAGTTCAATAGGATTATTTCGTGTTTTATACTTTTCAGTTAGTTCCTTTTTTTGTTTAGCTCTATCCTCTTCGCTCCAACCGAATCTTATTCCTGCCCTTTGCATGGTCCCAATCGGATCCCGATTATACTCATCCCGAACCTTATCAAGTTCATGCTGGGAAATAGTTTTATAACCATCCAGATTCAATAATTTATCCACCGGTTTTCCTAATTCCTGAAATCCAATCAGCCTAAATTCATAGTGTCCCTGAAGATCGGAAATCTTTAAAATAAGACCAGGCAAACCACTAAACTTATAAGGCCCATCAGGGAATGGTAATTCCGGAGCGAACCAGGCGATATAATTTCTACCTGCAAAAGTGCCTGTGGCCTTCTGAACGCTAAAGCCTGACATTTCTTTATTCTCTGGCTGAATTTCCCAGGCTATCTGGTTTAGGTCCTGTTTATATTTTAACTCATATTGAAAAACCTTTTCCGCTAAAATAAGTTCATTCTCCTGGTAATTTTTAAATATCTTATATTTAAAATCGGTCAGTTGGTTGTAATCATCCATCCTCATTGTTTCTGGATTTTCCATATTGTCTAAAGAATCTTTAATCGCTTTCCCCATGCTGGAATATCGCGAGTGATCTTTACCTAAATAAAGAACTCCAATTTCAGATTTTATGGAAGTTGAATCGGTAGAATTTTCCTGATATTCCAAACGGTAGGTAGCTTTATAAGAATAGGTTTCTTGTGCCTGCAAATGTCCTAAACTCATTAAAAGCGCAAGGAGTATGATTTTTCTCAATTTGGTTGTTTTAGGGGATTATTACTTTTTGTCATTTATAATCGATGCTTTCTCATTACCTTAATTCTCCTGATAATTTTTTAGGCTTAAAATTGATACGCTTATTCCGGCGGGATAATCCCATTTTGTTTATAATGTTCTAAAATAAACGTATTCGGTTAAGCCTTTTTTACGATGAATCCTTGTAGGCTAGGTTTTGCTTAATTCTCTTAATGTCGTTCTCACCCTTTCCTCAAAGGCTGAAATATTCTTCTCTTCATTCTGGAGGTCTTTCGGAATCCTTTTTTCGATCTGTGTTATAATTAAGTTCTTATCTAAGATCAATGTTTTTGGATATCCAAAAAAACCAAACTTTTTCAGGTATTCTTTTGAATCTACCAGGTGCGTGAAATTAAATTCCCGCTTTCCTAGAAAAGATGCTACCTCCTGTTTATTATGAAAGGTAATGGCTATGAAATTAACCTCCTCGGAAAATTCAGTTTTTATCTTGTTCAGGGAAGGCATTTTCTTAATACAGGGGGCGCAGGATGCGAACCAAAAATTAATAAGCGTTGGTTTCCCTTTTAAGGACCTGGAGTTTAATTTCTTTCCATTAATAAGGCTTAATTCAAACTCAGGCAATTCCTTTCCCTGAAAATCATAGATTTCTTCTTTCAGGAACTCATTAGTTTGCATTCTTTCAAACCTGATTGCTTTCAAAGAATCGGAGGTTTGACCAAAGCAGCATTGGGATACTGAAACTAGAATTAATAAAATACTTATCTGTTGAATGTTCATATAAAATATGTTCGCCACTGGTACCGATTATTGCTCCCGGTAATTCTGATGGCCTAGACGCAGTCACCAATCTTCGATCGACGGCTTAGTATAGATTTGTTGATCAAGTTAATTATTTTCTGACTAACGGTGGCGGTTATTGGTGATTAACCGATGTTACATATCGTATTTTTTCTATTCTTCTTTCATTACAAAGTCGCCTATCAGGTTTACAATCATATCATCGTTATCTAGAACCGCAGAAAGTAGAGTCATGTGATTTCTATTAGGTACTTCTTTTGTAAATACATTCACATTTCCCGCGGCTCTCATTGCTGTAGCAAATCGTTCGTTCTGTTCTTTTCTCCAATCATCATCTCCGTCAGCATAGATAAGCAGAATGTTATCACGATTAGGCAAAATATGAGGTGTTACAGAGGCCTGTATCCAACCTTGTGGGTCATTCCCCCAAATCGTTTTGTAAATTGAGTCTCTTTCAATACGGACTTTTGCTGTTTCTTCTACAAAAAGAAACGGACTAATTAATATAGCTCCTTTTATCTGAGACTGCTCAATTTGTTGAGCTTGCAACACCGAAAAATCAATTGCAAGTAGTGCAGCCAGGTAAGCTCCGGCAGAATGGCCGGCAACGTAGACCTTTTGGGGATTCCCTCCATATGCTTCAATGTTATTGATTACCCATGCGGTAGCAGCCGCTGCATCATTTAAATGGGCTGGATGTTTAAAATCAGGAGATAATCGATAGTTGGCACTAACCAGACCAATTCCGGACTCAGCAACCTTATAACCAAAATCCTTGTCCATATTTTTATTTCCTACTAAAAGAGCTCCTCCATGAAAATAAACAATAACAGGAACATCTTTTTTACCTTCAGGCATGTAGATATCCAACAAATCCTTGTTTTCATCGTAGACAGAATCAGTAATATAATCTATGTTTGAAGTGACAGTGACTTGTGCATTCACAAGGACTGAACTTAAAATAATTAGTAGTGCAGTTGTGTAAGCTATCCGGATCATAATTGCTTTGATTTTAATTCATAATAAATATATGACACATAACTCATTTTAACCTCAACCATTCTTCCACGTATTAAATTTCCGGTATAAAAAATTGCTTAAAACTACCAATTTTTAAAATTATAACGTTCTCCCCTGTAAAGCTTTACCAACCACTTCTTAACCTAAGTTTTAGAAGGCTTCTGCTTTTTATAACCTATCTTCATAACAACCAACTAACCAATAGCTTAGATACCCGGTTAAAATTCACAATTAAGAGCCGGTATTTGTTATAAAATGAATCTGGCCCGGTTTCGTATGATAAAGTTCTGCATCCTGCTTCTTCTCCTCCCCGCCCAGCTTTGCGCCCAGATGTGGCTTAGCCGGGAAGACACCTATTTCTTTGCCGCCACCGGCGTAGATCTTCGCAATGCCACTATTGGTGGCACCGTGAACGACGCCGGCTACGACGGCACCTTCAGCCTGGGTTATCGAAATGTGAATTTCAGCATTACCGCCTATTACGAAACCTTCAAGGCGATCAGGTACGAGTCGGCAGGTATCAATCCCGGCTTCCTGCTGCGGCCCGGCAAAAAACTGATCCCCGCTGCCGATCTTTCTCTGTCCATCATCCGCCGACCTTGGAAAACCTATCCCTCCCTGGCCGCCAATACCCGTATCGAATATCATTTCGACCGGTTTTTTGTCTATTGCCGGGGCGAATACCGCTGGCGAACCGATTACGACTTTTTCCAGGTTTCGGTATATGGTGGCTTCGCTTATAAATTCGGATTTGATTGATTTTTGCCGAAACCTCAACATTTGATTGGCATAATTTTAACCCATAAGGCTGAAATTTTCTATAATTTTGAACGATTCAACTAATTGACCATGGAGATATTCTTACAACCCGATACCTGGGTAGCCCTGCTTACGCTTACATTTCTCGAGATCGTACTCGGGATCGACAACATCATTTTCATTTCCATCGTCGCTAGCAAGGTTCCGAAGGAGAACCAGAAGAAAGCGCGTATTGGAGGTCTTGCCATCGCCATGATCATGCGTATCCTGTTGCTGTTGAGCATCGCCTGGATCATTGGTCTAACCGAACCCGTTTTAACCCTGTGGGATTTCGAATTGAGCTGGCGCGATATCATCCTGATCTCGGGAGGTATCTTCCTGCTGATTAAGTCAACTTTGGAAATACATCACAAAGTTGAAGGCCAGCACGAAGAGGCAGTGAACGGAACTAAACCTAAAACCATGAGCTTTACCTCGGCCATCGTGCAGATCGTTTTACTCGACCTGGTCTTTTCATTCGATTCTATTTTGACCGCGGTTGGGCTAACAGATGAGGTGATCCTTATGATCATTGCTGTGATCGTAGCCATCCTGGTAATGATGGCTTTCGCGAAACCGGTGGGAGAATTCGTAGACCGTAACCCAACCATACAGATCCTGGCCCTGTCATTCCTGATCCTGATCGGGGTGATGCTAATTGTAGAAGGTGCACATTACCACGTTCCGAAGGGCTACATCTACTTCGCAGTCTTCTTCTCGCTGGCCATCGAAATGCTCAATATGCGTTACCGGAAAAAGAACACCTAGTCGATAATCTCGTAATGAATGGGCTTAAAACTGCCGCCGTTGCTGTCTTCAGCTGAACAGGCGGTAAGCCCTACTATAAGGTCCATTTTAGCTTCAAAAAGCACATGATCACCTGCCTTGCTCAAAGGCGGGTCTACGCTTAGTTTTCCGTTCTCATCGAACTGAACGTTCATAAAAATGTTGAAAGCGGTTGGAATATCATCGGGCTGGATATCGAATTTTTCCAGGTTGGTATACAGGTTCTCGAAACAGCTGGGATGGTATTCGTTATTGCCGTACATGATCTTAAAGGTCTCCGGGCTGCAAGGCGCCAGCAGGAAATCGTTGCGGCCGTTGGTATCTTCGAGGATCTCCATCATCTTATTGCTTCGGTTGCTCCAGAGAAAATCGCCTTTGCTAATCAAAATGCTCTCCTCGAAATCAAGGGTCTTCCCGCTCGAGATCTTCTCTCTCTTATCGTTGGCATTGAACAGCACCATATCGCTCACCTGCTGCCCTTTTGGATCGATCACCTTCAATTTCTGTCCTTTTTTTATGCGGAAGGCCGCACCCGTTTGTTTCGCAATTTCCTGTATCATGAATCTTCTGAAGTTTTTTCTATTAGCTTTTCCAGTTTCTTTCTGGCTTCGGAAAGGCCTACTTTTTTATCCTCTATATTTTTCCAGGGATCTTCCTTACTGCCCAGTCTTCGGAAAATGTTCTTAATGGTATAGCTCTGTGCCGAAAGTTCCGGTTTTTTAAGTTCTTCCCAGTCTATAGGTGTTGCCACCGGTGCTCCTTCGATAGGCCGAACGGCATAAGGGGCGACGCTGGTTTGTGCCCAGGCATTCCTTGCCACATCCAGGAACAGCTTGTCTTCCCTTTTTTGCTTTCGAGTAGCGGTAGTCATGGTATCCGGAAACTGCCGTTCAAGATATTTAGCTGCCTGCTGGGCGAAATCTCGTACTTCATCAAAATCGTGTTCTCTCTTTAGCGGAGTTACCAGGTGTAGGCCGCGCGAACCAGTGGTCATTAAGAACAACGGAAGTCCTAATTCGTTTTCGAGCAACTCCCTGATAGAAAAGGCTGCTTCCTTAATCGCATCAAAACCCTCTTGAGAAGGATCCAGGTCAAAGATCATCCTGTCGGGCTTTTCGGGTTTGTCCTGCCGGCTCAGCCAGATATGCGGAGTAACACAGGCCTGGTTAGCCAGGTAAACAAGGCTGGCCTTATCATTACAGATCACATAATTGGTGCTGCCGCCTTCCTTTTTCTCGAGGCTCTTTTTGGCTATCCAGTCCGGAAAATAATCGGGTGCATCTTTCTGAAAGAATTTCTTGTCGTCTATCCCATTTGGAAAACGGATCATGGTAAGGGGCCGCCCTTCGATATACGGAAGCATGGTATCTGCTATCCTTTCGTAATAATCTACCAGGTCGCCCTTGGTATAGCCGCTTTCCGGAAAAAAGACCTTTTCAAGATTGCTTAATTCTACCTCTTGTTTATCATATGTTCGTGGTTCGCTCATGATTCCTTCAGTACGTCTTTAACTTTTTTATCTCTTCTCAGGCCAAGATATCTCGGGTGCCTGAGTTTGTTAGTCGATGTCCATTCAGTAAAGGCAACTTCGGCTACCATTTTCGGCTTCAGCCAGTGCACATTTTTTGAAGGCAACCTTCCACTTACAGCGGGCTCGTCAATTTCCAGTTTCTGAAACCTGGAATGAAGATCTTCCAGCATCTCATCGGTATAACCGGTACCTACCTTCCCTGCATATTTAAGTTTGTCATCCTTGTAAAAACCTATGAGGATTGCCCCGAAGCCCTTACGAGTGCCCTGTGGTTTGGTGTAACCCACGATCACGAACTCCTGCTGATTCTCGCATTTGAACTTCAGCCAGTTCGAGGAACGGCTATGAGCATAGGTGCTGTTTGCCTTTTTGGCGATGAGGCCTTCCCAGTCTTTCTTACAGGCTTCCTGGTAAAACTCCTTTCCCTTCTCATTGCGGTGCGGCGTAAACCGAATGGGATCTTCAAAATCCAGCAGCTCTCTCAAAAGTTTCTTCCGCTCGGTCAACGGAAGCTTGTCCAATTCATATCCATCGTGGTAGATCAGGTCAAACAGGTAGATAAAAACCTTTACTTTAGAACTTTCGATCGCTTCCTTCTTCTTCAGGTGCATACGCTTTTGCAGTTCTCTGAAGCTGGTAACATTCCCGTCGAAGGCCACGATCTCGGTATCGGCTATAAAATTATCGGTATCCTGCTCTTCAAAAGCCCTGACCAGTTCGGGATAAGTATTGTTGAGTTCCTTCTGGTTTCGGGACATCAGCTCCACTTTCCCGTTCTTTTTAAATACCAGGCAGCGCTCGCCGTCCAGTTTTCGTTCAAAGATCCATTCAGCATCTGAAAATACGTCATGGGTTAATTTGGCCAGCATGGGAGAGATCCAGTCTGGTTGTTTCTTTTTATTCAGCTTATCTCGGAACTTTTCGGATATGTCTGCCGGCAGGTTGATCATTTCTTATTTCCTTCTTTTTCGATCTGCTTCATGGTTCTTCCTGTCAGCACCGACTTATTTTCTGTGTTCACCGGGTTGCGCCTTGCATCGGCCTCCTCATCCTTCACCTTTTTCAGAAACCACTTTTCATCATCGCCTTTCGAGGTTCGTATCAAGGTATAACCACCTTTCAGTTTTTTTCCGTTTAGGATAAAGGTGGAATGCCCGTTTTTGAGTTGCTCCTCCATAGGGATCAGGTTGCCATCATCATCCTTTTTATCATTTTCATAGGTTCCGGCATCCCAAACCATCACCGTTCCGCCGCCATACTGGTCTTCTGGGATAACGCCTTCAAAATCGGCATATTCTACCGGGTGATCTTCGGTAGGAACAGCCAGTCGTTTCTCATCGGGATCGGTAGAAGGTCCTTTAGGCACGGCCCAGCTCTTCAACACTCCGTCTACCAGTAACCTGAAATCGAAATGCAGCCTGGAAGCGTCATGCTTCTGAATTACGAAGATTTGCTTTTCGCTATCTTTCTTATGCTTTTCATCCCCAAAGGGTTCTGAAGAGATATCGAAATCGCGTTTTTCATGGTATTTTTCTAAAAATCCTTTCTTTCCCATCTTCTTTCTATTCTATTTGATTTTCTTTTCTGATATCCCGGCTGAGCTCTCTTTCCAGCGGTTCTCCGGTATCCAGCTTTGCTACCACCCGGCGCAAATTATCCTTATCATAGGCCTGGTGAAGCTTGGCAATACCTTCCACCTTAACCGGCTCCAGCCAGAAACCAGTGATCAGGTCCAGGTGGTCCTCCACCATTTTGCGGGGAAGCTCATCATAGAAAAGGGGCTTTTCCTGCTTACTTTCAAAACGCTCTACCAGCTTTCCCAATGAATATTCCAGTTCTTTCCTGTCCTGCAGGCGTATCCTGGCATTTACATGTACCGCCGAATAATCCCAGGTGCTAATGTCCTGTTCCCGGTACCAGGAAGAAGAAACATAGCCGTGCGCACCATGAAAAATGATGAGGGCTTCCTCACCATCCTTCAGGAATTGCCGCTGTTCATTATGATTGGCGATATGTGAATAGAGTCGCCAATCCTCCCCGTTTTCTTCTTTTAAAACGGGAATATGTGTAGCCAGCAACCTGTTTCCCCTGGTAATAAAATTGGCAAATGGATGCTGTTCTATGAATTTCAGGATGAATTCTTTTTCGTCTTTCTGATATTTTTTCGGTCTGTACATTTCTATTTCTTGCCGTTATGGAACGGGCATTTCCACTTCTCTCCAACCGCACGGCCGCTGTACTGCCTGGCCTCCGATTTTTCTCCAAAATCTTCGAGCATTGGGTTGATAGCTCCCTGCAATTCCCGGTCGCGATCTCTTATCCTGTCCCTCACTGTTTGATAAGTGCCCATTTCCCTTAATTTTTCAAACTGCCAGTGCAGGTTGAAGGCGATGGAGAAATAGGGGCTTTGCCTGGCCTTCCTCGAAGCTTCCGGATGCATTCCAACTATATAAAAAGCCTTTCCGCCAATGCTGAAGCTAAAATGCTCATCTTCAGGATCTGAACTCACTTCCCTGTCCCATGGCTGATCATCGAATTTCTTCAGATTGCCCAACAGTTCCCATAACTTATTTTCGAATTCAATTTCGGAATATTTGGGCGAATTGGGAAATACCGCGATAAAAGTCCTGAAATCGTTGGAATCAAAATCATATCCGGCAATATACTCTTCCAGGTCTTTCAGCAATTCCCGGGCAGAACTCCGGCTTGCCGGATCGCTATAGGCATGCAGTTCTACCTCATCCCTGCTAAATACGCTTTGCGCCATGATGCATGGGTGATCCCTCTCCAGGATAAAATCCTTGAATTCCTCCTTCAAATTGTCATTTATCATTCCTTCCATTTTCTCCCGCCTGGGGAAATCCCTCTTTTTTAACAACATGTCTATTATTGGTTTAAGTTTTTTTATTTTTTGATCTATCTTTAATAGTGATGGAACTTTTTCTGGTGATATTAGCAGGCATTACTGGGACGGTCCTAATGACCGTTTTTAGTTATTTGCTATCCAGAATTAGAACCAGCAAGTTCAGGGAACACCAGCTTTTAAACATTATCCTAAGGCGTGCCAGCGTGGAACCCATGAACCCTTCGAATGATTCGCTTATTGGCTGGGTGGTTCACTTCTCCATTGGCATTATCCTTATGACCATTTTCTATATGGTCCATCTAATATTTTCGTTCCCTGTTTCATTCATTTCCATCTTTTTATTTGGCCTTATTACCGGCGGAATGGCTGTGCTTAGCTGGCATCTCATGTTTTATATTTCCCGGATACCGGCAGAATTCAAATTCAGGAAATTCTATGTCCAAATTTTTATAGCTCACCTGATTTTTGCTTTGGGTGCCATTATTTTGATGTTATAATCATCCTTTTCCATATTTAAGCATCAGGTACAGCATAAAGCTGTTTAGTCCCAGGGAGATTCCGTTGGTTGCAATGATGGGAATATCATTTTGCGTAATGCCGTAGATCACCCATAATAAAACGCCTAGTAACAAAATGAAGAACATACCCGGCGAAACATCATTCACTTTTTTGGTTTTATAAGACCTCATGATCTGCGGAATAACTGCAATGGTCGTACAAACCCCTGCTACCAGCCCCAGTATTTGCTCCCACCCAAATTCCATTTTTCTATCTTTCCACATCCTCCAGTAACCAGTCTTCCAGTTTTTCATCTTCATCCTCGGTATGCAATACTGAAATGTCACCAGTGGTTTCAAAAACCACTGCCCTCACCTGATTTAAGCTTATCACGTTCGCCTCTCGCAATTTAGACCGAAGATCTTCTTCGGTAACCCGGGCCTTTTTAAGGTTTTCATGGAGAATTTCCTGCCCGTCCATTAAAAGCAACGGGGCGTTATCCACTATTTTCTGAACGATGGGAAAACGCCTAAGCAGGGCCACACCAATTTGCAGGATATAAACTGCTCCCAGCCCTATTATCCCGTTCCACAGGCTTACGCTTTTAGATAGCACGGTGGTTGCGATCATCGAACCAACCGCTACGGTCATGGCAAAATCGAAACTCGACATTTTTGAAAAGCTTCGTTTCCCGGCCAGCCTGGTATATATAATGGTCGCCAGGTAAATTCCCAGCGCCGTTAGGGCGATAGCCAGGAATGCATATTCATCCAGTTTAAACCATTTTTCCATAATCTCGATTTAACTTCCTATTATTTCCCCGCCGTTAATGTGTATCACCTGCCCGGTCATATAACTGCTATCCTTGCTGGCCAGAAATACATAGGCTGGCCCAACTTCACTGGGTTGTCCCGGTCTGCCCATTGGCACTTTTTTCCCGAATTCTGAAACATCATCGAAGGTGGCAGGGATCAAAGGTGTCCAGATTGGACCCGGAGCAACCGCGTTTACCCGAATTTTTCTATCCACAAGCATTTTGGACAGCGACCGCGTAAAACTCACGATGGCTCCCTTGGTACTGGAGTAATCCAGTAAATGAGAACTACCACGGTAGGCGGTAACCGAAGTGGTATTGATGATCACTGAATTTTCCTTCAGATGATCCAGCGCCTTTTTTACGATATAGAAATACGGGTACAGGTTGGTTTGAAATGTTTTCCTGAACTGCTCTGAAGAAATGTCCTCCACTTCTCCGGTTGGAAACTGCATCGCCGCATTGTTAACAAGGATATCAAGTTTTCCGAAGTTATCGATAAGGTTTTCAAGGACCTGGTTGCAAAAGGATTCTTCCTTCAGGTCGCCGGCGATGATAAAACATTCCTGGCCCTCTTTTTCCACCAGTTTCTTGGTCTCTAGCGCATCTTCCTTTTCTTCCAGGTAAACAATAGCCACACTGGCTCCTTCCCTGGCAAAATGCACAGCGACGCTTCTACCTATTCCACTGTCACCCCCGGTTATGAGGGCTATTTTATCTTTTAATTTTTCGCTGCCTTTATAATCATCCCTGATGATTTCAGGTTCAGGTTGCATCTTATATTCATCACCAGGCTGCGACTGTTGCTGTTGGGGTACATCCTCAGGTTTACTCATTTGGCTGATATTGATTAGGTCAATTCTCTAAATTACGATGCTATCCCCGTAAATAAATGTTAAGCAATCTTAAGCCTTTGTAAAGATTAGGCTTTCTGGGTGGATATCGTTAAAGATGGGTTGAAATGGATTAATTCTCTACATTTGAGTATGAAGGAATTTTTAAAGATCGGGCATCGGGGCGCCAAAGGCCATGTGGCTGAAAATACCCTGGAAAGCATTAAGAAAGCCCTCGAAATAGGCGTTGATCTTATCGAGATCGATGTGCATAAATGCGCCAGTGGTGAAATATGGGTCATCCATGATTTTACATTAGACCGCACCACCGATGGCAGTGGGGAGATCGCCAAGAAAACCGCTTCCGAATTGCGAAAACTGAAGGTAGAGGGCCATTATAAAATTCCGCTTTTAGCTGAGGTGCTTGATCTAATCGAAGGAAAAAGCGATATCAATATCGAGCTGAAAGGTTTGAATACGGCCGAACCGGTTTGCAGCGAGATCTGGCGGCGAATTGAGTCGGGAAAATGGGACTATTCCAATTTCATCATCTCAAGTTTTCAGAAGAATGAATTATTCGAAGTGAGAAAACTGGATGAAAAACTGCCAATAGGAATTCTGAGCAAGGCCAGCGTTCCCGAAGCCATCGAACTTGGCAAACGCCTAAAGGCTTCGGCCATCCATCCTTCGCTGGGCATCATCACCCGGGATAACACCAAATTGAGCCAGGAGGCTGGATTTAAAGTGAACGTATGGACGGTGAATGAGCGCCAGGATATTTTGCGAATGCTGGATTTTGGTGTGGATGGCATCATTTCAGACTATCCAAACCGGCTTCATAATCCGTTGCTGCATTTAAATCCCTAACCTGTTTCGGCTTCCGTTTCAATCTCTGTACTTTTGCAATAAATACCTGAAATTTGGATTTTTACGATATCATCATAGTTGGAGGTGGCGCGGCTGGTTTCTTCACTGCCATAAATGCCGCGGAAATCGATCCCTCTCAAAACATTCTTATACTCGAGCGCGGCAAGGAGGTGCTTTCCAAGGTAAAAATTTCGGGTGGAGGGCGCTGCAATGTGACCCATGCCGAATTCATCCCTTCTGAACTGGTAAAAAAATATCCCCGTGGAGACAAGGAATTACGCGGACCTTTTCACAGTTTTATGACAGGCGACACCATGGAATGGTTCGAAAAAAGAGGCATTGAACTGAAGATCGAGGAAGACGGACGCATCTTCCCGGTTAGTGACAGTTCGCAAAGCATCATCGACTGCTTTATTTCGGAATGTAAAAGGCTGAACATTTCGGTTCAGAAAGGTCATAGCCTGAAAAATTTCAGCAGAAAAGACGAAAAATGGCATTTAGAGACCAGCCAGGGGCAATTCAGCACCGAAAAACTAATGCTGGCGACCGGAAGCAACCCGAAGGTATGGAACCTGCTGGAAAGAATGGGTCACCAGATAATATCCCCGGTACCATCTCTTTTCACCTTTAATATACAGGACCACCGCATTGACGGGCTGGCAGGAATAGCAACTGAAGCCGAAGTAAAAGTTGAAGGCACCAAACTGGAAAGTTCAGGTCCGCTATTGATCACCCACTGGGGAATGAGCGGCCCGGCCATTTTAAAACTTTCGGCCTGGGGAGCACGCGAACTGAATGAATTAGGTTATCACTTCAACATACGGGTCAACTGGCTTCCCGGCCAGACCGAGCAGCATATCCTGGCTGATCTAAAGCAATTGAAAACCGAATTTCCGAAGCAACTGGTGATAAAAAGAGCTCAGTTCGAGCTTCCGAAAAGACTCTGGCAAAAGATCGCTATCGCTTCAGGAATTTCTTCCGAAGATAACTGGGCCAGCCTGAACAAGGAACAGCTTTTAAACCTGAGCAGGGAACTGACCTCAGCGCGATTCGGCGTAAATGGAAAAAGCACTTTTAAGGAAGAATTTGTTACCGCAGGAGGAATCAATCTCAAGGAGGTCGATTTCAAAAGCTTTGAAAGCAAGCTTCATCCCAACCTCTATTTTGCAGGAGAGATTCTGAATATCGATGCGATAACTGGAGGATTTAATTTTCAGAACGCGTGGACGGGCGGATTCCTGGCGGCTCAGGCTATGAGTTCAAACGCCAGATCTCGAAGTTAAACACGATAGCATAGGCTACCCAAACCGCGTAGGGTATAAGAAGATAGGCGGCCGCAGGGCTCACGATCCTGAACCATCTTATAGTTATAAGGACGAGGATAAAAAGTGAGATGATGTCGAGAAGGGCGATAAAGGGTTGTTCCAGTGCAAAGAACAGCAGGAACCAGAAACCGTTCAGAAAAAGTTGAAATCCGAAGTGATAAAGGGCGGTTTTCACCCATTTATGATAAAACCCCCTGCTCCATACAATTCCCGCAGCGATACCCATCAACAAATACATAAGGATCCATATCCCGCTAAAAAGATCTTCGTTAAGATGAAACCAGGGTTTCTCAAGGCCAGGGTACCAGTTGGCAACGCCGGCCTGGGTTGCGACCGTTCCCATAAAACCGAACACCAGACAAACCAGCACTCCAATGGAACTTCGTATGAAAAGCTTTTTAGTCATTTTTGGTCGGTTGAATTCACTAAAATAGGAATTTATTTGAATTGTCTTCAAAGCAATGCGTCACAGAAAAGTTTAACTTTGGCAAAAATTTTTCAGGATGCTAACAGAGGATTTTATCCCGAATCAACAGGCAAAGGAGATTGAAAACGGCGAGGTAAGCTGGCAGGCACCAAGCAATATCGCCCTGGTAAAATACTGGGGTAAAAAGGAGAACCAGATCCCGGCCAACCCTTCCATCAGCTTTACGCTGAACGATTGCAGGACCACAACCCGAGTGGTTTATTCGAAAAAAGAGAGACCGGCTGCAATTGGCGATTTTGACTTCAGTTTTTATTTTGAAGGCAGGCCAAAGGAAGATTTCAAGCCAAAGATCCAGAGCTTTTTTAAAAGGATACAGCAGTATTGCCCGTACCTGAAAGATTTCAGTTTCGAGATTCACAGCGAGAACAGCTTTCCGCATAGCAGCGGGATCGCTTCTTCTGCTAGCGGAATGAGCGCCCTGGCCCTATGTGTGATGGAGATCGAGAAGAGACTTTATCCAGAAATGGATGCTGAATATTTCAATAAAAAAGCATCTTTCCTGGCTCGTTTAGGTTCTGGAAGCGCCTGCCGCAGCATTGATGGCGGACTCGTGGTTTGGGGAGATCATGAAAAGATCGAAAATTCATCAGATCTCTTTGGAGTGAGCTATCCATATGAAGTTCATGATATTTTTAAGACTTACCGTGACACCATTCTCCTGGTAGATAAAGGCGAGAAACAGGTGAGCAGCACGGTTGGGCACGGCCTGATGCACGGCCATCCTTTTGCTGAAAGCCGATTTGAGCAGGCCCATAAAAACCTGGAACGTCTTATCCCGGTTTTAAAAAACGGGAATATTGAGGAGTTTATTAAAATTGTGGAAAGCGAAGCGCTGAGCCTGCATGCGATGATGATGAGCAGTGAACCTTATTTTATTTTGATGAAGCCTAACACACTGGAGATCATTAATAAGATCTGGTCGTTCAGAGAAGAAATGAAGGTTCCTGTTTGCTTTACCCTGGATGCCGGTGCCAATGTTCATGTGCTGTATCCGCAGGAATCTGAATCAAAAGTTTTAGAATTCATTAATAATGAGCTGGTTGCATATTGTCAAAACGAGCAGTATATTTGCGACCAAGTTGGCCAAGGGGCCAAACAATTGACAATTGAAAATTGACAATGGAGAGTGATTAAGGAGAACATCATAAAGTCAAAGAGTTTTCTTTTCTCAGTTAAAGTTGTTAAATTGTACAAGTATCTAAGTTCTGAAAAGAAGGAATTTGTAATGTCCAGACAATTTTTAAGATCTGGAACGGCTATAGGAGCTTTGGTAAGAGAAGCTGAACAAGCCGAAAGCAGAGCAGATTTCATACACAAATTGTCAATAGCCCTAAAGGAAGCTAACGAAACTGAATACTGGATTGACCTGCTTAATGCCTCAGACTATTTGGAGGATGCTCGCTTCCAGGAATTCAAAAAAGATATTAAGGAAATATTGAAGTTACTAGTCTCCATCATTAAGACTACAAAACAAAATTAATTATCAATTTTCCATTATCAATTGTCAATTATTGACCTATGAAAGGACCCTTATTTTATTCGAAAATCCTTCTTTTTGGGGAGTATGGGATCATTAAAGATTCCAAAGGTTTATCAATTCCTTATAACTTTTATAATGGAGCTTTGAAGCTGGATGAGAATCCGAGTGAGGCAGCCATCAAGTCGAACACCAATCTAAAAAGATTTGTGGGCTACCTGAAAACACTTCAGGAAAAGCAGCCCGAACTGGTTCAGTTCGATTTTGAGTCCCTGGAAAAGGATATCGAAAAGGGAATGTATTTCGATTCGAGTATTCCGCAGGGGTACGGAGTAGGCAGTAGCGGCGCACTGGTTGCGGCTATCTATGACAAATATGCGCAGGATAAGATTACCGTCCTTGAAAACCTTACGCGCGACAAGCTGTTAAAGCTTAAGAAAATCTTCGGAGAAATGGAATCTTTCTTCCACGGGAAATCTTCAGGACTGGATCCGCTTAATTCCTATTTAAGCATTCCAATTCTTATCAATTCCAAGGAGAATATAGAGCCTGCAGGTATTCCTTCTCAAACCGAAAATGGTACCGGTGCGGTATTTTTACTCGACAGTGGCATCATTGGAGAGACAGGACCTATGGTGAATATTTTCATGGAGAATATGAAACAGGAACCCTTCAGAAGAATGCTGAAAGAGCAGTTCGTTTCTCAAACCGATGCCTGTGTGGATGACTTTCTGAAAGGTGATGTGAAATCCCTTTTCAAGAATGTGAAAAAATTGTCTCACACGGTATTGAACAACTTCAAACCTATGATCCCTGCTCAATTCCACAAGCTCTGGAAGAAAGGGATCGAAACCAACGATTACTATCTGAAACTTTGCGGTTCAGGCGGCGGTGGATATATTCTTGGGTTTACCGAGGATATCGAAAAAGCCAGGAAAGCACTTAAAGGTTATAAATTAGAAGTAGTTTATAACTTTTAAAATCCCTTCATGCCGGCCCAAGCGAATAAGCATTTACTGCTGAAAATACTTAGCCTTTTTTCGGTAGTTCGAGGCTATAATATTCTCGTGGTCGTGGTTGCACAGTATCTAACTTCTGCTTTTATCCTGGCTCATGACAGGCCTATCCGTGAAGTACTGTTCGATCCGAATTTGTTCTTTCTGATCCTGGCCTCGGCGAGTGTGATCGCCGGCGGTTATATCATCAATAATTTTTACGACAGCGAAAAAGACCTCATCAACAGGCCCAAGAAAACCATGCTGGACCGGGTGGTTAGTCAGCGCACCAAACTTTCGGTCTATTTTATTCTGAATTTCGCCGGAATATTCTTCGCCAGCTATGTCTCGTTCAGGGCCGTGGTTTTCTTCTCGATCTATATTTTCGCGATCTGGCTGTATTCCCACAGGCTGAAGCGCATCCTCTTCCTCGGAAACCTGGTGGCTTCGATCCTGACCATTACCCCATTTTTTGTCATTTTCGTTTACTACAAGAATTTCGAGACGGTCATTTTTATCCACGCCACCTTCCTGTACCTGATGATCGTCATGCGCGAACTGGTAAAGGACCTTGAAAACATGCAGGGCGACCTGGTTCAGAATTACCGAACCATTCCACTGGTATATGGAGAGAAATGGAGCAAATTTTTCCTTGGAATCCTTTCTGTCCTGGCAATTATCCCGATTTTCCTCCTGATAAAATACTTCGAAATAGGCTATATGGATTATTATTTCTACGGCTGCGTGCTCCTGCTGATCATTTTTATGCTGATGCTCTACTTCAGCAAGGCGAAATGGCAGTATTTACTGTTGCATAATATCCTGAAATTCATAATTGTTCTTGGGGTTTTCAGCATTCTGCTTATCGACCTGGATGAGGTACTGAAACGGGTATTCTAGGCCGTTTTAAAATCTAAAACTTTTATCAAATACTTGGCTTGCTCAATAGCGAAATCCTATCTTTGCTAAAAATTTGGCAATGAGCAGACACGACAGATCTTCAGGCAGAAAAACGAACAAGAATACCGGTAGCAGGGGCGACCGTTCTTCCGGAGGAAAACAAAGTGGACGCCAGGGCGGCGGAGTTCGCAGGAAATCCCAGGCTCGTGGCAATGCTCCTATCAAGCCAAAAATGGAAAAATCTCCGTTTACCAGTTCCGAAGGCATCAGGCTGAATAAATATATTGCCAACTCGGGCGTATGCTCCAGAAGAGAAGCCGATATCTACATCGCCGCGGGGAACGTGACCGTGAATGGTGAGACCGTCACCGAAATGGGATACCGCGTAAAGCTTGAAGATGATGTTCGCTTTGATGGCCGCAGGCTGAATCCCGAAAAACCTGAATACATTCTCCTGAATAAACCTGCAGGATTCTTCGTGACCGGAAATCCCGAAAAAGGTGGCCGCACGGTGATGGAATTGATCTCCAAGGCGACCAAGGCCCGGGTAAGCCCGGTAGGAAAACTGGACAACCAGGCCAAAGGCTTATTGTTGTTCACCAATGATGGTACGCTTGCTAAAAAACTGGCAAAACCAAAGAACGGAATTCGCCAGATCTACCAGGTAACTTTAGATAAGACGCTTAAAAAAGAGGATCTGGAAGCCATCAAAACTGGTGTTTATATAGAAGGCTCCAAGGTTCAGGTAACCGATATCAGTTTTATCGATGAGCGCCCTCATACCGAAGTGGGAATCGAGCTTAACAGCATCAAGGAACATATCGTGACCCGCATCTTTAAAAGCCTGGGTTACGAAGTGGAAAGCCTGGATCGCGTTGTTTTTGGCGGTTTAACCAAGAAAGATCTGCCTCGCGGAAGACACAGGCAACTCACTGAACAGGAAGTGATTAACCTGGGAATGCTTTAACTATTTTTTTCGGCCACTCGTTTTATTTTTTTAATACATTTACCGCGTCAAAATGGAGTCGACACTTTTAAAGGCTTCCGTAGGATTTTTATGTAATTGAAAAAAAAACCATTTCTATTGCCTGTATCTAATCCGGGCATTTCAATTAAGGCAGATCTAATGCCCTTAGATCGTAGTCCTGTTCCTCTTAGCTTATTCTTAACATTAATTTACCAGTCGATTTTTTTGACCCTTTAAATTATTCTCTAATTTTTAGCTTTAAAATTTTATCTAAAATTGAATACCAAGTACAGCGACCTCATTGACCAAACCTACTACTTCCCACAGGAAGAATTCACTTTAGAAGGAACCCAGTTAAAGTTTCATGACATCAACCTGATGGATCTTGTGAAAGAATACGGTGCACCGCTTAAGTTCACCTATTTGCCCAAGATCTCCGAAAATATCAGCCGGGCCAAGGGATGGTTCAAACACGCGATGGAAAAGCATGATTATCCTGGCTCTTACAATTATTGTTATTGTACCAAGAGCTCCCATTTTGAGCATGTTCTTAATGAGGCCCTGAAGAACGACATACATATAGAAACCTCTTCGGCTTTCGATATCAATATCGTGGAAGAACTGAAGAAATCGGGCAAGATCACAAATGACACCTGGGTTTTGTGCAACGGATTTAAGCGCGACCAGTATATCACCAATATCAGCCGATTATTGAATGGCGGCCATAGAAACTGTCTTCCAATTATTGACAATTACGAGGAACTGGATTTACTTTCAGAGAATATAGACGGGAAGTTCCAGGTTGGTATTCGTATCGCTTCAGAAGAAGAGCCAAAATTCGAATTTTACACCTCGAGACTGGGGATTGGATATAAGAACATCGTTCCATTTTATAAAAAACAACTTGAAGATAATGAGCAGGTAGACCTAAGAATGCTGCATTTCTTTATCAATACAGGAATCAGGGATACCGCGTATTACTGGAACGAATTGATCAAATGTTTAAAGGTTTATATCAGCCTGAAGAAGATCTGTCCTACCCTGGATAGTCTGAATATTGGTGGTGGATTTCCAATAAAAAATTCCCTTGCATTTGATTATGACTACCAGTATATGGTAGACGAGATCATCAACCAGATCAAGCTGGCCTGCGAGGAAGCCGAAGTGGAACCACCACATATCTTTACAGAATTCGGAAGTTTTACCGTGGGGGAAAGCGGAGGTGCCATTTACGAAGTGCTTTACCAGAAACAACAGAACGATCGTGAGAAGTGGAATATGATCAATTCTTCATTTATCACCACATTGCCAGACACCTGGGCGATCAGCAAAAAGTTTGTAATGCTGGCTGTGAACCGCTGGAACGACGAATATGAAAGAGTGCTACTGGGTGGTCTCACCTGCGATAGCGACGATTATTATAACTCAGAGCAGCATACCAACGCAATCTATCTGCCAAAATTCAAAAGAGACAAGCCGCTTTATATTGGCTTTTTTAATACCGGGGCTTACCAGGACACCATTGGCGGATTCGGCGGACTACAGCACTGTTTAATTCCGCAGCCCAAACATATCCTTTTAGACAGGGATAAGGATGGAAACCTGACGTCGAAATTGTTCAGCGAACAGCAGGATGCCGCAGATATGCTGGATATTCTAGGTTATAACACAAAGAATTAATGTATTATACGTTTAACATAACTAATCAATTTAACTAGCCATGAGCAAAAAGAATTATGCCGGGATACCCGATAAATACGCTCGCATCGACGAAGCAAAAGTGGTATTGATTCCTGTGCCCTATGACGGCACCAGTACCTGGCAAAAAGGAGCCGATAAAGGTCCCGATGCATTCCTGGAAGCTTCAGAAAATATGGAGCTTTTCGACATTGAAACACGAAGCGAGGTCTATAAGAAAGGGGTTTACCTCGCACCTCCGGTAACCGAAAACGCTTCTCCCGAAAAGATGGTGGAAGCGGTTTACAAGACCACGAAAAACTATATTAAACAGGAAAAGTTTGTCACGCTTTTTGGCGGCGAGCATTCCATTTCTATAGGAAGCATCAGGGCGTTTAACGAATCTTTTGAAGATCTCACCGTGGTGCAGATCGATGCTCATGCAGATTTAAGGCCTGAATACGAAGGTTCCAAATGCAACCATGCCTGTGCCCTGCACGAGGCCAGCAAGAATACCAACCTTATCCAGGTTGGAATTCGATCTATGGACATTTCTGAACTGGACCATATGGACGAAAACCATGTGTATTTTGCTCATGATCTTTATGAAGACTGGCAGGATGACGCGATTGGCCAGATGACGCCAAACGTGTTTATCACTATCGACCTGGATGCCTTTGATCCCAGTATCATGCCTTCAACTGGAACCCCGGAACCTGGAGGACTTTTCTGGTATGAAACCCTGGAATTCCTGAAATTGATGTTCAAAAAGAAGAACGTGGTTGGTTTCGACATCGTGGAGCTTTGCCCTAACGAAAATGAAAGATCTTCAGATTTCCTGGCAGCCAAGCTTTATTATAAGATGTTGAGCTATAAATTCAAATATCAAAACTATAACGAAGAAGACGAAGATGAGTAAAGGAAGTATCTCACAATTCATAGAAAAATATTACCTGCATTTCAACGCGGCTGCATTGGTAGACGCGGCTAAAGATTACGAGAAGCAGCTGGATAATGGTGCAAAAATGCTGGTTTCACTGGCAGGCGCCATGAGTACGGCTGAACTGGGCAAGATCTTTTCTGAAATGATCCGCCAGGATAAAGTTCATATCGTTTCCTGTACAGGTGCCAACCTGGAGGAAGACGTGATGAACCTGGTTGCTCATTCTCATTATAAAAGAGTACCTAATTACCGTGATCTTACACCTCAGGAAGAATGGGACCTGCTTGAAAAAGGATTGAACCGGGTTACCGACACCTGTATCCCGGAAGAAGAGGCTTTCAGAAGGATCCAGGGAGAGATCTTTAAGATCTGGAAAGAAGCTGAGGAAAAAGGAGAACGCTATTTCCCTCATGAATTCCTGTACAAGCTTCTGTTAAGTGGGGCCCTGGAAAAGCATTACGAGATTGATGTGAAGGATTCCTGGATGTACGCCGCAGCTAAAAAGAACCTGCCAATGGTGGTTCCTGGCTGGGAAGATTCAACTCTAGGAAATATTTTCGCTTCTTATGTACTGAAAGGTGAATTAAAGGCCAGCACCATGAAATCTGGTATCGAATACATGACTTTCCTGGCTGACTGGTATACCGATAATTCTGAAAAGGGAATCGGGTTCTTCCAGATTGGTGGAGGAATCGCCGGTGACTTCCCTATTTGCGTGGTGCCAATGCTGTATCAGGATATGGAAAGAACCGATACGCCTTTCTGGAGCTATTTCTGCCAGATCTCAGATTCGACCACCAGTTACGGATCCTATTCCGGAGCGGTACCAAATGAGAAGATCACCTGGGGAAAACTGGACATCACCACCCCAAAACATATTATTGAAAGTGACGCAACCATAGTCGCACCCCTGGTTTTTGCATATCTGCTCGATATGTAATTAACAAACAATTACGGGTAGTTAAAGCTGTTTGATATTGATAATTGATTAATATTGAACAGCTTTACTTTTTATGGATAACTGGCCCGTTTACGCGATAGGATTTTTAGCCCAGCTGTTATTTTCGGCCAGGCTTATCTCTCAATGGTTTTTGTCTGAAAAGGCAAAAAAGATCGAGACCCCGGTTCTTTTCTGGAAATTAAGCCTGCTGGGCGCCATTCTGCTTTTCACGTATGGTTACATCAGGGAAGATCTCGCCATCATGCTCGGGCAGTTCCTCATCTACGGGATTTACTGGAGAAATTTGAAATTACAGGATGAATGGAAAAATCGGCGGCTAATCTTTAAATGGCTGGTGATCTCCTTTCCTATAGGCATTACGGCCTATATCATTTTCTTCGGAAGCCTTACCTGGGCCGATCTTTTTGAACCGGAATCTATCGCAGGCTGGCTTATCGCAATGGGTATACTCGGGCAGATCGTCTATACCTCCAGGTTCTTTTACCAGTGGTTTTATTCTGAACGAACAAGTGAATCATCCCTGCCGCTGGGCTTCTGGATATTAAGCCTCGTAGGTTCTTCCATATTGTTTACTTACGGAATTTTCAGAGACGATCCTGTGCTTATCGCCGCCCATCTCTTTGGCGGATTGATCTATATCCGGAACATCTATCTCGACAAAAAATCAAATCCGAAGCCTGAAAAGAAATTAGAGTATTAATTTCCTTATTTTCACATTCAGAAGCAAAAAGCTACTGAAAAAGCCTTATTTACTGGAAATGACATTAAGGTGACACCTAAATGTCGTCTTTATTTCAAAGCTTGGGCTCTACATTTGTTCCAAACCAAAAATCATGGAAACGGAAAATTCATTAGCCAGTAATCTGGTATATCAACGAAAGCTGAAAGGTTATACTCAAAAAGAACTTTCTCAAAAAACCAATGTTACGGTAAGAACCATTCAGCGTATAGAAAAAGGAGAAACCGAACCTCATCTGCAAACGGTGAAACTCCTGGCAACTGCTTTGGAAATTGAAGTGGAAGATCTTCTTCCGCTGGATAATCCCAAAAATGAAAACATCCAGACGAAATGGCTTTTACTTATGCATGCGACCCCATTTGTTGGTTTTGTACTGCCATTTTTCAATGTATTTATTCCTTTATTCTTATGGATTCATAAAAGGGATGATAACCCCGTTTATTATGAGCATGGACGAAAAGTGATAAATTTTCAAATCAGCATGATGCTATATTTTGTAGTGGCAATGCTTTTAGCACTATTCTTTGGTCATCTTTTCCCTTTTTCAAGCAGAGGCGGTTCAGTGGCTATAATCTTTATTATTTCAATTCTTCCCTTTTCCGTACTGGTTATGTTGTTCAATATCTATAAGGTAGTTAAAAACAGGCCATGTTATTATCCACTTTCCATTCCTTTTTTCGGTAAGAAGACTAAGACAAAAGTAACTAGAGGACTTGCCATATTAGCATTTTTATTCAGTTTTTCAGGCACAGGTTATTCGCAGGCAATTGAACGACTTGATTATTCAAAAATTTCCAGTGATTCACTTACGATGCATGTGGAACATTTGATGAAAAAAGCTAAAGTGCCAGGGGTTGGAATTTCCGTTTTTAATAAGAACCAGATTATCTACTCCAGAGCTTTGGGTTATGCAAATAACAATACGGGCACAGAATTGAAGAAATCCTCTAATATGTACGGTGCATCCCTGAGCAAAGCCGTTTTCAGTGTGATCGTGATGAAACTGGTGGAACAAAATGTGATTGACCTGGATACTCCATTAGAATCGTACCTTCCAAAAAAGATCTATGAATACGAACCTCAGGCCAAATGGCATGATGATTATTCAGATTTAAAACAAGATTCCCTTTACCATAAGATCACGGCACGGATGTGTTTGGCACATACCAGCGGCTTTCCCAACTGGAGATTCTTCGAAGAGGACAAGAAGCTTAGAGTCAAGCAGGAACCTGGCAAAGGATATCTATACTCCGGCGAGGGCATGGTATATCTACAGGTAGTTCTGGAAAAGATAACAGGCAGAAAATTTGAAGAACTAGCACAGGAAATTGTATTTGAACCATTGGGAATGACCAATTCCTCCTACCAGTGGCAGGAGCGGTTTGAAAATGACTATGCTTTTGGACATAACGAAAAGGCACAGGCCTACGAAAAAGATAAAGATAACGAACCTCGTGCTCCCAGTACCCTGGAAACAAGCCTGGAAGATTATAACGAGTTCCTGCTTGCCGTTTTAAATCGCAAAATATTAACTGATAAATCCTGGAATGAGATCTTTACCCCGCAGGTACGAATCAGGTTTAAACGCCAGTTTGGACCTTTAGCCACAGAGATCACCTTAGAAAATGATGCGATTGAGCTGTCCTACGGCCTCGGTTGGGGTTTGTTCCATACTCCATACGGTTGGGCCGCATTTAAGGAAGGCTACGGAAGTGGTTTTCAGCATCATTCGGTTCTGTTTCCAGATCAGGAGAAGGCTGTGCTCATTATGACCAATAGTCAGAATTCCGGAACAATTTTCAAGGAACTTCTGGAGGTTTCCCTCAAGGATACCTATACTCCATGGAAATGGGAAAATTATATTCCTTACAACCTAGAAACTGGGCAATAATCTCTTTTTTCCGGAAATTTCTAAAATGAAATATCCTATAACAACCAGATACTCCAACCCAACCAGCCACAAATTTTCCTGAAAATCTGGATTGGAATAAGCAAAATAACTAAGCATCACTACAGCAGTCCAGACGATAACATATCTAAATTCAGTAAAAATGCTCAAGATTAATGGGATCGTGAGGTACCAGGGATGAACGGTTGTGGAAAGAAAAAGATAAGCGCTTATTGCAAACAGCATTCCCGTAATAAGTTGCCTCGTTGTTTGGTTTTTCCTGAAAAAACTTAAGGCAAGGATGAGGAGAAAAGTAATAAGTGGCAGGAACTTTCCTGCTGTGGCAATGATGTTATAGCCTTTAACCTGAAAACCTATCCAGCGTACAACATAATAGACACTGGCGTTGAATTCGAATTTTCCGAACCAGAGTGAGATGCTTTGGGTAAAATTCTGAAGCACTTCGGAATTGAAAAATGGGAAAAAGGAAAGACTTACTACTACAAAAACCAGGAGATAGTAGAGAATCAACCTACCAAAACTGATAACCCCTCGACTCCGCTCGGGCTGACTAGTAGTAACCTCTCGATTCACCTCAGGCTGGCTGATGGCTTCCCCGCGATTCTCTTCGGGGTGGCTCTCATTAGCTTTTGGTCTATTAGGTAGAGAATGATCTTTTTTAAAATGCACAGGCTGTTCCCCGGGATAATTTATTTTGGGGTTGTTCTCGTTAGAGTGGCTGATCCCAGTCGAAGCCTTTGAAATTCCGGTAGAAGAATAGCCAGAAAAATACCTGAAAAGCAAAGGCAAAAACAGCAGCGGGAGTAATTTCACCGAAACCGAAAATCCGAAGACTATAGCGCTCCAGATCCATTTCCCCTTATGTAACAGGTAGAGTGCCCAAACCAGGAAAAAGACCATCAGCCCTTCAAAATGAAGGTTCCCGGTTAGTTCAATGATGATGAATGGGTTCAGCATATACCAGAAAATGCGGTGATCGGGAAGTGGAAGCGACCTCAGCAATTTGGTTCCGAAATAAAGCGTTCCAAAATCGGCAGCTATGATCACGATGCGCATCAGGATCACTGAAAAAAGGATATTATTCCCAGCCAGCCAGCCTGCAAAAAGGAACACCAGCTGGTTTACCGGAGCATAATTCGTATAATTCGCCGCGCTTAAACCTCCCATTCCAGCTATCAACTGCCTCGCCTGGGATACCCTTAGCGAAGGGTCGGCGCCAAGTTCTGCAGGCGAATATTCATATGGATTAAAGCCATTTGCCAGCAACCTTCCATCCCAGATGAACCTGAAATAATCCTGGGAAAGCATAGGCAGGGCTAGAATGAAGATGAGCCGGAAGACTAGGGAAAGCGAAACCAGCACCCAGTAATTATGCTTCTGAAACTGGATTAATTTAAAGCTCAGAAAGAACAGGGCTCCGTATAGTCCAATAAGTTTTATAAAATCGCTTCGATCCAGGTCGTAGGCAAAAGCAGCGTAAAGCGCCACGCAGGAAAGGCTGAATAGTATCGGGTATTTATACAGGCTCAGTTTTCGGAAGTCCATTGCTTTTATTGACTTCCCGCTAATTTAATCAAACTTCGGCTTTAAGGCTTTTAAAAACCACAAATCCGAAACCAGCGAAAAGCATCAGGTGGAAAATCAGCAATCCGAATTCGTTCAGTTTAAAGGCACTGAAAATGGCAAATCCGAAATACAGAAAAAGCAGACCTTCGATAATCACATTTTTAGACAGCCTTTTTTTCAGGTATTTATTTCCCTTCCACGAGTCCTTCAAGGAGTTGATATTGAATTTCGGGGTCCGAATAAATTCAGATCTTTTTCCAAAATGTCCCTCCAGCACCGCCAGTGAATTATGCACCGAAAAGCCCATCGCGATCGAAAAGAAGGTAAAGAACATACCCACGAATTTGAAAAAACTCCTGGCTCCACCGCCGTGAATACGCCTGTAAGCCACGTAATAGCAGGCAAAAAAGATAAGGCTGCTTATCGCGAACCCTGCCAGCACTTTGAAATACCAGTCAAACTCGGGATTAGTGCTTTTTATGTAAAGTACAGGAACACTCAGTACCGCCAGAAGTAATACTACCAGGAACATGCTCGAATTAAGCAAATGAAAAAAGCCGTGGAATTTGGTACTGAAAGAAACCGAAGGATCTTTTAATAACCGGCCATAATTCTTTCTAAAATTTTCTGCGGCGCCTTTATTCCACCTGAATTGTTGACTCCGGGCTGCGCTGATCACAACCGGTAATTCGGCAGGAGTTTCCACATCCTCGAGGTATTTAAAATCCCACTTCTTCATCTGGGCACGATAGCTAAGGTCAAGATCTTCGGTAAGGGTATCGCCGCTCCAGTTCCCGGCATCCAGGATGCATTCCTTACGCCAGATGCCGGCAGTTCCGTTGAAATTGATAAAATTCCGCCCGAAATTTCTCCCGGTCTGCTCCAGGATAAAATGAAAATCAAGCGCAAATGCCTGTATCCTCGTTAGTAAGGAATAATCCCTGTTCAGGTGCCCCCAGCGGGTTTGTACCACGCCGATCTTCGGATTCTTAAAATACGGCAGGGTGCGCATCAGCCAGCTTTTGCCCGGCATAAAATCGGAATCAAAAACCGCGACGAACTCTCCTTTGGCCATTTCAAGGCCTTCTTTTAATGCTCCCGCCTTGAATCCGGTTCGGTTTTTCCTTCGAATATGCTGAATGTCGAAACCTTCAGATTGTAATTCAGCAACCACTTCAGCTGTTTTATCTACCGAATGATCGGTAGAGTCATCAAGAACCTGTATCTCCAGTTTGGATTTGGGATAATCGATCAGCGCGATATTCCGAAGCAAACGCTCCACCACGTAATATTCATTATAAAGCGGCAGCTGAATTGTTACCGGCGGCAGTTCATCGCCAGCGGAAAAATCATATTTTTCAGAATCATCGACACTTTTTTTCGCCTTCAGATAATTCAGTAGCAAATGCAACTGGGAAAGGCTGTAGATAAAGATAATTAGTAAGGCAAGCGTATAGATTATGATTACCGCAAGATCGATCATTTAAAACTGTATTTAAAAATCCAACCCAGGATCTTAACTCCCGCAAAGATAGCACCTTTCACCGTTCCTGAAACCTTGGATTCGCCTATGCGGTTCTTGTAGTGAACGGGCACCTCGGCATAGTTCAGGTTTTGTCGTAAAGCCTTTAGTTGCATTTCAACCGTCCAGCCATAAGTTTTGTCCTGCATCTCCAGCTGAAGTAATTTCTCATATTTGATAGCCCGAAAAGGGCCAAGATCGGTAAAACGGGAATTGAAGAATAATTTCATCAGACTTGTTGCCAGCCAGTTTCCGAAGATCTGCGGAAAGGTCATCGAGCCTTTTTCCCTCCACTCCCTGACTCGGGCGCCAACCACGAAATCTTTATTTTGCTCTAGAATTGGTTGCAGGACCTTATCCATTTCTGCCGGAAAATCGGAATAATCTCCATCGAGGAATACGATAATATCAGGTTTCGGACTATTTTCTGAAATATATTGCATCCCTTTGAGGCAGGCATAACCATAACCTTTCTGGTTTTCGGTAAGTACGGTAGCGCCAGACTCGCGAGCGTTTTTCTCGGTATTATCGGTGGAATTATTGCTTACCACGATCACCTCATCCACATAATTCGGGATCTCACGGATCACATGAGCGATAGAATCCTCTTCATTAAAAGCTGGGATAATGACTTTGATGATTTGGGGCATCAGATATCTTTGGTAATTGAAAGAGCAAATTTAGGACTTGTGATTTATTTATTTGCTGCTCTGCCTGACTAAATCCATCAGGTCCATATTATCTCCCATCACGCTTTCTTCGTTATGGATGCGGTTCTTCCGGGAGCCGTTTTCCAGTTTCAGCACACCACGCGGACAAACTGCTGAACAGATCCCGCAGCCTACACAGCTGGAGCGAACGATATTTTCACCCTTTTGCGCATAGGCGCGCACATCGATCCCCATTTCGCAATAAACTGAACAGTTTCCGCAGGAAATACACTGCCCGCCATTGGTGGTAATTCTGAATTTGGAAAAAAGCCGTTGTTGCATTCCCAAAATCGCCGCCATCGGGCAACCGAACCTGCACCAGACCCGGCTTCCGAAGATGGGATAAAATCCAACGCCGATCACTCCGGAAAAAGCAGCACCAATCAGAAAACCATACCACTGCCTGAGTTGGTACCCATCAAAAAAGAAGATCTTATAATTCCCGCTGAAATAATTGACACCAATGATCGCCATAATGATCGCGAAATAAGAGATCGCGCCGTATTTCGCATCTTTAGCCAGCTCATCCCTCTTAAAGATCATGATGAGGGCGAAAATAATGGTAAGCAAAAGAGCGCTTGCCCAAAGGAAAACATCCTTGGTCAACCAGTATCCCTGAGATTCATCACCCAGGAAACTGTAGACCACCGCGATCGTCATCACCGTCACAAATACCAGTACGCTATGAATCACCCAGCGTTCCACTTTCCATGCGAAAAGCGACTTATCTGAAAGGTGCCTGTAGGGATCCCCGGCTGTTTCAGCCAGTCCGCCACATCCACAAACCCAGGAGCAATACCATCTTTTCCCGTATTTATAGGTTAGGATGGGCGTGATCACGAAAATGGAAAGTACTCCGAAGATCAGCATAAACATTCCCAGGTTTCCGGCTGATAAAAATTCCTGGATCTTGTAGCCGGCAAAAAGATCGTAATTCAGCGGCCAGATATTCTTAAAATCGTAATAGGGTTTATTGAGCCTGATCAATATTTCCGGGATCAGAAAGGCAAAACCCAGTTGGAAGAACATCACCGAGAATGTACGAATTACCTCGTAGCGGTTATGACGATATTTTAAAATGAACTTATATCCAAAGACCAGGATAGCCAGTGTATATAGCGTTCCGTAAACGAACCATTGACTGGCGGGTCCGCCGTTGATCAATCTACTTAACGGATCGAACAGGGCAATAATCCCGGTATTGGCCCCATCTGGATTAAGTCCCAGGTATTGCGGATACCAGTAAAGCACCACATAAAAAAGTGTGAGCGCGATCCCGGCGATCCAGGCCCAAAGGCCCCGATTGGTGGTAGATTTAAACCAGACGCCGTCATTCTTGATCCCTTGATGTTTTCCAAGGTAGGCATCATTGGCAAAAATGATCGTTCCAATGCTGATAAGCCCAAGGGAAAGAGACAGGAATAAGGTCTTATTGGGAAAATTCACATTGAAAACCGCCAATAACAGGATAAACAGTCCGGTAAGGCCAAGCCCGGTTGCCAGTTTTTGTTTTCCTGAAATGGATGCCGGCGAATCTCCCGTCATCGCCATGTTATGTTCTATTCTGCTCATTCGATTTTATTTATTCCTTCAAATGTGGATTTTAGACCTCACCGGTTTTAAAAACCTGTTAATTAAATATTAAACCTGATTCTTTAATTCCAAAATTTTCGTTCATATTCAAAAAATTAAAATTCTCAAATTACCCACAAGTTCCTGTTATGAGATTTGGGCTTTTCGGCATTTTAGTCAAGGTAAATCCTTCAATTTATTGATCATTTCTCAAGTGGATTCCAGACCTCACAGGTTTTGGAAACCTGTGAGGTCTTCCTTTCATTTTTAATTAAAAGCTAGACTTAATTCTTTAATTCCAAAAGTTCGTTCATATTCAAAAAATTAAAATTCTCAAATTACCCACAAGTTCCTGTGGTGACATTTGGGATTTCCGGAATTTTAGTCATGTCTAATCCTTCAATTTATTTCTTATCTCTCAGGTGGATGCTAGACCTCACAGGTTTTGAAAACCTGTGAGGTCTTTACTATTCAAAATCAAAATCATCTTTAAACTGAGAATGCACGAATTCGAAATTATCTTTATCCTCAAATAAAGCAAGACCTGAATTTAATTCCAAAAATGAGTTATTATCCAGTATATAGTTTAAATACGATGAAAACTCATAATTTTTAAAATTTGATGCGACTCCATGATGTACTGGATTCTGATGAATATAAATAATTAAATTTCGAAGGTAGGTTTCGTCATCGATTTTCTTCCTTCTAAAACGATCCTGAAACAAGCTTCCTGTTCTATTATAAGCTTTATTTATTGCTTTGGCATAGGCATTAAAACAATTCGAAAAAGCCTGTGAGATGATCTTAGCTTCCATCTCCTTCTTGGTCTTAACCAACAGGTGAAAATGATTTGACAACAAACAGTAAGCATAGATATCACAAACGGATAACAGATATTTTTCAAATAGCGATAACAGGTACCGATAATTCCTCGTTTCAAAGAATATAGCTTGCTTGTTATTACCACGATTAAATATGTGGTAATAGGAATCTGATATCATGGGTTCATATTGCACAATAACTCTAATTAATAATCCTCACAGGTTTTTGAAACCTTTGAGGATTTAATTTTAAACCTTCTGAAGATCCTCTTTAAAACTCCTGAAGATTTCCTTTTCGTGTCGGTCATAGAATTCAGGATCAAAATTGGCTTTTCTAAGGTTTGCCAGGACATAACCTATCTTCCTTTTTTCGCCAAGCCAATGGTTAAAAACTTCCTGCCTCATTCTTATTCCGAAGGTATTAATCCCACGAAATTCTTCAGTTTGGGTATCATAGGCTATCGTGATGGCCTGAGGTTCATCAGAGTGTTGCCAGTGAAAATGGGCCACTTCGTCCTTCGGAACAGGCCACACCCAGCCGTAGGTTTGGTATTCGATATCAAAAAATTTGGCTGAGTTAAACCAGAATCCAGGTTCATATTTTGCAGGTTCCCCTGTTAAAGTCCTGGCAAGGGTTTCGCCCATGATCCTGCCGGTGTACCAGACCGCTTCCACTTCTTTGCGCTCCCCTATTCTTTCGCGATGCTGGACGCAATCGCCAATCGCATATACATCAGGCACACTGGTTTCTAAATACCTGTTAACCAGGATACCTTTTTCGGTTTCCAGCTTGCTGTCCTTTAAAAAATCGATATTGGGTCGTACCCCAGTACATAGCCCCACCAGGTCGCAGTCTATCTTTTCTCCATCTTTGGTAAGCACGGCCTTCACACGGCCATTTTCGGCAGGAATGATTTTATCTAGTTCTGTATTATGCCTGAGATCGACACCATGTGAACGGATATGTTCTGAGATCATCTGGGCTTCCGGCAATGGCAAAACATTATGCCAGAAAGCCTTTTCCCGAACCAGGAAAGTCACCTCGATATTCCGCGTTCGTAACATTTCAGCAAATTCTACGCCTATGAGTCCGCCGCCCACGATCACTGCTTTCCGGGTATATTTTGTATTCTCTTCTAGTAGCTCCAGATCCTGCTTGCTAACCAGTCCCTGCACACCGTCGAGCTCCTGACCTTCCCAACCAAATTTATTATAAACCGAGCCGGTTGCCAGCACCAGTTTGTCATATTCCATTGTATCAGATTCAGAAAAATGAAGTCGCTTCTTTTCGAAATCGATACTTTTCACCCAGGCCTGCTTAAGCTCGATCCCGTTCTTTTCCCAGAACCAGTCTTCGTATGGCTTCAGGTGTTCCCATTTCATATGCCCCATATACACATACATCAGCGCGGTTCGGGAAAAGAAATAGCGGGATTCCCCAGAGATCACCGTGATCTTTTTATCAGATCTTTTCCGAATATGCCTGGCTGCGGTGATTCCCGCGATCCCATTTCCGATAATGACTATATGCTCCATGAATTTTTAGTAATTTGGCTATGGCCTGGCCGCTTCTGAATTAGGTAAAGTAAACGGATAAATAGCCAGAATGCCAAGTTCCGGAAAAATTATGAAGAATCCTCAAAACTCGTGAAAAGACCAGGTTTTTATATCAACTCTTTAATACTGATAATTTTTTCAGCTCTGTGCTCCTGCCAGGCCGAATTTCCCAAGAGAAAAATCAACGGTATTAGCCTGGTAGCTTCCCGGGACAGCCTTCGTACAGATCATCTTGAACCTATAAAAAAGACATATGCAAATGCGGTAGCGCTGATGCCTTATGCTTTTATGCGAGATAAAGAAAACCCGGAATTGATCTTCAATATTGACAGACAATGGTTCGGGGAAAGGGAAGAAGGGATCGAGCATTCGGTTGCCCTGCTAAAAAAGGCGAATTTAAGACTGATGATGAAACCACATATCTGGCTTAGAAATGGAGAATTCACAGGCGATCTCTCATTTGATTCGGAAGACGACTGGAAAACATTTGAGAATTCTTATCGTGACTATATCCTGCTTTACGCCGGAATCGCTGAAAAACATCATTTCGAACTTTTATGTATCGGGACCGAATTGTTCAATTTTGTAGATCAAAGGCCGGAATTCTGGAAAAGCTTGATCTCCGAAATTCGGAAGAACTATCATGGAAAACTGGTTTATGCCGAAAACTGGGATAAGGTAAATCAAACCAATATCTGGCAACATCTCGACTTCATTGGGGTGGATGCTTATTTTCCCCTGAGCCAGGCAGAAGCTCCTACAGAAGCCGAGATCGTTGAAGGCTGGGAAATACACAAAGAAATGCTGGAGGAACTTTCTTCAGAACATGATTTACCGGTTTTATTTACCGAGTACGGCTACCGCAGCGTCGATCATGCTCTTAAGGAGCCCTGGAATTCGAGCCGTGACAGCATTCAACTGAATCATAACCTGCAGGCAAGGGCTCTCAAAGTTCTTTATGAGGAAATCTGGCCTGAATACTGGTTCGCGGGAGGATTTTTATGGAAGTGGCATCAGGATCTGGAAGTTGGCGGACTCTATGACAGCCAGTTCACTCCGCAAAATAAACCCGCAGAAAAAGTAGTGAGCGAATATTACCGAAGGTTCAGGAATTAAGTCTTTTATAGTAAAGCCTGGAAAGCTCTTCGGCGGTGGCACCAAATCGCCTTTTACAGTAAATTTCGGCAAATAAAAGCTGGGTCTTCAAAATGCCCATTTTCTCATAAAGTCGAGCCGAGGTGACCAGCCAGTTTTGAATAACCACAAAATGCCCACGTTTATATAAGCGTTTGATGATCTCGTTGTCCTCGTAAACCTGGTAAGCCTCATCAAAACCTCCAATTTCTTCGAACAATTCCCTTTTCACAAAAAGTGACTGATCGCCACCCCTGCAGGAAATATGGTTGATCCTTGTGAACCAGGCTATCAAGTCCAGCCACCAGTGTTTTTTATCGAATTTCATCCTGAAACAACCTGCGAGCTTCCCGTTTTCGACCTCCTCCATGATCTGTTGGTCAAAACCAAAAGGCGGAAGGCTGTCGGCATGGAGAAAATAGAGCACTTCTCCTTTTGTTTCCCTGGCTCCCGCATTCATCTGAACGGCACGGCCTTTTTTGGAACTAATACAGCGACTTAGGGGATTTTCATCTGCGATCTTTTGGGTAGTATCCAAACTTCCACCATCAACTACCAGGATCTCCAAAACCTGGCCTGTCATATTTTCTTCCAGGTATTTTAGTAATATCGGGAGTTTTTGCTCTTCGTTATATGTTGGGATGACAATGCTGATCATCTTATTTTGCTTCGTTCAGGTCCCAGTTATATTCCTTAAAACTGATCTTGGCATCCGGAGCTATTTTCTGATTGGAATACTGATTCACATAATCGATCAAACTTCCATTCCCGATAAAGTCATTTTTATACCAGTCGAAAATTGAAGATAAACGAACTGAATTCTCCGAGATTTGGTTCTTTTCAGAATTGATGAATTCTCTCGTCGCTTTTTCCAGTTGCTGCTCAAGCTTTTCGGCTGTGAATGCTTCACTCAGGAGCTTAGGACAGGAAATGGAGGCGCAATTGATCGCAAAATGAATTCGTGGTTCGTTCATTTTCCTGAGGATACTGTTTTCAAGAGCACCAAGGGAAATTTTGGTATCGCCAACCGGAATGAACTCTTTTGTCCATGGCCCATCGATATCCTTGACGCTTTTCAGTGGGTAATTCCTGAGTATCAGATCTACCGTATAGGCGTTATACAGATTGATATAATAGGCAAGCAATTCGGCATTCGACCAGTTTTCGTTCGGATTCTGGGCCGAGAGCATTTTCAGATACGCGTTCAGTTTCTCCCGGTCTTTCTGAAATCCTTTATAGTCAACCATCCCATCTTCACGAACATGCTGCTTCAAAAGTTCGTCCCAGGCTGAATGATCCAGTTGGACTTCTGAATTTTCAGCCGCAGCGATCTCTTCATTAGTATCAGGAGTTGGCAAACCCTTGCTGTTGAAACCCGCGCTGGAGATCAAATTGCAGGAAGCAAAGGCAAAGCATCCAGTGATCAGGACCAGGGAACTTAGAATGAACTTTTTCATGGTTTTAATTTTAAATAGAATAGCTTTCGAATCCTCATATGTTGACAACAACACTAGGCTTCGACTGCGCTCAGCCTGACAGGGAACTTTTTGATGAAACCTATAGCTTTCGACTCCGCTCAAGCTGACACCGGAAGGCTGCACCTTCAGCTCAGCCTGACAGGGTAACTTTTTGATTAAAAACTTTAGCTTTCGACTCCGCTCAAGCTGACACCGGAAGGCTGCACCCTCAGCTCAGCCTGAGAAAGCAACTTTTTGATGAAACCTTTAGCCTTCGACTCCGCTCAAGCTGACACCGGAAGGCTGCGACTCCGCTCAGCCTGAGAATTTTTCAACCACGCTTATCAGTCCGAATGCCACTTCGAGCGAATCCGAGAAGTGCTAACAACAGCCTCCACCATCATAATGCCAGGTGGATTCGCTGATGAAAATATCATCGCGTCCAAGTCCTGACAAGGCCGCAGCCGTTTTATCACAGATCGCCAAAGGCTGATTCTTTACCAGGATATGTCCCTTCCCGTCATCAAAATGATCATTCGCGCCATAATAGATCGCCGCTTTCCCGGTGAAAATACATGGCCCGTCTTCAGGCATCGGATCTTTGATGGCCGCAACCTCAATAGATTCTATATAGATGAGTTCCTCGGTTGGATAATTTTTGGGATCCAGGATGCGATAAGGTTTCCTGGCCCTAATCTCAATGGTTCCAAAGCCAACATCGGTTAAGGCTTTCACGTATTCCGAGATGGGTAAACTACCGCTAAGGCATAAAGCGCGTAGTCTTTCATCATTTCTCAGGTCTTTGTTCATCTCCTGTTCACAGGTAGGATCGCTCATCACCAGCCTGCCGTGAGGTTTCAACACCCTATACATTTCCTTTAATGCCTGGGTAAGCTCTTCGGTCTTAAAAATATTGAACAGGCAGTTCTGGGCCGCAACATCTATAGAATTGTCCTCAACAGGCAGTGCCGTAGCATCACCCTTTTTAAGGTCAACGAACTCCGACCTGAACCATGGATTCAGCTCTTCAGCTTCCTTAAAGTTTTTCCTCGAGGCTTCCAGCATTTCATCTACAACGTCCACTCCTATTACTCCTGACTTTTGCCTTGAAAAAAAAGCGAACTGCAGGAGTTCCATTCCACCGCCTACACCAACATATAGCGTCCTGGGATTGTTCACCAGGTCACGGGCATGAACTGTTGAGCCGCAGCCATAGTTCATTTCCTGCATGATCTTCGGAATCTTTAGTCCGGGTAATTCCCAAACCGGATTAGTCGTACAGCAAAGTCCAATATCTGGCGTTAATGCTGCTTCCCTGTATACATCCCTGGTTGTTTCTAAATAGCTCATCCTATAATTTCTGAAGTAGGTTCTTGAATAATTTAACCATATCCGGTTCAGCTTTGGCAGCCATCGCCAGGATATCCTGAATATCAACTTTCTCAAGATTATCGGGGTCTCCCTGATCTGTGATCACCGAAATTGCCGAAACCGGGATTCCCAGGTGCCTGGCTACGATCACCTCGGGCACGGTGCTCATTCCAACCGCATCGGCACCGATAAGCTTCAGATACCGGTATTCTGCCCTGGTTTCGAGTTGTGGCCCAAGCACCGAAGCATAGACACCCTTATGAAGAGTTATGCCCAGTTCACTGGCTGCCTCCTCGAACAATTGATTCATGTGCGCGTCATAGGGTTCGCTCATATCCACAAAGCGTTCTCCAAGTCGTTCCACCCCGTGCATAGCCAGAGGAGATCCTCCCTGCAAATTAATGTGGTCATCGATTAGCATAAGCTCCCCTTTCTTGAAGTCCAGGTTGATGGCTCCGGAAGCATTAGAAACCAGCAGGCGTTTTATGCCAAGCCTTTTCATGACCCTAACCGGGTACGTTACATCAAAAAGGTTATAGCCTTCATACAAATGGAATCTTCCCTGCATGATGATCACCTTCTTGCCTTCCAGTTTTCCGAAGATGAGTTTTCCCTTATGAAATTCCACCGTTGCTGTTGGAAAATAGGGGATATGATTGTAGCTGGCTTCGATCTCGATTTCCACATGATCAAGTAAATGTCCAAGCCCTGTACCCAGGATGATGCCAACCTCAGGCTCACCGAAGCCTTTGGATTTAAGATAGTCTACAGATTCGTTAATTCTGTCTGTCATTTCTTTATAAATTTTTGAAAGTCTGGATGTTCCATAATATCCTCCAGCACGTCTATATCGTTTTGAGTTCTTAATAATTTAACCCGAAATTCCCTGAGGTCTTCCAGGCTATCTTCGAGCACACTCGAAGTGCTCCATTTTTTATTGCGGAACAAATTCGAATTTAGGGAATTCATTCCTAACAGGTAATATCCGCCGTCTTCGGCCGGGCCCAGTACATAATCATGATCTTCCAGGTGAGCAAAAGCCGCTTCGATATCTTCCGAAGTAAGTTCATAAAGATCAGTACCAATGATCACGATCTGCTCGTATCCTTCAGCAAAACCCAACCGAAAGGCGTTTTCCATTCGCTCGCCAAGTTCCTTTCCCTGTTGAAGTCGTTTCTGAAAAATTCGGTTTTCCCAGCTATCATTTTTAGCTATTTCCCGGGAATACCAAACCTGTTTATCCATCTGCAATCCAGAAGTTATTTCCCTGGAATGTTCCAGCAGGAACTTATAGATCTCCAGAGCGGTTTGTTCTCCCAGGTCTTTTGCCAGCCTGGTCTTTACCTGGCCCTTTTCAGGATTTTTGCTGAAAATGATGAGTAGCCGCCTTTTGTTCATCTAATAGATCTTTTCGCCAAGGGTTAAAAAATCTTCCCAGTCTTCGGAATACACATGTACCTTTTCAGTTCGCTTTCCTTCGGAATTAAATACCGGGAAGCCGGTGTTCTTCCACTCGAATATACCTCCATATAGATTCCAAACTTTTCTGAAGCCAGCCTTCTGAAGTTTTTTACCGGCTCTTTCTGAGCGCACCCCGATAGAGCAATAGACGACAATTTTGTTGTCTTCTGGAACAGTTTTCAGCATTCCATCTAAAAAGTCTTCTGAAAGAAATTCGGCATTTTTGATATGACTCACCTCGAATTCCTCCCATTCCCAGGCATCGAGGATCAAAACATTTTCATCCTGTATCTTCTGCTTAAGACCTTCCGCAGAAATATAGGGGACTTCCCCCGAATTATATCGGCTCAAAACCTTTTCAACTGAATTCTGAGAATGAGCGGGAACAGTGATCAGGATCAAGAAAAATACTGTCAGAAATAGTTTCATTTTTCAGAAATTATGCGACCGACCCCTGGCAACTGCTTCCCGCACCAGCCGTACAGCCATAGCAATGTTGAGAGATCACGATCTCGCGGTCATTTAGGAGGTCTTCGTTATACTCGCTGATGTGTTTCACCTTACTATTCACCTTAAGTTCCAGCATCTGGTTGAAATCACAATCGTACAGCCAGCCATCCCAGCTTACCGAAATGGTATTGGTACACATCACGTTTTCCACGGCTGCCGGGTTATAAGCCTCGACCAGCGCATACATATAATCCTCGTAATTGTCTGATGCGATCAAATATTCCAGGAATCGGCTAATAGGTAGATTGGTAATGGCGAACAGGTTATCGAATTCAATATTGAAATCCTCCTTGAGCGCTTTTTTAAAATCCCTTTCCATCGAAGCCTGATCGGTTGGCAGAAAAGCCCCGGACGGATTATAGACCAGGTCTAATTTCAGTTTGCTGTCTTCCCTGGCATAACCAACTTCATTCAGCATCTGAAGGGCTTTGATAGATTTATCAAAAACCCCGTTCCCACGCTGTTTATCGGTTTTCTCCCTTTTGTAAAAAGGCAGCGAGGAAACAACATGAACATTGTGTTTTTTAAAGAATTCGGGCAAATCGTGATATTTCTTATTTGCCAGGATAATGGTAAGATTCGATCGTACGATAAAATCCTTGATCCCAACTTTGGAAGCTTCTTCCACAAACCATCTGAAGTCCGGATTCATTTCAGGTGCTCCACCGGTAAGGTCCAGGGTATGCGCTCCGGTTTTACTAATCACTTCAAGGCATTGCAACATGGTCTCCCGGGTCATGATCTCCTTTCGATCTGGACCGGCATCCACATGACAATGCGCACACACCTGGTTACACATATAACCCAGGTTGATCTGAAGAATCTCCAGTTTTTTTGGTTTCAGGGGAAATTTGCCTGTTTCAGCGATCTTATCTTTGAAATAAGGCAATTCATTTTCTTTAAAGATCCCGTTGCTAAGATATTCCAGCTGGTTAGCCGGACTGGAAAGATCATCTTTCCGAAACTTCAGGGATTTCAATTTCATATGCAATTATTTGTATAGTTGGTCGGCAGACCGGGCAACTACATACTAAGCTTTTTATATTTATTCATCATCTGGACACCATGAACCAGCGTTGCCCCGCTTTCAATGGCTGCTCCGGCATGCACTGCCTCCATCATTTCTTCCTTAGTAATCCCGCGCTGAAGCCCATCTTTGGTATAGGCATCTATACAATACGGGCATTTTACCACATGCGACACTGCCAAAGCGATAAGTGATTTTTCACGGGCAGAAAGTGCTCCTTCTTCAAATACCTTTCCGTAATAGTCAAAGAATTTCTTTCCCAGCTCTTCACTCCATTCGGTTATTTCTCCAAATTTCCTGAGATCGGCCGGGTCATAATAATTTTTAGACATAAAGATCTTATGGTTTAAAATAGTTACGTAAAAACAGAGCGGATCGTTTTTTTAAAGCGTTACCACTCCGGTTATCGACAGAATAATAAGTAAAAATACGATAACGATTAGTATAACCACCCATAATTTGGATCGGGATTTGTCGGTACGTGTTTCAGTAGATTGATTTCTGCTTTGTTCAGTCTTCTTATGGTTTGTAGGCACAGGTGAAGATCTATCTCTTTTTGATTCCATTTTTAATGTCTTTTGAATAGAATTTAAACGAAATATCCTACAATTAAAAGTCTAAGTTGAAGATTAACTAAAGCTTTAGATTTTCGGTTTATGATGAATGAATAAAATCTGAATCCTGATTAAGGGGGATAAATAACGTTTTTCGCATTAGAATTATCTCAAAGAATGATAAGTTTCTACTTGATTGTTAATTTTTTTTCACAAATTTTAATTTTACCACCGTCAGGGACTGAAATTATTTGTTAAAAATCCTGTAAATTTAAAATACCCTTAGTTGCAAGATCTTACGAAAATGAGAATAGACGTAAAAACCTTACCCGTAAATGAAGTCCTGGAGGATATCGCTCAAAGCTTTGGCGCCGAATTAGTGAATAATAGTGGCGAACTAAGCATTGAGATTCCTTCGGAATATGGGGAAGGATATATACGCGGATGCAGTTTTGATTCAGGAATAGGTTATATAACATATTATTGCCAATTCTACCAGGATGTAGAACTACACTTTTCAATTAGTACGGTACATCCTTTAAAATTTATATTTTGTTCGGAAGGATATGTAGGGCATTGTTTCAGCAGTCATGATAAAGTCCACAAGATAAATACTTACCAGAATATAGTGGTAAGTAGTCATGGCTACGAAGGGCACGTTTTATACTTTAAAAAAGATATTCTTACCCATGTGAGCAGCCTGGAGATCATCCGCTCCATCTTTGCCCACCGATCTAATTACGATTTCAAGGACCTGGATCCAAATCTGAAGGAGGTCTTCAAGGATGCGGTTTCAGAAAAACAATTCTTTTACCAGGGGAATTACAGCATTAAGGCCGCCGACCTGATGGATGATATCAACAATAAGGATTATACCGGTTTCCTGAGAAATTTATACCTCGAAGGAAAAGCCTTTGAAATGCTGGTCATACAGATCGCCCAATATGAAGATGACGCCAATGGAGAGAATTTACCGCAGATACTCCGAAGATCGGATATCGAAAAGGTAGATCACGTCGCTAAAAAAATACAGGCAGATATTAGCACCAATCCTACGGTAGAGGCTTTAGCCAAGGAAGCCGGCACCAATGTGAATAAACTTCAGGAAGGCTTTAAACATGTTTACAATCTTACCGTGAACAAATACATGCAACATGTAAAACTAGAAGCCGCCAAAGAAATGCTGATTGATTCTGATAAGAATATTTCTGAGATCGTCACCTCGATTGGTCTCAATAACAGGAGCTATTTTTCCAAGATCTTCAAGGAAAAATATGGAGTTAGTCCTAAATATTTTCTGAAAACCAGGAAAAACAAGGAAGAAGAGGAAGAAATAGATGGTTAATCCATTTTAAAATTCATTTCCTAATCCTTCATTAGGTTAAACTTATCTGGAATGATCTCCGGGTCAAAATTCCATAATAACGGAAGTGCCAGGTAGACCATCAGGCTAAGGATAATGATCGAAATGATATTCATCCAAATCCCGGTTCTTATCATATCGGGAATTCGCAAATGCCCGGAACCAAAAACAACGGCGTTTGGCGGAGTCGCCACCGGTAGCATAAAAGCACAGGAGGCAGCCAAAGTAGCTCCTACCATTAAAAAATAGGGATGCAGATCTAAAGCTACTGCCATGGGTGCCAGGATCGGTAACAACATGGCTGTTGTGGCCAGGTTTGAGGTGACTTCGGTTAAAAAATTAACCGCAGCGATCAACACCAAAACTAAAAGGAACAAAGGCAGATTTTCCAGGTTTACCAGCTGTTCCCCTATCCAGTTCGCAAGACCTGTATCGCTAAAGCCTTTGGCAAGGGCCATACCTCCTCCAAAAAGCAAAATGATACCCCATGGAATTTTTACCGCCTCATCCCAGGTGATCAAATTTCTTCCCTTTTCTCCTGAAGGAATCACAAAAAGCAGAACTGCTGCAGTTATTGCAATGATCGTATCGTCCAGGAATGGAAGTATGGGCTGAAGCAGATAACTACGACTGATCCAGCAAAAGGCGGTCACCCCGAAAACGAGCAACACTCTTTTCTCCTGAACAGACATGCTCCCAAGTTCTGCAAGAAGCCGCCTGATTTCTTTTTTACCTCCCGGCAGCCTGCTTCCGCTAAAATTAAAAGCCTTTGTTGTGAGGTATTTCCAGCAAATAAATAGAAGAATAATTGAAATTGGCAATCCAAGTAAGAGCCATTTCAAAAAACTGATCTCAATTCCATATAATTCCTGGACTATTCCTGCCAGCACAAGGTTAGGGGGTGTTCCAATAAGAGTTGCAATTCCACCTATTGAAGCCGAATAAGCTATAGCCAGCATCAGGGCTTTTCCGAAGATCTCATTTTCGTTTTCTACGGTTTCCGGATTGTCTTTTAACTGATTGATGATGGCAGCACCTATGGGCAACATCATTACCGAAGTGGCCGTATTCGATATCCACATCGATAAAAATGCCGTGGCGATCATAAAACCAAGAATGATGAATTTGATATTGGTACCAATCAGATTAATAATATTTAAGGCGATTCGTCGATGCAGGTTCCATTTTTCAATAGCTAAGGCCAGGATGAATCCACCCAGGTAGAGAAACACGTATTTGTGACCGTAAGCCGCAGTAGTTGTCCCGATATCTATTGAACCTGTTAGCGGAAAAAATATAATGGGAAGCAATGCCGTTACCGCAATTGGAATCACCTCAAAAACCCACCAGAGAGCCATCCATAAAGTTACGCCCAGTACATCGAAAGCAGCTTCAGGCATATTTCCTGGAGGCTGTAAAAATTGTATGATAGTAAACAGAAGCGGACCGGCAATACCTGCCACCTGCCTGGGATGAATTTTCATAATGGTGAAATTGACAGCGGAATTTATAAAATAAGGCTTAAATTCGGCTTCTTATCTAAACCTATTTTTTTAGTTTTATAACTATTTTTATAGTTTTTTCTTTGGAGAAGTATAAAATTTATGCAACTTGCTCTCACAAACCATCTAATTTTCATCAATCATGAAACTGAATTTGTTTATTTTATTCCTTCTGAACCTGGTTTTCATTCCGTTACATTCCCAGGAACATGAACTGGAATATAAAATCACCTACCAGTTAACGTATAAACCAGACTCCACCCAGACGGAAAACAGGACAGAAACGATGTGGTTATTTAGCGGGACCGAGGCTTCATTATTCCTGAGTGCCGGCCAGGCGCTCAAAGATTCCCTGAAACAGAATGCAAATCTGGCAATGATCGGCAGCCAGCAATGGAAAGAAAAAACAAAGGCTACCAAAACCGATTTTGATTTCAGGATCTATAAGGACCGGGAAAAAGGTATGCTACATCATGCCGAAAAGATTTTCCAGGACAAGCTTTTTTACACCCAACCGCTAAGCCAGATTTCCTGGAATATGGAGCAGGAGTCCAAAGAGCTTTTTGGATATTTGGCTCAGAAAGCCACCACCAGTTTTGCGGGCAGGGAATATATTGCCTGGTTCACTCCAGAGATTCCCATAACCGATGGGCCCTACAAGTTTTCTGGTTTACCGGGACTTATCCTGCAACTCGAAGATGCTGCTCAGGATTACATTTTTAGCTTTACAGGCCTCGAAAAATTAGAAGACCCGATAAGGATTCAGGTGCCACCGGCAACTTACCAGGTATCAGAAAAGGAGGATTTTTTAGCGCTCAAGGCTCGTTTTGAGGAAGATCCTATTAAATATGTTAATAATTACGTGGGTTCTGGTGGAAAAACCATCAGAATTGAAATGCCAGAGTCCAAAAAAAAGAGATTAAAGAAACAACGCGAAGCGGAAATGAACCGCAATCCCATAGAACTAAAGTAAAATATGCATAAAATTATCGGAATCATTTTAAGCCTGTTCGGTTTGATTGCTTATTCACAGGAAAATGAGTCTAGCTTTAATTACAAGGCGATCTACGAGCTCACTTATCATCCTGACTCCACTAATCTGGATTTAAAAAGATCGGAAAATATGGTCCTTTATATAGGAGACCATAAATCCCGATTTTCCAGCCACGGAAAGGCCATAGAAGATTCTCTGATGCATTACCGTGATCGAAATAATAAAAGCATGGCAGCTTTTTACCGTATAAGGGAACAAACTCCCACAACCGAATTCGATTACAATCTGTTCAAGGACCATGAAAATGAGGAAATCTGGTTCATTGAAAAGATCTTTAAGGATAAAGTTAAATACCGCGAAAAACTTGAATCACAAAACTGGACGATCACCACTGAAACAAAAGAAATTGCCGGCTATACGGCAAATAAGGCTAGCTGTAAATACAGAGGCAGGAATTACACTGCATGGTTTACCCCACAAATCCCGATAGCCGAAGGACCTTATAAATTCTACGGATTACCCGGCCTAATTGTTGAGATTTATGATGACCCACAGGATTATCATTTCCAATTAAAAGGATTTCAGCAATTAGAGCCGGCAGTTAGTCAGATCCTCGAGGAAGAGGATTACCTGCAGGTAAAGCGGGAAGATTTCGAAAAGATCAGGGACAATTTTAAAAGAGATCCGCTAAGCGCAATGCGAACCGGAGGGATGAAGATCCACTGGAGTGATGAAAGAGAAATGGAGGCGAAAAAGGAATTTAGGGAGAAATTCAAAAGAGAGAATAACCCGATAGAACTCGAAAATTAAGGAGCCAGATATGGCCCAAAAACTTAATTCTATAATGAAATACCTATTTATCGCTCTTTACTTTTTTCCACTTCTATGTTTCTCCCAAAACGAGCTAATAGACCGGTTCAACTACCAGGTGATCTATAAACTGAACTTCCAATTAGACTCTACTGATATCGGCTCAAAAAAATCAGAATATTTGATACTTTATATAGGTGACGATTTTTCCCAGTATATAAGCAGGGCAAAAACACTTTCAACTAAATTAGTTAGGAAAGGTAATACCGCGCATATGGCGAATTCAGCATTAACTAATTTTCACTACCAAATTTTGAAGAGTTATCAGCAGCAGAAACTTTATTATGTGCTTAAGATCCCTAACACTAATAATGAGTTCTATTAAGCCCAGGAATCAGATCTATTTGATTGCCAGTTCGAAAATGAAACGAAAATGATAAAAGAATATAATTTACAGAAAGCTACTACTTTCTTCGCTGGTAGAGATTATATCGCATGGTTCACGACAGAAATACCGATCCCCGATGGTCCGTATAAATTCAATGGCTTGCCCGGGCTGATACTTGAAATTCATGACACGCAAAACTCCTGGAACTTCGAATTATTTGGGTTTAAAAAATTGTCCCTTAAAAAGAATTTTGAGGCAGAACCAACAAAATGGATAGAAACCACTCAGGAAGATTTAGCTGAATTGTTCTATAGGTATCGTCAGAATCCTATGGGGTATGCACCCAACCCCAACGTAAAAATTGATCCCGAAGTGCACCAGAAGTATACCAAAGTTTTTACCGAAATGCTCGAAAAGGAAAATAATTCTATTGAATTGGAAAAGGAATGAGAATATTTTTCAGCCTCATTTTTCTGATCTTCTTTGCTGGCAATATTAGCGCCCAAACCACTATTTCCGGTAAAGTGATGGATAGCCAGGCAAAGCTGCTAAATGGTGCGACCGTCATGATCAAAAAAGACAGTAGTTCAGCTATCCTGGCTTATGGTATTTCAGGGAAAGAAGGTCGATTCAGTATCAAGGTAAATTCGGAAGCTGACAGCCTGCTGGTAAAAACTTCGTATATAGGATTTTCGAGCAGGGAACAAATGATCAGCAACTCTTCCCAGGAACTGGAAGTTATCCTGAAAGCTTCTTCCGAAGAATTAAAAGAAGTGCTGGTAGAAGCCAAAATGCTTGACCAACGTGGCGACACCCTCAGTTTTTCAGTGGCGGCTTATAAAGGAAAAGAAGACCGGGTGATCGCCGATGTCCTTAAAAAGATTCCAGGAATCGAAATCCTGCCTGGCGGACAAATTCGCTACCAGGGCGAACCCATTCAAAAATATTATATAGAAGGCCTGGACATGTTGGAAGGTCGCTACAACCTGGCCAATGAAAACATGAATGCCAATGCGGTCTCCAAGGTGGAGATCCTCGAAAATCATCAGCCCATCAAGGTCCTGGATTCCCTGGAATTTTCAGAAAGGGCATCTCTGAACATCAAGCTCAAAAAAGATGTTACCTTAACTGGCTCAGCTGAAATTGGTGCAGGCCTCTCCCCTTTCCTGTGGCAGGTAAAAGCAACTCCCATGATCTTTACAGAAAAAAGGCAGGCACTGGTTACCTACCAGAGCAACAATACAGGAAAAGACCTTTTCAGGGAGATTCGCGACTTTTCTTTCGACCTGAATACTAGAAATTTCAATATGGAACCAGACCAATTGCTATTTATCGCCAAAATCCCGGAGCCTTCATTCGCTACAGAACGCTGGCTGGATAACAATGCTCACCTGGCATCCCTAAATTTCCTGGAAAAACTGGGGAATGACTTTGAATTAAAGGCGAATATTTCCTACCTCAACGACTCCCAGCTACAGCAGGGAAGGCAAAATACGCGATTCTTTACTCCAATCGACACCATAGATCTGCGGGAAGTAACCAGAAATCGATTCTTTATAAACGATTGGAAATCCAAATTAACCCTTGAAAAAAATACAGATGATAGATTTCTGAAAAACCAGTTAGAAATGAATGCTTCCTGGAATTCTGCCAGAGGATTAATTAATAGAGATAGTACAAATGTCGACCAGGACCTGGAAATACCTTTCCAGGCGATCAGGAACAATTTTCAAATGCTGAGTCCGGTAGGGAAACAGCTAGTTAATTTCAGGTCGGTAATTGGATATTCAGAATCCCAACAGGAACTCGAAGTAAAGCCAGGACAATTTCCCGAAATCCTGAATCAAAACCTGGATTATGAAACAACTTACCAGGATCTACAAAGAACTGAACTTTTTACCGATAATTCAGCTGGCTTCAACAAGGGGCTTGGGAACTTCAGTCTTTCGCCTAAAATCGGTTTTCAATATGCCCGGGAAAGACTGAATTCCGAACTATCGGGAGGTTTAGAAACAGAAAATGAAAATTTCAGAAACGATCTGGAATATCGTGATACAGAACTATATTTCGATAACAGTGTGCGTTATAAAAGCGATGATGAATCCTGGAACCTTCGCCTCACCACAGATCTCGCTTTGAAAAACCTGATAGCCGGTTCGAGTTTTGGGAGAAACGACAGGGAGTTACAAAAACTGGTGTTTGAACCGTCTCTTTTCGCGACGAAAAAGCTCTCGGCTTTCTGGGAGACCACTTTATCGGCAGGCCTCAATTATGAATTTGGAGGCATAAACCGGCTTTACCAGGGCCTGATATTGACCAATTACAGGCAGTTACAAACTTATGATTCTCCAATTTCAGAAGATCGCAATGAAAACTACCGTTTTTCCCTGAATTACCGGAATCCCTTGAAACAATTTTTCGTAAATGCATCCTACCGTTTTATGAACACCAAATCCAATCTTCTTTATTCTTCTTTGATAACCGAAAACGGTACCAGCCTGATCCAGGCCCTGGAAAGAGACAATTATACACAAACCCATTCCCTCGGGCTTGAAATTAGCCAGTATTTCCTCAAGCTTAACACCACTTTCAAATTAAGTGGGAATTACCGGGTCACCAACCGGGAACAGATACTAAACCAGGAATTATCTAATCTTCAGAACAGGACCTATTCGGCGAGCCTGAATTTAGATTCTGAGATCACCGACTGGTTTAGCGCAAATTATAAGGCTGAGATTAGTTTTTTTGAGACCTACATTAATACCAGTAAGTTTCAGAATATAAACGCGGGGAATCATTTTCTGAACCTGTATTTCTTCCCAGCAGATAACCAGTACCTCAATATTGGCGCAGAACTCTATGACAACTCGGTTTCCATGACCAGTGAGAACTATTTCATCAATCTTAAATACAATTACCAGTTCGAAAAGGCGGGACTGGACCTCAGCCTGAACTGGAACAACATCCTGGATACCGACTCTTTTTCGAATGTCTATACTTCTGAATACTCCTACGTAGAAACAAGTTATGTGTTAAGACCCTCGCAGTTTCTGTTAAGTCTTAAGTTCTCCTTCTAAAATTTCCGGTTATTTTTTCGGAAATTGAACTTCAGAAAACAATCCAGACCATGAAAAAATTAGAGATCAGGGCGGCCCTGCAGATAGCCAAACCGGCAGATGAAGTGTTTGAAGCCATCGCAGACCCCGAAAAAATGAAGAATTATTTTATTTCGGAAGGCAGTGGTAGGCTGGAAGAAGGCAAAACCGTGACCTGGAAATTCCCTGAGTTCGAAGAGAGATTCCCGGTGCAGGTTCTAAAAGTAGAAAGGCCTGAAACCATCATTCTGGAGTGGGAAGGATCTAAAGATCAAAGCTTAAAGGTAGAGTTCAGTTTTGAAGAGATTTCGGAAGATAAAACGCTGGTGCAGATCACTGAGGGCAAAATGCAGGCCGATGAAGAAGGCCTGGAGTGGTATGGTAGAAATTCCGGAGGCTGGGCTAATTTCCTGGCCTGCTTAAAAGCCTACCTGGAGTTTGGGATCAACCTAAGAAAAGGAGGATTCGATTTTATGAAAGGCCCGGCATAAATTTTTCAATGTAACATAAAAAACAAAAAACCTGCTCCGTTAAGAAGCAGGTTTTTTTATTGAAAATCGGGAAGATCTAAATCTTAGATCTCAAATCTATCTTACATCATTCCTGGCATTCCGCCACCCATTCCTTGTGGCATTCCGCCTCCGGCGTTCTCTTCTGGAATATCCATCAAAGCACACTCGGTAGTAAGGATCATTCCGGCAACAGAAGCAGCATTTTCAAGAGCAACTCTGGTCACTTTCTTAGGATCGATAATACCAGCTTTCATCATATCTACATACTGATCGGTCTTCGCATCGTATCCGAAGTCTTTCTTACCTTCAAGAACCTTGTTGATCACAACAGAACCTTCACCTCCGGCATTCTCAACGATCGTTCTAAGCGGAGCTTCGATAGCGCGAGCTACAATATGTACTCCTGTAGATTCATCATCATTTTCAGCCTTGATCTTAGAAAGTACAGCTTTAGCTCTTACCAATGCTACACCTCCACCGGCAACGATACCTTCTTCAACGGCCGCTCTGGTCGCATGAAGGGCGTCATCTACACGGTCTTTCTTCTCTTTCATTTCAACTTCTGAAGCTGCTCCAACATACAGTACGGCAACTCCACCAGCTAATTTAGCAAGACGCTCCTGAAGTTTCTCTCTGTCGTAATCTGAAGTAGTAGACTCGATTTGAGCTTTGATCTGGTTCACTCGGTTCTCGATATCCTCGTTGTTTCCAGCACCATTCACGATAGTGGTATTATCCTTATCGATAGCCACTTTTTCAGCGGTACCAAGCATATCGATGGTAGCATTCTCAAGAGTGAAACCTCTTTCTTCAGAAATTACAGTACCTCCGGTTAGGATAGCGATATCCTCAAGCATAGCCTTTCTACGGTCACCAAATCCTGGAGCTTTAACAGCAGCAATCTTAAGCGATCCGCGAAGTTTGTTCACAACAAGAGTTGCAAGAGCTTCTCCATCTACATCTTCAGCGATGATCAATAGTGGTTTTCCTGACTGAGCAACCGGCTCCAATACCGGAAGCAGGTCTTTCATTGAAGAAATCTTCTTGTCAAAAAGAAGGATATATGGATCTTCAAGATCGGCAGTCATTTTTTCTGAATTGGTCACGAAGTAAGGAGAAAGATATCCTCTATCGAACTGCATACCTTCAACCACGTCTACGTGAGTTTCGGTACCTTTAGCCTCTTCAACAGTGATCACACCTTCTTTTCCTACTTTTTCAAAAGCCTGGGCGATCAGGTCTCCGATCTTATCGTCGTTGTTAGCTGAAATTGCCGCTACCTGCTTGATCTTTTCAGTTGAATCTCCAACCTCTTTAGTTTGCTTTGCAAGATCGGCAGTCAGGGCTTCAACAGCCTTGTCGATACCTCTCTTCAGGTCCATTGGGTTCGCACCTGCAGCTACGTTCTTCAATCCTTCCTGAACGATAGCCTGAGCAAGTACAGTAGCGGTAGTAGTACCATCACCTGCAAGATCGTTGGTTTTAGAAGCAACTTCCTTTACCATTTGAGCACCCATGTTCTCAAGAGCATCTTCCAGTTCGATCTCTTTTGCCACGGTCACACCATCTTTAGTTACGGTTGGTGCCCCAAAGGATTTACTGATGATCACGTTACGACCTTTTGGTCCTAAAGTTACTTTTACGGCGTTAGCCAATGCATCTACTCCACGTTTGATCCCGTTACGGGCCTGGATGTCGAATTTTATATCTTTTGCCATTTTATTAAATTTTAATTCTCAGTAATTAAAACTGAAAATGTCTGGTTAATTAATTTTTTGTTGAATGTTTCCTGCGGATGCAGGTGAAATTATTGGAGTGAAACTTATACTATAGCTAGTATGTCATCTTCCCGCATGATCAGGTAATCTGTACCTTCAAGCTTTAGCTCGGTTCCGGCATATTTTCCGTAAAGAACCATATCACCTTCCTTAACGGTCATCTTATGATCTTTTGTTCCAGAACCAACTGCTACCACTTTTCCTCTTTGTGGTTTTTCTTTAGCAGTATCAGGAATGATAATACCAGAAGCAGTTTTGTTCTCTGCAGCTACAGGCTCAATAACAACCCTGTCTGAAAGCGGTTTAATGTTTAGTCCCATTTTATAAAATTTTATTTAGGTTAATTAATTTTTTGAAAGTCGGTTAGGGATATTTCTAAAATTATGCCAGCTGTATATTTCTGCCAGCTATCAATAAAAAATGCCAGCTTGTCATAAGCTGGCATTTTCAAATTATAATATTTTCTTAAAACCTACTGAGCGCTGTCAGTTTCAACTGGCTGCTGAGCCGGAGTTTGAGTTGCAGGAACTTCAGTATTTACTGGCTCGTCGCTTTCAAAAACTCTTGTTTCAGCACCCGGAGTATCCATAATGGTCACATTTGAAAGAAGGATCAAAACCAACAGAAGAGTTGCAAGCGTCCAGGTTGATTTATCAAGGAAATCGGTTGTTTTCTTAACCCCTCCCAATTGCTGGCCTCCACCACCAAAAGAAGAAGAAAGCCCTCCACCTTTAGGATTTTGTACCATGATCACAACTACCAGCAAAAATGCCACGATAATTATTAAAGCTAAAAAAATAGTGAATGTGCTCATTCTTATTCGTTATTAGTGTCTTGTAATTTCTCTATTGCCCGAATTTGGTCTGCAAAGAAACCACTTTTTTCGGGATTTTTCAAAATTAATATTTTATATGCCTGTATGGCTTTTTTATAGTTCTTTTGTTCGAGATAAACCTTGGCTAAGGTCTCTGTCATAAGGGATTCCGGGGAGGAAAGGCTTTGTTCAGCAAGATTGCCTTTACGGGTGGTTTCTCCCGGTTTGATCTTCGGGTTTTTAGAAATGAACTCTTCGATAAGCTCAAATTTTCGCAACCTAGATTCATCGGTTTCTTCAGGTCTTTTTTCTTCCCTTTCGATCGGTTGCGCTCGTGTTAATTTTAACCATTCTGAAAAGGAATGCGCTTCCTTATCATTAAATTCGAGCGGCTTCCCAATTCCCAGAGATTCCTCAGAGGTTTTATCTTCCTTTTCCTCCTCTTCTGAAGGCAGTTCCGGTTTTTCAACCCTTTCAAAAAGTGCCGGATCCATAACCCTTTCAGATTCCCACTGCTTCATCCGGATCGCCTCGTTAAGATCTATACTCGTGTTACCATGTACCACCTCCGGTTCGTAAACGGTGATATCCATGAGCTTAACCTCCTGTTCCTTGATCTCTTTGGCGATCTGGTTCTGGTTGAATTCCCTGGAAGTGATGAATTCAAAGAGTATGCTTCGATCTGTGGTATAGGCCGCGGTTTTCTTTAAAGCCGAATTGTAGCTGAATTCCTGATGTTCTTTTAAGCCTTTTAATCTTAATGCCCTTAACGCTTGAAAATAGGGAGCCTTGCCCAGGATCTTTTCAATTTCCCGGGTTTGCTCGGCTGTGATCTCTGCCGGATTTTCAAGCAAATATGTAAGGCTTTGTTTGTCCATCTACCAGTCGGCTAATGCTGCATTGAATATATCCTGGGTTATACGAGTGTAGATCTCATCCAGTGCTGTTTCCAGGGCGGCTCCCACCAGCTGAGTGGTTGCCGGGTAATCATAGAAAAATGAAAATCTTCTTTCAAAATCCTTTTCAGGTTCCAGCACATTATAATAACGTACGTTCACCGCGATGGTCAACCTGTTCTGAGCCGCCGTATTTTGCGCGGTAGCCGACATGGGTGAAATATAATATTCCACGATCTCACCTTCAAAAATCAGGTCTCCGTTCGTGTTCACCAGGCTTAAAGAGGTCTGGTTCTGAATAAGATCCTGAAGAGAAATGGTAAATGCTCGATCTATTCCCGGTTCAACAAGGTCTGCATTGTTCTGAAAAAAGTTCACCTGGAAGGTCTCAGCGTTCCCCGTATCGGCACCTGTGAAAGAATAGACACCACATGACTGCATAGTTGAGATCAGGAAAATGGAGCAAAAAATTAAAAGAAGTTTCTTCATGTTTAAAGCTATAAGCTTTAAGTATTAAGCAGCCAAAATAGCAAAATTTGAAATATTAGCTTATGGCTAAAAGCTGATTGCTTATTACTATAAATTATACTGTTTGATCTTTCGGTACAGGGTACGTTCGCTGATTCCCAGTTCCTCTGCTGCCGCTTTTCTTTTGCCGTTATGTCTTTCTAGGGATTTCTTTATCAGCTCGAGCTCCTTATCTTGCAGAGACAGGGTTTCCTCCTCCTCGATCTCTTCCGCAAAATAATATTTATCTTTTTCTTCCTGTTTTTGAGGTGCATTCTGCTGCGGGATCTGGAGTACTTCCAGTTTTTCATCATCGATATCGGCTTCATCGATATCGTCACCGCTGTTCCCGTAGATCTTCTGGATCAAACTCTCATTTTCATCCTGCACCTGCTTGGAATCTCCTTCCTGCATTAACTTCAATGTAAGTTTCTTAAGGTCATTCAGGTCGCTTTTCATATCAAAAAGCACCTTGTAAAGGATCTCGCGTTCATTGCTGAAGTCGCTTTCCTTTTTCCCTTCTGAAATTACCGCCGGCAAATTGCTGCCCACATCAGGAAGGTACTGCCTTAATTCATCGGCACTGATGCTTCGGTCCTGTTCCAGAACAGAGATTTGTTCGGCTATATTCCGAAGCTGACGTATATTTCCGCCCCAGCGATATTTCTGCAATAACTCCACCGCATCATCTTCCAGTTTAATGGTAGGCATTTTATACTTCATGCCGAAGTCTGAAGCGAACTTCCTGAACAACAAATGTATGTCTCCTTTTCGCTCGCGTAAAGGTGGCAGGTTGATCTCTACCGTACTCAATCTGTAGTAAAGATCTTCACGGAATTTCTCTTTTTTAATAGACTCGAACATATTGATATTGGTCGCCGCCACGATTCGCACGTTGGTCTTCTGAACCTTGGACGATCCCACCTTGATGAATTCTCCATTTTCAAGCACCCGCAAAAGCCTAACCTGGGTAGGAAGCGGCAATTCACCTACCTCATCCAGGAAAATGGTTCCACCATCGGCAACCTCAAAATACCCATTTCGGGTTTGGGTAGCACCGGTAAAGGCACCTTTTTCGTGACCAAAAAGTTCACTGTCTATAGTACCTTCAGGAATGGCCCCGCAGTTTACGGCAATATATTTTCCATGCTTTCTGTGCGAAAGGGCATGAATGATCTTGGGGATGCTTTCCTTACCAACCCCGCTCTCACCCGTCACCAAAACCGAAATGTCGGTGGGGGCTACCTGTATGGCTTTTTCTATAGCGCGGTTCAGTTTTGGGTCATCCCCAATAATCCCGAATCGCTGTTTTATTGCCTGGACTGATTCCATTTATAGTATTCAGTAGTTAGTATTGAGTATTGAGACTAATAGCTGTTAATTGTTCTCGCTATATCCTACCGGTGTTCCAATAAGGGTAGCACTTGTACAGTCTTCAACCTTCACATTTACAAAATCTCCAACCTGATAATTTTCCTTAGGGAAAACAACCACGGTATTCTGGGAATTTCTTCCGCTCCAGTGAGCATCAGATTTTTTAGATTCCTTTTCGATCAAAACCTCAACGGTTTTTCCAAGAAATTTTTCGGTATTATACCTGCTGTGTTTTTGCTGCAGGTCCACGATCTCCTGTAGCCTCCTTTTCTTATCAGCTTCAGGCACGTCGTCTTCAAATTTTCGAGCAGCCATGGTTCCCGGTCTTTCAGAATACGCGAACATAAACCCGAAATCGTATTTCACATATTCCATCAGTGAAAGCGTATCCTGGTGATCTTCTTCAGTCTCTGTCGGGAAACCGGTGATGATATCATGAGAGATTCCGCAGTCGGGGATTAGTTTTTTGATATTATCGATCAATTTGAAATATTCTTCCCTTGTATGCAAGCGATTCATTTTCTTCAAAATTCGATCGCTCCCACTCTGCACTGGTAAGTGGATATAATTACAGATATTGGGGTACTTCGCCATCGCCTCTATTACATCCATCGTCATATCCTGAGGATTGGAAGTGGAGAATCGAATTCTCATCTTTGGCTGTGCTTCGGCTACCAGTTTTAATAAACCGGCAAAATTGGTTGCGGTGGCTTTCTGCATTTCAGTAGCATTCTTGAAATCCTTCTTCAAACCGCCACCATACCAAAGGTAACTATCCACGTTCTGTCCCAGCAGGGTGATCTCCTTATAACCTTTAGCAGCCAGGTCGTTCACTTCTTCCACGATGCTTTGTGGATCCCGGCTTCGTTCCCTTCCGCGGGTAAAAGGCACCACGCAAAACGTACACATATTATCACAACCGCGAGTGATGGAAACAAAAGCAGAAACTCCGTTAGACTGCAACCTAACCGGCGAAATATCTCCGTAGGTCTCTTCCTTGCTCAGGATCACATTCATCGCATTCCTGCCTTCTTCCACCTCGTTGATGAGATTTGGAAGATCTTTATAGGCATCTGGTCCCACAACAAGGTCCACGATCTTCTCTTCTTCGAGGAACTTGCTTTTCAAACGCTCGGCCATACAGCCAAGCACACCTACCTTCATTCCAGGATTGATCCGTTTCACCGCATTGTATTTCTCAAGGCGTTTACGAACCGTTTGTTCGGCTTTTTCCCTGATGGAGCAGGTATTTACCAGAACAAGATCGGCCTCCTCAAGATTTTGGGTGGTGTTAAAGCCTTCTTTTGAAAGTATCGAAGCCACGATCTCGGAATCGCTGAAGTTCATCTGGCAGCCATAACTTTCAATAAAAAGTTTACGGCCATTCTCTTTTTTAGGCTCTAATACTAAAGAATTACCCTGTTTCGTTTCGTCTATTATCTTCTCCATATTCTATTCGAACCTTTCGGTTTTTAGATTGGCAAAGATAGGGTTAAACTAGGTTCTGACAAAGTGACAGAAAAAATTTTATTAGGTCAACGCAACCATTTCATTTACATCGCATCTTATGAATAACTAACCAGTAGAAATTATGAAAAATCTATATCTATTTACTGCAATTCTCTCACTCCTGATATTTGCTTCCTGTGAAGAGGAGAACGATGACAACCTGCAACAGGTAGCCGTCCCGGTAACCCAAAGCATAGCCGATTTCCGGGCTTCGGTAGCCGTTCAGGAACCTCGAAACATCGGAGAATCTGGGAAGATCTACGCCTGGGAAGACTATATTTTTATAAATGAAAAGAACAAGGGGGTTCATATCATAGACAATTCAGATCCCTATAATCCGCAGAATATCCAGTTCCTGAAGATCCCACGCAATATGGATATTGCTATTAAAGACCACAGGTTGTACGCCGACAGTGGTATGGACCTGGTGGTTTTCGACATCAGCGACTTTAATAATATTACAGAAACTACAAGAATTGAAGATGTTTTTCCTAATTACCACTGGGCATCGCCGGAAGGCGCCCGTTATGTAGATTTTGAAAATTTTGATTCATCTACTGAAGTGATAATTGGTTACGTAATTGAAACACGTAAAATTGAACAGGTGTCACGGGAAGGGTGGTTGGATATGGCAACGGCAAATTCAGCTGAAGGCGGAAGTACTGGCGTAGGAGGTAGCATGGCCAGATTCAGCATCAGTAAGGATTACCTTTATATTGCAGACCAGCAGAACCTGTCAGCCATTGATATTTCGAATCCCGCCAGTCCTAACCTGTTAAGCCAGGAATATGCCGGCTGGGATATTGAGACCATTTTTAATTATGACGACCATCTGTATCTTGGCAGCAGCACGGGCATGTACATCTATTCCATCGAAGACCCAACTGCACCCCAACAGGTATCTTTCCTGAGACATGTACAGGGTTGTGACCCGGTGGTTGTAAAAGACAATTACGCCTATGTTACCATTAGAGGCGGAAATGCCTGCGGCCAGGATTTTAATCAATTGGATGTGGTTGACATTTCAAACAAGCAAAACCCATTTATCCAGGCCAGTTATGAAATGAGTAATCCTTATGGCCTTGGCGTTAAAGACGACTGGCTATTTGTTTGTGATGGCGATGCAGGTCTAAAAGTTTTTGATATCCAAGACACCCCCGACCTAAGGTTAATAGATCAATTCAGCAACATTAACACCTACGATGTGATCCCACTTGAGGATAAGCTGCTTATGGTCGGGGACAATACACTCACCCAGTATTCGTATAAAGGTGGTGAGATTAATTTGATAAGTTCATTCAGCCTGAACTAAAAAAGGCTTTTATTTTAAACTGTTTGATTAGGAAAAGATCCCCGACTAGCCCCGGGGATTTTTTATTTTATTCATTTCCGTAATACTGGTCATGAAACCTGTACCGATCTTCAGTCTTCGATTTGATAACCTGGAAATCTTCGTCCATGATCAATACCGGTGGCACGTCCTTATTCTGAATAGAGGGCCAGTATTCCAGCCCTTCGGAATTTGGATTCCCTGTTTTAATGAAATTCACCAGATATTGCTGAATACTCTCTGATATTTCGAAATCTTCTTCAGTTAAAAATGGAAAATATTCCTTGGACAGATTTCCCAGAAAATATTCAATTTCTGAAGCATGAGCAGCTCCTGAAGGCTGATATTCCGAAGCAGGATCTGAAGGCCTGATCCTTGAAAAGAGATATCGGTAAACCGGCTTTTCTGAATTATGGCTATGCAACTCGGACCATTTCCAGGTGCTATAGGAGATAAATCTATCTGAAGCGAGATCTGTAGCGGCCATTTTCACTTCCTCCTGGGTATTTGCCGAATAGAGTTCCAAAACCTGGTCGTGTCTTTCGGGATAAGCTTCAGTCACTTTGCTTCTGAAATTTTCCACGGAAAAATCATTCCCCTGCAAAAAAGCTTCAGCAGCCATTTCGGCTGAATTCCATCCAACCAGCAGAGGGATCTGCGCCTGCTCTCCTGCCTTAAATATTTCCGGAAGGCTTTTAGGCAGAAAATAATCATCGATAACAGTTGGAAATCCAAACCTGCCTGAAGTATTATAAATTTTAAAGATGGAATCGGTTGGTAAATTTCTGAATTCCTCAAAAGTATATCCGGATTTTTCAACCACTTCCTCACCGATCTTCTCAGCTTCAGAAAGTGGAACCGGAGGAAGCGTTGGTTTTATCATGGCGCCGCTTTCACCAATTGCTCCGCTTAAAAGATCCCTGGACAGTGGAGATGCCATTTGAGCGCTCACCGATATCGAACCAGCCGACTCTCCAGCTATAGTGATCCTGGAAGGATCTCCGCCAAACTCGCTGATATTTTCGACCACCCATTTTATAGCTGCGCTCTGGTCGAGCAAACCGTAATTTCCCGAGGCACCATAATCACTATCAGCAGATAATTGAGGATGGGCGAAAAAACCAAAAATATTAAGCCGGTAGTTTACCGTAACACTAACGATTCCCTGTTGTGCCAGGGCAGCACCATCATACCTCGGTTCAGACCCGTCTCCGGCTACGAATCCGCCGCCATAGAAATAGACCAGAACAGGCATTTTTTCATCCGGCTGGATTTCTGGCGTCCAGATATTCAAATAAAGACAATCTTCACTAAACCCCTTTCCCCGATACACCATATCACTAAAAACATTGGTTTGTACGGCAGCCGGACCAAAACTTTTGGTCTCCTTTACGCCTTCCCAGGAGGCAGGTTTTTGCGGAGCCTTCCATCGTAAGTCGCCTACAGGAGGACTTGCATAGGGAATTCCTTTAAAAACATTCAGGTTGAGTTGCGGATCCTTAGTTCCCTGGACCATCCCGTATTCTGTTTGTACATTAACCGGTTGTTGTGAATAGCCCGCAAAAGATATTGCTATCGCAACCAGAAAAATTATTTTCTTCAGCCTCATATTTAATGATTTATTCAATAAATATAAGATTAGTATTTCTTCTTTGAGATTTGATTTCCGGTGATTTGTCTCTGCCTGCTACTTTTAAATCGATTCACAGCATCATTTCGAAGCTTTTCATGCTTGGTTTTGCGGCCCTGCACCCTGGCTCTCCACTTTTTCCAGTTGCGCAAATGCATTTGTTCTTTCATGAATTTGATCACCTCCTTTTCTGAAAGCCCGAACTGATATTCTATTGCTTCAAAAGTTGTTCGGTCTTCCCAGGCCATGGAGATGATCCGGTCTATCTCTCTTTCAGAAAAATCATACTTGGCTGCAATACTCATTTGTTTAATTTTTTAATAATAAATTTAAACATTTTAATCTGAAGCATAAAAAAACCCTTTCCCGAATTTCAGCAAAGGGCTTAATATTATAAAGAATTTCTAATTAAGCCTGGAATGGCTCGATAGAAACATAAGACTTGTCGTCTTTCTTTTTAGTGAATTTTACAACACCGTCGATTTTGGCGTGTAAAGTATGGTCTTTACCAGCATACACGTTATCACCTGGATGATGAGTGAAGCCACGTTGTCTTACCAGAATGTTACCAGCTGTTGCAGCCTGGCCACCAAAGATCTTCACCCCTAGTCGTTTCGATTCTGATTCTCTACCGTTCTTGGAACTACCAACTCCTTTTTTATGTGCCATTTTATTTCGTTTTTAGTAGTTTAAAATTAACTTAAAGCAGCGATCAATTCTGCTTTTTTCATAGAAGAGTAGCCTTCAAGACCTCTTTCCTTTGCCATCTCCTTAAGCTCTGCAACAGTGTGCTGGCTCAGGTCTTCAGACTTCTTATCGGTTTTAGTCTCTTTTTTAGGCTCTTCTTTTTTAGGAGCTTCTTTCTTAGCTGTAGTAGCTTTTTTACCTCCTTTAAGATCGATACCTTCGATAAGGATCTCGGTTAAAGACTGACGGTGACCATTCTTTACACGGTAACCTTTACGTCTTTTTTTCTTGAAAACGATCACTTTATCACCTTTAAGATGACGGGTGATCTTTGCTCCTACAAGAGCTCCATCTATAGCCGGGGCGCCAACGGTTACATCGTTTCCATCTGCGGTAAGAAGTACCTTGTCAAAAGAAACACTGTCTCCTTCTTTACCTTCCAAACGGTGAACAAATACCTTTTGGTCTTTTGCAACTTTAAACTGCTGCCCTGCTATCTCTACAATTGCGTACATAGCGTATAATTAATTAATTATCAAATAAATAAAACCTGCATTTTCACGCAAGCGGGTGCAAATATAATTCTAATTAATTAATTCACAAAGGTTTTTTGTGTTTTGAGCAGGTTTTACAAAGTGTGCTTTTTAGCCTCTTTGGTGTTCCAGGAATCCTTGAATAGTTGCATGTATGCAAGTGCAAGAACTACACTGGTAGAAATACCCATCATGGCGATGGTAAAGAGAACGATCCCGATATTGGTATTATAGAAGGTTGCCCACATATTGATCATCTGGTCAAGGAACCCGGGATTGAACTCTGTAGCATAGAGTCCAAAAAATATAACAAAAATGACCGTGGCGTTAATTCCGGTTAAAAAGATCATGGAAAAACCCTTCTGATATTTAAACTTGTTACCCTTGTCCTTCCGATAGGCTTTAAGAGCGTACCATAAACCCAGTGCCATGATCACTCCATTGAATATACTGTATATGGGATTCACATGTAAACCGAATATAGAAAGGAGTAAGAAAAATGCAATAAGTAAGGCCGCTATTATGATTCCATATAATATTGGAATTTTCATATTCTTCATAGAGTCGCTAGTTTTAAAGGTAAATTTCCAAAAAATGAACCTCTTTTTGCCTTAATAGCTTGTTAATTTTAACACATTTGCCACATCTATGCATATTCGCATCTCAAAATTGTAACTTTTTTAGCCTTAACAGTACCTATTCAGCAGAAATGAAAACTAAACTTAAAATGATGAACAAACTTAAACTGATTGCCTGTTTTCTATTCATAGGCAGCATTGGTTTTGCCCAGGAAGTCGAATTTACCGAATACGACCTGGACAATGGCCTGCACGTGATCCTACACCAGGATAACACTGCCCCAGTAGTGACTGTTGGAGTAATGTATCACGTGGGATCTAAAGACGAAGCCCCGGGAAGAACCGGTTTCGCACACTTTTTCGAACACCTTCTTTTTGAAGGAACCAAAAACATCGAGCGCGGGGAGTGGTTTAACATTGTTGCTGCTAATGGTGGCAGCAATAACGCTAACACTACCGAAGACCGCACCTATTATTACGAGACCTTCCCTTCCAACAATCTTGAATTAGGACTTTGGATGGAATCTGAGCGAATGCTACACCCTGTGATCAACCAGATTGGAGTAGATACTCAAAATGAGGTTGTAAAAGAAGAAAAAAGAACCCGTGTTGATAACGCACCTTACGGAAAGATCATTTACAATACCGGGATCGTGCCTTATATGTTTAAAAAACATCCATACCAGAATTCGGTTATTGGAACTATGGAAGATCTCGACGCTGCTAAACTGGACGAGTTCGAGGCCTTTTTTGAAAAGTATTATAAACCAAACAATGCAACTCTAGTGGTAGCCGGAGATCTGGACATATCGAAAACCAAGAAAATGATCCAGGATTATTTTGGGCCGATCCCTTCCGGACCGGAGGTGGAAAGAGTAGACATCGAGGAAGACCCGATCCAGGAAACAATTGTGGCTACAGAATATGACCCAAATATTCAGATCCCTGCCAAGATCTTCGTTTATAGAACGCCTTCCATGAAAGAAAGAGACGCGTATGTGCTTAGCATGATCTCTTCGATACTTACCGATGGAAAAAGTTCAAGGATGTACAAAAAAATGGTAGATGAAGATAAGGAAGCCATACAGGTGCTTGCTTTCCCAAGAAGTATGGAAGATTACGGACTTTACCTGATGGGTGCGCTTGCCATGGGAGATACTCCGCTGGACACCCTTGCAGCATCTATGGATGAGGAGATCAAAAAGTTAAAAACCGAGCTGATCTCTGAAAAGGAATTTCAGAAACTTCAGAACAAATTCGAAAATAGCTTTGTAAACTCGAACAGCAGTGTTCAGGGAATCGCTTCATCACTAGCGACTTACCATATGCTGTATGGAGACACTGATCTTATTAACGAAGAAATAGAGATCTACAGGGATATCACCAGGGAAGAAATCAAAGAGGTTGCCAATAAATACCTCAACGAGAACCAGAGACTTGAACTGGATTACCTTCCAGAATCTGATACTCAATAACCAAAAACTTTTAAAGAAATGACAATTAGATATATTTCAATACTTCTGCTATGTTTGGTCTGCATGGGTGCTCAGGCACAGATAGACCGTTCCAAACAACCTGAACCAGGTCCGGCACCAACAATTCAACTTGGAAAACCAGACATGTTCACCCTGGATAACGGTTTAAAGATCATGGTGGTTGAAAACCATAAATTACCAAGAGTTAGAGCCAGCCTTATCATTGACAACACGCCACACGGCCAGGGTAACAAGCAGGGTGTAAAGGCGCTTTACAGCAGCATGATGGGCAATGGAACCCAGAACATGAGTAAGGAGCAGTACAACGAACGAATCGATTTTCTAGGAGCTAATATTGGTTTTGGTTCAGAAAGCGCTTATGCAAGTTCACTTTCCAAGTTTTTCCCGGAAGTGATGGAGCTGATGGCAGACGGACTATTAAATCCGAAATTCGATGAACAGGAATTTAAGGACCAAAAAGACAGGGTTTTAGAAAGCCTTAAATTAAGCGAGAAAAGCGCGAGCGCGATCGCCAGCAATGTTAGTAGCGCGCTAGCCTATGGGAAGGATCATCCTTACGGAGAATTCGAAACCGCCGAAACGGTAAATAGCGTAAGCCTTGCGGATGTTCAGAATTACTATAACACTTATATATCTCCTGCAAACGCTTACCTGGTGGTAGTGGGAGACGTAAAGTCTAATGAAGTAAAAAAGCTTGCCGAGAAACACCTTGGGGACTGGAACAGACCTGCTCCTAAGGCATCAGATCTTCCGGAAGTAAAAAATATCGCGAGCACTGAAATAGATTTCATCAATGTTCCGAATGCGGTTCAAAGCGAATTGCGGGTTCAAAATACCATTGATCTAAAGATCTCTGATGAAGATTACTTTCCTGTTGTGGTTGCAAACCAGATCCTGGGAGGTAGCTTCGGAAGTTATTTGAACATGAACCTTCGCGAAGAGCATGGCTGGACCTATGGTGCAAGATCTTCTACCGGGGCAGATAAATATGCCAGCAGGTTTATTGCCAGCACCAGCGTAAGAAACGCGGTTACCGATAGCGCCGTTGTTGAGATGCTGAAGGAGATCAACAGGATCAAAACTGAAAAGGTATCACAGGAAGACCTAAAGAATGCTAAAGCTAAATTTGCGGGCAACTTCGTACTGAACCTGGAAGATCCTTCTACTATTGCAGATTATGCATTGAATATTGAAACCAATGATCTGCCTGAAGATTTCTATGAAAACTATTTGAAGAAGATCAATGCAGTGACCGCTGAAGATATCCAGCGAGTGGCTAACAAGTATTACAAGACCGATCAATTGCAGATCGTGGTTGCCGGTAAAGGCAGTGAAGTATTGGAAGGATTGGAGAATATCGAATATAAAGGCAAGACCATTCCGGTAAAGTATTACGACAGGGATGCGAATTCTACCGAAAGACCAGGCTCCGGAAAGGAACTGGATCCTTCGGTGACTGCTGAAAAAGTATTTTCAGACTATATTCAGGCAGTTGGAGGTCGCGAAGCAGTAAGCAATGTGGAAAGCCTTATGATGAAAGCCAATGCGAGCGTTCAGGGAATGCAACTAAACCTTACCACCAAAAGCACCAAAGACGGAAAGCTGTATCAGGAAGTTTCGGTTGGCGGAAATGTGATGAACAAGCAGGTTTTCAACGGAGAAAAGGGAGTTACAGTTGCCCAGGGACAACGTATTCCTTTTACCGAAGACCAGGTGAAAGCCACGAAGTTAGAAGCGCAGCCATTTCCAGAACTAAATCCTGGCGATGCCAAAGTTACCGGGATTGAAGAGGTGAACGGAAGTGATGCTTACGCAGTACAGATCAATGATAATACAACTGCTTATTATGATATGGAAACCGGCCTTAAGGTTCATTCGGTTAAAACGATGAGCCAGGGAGGACAAAGCATGACCATTCCTACTACCTACAGCAACTACCAGGAAGTAAATGGTGTGAAATTCCCTTTCAGTATTTCTCAATCTATGGGACCTCAAAGCTTTGAATTCAATGTTACCGAAATGAAGGTTAACGAAGGAGTTTCAGCTGATGATTTCAGCATAGAATAAGAAGAAACCATTTCAATCATCAAGCCTCACCTTTTGGTGGGGCTTTTTTATATCGCCTGTTTTCGGAATCTGGAAACGAATTCACGCGACCGGTTCACTACAAATACTCCCAGAAGAATCACGAAAGCTGAAATAAGCTGCCAGAAACTGAATACTTCCCCGTCAAGTATTCCCCAAACCAGCGCAACAAGCGGGATGGTATAGGTAACCGAAGTAGTAAAAACCGGGTCTGATATCTGGACCAGTTTATTAAAAATGATCATGGCAACGCCTGTTCCCACAATTCCTAAAATAGAGACACTTAACATGGAAAAATCCAGCCTACTCACCAACGACGCCTCTTCAAAAAATCCGCTTAGGAACAGGATCAGAATTGCCGGTAACATCAGCACCGAAAAGTTGCCTGTAGCGATCCCAAGAGGAGAAATATCGCTCATCCTGGTTTTCAGGATATTCACATTAATCGCATAACAGGCGGTGGCCATAATGACTAAAAAGGAATAGAAATAATTCTGATCGGGATTGATGCTGGCCCCGGAATAGATCAAACCAATCGTCCCAAGCAATCCTATGACCACTCCAATGGTTTTATTAAAGGTAAGCGCGCTTCGGAAAAGAAGCACACCAAATATCAAGGTAAGTAAAGGTGTGGTTGCATTGAGAATGGAAGTGATCGCAGAGTCTATTTCGGTTTCGGCGAAAGCAAAAAGATAAACCGGGAAAAACGAACCCAGAAAACCGGAAATCACGATCCATTTCCATTGGGACTGGGTTAAAGACTTCAGACTCCTTGCACCTACAAGCAATAGAAAAACTGCCGCAAAAATAATCCTGAATGAACCTACTTGCAGGGCCGATAGCCCTATCAGTGCTTTTTTGATAAGAATAAAGGAACTTCCCCAAACAATTGAAAGTATAACGAGATAGATCCATTTTAGATTGGCAGCGGGCATTGAAATTGATTTTTAAAGCGCCAAATTTCGGAATAATCTCAGGAGTTTTCGCCAGAGCGTCGCGAATTTTATTTTTGCCATTTCAGGCTTTCCATCAAATGCCTGATATCCTTCTTCAGATAATCAGCAGCCGGAACTATAGAGTCAAAATTAGGCACCCGGTCAAAATAGACCGATCCTGTAAGAAAATGATCGGTACTGTCTGTAAGATAAAACTGGGCCTGTGAAGCGGCGTCGCCTTCGATCTCATAGAACATTCCATAGGTTTCGTTGAAATCGTTGGTGTAGATATCGCCTTCAATAAGATCGGCTTTAATGGTATGCTGCAAAGGCAATTTTTGAGCATCCATCAGCAGGGAATCAAGGTTGTTCCGTACAGGCTGATAGGTGATAAAGATGGAACCTTTCATGAACTCATAATCCAGCGTGATCCAGCACGGGATTCGGTTTTGTGAAGGCTGGATCTGGGCCAGTTCGTTCTTTTCGAATGAGTACGGGCAGCCAATATCGATTCGCTCATAAGTTGGTTCAGGATATTCCAGCGCCAGAAAGCCCTTTGGTTTAGGCCGAGGATCATCCTTACAACCAGGGCTTATTAAAAATGATAGAATAAGAGCGAATTTCAATATCCTCATACCGGGGCGATGCTTAATTTGATCTGTTTGATACGTTTATCGTCTATGACTTCGATGGTGAATTCGTAATTCAGAAAGCTTATCACATCCTGTTTCTTCGGAAAGCCTCCTGAAATCTCCAGAAGGAAACCGGCAAGGGTATCGGCCTCCCCTTTCTGCTCTTCGAAAACCGTCGGATCCTCTATCTTCACGATCTTGTAAAAGTCCTTCAACGGGGTTTTCCCTTCAAAAACAAAATTGTTCTCATCGAGCTTAGAATAGATCAGGTCCTCGTCGTCGAATTCGTCGCTGATATCTCCAACGATCTCCTCGATGATATCTTCCAGGGAAATCAATCCGCTGGTGCCGCCATACTCATCTACAACGATGGCCAGGTGGTTTTTCTTGTCCTTGAACTCATTCAGAAGATCATCAAGCTTTTTGTTTTCAGGAACAAAATAAGGCTCTCTTAAAAGACTGGTCCATTCAAAAGTTTTTCGATCGAGATAAGGCAATAGATCCTTGATGTATAAAATACCAATTACATTATCTATATTTTCCTTGAAAACCGGGATACGCGAGTAACCATTGCTGATGATCTCCGGAATGATCTCGCTGAAACTGCTTTCTTCATTAAGGGCGAAAATATCCATTCTGGGCCTCATCACCTGTTTGGTATCAGTATTCCCGAAACTAACAATCCCCTGCAGGATCTTCTGTTCCTCGCGGGTGGTATCTTCTTCACTGGTAAGTTCCAGCGCCTGGGAAAGATGATCGATACTGATAAAAGATCGTTGTTTTCCCAGTTTTTCATGAAAATATAGCGTTACTGCCCGCATTGGAGTACTAAGCGGAGAGAAAAGTCCGTCGAGGAATTTAATAGGGTAAGCCATAAAATTGGAAAACTGAACTTTGTTTCTGCTGGCATATACCTTAGGCAAAATTTCCCCAAAAAGAAGGATCAGGAAAGTAGCTACTCCAACTTCCAGTATAAACCGAAGGTCTACACCCAAAATTTCAGCATTGATACCGGCAAATAGATCATCGGCCAATTGATCGAACAGTAAAACGATCGCGATATTGATAAAATTATTGGCGACCAAAATAGTAGCCAAAAGCTTCTTTGGCTTTTCAAGCAGGGTGATTACAATGGTCTGTGTTTTTGTGCGTTTCCCATCTTCGGTAATAAAATTAGCCGGGGTTAGAGAAAAGAAGGCTACCTCTGCTCCCGAAATAAGCGCAGAGCATAACAAAAGCACAAATAAAAATATGAAGCTAATTAGCTGGGTGAATCCCAAAGTGGCCCAAAACAAAAGCAAACTGGGAGGTTCCGAATCCAAAGGCAAAGAATTTAGTTAAACTTAGAATGGCAGGTCATCTTCCTCCTCTTGCTGGGAGTAGCCTTCATTCCTATTTGCATAATTATCACTTTTAGATCTGTCAGGCCTGGCCTGAGTTCCAGACGACGACTGGCCCGAAGGTTCTGCACCGCCCGATTCGCCTTTCGGTGTTAAGAAGGTGAATTCGGTACAATGGATCTCGGTTTGATACCTTTCATTTCCCTGGTCGTCCTGCCATTTACGGGTTTTAATACGGCCTTCTACATAAACTTTATCCCCTTTTTTCAAATACTTTTCACAGATCTCGGCAGCTTTATTTCTTACAACCACATTATGCCATTCGGTGCTGGTTACTCGCTCGCCGGTGGTTCTATTCGTGTAACTCTCGTTTGTGGCCAGGGGAAACCGGCCTATTGAACCGCCACCTTCAAAATAATGCATTTTTACGTCATCTCCCGTGTGTCCTATCAACATTACCTTGTTTAGTGTACCTGTCATTTTATTTGATTTTATTGCTTGGATTTTCTACTATAAACTAAAATAATAAAAAAATCTCCCTAAAGATTAAAAAACAGGCAAAGATATAAACAAGATTCATTTATATGCCGGCGGAAGGTAGTCTTTTAAAAAATTTTCGATCAATACCGGGACTGGATATTCATGAACGCTCTCCAGTTCAATGCTTTTGGAATGATCGGTATTGGATTTAATCAGCCAGAAGCGGGTGATTAAATGTTGATGAGAGAGTTTATGCACTACCGGTTCGGAATTGTATAACTCTACCGAATACTCACCGCCATTTATATGAGCTTCGAAAGCTTCGGTTTGCACCAATTGTTCCTGACCTACCAATGAGGCGGTCTCTACCAATGGGAATTGATACAGTCCGTTCCAGATTCCCTTCCCCTTTCGCTGCTCCAGCACGGTTCTTTCCTCTTCCAGATCAAAAACAAGGTAATTAAAATAACGCTTTTTCACCTTGGCCTTTTTCAACTTAACTGGTAATTCCTTAATTCGGTGTTCCTTTAAAGCGAGACACTGATCATTAAAAGGACATACCTCACAGGCCGGATTCTGAGGTTTACAATGAAGCGCTCCAAATTCCATGATCGCCTGGTTAAAAGTTGCGGGATCTTTTTTATCCAGCAATTCTTCGGCAAGCGCCTTGAATTCCTTCTTTCCTGCCGTGCTATTGATAGGTGTATCTATCCCAAAGACCCTGGAAAGAACGCGGTATACATTTCCATCCACAACGGCAACACCTTCATCATAACATATGGAAGCTATCGCGCTAGCGGTATAATCACCCACGCCCTTTAATTTTACTAGCTCCTTATAGGAACCCGGAAATTCTCCATTGAGTTCATTTACTACATATTTCGCGGTTTCATGTAGATTTCTTGCACGGGAATAATAGCCCAGGCCCTGCCACAGTTTCAATACCTCATCCTGGGGCGCGGCAGCAAGATCAAAAACCCGCGGATAGGCCTCTATAAATTTCTCGTAATAAGGCAATCCCTGCTCCACACGCGTTTGCTGAAGAATTATTTCACTAAGCCATATTTGGTACGGTTCATGCTCTTTTCTCCAGGGCAGGTCACGTTTATTTTGCAAATACCAATGTTTCAGTCTATTGGAAAATCTCATCTTAAAAGTGATTCTGTGCAATATTAGAAGTTTATTGCGTTATTATTAGTGAATTAGGTTTGAAATATTGCAGATTTAATTCTTATATTTGCCCCCTTGAAAATCGGAAACCCCAATTTATTTTAATTTAAACCATACGAAAATGACTAAAGCGGATATCGTAGCGAACATTTCAGAAAAATTAGGAATGGAAAAAGGAGACGTACAGGCTACCATCGAATCTTTCATGGACGAAGTTAAAAATTCTTTAGAGAGTGGAGACAATGTATACCTACGTGGATTTGGAAGCTTTGTGGTAAAAACCAGAGCTGAAAAGACAGGAAGAAACATTTCGAAGAATACTACTATCAAGATCCCAGCTCACAACATTCCAGCATTCAAGCCTGCGAAGATTTTTGTTGAAGGAGTTAAGACCAATGTTGAGGTAAAATAATTGAATCCCCCTACTCAGGGGGTTTTTATAAAATAATTACTAATTTAAATGACCGTACACTATGCCAAGTGGTAAAAAAAGAAAAAGACATAAGGTGGCTACGCACAAGCGTAAAAAGCGTAGAAGAGCAAATCGCCACAAGAAAAAGTAGTGTGACAACTACTTTTTTTATTTCAATCGTTCTTTGAAATTGAAACCCCCGGCAGAATTCCTATGTCGTTGAGGTTTCTTCAGGATTAAAAAACCTGTGAAAAAATAATGTTTAATCCATCTGTGTCTGTTTATTACAGATATGGATATAAAATCTGGAAGTGTGGACAAAGAATTAATTATCAGGTCCGAACCTTCTGCTGTAGATTTTGCCTTATTAAAAGATGGAAAACTTATTGAACTCAATAAAGAAGAAGACAGCAACCAGTTTAATGTTGGTGATATCTATATCGCCAAGATTAGAAAAGCTGTTCCAGGCTTAAATGCCGCGTTCGTCAACGTAGGATACGAAAAAGACGGATTCCTGCATTACCATGACCTGGGCCCTCAGGTTTCTTCTTTATTAAAGTTCATAAAACGTGTAAGCACAGGTAAACTCAAAGATTATTCTTTAAAGAATTTTCCTTTTGAAAAGGATATAGACAAAAACGGCGCTATTGCCGATGTCTTAAAATCAAATCAGTCGCTACTGGTTCAAATCGTAAAAGAACCCATCTCAACCAAAGGCCCAAGGATTAGCTCCGAGCTTTCCTTACCGGGCAGGTACATCGTTCTGGTACCTTTTTCCAATAGAATTTCAGTCTCTCAGAAGATCGAAAGCAAGGAAGAAAAAGAACGTTTAAAGAGACTGGTAAAAAGCATTAGACCCAAAGGATTTGGGATTATTGTAAGAACCGTAGCCGAAGGCAAAAAAGTAGCAGAACTGGACAGAGACCTCCAAAATTTAGTAGGTCGCTGGACAGCCATGTGTAAAAAACTGTATAAGCCTCATCATCCGTCAAAAGTACTGGGAGAATTAAACAGGGCATCGTCCCTGTTGAGAGACATTTTTAATGACTCTTTTACTTCTATAGTCGTAGACGATGAAACGCTTTATACTCAAATCAAAGATTATGTGAGCGAGATCGCTCCGGAAAAAGAATCAATCGTAAAACTGCATCAAGCCAACCAACCCATTTTCGAGAAATTCGGTATCGAAAGACAGATCAAAACTTCCTTTGGGCGCACCGTATCCATGAGTAAAGGCGCCTACCTGGTAATAGAGCACACCGAAGCCATGCACGTGATAGACGTGAATAGTGGAAACCGCTCGAATAAATCCAAAAACCAGGAAGATACCGCTCTGGAGGTGAATTTAATAAGTGCATCCGAAATTGCCCGACAGTTACGACTGCGTGACATGGGCGGTATTATCGTGATAGACTTTATAGATATGAATAGAGCTGAAAACCGTAAAAAGCTCTATGATCACCTTCGAAAGGAAATGAGTGATGACCGGGCAAAACACAAGATTTTGCCACCGAGTAAATTTGGATTGGTACAGATTACGAGACAGCGCGTAAGGCCAGAAATGAACATCAAAACCCGTGAGGAAAACCCAAACGGGAATGGTGAAATTGAAGCACCCATTAGTGTGGTGAACAAGATCAAAGCTGACCTTGAAAAACTGATCAAAAAGGAACACAAAAAGATCACGCTAAGCGCTCATCCATTTATTGCCGCCTTTTTAACTAAAGGCTTTCCATCGCCCCGATCAAAATGGTTTGTAGACCATAAACGTTGGGTGAAAATTTTACCTAGAGATGCTTACACGTATTTAGAGTACCACTTTCACGATAAAGACGGGAAAGTGATCAAATAAAAGAAACGCCTTTCAAGCAATTGTCAGGCGTTTTTTTATGCCTTATTTTCAGGAAGATGAATGCTATTGCACCAAAAAATTAACACTATCTCCACTTTAATAAATCTTCAACAAAGCTTTAGAACTCATTTAACTTCAACTAAAGGTTCCAAGGATTAATTTCCCCTCTTATTAACCAATAAATATAAAATCATGAAAGATCTAAAAGAGCTTTTTGAACATCAGCTTAAAGACCTTTACAGTGCTGAAAGTCAGCTTATCAAAGCCCTGCCAAAAATGGCGAAAAATGCACATGACAAGAAATTAAAGGATGCTTTCGAGAGCCATCTGGAGGAAACCAAGAAACAGAAAGAACGGCTTAGTGAGGTTTGTGAAGAACTGGGAATTGAACCAACCGGCGAAACCTGTAAAGGCATGAAAGGATTGATCGAGGAAGCAGAAGATTTTCTTAAAGAGGATGCTTCAGAAGAGGTGAGAGATGCGGGACTTATCGCCGACGCCCAACGTGTTGAACATTATGAGATCGCTGGCTACGGAACCGTTGTGCGCTATGCCAAGGAATTAGGACATAAGGAAATAGCTAAAAAGCTTCAGAAAACCCTCGACGAAGAGTACGATGCAGACAACAAGCTCGACAAATTAGCTGAAGGCAGGCTTAATAAGAAGGCCAAAGCCTAAAACCAACAACTAAAACTTTGAAAAGAAAACGCCTTTCTGAAAAATGAAAGGCGTTTTTTTAATTTCCAACCATCGCATCACGGCTGGATCTTTCGTATATAGTTGTTATGCCTTTTCAGCCTGAATACGTTTCCGTTTTCATTTCTCTCGAATTGAACGAGTTCTCCAGGTTCCTCATCATCTCTCAACCTCCTGAAGGTATCACCTTCGACGTGCTCAAAAAAACTCATGCTCTCAGCAGGATTGCTAGAAGGCAAATTTATACTTACCAGTTTATCTCCCCATTTCCCAATATACATTTCGTGGCTCCAGGGCCTTAGATCGTAATAACCAGTATAATCCTCCAGATTCACATTTGCTGAAGCCGTGGAGTCCTTCACTTTTTTCGATAATAGCGCATGCATCCCGCCGATGTATTTCCCCGGGTTTTCACCTCCAGCATTGATCATGACCACATAGGCGGTTTTTGTTTTTGGATTAAGCTGAATGGAAGTTCTGTAACCTGGGCAGCTTCCACCATGTCCAACCCATTTACTACCATCAGGACCTTTCGACACCGAAAATCCCAATCCCCAGGTCTGGTCAAAATCTGGATCGGTCCAGTGAACATTCTGCATGTACTTAAGCGTCGAGGAATTTAAAATTTCGGTTTTGGTGGTGTCCAGCAGCCGGAATTGCCACATGGCGAATTTTGCAAGATCTTCAACGGTGGAGGAATAACCGGCCGCAGCTTTTATACCATTCGCCTGGAAAAAATTCACCCTTTCCCGTTCCCCGTTTCTTGATTCCGGAGAATAACCTATTGCCAGTTGTTGACCGTATAGATCTTCCGGAAGCTCGGTTCTGGTATTGGTTAAATTAAGAGGTTCAATGATATGTTGCAAAACGTATTCGTCATACGACATACCGGAAACTTCTTCCACCACTTCACCTAAAAGGGTTAACCCCAGATTACTGTACTGGAAATAAGTTGAAGAGGGATACAGCGTTTCCTGGTTTTTGAGATTCTCATCTATGGCTTCCTGCTCTGGAAATGGAAAATCCGGGCCGGTCCAGTAGGGAAAATTGGCTTCTCTCGGCAATCCAGAGGAATGGGTTAACAGCGACCTGATGGTAATTGGCCAGCTGTCGTCGAATTTTTGCTTCAGATCATAATTGGGAAGGATATCTTCAATTTTATCATCCAGTCTTAATTTACCCTCTTCAACAAGTTTCATTACAGCCACAGAAGTAAAGAGTTTTGAAATAGAACAAATACTGCAGATAGTTTCTGGCTTAGCTTCTACATTATCTTCCATATTTGCCATTCCATAGGCTCCTTTCCAGATAATCTGCTGATCTTTTACGATAGCAGCGGTTATTGCGGGCAGGTTTTCATAATCCTGCTGGGCGCTAAGCCAGGCTTCAATAAGCTGTATAGCCTCCTTATTTTCAGATTGGGCATTCACCAGGAAACCAGTGAACAATAGAAAAATGAGTAAAATTTTTTTCATATTCTTAAGTTTTTCGACAAGGGATTTCCGCTAAAAATAATACTTTTCCAAACTTCAGGCTTTAAAGCTGAATTTTAATGCTACATGAGACCATCTGAAAAAAGATCATATACGGTAGATGAGGCCATGCAAAAGCTGATGCATTTTTGCGCGTACAGGGAGCGTTCGCAAAAGGAAGTGGAAGATAAACTCATCCAGATGAATATGATCCCGGCCGCCCGGGAACAGATTATCATCAGACTGATGGAGGATAAATTCCTGAACGAAGAGCGATTCGCAAGGAGTTTTGTAAGAGGCAAATTCCGAATCAAGAAATGGGGCAGAATCAGGATCACCCAGGAATTGAAAAGAAAGGAAATTTCTGCACCGATCATCAGGCTGGGCCTTTCCGAGATCGATCAGAAAATATACATTTCCACCTTATACGAACTGGCCGAAAAAAAACTGGAAAAGATTCAGGAGCCTAACATCTTCAAGCGAAAAAAGAAACTGGCCGATCACCTTTTAAGGAAGGGCTATGAAAACCAGCTGGTCTTTGACTGCGTAAACGACCTCATCACAGACTGATCTCGTGCTTTTTATGCGTTCGTTTAACCGCCTGCTCATTCTTGTAATCGATCCACTTCTGCCCTCTTAATTTCCTCATATAATTATCAAAATGTCTCATAAAAATGAGGTTATAGACAGCCTTTGAAAAGTTAGTCAACGTACGTGGAGTCGCACGCAAACTCATCGAAAATCCCGGAGTAAGATAAGTCATCTGGTGCCAGTATCCCTCGGGCATATAGAGGCACTCCCCATGATTCAATTCGGTGATGTAACCTCTCGCTTTCTTTAATACCGGAAATTTCTCATAATCTGGATTATTGAAATCGATATCTTCCCTGGCAATCAAAGCGTGCGGTACTTTGTAGAGATTTTCACTCTGATCTGGCGGAAAAAGTATGCATTGCTTTTTCCCATGAAAATGAAAATGCAGGATATTGGCATAATCGATATCATAATGCATAAAAACCTTGGAGCCTTCACCGCCAAAGAAAAGCATGGGTAGTTGCTTTAAAAACCTTAATCCTATGTCTGGAAAATCAAAATCTTCCTGAAATGCCGGCACTTCTTTCATCAGGTTATAAAGAAAGATTCGATAGTTGGTAGGGCCTTTCTTCAGAAGTTCTATGTATTCGGCCATTTTCATCTCGGCATGAGCCTGGTTGAATTTATATTCCGAAGAGATTGGCCTATCGTCATATAAAGGAACTGTTCTGTCTCCAGCGATACGAGAAACATAATCCAGATCCCATTTTTTATAAGCCGGCCAGTTCTCTATAAGCCGCTCGATGACCACGGGCCGCTGAGGCTGCACAAAATCTGATTTAAATGCTGCTTTTGAGATGGTTCTAACTCTCTGTATTGGCTCAAGTCTCATACTAATTAATTTCTAAATCCTTCATTCCTTTGAGTTCACGTTCAAGCAGACTGGTATTCCAATTCCATCCAGGCTAAACTTTTACGCACGAGGTAACAGGTCCTGAAAGAGACCAAAAGGTTAATGCCAATCGAGGATTTAATAAAATGCCACCTAAAAAAATCATCAGCCTCCCTTTCTAAGCCTTGGCCTCAGGAATCTGGTTTGAGCAGGCGGCAGATAATCAGGCTTTGGTTTTGCTTTTTTGCTGAGCTTCCAGGTTTCTTTCGATCTTATGGCCCGGCCTGCTCCATTTTGGTTTTTCGCCCTTGCTTTGAAAAGCTGAATGTTCAGCATCTACGCTTTCGGGCTGGGCTTTCTTTACAAAAGGCTTCTGCGGATTAAGTCCAAGCATCTTGAACATTTCCATATCCTCGTTCACATCGGGATTAGGCGTGGTAAGCAGTTTATCACCAGCGAAGATCGAATTTGCACCGGCAAAGAAACACATAGCCTGTCCTTCCCTGCTCATTTGTGTACGACCAGCGGAAAGTCTCACCTGGGTTTCAGGCATTACAATTCGGGTAGTGGCTACCATACGAATCATATCCCAGATAGGCACAGGTTCCTGTTCTTCAAGCGGGGTTCCTTCAACTGGAACTAAGGCGTTGATCGGTACAGATTCCGGCTGCGGATTCAGAGTAGAAAGAGCAACCAGCATTCCAGCCCGGTCTGCTTCGCTTTCTCCCATTCCTATGATTCCTCCGCTGCATACGGTCACATTCGTCTTTCTCACGTTCCCGATCGTATCGAGCCTGTCCTGGTACCCGCGGGTAGAGATCACCTCTTTATAATATTCTTCTGAAGAATCCAGGTTATGATTATAGGCATACAAACCAGCTTCAGCTAAACGCTGTGCCTGGTTTTCAGTGATCATACCCAGGGTACAGCAAACTTCCATATCCAGTTTATTGATGGTTCGTACCATCTCCAGCACATTATCAAATTCTTCACCATCCTTCACATTTCTCCATGCAGCACCCATACAAACACGTGAACTTCCGGAAGCCTTGGCACGCAAAGCCTGCGCCTTCACCTGGTTTACGCTCATAAGGTCATTGCCTTCAAGATCTGTATGGTACCGCGCTGCCTGTGGGCAATACCCGCAATCTTCCGGACAACCTCCCGTCTTGATCGACAACAGGGTAGAAACCTGAACGGTATTAGGGTCGTGATGTTGACGATGAATAGTTGCTGCTTCGTAAAGCAATTCCATGAATGGTTTATTATAAATCTCCAGGATCTCTTCTTTGGTCCAGTCGTGTCTAAGTGCCATAAAATTGATTTGTATTCAAAAATAAAGAAAACTGGGCTTTCTAAGGCCCGGCATTCCGATATTTATAAACTTGAAAATTAACAATTAGTTTTTGCTTACAATTAAGGAAACCGCATTTCCTCCGAAGCCTACCGAATTTACCATGATTCGATCCAGTTTTTCAGGTATTTGCTGATATTCTGAAAATGGAACGGGCAGAAATTCCTGATGTTCCAGCATCATGCTTGCCATTTGCAGACTCCAGATCCCCGATGCGGCAAAACTATGTCCGGTCTTCCATTTATTACTTGTCATGGCCGGAAGATCATCGCCTAATAATTTTCTGATCGCATTCACTTCTGAATTGTCTCCTCCAATCGTTCCGGGCGCATGCATTACAACGGCGTCCACACGGTCTAACCCTGCCGAATTCATCGCCATTTTCATGGATTTCTGAAGGCATTTCCCCTTTTTCGAAAGGGAAGCGCCGTGTTTCAGTTTTTCATTCGCATAGCCAATACCTTCAATCAGGAAGGGTGCATCAACCTGGATGCCTTCTTTAAGTATTACCAGGCCTGCACCCTCTCCTAATATCATGGTATTCCTTTCCTTTTTCATATCCAGCGAGCGACAGGGAAAATCCAGATTTTCACTGGCGTAGATCTTCATGGCCTTCATTTGTGAAAGGGTAAAACCTGTAAGCGGAGCTTCACTCCCTCCTGCTACAAAAGAACTGGCCATCCCGCTTTGCAGCCAGGCCACGGCATTCAATATAGCATGCATACCCGTAGAGCAGGTCACCGAATGTGAAAATTGAGGTCCGTTTAACTGAAGGTCCTGGGCTACCCATGACGAAATATTTCCTAATGTAGTAGTTGGCGAAGAATAGGTAGAGGTTTTGCCGGTTCTTATATATTCTGTATGATATTTTTCGAACAACCCGGTGGCCCCCCGGCTACTTCCAATGTTAATTCCAGCCGCTTCCAGGTCAAGGTCATTCTCCAATTCCAGGTTTCGGCCAGCAAGGATTGCGAAAAGCACCGAATCATCAAGATGTCGATATTTAGAATTTTCATCCCTGAGCAAATTAACCGCCTGTTTTAGTTCCTTCGAAAGTTCACCTACGAGACTCTTCCTTCCGCCGATTTCAATTTCCTTAAAGAAGTGTTTTTCTGAACTATAATTTCTCCAGATCTCTTCTTCTGTACTTCCCAACGGGGAAATGGTAGAAATTGCCTGGATAGATATTGGATTCTTCAAGCCTTAATTTTTCAGCAAAAATAAGATGGAAAAGACTTCTGAGTAAATTTCAGCGCTTAAATTCTGCATTTTCAGGCTCGAAATAAAGATGCCTGGTAGACAGCATTTTCTGTTTCCCCGATGCAATTCTCTTTACCTCCTGCTGAAGGTTTTTACTTAAAAGCTCCATCAAAGGTTGCTCAATTTCAGGAATTAGAGAAAAAAGCTGCTCGAGGCTTTTATCCCAATCTTTATAGCATTTAAGCGTATCATCTGGCTCCACTACTTTTCTCTCGGCGCCTTCATCTTCGGGAATAAAAGGTTCAGAAATGTTCAAATATCCATAATCATCGGTAAGTTCTTCGCCCGGTTGAATATCGCGTACTGCAAGCTCAAAATTATAAGCTGTGGAAAGACAGCTGGGATAAAAACTGTGGTTTACATATTTGGCGATATCCCAGCAGAGGATATATTCTCCTTTTTGATTTCGGAAACTATATTTTTCAAGATGTTGCCTGCTCAGCTCTTTGAAATTCTCTATCTCCTCCTGAAGAAAAATGCCATCCATCTCATCCTGGACCCAGGTAATACTTCCTTTTGGGATCAGTTTGGTGGCTACAACCCCAAATCCTTTTTTCTCATTTATCCATTCCAGCCGCGTATCGGGGTGTATCATAATCATCGAGTTAACTGATCTAAATTAGGTAAAAATCAGATTCGATAACATAAATAATCAGGACTTATTTAAAAACTTAAAATTTTGAAATACAGCTATCTATAGCCCTGTAAATCTTATCCAGCTCTTCATCTGAGATCACATAAGGCGGCAGGATATAAATGGTATTTCCGAGCGGACGCAGAAAAACTCCCTGTTCCATGAAAAAGTTAAAGAGTTCGTTGCGAAGACTTCCGTAGCGATCGGTTTTTACATTCAGTTCAAAAGCCATGATCACACCCAGCGATCGAACCTTGCTAAGCTTCGGATTCGCTTTTAGCTCCCTGCAAAACTGCTTATTCCTTTCAGAAATATGAGCGATCTTCTGCTGGATCTCTTCAGAATTCAGCAATTCCAGTGCAGCAAGTGCAGCTGTACAGGCCAGGGGATTAGCGGTATAGGTATGCCCATGGAAAAGGCCCTTTGCAAGGTCATCAGAATAAAAAGCATCATAGATCATCTGGCTGCAGGAGGTTAGTCCCATTGGCAGGAGTCCGGCAGTAAGCGCCTTGGACATGCAGATGACATCTGGCTTTTCCTCGATATGGTCTGAAGCGAAAAATTTCCCGGTCTTTCCGAAGCCGGTCATTACCTCATCAGCGACCAGGATAATGTCGTGTTTCCTGCATAATTTAAGAATTTCATTCAACCCATCAGCATCATGAAATTTCATCGCAGCGGCACCCTGAATCAAAGGTTCGTAGATAAAGCCGGCAATATTATGGGTTGAAATAAGTCTCTTCAGAATTTCAAGAACCTCCTCATTATTCTTTCCATTCGGAACCGGAATTCGCTCTACCCTGATAAAATGATCTTCAAAAGCACCATTATAAACTGAAAGTCCAGAAACCGACATGGCTCCGAAGGTATCGCCATGAAAGCCTTCTTCAAATGCCAGCATCACTTTACGGTCATTCCCGAGGTTATGGTGATACTGCAACGCCATTTTGATCCCGATCTCGGTAGCCGTGGAACCATTATCATTGAAGAACAGTTTTTGCTGATTTTCGGGTAATATCTTCATCAGGGCCTCCGAAAGCTGGATGGCCGGTTCATGAGTAAATCCGCTGAAAACTACCTGGTCAAGGCGAGTCATTTGTTCTGCGACCTTACTGGTGATATAAAGATTACAATGGCCATATACTGCGGTATACCAGGAAGAGATCGCATCGATATAATCTTTTCCCTCATCATCGGTAAGGATACAACCTTTTGCCCGGGTGATGGGCAACATATCTCCGCTGGTTTTATGCTGGGTTAACGGATGCCACAAATGCCTTTTATCTCTTTCGCCAAGGCTGGCGGTCTTTAAATCTCGCATAATCTTGTTCTGAATTTTTCTGCATATTCTTTTACAACCATCTCATCAAAATAAGGCTCCTCCTCCAACCTTCCGATAACAGGAATATTGGAATGATCACGAATGGCCTTTTCGGTAGTTGGATGTTCCTGCCCATTAAAAATCAGAGCAATTTTTTCAAATCCTCTATTCCTCAAGGCTTCAATACTCAAAAGGGTATGATTGATGCTGCCCAGGTAATGCCGCGAAACCAGGATCACCACATCCTTTTTATGGATAAGATCGGCAATAGTTTCCTTGTCATTTAATGGCACCAGCAAGCCCCCGGCTCCTTCTATAACCAGATCTCTGCTGGTTTCGGGACGTTTGATCTCGGATATTCCGATCTTTATCCCATCTATTTCGGCAGCCGCATGCGGACTCATAGGCGTATTCAGCGCGTAGGCATTTTCATGAAAAACGCTTTGGGAATTAGAAACGAGTTTCCTCACCTTATGAGAATCGGAATGGTCGAGATCTCCCGCCTGCACCGGTTTCCAGTAATCGGCTTCCAGCGCTTCAGTAACAATAGCCGAAACGATGGTCTTGCCTACTTCGGTTCCTATCCCGGTAATAAAATACGTTCTGCCCATTTATTCGTTCAGTTTTAAATTGGTTAAAATCTGTATCACTTCTGAAATTTCTTCCTTCGAGTTATAGGAATGCAAACAGAATCTCAGCCGCTCCTGCCCCTCGGGGACCGTTGGCGAAAGTATGGCTTTTACCTCAAAACCTCTTTGCTGAAATTCAGTAGCCAGCGCCTTGGCTTCTGAATTTCCGCTAACCATGCAAACCTGAATAGCCGAAATACTATCCACAAAAAGCGAAGCAAGGCCTGATCTCTCAAGTTCCGATCTGAAAAAGGAAATATTCGACTTCAGCTTTGAAAGAGAACTGTATTCTTTTTCCAGTTGCCGGTAGGCCGAAATGATCGTAGCCACCGTATGAGGCGGCAAAGCGGTAGTATATATAAAGCTTCTGGAAAAATTCACCAGATAATCCTTCAATTGCCTGTCTCCCAGTATCGTCGCTCCATGGGCGCCAATTGCCTTTCCGAAGGTGTGAATCCGGGCAAAGATATCTTTCTCCAGCTTTAATTCCTGAACAAGTCCTTCCCCTTGAGGCCCGAATAAGCCTGTTCCGTGTGCTTCATCAACTATGAGCCTTGCTTTAAAGCTTTCAGCTAAATTAACCAGCGCTTTTAGATCTGGAGAGTCGCCGTCCATAGAAAAGACCGATTCGGTCGCGATATAGATCTCGGTGTTGTTGTTCGTTTCTACCCGCTTTAATTTCTTTTCCAGGTCCTGCAAATCATTATGCCGAAATTTGATCTTTCGCGCAAGGCTCATTTGCAGCCCATCCCTGATTGACGCATGTGATAATTCATCATAGAAAATGATATCGTTCTTCTGAGGCACGGAGGAAAAAAAGCCAATATTGGCGTCATACCCAGAATTAAATACCAGTGCCGACTGGGAATTATGGAAACTGGCCAATTGGTTTTCAAGATCTTTGAACAGCCTGTGATTGCCAGACAATAGCCTGGAGCCGGTGGCGCCGTTCGAAATATCATATCCGGTAAGAATTCTGGAGGCAGCATCGAAAATTTCTTTTGATTTCGAGAAACCCAGGTAGTCATTGGAATAAAAATCAATTCCGGCATGGATACTCTTTAACTCCCGAAATGAATTTTCATCCTTTCGTTTCTGAAGTCTTTTCTCTAACTTGGAAGGAAGTTTTCGCATAGCACAAAAATAACAAACCTTAAATCAATTATATGGAGATATTCGGATTCGCCATTAAAACAAGTATTGCCGTTATTGCCGGCTTACTTATTGGCCTGGAGCGTGAACTCCGCGGAAAGCACGCCGGTCTTAAAACCCACGCATTAGTAGCCCTTGGTTCGGTTATATTTATCATGTTGTCCCTGGAATTCCAGGGTGAGAAGTACACCGATATTACCAGGGTTCTCAGCCAGGTGATCATAGGGATTGGATTTATTGGTGGTGGAACCATCATGAAAAAAGGTAAAGATGTTGAGGGGCTTACTACAGCAGCTACCATTTGGTGTAGCGCAGGCCTGGGATGTCTCGCAGGATTCGGATACTACAAGGAAGTAGGGATCGTGACTGCTATTATTCTTTTTGTAAATTTCTTTTTCAGTAAACTTGAGAAAAAACTGCTGGAACGGGCCAAACGTAAAGAAAAGAAGAAAAAGAAAAAGGAGGAGAATGGAGATTAGATCTATTTATTACCATTCATTTTAGTATGATCCACATTATCTTCGGGGGTGTCATCAACCACACTCTTTAATTCATGAGTGTTCTTCTGATATTTCCCCCGCAGATCATCCATAACCGATTTATCCCAAAGTTTAACCCCTATGAAATAAGAAGCCCTTCCAATAAGATGTGCACTAACCGGCGCGGTTAGAAAGATGAAAAGAATGATCACAAAGGCCTGAGAAGTGACATCTGAGTCACTAAAATATACCATACTGGCCATAAGAAGGAGGCCAACTCCAAGAGTCGCCGCCTTGGTAGTAACCGAAATTCGCAAATAGGTATCTGGCATTCGAATCATTCCAACAGCAGCAAGAAGCACAAACAGAGCTCCAAAGGTAGCAAGTACGCCTATGATTATATCGATGATCATTTTCTTCTTCTTTTTTCCAGGTAATACGAAAGTGCTACCGTACTAAGGAAAGCGATAAGTGCCAGGATAAGTGCAACATCCATTAAAGTAGAATGATCATAGATAATACTGTAAATCGCAATGATCCCTATTCCGGTTGTAATCATTAAATCGAGCGATATAATCTTATCGGCAATGCTAGGTCCCTTGATAAACCTCCAGAAGATCAGTGCAGCGGAGATCACCAGTACAGGCAGAATTATGTAATATAAATAGTCTTCTAATGTCATGATTTAAATACTTCCAGTATTCTGCGTTCAAATCCGTCTTTGATACTTCTGATAAACTTCTCCTTGTCGTCTATATACATCGCGTGAACAAAAAGCACTTTTTTATCGTTGGAAACATCTATGCTTAAAGTTCCCGGAGTAAGCGAGATCATGTTTGCAAGAACGGTAATCGAAAGATCTGATGTCACTTCCAGGGGCACCATGATGATCCCAGGTCTCATATTCAATCTTGGTGTGATTACCTCGTAGGCCACCTGTAAATTTGCCTTCACCAGTTCATAAAAAAAGAACAGGAGCAATAAAATGGTTTTAGGAACAATGAGAAAATACCTTGTTTTCCCTCTTCCGGCCGTGATCAACCACAGGATATGAAAATTAAGGAAGAAACCAAACAGGTAATTCTCAAAAGAGAAATCTCCTGTAAGGGCCACCCAGACAAAGGTGAGCAATATGTTCGATAAAAATTTATTCTTCATCATCCTACTTCGCGGTATTTAAAACTGTGTTTATATAACCCTCGGTATTCATTAGTTCTGCAGCGATCCTGGCAGATAACTCCTGAATATGCTCTGCACCAAACCCGATATACAAAGATACGATACTCAAAAGGGCAACAGGAAAAACAAATTGCCATCTTTTGAAGGTGGTCATTTTATCAAAATAACCAAAATGTTTTCGAAATGGAAGTTCTTCTCCCTTTTTCCAGAAAACCTCGGCCCAAAGCTTCGCGATAATCACCAGGGTGATGAAACTCGCGAAAATTATAGCAGCCACGGTAATATACGATCCCTGGGCAAATCCTGCTTTTATGAGATTAATCTTTGGCCAGAATCCTGATAATGGTGGAATTCCTACCAGAGAAAATAAAGGAATGAACAATAACAAACTGATCTTTGGCCATTTGGCGTAAATATCTCCCAGCTGACGCATACTATTGGTTCCCTTTATTCGGTAAACCACTCCACTTAGCATGAAAAGATTGGTTTTAACCACGATATCATGGATCAGGTAAAAAATAGCTCCGGCAATCGCGATTTCGGTTAACATCCCCAAACCGGCGATCATATAACCAATATGGCAAATGATAAGGTACGAAAACACCTTCCGCATATTATTCTGAACCAGGGCGCCAATTCCACCACTTATCAGCGTTAGAATGGCAATGATGATAAGGATCTTATTCAGAAAAGCATCTCCTGAAAAGATCAGTGTAAAAACCCTCAATAAAGCATAAACCCCTACTTTGGTTAAAAGTCCACCGAAGATTGCCGAAACAGCAAATGGTGGAGTATGATAGGATGCTGGTAGCCAGAAATAGAGCGGAAACACACCGGCCTTGATTCCGAAACCTATCAGGAACAAAATCCCGGTAATTTCAACAAGTCCACGGTTTTCGATCGCTGCAACTTTTCCGGCAAGGTCGGCCATATTGAGACTTCCGGTAAGACCATACAGAACTGCTATGGCCGTTAGGAAGATCATGGAAGCCAGGATGTTCAGCGTAAAGTATTTTACTGCTCCCTCCAATTGCGCCTTTTCACCGCCAATGGTGATCAGCACAAAGGAGCTAATAATAATGATTTCGAACCAGACGTACAGGTTGAAAATATCTCCTGTAAGGAAAGCGCCATTCAAGCCCAGCAATAAAAAGTGGAATATGGGAAAATAGCCAAATCTAAGCCGGTCTCGTAATACGGAACCTGCCGAAAATATCGATACTGCCAGCCCCGCGATCGCGGTTAACAACACCAGGGTAACCGCAAGGGTATCGGCAACAAAGGTGATCCCGAATGGTGCTTCCCAGTTCCCGGCCTGCACTGTAAGGGTTCCGTTCACCCAAACTTCGTAGAACAGCCAGCCGGCAAGGCCCACACTAATAAAACTCCCTATTACACTAAAAACCTTCTGAAAACTGATCTTAAACCAGGCAAACATCAGAATAACACTGATGGCTATCTGAAGGTAAAGAGGATATAAAATTATTTGTTGTGTCATGAATCTTCGTCGGTTGCGTTCATTTCATCAAGGTCGTCTGTTCTCACCACGGTATGGGCCCTTTTCACCAGTACGATGGCAAAAGACTGAAGCCCGAAACTGATCACGATCGCCGTAAGTATCAATGCCTGCGGCACCGGGTCAGCAAAAGCCTCACTAAATACCTTGGCATCGCCAGGAATAATTGGCGGTGCCCCCTTGGTAATACGACCCAGGAAAAAGATTAGCAGGTTCGCGCCGTTGCCCAGCAAAATGATCCCAATGATCAGTTTTACCAGACTCCGCCTTAGCATCATGTAGATGCCCGTCGCGTACAATATCCCTATCATTAATGCTAAAAGGACTTCCATATCAGGCCGATTCTGAAATTGTAAAAATTATTGTCAGGGTCACTCCCACTACCACCAGGTAAACCCCAATATCAAAAAACAGGGCTGAACCCACATACCCCAGGATGGCCACAGGATCGTGAGACCAAAGACCTGTCATAAAAGGCATATCAGTAAAAAGAACCGGTGCCAGTCCACTCAAAAACGAGATGGAAAGGCCGACCGGAATCAGGAATCCGGGATGAATCACCAGTAATTCTTTTGTATTCGGCAAACCGTTTGCGAATGCATGCAGAATAAATGCGATTGCCGCAATCAATCCACCAACAAAACCTCCACCCGGCAGATAATGCCCGCGCAAAAGGATGAACACCGAAAATACCAGCAATACTGGTAACAGGTAGTTCGATGCCGTTTTTAATATGATCGTTGTTCGCATAGTTCCAGATTCTATTTATCCTGATAGCGTTTTCTATCGGCCATTTTCAACCTTAATTTCATCAAACCAAACACCCCAACTGCAGCAATAGAAAGCACTGAAATCTCTATAAGCGTATCAGCTCCCCTGAAGTCTACCAGGATCACATTCACCACATTCTTTCCATGAGCCTCCAAATAAGCGTTTTGAGCATAGAATTCACTGATATCCTTATTCACAGGTTCAGACAGTACCTCGAGAGCCAAAGTGGTAATCAAGGTTCCAAAGATAGCCGATAGGATCCCATCGCGAATTCTGGTTTTATAATCTGACAGTTTCAGGTACTTGGGTAGTTTATAAAGAACCAGCACGAATAAAATTACCGTGAGGGTATCGATAGAGAATTGGGTCATGGCCAGATCTGGTGCACTGTAAATCACAAAAATCAAACAGATCGCCAGGCCTACCACTCCCATTCCCACGACTGCTGAAAGCCTTGATTGAGTGAAAACGGTATAAAATATCCCACCTATCAGGATAAGCGTTATGATGATCTCGTATATGGTAAGCTTCGAAAAAGAATGGTAATCAATTACAAAATTGGTGTTACCTATCAATATATAACCTACCAGCACCACCAGAAAAAGAATGATGATCGAGATATAATTTCGTAGATACCCATTCTGAAAAAAGCCGGTCCAGAAATAAGAAATATCTACAAATAACTTATTGAAATTTCTAAGGATGGTTTCAGGAGAAATCGAATCAAATCTAGCCGCCCTGGCCTCGAGTTTCGCCGAAGGCTTAATAAAGAAATAAATGGCGATTCCAGTGGCTATGGTAATCAAGCTGAAAATAAAGACCAGGTTGAACCCATGCCAGAGGGCCAGGTGAATATCGCTGATGTCTGCTCCCATCGCGGCTACCACAGGTTTTATGATCGAAGATTCGATTAAAAACGGGGCCACTCCAAAGATAACTCCTAGAAATGCCAGTAAAACTGGTGGGAACCAAAGAATAAAGCCAGGCTTTCTAACATTCGCATATTCATCGGGCAACTTCCCGGTAAAAGGTTTGATCCCGGCTACAAAACCAGCATATAACAGTAATATTTTAGTAAGTACGATCGCAATAATAAGAATGATCACCAGAGTTTCGGAATGCAGGGTCGCTTCGTAGGTCAACTCCTTCCCAAGAAACCCAATGGTTGGAGGAATTCCTGCGCTCGAGATAGCCGCAAGGATCCCGGCGATCCCAACAGGTAACATAATCTTATTCAGCCCCGCCAGTTTAGTAACATCCCGGGTATGGGTTTGATGATCTATAATTCCGGTAACCAAGAACAGGGTCGCCTTATATAATGCATGAACTATAATAAATACGGCTGCTGCCAGAAAAGCTTCCTGGGTCCCTAGTCCTGTTAAAAACACTAATATTCCCAGTGCCGAAATCGTGGAATAAGCGAGTATGCCTTTAAGATCGGTTCGAAACAAAGTATGCACCGCAGAATACAGCATGGTAACGCCACCCACAGCGATCAAACTAATATTCCACAGATCTTCTCCTCCTAAAACCGGCGTAAAACGCATTAATAAATACACTCCGGCCTTGACCATGGTAGCAGAATGCAGGTAGGTTGAAACAGGCGTTGGAGCCTTCATCGCACCTGGCAACCAGAAATGGAAAGGGAACTGCGCAGATTTTGTAAATGCCGCACCAAAAATGAGCAATACGGCAAGAAAATAATATTCATTCCCGATGATCGATTCCCTCATATTCAGCATTTCGGAAATCGCATAGGTGCCGGTCATATTGTTCAGCAATAAGGCGCCGGCTAGGAGAAAAAGCCCTCCTATCCCGGTTATTCCAAGTGCCGTTAATGCGGAAGCCCTAGACGCAGGATTCGTATTATTAAAACCGATCAGGAAAAAAGAAGAGATACTGGTCAACTCCCAGAACACGAAAAGTGTGATCATATTATCTGAAAGTACCAGCCCAAGCATTGCCGCCATAAAGGAAGCCAGATACCCGTAAAATCGGTCTAAATACTGATGACCCTTTAAATAGGACGAGGTATAAAAAAAGACCAGGAATCCAATTCCCGTGATCAATAAAGTGAAGAGCAAGGCCAGGCCGTCGAGTTTAAAACCAAGGTCTACCCCAAAAGAAGGGATCCACTCGTAAGACTTCAAAATAACCTCACCATTCGATACCGGGATAATGAATTGGGAGAAATAGACAAACAGAGACAAAGGCACAAATGAGGCCAGTAAAGACAGCTTACCCTTAAATAATTTCCCCGCGAAAACGAGAAAAATAGAGAATAAAAAACCTGTAAGAATTGCGGTAAGCATACTTATTATAAATCTGTTCCTCGCAAATATAATAGTTATTATTGAAGAATACTGCGCAGAAGAAGGCAGAGATGAACTTCGATCCTGTTAAGTAATTGTAATGAAGATATTTATCCACACCACCAATTTTTCAATGTATACATAAGTAAAATCGATTGCGTAAAAATCTTTTTCTTTGAAAAATTATCGTTTAACAACAATTTTATAGTTTTACGTGGTATCAAGTATATAAAATATGAAACCTCACCCCTATCTAAAGTTGATCATTTCCATTTCCTTTTACCTGCTTTTACTGAAATTTATTCTCTCGGTTGGCTTATACCTCTGGATCTTGTTTGGAGGAAGAATTAAATTAAGATCCATAAATTTTCTGGATCAAAAACTAATGGAAGAATCATTCGCAGCTACAATGATAATTTCGACTTTTGAAGTGATTTTAACCGGGCTTTTTGCTTACTCTTTATACATTTTGAAAAAACTGGTTGAAGAATTTGAAAAAGAAAAACTGTACACCCCTAAACAAATTGGGGGATTAAAACTCGCAGGTTCCTTAATTATCACAGTTACCATCCTGGAATGGCTTATAGATTTCTTCACCAGGGCAGTTGAGGAAAGCCGTTTAAGCCTGGGGATTTATTTCGACAATCTTGGTAATCCCTGGCTTCTTATCGCTACAGGATTATTCTTCATTTATCTTAGTAAAGTATTTAAAAACAGTGCTGAATTAAAACGGAAGAAAGACCTAAGCATTTAAAAATGGCAATCCAGATCAAGCTCGACATAATACTGAAAAAAAGGTACATAAAAAGCGATGAGCTGGCAGAGGTCATCGGGATCACTACGGCTAATCTCTCCATTCTGAAAACCGGGAAGGCGAAAGCCATTCGATTTTCGTCATGGGAGGCCATTTGTGGCCAGCCAGGTGATATACTCGCTTACAATCCTGAAACCGAATAGTTCTTTCACTCCAATAAAAATTTTACTTTAGAGCAAATTTCAAAAATCTATCATGCGTTTACTTATAATTGCCATTTTTCTGATGGGTTTCTTCGGAAATGCCCAAACCAACTCCTACTCTATTTCTTTCGAAAATGCAGTGCAGCACGAGGCCAGGGTTCTTATTAATTTTCCCCAGGTAAAATCGAAAAGCCTGGAAATTCGAATGAGCCGAACCTCTCCCGGGAGGTACGCCCTGCATGAATTCGTGAAGAACGTTTACGGATTCAAAGCCACCAACAGCAAGGGAGAAGAAATTGAAGTTAACAGGAAAGACCCATACTCCTGGGAAGTAAGCGAGCATGACGGGACGGTAAATATCGAATATACGCTCTTTGCCAACCGCGGGGACGGCACTTACTCACAGATCGATGAAACCCACGCCCACCTGAATATGCCAGCTACTTTTATGTATGCTGAACAATTGCAGCACAGGCCAATAAAGATCCATTTTGCGGTACGTAAAGATTTGGACTGGAAAGTCGCTACCCAACTAAAACTGGAAGGCAATACGACTTATTCCGCGCCTAATTTGTACTATTTTATGGATAGCCCGACAGAGATCAGCGATTTTGATCTGAAAGAATTTGAACTGGACGGGCAACAGATCCAGTTCGCTCTTCATCATAAGGGAACTGAAGAGGAATTCGCAGAATATTTCGACCAGGTGAAACGAGTGGTGATCCAGGAAAAAGAAGTTTTTGGAGAGTTGCCAGATTTCGATTATGATAAGTACACCTTCCTGGCCTGTTATATGCCCAATGTAAGCGGCGACGGAATGGAACACCGAAACAGTACCATTTTAACAGACCGGGAAAGTCTTTCTGAAGGTGGGATGAAAGGAAACATCGGGACCGTAGCTCACGAGTTTTTTCACGCCTGGAATGTGGAACGAATTCGCCCTGAAGACCTGGAACCTTTCGACTTTACCAAGGCAAACATGTCGGCCTCCCTCTGGTTCGCTGAAGGTTTTACCAGTTACTACACCGGTCTCATGCTTCGAAGAGCCCAGGTAATCACTACAGAAGAATATATAAACGGCCTGAATGGCACCTTAAATTATGTTTGGAATTCGCCGGCGCTGGAGTACTTCAATCCTATTGAAATGAGCTACCAGGCTCCGTTTGTGGACGCAGCGACTTCGGTTGATCCCGTGAACCGTGAAAACACCTTTATTTCTTATTATTCCTACGGAAGCGTGCTCGGGCTTGCTATGGACCTGGCTTTAAGAAAGAAAGATCTGAATCTTGACAATTTTATGAAACTCATGTGGGAAAAGCACGGTCAATCTGAAGTTTCCTATTCCGTAGAAGATATTGAAGAAGCGCTGGCCGAATATGCCGGCGAGGAATTTGCTTCAGCATTCTTTCAGAAACACATCTACAACAGCCAGATGCCTGAATATAAGGAGCTTTTTGAAGCCGTAGGGGTTAAGATCAGCCAGAATGATGAAAAAAGCTATTTCGGAGCCTCTTTAAGGGAAACCGAAGATGGCCTGGAGATCGCCAGGAATACCTATAAAACCAGCCCGGCTTATAAGGCAGGTTTAACCGAAGGTGATATCATAATTAGCCTCGACGGTACCGAAGTTAAAACAAACGATGAATTCAGGAAGCTGATCAGTGACAAAAAAGGCAGCAAATTAGCGATCACTTTTAAACGCTTTGGAGAGGAAAAACAAACGCAGGTTGAACTTTCTAAAGATCCTACATATACCATCAAGTTGATGGAAAACCCTACTAAAGACCAGGTCCAAAACAGGAAAAACTGGTTGGAGTCGAAATAAAAAACAACATTTTTAATAAAATAGACCTCACAGGTTTTTTCAATGCAAAGACCTCACAGGTTTCCAAAACCTGTGAGATCTGAATTACCCATGAATCCTGAAAATAAAAAAAGGCCTTCAAATGAAGGCCTTTATATTTTAAAGTTCTGAAAGTTAATCGGCCAGTACGATCGCCTTATTATCTTTCATTTCAAGAACTCCTCCTTTTATTGCGTAGTAAACAACATTAGATCCTTCAGTTCTGAAACCAGACTGATCCTTTCTTTTTACCTCGTTCGAACTTCCGGCAGCAAGATTGATCTTTACTTCACCTTCGGTAAGGGTAGAAACAATAGGAGCGTGATTGTTCAGCATCTGGAATTCACCATCATGGCCTGGCACTTTTACAGCGTCTACCTGGGCTCTGAATACTACTGCTTCGGGAGTTACTATCTCTAAATACATAAGTTCAATTATCAGTTATCAATTATCAGTAAACAATTTCCAGCATGGTACTGCCTACTGTTACTGAAGACTGCCTACTAGTTCTCAGCAAGCATTTTTTCTCCAGCTTCGATCGCCTCTTCGATGGTTCCTTTAAGGTTGAAGGCGGCTTCTGGGTATTTATCAAGTTCTCCATCCATGATCATGTTGAATCCTTTGATGGTATCTTTAATATCAACCAGCACTCCTTTAAGACCTGTAAACTGCTCGGCTACGTGGAATGGCTGAGAAAGGAAACGCTGTACACGTCTTGCACGTGACACGGCCAGTTTATCTTCTTCAGAAAGTTCTTCCATACCAAGGATCGCAATGATATCCTGAAGTTCCTTATATCTCTGTAGTAGCTCTTTTACTCGCTGAGCACAATCGTAATGTTCCTTTCCAAGAATATCCGGAGTAAGAATCCTTGAAGTGGAATCAAGAGGATCCACCGCAGGATAAATACCTAGCTCGGCAATCTTACGAGAAAGTACGGTTGTTGCATCAAGGTGGGCGAAAGTAGTCGCTGGTGCAGGGTCTGTCAAGTCATCTGCAGGTACATATACCGCCTGTACAGAAGTAATCGACCCGTTCTTGGTCGAAGTAATACGCTCCTGCATCGCACCCATCTCGGTTGCTAGCGTTGGCTGGTATCCTACCGCAGAAGGCATACGTCCAAGAAGTGCAGACACCTCAGAACCTGCCTGTGTAAAACGGAAGATATTATCTACGAAGAAAAGAACGTCTTTCCCCTGACCTTCTCCAGCTCCGTCACGGAAGAATTCCGCGATAGTAAGACCAGAAAGAGCCACACGTGCACGTGCTCCTGGAGGTTCGTTCATCTGCCCGAATACGAAGGTAGCCTTAGACTCCTTCATCACGTTCTTATCTACTTTCTTAAGATCCCATCCTCCATTTTCCATAGAGTGCATGAAATCATCACCATATTTTATAATTCCAGATTCCAACATTTCTCTAAGAAGGTCATTCCCTTCACGAGTACGCTCACCAACTCCAGCAAATACTGAAAGTCCACCGTGACCTTTTGCAATGTTGTTAATCAATTCCTGGATTAGTACTGTTTTTCCAACTCCGGCACCTCCAAAAAGACCAATCTTACCACCTTTTGCATAAGGCTCGATAAGGTCGATTACTTTAATCCCGGTGAAAAGTACTTCTGTAGACACAGATAGATCCTCAAATTTTGGTGCTTCACGGTGAATTGGAAGTCCGTCTTTTCCTTCTTTAGGAAGGTTTCCTAATCCATCAATTGCATCTCCAACAACGTTGAACAATCTCCCGTATACATCTTTACCAACTGGCATCTGTATTGGGTTTCCGGTAGCTACAACTTCAACCCCACGGCTAAGACCGTCGGTAGAATCCATAGAGATCGTTCTAACGATATCTTCTCCAATGTGAGACTGAACCTCAAGCACTAAAGTAGAACCATCTTTTCTGGCAATTTCCAATGAATCATAGATCTTTGGAAGTTCAGCGTTTTCTGAGTCGAACACAACGTCAACTACAGGACCAATAATCTGGGCAACTTTACCTGTGACTTTAGACATTTATCTAATTCTTTAATTTTTAATAGTAAAATTCAAAGACCTATTTTCCTGATTTGAAATATCCTAATTAAGAAACAGGTCATTTTCAGGCTGCAAAGATAAATTTTTCTTGCAAAAAACATATTGAATTTTTCAGAAGTTTTTAATGTTTGGTGAATGCTTTAAAATACTGATTTAAAACACCCAATATTGCCTGAGATGAAAAACAAAAAAGCCTTTCCGGTTTATCCGAAAAGGCTTTTTTTTATTCTGAATATTTTGAATTTTTTATTCTACAGTAACCGATTTTGCCAGGTTACGCGGCTGATCCACATTCTTACCAAGCATCACTGCAATATGATAGGAAAGCAACTGCAATGGAATGGTAGTAAGAAGCGGCGTCAGTGATTCGATGGTTTCAGGAACCTCGATCACATAATCTGCCAGTTCTCTAACTTCCTGGTCACCTTCGGTCACTACAGCGATGATCTTTCCTTTTCTGGATTTGATCTCCTGGATATTGCTCACTACTTTCTCGTAATGCCCTTTTTTGGTTGCGATCACCACCACCGGCATCTGCTCATCGATCAACGCGATAGGCCCGTGCTTCATTTCAGCAGCAGGATATCCTTCAGCATGAATATAAGAGATCTCCTTTAGTTTAAGCGCTCCTTCGAGAGCCACCGGGAAATTATAACCTCTACCTAAATACAGGCAGTTTGGAGCGTACCTGTATTTGTAGGCGATCTCCTGGATCAAATTATCGGTTTTCAGGGCCTGTTTTACCTTCTCAGGGATTCTTTCCATTTCCTGAAGGTGGAACTGGAAATCACTGTGAGAAATCGTTCCCTTGAATTTTCCTAGTTTAAGCGCCATCAGGGTTAATACCGTGATCTGGGTAGTAAAAGCCTTGGTTGAAGCCACCCCGATCTCAGGACCAGCATGAGTATACGCACCAGCATGAGTTTCACGAGAAATGGAAGAACCAACCACATTACAAACGCCAAAGGCAAAAGCGCCTTTTTCCTTGCCAAGCTTGATCGCAGCCATGGTATCAGCCGTTTCACCACTTTGAGAAATCGCGATCACGACATCATTTTCGGTAATGATGGGGTTTCTATACCTGAATTCAGAAGCGTATTCTACTTCTACAGGAATCCGGGCGATATCTTCAAAGATATACTCGGCAACCAGTCCGGCATGCCATGAAGTTCCGCAGGCAACAATAACGATTCGTTTCGCATTCGCGATTCGCTCCATATTATCATCAACACCTGCCATTCGAATAATGCCTTTATCGGCCAGCATTCTACCTCTATAAGTATCGCTGATCGCGCTAGGCTGCTCATGGATCTCTTTCAGCATGAAATGATCATAGCCTCCTTTTTCGATCTGCTCAAGGTTAAGCTGAAGTTCAGTCACATAAGGATCCACCAGGGAATCATCCTTGATCTTCCTAACCTTCACTTCTTTATGCCTTCTAACAACTGCCATCTCTCCGTCTTCCAGGTAGATCGCGCTGTTTGTAAATTCTATAAATGGAGATGCATCAGAAGCGACGAAGAATTCATCATCTCCCACGCCAATCGCAAGCGGACTACCTAATCTGGCCACTACGATCTCATCTGGCTTTTTCTTATCAAAAACCGCGATAGCGTATGCACCTACGGTTTGGTTAAGAGCGATCTGTACTGCTTTACCAAGCTTTACACCTTCTTCCTTGATAACATCTTCAATAAGATTCACAAGCACTTCGGTATCGGTATCACTCTTAAAAGTATATCCCCTTTTTTTTAATTCTTTCTTAAGCGCATCGTAATTTTCAATAATCCCGTTATGGATGATCACAAGGTCACCAGAATTTGAATAATGCGGATGAGAGTTCACATCGTTTGGCTCACCATGAGTAGCCCAACGGGTATGGCCGATACCAACTGTACCGTTGGTAGAAATTTCACTTTCCAGTTTCTCTTTAAGATCGGCAACCTTACCTTTGGTTTTGCTCATTTTGAGCTCCTTACCATCGTAAATGGCAATCCCGGCACTGTCATACCCCCGATATTCGAGTCTTTTTAAACCTTTTAATACAATGGGATAGGCTTCTCTATGCCCTATATATCCAACAATTCCACACATAGTTCTTAATCAATTAATAGTCTGTGTAATAGATCCTCAATTTAAGTCTTTTTTCCTCATCTTCAGATTCATCTCCATGAAGAACCGTTCCATAAGGAATGGCAAGAGTTGTTCGAGGAACTCGCTCTACTCCTTCGATTCCTCGTACTACCGAGAAATTAGGATTATTCAAGTCTCCAGGGATCACTACACCCAATTTTACATTTTCGGTATCCCCATTCAAAATGCTTGCCACATGAGCGGTGATCCTCATTTTATAATAAATACCATTCTCGTCTTCATCTCTTTCGAGGGGAACTGAAAATATGGTTCGGGATTGAGCAGGATCTGATTCATTTATAGTTGGATCAAGATTATAATCAACCACAATGGTATTATTTTCCACATTATATAGATACAACCTGTCGGGCTCCTCAGCTCCGTTTAACTCATCGCGGTCTACATAGAAGGTAAGATTAGCCTCATTTACCAGCCAGTTATTGTCTCTCAAATCTTCCAGAATCTCATCATCTGGAAAGATATCGATCACCGCCATACTGCCTTCCTGGGATTTCAAATACAGATTTTCAGCTCCAGTTTCAAGATCCTGGCTTTGGATTTTGGCCAGTAAGTCTGCAGGAAATTCTCCGGTATATGTATTAAACCTGTTCGCGCTGAACAAATTCAGGTCGTATTTCCCTCTAAGGCTTACGGTTTCAGTGTTCCCATCATCATCTTCCCGTTCCTCTTCATAAGTATAATAAAGACTGATCGTGGAATTCTCGTTGGCATAATCCAGCAGGATCTGCTGACCTTCCGAAGCATTGTCTTCAGCCTTGATAAAAAGGCTGCGCAAATAATTAGTGAAATTTCCGTTATTCAAAAGCACATCGGTTCCCTCCTGATCTATGATCTTTTCCTGGAAATAATCTGTTGGAAGTTTAACTCTTAAAGCCGGTTCGTAAGCAACCGTATCGTTAACCTCGCCACCTTCACCCGGCTCATAATTCACATAGCCAGCACTAGAAGCCTGGAAATTATCATTTACATAAAGAGGCTGCCCAATGATGTTCTGCTCGATTTGCGACTGCTGATCGGAAAAATATCTCTGGGAATTCTGAAAATCTGAATTTGGATCCAACGTATTGATAAAGAATCCAGTTTCATAAACTGATAATTTGAAAGATCCATCTCCAAAAATCGAATCCAGCTTGTATTCTATTTCATTTTGGTCGTTCCCAGCGGCTTGTTCCGTAGAAAAATAAGGGATGGTCATCACCACACTATCCAAAACGGCATTATCACCAAATTCGGGATCCTGCTCACTAAGCACCAGTTGAGTGACCATGCTCGCCGTATTGCTTCCATAAACCGGATGCGTATTCACACCCAGGAAGTAATTGTTAAGGTTATTGGTTTGTATGGAATTTATTTTTTGTGAATAGGCATCAACCTCCAGTTCTACCAACTCTACATCTGTTGGGTTGTTGATGATCTCTCCTCCAATTTCTGTGTAATCCTCATCACATCCCACAAAAGCGAAAACGGCAACCAGGGCGGTTGCCATCTGTAACAATCTGTTTAATCTCATCTAATTCGTTTACTTCTAATCAGTAATTACCTTGGTTTCGTAAAATTCCTGATATGCCTGAGAAAAGGCTTCCTTTTCGGTATAAGGAAGTACGGGTTTATCTAATTTATCGATATATTTTTTAAGATCTTCAGGCACATCATCTCCACCTATCACAACGGCGTCTGAATTATCTACCGCAGTTTTCAGCAGGTTGACAAAAGTAGGCTTTTTCAGGTGTTTTACATTTTCATTTTCCAATCCGTCGAATAAAACTTTCTCCCGCATCTCTTCATCTAACGTTCCCTCGAAACTTTGATTGTAAACCGAGGTCACAATTTTAGAATCACGGAACAATGGCTCGTTCCCGTAATAGTTACGAAGGTACAGCGGCAGTAAGGAGGAAAGCCAGCCGTGAACATGAATGATATCTGGAGACCAGTTGAGTTTTTTCACGGTCTCGATCACACCTTTCGCAAAGAAAATGGCCCGCTCGTCATTATCAGGAAAAAGATTTCCATCCTCATCGGTGAGAGTGGCCTTTCGCTTGAAGTAATCCTCATTATCTATAAAGTAGACCTGCATTCTTTCTTTAGGAATAGAGGCTACCTTAATAATTAACGGCATATCAAGGTCATTGATCACCAGGTTCATCCCTGAGAGTCTTATAACCTCATGCAACTGATGCCTTCTTTCATTGATATTTCCGAATCTAGGCATGAAAATCCGGATCTGGCCACCAAGATTGTTGACCATTTTCGCGGCTTCAAATGATGTTGAGGAAATGTCGGTTTCAGGTAAGTAGGGTATAACTTCAGACGAGACGTATAACACTCTCTTATCTTTCATAAATAATGTGCTTTAGTTGCGTTTCCGAATAAAAAACACGCAAAATTACAAAAATTTATGCAGATTGCCAGAGAAATATTAAGTTTGCACGCTGTTAATTTTCTAATAAAATGCAGGTTTTTAGGGAGAAGGATGCGCTAAAACAGGCCATTCGAAAGGTGAAATCAGAAGGAAAAACGCTTGGATTAGTTCCTACCATGGGAGCCCTGCATGAGGGACACATTTCTCTTGTAAGAAATGCCCTTATAGAGACCGACCAGGTCGTGGTGAGCATTTTTGTGAATCCCACCCAGTTCGACAATTCCGACGATCTTGAGAAATACCCACGCACTCCTGAAAAGGATCTGGCTCTACTGGAAGCTGAAACAAAAGATCTCTGGGTTTTCCTGCCATCAGCCAGCGAGCTATATGGAAACGAGGTACTATCAGAAAAATTCGATTTTGAAGGCCTGGAACAAGTGATGGAAGGCAAGTTCCGAAACGGACATTTTGACGGGGTTGGAACCGTGGTAAAAAGACTTTTTGAAACTGTCCGGCCAGACAAGGCTTTCTTCGGTGAAAAGGATTACCAGCAGCTGCAGATCATCAGGAAACTTACCCGTCTTAAAGAACTGAATGTTGAAATCATAGGCTGCCCGATATTGCGGGAAGAATCGGGCCTTGCAAGGTCTTCCAGAAACGAACGTCTAAGCAGTGAAAATCGCAAGGAAGCGGCATTCATCTATCATACTCTATTGAAAGCCAGAGAATTATTTGGCACGAAAAGTGTTAAAGAAATAACCGATTGGGTTAAAAAAAGCTTTGATAAGCATCCAACTCTGGAATTGGAATATTTTGAGATCGCCGATTCCGAAACTTTAAAGAAAACAGAACATAAAATTAAGGGTAATCAATACAGAGCATTTATAGCCGCCTATATAGAAGGCATTCGGCTTATAGATAATATTGCTCTTGATAACTAAATTAAAACATGCAGGTTCACGTAGTAAAGTCTAAAATTCACAGGGTTAAAGTAACAGGTGCAGACCTGGATTATATTGGAAGTATTACCATTGACGAAGATCTAATGGAGGCAGCCAACATCATTGAAGGAGAAAAGGTGCAGATCGTAAATAATAATAATGGCGAACGACTTGAAACCTATGTGATCCCAGGGCCTCGAAATTCTGGAGAGATCACCCTCAACGGTGCTGCAGCCCGTAAAGTGGCTAAAGGAGACATTCTTATTATTATTTCCTACGGAATCATGGAGATGGAAGAGGCTAAAAAATTCAAACCATCACTGGTTTTCCCGAACGAGGAAACCAATCTACTCAATTAACATATTGGTGAGGCGGAAACTAAACCGAAGCCTTAAAATTGGAGTACCCCTATTACTGGGAATATTCCTGGTTTGGTATTCCCTGGGAAATTCGAGCCCGGAAGAGCGAGAACGCCTCTGGGAAAGCATTCTTGACGCCAACCTTTTCTGGATAGGCGTTTCTTTTGTTCTTGGCACGCTATCGCATCTTTCAAGAGCCTACAGGTGGAAATACATGCTCGAGCCAATGGGTTACGAATCCTCCCTTTCAAACCGATTCATGGCAGTAATGGCGGCTTACCTTGCTAATTTTGGGATTCCAAGATCTGGGGAAGTTCTGAGGGCCGTCACCATGAGCACCTATGAAGACATCCCATTTGAAAAAGGCTTTGGTACCATCATTTCCGAAAGAGTAGCCGATCTCATCATCCTTATGCTTATCATAGGCGGCGTTATTTTATTGCAAACCGATGAACTGCTGCTCTACCTGGACCAACAAAACATTAATCCGCTATACACCTTCCTCGCTGCAATAGGAATGGTAGCATGCATTTTACTTGGTATCTATATCGTAAGACGCTCTTCCTGGCTGCCTTTTAAAAAGATTAAGGAAATCGCCAGAGGCTTGCTTGAAGGCATGAAAAGTATTTTGAGAATGCGCCAAAAATGGGCGTTTATCTTTCACACCATATTCATCTGGACCCTATACATCCTAATGTTCTACGTAATTAAATTAAGCCTTCCGGAAACTACCAATACTGCTACCAGCATCATCATGGCCGGTTTTGTGGTTGGGTCATTCGCAGTTTCAGCAACGAATGGCGGAATTGGTGTTTATCCCTTAGCGGTAGGCGGAATCCTGATGTTTTTCGGGGTAGAAAAACACGGAGCAGAAGCCTTTGGCTGGATCTCTTGGGCCACACAAACCGCTGTAGTTCTGCTTTTTGGAGGACTTTCCTTTATTTTATTGCCGCTTTTCAACACTAAGAAATAATAAGTACCTTGTAGGTCCGAATCAATACTAGACCTATGAAACCTTTATTAATTGTGCTTATGGCATTTCTGGTGCCATTAAGCCACTTTGCGCAGACCAAATATGAGAGTTTGCCATCCCAGAAATTAGGGGAAACAAGGCAGATCAAAATTCAGCTGCCCAGAAATTACGAAAAGAATACAGAAAAGCGATATCCTGTAATGGTTGTGCTGGACGGTGACTACCTGTTCGAGCCGGTTGCCGGGATGGTAGATTATTATTCCTACTGGGAAGACATTCCTGAAATGATCGTGGTGGGAATCAACCAGGACGGGCTAAGAAGGGCAGATACGCAATACGGCGAAAACAACTTTCTTCCTATAGACAAGGGCGCTAAGTTCTTTGAGTTTATCGGCATGGAATTACTGGCGTCGTTAGACCAGAAATACCGAACCGCCAAATTCAAAATTATAGTGGGTCACGACTTCACGGCTAATTTCATTAATTATTACCTGATGAAACCCAACCCGATCTTCCAGGCTTACATCAACCTAAGCCCGGACCTCGCACCAGAAATGGCAGACCGAATCAGCCATTCCCTAAACACAGCCGAAACCAAAAAGTGGTTTTACCTTGCCACTTCCAGTGAAGATATACCTGCTCTCAAAGAAGGGATCAATGAACTGGATGGATTGCTTAAAGATCTTTCCAATAAGCAGGTTACCTATAAATTCGACAATTTTGAGAATGCCAGTCATTATTCCCTGGTAGGTAAAGCGATTCCCTCTGCCATAGAGAGCATTTTCGAAATCTACAGGCCCATTTCCCGGAAAGATTATAACGAAATACTGTTACAAACTTCGGTTTCCCCTACCGCCTATCTTGCTGAAAAATACAGCGACATAAAAGAGCTTTACGGAATCGATCGAAAAATAAGCGTGAACGACTTCATGGCCGTCTATAACGCCATCGAAAAGACCCGAAACTGGGAAGAATATAAAGATCTTTACAAAATGGCTCATGATCATTATCCGGGTACCATGCTGGGAACTTTCTTTGAAGCCAGGTATGAAGAGGAAACCGGAAATCCGAAAAGAGCCATGAGGATCTACCAAAATGCGTACGGGCAGGAAAAGATCGCCTTCCTGGATTCAGATTTTATGCTGGAAAAAGCCGATGCAATAAAAAAAGATTTCGGTTATTAGCATAAAATTCTACCCGATACATGGCTAAGGTCAAAACCACTTTTTATTGTCAGAAATGCGGTGCACAGCATGCCAAATGGCAGGGAAAATGCAATTCCTGCGGCGACTGGAACACCATCGTTGAAGAAGTTATTGAAAAAGCCGACCCAAAGGACTGGAAAACTTCCGCTAAAAAGGAAGCCCGGAAAGCCTCGAAGCCGCTGCTGATCGCTGAGATCGAAAATGCGCCTCAAAATCGCATGGATACCGGGAATAATGAATTAGACCGGGTTCTGGGCGGAGGCCTTGTTCCCGGCTCCCTTACCCTTCTTGGCGGTGAGCCGGGGATCGGGAAAAGCACACTTTTACTTCAGATCTCGCTGGGACTCAAGTATAGGGTTCTGTATGTTTCCGGAGAAGAAAGTCAGCACCAAATAAAAATGCGGGCAGAGCGTATCAATCCGAATCCTGCCAATTGTTATATTCTAACCGAAACCAAAACCCAGAGCATTTTCAGGCAGGTAGAAGAAATTGAGCCGGAAGTGCTTATTATCGACTCCATACAAACCCTGCACAGTGATTATATTGAAAGTTCCCCGGGAAGCATCTCGCAAATCAGGGAATGTACGGCAGAACTCATAAAATTCGCCAAGGAAAGCAATACACCGGTTCTTCTTATTGGGCATATCACCAAAGAAGGAAGTATCGCCGGACCAAAAGTGCTGGAACATATGGTAGACACGGTGCTTCAGTTTGAAGGCGATCGCAATCATGTTTATCGCATACTTAGGGCACATAAGAACCGCTTTGGCTCTACTCATGAACTGGGTATCTACGAAATGCATGGCAGCGGGCTTCGGGAGGTCGTCAATCCTTCTGAGATACTGATCTCTAAAAACGACGAAGACCTTAGCGGAACAGCTATCGCTTCCACTTTAGAAGGAATGAGACCCTTGATGATCGAAATCCAGGCACTGGTGAGTACCGCGGTTTACGGAACGCCGCAGCGTTCTACAACGGGCTATAATGCAAAAAGGCTGAACATGTTACTGGCTGTTTTGGAAAAAAGGGCAGGTTTCAGGCTGGGCGCCAAAGACGTTTTTCTGAACGTGACCGGCGGAATAAGTGTAGACGATCCGGCGATCGATCTTGCGGTAATTGCCGCCATTCTATCTTCTAATGAGGACATCGCCCTGGAAAAGGACAGCTGTTGTGCTGCGGAAGTGGGTCTGGCCGGAGAGATCAGGCCGGTCACCAGGATCGAACAACGCATCCTGGAAGCCGAAAAACTTGGCTTCGCTTCTATCATGATCTCGAACCAGAGCAAGATTCCGAAAGGTGATTTCAAGATCAGGATCATTAGGGTGGCCAAAATTGAAGATGTGGTAACTCATCTTTTTGGTTAATACTGGCATAATTACTGCATATTTTTAGCTCACTATGAGCGATATAGCAGTAAAAAGACTTTTTTTCATTCTTTTGATGGTTCTTCTTGCTTCCTGTTCTCAATTGGAGAAGGTAGACCAGGTCTTTAGCCGACTTTCGGAACGAGAGAAATATCAAAAGGAAAATGAAATTTCAGATGAGCTGTTTCAGCTCTGGAATAACAGGATCGAAGTGGCTTTGGCTGATAGCCTGGAGATCAAATTACCCTATACTGAAAATGGACATTTCAGGCCCAGGAATTTCGCTATTTATTCATATCAGACCTATTTGCTGCCAGGAGAAATCGTTGAAGTGAAAACAACAGCTGACAGTTTACCTACCCGGGTATTTTCCGAATTATACAGAAAAATAGAGGGTTCAGGAAAATTTGAAAAGATTGCAAGTGGAAAAACTAAAACTGCCAGTCTCAATTTTGAAATCGAGGAACCCGGTCTCTATAAATTCGTCATACAGCCTGAAATTGAAGCAAATTCACCCTTTCGAATGCAAATTCTGAAATCTCCTTCCTATAAATTTCCTGTCCTTAATGCAAAGAATAATGATATAGGCAGTTACTGGGGTGATATGCGTGATGGGGGAAAAAGGAACCACGAGGGAATCGATATATTTGCAAAGAGAGGCACTCCTGTTCTTGCGGCTACCGATGGCAGGATCAGGTTCACAGGCGAAAAAGGCCTTGGCGGGAAACAGGTTTGGTTACGAGATCCTGAACGCGATCAGTCTTTATATTATTCGCATTTAGACAGTATCGTTCCCGGTCTTACAGGAGTTAAGGCCGGAGACACTTTGGGATTTGTTGGAAACACAGGGAATGCGCGCACTACTCCCCCGCATTTGCATTTCGGAATTTATCAATCAGGGCATGGAGCTATAGATCCGCTTGGATTTGTGTATCAAACGGAACTGGCGAAGCCAGATATTGAGCCATCCGAAGCACGAATTGCCTCAAAACTGAAGATAACATCCAGGATAGCCAATTTAAGGAATAGCCCTTCCACCAGCAATTCTCAGGTCCTCTCCACTGCTAAATCCGGAACGAGTTTATCAGTCCAGGGAAAGACCGAAGACTGGTTTCATGTTCGGGACAGCTTGGACCGATCAATGTATGTGCACGAAAGCCTGGTATCACCCGCCCTTTAAGGCGCAGGGTTTGGAAATTCCCGATGGATTGCTTCTATGCCTTCCAGTATTTCTTTCGTGAGATCGACATTAATACTATCGATGTTCTCCTTTAACTGCTCGAGACTGGTCGCACCAATGATGTTGCTTGTCACGAATGGCTGTTGATTCACAAATGCCAATGCTAAATGAGTAAGACTCATATTATATTCATCGGCCAGTTCCTTATATTTTCTGGTCGCGGCAACCGCCTGGTCGTTAGAATACCTCGAATACTGCGGAAAAAGACTCAACCTGGTGTTTTCCTTGATGCCGTCAAGATGCTTTCCGGTTAAAGTTCCCATCCCAAGTGGAGAATATGGAAAAAGCCCCACATTTTCGCGATGAAGGATTTCAGTTAGGCCGATCTCATCCTTCCGATTCAGCAAATTATAGGGATTCTGAACTGTTGAAACCTTTGGAAGTCCAGTCTTCCTGCTTTCCTCAAGGAATCGCATAAGTCCGTATGGAGTTTCGTTAGATAGGCCTATATATCTTATTTTTCCCTGTTTAACAAGGTCGTTCAGATTTTCCAGAACTTCCCTGAAATTATCCTCCCATTCTTCATCGCTGTCATGCTCATACCCAAGCTGACCAAAGAAATTCGCATTTCGCTCGGGCCAGTGCAACTGGTAAAGATCGATATAATCTGTTTGAAGTCGTTGAAGGCTTTTATGGATCGCATCCTCCATCGCTTTTTTATGGAATCCCAGATCGCGACGAATGTGCGAAACCATTTCGCCCGGTCCGGCAACCTTGGAAGCAATGATCACATCATCCCTTCTGCCGGTCTTTTTGATCCAGCTCCCAATAATATTTTCGGTGCTTCCCTGGGTTTCTGGCCTGGCCGGCACCGAATACATCTCGGCGGTATCTATAAAATTAACTCCCCTGTCCAGGGCATAATCGATCTGGGAATGGCCTTCAGCTTCGGTATTTTGCTGGCCCCAGGTCATGGAGCCCAAACAGATCTTACTAACTTTTAAGTCGGAATTCGGAAGTTTGGAATACTTCATTTACTATTCTATTTCATTTAGCATTTTCGTGATCTCATCCAGTTTAGGAGTCAGGATCACTTCAATTCTTCTGTTTTTAGCCCGTCCGGTTTCAGAATCGTTCGAGGCTACCGGCGCAAATTCTCCCCTACCTGCGGCAGTAAGATTTTCAGGATCGATACTCTTATTCTCTCTCAAGATCTGAACGATGGAGGTCGCTCTTTTCGTAGAAAGATCCCAGTTATCTTTAAGTTGCCCGCTGCCACCATAGGGAACATTATCGGTATGCCCTTCAATAAGCACGGCGATATCAGGATTATTCGCGAGTACCGAACCTAATTGCTGTACAGCCTTTCTTCCTTCAGAATTTACCGCCCAGCTTCCGGAATCGAAAAGCAGTTTGTTTTCCATGGAAACATATACTTTCCCATCTCGTTGTTCAACGCTAAGTCCCTTACCTTCAAAATTGGTTAGTGCGTTAGAAACCGCTTCCTTCAGGGCATTCATTTTAGCATCCTTGGCCGCGATCACAGCTTCCAGTTCATCGATGCGTTGCGACCTGACAGCCAGATCCTTTTCCAGTTTTTCCAGCCTGGCCTTTTCCTGGATCAAAACCGATTCCTTTTCATCCAGTTCGGCAAGCAAGGCTCTGTTCTGCCTTGAATTTTCAGCAATGGCTGCAGAACTGTTTTTCTCCAGCGCATCGTAAGAAGCCTGGAGACTTTCATAATTCTTCCGAAGCGCGTTAAGTTCTTCCATCAATTCATTTCGCTCGATGCTAAGATTATCATAATCGCTTCTCAAACCTGCAAAATCTTCCTTCAGGGACTGTTCAGATCTCCTGATATTTTCAAGATCATCACTCATGGCGCGGTTATCCCGCTGTAAGGCAGCCGTCCTTGATTCCAGATTATCATACTTTTTCGCAGATACGCAGGAGTTCAAACTGATAAGAATGGCAAGAAATGCCAGGGGGTACATTTTCATAATTTGAGTTTATTCGATTTCTACTAGAACGGGGCAATGATCACTGTGGTATGCTTCCGGTAAAATAACCGCCCGTTTTAAACGGTCTTTCAACGGTTCTGCAACCAGGTTGTAATCGATCCTCCATCCCTTGTTATTATTACGGGCATTGGCCCGGTAACTCCACCAGGAATACTGATGCGGTTCATCATTGAAATGACGGAAGGAATCTATGAATCCGCTTTTCATGAATGAATCTATCCAGGCTCTTTCTTCAGGGAGAAAACCTGAAACTGTTTTGAGCCTTACCGGATCGTGAATATCGATTGCTTCATGACAAATATTATAATCCCCGCAAATAATTAGATTTGGAATTTCTTTCTTTAGTTCATCTACATATTCCTGAAAATCATCCATGAACCGAAATTTGTGTTCCAGCCGGGCAGTATTGGTTCCTGAAGGCAGGTAAAGACTCATTACTGAAAAATCTTCAAAATCGGCACGGATATTCCTTCCTTCGAAATCCATATGTTCGATCCCGGTGCCGTAAACTACATTTTTAGGTTCAGTTTTACTGAGAATGGCCACCCCAGAATATCCTTTCTTTTGTGCGGAATGCCAATAATGGTATGGGTATCCGGCCTTTTCAAATTCTTCCAGATCCAGTTGATCTGGATGGGCTTTTGTTTCCTGAATACAAACAATATCGGGATTGGCCTGTTGTAACCATTCCAGGAAGCCCTTTCGAATGGCAGCTCTTATACCGTTAACATTATAGGAAATTATCGTCATTGATTTCAAATTTCCCCAAAAATAAGGCTATCTGGACTAAAAGCAAATATGCCTGAAGATTGATTATGGTACTGGGCAGTGAAATTTTTACCTTACGATAAAACGCTGGACCTTTCCAACCTTTCTGGTTCCAACCCTAACAAGGTAAACACCCCTCGCCGCATACGACATATCCAACTCGTAAACATACCCATCGCCCTGGTTCACCATCTGGTTTTCCACCATTCTCTGTCCAAGTACATTGTGAACCGTAATTCGCAAAGGCTCGGTGAAATTGGTCTCCATGATCACCCTGTAAATGCCGTTTTCTTCGGTCACTACAACCAGTTCGGCTTCGTTAAGTATAAAATCCTCGATATCCAGTGTACTGTCCAGGATGTTAACCGAGTAATCATGAGTAGTGCCATATTGCATCACATCGCATGGATCGTTTAAATCACCCTCATAACGAGTGTCACCCGCGCGGATCCTTAAAAGGTGCTGACCAAGGTTGGCATCTGCAGGCAGGCTGAAATCATATTCATACCAGGTGTTCGCTTCAGGGATCACTTCAGAAGTGATCAGGCGCTCGCTATCTTCGAAAACCGCATTGTCATTGAAATCTATCCACATGGAAAACTGCTCAAAATCTTCCTGGCCAAAATAAGATTGCACTCTTAAAGTAAAATCCCGATCATTTCGGTCCAGATCGGTAGAAGAACTTATAAAATCAATATATCCATCTCCACAGGGAATGCGTTCGTTCAGGATATCTCCCAGTTCAAAAAAGGAAATTCCATCGCCAAAACTACAATCGGCCCCTTCAGGAATACAGTCCAGGTTCGCGACCGATTTGGTATCTGAATCATTGCTTGGGTCAAAATCATCCTGCAGCCTTGTTCTGGCGGTAATATTATATCTTCCGGAAGCACTTAAATTTGCATCCTGATTAAAAGTATAAACCAGGTTTTCTCCTACAGGAAGCAAGTCGTTTACCGTTTCGTTCACCGGAGAATTATTCCCAATCTGGTACTGAACTGGAAAATTCTGTTGGGGTTCCCCACCAAAATTCTCTATGGTCACGGTTACCTCCTCACTGTTCCCAAGACCGGAACCGGTTATGGGAGCATCTATGGAAGTTATGCCAATGTCGTCTGGCGGAAGATTGGTCACTTCAACCTCAACTCCATCATTTTCAGGATCTGAATCGTTTGAAAGACTGGTAAAAATGGTGATGGTGTAGGTTTCCCCTATTTCAGAAAGATCTGCAGTTTCTTCGAATGTGAACTGAGCTGCTGTAGCAGAAGGTAAGGTTTCCTCAAAGATCTCGGTAACTTCAGGCCCGCCGTTTACACTATAAGTGACTTCAAACCCAGACTGAGCATTGGTTCCGAAGTTCCTAATATTTACCGTAATGCTTTCTGAAGTACCAAGGGTGGCGTCTATGGGTCGCACTAAAGAAGTCACACCAACATCATTTGGCTGACTGGCCGCGATCCTGAAAACTCCTACCCGGTTAACGCGGTCGACCCCTCTAAAGACTTCTCCATTATGCCAGAATGTAATTCCGTCCCCGGCATCCACACTCAAATGAGAGTAGTCTCCGTAGCGGGTATTGGGATCGGGACTCTGGCCTTCAAATATCGACTGCTCTTCTATTGTCATCAAGCCCAATTGATCATTTACAAATCTGCCTGTGTACCGCAAGGAAGGAAAAATGGGATTGGCAGGATTATCGTCCAGCACAGTATAACCAAGGCCAATATTTCCCCGAGCATCAATCCCGATACTTCCACTGAAACGGTCATGTCCATCGGGAGCATAAGTACCTTCCTGGTAAACTCTCCAGGCACCTCCATCGGCTTGCTGTCGCAGTTCGTACCACCTGATTCCTGCATGTTCTGCTGCGGAAGGATTGATATCTACCACAAAATTCAAAACCACCGAATTATGCGTGGAAAATCTTCTGTACTGGGTCATATACATCATGGTAGCCTGAAGCGCGTCAATCTCGGGGGCGTCTCCAGGTTGTGCAAGGTTACTGAATGATCCTCCATCGAAACTGGCGCTAAAAGGAGAGACTCCGTCATTTTCGTCCAATTGCTGACTTTCAGAAATCGTAGAGGATGAAAGGTCTTCCCAGTCAACATTTATGAGCCATATCTTTAAATGATCTTCAGAAATTCCAGACCAGGAATCATCCTGCATATAAATGATTGGCGAATTACCGGGAGGAGGCAATTCTTCTCCTATGGTATTAAATCCGGCGGGACTGTAAAAGCCATTTGTTTCAATGCCAGGCAGTGGGAAAGCGACCATTTTTGCGGTTTCTCCCTCAAGCATTCGGTCTCTTTCCATCACGTACACCACCGGACTTTCATCGGCCGTTTGTGAATTTTTGTTAGTAGTAAAATAATAACCGTCACCCCAAACCGACACTTTCGGGTAGTCTGGCAGAACCCCGTCTGTTTCGAAGCGGTAAGTGTACCAGCCATCATTTACCGGGTCTGGACCTCTGGAGACTGCTATCAAGAAACTTTCCGGAGTGTCGCTAAACTGGCTAATGATATATCGATCTGCCGGTTCATCATAAACCACAATGGGATCTCCCAGGGTTTCATTGGTGAATTCTCCTCCTATACTCGCCAGGGAAGAAGGCGGCACTATTTGATTTCCACTTTTATCCCATATCGAAAAAGCTGAATTCCATGCGTTCAAATAATGATCTGGACCTGCGACCCCGGTGGGATCGGTAGGGGTAGCACGGGAAACAGCGGCATCGAAATTAAGAATGGGACTTTTTCCTTTAATATCTCCCATCTTTTTCTGAAGAGCAGGATCGGTTGTTTTTGGCAAGCCTTTTCCAGGAACGATCTGGTTGATACCACGGTTTCTCGGGTTGTATAACTTATATTCGGTAGAAGGCGGAACCAGTTTCCCCTTAGATAAAGAATTCGAAGGAACTGCCCTGGCAGAATCAATATAAACCGGCCCGGATTTCTGGTTATTCTGGCCAAAAAAATTCAGATGAAAAATTAAGCTGAAAATATAGAGAAGTAAAATTCTTTTCATCAAGTCAGGGTCTTTCGATAATTCTTTAAAAATAGACAATATGCAGATAAACTGAACAAAAAAAGGCAATGAATACTTACATTGCCTTTCATAAATAATTCTTAAACCAGGTGGCGCTGATTAATCAACATACCCCTCCATCCAGGTTCTGAAGTCAGTTTCTTTTTTGATCAGGCCAGCCAGCTCATTAATATGTACTCTTTTTTGCTCCATGCTGTCGCGGAATCTCACGGTCACCGATTCATCTTCCAGCGAATCGTGATCTACCGTGATACAAAGCGGAGTTCCCGCTGCGTCCTGTCTTCTATATCGTCTACCAATGGCATCTTTTTCGTCATACTGAACCCTGAAATCCCATTTAAGGTCATCTACGATCTTCTGGGCCATCTCCGGCAACCCATCTTTCTTTACCAGCGGAAGTATCGCAGCCTTGGTAGGTGCAAGTACGGCCGGTAATTTTAATACAATTCTTGAGCTGCCGTCTTCCAGTTGTTCATCTTTTAGGGAAGCCGAAAGTACAGCCAGGAACATACGATCGAGACCAATGGAAGTTTCGATCACATATGGCACGTAATTTTCCTTCATTTCGGGATCGTAGAATCTTAGCTTTTTTCCTGAATGCTCCTCGTGGGCCTTAAGGTCGAAATCGGTTCTTGAATGAATCCCTTCCAGTTCCTTGAATCCAAATGGAAAATCGAATTCGATATCGGCAGCCGCATTGGCATAATGAGCCAGTTTTTCATGGTCATGAAAACGATAATTTTCTTCACCAAGGCCAAGCGAACGGTGCCAGTTTAGCCTTGTTTCTTTCCATTTCTCATACCATTCCAGCTCCTGCCCTGGTCTAACGAAGAATTGCATCTCCATTTGTTCAAATTCACGCATTCTGAAGATGAACTGTCTGGCAACAATTTCATTCCTGAAGGCTTTTCCAATTTGAGCGATGCCGAATGGGATCTTCATCCTTCCTGTTTTTTGAACGTTCAGGAAGTTCACAAAGATACCCTGGGCCGTTTCCGGTCGCAGGTATAATTGCTGGGCAGACTCGGCTGAAGCTCCCAGTTTGGTTCCAAACATGAGGTTGAACTGCCTTACTTCGGTCCAGTTCTTTGAACCGGTTTCAGGATCGGCGATCTCCAGCTCTTCGATAAGTGCCTTTACATCGGCCAGGTTTTCTTCAGTAAGCGACTTGGCCAGTCTTTCCAGGATCTCTTTTCGTTCTCCCAGGTATCTTTTAACCCGCGGATTCGTCTCCTTGTACATTTCCTCGTCAAAGTCATCACCAAAACGTTTTTTAGCCTTGGCGATCTCCTTTTCGGCTTTTTGTAAAAGCTTTTCGGCATGATCTTCAACCAGCACATCAGCACGATAGCGCTTCTTGGAATCCTTGTTATCGATCAACGGATCATTAAAGGCATCCACGTGACCTGAAGCTTTCCAGGTGGTTGGATGCATGAGAATGGCTGCATCGATCCCCACTATGTTCTGATGTAGCTGCGTCATGCTTCTCCACCAGTATTCCTTGATATTGTTCTTTAATTCGGCTCCATTCTGTCCATAATCATAAACGGCGCTGATTCCGTCATAGATTTCACTGGATGCGAAAATATACCCATACTCTTTGGCATGGGAGATTACGTTCTTAAAAAGATCTTCTTGTTTTGCCATGGCGCAAAAATAAAAAAACCGCCCTGAATTATTCCCAGGGCGGCGCTTAATTTAAAGTTTTCGATATTATTTTAAACTGAAACTTGCAGTTCCAAGCAACAAAGCATCGTTATATACGTACACCTTGTAATTTCCTTCAAGCAGTTTATCGTCTTCAGCATTTGAAAGGATACAAACGTCCAACTCCTCGTTCTCATAGAACACCTTCGAAGAAGAACTGTAAACCATGGTTCCACCTTCATGCTGAACCACGATCTGGTCACCTACCAACTCGTTATCCGGATTGTAAACCTGAACATACATATTTTTCTCACCAGCCTCGGCAAGGTCGTTCGCGGTTAAGGTAAAGCAGGTACGAATCTGGTCTACTCTACGATTATTATCATTTTCAACGATTTTCCCACTATTCCTAACGATCACTCCTTCACCAGAAAGGCTGGTAACCTTCAACCTGGCAGCCTTATCTACTTTGGTAGCCAGGCTTTGGTTGGTATTCCTTAAAGAATCTGAAACCCTGGTTCTTTCTTCCAGCGCGACACTTGTACTGTCTAAAGAAGTTACCAGGCGTTCATTTTGGGCGCTAAGGCTATCCACTACTCTGAAAAGCCTGTCTTTTTCCTGTTTAAGATCACCAATTTCACGACGGTATCTTGAAATCAAAACAAGGTTTGCTTCATTATCTTTAACTGAGTCAAGTAAACGTGCAATTCGGTCACGGGCATTGACCAGATCCTGGTCCATGACCTCATTTTCCTCAATTGCTTCATCATATTTGATGATCAGGTCGTTGAGTTCATCCTCGATCACGGCCTTCTCTTTTTGAAGTATTTCTTTGTTTTCTTTCTCTTCGTTATAGAACTTAATGGTATAAATACTAAGAGCCACAAGGGCTACGGCAAGAATACCCGTTAAAACTTTCAATGCAGTATTGTTTTTCTTTTCTGTCATCATAAGTATAATTTAGTTTGTAAATTTATAAGAATTAAAAAAGTATGCCAGAGTTAGTTAACAAATGTTTCACGATTTCATTAATTTATTATATCCTCCTGCCTGCCATATCTGTGAAGCAGAATTACTGAAAAGCGATCATATTCTTTGTACCAACTGCCTGCATGACCTTCCGGTAACTAAATATCACCTTGATAACGAGAACCCTGTAAAAAAAGTATTCTACGGAAGGGTTAAGATCGAAAATGCTACCTCACTGCTGCATTTCAGAAAAAAAGCGGGCGTTCAGCAGCTTATCCATGACCTGAAATACAGGGGCCACCGTGAGATAGGCACGTACCTTGGAAAATGGCTGGGAGAAGAACTGAACGAAACAGAAGCCTATCAAGAAATAGATGCTGTGGTCCCAGTTCCACTTCACCGGAAAAAATTGAGACAGCGAGGTTATAACCAGGTGGAAGATTTTGGAAAGGAGATCGCCAGGGCGCTGGACATCGAATATGTCGATGACGTTCTTTTAAAGGAAACGGCCACCCAAACCCAGACCTTAAAAAGCCGAATTTCGCGCTGGGGTGAGCTCGAGGAAACCTTAAGCATAGCCAGGCCTGAAAAAATTGAGAACAAACATATCCTAATAGTAGATGACCTGGTAACTACCGGCGCCACGCTGGAAGCCTGCTCCCACAAACTACTGGAGGTTCCTGGGATAAAATTGAGCATCGCTACCATGGCAATTACCGACTAAGCCTTATGTACTAATTCAAAATAATCGTTTCTTTGCTAAAAGATTTCAATTTTCATGGCCAGGAAGATACCCGGATATATTTTAGTGCTCATTAGTCTTTTTACTTTGGTGCAATGTGCCAAACGCGGAATGCCCGAAGGAGGCCCTATAGACGAAGAACCGCCGAAATTCATTAAAGCCAATCCTGAGAATTACACCACTAATTTCGATAAAAAGGAGATCCGGATCTTTTTTGATGAATATATCAAGCTGGATAAACCCCAGCAACAAATCATCATTTCTCCCCCCATGGATCCCAAACCGAATATCATGCCGCTTGGTCTGGCCAGAAAGGATATCAAGATCGAGATCCAGGATACGCTTGAAGAAAACACCACCTATGCGATCAATTTCGGGAGAAGTATTGTAGATAATAATGAGGCCAATCCGTATGACTATTTCAAATACGTATTCTCAACCGGAAATTATATAGATTCCCTTATTGTCACCGGGTCGGTTAAAGATGCCAGCCTGAAAGAACCAAAAGGAGCCGTTTCCATCATGCTTTACGAAGTAGATTCCAGTTATACCGATTCCATCGTTTACAAGGAAACACCAAGATATATAACCTATTCGCAGGACAGCACCTTTACTTTTTCACTTGAAAACCTGAAGGAAGGGGACTATAAAATGGTGGGACTACTGGATAAAAATTCGAATTACCTCTACAATCCAAAAAGCGAGAAAATAGGTTTTATCGAAAGAACCATCAGCCTGCCAACTGACAGCGTTTTCCAGATTACCGTTTTCAAGGAAGAACTGGACTTTAAACCCTCCAGACCTGCTTTTCTAAGAGGTCATAAAATTCTTTTCGGATACGAAGGCAGCCCTGATCTGGACAGCCTTTCGATCAATTTACTGAATCCAACTCCTGAAGGTTACATTTCCCGAGTGGTCAAGGATGCCGAAAAAGACAGCTTGTATTACTGGTATAACATCAGGCCGGAATCAGACAGCCTTTCTTTTGAAGTGGTTACTCCTAAAACACGAGACACCTTGCTGGCACGATTGAGCAACCTGGACCGGGATTCCTTAAAAGTAACTACTGAAAATGGAAGCCTGACCGAAGATTTTAAATTCAAGGCCAATACTCCTATTCTGGAATATAATGAGGAATTGGTTAGCATCATGGACCAGGATTCGGCCCAGGTAAATTTCAGCGCTGATTTTGACCCGCTGAAAAATGAACTGGTTTTGAAATTCGAGAAAACTCCGGCTAACAATTACCAAATCTCGGCGTTACCCGGCGCCATTACCGATCTTTTCATGGCAACCAATGACACGATAGTTCAGAATATGCGAACCAAAGCTTTAAGAGATTATGGTACCGTTATTTTGAATTTCCAGGAGCTGGATAATTTTCCGGTTATTGTGCAGCTAACCGATACAAGAGGAAAAGTGCTCGCTGAACAGTATTCAGAAAACGCCAGAAATTTCACCTTTAGATATTTGAATCCCGGCAATTATCTGGTAAAAGTGATCTTTGACACCAACGAAAACCGCCAGTGGGATACCGGAAATTATCTTAAGAAAATACAGCCAGAGGTGATCAAATATTTTTCTGATACGCTCGAGGTGCGTGCCAACTGGGATACCAATCAGATCATAGATCTAGACTAAAACTATCCCGGTCCTGAAGGAATTTCAGTTTTTTACGGGTTTCTAACATAGCTTCTTTATCCAGGCTTCGTTCAAGAATATATTCGTCTTCCCTGGTAAAATCATTGAGCTCATTCCCTAACTCGTCATAGATACCGGAGTGACCATTGTACACATAGCCATCACCGTCCTCACCGGTTCGGTTTAACCCAATGCAATAGCACATATTCTCAATGGCACGTGCCTTTAATAAAGCGTCCCATGCGTTAATGCGCTTTTTAGGCCAGTTGGCCACGTAAATTAACAGGTCGTAATCAACCGTATTTCTCGCCCAAACGGGGAAACGCAGGTCGTAACAAATGAGCGGACAGATCTTCCATCCATTGTATTCCACGATAAGCCTTTCCCTTCCTCCAGTATAGGTTTGATCTTCCTTAGCTAGAGTAAAGGTGTGCCGCTTATCATAGAGTTTATAAGAACCATCAGGAAATACAAAGAAAAGCCGGTTATAATAATTGGAATTTTCGGTGATGATCACGCTTCCGGTTATGGCCGCATTTTTTCTTTTAGCCTGCGAGCGCATCCAGTCAAGGGTTTCAGCTTCGGTCTTTTCAGCAAGGTTTTCGGCATTCATGCTAAACCCCGTGGTGAACATTTCTGGAAGGACGATCAGGTCTACCTCATCTGACACTTCGGAAATCCTTTCATCAAAGAGTTTGCGGTTGGCCTCAGCGTTTTCCCAGTGTAGGTTGGCCTGTATATAGGCGATGTTCAGTGTATTGCTCATACTCAAAAATATCAATTTTTATAGAGCCTTTGTCAAATCCTTGTTAAATGATTGGTGAAAATAAGCTTATTGGATAGTTTTAAATTAGAAATGAAAAAGCAAATGAGCATGAGCAATTTATTATCAAGCAATAGTTATATGTCTAAAACAGGCCGCAGCCTGATCACGGGATTTGTTGGCGGACTCGCCGGAACAGCGGTAAAATCATTAATTGAACAATTTCTGCCCGTCCGCAAGGTCGAACAGCGCTCTGCTCAGATCAAGATCGTAGATGATCTTTCAACCAAAATTACCGGAACGCCTATCAGCACTCATAATGAAGCTATCGCCGAACAGTTGGTAAATCTTCCGGTAGGCGGGTCGCTTGGTGCTGCTTATGGCTACGGAAAAAAGGACCGACTTGGACTTCGCCCTATGGACGGGGTTATTTTTGGAGCCACTACCTGGGCATCCACGCATGAAACTTCGCTTCCAATTCTGGGGCTGGAACCTAAGCCAACCGATGTTCCGTTAAGAATGCAGATGAACGAGCTTTTCGCTCATGTGGCTTTCGGGCTTACTACCGAACTTGTGCGTCATTACCTGGAAAAACAGTTCAGGGAATAATTATTTTTCGAGCGACTTCAGCATTCGTCTAATTCGATCTTCCAGTTTTTCTGAAGACAGTTTTTCCCGGAGCCTATCGGTAATGATCGGAAATGAAAAAGGCGTAGGTTTTTCACATTTTTTCCATACAATATTCTGGTGAGCGATCCGCTCGAGCGACAATCGTAACCTGCCTTCTTCCAGCTGATGTTCAAATGTTTCCCTGAAGGCCTGCTGATAAAGCAGGTTATCTTCTTCATAATCCCTGAAAACACTGAACAGTAATTGTGAATTAGACTGAAGATGTTTGCTTTTTACCAGTTTATTGGGGTATCCTGTAAATACGAGACCGGAAATGACCGCAATGTCCCGAAATTTTCGCCTGGCCATTTCGGTAGCATTCAAACTTTTATACAGGTCATCCATTAAATATTCTGCGCTGAACAGGTTATTATCGATCACCTGTTGCATATCGATCTCCTGGTCTGAAAGCAATTCGAAACCGTAATCATTAAAGGCAATGGAAAAACTTATCGGACTCAGTAAGCTGATTCGATAAGCCAGCAAACTTCCCAGTGCCTCGTGTACAAACCTTCCCTCGAATGGATAAAAGATGGCATGGTAGCCTTCCCGCGTTTTAAAGGTTTCGATCAAAAATTCATCCTGCTTCGGAATGATGGATTCCCTTTTCTGCCTTTTAAAAATATCGCCAAGAGCGGTTAGTTCCCTGGTTCGCTTCTGCCCCTTTTTCAAGGCCGAAGCAGTATACATTTCTTCCCGAAGCAACTCGCTCATCTGTGCAGAAAAGGTCATCCTTCCACCCTGCCAGCTCGGGATCTTGGCAGTTTTCTTCGTGGATTTCTTAACCAGAACCTGCATATTCTTGATACGCAACAGTTCCAGGTTTCGGCCGGCAAAAGTGAAAATATCGCCTGGATTGAGCTTGGAAATGAACCATTCCTCGATCGTACCAATATATCCGCCCTTCATATATTTTACGCTGAGCATGGCGTCACTCACGATGGTCCCGATCTGTAACCTGTGCCGCATGGCAACTCCGCGGTTGTTGATCTTGAACTTGCCGTCTTCCAGGATTTCCACTTTCTTATATTCATCATAGGCCTGCAGGCTCTGGCTGCCTTTGGTAATGAAATTGAGGATCCAGCGCCATTCTTCCCCGGTTATTCCCTGGAAACAAAAAGTAGAAGCGATCTCCGGAAAAATATCTTTTGGATAAAAACCATCTGAAACGGCCAGCGTATTAAGGTATTGCACGAGCACATCGTAGCTCATCAAATAGGGAATTCGGTCTTCCACGGCTTTTTTCTCCACCGCCTTCTGAAGTGCTGATGCTTCTATAAGCTCAATGGCATGGGTAGGCAGAAAATAGATCAGGCTTGTTTTACCAGGCTGGTGCCCACTTCGCCCGGCTCGCTGAAGAAACCGGGCAACACCTTTAGGTCCGCCAATCTGCACAATAGTTTCAACCGGCGCGAAATCCACTCCCAGATCAAGGCTGGAGGTACAAACCACCGCCTTCAGGCTCTCATTTCGTATCGCCTGTTCCACCCATAGCCGCGTTTCCTTGTTGATGCTTCCATGATGCATGGCCACCTCGCCCGCGAATTCGGGATGTTTGTTCAGCAATTTCTGAAACCAGATCTCGCACTGGGATCGGGTATTGGTAAAAAGCAGAGTGGTTTTTGAATTGTTAATAATTGGCACTACCTCTTCCAAAAGATGAATTCCAAGGTGGCCTCGCCAGGGAAACTTTTCCATTTTCTGCGGAATGATGGATCTCACCTCGATCTTCTTGGCAATATCGGCCCGTATCATCACCGAATTTTCCAGGGCCTGTGATTGCGGTCCTAGCAAAACTTCCCTGGCCTGCTGCAAATTCCCGATAGTCGCTGAAATGCCCCAAATTCGAAGATCTTTGGTGATCGATTTAAGCCGGGAAAGCGCCAGTTCCACCTGGACTCCCCGCTTACTCCCCAGCAATTCATGCCATTCATCGATCACGATCGCATTCAAATTTTTAAACATTTTGCCATAGTTCTTAGACGATAAGAGCAAATGCAAACTTTCTGGCGTGGTGATCAAAAGATCGGGCATGGACTTTTTCTGGGCGGCTCGTTCTTTCTGCGGAGTATCGCCCGTTCTGATGCCAACCGTAAAACCCGTTCCCATTTCTTCGGCAAATCGTGAAGCTGCCTGCTGGATCTCAACCGACAAAGCTCTAAGCGGCGTGATCCAGATCGCCTTTAATCCCTTTTGGTGTTTTTCCTTATAATCAGGGTTCTTCCTGATATAATCCAGTACGATGGGCACCCAGAGCGCATAGGTCTTCCCGCTTCCCGTGGGCGCGTTCAATAAGCCGTTCTTTTTCTGCAAATATGCCTTCCAGGTATCCTTCTGAAATTTGAACGGCTTCCAGTTCTGTTCCTCGAACCAGTCTTCGGCCAGTTTGATCAATTCATTTCTGCGCATACCTGTTTGTATTAAAAAAAATAAGCTTCGGAAATATTTTCCGAAGCTTATTCGGCTCAATTATTAAACTTTTTTAGATCGTTCCAGTATTCGTTGAGTTATCGACTCTTGGAATGATCTTATGCCGGTCTTCAAAGTAATAACCGGGATAATGTTGTTTCAGGAATTCGTTCCTGATGGAATCCATCCTCCTGATCTGCTGCTGAAAATGTTCAGACATCATGCGATTGCTGAAGAAATCATCTTCAAAAAAATCCCTGCTGCCATTCAGGCTGTCGTTCAGAAAAGATCCCATAAAAGCTGAAGGCCCCATCTGGTGTTCATTCCTGAAGAAACTCTCGAAATTCCTGAAAATGGCCTGCATGTCCTCATCCTGTAATGTGTCTCCGTTCACACTGCTGTACGAATAGACATAAGTGGAATCATAACTGATGAGATTGCCATTTTCATCGAATTCCTTGTTCACTTTCCAGTTCCCCTTCGGAACGATTTCATCCTTATTTTCCCCGGCTGCTGTTTTCTCTTTTTCCTGGGCATTACATCCCGAAACGCCCAGCATCATAAGCATCAATACCAGAATTTTAGTTCTCATAACAATACCTATTTAGTTAAACCTAAAAAGAACGTAGTAGAAAAATTACAATTCGAATACCAAATTTATTAACTGACATCTTAAAAAATTTTTAAAATTTCAGATGATTTCTATACAAACCACACAGGTTTTCGAAAACTGTGAGGTTGAATGCTCATGGAATAAGCGCTCTCAATTCTTCCAGGGTATTCGCATCCTGTATTTTTTTATCGGTACGCCAGCGCAATATGCGTGGAAACCGGGTCGCAACACCGCTCTTATGTCTTTTTGACTCGGCGATCCCTTCAAAAGCGATCTCAAAAACATGATGTGGGGTTACGCTTCTAACGGGTCCAAAACGTTCCAGGGTATTCTTTTTGATCCACGCATCCAGTTTGCGAAATTCCTGGTCGGTTAATCCGGAATAAGCCTTGGCGAAGGTCACCAGCTCTTCCTTTTCCTCATCCCATAGCCCGAAGGTATAATCGGTGAACAGATTGCTTCTACGGCCATGTCCTCGCATGGCGTAGGTTAGCACTGCATCTATAGTTAGCGGATCTACCTTCCACTTCCACCAGTCGCCTTTCTTCCGACCAACCAGGTAAGGCGAATCCAGTCGTTTCAGCATCAAGCCTTCCGATTTGACCTCTCTTGAATTCTCCCTTTCTTTCGCGGCTTCCTCCCAGTTCTTAAACCGAATGCTATGGGACAGGTGTAAGGGAATTTCCTCTGATCTTAGATCTTTATATAATTTTTCCAGAATTTGCCTTCGGCCCTGAAAAGCCATATCTCGTATATCCTCTCCTTTCCATTCCAGGATATCGTATGCCTTCAAAATGACCGGTGTTTTTTCGAGCAATTTTTTAGTGACATTTTTCCGTCCAATCCGTGTTTGAAGATCTTTAAAAGTTCCTATTTCACCTTTTGGATAGGGCAATATCTCTCCGTCCAGCACGGTCCCGTTCGGAATTGCTTCAATAAAAGCCTCGAATTCGGGATATTTATCGGTGACCAGTTCCTCGCCCCGACTCCATACGAACAATTCATCATTCCGTATGATCACCTGAGAACGAATTCCGTCCCACTTATGCTCTGCACTCCATTCGCTTACATCACCCAGCTCTTCAGGTTCATCTTCGATCGCATAGGCCAGATAAAATGGGTAAGGCTTGGAAAGATAATCTTCCTCGTTTTCCTCTAAGATCAGTTTTTCGAAACTGATCTTCGCCGGGTCCCAGTTTCCCATCAGTTTGTAGGCCAGGATATCCTCGTCGATCTCGGTTGCCCAGGATAGTGCCCGGGTCATGAGTTTCTGACTAACTCCAATTCGAAAACTACCCGTAATAAGCTTGGTGAAAACAAAGCGTTCATAGTAGTTCAGGTTAAGCCAGTTCTCGAACAGGTATTCTTTTTTCTTTTCTTCAGATTTAGACTTTAGCTCAATGATCTCCTGCAGGAACTGGTCCAGGCTTTTTTCGCTGGATGCTTCCGAAGCAGGAATGATCAGGGCGATGGTTTCCGCCAGGTCGCCTACAATATGATAGGATTCCTCGAAAAGCCACAATGGAATATTTGCCAGTTCTGAAGCCCATTCCCGCATCAATGTCGTATTTACAGGCCTTGGAGGACGCCGATGGCTCAGGATGGCGATGGTCCAGACCTTATCCCGGCCGGGTGCTTCCCTGAAATATTCAGTAAGGGCTTCCACCTTTAAGGTGGTCTTGTTAGTGCTGTCCAGCGTCCTGATCAATTCCGCAAATCGCCTCATGCCGATTCTTTTTCGTTTTCAGATTCCAGCTGCCCGGTTTCGCCTTCGTATTGGGTTTCCTCGGTTCGTGCGTCATAACCCTGTTCGCGGAGATATTTTGAAAAAATATCGGTATAACCATGAGTGCAGATCACTTTCTCGCAGCCGGTTTCTTTAATGGAAGTAAGCAAACCCTGCCAGTCACAGTGATCGCTTAACACAAATCCCTTATCGATAGCCCTTCGTCTCCTGGCACCCCGAAAGGTCATCCAGCCGCTGGCCGAGGCGGTCACATAGGGAACCATTTTCCGGATCCAGGTGGTGCCGTGCGCGCTACCCGGAGCCAGTACGATATTGCCTTTTATTTCCTCCTTTTTTGTTTCCCTGGTGATCCTGGTCGTTTCGGGGAAATCGATCTGATCCCTAAGCACATTGGTCATATTTTCAATGGCACCATGTGTATAGATCTTTCCTATAGAGGTATCCAGGTGCTTGAGCAGTCGCTGTGCCTTCCCCAGCGAATAACCGAACAATACCGAGGTTCTTCCGTCTTGCTGATTCTGTGCCCACCAGTTATTGATATCCTCGAAAACCTGTTTCTGTGGCACCCATTTAAAGGCAGGCAGCCCAAAAGTACATTCGGTAATGAAGGTGTGACATTTAACTAACTTGTATGGAACGGCCACGCCATCATCTTCGGTTTTATAATCACCCGTAAAGACCCAAACTTCTCCTTGATATTCCACCCTTATCTGGGAAGAACCAATGATGTGCCCTGCAGGATGTAAGCTGAATTTCACACCATTTACCAGGAAAGTTTCGTTCCATTCCTTGCCAGTTACATTGATCTCTCCAAGGCGATGTTTGATGATAGGCACATTGGAATGATGAGTGATATATTTGGAATGTCCCCAGCGGGAATGATCGGCATGGCCATGAGATATAATGGCTTTTTTCACCGGTTTCCACGGATCCAGGTACACATCGGCCTGGGCACAGTAAATTCCTTTTTCGTTAAATGCTAAAAGCGGTTGTTCCATATTTTTTGCGGAAGAATTCTGAATTTAAAGAATTGCTACTTCAGCACGAAAGGATTAAGAAAAGATTAGCGAATGCTGAAGCCTCATATTTTAAAGATGCTTTGGGATAAAAAACCTCAACGATTATTTATATTTGTAAGACAAACCAAAACGAACAGATGTCCTTTTCAGATTTATTTGGCTCCGGAGAGCACCTCAGAAACCTTAGTCATTTTGCTTCCATCGTGAATCTTGCTGCTGTTGATGGCGAGATCAACGAGGAGGAAGAACAACTGCTTAACCGCTTTGCCAGGAAACTTGATATTAGCGAAGAGGAATACGAGAAGGTGATTGAAAACCCAAAAGCCTTTCCGCTTTCTTCCTACAATAGTATAGAACGCAGATTGGAAAGACTTCACGACCTGTTCCGTGTTATTTTTGCCGATCATGAGATCGACGATGAGGAAACCGAATTGATCAAGCGCTATGCCATTGGGCTTGGTTTTTCAAGTCAGGCTTCAGAAGGCATCATCAATAGATCGATTCAGATCTTTACAGGTCAAATTAGTTTCGAAGATTATCGCTATTTGTTGGAAAAGGAATCAGACAAGGTCTGAGACGATTTTTCTTCAGCCTTTTTCATGAATTCTTCGGCTTTTTCCACCATTTTTCGGCTTCCGCAGAAAAAAGGCACTCGCTGATGCAATTCGGTAGGCTTGATATCAAGGATTCGGGTAAATCCGTCGCTGGCCTTTCCGCCGGCCTGTTCCGTTAAATAAGCCATAGGATTGCATTCATACAATAGCCTTAATTTACCACTGCTGTTTCGGGATGATTTAGGATAGATAAAGATCCCTCCCTTGATCATATTCCGGTGAATATCCGAAACCATGGAACCTATATATCGCGAAGTATAAGGCCTGTCTCCTTCTTCCTCCTGGCAATACTTGATATAATCTTTCACGCCCTGCGGAAAATGTATATAATTCCCTTCGTTGATGGAATAGATCCTACCCTCTTCAGGAAATTTCATATCGGGATGAGACAAATACCAGGAACCTAACGCTGGGTTAAGGGTAAACCCATTAACCCCAAACCCGGTGGTGTACACCAGCATGGTAGAGGTTCCGTAGATGATATAGCCGGCCGCTACCTGGTTATTTCCTGGCTGCAGAAAATCCTCCAGCTGTACCGGTGTTCCAATTGCCGTCACTCTTTTATAGATCGAGAAGATGGTTCCTACCGAAACATTTACGTCTATATTAGAGCTACCGTCCAGGGGATCCATCAACACCACATATTTGTTCTGGTGATCACCTTTATGACCCTTGATCTGGATAAAATCGTCGTTTTCTTCGGAAGCGATCCCGCATACAATCTCACGGTTGGTAAGGGTTTGTATGAATTTATTATTGGCATATACATCCAGCTTTTGCTGGTCTTCTCCCTGAACATTGGTTTCACCGTAAGCACCGATGATATCTACCAGTCCGGCCTTGTTTACCTCGTGGTTTACAACTTTTGCAGCAAGCCTGATAGAATTAATCAATCTCGAAAGTTCCCCCGAGGAACCCGGAAAATGAGCCTGATTTTCGATAATAAATTCTCCAAGGGTTTGATTGTGCTTAGGCATGCTATTTTTTTTAGGCTGGCTAAAATAATGAAAATTGATCGCACTACAACGTTTTCGTAAATAAAGTAAATCATTGTTTAGATTTGTGGGTATAATTCAATCAGTTTTAGTTGGCTTATGAACTGGATCTTACTAATAATTGCAGGTTTATTTGAAGTAGCTTTTGCGGCATGCCTGGGGAAGGCAAAAAACGCATCGGGTAGCGAAGCAACCCTTTGGTATCTGGGTTTTATCATCTGCCTTGCTATCAGCATGTTTCTCCTAGTAAAAGCAACGAGAGAACTGCCTATTGGCACCGCCTATGCAGTATGGACCGGCATAGGCGCGGTGGGAACCGTCCTGGTTGGAATTCTTGTATTTAATGAACCAACCGGTTTTTGGCGTTTGTTTTTTATTTGCACTCTCATCGCCTCGATCGTTGGCCTGAAGTTCGTCTCTAACTAATATTAAAAACAACACTATGGAAATTTCAATACGTAAGGCACGGAAAGAAGATATGGGAAAAGTCCTTGAACTCATCAATGAACTGGCGGTTTTTGAAAAGGAACCAGATGCAGTGATCATCGATGAAGACGATTTGGTAAGGGACGGATTTGGTGAAAATCCCGCTTTTCATTGCTTTGTAGGCGAAATAGATGGCAGGATCGAAGGTATGGCTCTGGTCTATTTCAGGTATTCTACCTGGAAAGGCAAGACCGTTCACCTGGAAGACCTGATCGTGCGGGAAGAATTCCGCGGAAAAGGCCTGGGATCTGCTTTATATACTGAAGTCATCAAATTCGCGGCGGATCAGAAGGTTAAGCGAACCGAATGGGTGGTGCTTAACTGGAACAAACACGCCGCCGATTTTTATCGACGCACCGGGGCGAACGTAATGAACGAATGGGATACCGTGCAGATGGATGATATCGCCATGCATGAGTATCTCAAACAGAAGAACATCCTTTAACCTCTTATTAATAGGCTTAAATCCTGCTTTACGTATTTTTGTATAAAACCACTGAAAAATGAACTACACGATTCGAGAAGCCCGAAGAGAAGACATGCAAGATGTCCTGGAATTGATCAAGGAACTTGCAGAACATGAAAATCACCTGGACGATGTGGAAGTTACCGTATCCGACCTGGAAAAAGAAGGTTTTGACAACGGGAACTTTAAATGCTTTGTTGCCGAAGTAGATGGAAAGATCCAAGGCATGGCGCTGGTCTATTTCAGATTTTCAACCTGGAAAGGCCGAACCGTTCACCTGGAAGACCTTATCGTAAGAGAAAGCATGCGCGGTACCGGGCTGGGTGGTGCACTTTACCGACAGGTGGTGAAGTATGGCCACGAACACGGAGTAAAACGCATCGAATGGGTAGTTTCTGAAGGCAATAAAAATGCCATCGAATTTTACGAAAATACCGGAGCCGAGATCAAGGAAAGCTGGAAGACCGTTCACATGGAGGAAAGTGGGATTCAGAAAAACATCAAGAAAAAGTGATCAAGGTCTATAAGTTTGGAGGTGCATCGGTAAAGGATGCAGATGGCGTAAAAAATCTGATCAAAGTTCTTAACGAAACGGGAAGCGACCGAAAACTAATCGTGGTTTCGGCCATGGGAAAGACAACGAACGCCCTTGAAATCGTGGTTAAAGATTACCTGGCCTCGGGTAAGATCCCTGAAAGCCTTAAAGAGGTAAGAGAATTTCATGAAATCATAGTCCAGGAATTGTTTCCATACAGCAAGGCTCAGGTTTACGACCTGACAAACTTTCTCTTCACCGAACTTGAAAACTTCCTCGTTCACAATAAATCTACCCAATATGATTTTGTGTACGACCAGATCGTGAGCTACGGGGAGCTGATCTCCACCAGGATCGTGAGCGAATATCTGAATTCTCAGCATTTCAATTCGACCTGGCTGGATGCGAGGGAATTGATAAAGACTGACAGTACCTACCGTGATGCCCAGGTTAACTGGACCAGGAGCCTGGACCTGATCCAGGAAAAGGTAGATCCCAAAAAGCTCAATATCACCCAGGGATTCATAGCCTCAGATCCCAATAATTTCACTACCACCCTGGGCCGGGAGGGTTCCGATTATTCGGCGGCCATCCTCGCTTACGGCCTGAATGCGGAAAGTGTGACCATCTGGAAAGATGTACCGGGTGTACTGAATGCTGATCCTAGGTATTTCAGCAAGACCCAATTGCTTAACCAGATCTCCTATGAAGAAGCGATCGAACTGGCTTTTTACGGTGCTTCGGTAATCCACCCTAAAACTTTGCAGCCTTTACAGCGTAAGGAAATACCGCTTTTCGTTCGATCTTTTATTGATATAGGCGGAAAGGGCACAGCAGTTAGCAAGGGAGAAACCATTTTTCCGGAAGTTCCCTGTTTTATAGTCAAAAAAGGCCAGGTGCTCATCTCGCTTTCTTCCCTGGATTTTTCATTTATGGTGGAAGAAAATATTTCTGAAATTTTCAAATTATTCCATCAATATCAGATGAAGGTAGATCTTATTCAGAATTCCGCGATCAGCTTCCGGGTGTGCGTGGACAACAAATTTAACCAGCTGGAAAAGCTCATTCAGCACCTGAAGGCGAGGTTCAAAGTAGACTTCAAAACCGGTGTTTCTTTGTATACCATCCGGCACTTCAATGAGCAGGCGGTTGCTGAATTGGAGAAGGACAAAAATGTGCTTTTGAAACAGCTCACTCAAAATACAGTACAACTGGTTACCGAAAACTAAATTTTGATTTCTTATTTTTGATGGAACCAAACCAATCGAACTATGGGAATCGTAAGTGCCAGGGAAGTTGCCAGTGTGATGAATCTTCAGAAATTCGGCTTCCTGGGTACTGGACTTGGATGGCTTATCCTGAAAACTACCAAGCTATCCAGGATCAACAAGGAATACGACAAACGCAAAAACCTTGAGGGCAGCGTTTTTATCGAATCCATACTTCAGGAATTCGAGATCGATTACGAGATCCCGGAAAAGGATCTGAAAAGAATTCCAAAAGATGGCGCTTTTATTACCGTTTCCAACCACCCACTTGGCGGAATTGACGGCATGATCCTGATGAAAACCGTTCTGGAAAAAAGACCGGATTACAAGGTGATCGCGAATTTTCTATTACATCGCCTCGAGCCTTTAAAACCTTATATCCTCCCGGTAAATCCATTTGAAGATCATAAAGAAGCTCAATCCAGCCTTGGCGGAATGAAAAAAGCGATCGCTCATCTAAAGGAAGGGCATGCACTGGGTATTTTCCCTGCAGGTGAGGTTTCAACACATCGGGAGCACAGGCAGATCGTGGATAAACCCTGGTCTGAATCGGCCATGAAATTGATCCAGAAATCAAAAGTTCCCGTGGTTCCCATTTATTTCCACGCCAAGAACAGCTTGTTCTTTTACAGGCTGGCTTCTATGAGCGATGTTCTGAGAACTGCCAAATTGCCCAGCGAAATGCTTAGCCAGAAACGACGAAAAATAAAGGTTAGGATTGGTCACCCCATTCCCGTAGAAGACCAGTTGGAACATACCAACCTGGAGGCATACACTGCATTTCTCCGCCGAAAGACCTACATGTTAGCGAACGTTTTCGAGAAAAAGAATTTGCTGGCCAAGCTTCCAAGGCGGATCAAGATCCCAAGGTCGCCGAAAGAGATCGCTGAAGAGACCAACCAGGAATTGATGAAGATCGAGATCGACAATTGCCGAAAGATGGATAAACGCCTGCTCTTCAGTAAGAATTATGAAGTTTTTCTCGCCAAAAGAGAGGTGATCCCGAATATCCTGAACGAAATTGGACGTTTGAGAGAGATCACTTTCAGAGAGGTGGGAGAAGGAACCAATAAAAGTGTAGATCTGGACAAATTTGATGAATATTATCACCACCTGTTTTTGTGGGATGCTGAAGCCGAAAAGATCGCCGGTGCTTACCGAATGGGAATGGGACACGAGATCTTTGCCAATCATGGAATAGATGGTTTCTACCTTCAGGACCTGTTCCGCTTCGAGCCAGAATTGCATAAGATGATGAGCCAGTCCATCGAAATGGGCCGTGCTTTCATCATTAAAGAATACCAGCAAAAGCCTATGCCGCTGTTCCTTCTATGGAAAGGCATCGTTCACTGTACCCTTCGTTTTCCAGAGCATAAATTCCTGATTGGCGGAGTAACGATCAGTGATAAGTTCAGCGATTTTTCAAAATCTCTCATGATCGAGTTCATGAAATCGAATTATTATGATCCGTATGTTGCTCAATACGTCCGGCCTAAAAAGGAATTCAAGGTAAAACTGGAAGATGCCGATAAAGACCTGGTTTTCGATGAAAGTGAAGCCGACCTGAACAAATTCGATAAGATCATCGATGAACTGGAAACCGAGAATCTTCGACTTCCGGTTCTGATCAAAAAATATATCAAGCAAAACGCGAAGGTGGTGGCTTTCAATGTGGACCCGCTGTTCAATGACGCGGTAGACGGACTGATGTATATTCGAATTGCCGATCTTCCTGAAAGCACGGTAAAACCGGTAATGGAAGAGTTTCAGAAAGAGCTGGAAGCGCGGAATGGGCAGCCATAAAAGTTCAGAAAATGATAAGTTTATTAAGAAAGACCCGAAAATGGTTGCTGGAAAAGAACAAATTCGGCAAATACGCGATCTATGCCATCGGCGAGGTCTTTTTAATCGTAATTGGTATTCTTATCGCCTTAGGACTTAACAACTGGAAAGAACGAAAAAGCGGCGAAGACCGCGAACAATTTTACCTTTCGGGATTAAGGGAAGAGTTCCAGCAAAGCAAAAGGAAACTTGAAAATCTCACCCAGGTAAATCGGGTGAATTATGAAGATGCCAAAAAAATTGCTTCGATGATGAACAATCCTGAAGCAAAAACTTCAGAAAAGGAGCTCTCCCAATTGCTCTATAACTCGGTTTCCTACGAACTCAATTACAACCCGAATAATTCACTGCTGAACGAACTGATCAGTTCCGGCGGATTAAAGGACATTTCAAATCCCGTATTGCGCGCGAAACTTACCGGGTGGGAATCATTTGTTCAAAGCGTACACCGGCAGGAAGCGAATCTGCGGGAGCAACGGGAGAAATTGCTGGATATCTTCAGAAATTCGAATGAAAGAAGCATCAGAACGATTCTCGATAAAACCCAGATTAGCGAGCAGCTGGAACTTAGGCAGGCAGAAGATCCTGTAAGTAATCTGGATTTACTTACTTCCACAGAATTCGAGAACAACCTGCTTATATACATACTTACCGGAACCAGCACCGAAACGGCCCATTATCAACCGCTTTTAAAAGAAATCGACGAGATTTTGCTGCTGATCAATGCTGAAATAGCCGAAATCGACTAGGTTCCCCTGTTAAGATACTGTTATTAATCTTTTCAAACTGGGAAGATCTTTCAATCCTTTTTATCTTGTTATTTTAAAAATCAAAAAAGAATCATGGAAAATATATTGATAGCCGGCGCTACCGGCCATACAGGAAAAAGGGTGATCGAAATTCTGAACAATTCAGAAAGTTTCAATCCGCTGGCACTGATACGAAAGGAAGAGCAAAGACAGCAATTCGAAGACATGGAAGTTGAAGCGGTTATGGGTGACCTGGAAGGTGATGTAAGTCATACTATGAAAGGCATTGATAAGGTGATCTTTGCAGCGGGATCTGGCAGCAAAACCGGTAAGGACAAAACAATTGCGGTAGATCAGGAAGGTGCTAAAAAACTGATTGACGCCGCGAAAAAGGCGAAAGTGAAGAAATTCGTAATGCTAAGCGCCATGGGTGCCGATGATCCTTCTCAACATGAAGATCTTCAGCATTACCTGGAAGCGAAAAAAGAAGCCGACGAATACCTGATGGAAAGCGGACTCAATTATACCATCGTCAGGCCGGGTGCGCTCACCGATGATCTGGGCCTTGCCAAAGTAAAGGTTGCAAAGGGCAGCCTGAACGAACGAGGTGAGATTTCAAGAGATGATGTGGCGTTTATTCTGGTCATGTCGCTTGCCGATACACTGGTTAAAAATGTAACTTTTGAAGCCATAGAAGGTGAGGAATCCATCAAATCGGCTTTGATCGAGATCAGCGGACTCGGCTAAAAATTGATAATAAAAAATGGGAAAAGCCATGCGATTAGCATGGCTTTTTTATTTTATGCAACGTCATCCTGTCCCGATGCTTCTTCGGGACAGTTTGACAATTTCCTTAATTTCCCTCCTGCTGATCCAGGAATACCTGGTCCTTCGGTTCCCAGAGTTCGATCTTATTGCCTTCCGGATCCATGATCCAGCCAAATTTACCATAATCGTAGGTTTCCATTTCCCCTACTACCTGCACGCCTTCTTCTTTTAAAGTTTCCAGCAATTCTTCAAGGTTTTCAACCCTGAAGTTCATCATGAATTGCTTATCTGAAGGTTTATAATAATCGGTATCCTCGCTCATAGGGCTCCACTGGGTAGAACAGTCGTTTCCTTCTTTATTTTTCCACCAGAAGGTGCAGCCGTATTGATCGGTATTCAATCCCAGATGTCGGTTATACCAGCTTTTAACCTGGTCGGGATTCTTCGCCTTAAAGAAAATTCCGCCTAAACCTGTTACCCGTTTTTTCATAAGCATTTAATTTTGGTCGCCCCTGCCAAATTCGGCGATGATCTTATCAGCTATTACTTCAGCCAGGCCTTCATGAGATTCTTTGGTCCAACCAGCTACATGCGGACTCAGCAGCGTATGTGGCATGAACATTAATTCTCTAAGTGCTTCCGGGATAGGATCGGCAGCGCTGATGGAAACATTTTTCTTGTTGGAAAATAGACTTTCAAAAGAGGCCTTTTCATATTCCAGCACATCAAGCCCGGCACCAAGAACCTTTCCATCCTTTAAAGCCTGAACCAGATCTGCCGTAACCACGATCTTTCCTCTAGCAGTGTTGATAAGCCAGAATGGTTTTTTGAATTTTGAAATAAATTCGGAATTAACCATCTGGTTGGTCTCTTCGGTCCAGGGAGTATGAAGGCTAACCACATCGGCTTTTTCGAAAAATTCATCGTAAGCTACCTGGCGTGCATTTTCATCGCCAATTCCGTCCTGAATATCATAGAAGATCACATCCACATCAAAGCCTCGTAATTTTTTGGCAAAGGCTTTACCCATATTTCCGTAGCCAATAATACCCACGGTTTTTCCGTCCAGTTCCACTCCGCGATTCTCTTCTCGATGCCAGAGGCCTTCACGAACCTCTTTATCGGCTTTATTTAAACGGTTAAACAGCGAAAGCAGCATCCCCAGGGAATGTTCCCCCACGGCGTTCCTATTCCCTTCCGGAGCTGAAAAAAGTTTTATCCCTCTTTCGCGGGCGTAGTCTACGTCTATGGATTCCAGCCCCGCACCCACACGTGCTATAAACTTAAGATTAGGTGCGGCATCGATGAACTCCCGGTCTATCTTATACCGGCTTCTAATGACGATCCCGTCATACAAATGCTGATTTTCAAGAGTTTCTTCCCTGCTTTGTTCGTATCCTTCAATATTATGATGTCCTGCCTCATTCAGTTTTTTCATCAGGGTTGGATGATTCGTATCGGCATGCAGAATGATCATGTTATTTTTCTTTTTCGTATTAATAATTGGTTTGTAGTTATGCCGCTTTTCAGTTTTTATAGAAAAGCAAGACCTACAAATTTAAAGAATGATTTGCAGTGAGCGAAGGAATACGGCAAGCTTTCTAAAAACCGAGGATGGTCTTGGAGATATAGAAAAAGATGAAAATTCCGCAGATATCATTACTGGTCGTAATAAACGGACCCGTAGCGATCGCAGGATCAATACCCTGCTTGTCGAGAATGATGGGTACAAAAGTTCCAATAAGCGCAGCGATGATGATCACCAGCATCAGGGAAAGGGCGATGGTAAAGCTTACTAATTGAGGCATCCCCACGATCAATCCGAAGATGACGACCAAAGCCCCTAAAGCCAGGCCATTGATAAGGGTTAACCCAATTTCTTTTAATAACCTGTTGAACAAACTGCCTCTCAGGTTATCATTGGCAAGTCCCTGCACGATGATCGCACTGGATTGTACACCAACATTTCCAGCCATCGCAGCGATAAGCGGTGTAAAAAAGAACAATTCCACATATTCTGAAAGTGCCTCATCAAAACCTTTCATCACATACACGGCACCGAGTCCTCCAAAAAGTCCCAGGATAAGCCAGGGCAATCGGGCACGGGTTAGCTTCCAGATGCTGGCATCGGCCTCCACATCTTCCGAGATACCGGCCGCCATCTGGTAATCTTTTTCGGCTTCTTCCTTGATGAAATCCACGATATCATCAATGGTAATCCTACCAACCAGGCGATTCATTTCATCAACAACCGGAATGGCTTCCAGGTCATATTTTTGCATGATACGCGCGACTTCCTCCCCATCGGTATGCACGTTGACATAATCTACGCTGGGAATATAAATATCGCTGATATTTGCATGGCTTGGAGCCGTCAACAGGTCTTTCAGCGAAAGCCTGCCTTTTAGTTTATTCTTATCGTCAACCACGTAGATAGAATGAACACGCGTCACATTTTCCGCCTGTTTGCGCATCTCGGTCATACAACCCGTCACGCTCCAGTTCTCATTCACCTTTACCAGCTCCTTGGCCATTAAACCACCGGCAGAATTCTCGTCATACCTGAGCAGTTCCACGATATCGTCGGCGTGCTGCTCATCGGTCATTTCAGAGATCACATCCTGCTGAAGCTCAAGGGAAAGTTCAGAAATGATATCGGCCGCATCATCGGTATCCATTTCGTTCAGCTCCTCGGCGATCTCCTTAGGTGATAAGTTCTCAAGGATTCGCTCCCGCCTATCTGCTTCCAGCTCCATAAGGGCCTCGGCCGTTTGCTGACTATTCAGCAACTTTACGATATAGGTGGCGTCGTCGAGGTCGAGTTCGGTAAGAATTTCGGCAATATCAGCGTGGTGCACCTCCTCAAGGTGCAGCAAAAGCTCCTCGTCGTTTCGTTGTTCAACGAGGTACTTGATCTTTTCGATTAATTCTTCACTTATCTGAAACTGCATACGGCTCAATTTTTTGTGTCAGTTCTATGAACTGCTGGAAACTGAGTTGTTCCGGCCGACTGCCAAAGATAGCATCTTCCCTCAAATTATCAGGAAGATTAAGATTTTTTAAACTATTCCGAAGGGTTTTACGGCGCTGGTTAAAGCCCATTTTCACGATCCGAAAAAAAAGCTTTTCATCACAGGGAAGGCTGAAATCTTCTTTGCGCGTAAGCTTAAGCACTCCTGAATCTACCTTAGGCGGCGGATTAAACACCGAAGGCGGAACGGTAAAAAGATATTCAGCTTCGTAAAACGCCTGCACCAAAACGCTTAGGATTCCATAAGTCTTGCTTCCTTCCTTTTCACAGATTCGTTTCGCAACCTCCTTCTGAAACATACCCGAAAACTCCGGAATCTGATCTCTTAACTCGAGAACCTTGAATACGATCTGGCTGGAGATATTGTACGGAAAATTACCAATGATCGCATATTGTTCATACTTGAATATTTCGCTGAGATCATATTTCAAAAAGTCCTTTTCGTGGATGCGCCCTCGTAAATGCAGGTAATTATTTTCCAGGTATTCCACGCTTTCGGTATCGATCTCGATCACATGAACTTCGGTATCCTTGTCTAACAGATATTTAGTAAGCACACCCATTCCCGGCCCTATTTCAAGAACTTTTTCATAGCCTTTATAGGAAAGCGTATCAGCGATCTTTTTAGCGACATTTTCATCTTTCAGGAAATGCTGTCCAAGATGTTTTTTTGCCCTCACCTGGGATGCATCCCGGGCGGCATCGCTTTTTTTCTTTTTCATAAACTGAAATTTTGAAGGCTTACTGTTCGCTGATCACCTCTAGCTCGGTCCTGAAGGCCACGAATTTGCCTTCAAATGCGCTGGATTTTGACCTCATCTCGCCGGCATTCTCTTCGTAATAATTCTCCAGCATCTTCTTATTTTTCGCTGTATACTGTACCGAATAGGTTATTCCACCCATTGGCTCCTGGACCAGCACTTTGGTCATCAGCGCCTTGGTGAATTTCCCGGTATCCAGCATATCAGGGATATGCTCTTCCTTCATCCACTTCAGCCAGTCATCGTGAATATCTTCCTGTACGTTTATGGTAACGTTATATATGATCATGCTAAGAATTTAGAATTTGAACTATTCGATGCTATCCCCGCGAAGCATCCGGTATTTTTTACGTGCTTCTACGAAATAGATACTGTCTGCAAAGTTAAAGATAATTTGCTCGTAATAGTTTTTGGCCTTTTCAGGATCCTGAAGCTGGTTCGCGTAGAGTTCAGCAAGAAAATAAGTGGCATTATCTGCCAGGATATCATCACCGAAGGTATTGATGATCTCCAGGTAATTGCCTTCAGCTTTTTTGAAATCGCTTTCTTCTTCATACAATTTCGCCTGGCTAAGCAATGCTTCGTCCTCGATCTTTTCCCCTTTGTGAGCTACCAGAATGGAATCCAGCGCGTTTATCGCTTCTGAATTTTTCTTCTGAAAGGCCAGCAGATCGGCCCGGGCATATTTCTTCAGCGCGGTTTGCGCAGAATCTTCCAGCGAATTATCGCTGATAAGCAAACTCAATTCCAGTGCATCATTGGCGATTAACTGGGAAGTGGATTTTTTCAGAATATCGAGCTGGGTACTGGCCCATTCAAAATCTCCCTTGTAGTAACTGGTCTTGGCGACCTTGAATCGAGCATCCTGCGCGATCTCATCGTTCTTCACCAGGTTCTGAATCTGTGAATAATAGATAAGTGCCTCATTGAACTTTTCTTCCACCACCAGCACATCGGCCAGCGCCATTTTCACCTTGGCAAGCTCAAATTTTGAAGCTGTGGTTTCAGAAGCTTTTTTCAGCATTTCAATAGCCGCATTTCGTTCACCCAGTTTAAAGGCGAGAAAATTAGCATAATCGATCTGTAGCTGAAGGGTTTCAGCTCCATAACCGAATTCAGTTAAAAGGGCCTCGAACTCATTTTTAATTTCGGGAAAATCAGCTGTGGTGGAAGTCTCCAGTTTTATATTCAGCAAAAAATGTCGTGCCTGTAAATTGAATGTTCTCGATGGTGATTCCTCGATCGCGTAATTCATGATCTCCCTGGCGGCAGCATAATCTTCAGCTTCCCTGGCGAGCACCGCAAGGTTCAGTAAACCCTGCAAAGAAGAACTGTCACTCCTCTTGTAGATGGCACGCTCCTGGGCGAATGCCTTATCAAATTCGTTCTGCTGGACGAACAGCCAGCTAAGCATTTCATTATACAAGAGCACCGGATTTTCCTGCAGCCGTTTCAGCAATAATTTTCTGAAAATAATATTGGCTTCGGCCTGCGGATCATCGCTGATATAACGGTTGAATTCCCTATTGGCCAGTCCGTAAAATTTCATGTCGCCCTCAATCAAATCCAGATAATTGCTGAACATCTCCTCGATCTTTCCCTGCTCTCCATAGATTCTGGCGAGCTGAAGATTATAATTCCTGTCGGCGTTCAGATCCATAGCTCTTTCATAGGCTTTTACCGCGTAATCCAACAGGTTGTACTCTTCAAAACTTCTGGCGATGATATAGGCGTAATTTGGCCTGCCTTCTATAGAAAGCAGAGCCTCATCGTATAACTGAGTGGCTCGTGCGTCGTCATCCTGAAGTTCATAATTATGGCCCAGTTCCACCAGCAGAGAAGGATTGTTCGCCGAAGAATTAAGCCTCGAAACGATCATTTCATGAGCCTTTTCAAACTCTTCCATTTGCTGATAGGAGGCCACGACCCCGTTGAAATAAGTGGGATTGGAAGGATTCTCCTTATAGAGCCGTTCGTAGACCTTCAGAGCCTTTTCAAATTCGCCCTGGTCAAAGAAATTACGCGCCAGCTGCTCGGTTTGAGCAAACAGGCCGCAAGTGGTTCCAAGAAAGAGGATTATAAAAAGAAAACAGCGCATATGTAAATATAAACATTTGCGCTGTTTAAAATAATGATTGGTACTAAATATAGACCTCAGAAGTTTGACTTCAAAGGTTTGACTCAGACCTCAAAGGTTTGACTCAGACCTCACAGGTTGGACTCAGACCTTACAGGTTTGATGTAAACCTCTCAGGTTAAAATATAGACCTCACAGGTTTTGAAAACCTGTGAGGTCTTTTTATTAGTTTATCATCTCGAAGCCACAGTAAGGCACTAATACCTCAGGGACTTTGATCCCTTCTGGAGTTTGATAATTTTCAAGAATTCCTGCTAACACCCTTGGCAAAGCAAGCGCACTTCCGTTCAAGGTGTGCACTAGGGTTTTCTTTTTATCCTTATCCTTATACCTTAGCTTAAGCCTGTTGGCCTGGAAATCTTCAAAATTCGAAACCGAACTGATCTCCAGCCAGCGATCCTGGGCAGTTGAAAATACTTCAAAATCATAGGTAAGTGCCGAAGTAAACCCGAGATCTCCACCGCAAAGTCTTAAAATTCGATAAGGTAGTTTCAGTTCTTTCAGAAGAACTTTCACATGCTCCACCATTTTATCCAGGGCAGCATACGAATTCTCCGGTGTTTCCAGCCTTACGATCTCAACTTTATCGAACTGGTGTAAACGGTTAAGTCCGCGAACGTGTGCGCCGTAAGAACCAGCTTCTCTCCTGAAGCAAGGTGTGTAGCCCGTGCAAAGCACCGGGAAGTCCTTTTCGTTCATCAAATTATCACGGAACATGTTGGTAATAGGTACCTCAGCAGTAGGGATCATATAAAGATCATCTTCGGTAATATGGTACATCTGCCCTTCCTTATCGGGTAACTGACCGGTTCCAAAACCGGAAGCTTCATTCACCATCAAAGGCATTTGATATTCGGTATATCCCGCTTCTGCGGCTTTATCCAGGAACCAGGTAATAAGGGCCCGCTGGAGTCTTGCTCCCTTTCCTTTATAGACAGGAAAACCTGCGCCAGTGATCTTGTTTCCCAGATCAAAATCTATGATATCATATTTCTTTGCAAGTTCCCAGTGGGGCAGCGAACCTTCCTCCAGAGTTGGAATATCGCCTTCCTGATAAACTTCCTCATTATCCTCCTCACTGGCCCCGGCCGGAACCGATTCATGTGGAATATTGGGAATGGTATATAAAATCTTCTGAAGTTCTGCGATGGTCTCGCTTAGTTTCTCTGAAAGCTCCTTGGATTCTTCCTTTAAACGGCTGGTCTTTTCCTTCAGCATATTCGCCTTCTGATGCTCGCCATTCTTGAACAACAGTCCTATTTCTTTCGACATCTTGTTGGAACTGGCCAGTACATCATCCAGTTTTGCCTGGGTTGCTCTCCTGGTCTCGTCCAGACTTAAGACCTCATCAAAGATCTCTTCAGCATCAAAATTCCTTTTTTTGAGGGCTTTTATATACGCTTCCTTGTGTTCTGCGATATTGGAAACCTGTAACATAATCTAATTTTGCCGTTAAAGTTTAATAAGCAGCAAATGTAACAAAAGCAGGCAAGAAAATCAGTCTGATTGAGAAGGTAAAATCCAGTCGTGGTGCTTAAAATGCTGCCATTTTTCAGCAGCCAGGTTTACTTTGGGATCGATAAGAGGTTTATAGGAACCTCCGTTCACACTCACCTTTCCTTCCACATAAACTTCTACCTGTTTGCCTTCCTTTGCATATTCTTTCTCGAGGCGTTGAGCGAATTGCCATATCATATCAGGCTTGGATACAATGGCCCGACGCTGTTTGGGAGAAAGGTAATCGGAATTATTGATAAAGATGGTATCCTGAGTGCCCTGTTCTACCACTTTAAATGCAACCCTTCCGGTTTTCCCTCTTAACATCATTCGCCAGCTTAGCCTATGACCTTCTTCGGTCCAAAGCACATCATCCTTAAAGAACCAGTGTCTAAGCGGAAGCGCGATCTGAATACTGAACCAAACGGCCATAGTGATTACCAGTGCATTTCGCCAGGACGGAACGATGATTTCTCCTTCGGTATAAATAGGCTTTTTTCCACGCAGAAAAATGCGATTGACGGTTTCCGCAGAAAAGAAGAAAATACAAAAGGCCAGTGACATATACGGGAAAATGCCAATATGGAAAATAAAGCTATTGAAAAGATGAAAGAATATGGCGGCGATAAAGATGAAAATCCTGGTTCTTTTCCAGAGTAACAGGGGGATGATCAAAAGGTCGAATATCAAACCGAAATAGGCGATCGCATAACGTATCCATCCCTGCTGAAGAAATTCGCCCACCAGCCAGTAATCTTTTTTACCTCTCATTAAAAGTGCCGGGAAACTACCGTCCAGCCAGTCGGGATACAGTTTAGCCACCGAAGCATAGGTATAGACGATCCAAAGCTGCAGAACGATGATCACCCACACCCAACGCGGCATGGAAATACTTTTGAGCTCAGGGTTCATCCTGGCGTCTATTGACAACCACCGGTGCGCCGGTAAAAAGCACATGATAAAACAAATTAACATGAGCAGGTAATAGTGGTTGTTGTAGGAGGATTTCTGCATCAAGTAGACTCCGCTCCACATGATGGTATAGGCGATCATGCTTAGCCGGTATTTGAAGCCTAGCATTACAAAAATTCCGAATATCCCAAGAATGGCATAATACCACAACATGCCATTGCCTGGCAGGGGTTGCAGGAATTCAAAACCTATAAAATTAAAGGTGAACTCTGGCTCGATAAGCGTCCTGCGTATCCAGCCGGTAAAAATGGCTCCAAAGGCTTCGATGGCGATCAACAAACCGAACATGACTCTCCAGACCACCAGGGCCGAATTATCGATCTGTTTGAAAAGCCACCTGTTAAGCATGGTTATCCTTGATGTACTGTTTGGAAAAAGCCTGATCCTGTTTCATCGCTACCTTCAGCTCCTCAATCGAGTCGAATTTCTTTTCGTCTCGAATTCGTACCAGCAGTTCGATCTGAAGGTATTTGCCATAAAGATCCTTATCCAGGTGAAAAAAATGTGCTTCGATGGTCTTTTCCTTCCCGCCCACGGTAGGATTGGTCCCTATGTTCATCATTCCGAAGACTTCATTCCCGTCGATCCTGGATTTTACCACGTAAACCCCGTTCTTCGGAATCAATTTATAATCTTCCTGAATATCCAGGTTGGCGGTTGGGTAACCAAAATCTTTGCCTATGCCGCGGCCTTTCACGATCTTACCAGATAAGCTGAACGGATGCTGAAGGTACATATTGGCCCTTTCCACCCTTCCTTCCTGGAGGGCTTTCCTGATCTTGGTTGAACTAACGGCGACCTGTTCCACATCCTGCTGACTGATCTCCTCTACCTCAAAACCGAATTCCTCGCCGAATTTTCTAAGATCATTGATATCTGCGGTTCGGTTACGGCCAAAACGATGGTCGTAACCAATGATTATCTTCTTGGCTTTTAATTTATTCACCAGAATATCCCTCACGAACTCAAGAGCTGTAAGCCTGGAAAAATTATGGGTAAACGGATGTATCACCAGGTGATCGATCCCGGTTTGCTCCAGCAACTGAATTCGTTCTTCGATGGTATTGATAAGCTCGATGCCGCTTTCCTTTTGCAGCACCATCCTGGGATGAGGGAAAAATGTGAGGACTACCGAATCGAGGTTGTTGGCAGTGGCAGAATTAACAAGGCGTTCGATGATCTTCCGGTGGCCTGCGTGAACCCCGTCAAAGGTTCCGATGGTCACAACGGTTTGACGATCGCTAATGAATGAGTTGGCCCCTTTATGCTGTTTCAAATTCTGCTATTTTCCGTTATATGCGTTCATGGTATTGGATACTCCAGCGGTTCCGAAAGACAGGATCAATTCGGCAGATTTCTTTAAACGTTCAGGCAGTTTTTGCTCTTCATGCTCGTCCCATTCTCCCAGAACATAATCTACCTGCTGCCCTTTGGAAAACTCATCACTTATTCCGAACCTGAATCGGTTATATTTCATGGTATTCAATTGAGCCTGAACGTCCTTCAATCCATTATGCCCGCCGTCGCTTCCCTTGGTTTTCAACCTCAGGGTTCCAAAAGGCAGGTTTAGGTCATCTGTAACTATAAGGAGATTGTCCAACTGAATCTTTTCCTTCTGCATCCAGTAATTCACGGCCTTGCCGCTCAGGTTCATATAGGTGCTGGGTTTCAGAAGAATAAATGTTCGTCCTTTGTGCTTAAAACTTGCGACATCGCCCAACTTCTGGGTTTCGAAGCTCACTTCCTTTTCCGAAGCAAGTTCATCAAGGATCTTAAACCCGATATTATGCCTGGTATTTTCATATTTTGGCCCGATATTCCCAAGGCCTACGATCAAAAATTTCTTCATGGGATCTATTTTCTCCCCGGTCTCTTTTTTTCCTAAAATCCTTCCAAAGAAAGAAAGCATCCAAATTCGTTTTGGTAAAGATAAAATTAATCAGATACTTTAAATGAGAAAAATATTCCGGAATTCATAAATCGATACAAACAAAAAAGCATTCCAAAAAGGAATGCTTTTCTATACTTATCAAAGATGGATACTAGTTATCTTCTCCCTCTTTTACTGCTGCAACATCATCGGTTTCAGTTGCTGGAACCTCATCTGCTGCTACTTCATCTTCATCCTCATCGTCTTCAAGATCTTCAACGATATTACGTGAAGTTCTAACCTGACAAATTACGGTGTTATCTGGATGTTGAATTTTGTAATCTTCGCTAGCTACTGCAGTTACATATAGTTTCTGACCAATTTTAAGCTTGGTTACGTTAGCTATGATGTAATCTGGAAGATCTCCTGGTAAACCTCTTACCTTTAGACGACGAAGATTGTAACGAAGTACACCACCGTTCTTAACCCCTCTTGCAACACCTTCGGTGTGGATTGGGATTTCCATGGTAATTGGTCTGTCATCGAAGATCTGGTAGAAGTCGATATGCATGATCGCATCGCTTACAGGATGGAACTGAATATCCTGAAGGATCGCGTCGTAAGACTCACCACTATCTAATTTGATTTTTACGGTGTGTACGTCTGCTGTGTACACAAGATTCTGGAATGCGATTTCCTCAGCTGCAAAGTGTAGTGGATCACCTTCTACCCCGTACAATACGCAAGGAACCTGTCCAGCATTACGTAGAGCCTTCGTTGCCTTCTTGCCTACGCTTTCTCTTTTAGATCCGTTGATCGTAATTGATTTCATTTGTATTGATGTTTGATTGAACAAATGTCGTCAAGTTCTTCGTGAACCGCCTTCATTTGCTTAAAAATTTGTGGCTGCAAAAGTAAGCCTTTTTATTAATCTTTAAAACACTGAAGTTGAAAAAGTTCGGTGATTCTGAAGTTTTGGCCAATTTCCTTCCGTAATTTCCTGAATAGGACTCCCTATTACTATTTTCTGAAGGTATTTAGATATCAGCATCATTTCCCGAAAGACATACTAACAAACTATTTAGCAAATACTTACATCAATTTGACTTTAAAAATGCGTAAATTGAAGGGAATTGAAAATCGGTGAACAGGATTTCAGCAAATATGACCAACGAAACCAACACTTCCAGTCCTACCAAACGAATTGCAGCCATAGACCTTGGCACGAATTCTTTCCACGCCGTTCTTGTAGACATCTATGCCGATGGCAGTTATCGCACCATAGACAAGCTTAAGGAAATGGTGATCCTGGCAGAAAAAGGCATGCAACACAATCTAAGTGAAGATGCTATACAACGGGGCATCGATGCCTTAAAACGCATAAAATTCCTGTGCGACAGCCAGGGGGTGGAGGAGATCCTTGCCTATGCCACCAGTGCGATAAGGGAAGCAAAGAATGGTGGTGATTTTATTCAACGAGCCATTGATGAAACCGGGATCAAGGCCCGGGCAATCCCCGGGAAAAAAGAAGCCGAACTGATTGGTTATGCGGTTCGGCATTCGGTTCACTTGGAAGATGAACTGGTGCTGATGGCAGATGTTGGTGGGGGAAGTGTGGAATTCATCCTGGGAAATAAAACCGATTTTCTGTTCCTGGATAGTTTTAAGCTTGGGGTTGCAAGGATGGCGGCCCAGTTCGTCGATAAGGACCCGATCACGAAAGCCGAAATTCAGGAACTCCAAGAACATTTCAGCAAAACACTTCAGGAACTCAGCAAATTAATGAAGGAACATTCGGTTAAAACCATAATCGGTTCATCGGGAACCATGGAAAATATTGCCATGATGATCGCTAACCGCAATTCCATCAGCTCTTCCCTTACGCTTAATGAACTGGTGTATCATGATGATGAGTTCAGGCCCTTCTATGACTATTTCATTAAACTGGATAGAAAAGCAAGGCTCAAGGAAAAAGGACTTGAAGAGAAACGCATAGATATCATCAACCCCGGGATGGTGTTATTGAAATTTTTAATAGACGAATATAATATTCAGAACGTGAAGATCTCTGAAGGCGCCTTAAGAGACGGGATGATCCTGGATTATATAAACAAACAGAAATCAAATCTTTCCTCGGCGACCAGTTTCCCTGAACCCCGAAAGCGTAGCATCTACGAATTGCTTAGAAAAACGAACTGGCTTGAGGATCATTCCAGACATGTGGCACAACTGGCACTTCAGATCTTCGACGAGTTCAAAAAAGACCTCAAACTGCTGAACGAAGACCGGGAATTACTGGAATACGCTACTCTTTTACATGATATTGGCTATTATATCTCCCACCGAAAACATCATAAACATGCTCTTTACCTCATCAGGCACGCCGATCTGAAAGGCTTTACCAGTGAGGAAATAGACCTGATGGCCAATGTGGCGAGGTATCACCGGCGTTCGACACCGAAAAAAAGACATAAACGATATCGTAAGCTCAGCAAACCATTAAAACACCGGGTGAAAAAGCTGTCGGCTATTTTAAGAGTAGCGGATGGCCTGGACCGAAGCCATTACCAGAATGTTCGCGAACTTGAGATCGAAAAGAGTTCAGAAAATATCAATTTCTATATTACCTGTATCGGGGAACCAGAACTGGAGATCTGGGGAGCGATGAGAAAGCGAGAACTTTTCGAGGAGGTCACCGGAAGGAAGCTTGAAATTTATGCCGTTGCACACAATGAACCGGTCGAGCCGAATAGCAAATAAAAAATCCCGCCGGTGGGCGGGATTCCAATTTTTTACATAATGAATTTAGAACTGATCGATCTATTTTCATGAACGCTTTTCATCACGTCTGAAAATAGTTCGGCACAACTAACCACTTTGATCTTTCTGCTTTCCTGTTTCAATGGAATAGAATCGGTCACGATCAATTCCTGAAGTTTGGAATTATTGATACGATCGTAAGCCGCTCCAGAAAGAACCGGATGCGTACAGATAGCCCTAACGCTTATCGCGCCGCGATCCATCATCACATCGGCTGCCTTGGTAAGCGTACCGGCGGTATCAACCATATCGTCTACCAGAACCACATTTTTCCCAGTTACATCTCCAATCAATTCCATGTGTGAGATCACGTTGGCCTTTGCGCGCTGCTTATAACAGATCACCACATCGCTTTCCAGGGCCTTGGAATAAGCATAGGCCCTTTTAGATCCACCCATATCTGGCGAAGCAACGGTTAGATTTTCAAGTCCTAAACTTTTTAAATAGGGAAGAAAAACAGTACTGGCGTATAAGTGATCTACAGGTTTTTCAAAGAACCCCTGTATCTGGTCTGCGTGAAGGTCCATCGTAATGATACGAGTTGCACCGGCCGTTTCCAGGATGCTGGCGATCATTTTCGCGGCGATAGGAACACGTGGTTTGTCTTTCCTGTCCTGTCTCGCCCAGCCAAAATATGGCATCACGGCAGTGATATGTCTTGCAGAAGCACGTTTGGCGGCATCAAGCATCAAAAGCATTTCCATTAAATGATCACTCCCCGGGTGGGTAGAACCTATGATGAATACGCGCGATCCACGAACCGATTCTTCAAATGAGGGTTGAAATTCTCCATCACTGTAGGTCGAGGTGATCACATTACCTAGTTTGGTTCCAAATTTTTCGGCGATCTTTTCGGCTAATTCCCTGCTTTGGGTACAGCTAAAGATCTTGGCTTCTGTAGTAGCGGACATGTTGTGTTGTGTTGTTAAATGTTGTGGTGCAAATTTAGAAATTTATTGATGGTAAAAAAGCTTTTCAAAAAGCTGCCTTAAAATTAATTCCCTGCCTATTGCACTATTTAAGAAGAAACGAACCGCTGATCTTAACGTTCAATTACCAACTCTTTATCAACCGGCCAGTTTTTAACCGAAACCAGTAATTCCTCGGTCGATGCGTCCCAGAATGCCCCTTCTCCATCCTGAATATCGGCCTTATCTTCTTTCCAATCCAGTTGTTTCTCATTAAGGCTAACATGGCGGGGTTTGTCCTCTCCCTTAAATATGATCTCAAAATCCCGTTTTTCCGGGGCCCCGGCATAATTTCCGGTGGAGGGATGTACAGTGAACCTGTCGTCTTCCAATTCGAAGCGGGTGATCCTTATTTCATTTTGGGTCCTGTACTTTTCGGTAACATTATCATCCTCATAAAGATTGAAAGACCCGTCTGCGCCGGTATAGACTTCCAGGATCAGGTGGGTAGGGTCAAGTTCAGAAGTGCTTTTTGCATACCGGTATTTTGGAATGATCGCCCCTTCCTTGATAAATAAAGGCAGTTGGCCCGTTTTGGTGATTTCATTGATGATCTTTCCTCCCTTTATCTTCTTCAGGTTATCATACCTATACCATTTCCCCTTCGGAAGCCAGATTCTCTGGGTCATAGAAGATTTCGAAAACATTGGTGCAACCAGGATCTCATTTCCCCACATATATTGAAGGTCGTTTCTCCAGGCTTGTGGCTCATCCTGGTGATCGATGATCATGGCTCTGGCCATGGGCACCCCAGTTTTTTGTGCAATATGGGCGTAGGAATAGATATATGGCATCATTTCATACCTCATTATGGCGAATTTCATAGCAGCCTCCCTGGCAGCTGCCTGTCTGTCTAAAGGCCATCGAGAGTTCTCCCCAGGTCCATGCGGTCTCCAGATCGGTGAAAAACTTCCGAAAGCCATTGCCCAGTTCATATACATATGATCTTCAGGTCCGGGATGTCGAAATCCGCCGGCATCATGATTAAAAAAGGGAAAACCCGATAATCCCGAAGCCTGCATGGCACGAACCTGGGCTTTCATCCAGCGGTAATCGCATTTGATATCGCCGGTCCAGTGCGTCATGTAGCGCTGGCCTCCTGCCATCCCACTTCGTGCCCAAACAAATGGTCTTTTCGCTTCCCCGATCCCTGGCGGGAGATTGTTATTTTCATTATCCCATCCTTCCTGAACAATTGCCTTGGCGATCAAGAAGGGATAATAATTCTCATTTTCGGCCCAGGACCTGCCATTAGCCAGGATGATGGTATCCTTCATTTTCCAGAGTTCATCGGTCTCATCGATCCACAAAGCATCGCCGGGATAATCGAGTTCCGGATTCAAAGACTGACTCCAAAACAGCTCCCAGATCCAGTTGCGCATTTCAGGATTTGAATAATCAGGAGCGCTGTGTGGTTCCTTAACCCCCGATTCCTCGGCGTAAGGCAAATTGAATTCGGGTTTCCATCCCGCAGACAATTCAGCATTATTACGGTTATGATCCAGTGTGACGCTAAGGTTATTTTCCTTGATCCAGTCATCGAAAGCTTTGGGATCTGGAACTCTGGTAGAATCCCACTCGAACCAGGAACCACTCCAGGCACCGGTTCCTGCACGCCAGCGATTATCGTTCACCATATGGTCCAGCGGAAAACCAGCTTCGCGGTGTGCCTTTACTTTTTTCTTCCACCACTCAGCCCCTGAATGCTCCGGCTCGCCTTTATCTGAAAGTTGCAAACCAAAAATCGTTCTTTGTGGCAGCCTGGGCCTTCCAGTAAGCGCGGTATAATTATCCAGAATATCTCTGAAATCCGGCCCGTAAATAAAGAAAAAGTCCATCTGCCCGGGAAACCCGCTAGTATCAAAACCGAATTCATAGGTTTTCTTTCTTCCGAAGTTGAACTTATGGTTATAGGTGGAATTTAAAAAGATTCCGTAGCCCTTGCTGGATAAGAAAAAAGGCACCGTAAGCACTCCCTGGGCTCCCCAATCTGATTTCTTTTTTCCCTCTCCATAATTGCTGGAGACTTCCTTTCCCCTGAGATCTATTGATTCTACCCAGCCAAAGGCTTCATGACCCATTCCCGCGAAATGCTCATTGCGGTCATGCTCGAACCCGATGCTAATGCTGTCACCGCTCCACCTGATCCCATTTTTTTCTTCCAGCAGTTCACCACTCTTGTCTTTGATCCGTATCCTGAATGGTGACTTATCAATCTTCAGCTCAAGGACTTCAGTAGAAATATTGATGTGCCCGCCGTGTTCTTCCAGTTCGAATTCACCGGAAAGCCTATGCTGCTCAACCATTTCATAGCGATCATCAGCAAAGAAATCTTCTCCCTTCCTTACCCAATGAAACCGGATCAAGTCATCCTGATAAAAACTGATCTGCAGTTTATTTTCGGTTTCGGTTTCAAATAAAACCTGATGTTCGTTTAAGGAATGCGTTTTATAGTCACCGCTCTGAGCCAGCAAAAACTGGCTGCAAAGGCAAAATAAAATTAGATTGCAATATCTGAATAATTTGATCATAGACTAAAAGCTTCCAATTTTTACCAGCCGTTTATTTACGTTTTAATTTTTCTTTTTCGCCCGCCAGAACTTCAAAATCCAGCCAGTTCTCTTGCGGAGGATAGGCACAGGTTGTAAATCCGCTGTAACTGCACGGCGGATTGTAGGCCCGATTAAAATCAAGTATAGCTTTTCCGCTTTCATCAAGCTCGAATTCCAGGTACCTACCGGCACCATAGGTAGTGGTTTTGGCGGTTTCATCACCAAACATGATAAAATTACCTTCCATAAAATCCAGGCTATAGGCTTTCCCCTTATATTCAAAAATCAACTCTCCTATGAATTCTGCATTCATGGTTTGATCATGTGCCATAGGCACTTCTACGATCTTTGGGTTCTTATACCGGTTTACGCGAGCCTGGAAAATGAAGTCAGGATCAAGATCATAACTCTCAAAACCAGGGAATTTCTTGATCTCGGGATTCAGCGAATCAAGAATGCGCAACAATTTTACTTTTTCATGTGAGTTCACATACCAGCTGTAATTCTGAAACGACAAGACTGGTGAATGTCCGCGGTCATCTATAGGAGCAAGAGGGAATCGTTCAATGATGGAGTCGTTCTTATCTTTTATCTCGAGTTCAGGTGAGGCAATAAATACCAATGAATCTTTATCAAATTTTACCTGGCCAATATTGGAAGGGGCGAGGCTATCCCGGAGCTGAAAATCATTTTCTGCAGCGGTCCCGAAACTATTCATTGCGAGCGGATCCAATTCAAATACATCTGAAATGCTTAAATAATAATCCTGTTCTTCCCTTAACTTTTTTTGGAATTCCTCATGCTTTTCCAGGTAATCCTGGCTTATTTCAGAAGATTTTTCCTCCTGGCAGGACACCAGAAATAGTAGAGATAAGAAATGAAGAATGGTTTTTTTCATGCCCGGCAATATTTTAAACCATAAAACTAATGCTTTAAGCGCTAAAAAAAGAGACGCCATTTAATTTATGAGGAAAACTAAAGGCAAAAAAAGAGGTGGCCTTTAACAAACCACCTCCAGATTCAAATTATATAGCTATGGTCATTTAATATCAAAACGATCACTATTCATCACCTTGGTCCAGGCTTTCACAAAATCCTTTACAAATTTTTCCTGTGCATCGCTGGTACCGTAAACCTCGGCTAAAGCTCTTAGTTCAGAATTTGAACCAAAGATCAAATCTACTCTTGTTCCCGTCCATTTCACGTCTCCTGTTTTTCGATCGCGACCTTCGAATACACGCTGGTCATCAGACTTTGCTTTCCAGGTGGTATTCATATCCAGGAGATTTTTAAAGAAATCATTACTTAAAGTGCCTGGACGATCGGTAAAAACTCCATGTTTAGAACCATTGTAATTGGCATCCAGGGCTCTCATACCTCCAACCAGGACGGTCATTTCAGGCGCGGTTAGGCCTAGCAGCTGTGAACGATCTACCAGCATTTCTTCAGCAGAAGTGCTGATACTATCCTGCTGCTTGGCAAAATTTCGGAACCCATCGGCTTGTGGCTCCAGTGGTTCAAATGCTTCCACATCGGTTTGTTCCTGGGTGGCATCGGTTCTTCCCGGCGTGAACGGCACACTAATATCCATTCCAGCGCTGCGTGCAGCTTTCTCAATTCCTGCTACACCACCGAGCACGATTAGATCAGCAAGCGATACCTTTTTATTTCCAGACTGGGAATTATCGAAATCGTCTTTGATCTCTTCCAGTTTCTGAAGCACTTTCTGCAATTGAGGTGGATTATTCACTTTCCAGTGTCTCTGTGGTTCCAGCCTGATGCGTGCTCCATTGGCGCCACCTCGTTTATCAGAATTTCTGAAGGTAGAAGCCGAAGCCCATGCAGTGGTTACCAATTCAGAAACGCTTAAACCAGAATCCAGGATCTTTCCTTTTAGAGTGGAAATATCATCTTCATTGATCAAATCATGATCTAAAGCCGGAACCGGATCCTGCCAGATCAATTCTTCATCCGGTACCTCAGGGCCTAAATATCTTGAGATCGGCCCCATATCACGGTGCGTTAATTTATACCAGGCTTTCGCAAAAGCATCGGCAAACTCATCAGGATTTTCATAGAAATGCCTTGAGATCTTTTCGTATTCCGGATCCATTTTCAGAGACAAATCGGTAGTCAGCATGAAAGGTGCATGCTTCTTATTGCCATCGAAAGCATCAGGGATACTACCCGCTCCGGCTCCGTCTTTTGGCTGCCACTGGTAAGCACCTCCCGGTCCCTTGATACATTCCCAATCAAATTTGAACAAATTATCAAAAAAGTGATTGCTCCATTTTGTTGGTGTTTGAGTCCAGGCTCCTTCGATACCACTGGTAATGGTATTTTCGGCATTACCGCTATTAAACGTATTTTTCCAGCCAAGGCCCATTTCCTCGATACTAGCACCAGCTGGCTCCACATCTACGTATTTTTCAGGATCTGCCGCTCCGTGAGTTTTTCCGAAGGTGTGACCACCGGCGATCAGGGCCACGGTCTCGTAATCGTTCATGGCCATTCTTCCAAAGGTTTCACGAATATGCTCTGCCGCCGCAACAGGATCAGGATTTCCATTAGGACCTTCAGGGTTCACATAGATAAGTCCCATATGAGTTGCTCCCAGCGGATTTTCCAGTTTTTCTCCTGCAAACCGCTCCTTGTTACCAAGCCATTCACCTTCAGATCCCCAGTAAATATCTTCTTCGGGCTCCCAGATGTCTTCACGACCGCCTCCAAATCCAAAGGTTTGAAGTCCCATTGATTCCAAAGCGCAGTTTCCGGCAAGGATCATCAAATCTGCCCAGGAGATCTTTTTGCCATATTTCTGCTTAATTGGCCATAAAAGCAACCTTGCTTTATCCAGGTTTGCATTATCTGGCCAGCTGTTCAGCGGGGCGAAACGTTGAGAACCAGAACCTCCACCTCCACGTCCATCGGCGATACGGTAAGTACCGGCACTATGCCAGGCCATTCTTATAAAAAAAGGACCATAATGACCAAAATCTGCCGGCCACCAGTCCTGTGAATCTTCCATTAATTCAAAAAGATCCTGTTTTACTGCTTTCAGGTCGAGTTTCTTGAATTCCTCAGCATAATTGAAATCTTCTCCCATCGGGTCTGAAAGCGAAGAATGCTGGCGCAATATTTTCAGGTTTAGCGAATTTGGCCACCAGTCGCGGTTCGAGGTACCGCTACCGGCAGTGAACTTGGTAGCCCCACCCATAAACGGACATTTGCTCGATTCGTTCACTTCCCAGACTTTGTGGTTATCGGAATTGTTCGAATGATTGTTGTTTGACATTTTGGAGAGTTTTAATTAATTAACTTTTTAAAGTTATAATAATTTAATCTTATAACATTTAATTTTTCATCATTAAAAACTATGGATTTTAGGCAAAACTTATAGCTAAAGGAACCTTAAAATTCGAGCTTAACTTGAATAAAATATCCTCGGTCCTCGATGGTATATTCCGAATCAAAAAAAAAGAGCAATCTTCAGGTAGCTTAAAAATGGTTTTATTCTTCTCTTTCTTCCCCAGGCTCGGGTTCGCTTGGATCTGGCTGTTTGGTTGATTTTGTATCCCGAGGCCGTTCCCTGTGCTCGATTGGCACCTTAACTTCCGGAACACTGGTATCTTCCAAATCTGGCCCGTTTGAATCTTCTGGTTCTTCTTTACCCCTGTCTCCAGGCATGCTCTTAATATAGATATCCCGCTGCGGAAATGGGATGTGAATATCGGCTTCTTTAAAAGCATTATAAATATCTATAGACACATCACTCCTGGCCTGTAACCAGTTTTCGTAATGTACCCAGAAACGAAGGGTGAAATTAAGCGAGCTATCACCAAAATTCAGGAAGAGCGACTGAGGTGGTGGTTCCGGAAGCGTATGTTTATGATTCTTTGCAACAGTATAGAGAATTTTCAAAATCTTATTGGGATCTGAACCGTAAGTAGTTCCTACAAACACCTCCACCCGCTTGGTATTATTTGAGAGCGTCCAGTTAATAAGGTCGTTAGATATCAGGTTATTATTGGGTACGATCACCTCGGCACCATCAAAGGTGGTAATATTAGAAGAACGAATGCCAATTCGGTTTACAGTACCAAGCAAATTATCAACTTCAACGGTATCCCCTTTCAGGATAGGCCTTTCAAAAACAAGAATCAAACCTGAGATAAAATTCGAGATCACGGTTTGCAAACCAAAGCCTATACCAAGACCCAAGGCACCAGCCATGAGGTTGAATTCACTCAGATTAATTCCGAGCGATGAAAGAGCGAAAACAATTCCAAAGGCGATCACCAGATACCTGATCACGATCGAAATGGCAGTGGGTACCCCTTTTGGTAATTTCAGAAATCTTAAAAATCCATCCTCATCATTAAAAATAAAGGCGATGATGCGTGTTATGAGAAATGACAGGACAAGGATTAGCAGAAACGTAAATACATCATTCAGCGTAAAGCTTATTTGCCCGATCAAATACGGTTCGCTGAGAATTTCTTCCACAAAATTGACTATTGGGTTGAGTTGGTCTATTAAATTGAGGAAGATCAGGATCCAAATAAAAACTAGTACGACCTTTATTATTCTTAAAACTTTCTTTTCGGTAAGGAGTTTTTCCTCTGGGGAATAAATCGCCTTTACCCTGTAATGCCTGTGAATAATACTCAGAAAGATGGAATTGCAGGTTAATAATAAGGCAAAGAACCAAATAATAAGGGTTCCACTCCTGGTGGAAATTTTAAGAATAAAGTCGGCCAGGTTCACATAACCCGTCAGGTCTGCCAGGATCGCAATGATTGCCAGCACATAAATAAAGGGGACCAGTTTTAATAATAGCCTGGTAAATTTATCTTCTGTTTCTTTTAATGTTTTAAAGTATGGTTTTGTAAAAAAGTAAATTACCAGGATCACAATTAGCGTTTCCAATAAAAGAAAAAGCCTGTATTGCTCCGCATTGAACCAAACATGACTTTTTAATGAATTCAGCACAAAAATGAGAATCGCAAAATATACCAGTCCTTTGTAGCGATCATTCATTCTTATCCACACAATAGGAACTGAACAAATCAATATCAATAAGCTTGAAATATCCAGAAAGAGTTTAGGGACCGGAATGAAAAAATACCTGGCCAGCAGTAAGGAAAGCAGGAAAATAACCGCTATATATTTTTTGGTTAAGACTTTCCTGTACTGAAAAAGAGCTGTATCCGGCTCGATATCAGGATACTTTTTGAAAGCGTTCTTACAATATTGAATAAAAGCCACGATAAGCCCTACGAGCAACAGGAATAAGGGAAGAGAGTTTTTACTCCTGTTTAAAAATCTAATGATTTCCACCTTCGTAATCTCCAGGGAGTTCATGTTCTCATTTCTTGAAGGTGCATCGAGACCCCTGAAACCGGTATTCCATACGGGTGGAATACGCTGATAAAATAATTCGTATACACGAGACCATTTTAAATTAGTTAGGTCTTCAATAACCTGGTTTGCCTGAGAAATTTCGCTGTTGATATTAGATTCGAGGGTGAGCAGGTCGTTATTTCTATTTTCTATGGCAGTCTTAACCTCGACGATTCTGTTTAGGGTTTCACGAATATTCTCTACCAGTTCAACTGGCAGGTTTTCCTTAACGGCATTCTGATAATTCAATTCCCAGGTCTTCTCCTCCAACCGAAGCCTTTCCAGGATAATCGAATTTCTTCGTTCCAACTCATTGATGTTGGATTCCCAATCATTGAGGTATCTTTTAAATCCCTGCCACTTGGTAATAACATTATCTACCTTTTCTCGGTTTGGATTGGCGGTATAAAACCGGTCTACTTCAATTTTTTGTTGATCCAGAAACTCTTCATAAAACGGAAACAAGGAATCGATATTGGTTTTGTTAAGGTCTAGCCTTTTTTCAATTGACCTGATCTCTTCTTTGGTAATTTCGATCTCGCGTACGATTTGAGATAAGGGAGTTGCCTGTACCTCTTCTTCGGGTGGAATACTGTCCTGCAGCTTTTCTTCGGCCTCCGGTTCCAGAACCTGTATCTGGGCGTGGTTTAGTAAGGGCAGCCCCATTAGAACCAGGCTCAATAATATGGCTTGAGAAGTAGGAAAGTGTTTGAACATATAAGAGTAGCTGCGATCTTTCCTAGCTAATATACTATTTTTAGACTTCTGATTAAGAGTGTGTTGAAGTCAAAATTTATTTTTCAAAAGCAAAACTGCTTCGCCTGAGGTGCCCTATGTATAATTTAGTAATTTGCAGATAATAGCCTTCAAATTAACTAAATGAGCACAACGCAGGAAATTATTGAGAAGCTGGATTTAAAACCTCATCCCGAAGGTGGATTTTTCAGGGAAACCTACCGCAGCAAGGGAGAAATCGCTGCGGCAGGATTAAATTCAAATTATTATAGCAGTAGAAATTATAGCACCTGTATTTATTTTCTACTCACTTCTGAAAAGTTTTCGGCATTTCATCGCATCAAACAGGACGAGATCTGGCATTTTTATGATGGGGCCACTATCGAGTTGCATATCATTTCCGAAAGCGGGGTCCTGGATTCCATTAAAATTGGCCGCGATATCTTTAATGGGCAAACGCCCCAGGTAATCGTTCCCGGTGGCAGCTGGTTTGCAGCCGAGGTGAGCTCTAAGGATTCTCATTCCCTCGTTGGCTGTACGGTAGCACCGGGATTTGATTTTTCAGATTTTGAACTTGCCGATAGGACCAGGCTTATTTCAGAATTTCCTCAACACGAGGACTTGATCAGGAAATTCACCCGGTAGATCAGGCCTCCTCATCCTGAAAAATTTCTTCAATCGAAAGCTTGAACAACCGGGCAAATCTAAAGGCCAAGGGCAAACTGGGATCGAATTTACCCTTTTCGATCGCATTGATAGTTTGCCTGGAAACCCCGGTTTCATCGGCCAGCTGGGCCTGGGTCATATCGTTCTCTGCACGTAATATCTTGAGTCTGTTTTTCATTTGTACCTGGAATTAATGATTAAAATAGATACCAGGTACGTAAGTCCCATTAATATGACCAGGTATGAAATTTCGGCATCATAAGAAATAATATTGGTCACATCCATTGTGGAGTACGTTATGCCGGCTACCAATGTTACACCGAGACAAATACCCATTGCTTCAAGATGTATTTTGCGTTGAAGTTCGTCCAGGCCATTTAGGTGCCTTATATTGGCTATGATCATTCCCAGGCCAATTGCTGTATTGATGACCAATGCAATAATGGTGATCGTACTGTTCTGGTTCCAGATCAATTCATGGCCAAAAGTTACCAGTGCCAGAGTAAGCACCCATAAGGCTGTCCACGCCGCCAGGTTCTTTGTATTACGTTTATGACGGTCTTTAAAAAATTTTTGTTCCTTATTCATTTTGTAAAGTTTATTAGATTTTAAGTAAAGTTAACTTTACACAAATATAGACAAAAATTTAATATGTCAAGTTTTATTTACATTTTATTGAAAAATTTTATGTGAGTTGATTAGGTGTTATTGATCGTCAAGTAAAACTGCCTGTGGTGAAGCTCCCAGCTCTTTTAGAATCTTTCCTACCTGCTCGGTCATTTTCGGCGGACCACAAACATAGAACTGAGCATCAAAATCATCGATATGCTCCAGCAAGAAATCTTTATCTATGTATCCATTTATATGATCTGTATCATCCTGGTCTGTGATCACATAATAGGCCTGTTCGCCAAGCATGGCATCCAGTTCGTCCTTCAGGATAATATCCACATCGGTTTTATTGGAAAAGAAAAGCGTGCTGCCAATATCCTGACCATCCATTTTAAGATCTCTCAAAATTGCCAGGTATGGCGTAATTCCGGCGCCTCCCGCAATGATGTATCCAGGACCCTTGTATTCTATTGCGCCCCAGGTATCCCGAATGATCAGTTCATCACCTGGCTTTAGTTTAGCCATTTGCTCAGTGACTCCATTATGGTCTGGATATATTTTAATGGTGAATTCCAGGAACGGATCCTGTACCAGGCTGGTAAAACTGAACGGCCTTTTTTCATCTTTCCACTTTTCATCATTGATAGATACTTCGGTAGCCTGGCCAGGGGTAAATGTATAATTCGCCGGTTTCTCGGTTCGAAACCTTTTCACATTATGAGTAACATCTCCCACCGACTGAATTTTGACTATTTGTTCCATTTTTTATTTTGAATTTAATTTTTTTCTGTTGAAGCTACTCCCTCAGGAAGGCTGATTTTCAAAATTTTAACCTTAATCTCGTAGTACCCTGACAATTTTAAGGAAGCTTTATTAATTGTTAGCCTGAAGCTTCGAATCCGAATCAACAGATCGGTTAGGAGTGGTGATCATGATTTGCAAATTCTTTTACAATGGCAGACCTGCTTCGGAAATACTTTTCAATTTCGGAATTTACCTCGGCGCCCAGCAGCACGATAAAAGAGAACAGAAAAAACCAAAGCAATAAAATAATAACGGCGGCAAAACTGCCATAAGCCTCGCCATAACTTCCGAAGTTCTCCACATACCAGCTAAATAACATCGACCCACCAAGCCATAGAACAGTGGCGAGAATCGCACCCAGGGACCTCCACCTGAATTCAGAGTTTTTGCGGCAGGGTGCGATCTTGTAGATGGCTGCCATGAAAAAGATGAGCAGCAATCCCATGATGATCCATCTTGAGATCCCGATTAAATTCTTCCATACACCCGGAAGTTGCAACTTATCTATAAGGCCCGGGAACACAATTACCATCCCAACCCCAATGATTCCAAGCAAAACGGTTCCGAAGGTGAATGAAAGGCTAAGAAGTGTTTTTTTTATAAATCCCCGGGTATCCCTGGTATTATAAGCAATATTTACTCCTTCGAATATCGCCGAAGTACCCTTGTTCGCACTCCATATACTCAACAGAATGCTTATAACCAGACCCCAACCCAGGGCCTCCTGAGATTGTTCCAGTGAAGAAGTAATCACCTCATTAAGAATACCAAATACCTGTTCGGGCATGGTAGCAGAAATACTGGATAAGTGATCCTGTATTTTTGCAGGATCAAAGGCCAGACTATAGAGAGCCAGTAAGGCCGCTATGGCCGGAAAGATTGCCAGAAAGAAATAAAAGGCCACTCCAGCCGAGACGATCTGAACATGATCGGTCTTTAACTGTTTTAAAATGTTCTTGCTTAAGTGTTTCCAGGTACTAATAGAAATATTCCCGGATGTGATCTTTTTATCTGAATAGACCTCATTTTGAACCTGCTCTCCCATTTTTTCTCTCAGTATTAATTGGCTATCCCTTTAATTTACTGAGATTATGAAGCAAAATGAAGTCTTTTGCGATTAATTAACAATAGCGTTCTCCCAAAGTTACTTTCAGGCAGATTTAGTTTCACTTAACAACTCTTCGATCTTGTTCATTAGATCTTCGATCTCAAAAGGCTTTGAGATAAAATCGTTTGCACCTGCCTGCCTGCAAATCTCTCCAGCCTTATGCAGGGCAGACATCATCAATACCGGCATTTCGCGCATGATCTTTTCATCGCTCTTCCTTAGGTTCACGCAAACATCACTACCATTAATACCCGAAATCAACAAGTCTAACAGTACCAGATCTATATTTTCTGAACGGATTATCTTATGCACCAACTCGGGTTTCTCGGTAACAAAAACCTTGTAACCGTTAAACTCGAGCAAAACCTTCAACATTTCTCCAATTCCAGAGTCATCATCAACAACCAGAATCTTTCTCTCGTTACTCATCAAACTAATTATTTTCTGAAGCTAATTTTAATGTAAATGTAAATTCTGAACCTTCTCCTTTTTCACTCTTCACCTCGATAGAGCCATTATGTCTTTTTATGATCTCTTTTGCAAGGTACAAACCAATTCCGAAGCCCGAATAGGTTTCTTCATTTTTACCGTCTACGCGGTAGAAACGTTTAAAGATTTTCTTTTGATTCTTTTTGGAGATCCCAATTCCATGGTCGGTAACACTAACCGAAACCTGATCTTCACCAGATTTGAATATCCGTATATTCACTTCCTGGCTGTTAGGTGAATACTTGATCGCATTGGTAACCAGGTTGATCAACACCTGGCCAATCCTGTCTTTATCCCCATAAACCGTACAGGCGATCTCTTCCTTAACGGAAATATCATACTGGGTATTGGTATAACCAATATCCTGCACTGTTTCCTTAACCATATTATTAAGGTTAAACTCTTCCTTTTGAAGTTCCAACTTGTTCTTTTCGATCCTGGAAAGGTCGAGCATTTCTGAAATCAGCCTGGTTAACCGAACGATCTGATGATCTATTCGCTCCAGAGAGGTTTCCAAAGGAATGCCTAACAGGTCTGTACTCTCCTTGCGTTTTAAGAGACTTAGCAGCAACTGCACATATCCCTTGATGGATGTTACAGGAGTTTTTAATTCATGGCTTACCATTTTAAGGAAATCTTCCTTTCGCTTTTCTTCGGCTTTTAATTTCTGAATTTCGGTAGCGGTAAAGATCCACATTTGAACCTGTCCGTTATCGTCGGTGATTGCCTCTGCCCTACTAAGGTGCCAGTTGTATTTCTTTTTGTTATTCAGAAAACGGAATTCCATTTCGAAATCTTCGCCGGTTTTCTGAGAATTGTTCCACCGGGCATTAAACTCCTTTTTATCGGCAGAATGAATAAACTGAAACCAGCCATTGGATATAAGCTCATCAATGGAAAGCCCGGTATATTCCAGCCATCCCTGGTTAAAATAGGTGAAATTCCCATCAGCATCGGTACTCGCAATTTTCTCCGGCATCATATCTGCCATCAAACGGAAACGAGTTTCACTTTCCTTTATTTTATCCTTGGATTTTTTCATTTCGGTGACATCTACGGCCATGTTTAAAATTCCGTAGATTTCCCCGCTTTCATCCCGAAGGGCTTTATAAGTATAATTAAAATAGTTGGTTTGCAACTCACCATCTATCATAAGGCTGGCCGGGTCTTCCTTTCCCCAGTACATGTTACCTGTTGTATACACCTCCTGAAGCAGGTCATGAAAAGGCTGACCTTCCAGTTCAGGAAGCGCCTCGTGTAAAGTGGTTCCGATCACCGAATGATCCTTACCCCAAAGCTGTATCATGGCATCATTGGCCATGGAGATCCTCATTTCCTTCCCGGTGTAAAGGGCCGTAGCCACGGTAGCCTCCTCAATAATGGTACGAATTCGGTGTTCCTTTTCGTTCACCAGCTGTTCCTTCAATTTTTCTTCATGAATATCGATCACGGTACCAACCATTCCTTCATATTCACCTTCCGAATTGAACTTCAGACTTCCGCTATCCCGAACCCAGCGATAATCGCCATTTTTATTCCTTAATCTGAAATTGGCCTGGAATTCCTTACGTTCAGCATTTGCGATTTTGAAATTCTGCTCCACTTCATCCTGATCTTCGGGATGAACTGCCTGTAGCCAGCCAAAATCCCTTGCATCTTCAGCCGTTTGACCAGTATATTCAAACCATTTTTTATTCAGATAATAGTTTTCGCCATCCGGTTTAGATATCCATAAAATGGCCGGTACCGCATCGACAAGGTCCTGAAGTTCCTGTTCACTTTTTTCGAGTTTATGCCTGGAAATCACCTTTTCGGTTACATCCACGGCATGCACAAAAATACCAGTAACAGAACCCTGGGAATTTTTAATAGGTTGGTAAACAAAGTCAATATAAGCCTGTTTTGAACCCATAGCCTCCTCCTCCAGGTTTACCTTCATCTCATTCCCTCTAAAGGCCTTACCGGTCTGGTATACCTCATCCAGCATTTCATAAAAACCCTGGCCTTCAATATCGGGCAAGGCCTGTCGAACTGGTTTGCCAATAATATCCCGGTGTCCTATTAAATGATAATAATTGTCATTGGCCATTTCGAAGACATGTTCAGGGCCGTTCAGAATACAGATCATGGCAGGAGCCTGTGAAAAGATATCATCAAATTTCTCTACATGTTCATCCTTTTCCTCCTGAATCTTTGAATTGGTATTTTTACTGAATGAAATAAGGATTAGATCCGGTTCAGCCTCAGGCAATGCCAGGTAATTTGCATTTACCAGGAAATTAGTACTGGAATCTTTTGAAGCTCCTAATTTTAGCGGAAGCTCTTCTATAGCTCCTGAAGGCAACTGTTTGGAAAGGGCTTTTCGAAGTTCATCAAAATTTCCAGATTCAGAATTCCAGATTTCCGCAAACTTCTCTTTCGAATCCAGCCTGAAAACAGCCAAAAGGGATGAATTTGAATCTATATAATTAAGATCGGAATCCAAAATAAGCAAAGGCTCCCGGACCGTGGTTAAAATGCTTGCGGCGGTTTTTTTCAAAGTATCGTCAGTAATTTTTTGGTCATAAGAATGCCCAGGTATTTCGCTCATAATATTTAATCTCCGGTAAAAAATTCTGGCACCCAGATGGCCTGCTAAAATACATTAAATTTTAACATATTAAAATTAAACTGAGCATTGTAAAGAACTCAATCCCTGTTTTTTTGGACGGAATCACAGCAGGAAAAAATACAGGCAAAGATGCTGTCTACAGGCTCTAATTATTAATATCTTTCATAATCTCTGAAAAAATCTCAAAAGACCTGATCCTGTCTTCCTGATCATAAATATGAGATGCGACGATCACCTCATCTACCCCAGTGTTTTTTATAAATTCTTCGGTTTTTGACCTTAGGGTTTCTCGATCACCAACAAAGGCATATTTCAACATGCGCTGCAATGCGGGATTATCACGAACGGCCCGCAATTCGTCGTTCATCTCAACCGGTTTCTGAAGATAATCCAGGTTCCCGGTAAGCACGCCAACCATCATCTTAAGAGAACTGGTGGAAAGGCGCTCGGCCTCTTCGTTGGTCTCGGCCGCGGTGACGTTGATTCCGGCTATACTGTATGGCTCATCAAGGTAATTGGAAGGCTGAAATTTCTGATAATAGATCTCCATGGCATCAAACAACTGAGCTGGTGCAAAATGGCTGGCAAAAACATAGGGCAGACCTTTTTCTGCCGCAACATGGGCACTATCGGTACTGGATCCTAAAACATACATGGGCACCTCCACACCTTCGGCAACCGTGGCCCGAACTTTAGTAGATGGAATCTTATTTTTGAAATAACGTCTAATCTCATCAATCTCGTGTGGAAACTTAAACACCGAATTCATCCGATCACTTCGAATGGCATGCGCGGTCACCTGGTCGGTTCCCGGGGCCCTTCCAAGTCCCATATCTATTCTACCAGGATAAAGCGAACCCAAAGTTCCAAACTGTTCAGCCACAATAAGTGGAGAATGATTAGGCAACATGATCCCGCCGGAACCTATCCGAATACGTTCGGTTCTGGCAGCCACATGGCTCATCAAAACCGTGGTAGCTGAACTCGCAATACTAACCATATTATGGTGTTCCGCCAGCCAGAAGCGTTTATAACCAAATTCTTCAGCCTTTCTGGCCACTTCAACCGTATTCTTAAATACCTGAGTATGGGGAATATCCTGGCCTACCACAGCAAGTTCGAGTACAGAATAATCTATATGTTTATTTTGAGGCATGTTTTAAAAATTTAAAAGCCGGCATTGCTGTAGGCTGGGGGTTGGTCTTTCAGATACCTGTTTCCTTACTCTAAAACGAAAACTTCCAGTAAAATAAAATAAGCCACTGCAAAAATTCAGGGATTAAAAAATTACTGTGAGGTGTGAGTATCTTAAATCTTGATCATCCTCTACTAAAGCTTCCAAAGTTCCTAATCTGGAATCCGCCCGAATTAGACGCCTTTTGCATTATTTAAAGTTTGCTCTAGCTAACCTCCTTTGTTCCAAGAATGGTGTGTACGTAATGAGATTTTGTCGCAGACAGTAATCATTTCAATCTGCTATTTATGAATTTAAAGTAGTGTGTGAAGCTAAGCTTTGCCTTCCTTGCCAAAACTGCCCCTAAACCAAACGAATACTTCCCGAGGCATTTCCAAACAATTTATTTAAACTCCGCTAAAAGCGCCAAAACCTCCATCTACCGGAACAACGATCCCTGTCACAAAACTTGAATCATCACTGGCCAGCCAGTTAGCTGCACCCTGTAATTCCTCCGGTTTTCCAAAGCGTTTCATCGGCGTCTGATTCACGATGGTTTCTCCCCGTGCGGTTAGGCTTCCATCTTTATTAAGAAGTAAATCCCTGTTTTGTTCCCCTATAAAAAATCCGGGGGCAATCGCATTGATACGAATTCCGTCCCCATATTTCTGATTCATTTCCACAGCCAGCCATTTGGTAAAATTATCCACCGCCGCCTTGGCAGCCGAATATCCCATTACCCTGGTTAAGGCTCTTTGAGCCGCCATCGAGGAAATATTAATGATACTTCCTTTCTTATTTTCGGCCATAGTTTTTCCGAAAATTAGCGTTGGCAAAACAGTGCCCTTAAAGTTTAACTGGTTCACCTTATCAAAATCTCCCAGGTCCAGGTCGAAAATAGTCTGATCTGGCGTTATAGTGGCTCCCTTTATATTACCACCGGCAGCATTCACCAGGATGTCTGGACTTCCAAATTTATTTTCAATGGCCTGCTTTGCTGCAAGGAGTTTTTCCTTATCAAGAACATCGGCCACCAGGGCTATTGCTTCTCCGCCCTGTTTTTTTATTTCTTCTACCCTTTCGTTGACCGTATCTTCACTCCTTCCCAGGATACCTACCCTGGCTCCTTTTTGAGCAAATCCCATAGCGATGGCTCCACCAAGAACTCCATTGCCTCCTGTTACTACTGCTACCTTTCCTTTTAATTCACTCATATCATTTATTTTCCATACAGTTCATAATTCCGAATTCAAGACCGCTTAATTCCGCCAGTCCGTGTAGTCTTCCAATGGCTGAATAGCCAGGATAATATTGCTTATCGAGACCCTGAAGCATTTGATGCCCGTGATCTGGTCGCATTTAAGCTAACCGGGGCATTAGGCCCGTGCCATCTACAGCTTTGTTCGAATATTTTTTCCATTTGTTGTTTTCAGCGGTTTAAATGTAAGGTCTCAAAGGTAGATTTTATTCAAATAGTTCTGGCAACCACAGGCTGATCGCCGGAATAAAAGTCACCAGCAACAATACTATTGCCATCACCACATAAAGCGGCAACAGGGGTTTAATAACTTTCTGAATGCTGGTTTTGGCCACTCCCACTCCAATAAATAGAACTGCACCTACCGGTGGAGTACATAGCCCTACACAAAGGTTCATCACCATAATGATCCCGAAATGGACTGGGTCTACTCCCAGGTTTTCCATCACCGGTAAAAAGATGGGAGTAAAGATCAGTACTGCGGGGGTCATATCCATAAAAGTTCCCACGAACAGAAGGAGTAGGTTTATGATCAGCAGGATCACATATTTATTATCGCTTAAAGCCAGCAAAGCTTCACTTACTTCCTGAGGAATATTTTCATAAGACATTACCCAGGACATACTCATGGATGTCGCAATCAATAGCATTACTATGGCTGTAGTACTTATAGAACTAAGAAAAACTCTATGAAGCATGCTAAAGTTTAATTCACCATAGATCATAGATAGAACCAGGCAATATAATACCGCAATTCCTGAAGCTTCTGTAGCTGTAAAAATACCAGAGACTATACCTCCTATCACAACAACCAACAGCAATAAACTCGGTAAGGCTTTCAAAAATGTGGAAGCAATAAGTCCAAAACTGGTTTTATTACCTGCAGGATATTTCTTTTTCTTGATCCATATCGCGGCTACAAGCATTAAGGCGAGTCCCATTAAAATTCCTGGCAAATAACCCGCCAGGAACAAGGCCGCTATAGATACACCTCCACTGGCTAATGAGTAGACGATAAGCACATTGGAAGGCGGTATCACCAGACCTGTTGTGGAAGATGTTACGTTGATTGCAGCGCCGAATTCGCGCGAATAGTTATCCTTTTCCATGGGTGGTCCAAGAATCCCTCCAATTGCTGAGGCAGCCGCAACAGCAGATCCTGAGATCGCCCCGAATAACATGGCCGCGATTACATTTACGTAGATTAAACCTCCGGGCAGAGCACCAATGAGTGCCTTAGCAAAGTTAATTAGGCGGTTGGCTATTCCACCCTGATTCATGATCTGTCCGGCCAGAATAAAAAACGGAATGGCTAGAAGCGCAAAACTATCAAGACCTGTTGCCATTCGCTGAGAAACCGTTGTAAAAGCAGCCAGCGAATCTATACTGGCCAGCATGGTAAAAAGACAGGATAAACCAATTGACCAGGCTACCGGGACTCCGATTGAAAGAAGAACCACGAAAGAAATTACAAGAATTAATACTTCTGAGATCATACAAGATATTTTTCCGGATTCATAATTTCGTTAACCTTGTATATAACAACCAGAATTCCGCTTATTGGAACCACCAGATACACTATATATAATGGGATTTTCAAAGCAGCAGAGCTCTGACCAAGAATATAATTGACGTAAACCAGGTTACCTCCTCCAATTATAAGTACCGTAATTCCGAAGAAAATGATCAGGACATTGATCAATATGCGCAACTTTTTACGGTTTGGCAGATCAAGTTTCTCCTCTAGTAGATTGATGGAAAGGTGTTCCTGCTGTCCAGCGACATAAGCGGCACCCAGAATACCTATCCAGATCAATAAATATCTCGCGAGTTCTTCGGTAACCGAACTTGGAGACTGCATCACATATCGTGAAAATACCTGCCATAAAACCGCTATTACCATACAGGTCATCAAAATGACCAGGATAATCCCCAGAATTCTGTCTAATCTTGCTTTCATTTAACCGCCTGAATTTCTTCAATAATCTGTTTCATTTCCGGATTCTGTTCGAATTCCTCATACATAGGTTTTACCTTTTCTCTGAACTCAGTTTTATCTGCTTCTATAACGGTCACTCCTGCTTCCTGAATTTTTTCAAGAGCTTCCAGTTCAGCTTCACGCCATAGTTTTTTCTGATATTCTGAAGATTCCATCGCAGCTTCTTTTAGCCACTGCTTTTCCTGGTCTGAAAGTTTATTCCAGACCAGGGTTCCTATCACCAGTTCATCGGGAATCGCGGTATGCTCATCTACCAGGAAATATTTACAGACCTCATAATGCCTGGATAGGTAGAAACTAGGAAGGTTGTTTTCTGCACCATCTACAATTCCCTGCTGAAGCGCTGTATACAGCTCCCCCCAGGCTATGGGAGTAGGAGAACCACCAAGATTCTTCACCATGTTGATGGCAGTCTGACTTTCCATTACCCTGATCTTAAGACCTTCAAGGTCTTTAGGAATTTCAATGGGTTCCTTCGTATAAAAACTACGACTTCCTGCATCATAAAACGTGAGGCCTTTTAGTCTTTTGTCCAGGCTGGAATTAAGAAACTCCTCTCCTATTTCTCCTTCGAGCACGTTAAAACGGTGTTCGCGATCTCTAAACAGGAAAGGAAGACCAAATACCTTTAATTCTGGAGCAAAGTTTTCCATTACTCCAGTTGAAACCTTAGTCATTCCAAGACTACCGATCTGAAGCAGCTCCAGGCATTCTCTTTCTGAGCCCAGTTGCTGGTTCGGATAGATATCTATCTGCATTTTGCCTTCAGATTTGTCCTTAACGCGTTCAGCCATGAAGACCATGGCTTTATGTACCGGGTGACTCATGTCCAGGCCGTGACCAAGTTTAATCACCTTCGTTTTGCTTTCCTGTTCACAGCCAGTGAATAAAAATACTAGCAAAAGGCCAAAACCTATCTTATATAAGAATTTCAATTCTCTCAATGTTATTTTTTTAAGCTTTGAACGATCTTCAAAGAAGACTCGATCTTTTCAGAAATGGCTGGATAATCAAAACTTCCATCCTGTTTTCGGGTAAATAATTTTGAACCAATCCCTACGCAATGCACCCCGGCATCGAACCATTCCTTAAGGTTTTCCTCAGTTGGACTAACGCCACCGGTGGGCATGATACTGCTCCAGGGAAAAGGGCCTTTTACTGCTTTAACAAAAGAAGGACCTCCAACCTGGCTTCCGGGGAAAATCTTAACCACTTCAGCTCCCAGCTCTTCGGCATTAGAGATTTCGGTAACCGAACCACAACCCGGCATCCAGGCAATCTTCCTGCGATTACAGGTCCTGGCCATTTCGGCATTTACGATCGGTGAAACAATAAAATTCGCAGCCAGTTGAATATAAAGTGAGGTCGTACCGGCATCGATAACCGAGCCTACTCCCAGTATCATTTCGGGAAAATGTTCTCTTGAGTAACGACTAAGCTCATCGAACACCGTATGGGCATTATCCCCACGATTGGTGAACTCAAAAACCCTGGCTCCACCCTGGTAGCAGGCCTCAATAACTTTTTTGCAAACTTCTGGGTCGGCGTCATAAAAAACGGGAACTATGCCTGTTTCCTTCATGGTCTGAGCCACCTGAATTCTGGTAAAATTTGCCATTTCTATATATTTCGTTTCAGGATATTATCCTGTTAATTCTCAAATTATCGTTTAATCCTTCCTCCGGTATTTCCTTCCATTACTTCCAGCACTTCCTCCACCCTTACCAGGTTGGCATCACCCAAAATCGTATGCTTTAAAGCACAGGCCGCATTGGCAAAATCAAGTGTTTTCTGGTCATCAAAATGCTGAAGTCCGTAAAGAATTCCAGCAGCGTACGCATCTCCAGTCCCAATACGATCTACCACCGAAGTGATCTCCAGTTCACCGGTAGAAAGATATTCTGTTCCTGTCCAGGCCTGCCCGTATATTTTTTGCCAGGAGGCACTTAAACCAGTTCGCACCTTGTCAAAAACCTTTTCGATGGAAGGACATTCCTCCATTAATTTTTTACTGGCCTTTATAAAGTCATCTTTCGAATAAGTGAAATCGGTTCCCAGGATCTCGTTGATCTCGTTCACTCCACCAATAAAAATGGTAGATGAAGAGATCAATTCCTTTAAGATCTTATGTCCGTTCTTGCCATATTTCCATAGATTACTGCGATAGGCCGGATCGGCCGTTACTATAATTCCATTTTTGCTGGCGACTTTTAACCCTTCTTTTAAAGTCATATAGGCACTTTCTGAAATTGCCGGCGTGATCCCGGTCCAGTGGAAATGGGTGCAATTCTCTAAAATTTCTTCCCAGTTCACCTGTTCCGGCGAAATATTGGCAAAAGCCCCATGCAGACGGTTATAAGCTATTTTACTGGAGCGGGCAGAAGAACCCACTTCCAGAAAATACAGGCCAAGAGGATGATCCACCCGATGTATTGCGGAAACATCAATGCCTACTTGCCGCATGGCAGCAATGGCAGCATCACCCACCAGGTCATCAGAAACATTGGAGATGTGCTGGGTTTTTAAGCCGAATTTAGCCAGAGAGGCGGCCACATTCATTTCAGTTCCCCCAAAGAAGAAATCCATTTGCTGGGCCTGTTGCAATTTCCGGTTTTCAGAAGGAGAAAGCCTCATGAGGACTTCTCCGAAAGTGACAACTTTTCCTGTTTTTCTCTTACTGGATTTCATTAAAAGTCAAAGTATTCTTCAGCGTTATTATAACAAATATTCGCGATAGTCTGGCCAACCAGTTCCAAATCTTCCGGAAGCTCGCCATTTTCCATCTCTTCGCCAAACAAGTTACATAATACTCTTCTAAAATACTCATGACGTGGAAATGAGAGAAAACTCCTGGAATCGGTTAGCATTCCAATAAAGCAGCTAACCAGCCCCATATTGGAAAGTGCGTTGAGTTGCTTGATAATGCCATCCTTCTGATCCAGGAACCACCATCCAGATCCAAACTGCACCTTCCCTTTGATACTTCCATCATTGAAATTTCCGATCATGGTCGCGAAGATCTCGTTATCTGAAGGGTTTAGATTGTAAAGAATGGTTTTGGTCAATGTATCCATACCATCCAGGGCGTCAAGGAATGCGGAAAGGTTCTCCGCCTGGCTGTAATCGGCTATGGAATCCCAGCCGGTATCTGGGCCAAGCTCCTTTAGCATTCTTTTGTTGTTGTTTCTTAAAGCTCCCAGGTGAAATTGCTGTACCCAACCAAACTCGTGGTAAGTTTCACAAAGGAAAAGCAGTATTGCAGTATGGAACTTTTCAGCCTCAAGATCTGAAATTTCCTCACCTTTTAATTTTTTATTAAAAATTGAATTGATCTCTTCAGCTGAAAATTCTTTAAATGAGATATAGTTCAAGCCATGATCACATAGTCGGCAACCATTTTCGTGAAAATATTCGATCCTACTACGAAGCGCCTTTTTTAGACCATCATAAGAATTAATCGTCATATCGGCTGCTTTCCCGAGCTCCTTCATATAATCGGAATAATTCTCATTTTCGATCATGATGGATTTATCGGGCCTGAAAGCTGTACTCACCTTGATACTGAAATCGCTTTCCGCTAACTGCTGGTGATATTCCAGTGTATCTACCGGGTCTTCGGTGGTACAAAGTGTCTTTACGTTCATTTTCTTCAGAAGACCCCGACAGGAATTTTCAGGTAATTGCAATTGCCTGTTCACTCCCTCATAGATCCTTTCCGCAGATTCCTCGTTCAGCAATTCATCTATTCCGAAGTAGCGCTTCAGCTCCAGATGCGTCCAGTGATACAAAGGATTTCTAAGCGTATGCGGAACCGTTTTCGCCCAGGCCATGAATTTTTCTTTGTCTGAAGCATCACCGGTGATATACTTTTCATCCACGCCCATGGTACGCATGGCTCTCCATTTGTAATGATCGCCATACAACCAAACCTGGGTGATATTTTCAAAATTTCGATCCTCGGCTATATCCTTTGGGGGCAGGTGATTATGATAATCTATGATTGGTTGCTTTTCAGCATATTTCTTGTAGAGTTCTTCAGCATATTTATTCTGAAGCAGGAAATTATCTTTTATAAATGTCTTTTTTTCCATGTCTTTTTAATTCTCTTTAATCGGTTCAGCCTGAAAACTGAAACTTTAGCGACCTGCCGAGATCATTCACCTCAAACGCAATCGATTGCGTGAATATAATTATTATTTTTAATTCTTCAATATTAGGAAGAGAATGTTACAATTATATAATCTCTAAATAAAAATATAGAGCATACCCGGAATTATCAATGCTGCATTTTATACGTATTAAAATTTTTTGATATTATCAAAAATGAAAAACCCCGTAAATCTCAGGATTTACGGGGTTTTGTTCTAATTTGATACCTAAAAAGTACTCGAGGTGGGAATCGAACCCACACTCCCGAAAGAACTGGATTTTGAATCCCATTTACTGAAACTTTCCCACTTCCTTTATTTGATTATCAACGGTTTAATTTTTAATAAAATCCTGTTTTTTAAAAAATCTATGTACGAGTTTATGAGTTGAGTTTATGTACTGATATCATCCAGATAATCCCAGAAATCATGCTCATGAACCAGGACAACATTAGATCCTTCCTTTCTTAATTTTATTGCCTTCTCGACCTTTCTTCCATAACATGCGAAAGCCCAGGCCGGACTTCCATTATCACCTACTATGAGATAATTGGTTTCTTTTACAAAATTGTTATTAAAAGTTCCTCCCTGGTTCTGGATCTTCTCCACGAGAGATTTTCGATTACCTCTGGTTAAGGCTCCTGTGATACAGAATATTTTTCCGTCAAGTTCAATATTCGGATCTACGGCACACAAGCCGGAAATATTCAATCCCGATACTTCATCACTGATCTTTGTAGTAAGCTCCTTGTCTGTTAGCTTTACAAATTGATTGAAGTAAGCTTTGAGAAGAATTTTTTCTTCATTGTCTACGATACCATCACGAAGTATTTTTTCAAGTACGGTGTACAATTCGTCATATGGATAATATGAGCATAGATGATCATTTTTATCCATCCAATTTTGGAGTTCAATGACTTCCTGGTCGTTTATATTTCCATCCGCAAGAATTCCATGGCATATTCCCTGCAGAGTTTGAAGATCAGCGGTAACAGCATCATAAAACACATTATCTTCCTGATACTTTTGCGATAGCCAGTAAAGATCTTCTAAGGCCTCTGCCAGATCTTGTTCACCCCGAAGGGCTTCTCTTATGGTTACAATAAAGTCCTGGAAAGGATTTCGTTCAATAAGATCATAATGATCTTCACACCAGTTATCCAGTTCCTGCAATTCTTTTTTATTGACTTCCCCATCAATTAGAATGCCTTCCAGGATCCCCCTTAGTGAGTTGACCGCCTTATCAGCTTCGGCTTTACCGGTATAAACTCTGTACTCCAAGTCTTTTATTCGCTCCATACATTATTTATTTTAATTCCTTTCCGAACAATTGAAAATCAATAATTTTAAAATCGGCACACCCGGCCTGATATTCTGCTATCATCTCCCAGTTATTACCATATACCGAAACGGTTCCATTTTCAATATTCATTATGGTTGAACCTATAACATTTACAGATCCTTGATTTTTTTCCTCCCTAAAAACAGAATGATCAAAACGTTCCTGGCCACTTAACAGGTCATATGCTGCAGCCGATAATCCACGTTCTTTATTATGGCCTACGCCTTCATTTTCTAGGAATTCATTTAGCACCTTTTCCTTCTCAATTTTGGAGAGGGTATTCCAATCCAGTCTGCAGTGTGCATTATAGATTTTTCCACCTTCGGACCCGTTATCCTTGCATCCAAAAGCAAAAGTGATAACTATCATCAAAAGAAGGATTCTTCTCACACGCTTAGGTTTAAAAATTTACTTTTAGCGCCCCTACTCAGTAAGTTATTTTTTAAACCAATACACCTAAATCGATGTACGATTATCTAGAAAAACTCTCCGATCTAGAGCAACTTGATCTATTCATTTCTTATTTTGAAAACAGGGACCAGTATTCACCCGAAGACCGGAAGAAACTCGATCACTATTTTAAGGACCTTTAATGGTCCTTATTCATTTCTAAAAATTTCTCCAGGTCCTTGGCTACTTTAAGTATTCTGTTATTATCTACCTTTTCGGTCCACTGAATAATTTTCAGATCGTTTTTCAATCCCTGCTTTACAGCTTTGGTGAGAGTTTCCATATACCTGGTTACACCCTCACTTAAGGAAACAACATTTTGATTTACCTGGTGCACGTCCTGGCGTACCAAATTCAAAGCTGCAGAATCTAAAATCTGGTAATTTCCCTCCTGCTCATTAGCCCGTGTGGGTTCTTTCTCGTCTAAGAGTCTAGAAACAGTTACGCCGAGCGCAATTGCAATATTTTGCAATTTAGATACAGGTATATCCGTTTGTCCGTTCTCGTAATTCACATACGATCTTTTTGGTATCCCTGTAAGGTTAACCATTTTGTCTTGGGATATTCCCTTTTCCTCTCTGACCTCTTTTATTTTCAGCATATCGCAGAATATTGCAAAAAATATTTGCAGTTTTTTGCATTTTTACTTGCAATATCCTGCAATATTGTTTTATATTTGCTTCACAGGTAGTTAACCAGCGATTAACAAATATAGATAAGTCGATTGGTTTCCGCAATAGTATAATTGTATGATCACCAAAGTAGAAGGAAATTACATCAAGGAAATTCTGGGTTCCAACTATTTAAAGAAAATATCAGAACGCCTGATTGATAAGAATGTTACCAATCAAAAAGGAGGGGATATTTCAAACCCATTTATCTGTATGATGTTAAACGGAAAGAGAAAGCATGAAGCTGCGGAAAAGGAGATCCGAGATTTAACCGAGGAGACCGTAGATCAGCAGGAGCAGGACAAAGAACGTCTCGAGAAAGTTTATCAACGTCATAAGGCTCTTAAAAAATGAAAACCCTTCCCCCCGAAAAAGAATTACAGCAAATAGATGCATCCCTTAAAACGGGAGAACGTACGGCCTTATGGCTAAGCTTTGCAGCGCTATGTGTAGTGCTGGGAATGATCATCACGGTATCACACCATAACCCTATAAATAAAGAAAGCCCGAAGCGCGAACTTCAGGCGAGTTTACATAATCACTAACGCAACATTAGAAAATCATGCAAGACAAAAGTACAACAACTCTGCAACACTCGCAACAATTAATCGCGGGTCTTTTACAGGAAGACAATTCTATCGAATTCTTCTGTGTGGGAAATCTAAAAACCCACTGGATCCAGAACGGCAAAAGCCATACCTGGGAAGAACTTCCCATTCCTGAATATTCTATATGCATGAATCACTACAACAAGAATGAGAAAGCTCGTGCAGTTCTTGGCGAGATCAGGGAGAACGGGAAACTTATCTCCAGGAATCGCCAGCTGGAAATATATATGTCGCTTGGCTGGGGAACCCCAGATGGAAAACCAGACATGATCAACGGCGTACTTCAGGAAATGGAAAATTACAGGCATAGCCGTGACTGCATCTCCCTACGGTTCAAGCAACTTAAAATAGACGGTAAGCCTTTAAAACCACGGGAAATCTTTATGCTGGACGAGATGTCTTCAAAGGCAGATCCAGTAGACCAGACCATTGCGATCGCCATGAAGATCAAGCGGAGCACCTTTAACCAGCATAGCCGGGAATTAAAGGATAAAGCAGGGGTAAATACCAAGCATGCCCTTCTTATGAAGGCCACGCGTGAAGGAATAGTAAGAAATTTTAACAATGCAAGGTGATGGTTATTGAAAGGGACGCACAGTTTTACAGCAACCAGGTACGCAGGATCAAAAAGCAGATGGAGTGTGTACGATCTTCTAACTGGAATGCCGAAGAAAAGAAGCAGCTACAGCATATCTATGCGAAGATGCTAAGGAAGAATGAGAAAAAACTGGCGTCCTTTTCTAATCTACGCCACAACTAGAAATTTACAACTATGGATGATTTGAAAATTATCGAAATTTTACTCGGCCATTGCGACTTTGAACCGCAATTAAGAGTAAGCGGCCAGGAGATATCGATCTCCATTAAAGACAACATCCAGTACGATGGCGAATATTTCTCACAGCTTCGCCAGGCCCTGGCTGAAACCACCGGTAGGAAGGTTGCAAGGATCCAGAAAGATTTTTTTATCTCCAGGACCATTCCTTCGGTAGCCGAAAGAAACGCCAAAACATTTTTATCACACGCAAGAAGCTAGTCCATGAGCCAGATGTCCGCACATATGTTAATGCCTCTTTACTCCGCCCTACCGGAGAAAGAGAAGCGGGCATTTGATCAATGGCTGGAGAAGCAGCGAAAACCACAACCCAAACCAAAAAAGAAAAAACAAAGCATCCTGCATAAGGTAGCCGATCAGCTGGGCGAAGAATGGCGCCCCGGTAACGAAGAGCAGCTGCTTTCCATGATAATGCATGGCAAAAACTAAAGCTTATGGAAACAATTTTTTACCTGTCAATTTTAGCGATTAACCTGGGAATCTTTATCTGGTATATAATTTCAGCAAAAGAATGGCTGGATACCGCCGGGTTCCTGGTTACTCTCACATCGATTGCTCTTATACTGGGATTGCAATTTCACCAGGAAGACGTGGAGTGGTTCTGGATAGCCTTACTGATTATCAACATCCCATTAGGTATTATTCTAAGAATAAGAAAGCTCCATTTCAACAACGAAACCAGGAAAAAATATTCCAGGAAAGACCTGGTACGTGCCCAGGAGATCTATTACGAGAACTACCTGGAAGATCCGGAATCTTTCAAACCGATCCCAACGAAAGGCGGAGCCGCTTTTCATATGGATTACCTGCTCGGGATCATAGACCAGAACCGCCCAAAGCTAAGGCAGAAAACAACATTAAAGCAATGATCTAAAAACCGGCCCGAAGACGTTCTTTACATTCTCACCCTTTCATTTTTATAGGTTTAAAGACAATCAGTAGCAGCAAAGGGCTTTTAAATTCAAAACAGTACGGCCGGTTTTTCAATGAACAATTAACAATATATCTGATGAACGAGGATCACGACCAGGTCAACCCGGGAAGAGCGCAGGGTGTGGTTTAAAAATGACCTGGAAATGAGAGAGGCTGCGAATGGGAGATCGCACCAGAGACTGGCGAGTCAATAAGCTATACGCGAGTAGCTGACTCTTGGAAGTTCGAATCTTCCCCTCTCTCCTAACTGGTAACTGATCATTGATCACTGCCAACTGAAATAATCCGCCCAATGGCGGGTAAGGGCAGGTATGCTCTTAAAATAAATTTTTTGAAACCCGAAAATCATTGGGGTGACCCTACGCGCCCCTTTTTAAAAATAAAAATATGAGCGAAAAAAGCATTAAAGCCTTTCCGAGCCATCCGGAATCCTATCTAAATGATGGAATGGATCTTAGAGATTATTTCGCAGCCAAAGCCATGCATGCCATTTATATGAATCCAACTTTTTTTCATGAAAGGACCGATTCAAAAGTGGTATGCAGGGCATACTCCATCGCTGATAAAATGATGAAACAAAGAGCGCTTAGTTCAGAATCTGAAGAAACGAATACTAACAACACCAAGAGCGAGGCATAGCCTCCCTGCATTGCCGCCGGGATGGTGATACCTACCCCGGCCCGCAACTGCAGAAAAACCCGAAGTCACCAATGCAACCAAACAACCAGCAACAAAACAATTCTATAGGGTCACTTATGCGCCAGAACATGGACATCCTTCCCCAGGGAGGTCCTAAAAGCCCTACCAAAAAGGCGTATAAGTACCCTTATTTCGATTCCGAAGCCATTAACCAGACGATCCAGAACGCCAAGCGCTTCGCCGAGGAATTCAATAAAGCCCAGGAGGAGAAGAGCAAGGGCATCAACAAGATCAACCGCGAGTTGCGCATCGCTCTAAAAGATATGCCGCACACCGCGGAACAGAAAGTTGCCTTCCTTCAATTCAAACAGGAAAACAAGCTGGCCAGCCTGGAACCCATGGCCTACAACCAGAAGGTTCTCGAGTTCAATCGCAAGCACGGCAGCCATTTCCTGCTTCGCACGCATAGAACCCTTAAGAACGAGATCGCGGTAACCTTTGCCTTCCTGGTGAATTTCTATGCCGCACAAATTCGTGATAATAATGCCAGGAAGATGAACGCCGGGGTGACCACCGCCGGAACCCTTCCGCGTATGCTTACTAACAGCGAATCTATTAAACGATATAAGATAAAGGGAGTACAACAGTGCCCCTATCAGAATGATGCGATCCTGAGCCATGTACACAACCTGGTGGACGCCGGAATCCTGATCAACTACAAATCACACGGCCGCAACATGGGTTTTTCAGTGGAGTTTAACCCTGAAATCCTGGAGGTAAAGGACCATAATTTTACTAAACTTCAAAAGACTGAAAACGAGACTATTATAAAATTTAAAACGGGGAAACCCACCTATAGTGACTGTATTACAAGAACAGGCGAAGATAAAAATGAAATTAAAGGGGACGCCGATGGCCTCCCCCGAGAAAGGAACGTCCGCCTCGGGCGGACTACGGCAGCTACAGGAAGCACTTACAGGGTCACCAAAAGCGAGGAAAACCCCGGCGGAAAAGCAAATTTCCAACCGGGAAGTTCCGATAAAAATCGACCTGCGGAGTCGGAAAAACCGGAACAGGAAAAGCCGGGCCGCGATTTGACAGGATCAGCCCAGGCTCAGGATGTGGACCATCCCTCGAAAAAACTGGAAAACAGGATCCGGGACACCTGGCAACTCTGCCAGGAACTTGCCCAAAACCAACACGTTCACCATATCCCACCAATGAAGGAACTGGCATTTGAAGCCAGCAAAGGTGTACTAAGCCAGCCGGTATTCAGAGTGCTCATCTTCCAGGAATTCATGAAAGTGATCTCCCGTTTAAAACGCGAGAATCAGAGTGCCGCCGGTGCCTTTTACCGGGCCTTCGAGGAGCTGGAGGATATGAAGCTGAAGAATTTCGCAGGCCGTTATTTCGATAAAAAGACCATGTTTCAGGAGTTTGAAAAATGGCTCTGGATGATCAACCATGCCGAGAACTGGGCGAAAAAGAAGAATTTCCAGCTGCTCTACATCAACGATTACCTGGACACCCAGCGCCGCGATGCAAAAGAGGTGGGCTTCTGGTACCTGGAGAAGCAATGGAAGCAGAACGAAAAGAAAAAGGAGACCCGCAAAAAGAAGCGCCAGCAAAAGGTTCAGGATCATAATACCCGAAAAAAGAAGATCAAGCTGGAGCGTGTGGAAAAATACGGCTACCGATCGGTGAAGCCCGGCACGAGCTCGAAATCACTTTCAGATTACGAAAAAGCCAGGCAGAAGGTTAGAAAATATCTCTACGGCCAGATCGAATTCGAAGAGCTGCACCGGTACTGCAGGCACAACCTTAGCCAGACCATCGTGGACGGACTCCGAAACCTGATCGATGCCGAGGCAGAGAACATTAAAAAATTCAATGCTTAATCATAAATCTAACGCAACAATTATGAGTACAAAACAACGATGTCCACACGGTAAATCAGACAGCTGCCCAGACTGCAGCAAGGTGAAAATGGTCGCCTACCTGATGAACGATCACAAGATCGTGTGGTATTCCTTCTTCAAGGAAGACAAACGCTACGGCCGGGTAGAAATGATCTCCGGAGTAATGGGATCCCGCCTGGAAAAGAAGCACGGCAAAGACGTCAAGAAAATGATGTTCTTCGATAACCTGGCTTCTGAGAAACCAATGATAGGAGAAAGTTAGGAGCTATGAACAACCAGAAGATCCACCTTAAAAAACTGGACCAGGAAGACCTGGCAGCTTTGAACGAGGCTGCACATGCATATGCTCCCTACCTGCGTCACCTGGCACGGGAACAACAAACAGCCCAGCCTCAAATTCATCTTTCAATTTTGATGGCTTATGGCTACGAGGTTTTCAAGAAACTGCACAACCACAATAAGGAAAGCGGTTTAAAACTGGAGATCTTCATGGCCTTTATTGCACTGGACAGCCTGCATTATTACCTGGAGACTACCGAAGATAAGCTCCACGCCGCCAAATGTTCCAGGATGATCGAAGAACTGGACGCCCTTCTACCCAATGTGATAGACCGGAAAGTATATACCGTAAACAGCAAAATGAACTAAAATGATAAATCTTTACAACACCCATATCGACGAGCTCTACATTCATCGTATTGGAAATAAATGTCGCGGGGAAGGAATGTACGTTTCAGAACAGCCTTACCAGATCACCGACGAGATCCGCCCGCTTTTAAAACAATTCTTCCTGAAACCATTCCGGGAAAAGGAAGAGCGCTACTTCAAATTTTCAGAAAACTCAGAGCTGCCTGGAATTTTCAGCAACGAAATGGAGTTCCCGTATTATCGCGGCGATAAGGATATTGCCAAGCTCATGTACGAAACCCACGTGCATCCGCATATCAAATCGGGGGAATTATACGTGTGCCGGCTTTCCAATATGCAGGTAGATAATGAAGTGGTTTCAGGCTTCGGGATCTTTAAGAGCGAACTGAAGGCCGATTTTATGCAATTCGAAGAAGGCGCCTCGCGTCTGGATCTCATCATTCAGCAGGGAGTAAACCTGAATAAACTGGATAAAGGAGCGATCATCCTAGCAAATTCATCGAGCAAGACCCGGTTTAGGATTCTGTATATAGATTCCAATAAATACGATTCCAAGTACTGGTGTGAGAATTTCCTGAACCTGGAAGAGCTGGAAGATTCTATTTTCCAGACAAAGAACTACCTCGATTTTTGCCAGGCATTCGCCAAAGACGTGGTACGACCTGCCGAAGATAAACAGCAGGAAGTGCTGTTTTTGAACAAAGCCTTCGATTATTTCGCCAGGAATGACGAGTTCGAAGAAAGTGCCTTTGTAAATGAAGCGATCGACAATCCGGAACTGGTACCGGAATTCCAGAACTACAAATATGAGAAAGGGCCTAAATATAAGGTAGAGGATCTTTCCGGGTTTGAGATAGACAACCAGGCCGTGACCGAGGCCCGTAAAAAGAACAAGAGCTCTATCGAGCTGGACACCCACATCACCATAAAAATGGACTTTATCAACGCCGATTCTGCCGATAAGTTTATCGAGAAAGGCTGGGATGAGGAAAAGCAGATGTACTACTACCTGTGCTATTTCAATAAGGAACTTAAATAAAATCTAACGCAACAATTATGGGAACAATTTTAAAAGCTACGGTTCGGCAAAAAATCTGGAACCGAAAAACCGAAAAATACGAGGTCATAGATGAAGAATTGACCGCGGATCAATCTGGATTTAAACTTGAATGGGAACTGCTAAATAATATTTCAGATCATAGAATTGCTGAATATGCGGAAGACAACCTGGACATGATCGATGAATCAGAATGTAAAAGGCAAAAAAGGCTCGAGAATTACCAGGAATGGGAAATTATAGACTTCCTGGAAGATCAAGGTTATCGAGTTGTAAAGTGCAAGACCATCAATGATGAATCGAAGTTTCAGCAACTTAAACAAATCATGGAATTGTAATGGAAAAAATCTATAAAATCATCCAGGCCAATTCCAGGAAGACCGGGAATGGTTCCGGGATCACCACGCTAAGAGCCTGGGAAGCTTCACAGCTAAACCTGCAGGAATTTGTGCAGCACCTGGACAAACTTATCCAGGATAACAAAGTCGTGATTCGGGAAGGTCTTAACCATTCCCTGCTGTACGCAACCGAATATTAATGTGAGAATTAAAAACCTGAAAAAATGTATCCATACACTTTTCTGTCGCCACGGTTTTAAGACCACGGTGGTCCTGGAAGCTTCGGTGGGAGTAGAACTCACCGCCGAGAAATGCCAGGCCTGCGGAAAAGAGTTTAATAAACGATATGAAATCTAACGCAACAATTATGAAAATTAACAGAAGCCAGTACAATCTACCATTAGACAATGCAATTAAGAACATTTCAAACGGCGACCTGACCTTCGGTGAATTCCTGGCCGGCGGAGGCGGTGTCACCTGGGCCGCCAAAAAAACGCCCGGCATCCAGGTAAGATGGGTGCTCAACCATGATAAGGATGCCATTCGCACGAATGTATTCCACCAGGAAGAAATCCAACATTACTGGGCCGATATCTACGCGCAGGATGAGCACGAACTGGAACCGGTAGATGTCGTATTCGCCGGTATAGAATGTAAACAGCATAGTAAAGCCAAGAGCGGTAAAAATAAAGTGATTGGTTCCTACACCATGGGATGGGAGCTGGTAAGATATATTCCCTGGTTAAACCCAATGGTGATCATGATCGAAAATGTTCCGGAGTTCAAAAAATGGGGACCTACAGACGAAAACGACGAGCCTATCGAAGGCCAGGAAGGAAAGGAATTCGAACGGTGGAAAAAAGCGATCATGGATATGGGTTATGAATATTGCGAAAGCATTCGCAACGCCGCCGATGACGGAATCCAAACACGAAGAGTGAGATATTTCGGGATCTTCCATCGCAGCGGGATAGCTATTTCCTTCCCGGAATTCACCCATTCTGAAACCGGAACCGATGGAAAAAAGAAATGGAAAGCCTGTGGTCCACACCTGGAACTGGACAACCATGGTACGAGTATTTTTGGAAGGAAGTTCAATGAAGAGCTGCCAAAACACCTAAGGAAGCCTATGGCTAAGAATACCTTAAGGCGTATTGCCGGCGGTATTAAAAAATTTTATCCCGAGTATTTCCAGTTTATCTGCAATTATTACGGTGGCGAACTTACAGCCATGAGGTCCCAAAGTTTAGATGCTCCTTTAAATACGATCACCACGGCAAACCGGCACCAGCTTATTACCATGGAGAAAGCCCAGTTTATCCAGGATCACTGTCATAAGGATCATTACCATAAACCGGAAGATCCGTTAAACCCGCAGTTAACCTGGCAGACCAAGCAACTGGTTACGATAGATAATTTTATCGCGCAGTATTATGGTACCGACCAGTTCCAGGAACTTTCAAAACCACTCAATACGATAACCACCAAAGACCGGCACCAGTTAATAAGGATTGAAAAATTCCAGTTCCTAACCAATTATTATAACAGCAACGGGAACCCGGAACATAATATTTCAAAGTTAACCGACCCACTCCCCACGCAGTTAACCAAGGAAAAACAACAGCTTATAACCCTGCTGGATGGATTCGATATAAAAGCAAGGTTCCTAAACCGTGAAGAGCTTGCAGCCTGCAGCACCTTCCCGAGAAAATATTTTTCACATCCGGAGCTGAAACTTTCCAATAAAACAGCGGTAAAGCTCATCGGGAATGCGGTTCCCCCGGAGTGGGCACGACTGCTACTTTCCTGTAACGTGGAAGCAATCAGGGATTATAAAATGAACTATAAAACGGCGTAAGATGAGCGATTTAAAACCCCTAATAGCATTCAATTATTTCGGTGGAAAATATACCTGGCTTACCGAATTATTTAAATATGCTCCTAATCACGACTATTTTTTAGACCTGTTCTGCGGGTCCATGGCTTTTACTTTAAATAAAAAGCCGTCATTAATGGACACAGCAAACGATATGGACGGTGATATTTTTAATTTCTTTTCCGTATTAAGAGATCAGCCTGATGAATTGATAAGAGTACTTCAACTTACCAGCGTTTCCCGACTCGAATATGATTCAGTATTTCCGATAAATGAAGAAGGAATTTCAAAGGTTGAGCGAGCCAGGAGATTTTTTGTGAGATGCAGAATGAGTTTCCAAGGATCCGGAATAAAATCTTCTACCGGATTTAATACCTGTGTAAAAACTTCAGAATCGGGACTCTCTAAAAACGTTGCAAAATTCTTATCTGCAGTTGATAAACTTCCTCAGGTAGTATCGAGACTAAAAAGAATTCAATTTGAGAATAAAGATTATCGAGACATTATTGATAAGTTCTCAGGTTCTGAATATTTCATTTATGTAGACCCCCCTTATGAGTTGAGAACCAGGAATTACAAGAAATGGTATAACCATGAATTTACGGATAATGATCACAGAGAATTAGCAGAGAAGCTAAAATCATCAGATGCAAAAATCATGATCTCACATTCGCTGAGTGCAATGTATAAAGAACTGTATTCCGACTGGAATTTTATCCAGTTACCGTCCAGAGGGTATTCCATGAAAAATGGAAAGAAGACTGAGGAATGTATTTGGATCAATTATCCCCTAGAAGAAACACAATTATCACAACTAGAACTTTTTAAAAAATGAAAAAAATCTATATCGCCGGGAAAGTAACCGGCCTGCCAGTACATGAAGTAAGCATGAAATTCGGGACCGCCCAGCAGGAGCTCCAGGAAAAAGGCTTTAAGGCCATAAATCCGCTGGAAGTAGTGAACAACTGGAAAGCGACCTGGGAAGAAGCCATGAAGAAATGCATTCGCGCACTAACCGAGTGTGATGCCGTTTACCTTTTACCCTGCTATACAGATAGCCCGGGAGCGAAATTAGAGATCGATATTGCGCATAAACTCGGCATCCCGGTATGCTCGAATATAGACGGCTTTTTGCAGTTCCGTATTAACGAAAATGTGGAAGTCAGCATTGGTGACCCTGAAAAGTTGATCGGAACCATTAAAAAAAGGAAGGGCAGTAACCAATGAAAAACCTTTTATCCCTCATTTTTATACTCCTACTTTCCTGCTCGCCAAACCGGCTCGAGCAGGAAAACATGGAGATGCTCTGGGTGGAATTCCAGAAGCCAGAGGTGTATAATTTCTTTGATGCCTCCAAACCAGAAACCAGCTGGATAGAATACAGCTGTACCGAAGGGCCTTACCTGGTAAGGATCTCGCCAAAGCTCATCGAGGTAGAAACCGATAAACCCATGAAAAAGGCGCTGCACCTAACCGGCAAATACGGCCGCGATGCGATAGAAATTAAATTAACCAGCGATCACCGGTTCCGGCTTCGGGTAGAAGATCCCGATCCCTACGGCGAAGTGATCAGAATATATTTTTAGAGATGAAAAAAACTAAATACAAAAGCAAGTTTGATCACTTCTTTTTAAGTAATCGATGGAAAAAACCTTGGTACTTAAGAGATAGCAACTGGATACCAATTGGAATATCTACGCGATTTTTTGACCCTGAATCTTATGAATGGACTATTCATGTAATCGGGTTAGACTTTAGATTCTGGTTTAAACGACATTTAAAAAAAAAGATATGAAACCGATCAACTTTAAAGAAGCCAACAAAAAACTGGAAAAGCCTTTATCCATGTCAGACGAAGAATGCTCCAGCCTGCCCATTTATAACTCTCCCGGTGGCGAATGTATTTCCTGCTGGACCACTTCATTCTGGAACCGCTTGAAATTCCTGTTTCACGGGAAGATCTGGATAGGCGTGGTAAGTGGTTACACACAGCCGCCTATCTGGCTGAATTGTAAGAAAACTGTATTTATTAAAAATAATAGAAAATGAGCTTATTAGCCTATTGTAAAAAAGCCAATGAAGGAGACCAAAAATCTCCCTGTAATAAAAAGTGCATTACTTGTATTTCACATATTCAATCTGTCAAGGCTATTTGGAGAGATAGAGGATATTTAAAAACTGAAAAGCAATGATAGTATATCACCACGACCATAAAGACAGGGTAGTCTTAGAGCTGGAAGAAAATGAATTCAATTTGGTTTCCTTTCTGCTCGAAAAAAGTGCTCAAAAACATAAGGGAAAATTAAAAGAACCTTTAGCTGTAGAAATGAGTAATCAACTGCTCAAATTCATGGATGAAAATAATTAGATATGACCGATAGAGAAAAAATCATGACCGGTGAATGCGTCTCACCATTGACCGCGGAAAGATGTCCGGTTTGTATGGATCACTGTGAAGCTTCAGATTATAAGCAGAAGATTAACGATTTGATAGATTCTGGAAAAAATGAAATAGATTTTCTGGACAGACGCTATGAAGCCTGCAAGGATATAATTCATGGATATTTAGGTTTTAATACTTCAAAAGAAGCCGGTAAATTAATAGAGCAAATTCAGGCTATTCGAGATCTTGCAGCCGAGAATATTAAAAAAGTTTCAGATAATGCATGGATAAAAGTCGGCGATGATTTGCCTGCAAGAGACGAAGATGTCCTCGCCTGTTTTATCGGCTGGGATGATATGGAATTTACCCGGGTCCTGGAATACGATCACGACGAAAAGAACTGGATCGACTGGAAAGGTGAAGTTTATACTATGATAACTCACTGGAAACCAATACAGCTTCCAAATGATTAAATTCCGAAACCATTGCGGTAGCCTGGAAGAGAGTATGAAGACCGTCCGGGAATTTGAGAATGAAAAAGAATTAATCAAATTTCTGGAAGCCTATCATAATTTCAAGGTCAGGGAAATAAAATTCGATCACCAGATCTATGATGAAAGAATCGGCTGGGACAGTTATTATGTCTCAGTCTATGTGGAATGGTTCCTGGGACACTGGCACTGGCAATGCGTCGGAATGACCAATGGAAAATTTTAGTAACTTTAAAATCTGCCAACTTTATTTTAGATTTTCTTACTTGTTAATTAAGGCCTCGAACATCCGGGGCCTTTTTTTATGGAGTTGGCTCCAGGTAACTAATTTCCATGTTCAGGTCGTGCCAGTAATCTTTGAGATCAGGATTTGCCCGCCTCGTGAGATCCAGGGAATTCTTGCAGTGTGATTTTATAAGTTCATGCCTGTTCCCGGTCCCATCGGGAACCAGGGCGCGGTGCATTCCGTACAGCCTTTTAGCCTCTTCCTTTACTTCCAGCAGATCGTGGTTCATAAGATGTCTTTTTCTAAAATAAGCAGCAGTTCTATACTTGTATTATCCAAAACGGGAGCAATAAAAAGCCCCCGGTTCGCAAAGATCTCTCCAAACCTTATACGAAAACAGCGCATACACGCCACCGGGGGCCGAAGCCTTCAGGGCGCGTATACGCTATCGTTTTCAGGTTTGGAGAGACCACAAATATAAGTGTTTAATTAAAATTCCTTGCGAATGTCTGCAGCTTTAAAAACCCCCATTTCCTACTACGGTGGAAAACAGAATCTTATCAATACCATCCTGCCCCTGTTCCCAGACCATACGCTGTACGCCGAGCCGTTCATTGGCGGCGGAGCAATCTACTGGGCCAAAAAACCTTCAGAAATTGAAGTGATCAACGATACCAATAAAGAGCTTATCAATTTTTACGAGGTATGTAAGAACGACTTCGTAGACCTGGAGAAGATGATCAGGATCTCGTTGCATTCCCGTTCCCTTCATAGCGATGCCAGTGTGGTATACAATAACCCGCATCTCTTTTCCAGGATAAAAAGAGCCTGGGCGGTTTGGGTGCTGGCTTCACAATCTTTCGCTTCCATGCTGGACGGTTCCTGGGGCTATGATAAAAGCAAGGGCACCACTTCCCAGAAGATCGCCCGCCGGCGGGAAAGCTTTACCGAAGAATTCTCCATTCGTATGCAGAATACCCAGGTGGAATGTACCGACGCGCTGCGAATTATCAATTCCAGGGATTCCGAAAATTCATTTTTTTATTGTGATCCGCCATATTACAATTCAGATTGTGGGCATTACGACGGTTATAGTCTTTATGATTTTGAAAACCTTCTGAAGACCTTATCCAAGATCAAGGGGAAATTCCTGCTCAGTAGCTATCCCAGTGATATTTTAAAGGAATACACCGAAAAGTTCGGCTGGCAACAGAAGACCCTCGAGCAGACCGTGAGCGTATCTAACAATACCGGGAAATCGGGGAAAAAGAAAACCGAGGCCATGACTGCCAATTACGACCTGAGCAACCCGAAAGAAAACCTGAGCCTGTTTTAGACTGCCGCCATGAGCCTGTCGAAGGGCTGTCCTTTTATCCATTGTTTGGTGATAGTATCATTGTATGGTATGCTGGTAAAGAATAACAATCTCCTGGAAGATATCTGCGAAGTATCGCTGCAAAGCGTATGGGGAAAAGCATTCCCCGTGCTCGCTCCTATCTACTCCACGCTTTCAAAGATCCAGTGGAACTGGAAAGACAGTAAAACCGCCGAGGGTGTGATCTACGATAACGAGCTGCTGCTTAGTTATCCCGGATTGAACCAAAACCAGTTTAAAGAACTCGATAAACTGCTTAGAGGAATGTTCCTGGTTCGGGTAAGAACCGAACACGGAAATATTTACGAGCTGGCCGGTACCGAATGTCCCATGGAAGCATCGGTAAAATTCAATGGAGGCCAGACGGCGATAAGCTTTACCCAGCAGGCAATAGAACCCATAAAATTCATTGGTACCGAGGCCGACCCGGTTGAAGAGCTCGGCTTCCCGTACACCCTAACCTTTACCATGCCCTAATGATCTACCCGCAAAAAGTAGCTTTTACAGATAAGCAGAACCGTAGGCCGGTGACCGATCCCGAGGGACAGCTCTCGGCTCTCGAGGCCAACGACATCAGGAATAAGCTGAACGCCAACGCACTCTTTTATGACGTACATGACGATCTTGCCGCTTTGCAGGCCGCATTCCCGAATCCGCCAAAAGGCGCCTTTGCCTATTTGCTGGATGGGAGCTGCTACCGTTGTGTGAGCCTGGGATGGACCACAGATCCTACCAGTCCGGGCGGAGGCTCCGGGGAAACCTATTTTAAGGGATATTATATCGAAGGTTCCGGGCAAACCGCCTTACAGAAACTACAGGCAGCTTATCCTGATGGCCAGCCTGGATGGCGTGCGATCTTAAGAGTGGCTGGCGGAAACGACAAGGAAGCGATCTGGGATGAAGACGATAACACCTGGTTTACTTTTGATTTTTCTAGTTCCATAGGCCAGGCTTACGTAGACCAGAAAGATGCTGAAACCCTGGCAGCTTCCAAAGCATATGCGGAAAGCCTTGTAGGTGGGAATGTTTCTCCTACCCGGATTGACTCCTGGGTGTTGGGATACGATTCCGGACTCACTTATAACCCGGTCTTCAATTTTACGATAGACGGAGTTTCCAAGGTAGATTCAAGGCAGATCATCCTGGAAGCCCAGACGGCTGCCAACGGCGGAGATGTAAACCCGCGCCGGGATGTGTTGTGTATCAATAAGCAAACCGAGCAGATTGAAGCGATCACCGGTACGCCTTCAGAGAATCTGGATGAACCGGATATCGATTTCTCCATTTACCTGAAAGGTCCCATCATCGATATTCCTGCAGGAGGAGCTGCGCCGTCTAATGTAGAGATTACCAGCCTGTACGATGAAAACCTGGGGGTAGCAGGAGGCGAAGCCGATTTCTACGGAAATGCGGCCTACGATCCAGATAACCTGGAAAACCCGGCTTCAGGAAATAAAGCCATTAAGGTAGTAGGCGAGCTGGTAGTTAACCAGCTTTTAAGCCTTACCCTGGGCGCAGATCTTCCCATCGCCAAAGCCAAGGAATTACAGTTGCAATTACAAAATATCACTTCTGGCGGTAATTTTCATATCACCGTGATAGGAAAGCGTTCCAACGGAAGAACCGACAGCTTCCAGATCGCAGCACCTTCAGGTTTTGATCCTGCAAATACCGCAAACTACCAAAGCATTACCCTGCCGGTTTCCACCAACCAGCTGGTAAGCATTACCTCGGTACGATTTGTAACCCAGGTCGCCGGTTATAAGTTTTACCTGGATAAGGTACGGTTTGTAGGAGGCGAGGGAACTTCCGGCGGATCAGATAATAACTATGTGACCAAGGAGCAGTTTGATGCTAAGAATGCGGAGCAGGATCAGCGGCTGGATGATTTAGAGAATTCAGAAGGGAGTAATGAATTAGTAATAGTTGTTTCATCAAGTCGAGATTTCTTGGATACAGATCACGGAAAGATTTTAATGGTTACAGCTGCAGTAACGCTTAATATGCCAGACTCAGGAATAAGGGAGCATTTCTCATGTGATTTAGATTGCTTGGCTACAGGGCAAGCAACTATAACCAAATCTTCTGCGGTAGCCTTTGATTTTCCCAATGGACAAATCTTAAAAGCTGATAAAATGGCAACTATTTATCGTAAAGGAACGGTTAACGAATACAGAGGTAAAGGAGAGTTTTCCATATGAGTTTAAGACGCACCATATTTGGCCAATCATATGAGATAGCTGAGGAAGCTAAGGTGGAAACCTTTGGTTCTATTTCGGGAACGATTGATTACTCCGGAGCTGTTTTAGCTCCTAATGGAAAAATATATTGCTTGCCAAGAAACGGTACGAATGTTTTAGTAATTGATACGGTTGAAAAAACAATTAATACCATTGGAAACTTAGGAACGCAGCAAAATAAAAATTATGGTGGTGTTTTAGCTCCTAATGGTAATATTTACGGAGCACCTTATTTATATGATGCGATATTAAAAATTAATCCGGAAACAGGGGAGGTTTCGCAGATTCCAACTAATGGCCTAATGAATTACCAAGGAGGTGTTTTAGCACCTAATGGTAAGATTATTTTTATCCCAGGGCAAGCTGGACATTTTTTGGAGTTTGATCCTGAAACGGAAAATTTTGATTCTTTTGGATCGATCGCATCATCACAGGTCTGTGCTGGAGGGGTTCTAGCTCCTAATGGTTTTATATATACCATTCCACAAAATGCAAACGAGATTTATAAAATTGATCCCATTACAAAGACCTATACAACCATTAGCGCTCCGAGTGGTCTTAATAAATGGTTTGGTGGTACATTAGCTCCTAATGGCAAAATTTATTGCGCTCCTTTTACTAGAGATTCTGTATTAGTGATTGATCCTGCAACAGATACTTACTCAGGGATTGCAACAGGATTAGTAAATTCACTAAAATGGACAGGAAATGTTTTAGCTCCTAATGGAAAAATCTATTGCATCCCTTTTAATTATAATGGAATTCTGGAAATAGATCCTACAAATGAAAGTGCTCAAGTTATTGCTTCTGGACAGCTAGATGGATCTTCAAAATATGTATGTGGAACACTTTCAGAAAACGGCGCTATTTTTGGCGCTCCCCGCAATGCAACTTCCGTATTAGCAATAAGCGAAATTAACGAGCCTAATGTTTTAGGTAGTTCTTTGCGAATGCCTTCTGATTTATCAGAATTAGCGACTTCAGAATATAACAGATATTACAATAAATTATAAATATGAAAGTAGTAAGAAGTAAAAGGCCTTTAGTTTATAATAGCAGAGATCAAAAGTCGGCAATAATAGAGTTAAGGATCTCAGACTGGACGAGAGAAGAAAAATTAAATCAATTTAAGGCAGTCGTAGAGGATTATGTAATTGGGTTTAATGAAGAATTTGAAACTCAAACCTTTAATAAAATATTTCAGAAGCCAGTTGTGTACTCTAATGCTGAAATAGATAATTTGTTTACTCAAATTGGCATACCTGTGTCTTTAAATGACAGTTACGCTGACAAACAAAGTGAACTACTTGCAAATGCACTTTTGATAATAACTCAGCAAAAACCTATATATGGCAGTACAGCCGAAGATTGGGAGTTGGTGAATCAATCAACATAATTCTATCCATTACATGAAAAGATTCCCGTAAAACAACTGTCCTTTTATCACCCATCACAAAAAAGCACTTTTGGTAATACACTGAAAGTGCTTTTTTTATGAAGATATTCACCTTCCTTAAAGACCTGTTCTCCAGTACCAACGATTTCTTTGAGCAGGACGATAATTTAATTTTCCAGGCGAAACGCGATATGGATGTGATCCTGCAGTTATGGGGTTACGAGCTAAGCGAACGCGGCCCGTATGTTCAGGCCTTCGATTATTTTGTTAGAAACCCTAAACATTTTAACGGTGCCAGCATGACCGAGGAGCTGTGCGATATCCCCTGGCTGGACCTGGACGCAATGCTGCACGACTTTTTATACCGCGGTTTAAATGCCTCGGCAAACCTTAAAATGATGTGGCGGGCAGATAAACTGCTAAGGCAGGAAATGAGAAGGCGCGGGAAAAGTTCCTGGAATACCGGGTACCGCTTTGCGATGCTTACTTTAAAGACGCCGTTCTTCCTGTTCTGGGCCTACGTGATCAAAGGCCGAAGGCTCACCGAAAACCAAAAACGGGACCTGAATATCATCTTCGCACTTTTGGAAAAAGAAGACAGCCGTAAATGGCATGAGAAATACCGGGGTGAAATTACCTGGACGCTGGTGATCCTTACGATCATCTTCGGCTACGTGTACCGTACCGACCTGCTTAAATACCTCCTGCCGTTTTGAAATTCTTTAAACACATATGGCTTTGCCTTCTCCTGCTGAGCGCTGTTGAAGCACCGGCCCAGGGAATCTACACCAGCCGCCCGGATCTGGTTTACCCTATCCTGGAAGAATTCGTTGCAGAAAACTATAAGAACGACACCCGCAGCCTGGAGAAGCTTTCCACGCTGGACAGCGTAATGTTCCGAAACCTGCCTCTAAGAGTGGTGGATACGCTTGTTCTGCATGATTACGGCCTGCACTATAGCAGGGGCGGAAGACACTGGATAGAGCTGGACTCTATTCTGTTGGAATTTCCCTTCGAATTCAACAAGGTGTTAAAACATGAACTGGGCCATGTCTTTGGCCTGGACCATATTCCAACCCACGACCTGCCCAAGAACGACCCGAAGCGAATGGAGATCATGAGTTCCTACCATGCGCACTATATGCTGGAATGGAAATACGAAGAAGATCCCGAGCTCTGGAAGCGCGTAAACGATAATTATTACAAATCACTAAAATTGAAATCCCCCCAGCAATGAAAAAAATAGTTCTCATCCTCTCGATCCTGGTGTGCACAGCCTGCGTGGCCCAGAATACCGAACCGGAAAAAAAGGTTTTCACACCGCTAACGGTGATCACCATCTCGGGAGAAGACATCACCTTCCAGGCTACCAATGGCCAGTTTCTGGAAGCCAGGCAAAATGTGAATGCAAAACGAATCCCCGATAACCTGGTACTGGAAGAAGACCGGGTGTACCGTGTAAAGTTCCGCTACCTGGATTGTGATAATTGCCCTAAACGTTTAATCGAGATCCTTGGTTTTTCCATAGATCCAGACCAGGCCAGGAAAGATGGCGCTGAAATACTGAAATCCTAATGACTTTAATACCCCTTCAGGCGGAAGCCTCTCTCTCCAAGTTCGCAGATTACGGACTTCCGGGACTTATCATCTTAACGCTGATCATTGCGGTAGGATATCTCTTTAAAATCCTTCAGAACAACAGTGTAAAAGACAGGGAGCGTGCCGATAAGAGCAACGAGGCCTTCGTGGAACTCTCCAAAACCCAGAACGAAACCAATAAGAAGATCGTGGAAGTATGCGATAAGATCGCCGATCAGAACAAAACCTATCACGACGATACTACCAGGCGACTGGAAGAGATGCCCGAAAAGATCATCCGGGAATTCGAATTTCGCCAGCTGCAGCAAGCTAATAAACCCAACAATACCCCCGCAAGATCATGAGACGATTACTATTAGAAAGAATTTCGCAAGACGATAAACAAAGCCTGGGACGCTTTTTTGTCCTGGATAAGGAAGACTTTTCAGAATGGGATTGCCCCACCCTGGAGCTTCCATGGAAACGCAACCTTAGAAACGTAAGCTGTATCCCGGTTGGAAAATATAGAGTGATCAAACACGTATCACCCACTTTTGGAAGATGCTTCTGGGTAAAGGATGTGCCAGATCGTGCCGAAGTGCTTATCCATGCCGGTAATTTTTACACCAATACCCGCGGCTGCATTTTGCCGGGACTTGATCTCGGAGATATCAATGCCGACGGGAAAAAGGATGTAAAAGATTCGAAAAAGGCCCTGAGCAAACTGCTGGCTCTTTTACCAGATGAATTCGAGCTGGAGATCATTAACGGCCTTCACTGGGACAAATGAAAATAACCGGGATAGAAGCACGGCTGAAGTTTTTCTGCTTTATAGTGGCAGTATGCAACTTCGTGCTGTTCTTCTTTCTTTGGGCAATCTATAAAATGATGAACCAGTCAAAATTTGAAATGAAAGACCTGCTCTATCTTATCGTGATAGCCGTGGCGGCGTATTTTATTTTTCAGTTGAACCAGGAACTCAGCGGCAATAAAGCAGCCTTTAAAACCCTTGATGATCAGCTGGAAAGTCAGAAAGAAAAATACCAGGAAGAAATAGAGCGAATAGGTGAGACCGTTGATTCTTTAAAAAAGTCTTCAGCGAAAAACCTGGAACAGGCAGAACGTCACCAGGAAGAACGAGAACAACTAAAAAACGACGCATATGAAAAGGCTCCTTATCGTATTACTGATGCTGACAGCCTTGCCGGCCTTATCACAAGACGGGCAAAGGCAAAGAGATAGTTCGGCGCTGGATCTCGAAACCCTGCAATATGTAGAGTCAGAGCTGCGCGTTTGTGAACGCATTCGCAGTCAGTCTATAAAAGACCTGCTCACGATCGCACAGATGAAGTCGGCTAACAAAAAATTACAGGCAGCCGTTAATGCCCTGGAGATGCAGAAAGACCTGGAAAAGAAAAGCGGTGAGCTTACCGGCCTGCAGCTGGAGGTGGAAAAGAAAAAGAAACCCACCTGGTGGAAAACCTCCCTGGTTATCTTAACAGCGGCACTGGCGGGATACGGAGCAGGATCGCTCTGATTTTCACAGTATTTAAGATTTTGTTTGTAATCCTTAACATAATAATCTAATTTCGTGTAACCCTACTACTAACCCCCTGTGAGTAAACAATTAATTCCCTTCCCCTTTCCCAGATATTTAGCCGAGTTTCTGATCTCCCAGATGAACAGTCCGGTACAATTGATGGATGACGGTTCCAAAGCCAAGGCCCTACACATTAACCAGAAAAACGAATTTGGCAAACTTATATATCGTTGCCTTCGAAAAACCAACAGGCCCACCTTTGAGGCTGAAGGCTGTAAATTCTACATTGCCGTTTCAGAAAATGCCCGCGTAAATAATAAGACGGTTTTGGTTGATGGCAGAAGCACGTTTATGGAACTGAACAAAAAAGAGATTGAAGAAATCACTTCGGTATTTAAATCCTGGTTTGAAACCTGCCTGGATCATTTTGTAGACGGTGCCGTTTTCGCTCATAAATACAATGGAAAGACCAAAGGCATCATTCATGCATCGATCACCGAATTCATGGAATTTTACAAAATTTCTTACTCAAAAACACTATTTGACCGCCTGGTGAAGCATTACCAGCGATACAAAAAGTCCGAAAAGCCCGCCCTGTCTAGGCTAACGTAAAAATGAATGAGTTTGTCCTGTTGTTTTCGGGTTTTTTTAGTCCAAAATTGACCGAAAACCCGAAATAATAACAGAATTACAGAATGTCTTCTCAACCCGCTATAACAGGCGGTTTTTTTGTGTCCTTTTCTAAGCATGCCTCCTGAAATATCATTGTACTTACCAAAACTGTACAATGTTCACAGACACGGAATCTGAAATTTTATCAAGCACCTGGGCTTTATCTGAGCAGCATGCACAGGCGTGGCTATTAATGGTCGCGCAGATCCTGCAGGGTAAGAATCAGCCGGTACCTACTAAAGAGGTACAAAAGGAATCCCGCAGTTTTATTATAGATCAGCATGGGAATCCCATAGATCCTGAAGAGCATCCCCATACTCCAAACGGAAGTATTGGCGTGATCAAGATCGCCGGGCCTATGATCAAAACCGGCAACTGGTGGAGATGGGGCGCCGAAGAGCTTATGGCAATCGCTCATAATTTTGATCGCGACCCGAATATTATCGGTCATTTATGGCTGAATGATTCCGGAGGCGGTTCTGTGAATGCGATTGCTCCTTACCGCCAGTTCCAGAAAAAGAAAACCAAACCGCTGGTAAGCCTGGCAGATATGAGCGCGAGCGCGAACATCTATGCCAACGTGGGCAGCGACCGGTTCTTTGCTCAGAACAATATCTCTTCTATGTTTGGAAGTATTGGAGTGATGGCCACCATATTCGATTATTCGGGCTGGTTAAAAGCCATGGGAATCGAGGAGCACGTGATCTATGCAGTGCAAAGTTCCTTTAAGCACAAATCATACAACGAGGCCTTAAAAGGTAAATACGAAAATTTCAAAAAAGAACACCTGAATCCGCTTGCGATTCAATTCCAGGAGTTCGTCAAATCACAACGCCCAAAATTAAAGACAGACGTAGAGGGAATCCTCGAGGGTAAAATGTTCTATGCCGAAGAGGCACTGGAGATTGGTTTGATAGACGGAATCATGGACTTCGAGGAAGCTGTGGAGCAGGTCAAATTTCTCGCACAAGTGAGAACCTACATGAGTAATTAACCCAAATTCAGAAAAATGAAAAATTTAAAAATGTTTTTTCCTTTCCTGCTGGCCTTTTTCAATATCGATGCCCAGGCCAAAATGGATAAAAAGGAGAGGCTCGAGTTAACAGACGAGCAGAAAGCCGAACTGGATGCGAAAGCAAACAAGGAAGGTTTTTCAGAAAAGTACCTAAAAGACTTTAATGCCGAGATCGGTGCTGAAGAGGAAGAGGAAGAAGACGACACCGAGATCCAGGCCCTTGCCGCTAAGTATATGAGTGACGATGCCGGCGATGAAGTACAGGGATCTGAAGAGCAGGAGGAAGAAGGAGATGACTCTGCCGATGAGTCTAAATCTGCAAAGACTCCAGCGAAAAAAGTCAGTTCAAAACAATTATTAACCAAAATGGATTCCAGACTTCAAAAGCTGGAGGCCGACAACAAGAAGCTGGCTAATCTTCCAGAAGATGACAGTTCTGTTGAAACTATCAATGCATCCCATATGAAAAATGCTATTGTGAGACATAGTAAAACGCATTTGTTCGCTCAGGATCATTCCTGGAATGCCTTTGAGGGGCGCCCATGGAACGAGGCTGCGAGACAGGCGTTTTCAGGTCAAGCTATTACTGCGGAAACCAACTGGACCGATACAGCGAACATTGACAAGCTGAACACCGATATCCAGGCTTACTACCGTAAAGAAGAGCAAAGAATCCACGATACCATGCTGGATGGATTGGAAATGAAGAAATATGTGGAGCTTATCTCCGGAGTTTCTGATGAGTACATCCATACACAAATCGTTACCGGTGAGATCACCCAGTCTCTTAAAGCCAAGTTCCTACCTAAAAACAAAGTAAAATTTGTTGCTGAAAAAGGTAAGGTAAGAGACATCCAGATCGATATGGAATTCAAAGGTTACGAGCTTAAAAAGCTTGAAAAATCTTACCTGAAGAATATCGCTACCCTGGGAATAAAGGATTCAGATCCGCATAAGATGACCTTCGTGTACTTCGTGGTTGGAAAGATCATGGCCAGAGCACGTAAGGAAGATAAGATCGTAATGGGCCGTGGGGTTTACTTCAAGGATGAAGAAAGAGACACTCCTGCAAGCTTCATGAATAACTTCTCAGGATTCCTGAAACTGTATCGTGATGCAAGAGGTGTAAAATACCGTCCGTTCAAAATGGGTAGACCAACAGAAGTTGGAATCTACGATTACCTGAAACTGATGTGTGAGAAACTTCCTTATGACGTTAGGATACTTCCAGATCTTCAGTTGGTATTATCACCTTACTGGAAACGTAAGTACAACGAGGCAAGAAAGAACCTTTACGGTGGAAATACCGATTATAAAGGAGATACCGATACGGTAGATGATTTCCCAAATATCGAACTGGTTACATACGACCAGATGGAAGGTGAAGACTTTATATATATCACTACCAAGGATAACGAGTACGCTCTAACTGACAAGCCAAATGAAGACGGATTTATCCAGTTCAGAAAAGGCGGTTCAGATCCTAGGGATATCCAGGCGTATGGAGATTATAAGCTTGCTGCTTACGTGGCCATGTTTGGTAGAAAGCAGTACGATCTGCCAGAGAACAGCTACGAGAACCAGCTGGTTTTCTCTAACGATGTGGAAGTATTAACCAATACTTATGTACCGGTACCTGCCAACACCGCAACTCCTTCTGTTAAAGATCATGGAAGTATCGTAGTTGGTGCGAACAACACCGAGGCTACCAACATTACCGGTTTCACAGATGCAACTCCAGGAGAGCGTATCTATGTGCTTGGTAACGCCGATGCTAATAAATCTACCGTAAAACATGGAGGAAACATCATACTTAAAGATGGTGCCGATTTCGTTGCCAGCAACGGAAGCCTGTTAGTGCTTCATGCGCTGGATGGTGGAAAATTCATCGAGATAGAAAGAAAAGTTGTAGGTGCTGAAGAAGAAGAGCAGCCAGTGATCCTTGCTGCCAACGCTACTACCGCCGATGCAACCCAAGGTAACAGCTTTGTGACCAGCTCGAACACTCAGGCTACTGCGATCACAAATATTGAGAATGCGGTACCAGGTGAAAGATATACTATCACAGGTTCTGGCGATGCCGGCGCTAACGCGACTACGATCGCTAACGGAGGTAATTTCTTCCTTTCTGCAGATATCACACTTGCAGCTGGAGTATTCCTTACCGTAGAGCTTAACGGAGGCAAGTTCATCGAAGTTGACCGAGGATAATATAACAGCCGACCTCATTCTTTGGGGTCGGTTTTAATTCATTTTAAAATTCATTGACATGAGTGGATATGTAAAAATAAATATTAAGAAATCACAGGCAGGCGGTGCCGCTGGTGCTTCCGAAGGGAAGGATAGCGAGATCGTAATGTGGGACTGGAATGATGTGAAAAACGCTCCTGGAAGAGATTCCAAGAAGATCGTTATGCCAGGACAGTTCCTGTTCAATACGAACAAGTATGCGATCAAGATCGATGCTACTTCCAGCACTATAGACCTGGCGAGATCCAGTGAAGGTGAAGAAGACAACATCAGTTTTACCACGCTGCCACAGTTCAGGCACCCGGGATCTTCCCTGGAACTTGAAGAATTCCTTCAAAACTGGACTGGTAGACCTATTGGACTTGCCGTTAGGGTTGGAGGTTGTGACGGTGGAGAAGCTTTTTACCGTGTGTACGGTACCAAGTGTAAGCCATTATCGTTAATGTTCGAATCACAGAACAATAACGACGGAACTTCAGATTTGATCAAGTTCCAGCAGTTCGCGAAGTCTAACCTGTTGCCTGGACGTTACTATGGTACATTTACCTTCGACGAGGCTGAAGTGGTTGCACAGGATGCAGCGACTCCAGATGTACTTGCCGGAAGCGGTGAATACCAGCTGCAGGATAACACTGTTGCAACAGCGATCACAGGATTGGCTAACCCGGTTCACGGAGGCGTTTATACGCTTATTGGAAGCGGCGGAGCGAATGCTTCTACCATCGCAGCTGCAGAAGCGAACTTCTTCCTGCTTGGAGGAGTGGACTGGACAGCCGATGCTGGCGCCAGGATCACACTTAAAGCCTACGAGCACACCGAAGGTTCATTTATCTTCTTAGAGCAAGCCAGAAGCGCTTAAAATCGTTTAGTTTGAATTTTGCTAAAACCGCCCTGCATGAATTTGTAGGGCGGTTTTTTATATATTTGGATATGAGTAAAGCGAAAAAATATATTGATGAAATAGTAAGCCACGGCGAAAAGTACGGGTTCAATTCCTATGACAATTTTGCCGTTCCCGAAAATTTAATTGAGGAAGTTAAATCTGCATTAAAGGAGAAAGGCTTAAGTTCTGTAGTATTATCGGAATGGAAAGGATTATGTCAATTATTTGTAGCAGATGGAGATGTCTGGTCGTATTCAAATCTTCCAATCGAATCTTCCATTATTTCACCGGAAAAAATTAATAGTTTAAAAACTACAAAAAGGGCTGAATCACCTATAAAAGTTTATCCACAGATTAATCGTAAACGGCTCATAGAATGGCTTGACGATATGGAAAATTATAATAATAACTTTTCCATAATGAAAATGAATCCTAGCTCAATTTCAAAAGATGCTAAACCAGATTTACCCTTAGTTTTTGTAACAGCACAACAATTGGAATACGAATATCGAAATTTGCCACACGGTTTCATTCCTAGAAAAATAATGATTAATCCATTGAATACCGTAAAATTTAAAACTTTCCGTGGTATTCCCATTGAATTCAGCGACGCTATTAAATTCAATCATTTCCTTTTTGTATAAATAAATTTCCAAATACCGCATATTATTTCCTATTTGCGAATAAAAATTTCCATTTTTTTGAGAGACAAAAGCTTTTAATACTCATAAATGAGTAACATCCGGTAACAGCTGTCCTTTTACCCCTTGTTACCGCTTCCTAAGTTTGATAAAATCAATAATTAAACTCAGGAATCATGAATCCACAACAAAAAGAAGTTGTAGAATTTATCAGGGAAGACCGCACACTTGCCGGCGCCCGTAAACTCTACAACACATTACCCAACAGATCCCGTTCATTTCATCACCAGCTAAATAGCATGGCCAGCACTCCTGCGAATATTAAGCAGGCTGTCTACCAGCTTTGCCGCGCCGTTGGTATCGATGAGCGAAAAATGAACGCTTTGCTGCAAAGTCCGGTTAAAAAAACCGAGGAAAAATCACCGGTTGCAACTATTGGAGTTGTGGGACATGGCGATTCCGGAGTGGTTACCCTGGCAGCCCGGGTGATGCATTTCTCTGCTGAAGCTGCAGAATGGCCCGACATCCAGTCGCTGGCAGCAGATATCGCTGAAGCCAAGGATAAGAAAGCCGAAGGCCGAAACAAGGAAGCCCTGGTAAGCTTTATCCAGGAAGAGCGCGAGGCTTTGATCGCCGAGCAGGCAAAGGAAGTGCCAATTAACGTGAAACGATCTATTAAGCTAAGGGAACAGTTCCCGTTCCTATCTAAAAAAGACTGTCCGGACGTTCTGAAACTCCTGGTAAACGATCTTATCACCGCTTACGAAGCCTATAAAGATGGCCGCGATAAGTTGTGGAATAGCATGACCGAGGAAGAAGAAAAGATCCTGGCTCGCGAGATCGTGGACGGTTTTATAGAGAATAAGCAGGCTTATGAAGAGCTGGAACATTACCAGAAAAACGGGACCCTGCTGGGTGAGCACCCTATCTTCCGCGAAACCGAGATCAAGGCCGAACTGGATAAGATGAACGGCGAAGAGCTGAACAAAAGATATCAGGCACTTCGAACCAATGTCTCCAGGAACGAATCTAAAGCTGAAAAAGCCGAGGATCCGGAAAAGAAAAAAGAATACGAAGAGAAAGCCGCAGATTACGCCTGGCAGCGAGATTATGTCCAGGAACTGCTTAAGGCTAAAAAATAATGCCTACGAATGCTGAAATACTGGATTCGCTCGACGATGAAACCGTAGAGCATATTGAGAAGCTTGCCGGCGGTAACATGGCCTCCAACATGATCGCCCGCAGGCTTTGCATTCCGGTAAAAGACTTTATGCGAATATGGAGGCTCGAAGATTCTATAATTCGGGAAGCATACGAACGAGGTAGGCTTCGAATGGATGAAGTAAAAGCCGAAAGCCTGGAATTCCAGATGAGAACTGGCAACTCCATGGCCGTCCAGATTCACCACACCCACTCCCGCGAGGCCGAATTCGAGGCCGCTAAAAGAGATATTCTGGAACTTGACTAAGAAAATGGACAAAATAATTGAGAAGATAGAAGAGCTCGATAAGATCGAGGAAGGAGATCATTTTGCCCTGCTCGAGGAATACGTGGAGGGCAACACCGATAAGCTCCCCGAGGAGATGCTTGTCTACCTGAAGCAATTAGAGCTTATTAGAGGCTTCTTTTATGCCGGGGACGTGAATCCCAGAAGGATCACCCGGAAACTTCAACTGCACTATCCAGATCTCAGCATAAAGCAATGCAGAACCCGAATTGAAGACGCTCGAGAATATTTTTACCTGAACGAGGAAATAAAAAAGGATTTCTACCGCCGCATTCACTACGAACAGCACATGCAGAACTACCAGGTAGCTCGAAGAACAGCAAAGACTCATGCGGAGTGGAAAATTACCGACGAAATTCTGAAGAATGCCGGTAAAATCATAGAACTGGATAAGCCAGATAAGGAAGAATTGCCGAAAGAATTCTTCATCAAACCGAATCGATTCTTCTCACTTAAGCCTTCAGATATCGGTCTGCCAGACGACATGAACCGTAATGAGGTGGGCAAATGGCTGGATAAGCTCCAGATCGCCGAAACCGAGAAATTCAGGCTTAAACAGGACCTGGGCTCAGAACCAAGACAAATATTCGATTACGATGGCGAAGAGGACGATCTCAGCGGAGAATGAGCAGGTATCGGTAGCCTTTATGAACTGGCTCCAGCAGCTGGTTCTAATGGTAGGTCCTAAGAATGCCGCGATCATCGCAGCCCGTGCGATGGGTAAAACAACGGGAATCCTCGCTCCGAGGATCCAGGATATCAGTTATGATATGCCCGGCTGTTATATGGCCATTTCCGGAGATACTTTTATGAACCTTCGAAAGAACGTGGTACCGTCACTTATGGACGGATGGAAGATCCACGGCTGGCACGAAGATCATCACTACGTGGTGAACAAACGTCCACCAAAAACCTTTGGAAGGCCGTATAAATCTCCTATCGAATACAAGCACAGTATTACCGACTTCCTGGGAACTCACTATAAGATGATAAGCCAGGACCGTCCTTCAGGCGGTGCGGGGGACTCCTACCAGCATATCGTTGCGGATGAAACTAAATACCAGGCGAAAAAGAAGATCAGCAAGCTTACGCCAGCTAAACGGGGTGGAGAGCTGAAGTTCCGAAAATCGGTTTATTACGGGGGTGTGACCTTTACAACAGATATGCCCAACGTGAATCACGGCGAGCATGACTGGATCCTTGAAATGGAAAAGAACATGGATAAGGAGCAGATCAAGCGAATTATCTATGCTGCTTTTATCCTGAATGAGATCCGCGCAGAAGTATTCCATGCCGAACAGGAAGGGAACCGTTCTAAGATTGAAAAGGCCAAGAGAAAGTATAAGCGCTGGGAAGATCGCTGGATCGCACAACGAAAAAACAGTACTTTCTTTTATGTGGCTTCCAGTTTGGTAAACCTGGACTTTTTAGGATTTGAATATCTGCTCGAACAGTTTGAGGAACTGGATTTCTCTGAATTATGTTCTGCCATATTTTCCATTCAGCCAAAACTGGAAAAATCAAAGATGTTCTATCCGGCACTTTCGGAGCGGATTTTTTATCGTGACGGCTGGTATTACGGAAAACTGGATAACGATTCCACGGACTGGAGTGAAGAATATAAAGAGAGCTCTCTCGACTTAAAATACGTGATGCACCGTGAACCAATCCAGGCAGGAATGGACACCGGTGGCATGTGTTCACTGGTAACCGGTCAGGAACAGGGAAATAAACTGCGTGTTCTTAAGGAATTCTACACGGTTGGAACCGACTTCCTTCCAGAGCTTGCAAAGCAGTTCCGCGACTTCTACCGAAACCATAAGGAAAAACACCTGGAGCTGTGGCCAGACCGTGCCGCCTTCGCCTATAAAAAACAGGGAGAAGACCACGCCAGTAAATTCAAGAAAGCGATCGAATATGATGAATTTGGTAATTCTACAGACTGGACGGTTACAATAATGAATGAAGAACAGGGTACCATTTACCACTGGCAGGAATATGAACTTGCTCTGGCATTTATGACCAGGTCTAATCCTGATCTTCCAGAACTTCTCATAGACGCTAACACCTGTAAATGTTTGAAATCTTCTATGGAGCTGGCAGAAAAGCTTATTCGAACTTCAAAGGATGGATCTAAAACAATTCATAAGAATAAAAGCTCTGAAAAACTCTCGGAAAAAGAACTTCCAATGAAGTCTACAAACATGAGTGACGCCTTCAAGTATTTTATCTGCAGGCCGAAGTTTTTAGAAAAAACAGGTGGTAACACGGTAAGATTTACCGGTTTACCCGGTGTACGTTAACAAGTTTCCCTCTGAAAAGTTCAAGTTTTGGCCTCTTTTTCCCTGGGGCAAATCGTTAAATCGCTGAAAAACAGAAGTAAGCCATTAAGGCCAATAACAAAATTATTTTTAGTCGCAGAGTTCTGCCCGCCACGCTCAGAGCTCTAAACGTAATTACACTTTGTTACCTTTTTTAGAGATATGATTGGGTGTCCTTTTCCTACCGCCTTCGCCATGGTAATATTGAAATAATGAATACAACTACCTACACACCAGAAGAGGCTATCACATTGATGAGAAACTGTACCAAGTTTAACAAGCCCTTCAGCATCTACTACGCCAAGCTGGGAGGAGGCAAGAAACGTATATCGAATGCCAGTCTTCGCCCTATGGCCACCACCAGTAAAGATCGTAATGCTAAGTATAAACTACAGTTGAAAGACAACGATACCGGTGCAAACAGGAGTTGTTACATCCCCTTGCTAATGGAAGTAAACGGGATTCAAGTCAAATTGAAATAACATGGCACAGAGATTACCATCAGGAAACGAATACCTGGGAGTAGCAGACGGCAAAGCTCATTACTTTGAGATCACGGGCCGCAATGCTTCCGGTTCTTCCGCATCCAGCTCAAAGGAAGAATTCAGTAGATGGAGTGAGAACCCTCTACGGCTGGGAGATTATGAGGTCATACCATTCGGTACTAATAATGATATCCCCGATGAAACCCAGGAAACCATCCTGCCAAATCACCTGGCACCTACTATCCTGGACAGGAAGAAAGACCTGTTGTTTGGACAGGGACCATACCTGTACCGGTTTAAGCCAGATGGAAGCCAGGCCACGAGGGAGCCGGTAGAGAATCCTACCATACAGAAATGGCTGGAGCTTATAGATGTTGAAGTCCTCTCTATTCAGAGAGCAGTAGAATACTATTATGTAGACAATATCTTTACAAAGGTTATAAATCTTAGGGGTGCCAGGCTGGGCTATTCTAATATGCCCCCTATGCTGGAAGAAATGACCGCCAAGAAATGCCGACTTGCCTATCGCAAAGGAGCAAAAACAAAAAAACCTACCCATGTGGTAGAGGGCGACTGGAAGAACTCAAAACAGGAAGATTTTAAGATTTACCCTCTTTGGGATAGATTGAACCCCACTAAGCATGGAATTTCCGTTCATTATACCAATTCCAAATCTTTCGGGATGGAAGATTATGCGCTGCCGAAAGTATACGGAACCCTTAACTGGATAAAGAGATCTACTGCAGCACCACGAATAATTGAAGCCTTTACCAACAATTCTTTAAACATCCGCTTTCATATTACATCACCCCAGAAATTCTGGGACGATAAAAAAAGAGAAATAGAGGAAGACTGCAGAAGAAAGAAGATCCCATACAACAGCAAAATGCTCCAGGAACTGGAAGAGAAAATCTTCGATACCCTTTCAGATGTACTTTCCGGAGTGGAAAACGTCGGTAAGTTCTGGCATAACAAAACAGTGACCACTATTCTGGGTAACACGCCTGTAGAGGAAGGCTGGAAGATCACCCCAATCAAACAGGAGGTTAAAGAATATGTCGAAGCCCAGATAAAGGTTGCCGATAAGTCCGATTTTGCCGTACAGGCCGGGCTTTCCCTTCATGCTTCCCTGGCGAATGTTGGAGCCGACGGAAAGAGCGATTCAGGATCTGAACAGCTCTATGCTTACCAGATCCACCAGCTAACCGGAATCCCTGTGGCAGAACTTTTCATTTCCAAGGTATACAATGACATTATCCGGGCATATTTCAAAACCGATGAGAAACTCGGTTTTTACCAGATAGCAGTACAACGCCAGGAAGACACTTCAGAATCCAACCGAACCAAGAACCAATCGGCTATTAAATCCAAAGAAACGGCATGAAATTACTATTCAATAAAGAAGAAAAGGGCCAGGAAGAAATAAAACAATTATTGGGATTCATTAGCCGCGATCTTAAGTACGCCAACCTGGTTCCCGATATCGAGCTGAAAACACCGCTATTAATAGACTTTATCGGGAAACCGGTCTATGACAAGATCGAGGCTTTCTACCAAAGTAACCAGGATGCTACAAACGCAGCTGATATGAAGGTGATCCTGAAGAATGCCCAGCTGTACATTTTATTACAGGCGTATCTTCAGTATGCACCTAACGCCGATATTATTCATTCGCCTACTGGTAGAACCATTCAGGTAGCCGATAACTCCAAAACTCCAGGTGACTGGATGTTGAAAAAGGATGAACTGAGCACCGAGAAAAGAAGTTATGCCGCCCTGGATGCCCTTATTCTGAAACTGGATGAGATCGGGCTTGCCGAATGGATCGCGAGCAAAGAATATAAGACAGCACAGGGATTATTCATTACCAGGACCAACCAGTTCCAGAAGATCTATCCTATAGAGAACAGCGGGCAGCTTTACTACCGTATGGTGCCATTCATGAGCGATATCGAGGCCGAAACGCTTATTCCGCTGCTGGGAATAGACAAGATCGAGGAATTAAAGGAAGATTTGAATGTAAGCACCTTTACGCCTAACGGGCAGCTTATCCTCTACTGTAGAAAAATAGTGGGATTTCATGCCATGGCCAGGGCCTTAACCCTGCTGCCAGACGAAATGTTGCCTTTCAAGTTCAATGTAAAGATGAGGACCGAAGACCTTGAAGCCTTGCGCGATAAGAGAGCCGCTAAGTTCAAGGGCATGGCCGAAGACTTTGAAAAGGCCCTGGAAGATCTCCTGGACCGCCAGAATAATCCCGATTCAACAGAAGAGATGGACCAGCTCTACGGGATAAAAGAAGGAAATAAACACGTAAATCTATAATCAAAATGAAAAAACTAAACGCCATTTTTCAAGCTATTAAAGCATTCTTCTACAGCCTTACCAGGAAAGGCCGTGAAGAAAAGTATTACCAGGAAGCCCTGAAGAACATGCAGGGACCGGAGGCCTTCAATTTATTACAAAAACGGGTGCTTCAAAGGGATATCAATTCATTCCTGAATGAAACCAAGCAAAAAAGAACCCTAACACCAGATGCAAAGATCGCCCTGGCGAAGAATAAGTTCCAGAAAGACCTGGCGCTCCTAAAGCTTACCATTTGCCCGGAAACTCATAAACTGATCAGTGTTTAAAAAATGTATCCATACAATTTTTCAGACAAGCGGTACGAAGAAATGAATCGAAGAGAAAGAAGAGCTTACACCCGATATCTCTGTAAACATGGGATTTGGGATGGAGCTGAAGTGCTTGACAGACTTAGTAAGGTAAAAAGGCTATCCATACAATAATCTATGCACAAAATCCAGTTCGGTAAAATAAAGAAAGACTTCCCGGAGAACATCGAGGAAATGACCGGCCCGCAATACCGCTATTTCTGCTTTTTGGAATTGAACCGGCAACAGGGAAAATTAAGTATGGAAGATGTGGAAGTCTTCTTTGTGTATTTCGCTCTTAATATGGTGCACACCTCAGAGTCTCCCAAAACGATCGAGAATGTAAACACCTTGCGGGAACTCGTTAGGCCCTATTATATAGAGCAGGAAGCTAAGGGCAAAAAGTATAAGATCGTGGATCTCAACTTCGTGAAGAATCCCCTTCCTTCAATTACAATAGATAAGACAGATCTGTTAGGGCCGGACACAGCTCTCGGGAATTGTACCTACGAGGAAGTCTTCGTTCACGGACAGAATGCCATGATCGACTTTTGTAATACTAATGAGGAAGAATACCTGGATGAGCTGGTAGCGATTCTGTACCGTCCAGCGGTAAAGGGTAAAAGACCAAAGTTCAGCGCCGAAGCCCTGGAAGAGAATATCGAGTTGGTGAAGAAACTGGATCCAGAAGTGAAGTTTGGGGTTTTCCTGTTCTTCTCCAGCTGCCACAAGTTCATTACTACGGCCGATGAACTATCGCTTAAAGGAGGTGTGGAAGTAAATATTGCGCAGCTTTTCAAGCCCTCTAAAAAGAAAGCCAAGGGCGTGGGCCCCGTCGGGGTAATATGGGACCTGGCAGAAAGCAATGTTTTTGGAGATGCTGCCAAAACTGGTAAGGCAAATGTCTACGACGTTTTGGTTCGCATGGTGCAGCTCCACGAAAAAGCTAAAGAATCAAAATCTGAAAATGATAACAGAAGCAAAACTTGATAAGATCCAGACGATGGCCAAAGCAGCCATCCCGGAGATACTGCACGCCATTACACTGGTGAGCGATGAAGACGTTCCTGTCTTCACCAGGGACATGGCCGGCGGAGAGCTCGCTCTTTTCGGGGTGCTGCCTTCATTCGGTATGGATTATAACACTGCAGACAATTTCAAGGATAAGAATAAGATGATCTTTTTCCTGGTCTATAAGTTCGATATCAATGAAGGTTATGACGCTTACCGGGCGGTCTATAATGATATTGGTAAATATGTGATAAGGTTCAGGGACTGGCTTATCGAAGAGCATGTAAAGTTCCAGGGCGACTGCCTTTTTAAGGATATCGACTTCAGGACCTTCGATGCAGATCCTGTCCGAAACTATAAAGGTTTTTACGGCTATATGGTACACTTTAATTTAAAAACCGAATGATATGATTTCAAACAACATCCCCGAGCAATTTAGTAAGCTAACAGAGCATCAAAAAAAAGTAAAGGCAATTCGATCAGAAATGGATCGGAATACTCCCGGCTCGTTAGAATTCAACCGATTGAACATGGAATTTAATAAGTCATGAAAATAATACACCTCAATACTAACATACAGATTCGTTCACCGGGTCCTGCTTCCCTTTGAACGTCTGTCACACGTCCCTTCGGGGACGTTTTTTATTATTGTATATTTAAACAATTCAAACTACTATGAAATCAAACTTCACAACCAGGCAGGAATCCGAACCTTTTGAGATCTCGCCGCTTTTTAAACCTGAAACTGAATTTTCAGAATACATCACCGGCGAACCACAGGAGAATGAATCCGGAATGACCTTCGTAAACCATTATCGAAATTTAAACCCATCGATGTTTGGGATATTCCATGGACACACCATTAAAAACTTCCTGGAAAGACCAAACCAGAATCACTTCTACGAGGGTCGCGGACTCAATTCCCAGGCCGATCTGGTGAACCTAAAAAAGCTGGTGAATGCCTTTTTTGTGAAATTCGGTACTGATGATAATGGCTTGGGCGGCTTCTCAAAGGAAGATATTCTGGATATTAAAGAAGACTTTTGGGTGGGTCGCAAATGGATATCTTCAAAACATAAGCACCCCGCAATGATCAGTTACACTATCGAAGAAGGTGTCCAGCTCACCATCTGGCAAACCTAGAAGCTACATTCATAAACTTACAAACCGCCTTCGGGCGGTTTTTTTATTTCCTGGCTTCACCAGTTTAGTGTCCTTTTATCTGCACCCCTGCCTTTCTAAACTTGTAATATGAATGGCATTCAAACACTGCAGTCGCGTTCCGGGAATCTAATAGGCCGGGAACGTATCAATTTTATTCTCGAGGAGGAAGTCGATGAGATTGGGAGAGCCCAGGAAAGGATCTTGGATCAGCAGCAATCCAGTGAGAAGATCGATTATATAGAATCTTCAAGATCCTTCTCGGTTTCAAATATGACCATTCACCATGAGCATCATATCCAGCAGCGATTTATTGACATGAAAAGAACCCGTTACGGAAAACAAAAAGCCGTACCGGTACACAACACTGTCATCTTCGGTCACTGGAATAATATCATCTTCAGGGCAAAATACGAGATAGTCGAAGCATTAAAAAAGCAGACCCCCGCCCTTCTTAAACTGGAAGTATAATGAGTAAAAGGATTACCGATGAACAGTTGAATGTGGAGATGTCTATCAATGGCGTCAATAAAACACAATCAGAGATCAGTAAGGTTCAGAAATCAATTCGCGGTTTAAAGAATGAAAATGAAGATCTGGCCGCAGCGAAACGCAAACTGCTGGCCGAAGGTAAGCGGGAATCAGATCAGTATAAAGAACTTACCAAAAAGCAACGTGAGAACCGGGTAGAGATCGATAAGCTCGAAAAGAAATCCAGGGATCTGCAAAAAACTTTAGGTCTTACGGGGATGACCATGCGACAGCTGGAAAAGAATCAGAAGTCGCTTCGCAGTCAGATGAAGCAATTCGTTCCCAATACTCCGGAATGGGATAAGCTTAACCGAGAACTAAAGGAAACCGATAAACGCCTTAATTCTGTTCGTAAGGAAATGGGACAGACAGCCGGTGTCATGGGGCGAATGCAAAAAACGTTCGGCGGCTTTGGTTCACTATTTATAGGAGGCTTCAGTATTGGAGCGGTACTTCAGGGTGGTAAAAAGCTACTGGGAATGAACGCAGAACTCAGCGACTCTCAGGCGAACGTTCAAAAGACTACCGGTTTAACCAATAAGCAGGTAGAACTGCTTACCAAAAACCTAAAGACCTTCGATACCAGGACACCGGTAAACGAGCTGCTAGCACTTGCGGAAGAGGCCGGGCGACTTGGGAAGGATTCCGTGGAAGATGTAATGGGCTTTGTTAAGACCGCCGATATGATTCGCGTGGCTCTTGGCGATGACCTTCAGGGAGATATCAACGAGAATGTACAGTTAATAGGAAAACTCTCCACTCAGTATAAGGTTGCCGATAAGTTCGGGGACGGTTTTGGAAGAGGAATGGAGCGCATAGGATCTGCAATTAACGAAGTAGCCTCTTCAGGCGCCAACCAGGCAGGCTTCCTGGTAGATTATTTAAAAAGGCTCGTCGGGGTTTCTTCCCAGGCTAATATTTCTGCAGAACAGCAGCTCGGTTTTGCTGCAGCTCTGGACGAAGCCGGGCAGAGTGTTGAAGTATCCGGTACCACCATGTCCAAGATCATAGTAGATATGTACTCCAAGGCCGATGAATATGCGAAGATCGCCGGGATGTCTACCGAGGAATTTTCCGCCTTGTTAAAGGAAGATGCTAACGAGGCATTGCTTACATTCCTGGAGGGACTGGAAGGGAATGGGGAAGGTCTGGAGCAGATGACCAAGAAAATGGATGGGCTCAACCTGGAAGGCGCTCGAAGTGTAGCTGTACTTACCACACTGGCTGCGAATACCGATACCATTCGCGCAAAACAGGAAGTCGCCAATAAAGCGATTGCAGAAGGAACTTCACTAACTCAGGAATTTAATGTAAAGAACGCGAATCTTGCCGGTAACCTGGAAAAGATCGGCAATGCCATTGGTAATTACTTCAGGAATTCAGCCTTGACCAATTGGTTAACGGAAGCCACATCCGGTCTCCTGGAACTTAACAGGGAAACCAACGCCCAATCTAACCTTTTAAGAGAGCAGCAGTTCCAGATGAATATCATGGTGAACTCGATCACCTCTTTAAATGAAGGTAACGACGCCCGCAGCCGATTGCTTAAGGAGTTAAATAAAAATTACCCGGATCTTCTTAAGAATCTAGATACAGAGAAGGTTACAAATGAACAGCTTCGAGACCGACTTATTGAAGTAAATGACCAGTACCGGGAAAAGATCAAGCTTGCAGCCTTTGGAGAAATGCAGGCCGATAACCAGGCAGAGGCTATAAAACTTCAGCGCGAAGAGGAGGAACGAATCATTTCTATTGAGAAGAATCGTGTAGCAATGAATATCCGGAAAGGAAAAACCTTGGAAGACCAGCTGGAAATCTTTAAAAAGGAAGCAGAATACGGGAATATCGCTAAGGGAGCTGCATTAGGTGCTGAAAAAGACTATAACCGGATACTCGCAATTCGAGAACGAATAAATGAACTTGAAAAAGAGAATCTGGATATAGAGCAAAAGAAAAGCCAGATAGACCTGGGTGAGGATACCCAAAAAACAGAACCCGATAAACCAACCGGGGATGAAGAACCAATTACTCCAGAAGTAGATGAAGAGGCTCTTAAAAAAGCTAAGGCGGAAGCTGAACGGAGGAGGAAAGAATACGAATCTACCGAGAACTACCTTCTTAATCTTATTCGTACAAAACAAAATGAGCGTGAAGTAGCCAAACTGGAAGGACTGGACAGGGAACTGGCGCTCATCGACACCTATTATAATAAGGAAATAGAAAAAGCCGCGGGCCATGCTGATCGTATTAAAGAGCTCGAACTTTTAAAGCAGGCCGAAAAACAGGAGGCAACTGCAGCTCTTAAAAAAGAATACGAAGATCGAACTTTAAGTATCGAGGAAGAAAATCGCCGCTTAAGAGAAGAAGCCGAGCTGGAACGTGAACTGGCAAAAGCAGAAACCCAGCAGGAGAAAGATGAATTAAAATTAGAGTACGCTCGAAGTCTTGCGCTTCGGGAACTTGAAATTTTAAAAGAGGCGGAGATTGCAAAGGTTGAAGCCGTTGAAGGATCTGAGAAGTTGATCGCGGCCATAAGAGAGAAATACAGGCTGCAGGCGGATAAAATGAACCGCCAGTTCGATAAGCAGGAAAAAGAAGCAAAGGATCAGCAGGTCACCTGGACAAAAATGACCGAGCAACAAAAGCTCGACTTCACCCGTAGTCATCTTGCCAGTGCCGCAGAAGCATTTAACGAAGGTTCTGAATCATGGAAGGCCGCCAAGATCGCCGAGACCACCATTTCAACCTATCAGGCTGCACAAAGTGCTTTTCAGGGATTTGTATCAGTTATTCCGGGACCTATTGGAATTGCCCTTGGTACCGCCGCAGCTGCTGCTGCAGTAAGCGCAGGTATAAAACGGGTTGGAACGATCGCTTCTACCGATATTGAGAAAATCCCGCAGCCTTCAAGACAGAATGTAAGGGGATACGAAAAAGGAAAATATCCAGATTACCTGGACGTGACCAGAACCGATGGAAAAAGGTTCCGGGCCAGGAACATGGGTAAAGCCGGTACCAGGATAGTAAATGAACCTTCTTATTTCTCAGATAACGGCGGTTACCTGGCCGCGGAGAACGGTACCGAGATGATCATAGACAACGCAGTATTTAGACAGCTCAATCCAAAAGTGATCAACAGCATCATCGAGACCAGGAACCGTGTGAAAGGTTTTGAGTCCGGTATGTATCCGCAATCCGCAACTCAATCTGCCCAGTTTGGAAATACAGATCCCGAATTAAAAGCCATGCTGGCCAGCCTCATGTTAAGGCTAAGCGAACCTATTAAAACCTACACGGTCTACGGATATGATGAAGAGGAAAAAAGAAAGAAGCTCCAGGAAGAAATGGAACAAAGCTCGAATAACGGAAAAATAACTTCATGATAGAATTACTTCAATCTCCAGATAAGAACCGGGTAATTGCCGATGGCAATGATACGGTGATCCTTTTACAGGCAAGCCAGGATCCCGGCTATTTTGTAAGGGCTAATATTTTTATAGATGACGATCCCGAGCCTTTCCTTCAACAGGGTTGGAGCAAAGATGAGAATGGCTTCTGTGAATTTAACCTTAAGCATTTGTATCATGCCTATTTTACCAATGCCACCAATTGTAACTATACAACCGGCTTCCATAAAAAAGATGGGCTGTTGAAGAAAGTAAAGATCGTAGCTGAAGAATATAAGATAGGTAGCGGCGTAAGATCTCATTTCCTGGAATTTCCCGAATTCTATCTCCTTAAGAATTTGAAGCCGGTTAAATTTGACGATGAAGTGGAGCTTCAGTTTCTGGGGCTTCCGCAACAAAATATTAAGGTAGACCGGTCTACCGGTTTTGTATTTCCACTTTACCTTCAAGGTGGAAGCGAACTGCAGGTTTCCGTGCTTAACGAATTAAACGAGGAAATCTATACAGAAACCCTTCAAAATTATCCGGTTCAGGCCACTCAGTACGAATTAAACTTTGAAGACCTGGATCTCACAGGCCTTGAATTCATATTTGTAAAATTTAGCACATCTTCTGCAGCCGTTCAAAGAAAACTGGTGTTTGAAGACGAATCCCTATACCCCCCAAAGACTATTTTTTACCAGAATAATTATGGCTTCTATCTTTCCGCCTGCCTTTTTGGAAGAAAGGAAGAGCTGCACAGCCTCAGTCCTAAAAATTACACCCAGAAAGATGGCACCGAGATCACCTACGATGTGGAAGACAACCGGGAACTGGAACTAAGTTCTGGTTATGGTTATAAAAATATCACCGATCTTATTCATGCGATCGCCACCAGTACCGATGTTAGAATGCAGATCGAGGACGTTTGGGAACGGGTAAAGTCGGAAACTAAAAAGGTTACCCGGTTAATAGATAACAGGTACATTTACGGGGAAGCTCTGAATTTCTCCAGGATAAATCTACCAAGCTTCACCAACCAGAACACCTATGCAATGGTCCCGGAAATTAATAATATCACTGTATCCGGAGACGAGAATTCGGTTCTGGAAATTGTAAAGGCGGCTTTTCTTTCGGTTTACTCCGCCATCCAGCCGGCAACAGTAGTGCAAATAAGGGAGGTGCCGGTAAACGGGAAGCTTTCATTTGTAGACAGTAGCGGCATTGTGGCACTTTCAGATATGGTTGCGAACGATCCTGGTATTTTACCCTACAACATCCCGCTTTCAGATTTTGTAAAGCTGGTGTATGAGCCAGACCAGAGAAAGTCGGGTACCCCGTTAGATCAGATCGACTTCAAGATGGGAACCGAGGTAATTCTGAGTAACACGGCCCAGATTACTTATAATGTAAATGACATACCTGATTCAGATCTTCCTCCTGAGATCATTGTAAATACCATAAAATATATTTCCCTGGACGCCGGCAATGATGGAAGCGGGCAGATAGATGCAACGGTAAATGTGGCAGAGGGGCATACCGTTTCCATATTATGGGAGGTGCTCAATGCCGCTCCAATAACATTTGATGATCAAACCCTGGAAGATCCCACGCTTACGCTTACAGATGCCCAGCAGGATACCACTTACCAGGTAAAGATCACGGCGACCGATAACATTAATGGTCTTTCCAGTGAAAAGATCGTATCGGTAAACACCAATTCCTTCAGGATTAAAATAGAGAAGATCAATTATCCGGAACAAATGCGAAGCGAGCAGGTAGATTTTCATATTTACGGTGGCCAGCCCAATGGGAGCATAACCCTTAAGTTCTCTGTACTAATGTACATGGTCGTTTACGGCGGCGCCAGGTATGTTCTTTACAACTACAACCTTCCGGAAGAAGAAATAAAATACAGCGGTATAGAGGAGCTTAACCTGGTGCTGGATGCCAATGGCGAATTAACCATTCCCTGCCAGATCGTTAATGGTTCCTGGTCTGAAATTACTGTAGAAGCCGAATTAATAGATGCGGTTCTGCCACAGGTTGTAGACCCGGTACTTAATAAAGTCACTGAAAAATTTAGCGGAACGGAATAATGAATTCATTCAGAATATTTGTAAACGGCATAGAGCTCCCGCATGTAAAGGATGACGCTCGAATACATGATGAGAATAGCTCTTTTTATGAAGAAATAAAGGTACAGCACAGTACCAGGCCCATACGGATTGTAGAAAACGAAGACACGCTTAAAGCTTTAGGAGAAATGGAGATCTCCACGGCGAAGAAAAGAAAGCATTTTCCCTGCCTGGTTGTGATGGGTGCCATTCGCTATAAAGGTTTGCTTACCCAGAACGAACGAATCCCGGGATTCAGAAAGTGCGACCTTAAGTTTGGGTCTGAAGTCAACGAGATCATGAACAAAAAGATCGCTTCCTTTTTTCCTACGTTCAGCGTGATCGGTGAGCAGTACCCTCGGGATTATGTGAGTGAGGCAAAGGAAGAATTGGGCTTCCAGCAGGAATGGGCAGATCATGCCGAGGCTATAGCAGGAAAGCTCTACCCGGAGGTAAAATGGCAGTTGCCAGAGATAAGGTACATCGATAAGTTTGGAACCGATCTTAAAGACGACGACCCTCACTTCTACTACCTGGGGCATTTGAATGCCCGGGACTATAACGGCCTTGCCAAGAACGACCTTATTTCAAACTCAAATTATTTCAAGGTTCATAATAAGAATGTGATCGCGCCCAGGGTTTTCTGGCTGGCTCCCATCCAGTATGCCTTTGAATCCATAGGTTATAAACTGGTGGGGAACGTTCCCGATCATGGTTTTTTTAAAAGGCTCTTAAGTCACAGTGAAAATGATAACATGACCAAGATCCCCAGAAAGCCACCGGGGGAACCTCTGGATCTTAATTCGGTGCTATGGGAACAAAGAGCACTACCGGGAATTTATAATGGTATCCTGGTACAAACCTGGATCAAGGAGATAGAATTCATTCCACCAAATCCCGGGGAGCATGTGCTTAGGTACGACATGAACATAGAAGGCCAGAGTTTTCACGGGGTTCAGATCTATAAGAATGACCAGTTAATAGCAAATCATACCAGGTTATATCCAGGTGAATTTGAAGGAGCCCTCACCTTCACGGTAGAAGAAGGCCAGGAGAACACACCTTTTATTTTTATCTATCACCACGTGGCGAAATTCATGCCGGTAGATTATGAACTGGGCTGGTATAACGACCTTTCTGAACTGGATTTTTTCGATATGCACCCTACCATAGATTTCTCCAGGTACATTCCAGACTGGACCACGGTAGATTATCTCAACCGGTACCAGAAAATGTTTAACCTGAAGATCGATATCGATGATGTGGAAAAGACGATAGCACTCAATTTTAACGTGCAGGATTATCTGTTTAACGGTAAGACCGTTCCCATCTTTAAGAGCCTGGAGATCGCAGAACCCAAAAATATCGAAGCAGAAAGTTACCTGCTTAAATATGCTAATAATGTAGACACTCCGCAGTTTGTATCCCTTCATGAAGATATCGAGCGCAACGAGAACACGAAGGAAATTGTGACCGACTTTAAGTTTATCCCCTACAACCGTGGCCGGCATGAACTTTCCCAGCGGGTAGAAGATCGGGAAGGTGTGGGCTTGCTGTTGTACGACCCGGCATTTCATCCTGGTACCGTAGAAAGTTTTGAAGGCATTAATTTAAGTATGCCCGGGCTGGGCGGGGTGTATGATACCTTCCATAAACCATGGATCCTCTTTAGGCTGAATGCCGCCAACCCGGTATTAAAAGGCCCATTCTCCAAGACGGAGCTTTACCAGATCTCGAAGTATAAGAAGATTTTGGTAGATGGCCAGGTGTACCTGGTAAAGGCTATAGACTATAAAGAGAACAGTATCGCCTTATTCGACACCGAACTGGAAGTTGCTTCGGTGAGTTTTTAGATTAACTTCTCAATTTATGAAGTACGGAATCTAATAAAGGCATAATTTCTCGATTATTAGTTCCATATAGTAGAGATTTCACCCTTCTTAAAGATCCAATTATTTCCGACATTTCTTTAGGGTCGAACACATGTATAGAACATTCAGCATGGAAATTTGAAAAATCCATCATCGTCATATTATTACTAACGAGATTTGATTCCATTTGATTAAAATGCAATTTTGGATAGATCTCTTTCGCGAGTTCTCGAGAAGCCAATTCTTTAATTCTTGCTTCCTTGTCTTCACCACGAAAAGGTGTATTGATTTCAAATTTAAATTTTGCCATTTCAATTAATTTTTATCTTCATCCTGAACTTGTTTCAGGATCTCATTTCTTAAGTTCTACATTTCCAGAATGAACGACCATAAATTTAAGGTCACCCTCTCTTAAATGATCAAGATGATCATAAGATAAACCTCGCCCGCCATGGGTTGAATCCGGAAGGTTAAATTCGGTGCCATTTTCAAAGACAATCTTTGCCATCGGATAATTTTTTTAATTTTCCATCCTTTATATAATAAACAGGTAATCTCCTACATGTCTCGGCAAATTTAGCCAGCTCCTTTTTTTGATGTTTATTATGCTTGTCTACATCAACAGTGAATGTATTATAATATCCCATTAAAGAGGTGTTGGAGTATAATATTTTTCAGTCAAGAACAAAGAAAATGGTTTAGGAAAATCTGAATTCTTACATTCTTTTAACCACAACTTTTCTTCTTTGTTCAAATCAATGATCCTTCCAAAAAAACTAAAAGGTTTATTTGAAACTCTTGTAATATTAAACAAGTTTTGATTATAACTTTTAGACCAGTCTTTACCGCGAAGCTGCAATGTGTGAAACTTGAGTTTTGCCATTATATAATTGGAAATTTTTATTGCAATAATATTCGAATAAAGTTGCATTACATCTTATCAATCCAGCTTTGCCGTTGATCTTCCTCTGTTTGGCTTTCAGGATTCTCAGGAAGGTTATGCGGAAAATCAGAATTTTCCTTATAAGCTTTTTCGATGATCTTGTCTCTTCTTTCCTGGCCTATTCGCTCCCACCAGGATTTAATTTTTTGCTCCATACCCAAATATAAAAAATTAACCTATAAGTTAATTTTTCACCTAAAAATCGATACTGTAAAGATCGGAGTGATCCGGAGGCAGCACATCCTGGTGCTGGCGAATATACTTTTTAACCCCGTCTATGGTCTTATGCAGGGTGTATTGCATGAGCTGTATGTAGATGTCATACTCCGCCATTCCGGAATTCACCATGGTATAATACAGGTCCATGATTGCTGTATGCCGTGCAGAGTACAGTCCGTATTCCCTGCCCATTCCCAGCGGCTCTTTGGCAGCTTCGGCGAACCTCCGGCCAAAATGATCAACCTTCGATTTTAATTTTTTCGGGTTCCAGACACCTGGTTTATTCTCATAGGTGAAAACATGATAATGCCCGGGCTTCCCTTTCAGGTGAAGATCCTGGATCGTGGGTTTCAGTTTGTCAATGATCCGCCTTTTACTAAGCCGTTCGGTTTTGGTTTCCACGGTAAGTAGCCAGTCTTCCGTATTAAGATCGGAGATCTGAAGCGTGAAAACTTCCCGAGGTCGCAGGATGGGATAAAGTATGAATTGCAGGATAGGAATCAGGTATGGGTCATTTTTCTCCAGCTGCTCTTTAATATCGATGAGCTGCTGCCTGGAGAAAGCTTTATTATTTACCGGGTCTTCATCTTCCAGGGGAACGCCTATTATAAAGTTATCTTTAATGAGCCGTTCTTTTTTCATCGTGGTAAAAAGCGCCGAGATAGATCTCTTATGATTGTTGATCGAGGTGCCGCTCAATGGCTTCTTTTCATCCTGTACATATTCAAAGCGTATCCAGTCCCAGAACTCATAGAAATGATCTATAGAAAAATGCTTAACATTCATCCCGCTGTAACCATGCTTATCGCTCCAGGCCATAAAACGGTCCAGGTGAAATTTGTACCCGTCTATTGTTGGCTGCTTTTTTCCTTTCTTCTTTATATCGAATGCGTACTGCAGGCCATCCTTTAAAGTTACGATTTCCTTTCGCCGGTTCCTGTTCCCTACAGTTTTCGTTTCCGGGTTCCAGTTCATCTCCAGTGCTTTTTTATATTGAGCACACATAATCTTCCCGGCGGCCTTTCGTTCTTTGGCCGTTTTCAGGTAATTAATATTGTTTTTAAATTTAAAGGGAGTATCCAGGGGACCTTCAGGATCTGATCTCCAGTAAAAATAGATATACCAGTAGTCGCCAGGGCCTACCACAGGCTTACCGTACCTACGGGGAATAAATAATTTGGGATCTGAATAACGTTTCTTAGCCACGAATATTTCTACAGTATCATGTCCGTTTCTATGTACGACTTTGATTTGCTCCTTCTTTTTCATATTGAAAATTGGAGGCGAAAAACAAGAAAACCCCTGTATTTGCAGGGGTTTTCATTTCAGTACTCGAGGTGGGAATCGAACCCACACAACCGAAGTTACTGGATTTTGAATCCAGCGCGTCTACCAATTCCGCCACTCGAGCATTAATACTTATCTCTAATTTTCTTAAGCTTCTCTTTTCCTATTCCAGATTTCCAGTATTTTCCCTTTGTCTGGCTTCGAGCCTGCTATTGCAAACTTCGGAAAAAATAAGCTTAAAAGGAAGATAAGCACGTGTTGTCTTTTATCTTCCCATATTATGTCGATTCAGCCGTTTGACCAAATTTTGAGTCATTCCTACATAAATATAGTTACGTTCAATACTTGATATGGCATAAACCGTAATCATCATTTAAAGCGCGCCTGCCTGTATTCAGCCAGGTCTACCAATTCCGCCCTGCCTACCGGCAGGCATGCACTCGAACTTATGGACGGCAAAAATATAAAAAATTTGGTTCAGAAAAATGAAATGCCTCGTTTTTTCTTCAAAGGGAAATTTGAACCTTTTAGCGCGTCCTTTATCTAAACTACTTATCCCTGATTTTCAGCAAAACATTCCCGATCTTTTGGCCTGTCATTACATATGAAAATGCGTGACGAACGTCTTCCATCTCAAAACTTCGATCTATTAGCGGCCTGAAATGACCATTTTCAAGCAACCTGGAGATCAATTCCAGGCTTGCAGGTGTATTCTGTGGCAGCGGAAACCTCACCTTTTTCCCTTCTGAGAAAGTAGTGCTGATGGCCAAAAAAGGATTTTGCGAATAAGGCCCTAATTCCGAAGAGATATAAATTCCGTCCTCAACTAAAAGGCTTTTGCAGTCTCCGAAAGTACTTTTTCCAACCGAATCGAACACATAATCGAACTTTCCCTGATCCTTTGTAAAATCCTCCTTTTGATAGTTGATATTTCTGTCAGCACCGATTTCTGTTAATTTATCAAGATGTTCGGTAGGGCCTGTAGCCACGACTTTTAACCCGTAATATTTTAGCAGTTGTATTAACGCCGACCCAATTGCACCTGTCCCGCCATTTACCAGCGCCCTTTCTCCCTTATGAAGCTTCACCTTGTTGATAAAGTTGATGGCATAATGCGCTCCTTCTGCCGAGGCCACGGCCTGCTCGAAGGAAATTCCATCAGGGATAAGCCTGATGGCTTTCTTCACCGAAACGCTTGTAAATTCGGCCATGCTGGAAAGGCCACTGTCATCAAAACCGAAAACCCGGTCTCCGGGTTTAAAGCCACTAACCTGTTTTCCTATTTCAATGACCTCTCCGGCAAAATCGGTACCCGGGATGGCATTCAGGGGTGCCGTTAAACCGGTAAAAATTCGAACTACATACGGTTTACCGGTAAGGTTCGCGCAATCGGTTCGGTTTACCGTGGTAACAAAAACCTTAACCAGGATCTCTTCATCTCCCACTACAGGCCGTTCAGTTTCCTCAATATTCAGAACCTCTGGTAATCCGTATCTGGAACGAACCGCTGCTTTCATAAGACCAGTTTTTTCGAATTAGTAAGTGAGTTAAGCTTCTAGTATTGCTTTCAGCTTATGAAGTTAATTATTTTAGCTGTATATCAGCCGATTATATTTTTTACTTATAGAATAGGCTGAACTGAGAATCTGTATTTGCTTTTTAAATTCAGAATGGAATCAAGCCGGAAATAAGAGCATATTATCCACAAAAATTAGAATAAAAATTTCAGACCCCTAAACCTCTTTAATTCAGTTTTTTATAAGCGAAATCGTTATCGTAAATAATTTTTATAGAGTCTGATTTTCGTACTTGTTTTTGATATATATTCGCTCGTTTTTTAATACAATCATAAAAATGAAAAAACTAATTTTTGGTGCTCTTGCACTTGCTATGTTCACTGTAACTTCATGTCGTAACGAACAAACAGAAACTCCTGAAGAAGCAGTTGAAGAAACAGCTACCGTTGAAGAAGCTAACCTTGAAATGACTACTGAAACCGAGGAAATCGAAGAAGTAGAAATGGAAGAGGCAGTAGATTCAGCCGCTGTTGAAGTTGAGCAAGAGACTCCAGCTATTCAATAAGAAAAAACAGAATTTTTCCGATTTTCATAAGGTCCTGCCAGTGGCAGGACTTTTTTTTTAAGGCCAACCGATTCTATTCAAAATCATATTTTCGTTCCACGGCGTACCTCAACAATTCACCGGCTCCCTGCAAATTCAGTTTTTTGATCATATTTTTTCGATGGGTAGCCACGGTCATTTTACCAATAAAAAGTGCGTCTGCGATTTCCTGATTGGTTTTTCCTTCTCCCACCAGCTTTAAAATTTCCCGTTGCCGGCTGGTAAGTACCGGTTTCTTTTCGGCTGCATTCTTATTGGAATCGGTATTGATATTCGGGTCGTAATAGGCCTTTCCATCATAGACTTTTCGAATCGCGAACAATAGTTCCTTCAAACTGGCATTTTTCAGGATATAGCCATTCGCGCCAGCATTCAGCATTTGTTCAACAGCATTGTCCTGGTCGAACATCGTAAATGCGATAATCTTAATTTCGGGATCCAGTTTTTTGATCTGCCGGGTGGCCTGTATCCCATCCATCACCGGCATCCTGATATCGGTAATTACCACATTAGGCCTTTTATTTGACACTAGCTCCAGCAATTCCTTTCCGTTCGCGGCAGATCCCAGAAATCGGATATCCTCTTCATACTCCAGAAAAACCTTTATCCCGTCAATAAGGGCGGTATGATCTTCAGCGATGACAAGATTTATCATGATAATGGCATATTTATGATCACAGAAGTTCCCTTTTCAGGTATGCTTTCCACATCTACGGAACCACCTCGATGCTCCACTCGCTTCTGAATGGAATAAATTCCCATCCCTTCCTTTGGCCTCAGCATCCCGGGATCGAATCCCTTCCCGTTGTCCTCGACCATGATACTGATCTCATCACCATGATGCGTTAGGTAAATACTAGCTTCTGAAGCTCCCGAATGCTTTATGACGTTGGTGATCAACTCCTGAATGATCCTGAAGATAAGGATTTCCAGCGAGTTTTCCAGTCGCTCATCCATCCCGTTATCTTCAACTTCAATAATAAGCTTGTTAGAGGCCGATACCTTGCTGGCAAAATTCTTAACAGCCGGTAGCAGACCTTCCTGGGCATGAACCCCGGCATTCTTTGCATGGGCGATATTCCTAACTTCCTGGTAAGCTTCATCCAGCAGCATATCGGTTTGCCTGATTAGCCGGTCTTCTTCTTCCTTTAATCCATCCTTTCTTATTTTCATATTCTGAAAATGCAGCTTCAGAGTAGCCAGAAGACTTCCCAGGTTATCATGAAGATCATTGGCAATGCGCTGTCTTTCTTTCTCCTGCCCTTCTATCATGGCGTCGATTCCTGCAAGCTCCTGTTGTTTTAATACATTTTCCAGCTTTTGTTTCTGAACTTCGATCTCCTTCTCGGCGATTTTCTTCTGGGATCGGGTGTTTTTATAGGCAAGCAGAGCCACAAGTAAGATCAACAATAATGTGGCCAGGGCCCCCAGCAGCCAGATTCGGTTCTGCTTCAGCCGAAGATTTTCATTCTCTTTTTTCTCTACCTCATATTTGGTTTGAATATCCAGCATGGCTTTATTCTGCTCACTTTGCTGAATACTGTCATGGTAGGTGTTTTCAAGTTTCAGGTATTTATAGGCGTTCTCGTAATCACCTTTCAGCTCAAAGGCATTAGCCATGTGATCATAGAGCAAACGCTTGTTTTCCTTTTCAAATTCCCGTGGTGCAATGGCTTCAGCTTTTTTATAATAGGCGATAGCCGAATCGTATTCCCTGGTTTGCTTGAATATTGAAGCCTTGTTATTATAGATATAGGAAATGAAATCGGTGAGATCGCGCTTTTTGTATTCTTTCAATGCGATCTCATAATGATGCATGGCCGAATCTTTCTGAGGTGTCATTTCTCCAAAGGCAACTCCAAGGTTATGGTGAATCTTGGCATTCATCAAAGAATCGCCGGTCTTTAAATTTTCCCTGATCGCCTGCCGATAATACTGAATGGTCTTCTGAACATCTGAATTGATGAAAATGGTTCCCAGCTGCATATAGGCTTTTGCGAGCATGGCGGGATCATTTTTATCTCTCGCGTACTCCAGATATTCATTCATATAAGGCTGCGGATCCAGGTCTTTATTTCCGCTTGAAGTGAGGAGCGGAATAATATGAAGGTTGACGGCGGCAGCCTGTTCCAGGCTATCCATGGCCGTATATTTTCTTTTAGCGACCAGGAAATTATGGTAGCTCTCATCTGCATTGTTCTCCAGACTCTTCAATCGAGCATACAGCACATAATAGCGCGCATTTTCAGAAGCCTCCAGATATGTAGTATCAATCTGTTTTAAGACCTGGCTGGCTACCTCTGTATTTCTGGCATTCAGCAAACTATCTGCCGCATTCAGTTTTGAGTTCTGAGAAAATGCAGAAGCGGCACTTAAAAACCATATTAAGATCGCCGCTATTTTAAGGAATACCTTCAATTTATCCGCCGGTTCCAACTAGAATTCCGCCTCCGGCCGTATCAGGCTGATATATAATTTCTTTTTGAGATTCAGATCTCCCAAATACCTCGTCTGTGTCATAGCCATGATTTTTAACAAAATCCCTGGCTTTCTGTACAACACCTTCATACCCCTTCAATGTAAAATTATTGCTGTGAAAAATGATCACGTGGCTTTTATCTACAGACGCATCGAATTCTTCAATAGACAAACCAAATTTTACTTCATTGACGACCGGGTATTTTCCATTAGACAAATTTCCTACTGCCTCACTTTTCTTATTCTCAATTTTGATAGCCACGAACATCCCGTTATGTCCACCATTAGATATATCTATAGCGTCGAGAACCTTTACCCTGTATTTTTTTTCTTCGGCATCAACTTCGGAAGGAAGGATAATCCCAAGGTCAACTTTTAGTTTTTTAGCATCCTCTTTTTTGGCCTTATAAACGCCAATTGGATCATAGATTTGCATAACAAATAGGTTTGGTTAGTAAATTTTCGGTGACCTAAGGTCTGAAAATAAATCAAGTAACGCAAAAGCATTTTTCAGGCATAGTACCAGGGCTCAGCAAAAAAAATCCAAGTGTACCTTAATTAAAAGAAACAGGGAAGGTTTGATAATTCCACCTAACGGTTTAATATAGTATTACCTCAAATAGCCTAATTCAAACTAACAGAAATCACCCCGCCGGTCACGCATTTCGCCACAAGCTGAGCAGTATTTGAGCAATTACATTTGTTGAGAATATTCTTGCGGTGGGTCTTCACGGTATGGACAGACAGGCTGTATTTGCTGGCGATTTCAACAGCGCTATAGCCCTGCGCCAGCAGTTTAACGATCTGCACTTCTCTTTCAGACAGGCGATCCAGGAGATCTACTGTGTCGTATTCACAAAAGGAAGGATCGAAGTAGCCTTTATCGGTATTTACATTGTAATAGCTCTTTTCACCATCAAGACTTACAAAAGAAACATCGTTACAGCTACTTATTTTCAGGTGAGAAATATCGGTGTGAACGCAAAATACATGCTTGGGCATTCCATTATCCACTACGGTAAGTGGAGTGGTTTGATGGATCATGGTCCTGATTTTACCCGATGCATCCTTCATTTTATAGGAATACATCAGCTTATAATTAAGCAGTTGGTCCCTCTCCAGGAAACGGGTATAAAAATCGTTCACTACCTTTTCCTTAAGTTCTATCCTATCTAATTCCTCGGGAACTGCCAATTTCAGCAGATCTTCCAGTTTAACTTCATCCCCTGGTTTCCCGGCAAAATCGATCACAGATTCTGAAATATGTTCCAGCTGAAAATTATGAAAATTGATTACATAATAATAGGAATTGCCTGGTGTGAACATAGACGCCAGTTGCCTGAAATCCTGCGTAACCTGATAGGTATTATATTCATTAACCTGCTTAGAATACTTTTCCTGCCAGTATTCAGCAAGCTTTTTGTAATCCTTATTCATAGCTGGGAAGCTTGTTTGGATGGGTAAATATAGAATTAATGAAGGTTTATATCCAAAAGTTCCTCACAAAGCTTGTTATATTAACGTTTGTGAAAGAAAAAACCTCCGGCGAAACCGGAGGTTCAAAAGTTTAGTACTGGTAAGTTTCGGAACTTATAAACTAGAAATCGATTTAACCCTAAAATAGAAATACGCCCTACACATATTTCTACCAACCAAATCTTACCATCCTTGGATTAAAAGGATGAGCAAATTAGCATATAAGAGGCATTTATAAAATACCTCCAAAAGGGTATTTTAATGATTTCCGCTTTAATAGTTTGGGCCGCTTTCTATACAAGCCTATATAAAGAGCTGAATCCGGATGTTTTGTCATCATTTTATTATGTTGTATTTTCGGCTCTTTTCAACAAAAATTGAAATATGTCCCAATTTTGGCTCTATTTTAGACTTGGCCTCGATCATGTACTGGATTGGCAGGCATACGATCACGTGCTTTTTCTTGTGGTGCTGGTAGCAGCTTATGGATTTTCTACCTGGAAACGGGTGTTATGGCTCGTAACCCTTTTTACAATTGGACATACTCTGGCACTTTTTCTTTCAGTGTATGAAATCGTACGAGTGGCCAGCAATTATGTTGAATTCCTAATTCCGGTAACCATTCTGGTCACGGCGATTTTTGATATTATAACCGCCGGAAAGAAAGTTCAAAAGACCAATTTCAGCCTTCTTTATATAACTGCCGCTTTCTTTGGGCTTATCCATGGGCTAGGGTTTTCTTCTTATTTTAAAATGATCGCTTCGGCTTCAGAATCCAAATTCCTTCCTTTGATAGAATTCGCGTTAGGAATAGAAGTAGCACAGATCATCGTGGTGCTGGCGGTTATGATCATTGGTTTTATTTGCCAGAATATTTTCAAGGTCTCAAAAAGAGACTGGATCCTTGTTACCGCCTCGATTGTCGTGGGTATCGTCCTGCCGATACTTCAAAAGAGTTATCTGGCACTTTAAAATAAGATTCGTTTAGCTTCATTTTTTACAATAATCTAGTAATTTGCAGCATATTGTAAATTCTTCAGCAATACACTTTGACATTCCATGAATAAAAAAAAACAGCTAAAATTTGATAAGGCCTATTTGAGAATTGCAAGAGAATGGAGTAAATTATCCCATTGTAATAGGAAACAGGTTGGCGCGTTAATTGTTAAGGATAGAATGATAATATCTGATGGGTACAATGGTACTCCTACAGGATTTGAGAATTTTTGCGAAGATGAAGAAGGTTATACCAAATGGTATGTTTTGCATGCCGAGGCCAATGCCATCCTAAAAGTTGCCGGTTCTACACAATCCTGTAAGGATGCAACCCTATATATTACGATGTCCCCCTGTAAGGAATGCAGTAAGTTAATACACCAATCTGGTATAAACAGGCTGGTTTATCACATTGATTATAAAGACAACTCGGGTCTGGAATTTTTAAGAAAGGCCGGGGTGGAACTGGAACAAATAACCGAACTGGAAGATTGAAAGGCAGGAATAAAATATTCACTCCACTAATAATTAGCATCGCCTGCGCCATAGGGCTCATCCTTGGCGCCAGGATGAATTTTGACACTTCTGATGAGCTTTTTTCAGCCAATCCGAAAAAACAAAAATTAAACAGGCTAATCGATTATATCGATTATGAGTATGTAGACGATGTGAATACCGATAGCATTGTAGATGTTACGGTGAACAAGATCCTGGAAAATCTTGATCCACATTCAGTGTATATTCCTAAAGACGAATACTCGGCGGTAACCGATAATATGAAAGGTGATTTTGTGGGGATAGGAGTCAGTTTTTATAATGTGGGAGATACCATTGTGGTCATTAAAGCCCTGGAAGGCGGTCCCAGCGAAAAGATCGGGATTCGCGGTGGTGATCGCATCCTGTATGCAAATGGAAACAGGCTTTTTAACCGCGGGATCAGCAACGATTCTATCACCAGCCAGTTAAAAGGCAAGGAGAACACAAAGGTTACTCTAAAAGTTCTGCGGAAAGGTTTAAATGAGATGCTCACCTTCGACGTGAAACGCGGGAAAGTGCCTCTGAAAAGTGTAGATGCAGCCTATATGCTCACTGAAAACCTAGGCTATATCAAAATTAATCGTTTTTCTGAAACCACGTATGATGAATTTAGAGCATCTATAACCGAATTAAAAAGACAGGGAGCCAAACAAATCGCCCTGGATCTTCGCGATAACCCTGGCGGCTATCTTTCCGAAGCCATTAATATCGCCGATGAGTTCATAGGGGGAGAAAAACTCATCCTTTTCACCAAAAACAAAAGCGGAGCCATTGAAGAAACCTATGCCCAAAGAAAAGGCGAGTTCGAGAATGGAAAAGTTTTCGTTCTGATCAATGAAAATTCGGCGTCGGCCAGCGAGGTGGTAGCCGGAGCTTTACAGGATAATGATGTGGGAACCATAGTGGGTCGCCGATCTTACGGAAAAGGCCTGGTACAGCGAGAAATGGAGCTGGGTGACGGTAGTGCAGTACGACTGACCATCGCCAGATATTATACCCCAACGGGAAGGTCTATTCAAAAACCTTACGATCTTGGCAATGAAGCCTATTTCAATGATTATATGCGCCGGTATAAAAATGGCGAATTGAGCAACGAAGATAACATAGAAGTTAATGATTCCCTTCGTTTTACGACCCCGGGTGGGAATGTCGTGTACGGTGGTGGCGGGATCATTCCGGATGTTTTTGTTCCCAAGTATACCGACTCTGAGAAGGAAAAGATCAGTTTCTTACTGAAAAGCGGATATATGAGCCGATTCGTCTTCGACCTTTTAGAGCAGGATCGCCAGTATTACAATTCCATCTCCAAGGAAGATTTTGTAGAGGAGATCGAGATCACAGATGCTATGGCCGATAGTTTTGAAACTTATGTTTTGGTTCAACCGGAATTACGAATTAACCTAAATATCCAAAAGCATAGACCGCTGTTGAAGAAGTATCTAAAAGCCGAAATGGCTCAGCAACTTTTCGGAACCAATGCATTTCAACGATATTTAAATGAAGATGACCGAATAATTGAAAAAGTTATTCAGTTGTCTGAAGAAAATGAATAATTTCCTTTGCGTTTAATAATATTTTGAATTTTCTGTCTTCTTACTGGCCATTCATACCTTTATCCCTGTTCATTATCGCAGTGATTTTCCGCCTGTTGGACAACAGCACCTATTTGTTCCTTAAACGAGATATCCTTGTAACATCTTCTAACGTCTCAAGGAAACTGATGAAAAAACATATCAGTCTAAATAAGGATCCTGAATTCACCAGGCAGTTAAAGAAGGCTCTGTTATATAGAAATTTTCAGCAGAACTTCCTGATCTTAGCGGGCATCAGTCTTCCACCAAGCCTGTATTTTTATTTCCTAGGCTAGTTTATCATGGACCTTGGTGTGCTCACCCTCATTCCACTTGGTTAGAATATCGGTAGCCACTGCAGCCCCACTACCACTGGCAATCACCACCTGACTCCTCCATCCAGCAAGGGTTCCGGCAACATACAGCCCTGGCTTTACAAGGTGATCCTCATTTTTTAACTGAACACGGTTCTTGGAAAGTTTTGCCTTTTCATGGGGGATCAAATATTCTTCAAGCCCCTTTATCCTGAACGGGCTTGTATATCCAACCGTTACTACAATATCGGTTGCGGAATATTCGGCTTTATTAGTGATAACCTTGTATCCTCCTTCAATTTCGCGGATCTCCTTTACCTTTTCCTTTTCGATCCTGGTTAGTTGAGGATAGAGCTCCTGCAGCTGATATGCCGCATTAGTCAAAACATCCTTTCCGTTGCTTGCGGCTGGAATTCCGAAGGCATTATTCAGTAAGGCTGAATGCAGATGAGAGGTTTTCTGATGAAGGATAATTCCCGCTTTTTTATTTTCAGCGTAAGGCTTTTCCATAGCCGAACCAATTACGAGCGCACAGGATAATCCCGCAGCGCCTCCTCCTATGATCAATACATCAAAATCCATGGTTTAGCGTCTTTTTTTATCGATCCCGCGAGAAACAAGCAGAATAAGCATAAGTACAATCACACAAAGACTGGCAAGTATCACGATCATCGCCTGACCGCTTTCGTTCGCCAGAATGTCGTTAAAATCCAGTACGCTTACACTGATACCTATGAAAACAAGGGCCAGGAAAATAATAGTGTATATAAAATATTTCATGAAAATAAACTCTGAATGTTTTCGGCGAAGAGCTTTACGGCAATAGCCAGCAAAATAACCCCGAAAATCTTTCTAATTACATTAATACCCTGGCTCCCGAGTACCTTCTCGATCTTGGCTGAAGATTTTAGAACCAGGTATACAAATATAATATTGATAAGTATAGCTACAATGATATTTGCCATTTCATATTCTGCCTGGAGCGAAACCAGGGATGTCAGGGTACCCGCTCCTGCAACCAGAGGAAATGCCAGCGGGACAATAGAAGCGGTTTCCGGTGCATCATCTTTGTACAGACTAATACCCAGGATCATCTCCAGGGCCAGGAAGAACAGGATAAATGAACCTGCCACCGCGAATGAATTCACATCGATTCCTATTAAATTCAGTATCTCCTTTCCTACGAAAAGAAAGACCACCATGATGATCCCGGCGACAATCGAAGCTTTTTCACTTTGAATATGTCCAACTTTCTTTCTAAGATCGATTATAATCGGGATGCTCCCGATAATATCGATCACTGCAAACAAAACCATCCCGGCAGTAAATATCTGTTTGATGTCGAATACCTGAACCATAGCTCTCTTCTTTTTAAAATGGCCGGCAAAAGTAATTTTTCCTGTCTGATTGCCAATGCATAAGCCACGTTAAATTTGTGTAAATTTTATTCTCATCTTCCTTCCAGCTCTGTGCTATAAATTTATCTTTGCAGCATGTTTCAACTAGGTAAGACTTTAGTCTCTGAAGAGATCATAAAAAACGATTTTGTATGCAACCTTTCGGCATGCAAGGGAGCTTGTTGTATAGATGGGGAGGCCGGTGCACCGGTAGAACCTGAAGAAAGGGAAATCATGGAAAAGATCTACCCAAAGGTAGAGCCATACTTACGCCCTGAAGGTATTGAAGCCATAAAAGAGCAGGGAGTTTATATAACTCGTGATAATGGCGAAATTGAAACACCGCTTATCAATGGGGCTGATTGTGCTTATGTGAATTTTGATGAAAAAGGTACGGCTTTATGCGCGATCGAGGAAGCGTACAATGCCGGAGAGATCGACTGGAAAAAGCCGGTTTCCTGCCACCTGTACCCTGTAAGAATCCAGGAATACAGCTCATTTTCTGCTATCAATTATCACCGCTGGCAAATTTGTGACGATGCCTGTAGCCTGGGCAAGGAGTTACAGGTGCCTATCTATAAATTCGTTAAGGATGCGCTGATCAGGAAATACGGAGAAGACTGGTACAAGGAACTGGAGCTGGTAGCTACCGAATGGAAGAAAAAATAATGTAAACTGCTGTTTTACAAAACTCTATTATTTTTTATTGTTGAAATTTCTTAACTTAACAATCACTTCAAAATCAATGTTTTGGAGTAGTTTTTAGAACAGGAATTCTCCTGTTATCCCCCCGCTGAAAAAATAAATAAGCTGAAATCTGTTAGCAGGAAAAAACCTGAGATGATTTCCCGATTTAAATTGAAAATAACTACCCTTACCGATTTTAGTGTTTAACCAGCCAAAAGATCAGGTAATTCTGTTTTCTGAAAACCGGCAAATATGCCGGTTTTCTTTTGTTAAGAACAGGCAAACCATTTTAGAATATCGATAATTCCAATCATTTGTTGACAAGTCAAAATCCAAACTGACAATTTTCCTTCATAAAATTATTAACATGTTATAAAACTTTGTTTATCAGTGTTTTAATCACACTTTTTAACAAACCTGAATGAAAACATTGAGTTTGTCGTGTTGAAAACTTTGTTGAAAACGTTTAACCCCGCAGCTTTCATTTTCAACAAGTATTTTAAATATTTGTTAAACCATTAACAACCAAAGCACTAAAAGTCTTAAAAAATTAATAAAACCATGAGCCAGATGGAACCGATTTTGCAGGAAAATAAAGATCGTTTTGTAATCTTTCCGATCAAGCATAATGACATCTGGGACTGGTATAAAAAAATGGAAGCCTGCTTCTGGACCGCTGAAGAAATAGATCTTCACCAGGACCTGAACGACTGGAGCCATAAACTAAATAGCGACGAACGCTACTTCATCAAACATATACTCGCATTCTTTGCCGCTTCAGACGGGATCGTAAATGAGAACCTTGCAGAGAACTTCGTGAACGAAGTTCAGTATTCTGAAGCCAAGTTCTTTTATGGGTTCCAGATCATGATGGAAAACATTCATTCTGAAACCTATTCCCTGCTTATCGATACTTATGTAAAAGATGATAAGGAAAAGAACAAATTGTTCAAGGCTATCGAAGTTTTCCCGGCTATCAAGAAAAAAGCAGACTGGGCTTTAAAATGGATTGAATCTGATTCATTCGCCGAAAGACTCATCGCTTTTGCAGCGGTGGAAGGGATCTTCTTTTCAGGTGCTTTCTGCTCGATCTTCTGGTTGAAAAAGCGCGGACTCATGCCCGGACTAACCTTCTCAAATGAGTTGATCTCAAGAGATGAAGGTATGCATTGTGATTTTGCAGTTCATCTTCACAATAACCACCTGGTAAATAAAGTTCCGAAGGCAAAGATCAGGGAGATCATTATCGACGCGCTGAATATCGAACGAGAATTTATTACCGAATCATTGCCGGTAAGCCTTATTGGAATGAACGCCAAACTGATGACCCAGTACCTGGAGTTCGTAACAGACAGGCTATTGGTAGAACTGGAGTGCGAAAAAGAATTTAACGTATCCAATCCTTTCGATTTTATGGATATGATCAACCTGCAGGGGAAAACTAACTTCTTTGAAAAGAGGGTGAGCGAATACCAGAAGGCAGGCGTGATGAATAAAGACAAAGAATCAGATGAGATCAGCTTCGACGCTGATTTTTAAAGAGCAACTGCGCCGTGATCCCCAACGCGGCGCTGGTTGACCTTTATATAATTATCCGAATAAATCATTTTTTCCAATTACGGGCTTTGTCCCGCAGGAACCTCTATGGCCTAAACCTAACCGGCTCCTGAACCAATTTAAAAGTATATGTATGTAGTTAAAAGAGATGGAAGGAAAGAGCCCGTCATGTTCGACAAGATCACCGCAAGAGTAAAGAAACTCTGTTACGGCCTTAATGAGCTGGTAGACCCGGTGAAGGTTGCGATGCGAGTCATTGAAGGGCTTTACGACAATGTGAGCACCAGTGAGCTGGATAACCTGGCAGCCGAGATCGCCGCGACCATGACCACTGCACATCCCGACTATGCAAAACTCGCTGCCCGGATTTCAGTCTCCAACCTGCATAAGAATACAAAAAAGACATTTTCTGAGGTGATGACAGACCTGTATGAGTACATCAACCCCCGAACAGGTGAAGCCGCCCCCCTCATCTCAGACGAAATTTATGAAGTGATCAAGGCCAATCGTGAAAAACTGGATTCCACGATTATTTATAATCGCGATTTTGGCTATGATTATTTCGGGTTTAAAACCCTCGAACGATCTTACCTTCTAAAACTGAACGGGAAGATCGCCGAAAGACCCCAGCACATGCTCATGCGAGTTTCCATTGGAATACATCCGGACGACCTGGATGCGGCCATAGAGACCTACGAGCTGATGTCTAAAAAATATTTCACACACGCTACTCCTACACTTTTTAATTCGGGTACCCCGAAACCACAGATGTCTTCATGCTTCCTTCTTACCATGAAGGACGATAGTATCGACGGGATTTACGACACCCTGAAACAAACCGCGAAGATCTCTCAGTCTGCAGGAGGTATCGGTCTGTCTATTCACAATGTGAGGGCGACCGGCTCCTATATCTCCGGGACGAATGGTACTTCCAACGGTATCGTTCCGATGCTGAGGGTCTTTAATGACACTGCGCGGTATGTTGACCAGGGCGGCGGAAAACGCAAAGGTTCCTTTGCGATATACGTAGAACCGTGGCATGCAGACATCTTTGATTTCCTGGATCTTAAAAAGAACCACGGAAAGGAAGAAATGCGAGCAAGAGACCTGTTTTATGCTATGTGGATGCCAGATCTTTTTATGAAAAGAGTTCAGGCAGACGCAACCTGGACATTGATGTGCCCTCATGAATGTCCGGGCCTTTATGACACCTACGGCGATGAGTTTGAAGCCTTATATGAAAAATATGAAGCTGAAGACAAAGGCCGTAGGACCATCAAGGCTAGAGAACTCTGGGAAAAGATCCTTGAATCCCAGATAGAAACAGGTACCCCTTATATGCTGTACAAAGATGCGGCGAACAGGAAATCCAACCAGAAAAACCTGGGAACCATCAGGTCTTCGAACCTTTGTACCGAAATCCTGGAATATACCAGCGAAGATGAAGTGGCGGTTTGCAACCTCGCTTCCATCGCGCTGCCTATGTTCATAAAAGGCAATGAATTCGACCATAAGGAACTGTTCCGTATCACCAAACGAGTGACCAGGAACCTCAACAAGGTCATCGATAGAAATTACTACCCCGTAAAGGAAGCAGAGAATTCCAATTTACGCCACCGCCCGGTTGGTCTTGGAGTGCAGGGGCTGGCAGATACCTTTATAAAACTGCGCATGCCCTTCACTTCAGATGAAGCCAAAAAACTGAACCAGGAGATCTTCGAGACCATCTATTTCGCTGCCGTTTCAGCATCTATGGAAATGGCCAAAGAAGAAGGACCCTATTCCAGCTTTAAAGGCTCACCAATTAGTAAAGGAGAATTTCAATATAATCTTTGGGGGATCAAAGATGAAGATCTAAGCGGAAGATGGGACTGGGCCAAACTTAGAAAGCAGGTCATGAAAAACGGAGTTCGAAACAGCCTGCTACTGGCTCCGATGCCTACAGCTTCTACCTCCCAGATACTTGGAAATAATGAAGCCTTCGAGCCTTACACCTCGAATATCTATACCCGTCGTGTGCTTTCAGGAGAATTTATCGTGGTGAATAAACATCTGCTGGAAGACCTGGTAGAAAGAGATCTCTGGAACGATGATGTAAAGAACGCCATTATGAGAAATAACGGCTCGGTTCAGGATATCGATGTGATCCCGGCCGATCTGAAAGAACTCTACAAAACCGTATGGGAGATGAGCATGAAAGACATCATAGACATGTCCAGGCACAGAGGATATTTCATAGACCAGTCGCAGTCACTGAATTTGTTCATGGAAAACGCGAATTACAGCAAGCTCACTTCCATGCATTTCTACGCCTGGAAAAGTGGTCTGAAGACAGGAATGTATTATCTTCGCACCAAAGCAGCCGTGGATGCCATTAAATTCACCCTGCAGAAAGAAACTAAAAAAGAGCCCGTAGAGAAGGAATCTGCCGCTCCTGAAAGGGCTGCGGAAATCGTAAAAAACGAGAGCATCCTTTCTCCACAGTCAGAAGGTGAAGGAGCCCTGAGCCCTGATGAACTAAGAGCTTTGATCGCTCAATCCAGGGAAGCAGAGGGAGATGACTGCCTGATGTGCGGATCTTAAAATTTTTGGCTAATTCAAATTTGAATTAAGAAAGGGAAGTGGTTTTTGCTTCCCTTTTTTAATATTTTTGGGCCATACCAAACCAAACCTATGAACTGGGACCAGCTCTTATCACTCAAAAGATTCGGAGATACGCATAAAAGATTGCGTAAAGAACAGAATGAAACTCGACTCGGTTTTGAGGTAGATTATGACCGGATCATTTTCTCTTCGGCCTTTCGAAGCCTTCAGGATAAGACCCAGGTGATCCCGCTTTCCAAAACCGATTTTGTTCATACCCGGCTTACTCATAGCCTGGAAGTCTCGGTAGTTGGAAGATCGCTGGGAAGGCTAACCGGCCAAAAATTGCTGGAAAAACATCCGCATCTCAGGGATACTTTTGGTTACCAGATGAACGATTTCGGCGCCATCGTTGCAGCTGCCGCGCTGGCTCATGATATCGGGAATCCACCATTCGGACATTCAGGAGAAAAAGCGATCGGTGAATACTTCAGCCACGGAAATGGAAAACGCTTTAAGGATCAATTAAAGGATAAGGAATTCCAGGATTTGGTCAAATTTGAAGGTAATGCGAACGGTTTTAAAATACTTACCGAGAACAGGCCAGGAATAGATGGCGGACTCCGCCTTTCCTATGCCACACTTGGAGCCTTTACTAAATATCCCAAGGAATCGCTTCCGCATAAGCCTACACGAAAGATCGAAGACAAGAAATTCGGCTTCTTTCAGAGTGAGCGTACTTTCTTTGAAGAAGTTGCGGAGGAATTAGGTTTAAAAAAGACCAGAGAGGGAGAAGATATTGGCTATTGCAGGCATCCTCTTGCATTTCTTGTTGAAGCGGCCGATGATATTTGCTATACCATCATCGATTTTGAAGATGGGATCAACCTAGGCTTAATCGATGAAGATTATGCTCTGGAATTTTTGATCAAACTGGTTAAGAATAACATCAATACGGCTAAATATTCCGGACTTAAAAATACTGCAGACAGGCTGGCCTATTTACGCTCCCTGGCAATCAATACACTTATTGGTGAAGCGGCAGAGATTTTCCTGGCGAATGAGGAAGCCATTCTTGCCGGGGAATTCCACGAGTCGCTCTTCGATAAAAGCAGTTATGAAGCCCAGATCAAGGATATTATCAAGATAAGCATCGAAAAGATTTACCAGAGCGAGGAAGTGATCACCAAGGAGATCGCCGGTTATAGAATGCTGTCCTACTTATTGGATATTTATACAAAAGCTTTATTACCAGAAACTGAAGACCAGGATTCTAATTTTACCCATCTTGTTCTGAAATCGGTTCCCAAATTGCAGCATTTGCAGGAGGTCGATTCGGTTTACGAGAAATTGATAGGCATCTGTTCCTATGTGGCATCGCTTACGGATGGCTTGACGGTAGCCTCTTTTGAAAAATATACAGGGCTGAAGCTCTAGTAAAACTATAAAGAGTCTGCTGATTTAATGTGGAGATGTTTAATCTTTCAGGACTTGAATAGCTAAAATTCATAAACCAGGCCTACTCCAAGCATTTGCTTCAGCTGAATACGAGGTCCTGAAGTTTCCAGTTTTCCATCGCCATTGGTATCTTCCTTGAACTTGACGTCATCGTCATACCTGATGTGGGACCCTACATTGGCCTTCACGAATTCATTCACCTGCATATTCACATTTAGTTGCCAGTCTACATCGATATTTCCGAATTTATTCAGGTAATCAGAATAAAGACTCAGCTGGTTGTCCAGGTCTATATTTTCAAAAACCTCCTTGCTGAAGCCACTGGTCACGAGAAAACCAAATTCCGTTCGAACATTCTCCCCATCCTTGAGAATATTGCCCAATTCATCGGTGACTGCCGGTTCAACCCCGAACATTCCTTCATTCGCAAGCCGCTGATCCAGTACAAAAGTCGATTTCAGGGTAATTGGCGACAGGTAAATGGTTAGATCTTCTTCTGGATGTGAAAATTCGGTTCCTGCTCCCAGGAAAGTGTAACCGGGTGCCATGAACTTCGAAATGGGAACTTCGGTATCTGGATATTTATATCCGTTGGTAAACTGGGTATTAAAACTGAATTTCCCGGAATAATACCAGTTGGACGTGCTGTCTTTTCTGAAACCAAAAGAAGAATTTACACGGATCTCATCCTCGGTCTTCCTGATCTCCCTGCCTTCCTGCGCATTAATTCCGTAACGAAGGGAAGCAGAATTCTTCCACATGGTAAGGTCTTTTTCAAAATTCCGCTGAAAATTGGAATAGAAAAGTGCGGAAACCGAATTATTACCACCGGCATTCCAGTTCACAAAAGCGACTTCGCTAAGATTTACTCCGAACGTATTTTTTTCGGTCCAGTAGATCAGCAGATCCTCGGTTTGAGTGCTATCCTTTGCAGTTTTGGTAGAATCGCTTAAAATGGTATCAGGAATAGCCTTCGAAAACTTATACTCATACAGGTTTTTAGCCTGGGTTTTTACAAAAAAAAGACACAGAAATACAAGTAGGTAACGGGGCTTCATCAATCAACAGAGTTTTCGGAATCGCAAAAATAAAAAAATCAAAGCATAGATTCGAGCTTTTGCTTTATTCCTTCAACGTTAATTCCGGCGATTTCTTGTAATTCCTGGATATTTCCCTGCTCAATAAATTCATCGGGGATTCCTGAAATTTCGATTTTGCCACTATAACCGGCCCTTGCAGCAGTTTCCAAAATGGCACTTCCAAAACCTCCATTTATAACCCCGTCTTCAACCGTAAGAATTTTCGAGTAGGTTTCGAAGATCTTACTCAATAATCCTTCATCCAGTGGCTTGACAAATTTCATGTCGAAATGTGCAATTTTAGAACTGTATTCTGAATTTTCTATGGCTTCTGAAACATTGGCCGCCATATTACCGATACTCAAAACAGCAATTTCTGAACCTTCCTTCAGGCATTCACCCTTACCGATTTCCATTTTCCCGAATTCCTTTTTCCATTCCTTTAAAACTCCCCTGCCTCTTGGATATCGAATGATCATTGGATGATCCAGACCAAGCTGTGCAGTATAGAGCATATTCCGAAGTTCTACCTCGTTCCTCGGAGCAGCGATAATCAGGTTTGGAATGCAGCGTGCGTAGGCGATATCGAAAACTCCGTGATGCGTTGCCCCATCTTCGCCAACCAGGCCGGCGCGATCCAGGCAAAAAATCACCGGAAGATCCTGAAGAGCCACATCGTGGATAAGCTGATCATAGGCTCGTTGTAAAAAAGTTGAATAGATCGCACAAAAAACCACGCTGCCCTGGGTAGCCATCCCTGCAGCCAGTGTCACAGCATGTTGCTCGGCGATACCCACATCGAAAGCTCTTTCTGGAAAGGCTTTCATCATATATTTGAGGGAACTACCTGTTGGCATGGCGGGGGTGATCCCTATGATCTTTTCATTCTTTTCCGCCAGTTCCACTAGGGTAAAACCGAACACATCCTGGTATTTTAAAGGAAGTCCGTCGGTATCATACTTCAATAATTCGCCGGTGGCTGGCTCAAATTTTCCAGGGGCATGATATTTAACCTGGTCTTCTTCAGCTTTTTTAAGGCCTTTCCCTTTTTTGGTGATGACATGAAGAAATTTGGGTCCCTGGATTTGTTTCATTTCTTCCAGGATCTCGAGTAAGCTCTTCAGATCATGCCCGTCCACCGGACCGAAATAATTAAAATTAAGCGCCTCAATAATATTATCACTAGAAGGCTTGTATCCAACCCTTGCTTTGGTGAGATATTCCTTTAAAGCCCCCACGCTGGGATCGATACCTATCGCATTATCATTCAGTACAACCAAAAGATTCGCATCAGAGACACCTGCATGATTCAAACCCTCGAAAGCCATCCCACTGGCGATAGATGCATCCCCGATAACCGCGATATGCTGGCGCTCGGGATGCCCCTGAAGCCGGGACGCGATGGCCATACCCAGGGCAGCCGAGATGGACGTGGATGAATGCCCGGTACCGAAGGTGTCATATTCGCTTTCGCTGCGTTTGGGAAATCCGCTAATGCCATGCAGTTGACGATTGGTATGAAATCGATCTTTCCGGCCCGTAAGGATTTTATGCCCATAAGCCTGGTGACCCACGTCCCAAACCAGTTTATCATCGGGCGTATTGAAAACAGAATGAAGGGCGATGGTCAGTTCCACCACACCAAGGCTGGCCCCAAGATGTCCTTCTTTGGTCGCCACGATCTCGATGATGAACTGCCTTAACTCACCGGCAAGCTGTTCCAGCTGTTCATAATCCAGCTCGCGAAGATCTTTTGGATCGCTGATTTGGTCAAGGATTTTACCAGTCATACCAGCAAAGTTACATTTTCAATTCTGAATTATATGAAACTGAGGGCTGGCTGATATTCAAAATTTATATCTTTCGGAAAAAATCTGCCATGATCTCCCCTTTTGACGATGCGTATTTTATGAAAAAGGCCCTGGAAGAGGCTGAAGCTGCCTATGAAAAAGGCGAGATCCCGGTTGGCGTGGTCGTGGTGATCAACGACCGTATCATCGCGCGCGGACACAATCTCACCGAAACCCTAAATGATGTAACGGCTCATGCCGAAATGCAGGCGATCACTGCCGCAGCGAGTTTCCTGAGTGGAAAATACCTTCAGAACTGTACCATGTATATCACGCTGGAACCCTGCCAGATGTGTGCCGGGGCATTGTACTGGAGTCAGATCTCAAAGATCGTTTTTGGAGCTTCCGATCCACAAAGAGGGTATCGGAAGAATGGCGTTGAGCTACATCCCAAAACCAAAGTGGTTTCAGGCATTATGGAAGAAGAATGTGGTGATCTTCTGAAACGTTTTTTTATCGAGAAGAGAAATTTAAACTAAAGCGAAATCTTCGAAGAAGTAAAAATTATCTAGACTACTGCACCCAACAGTTGAAGATTCCGCAATTAGTTTATAAAATTTAGATCTGGGTAACCTTAATATAATCCACGTAGTATTTCACGGGAAAAATAGAATCATCCACATCATGGCCGCCAAAATTGCCGCCAATGGCCATATTTACCAGCATATAGAAATCCTTTCTAAAAGGATAATGCTCGTCATCATAGGCATCCGGAATGAATTTGTAAACCTGTTTCCCATCTACGAAGAATTCTATGAAATCTTCGGTCCATACAGCCTTGAAAATATGGTAACCATCCTCGATCCCTTCAATCCTGGTTTTACGGGTATTTATGGTCTCCCCATGACTTGCCGGAGTATGTAAGGAGGTATAAACCATTCCCGGTTCCCTACCCACATATTCCAGGATATCGATCTCCCCGGAAGCCGGCCAGCTTACTTTTTCAAAATCGGCACCCAGCATCCAGAATGCAGGCCAGATTCCCTGACCGGTTCCGAGCTTTGCCTTGATCTCTATCTCTCCATATTTGAATTCTACCTTGTCTTTGGTATTGATCTTTCCGGAATAGTATTTTCCATCCCGCTTCACGGCAGTGATCACAAGATTCCCGTCTTGTACCTCCACATAGTTGCGGTCGTAGACCTGTTTTTCGTTATTCCCCCAGCCACAAAGATTGGGACAGCCATCGCCTTCCTCATAATTCCATGAACTCATATCCAGATTATCGCCATTGAAATCGTCCATAAAAATCACCTTTTCCTGGGCACTAGCACTGGAAGCAATTCCTAACGAAAAAGCAAGGAAGGTGGTATATAAAACCTTTTTCATTATTTGGAATAATTTAATTTAACTTGCTGCAGGTCTTCAGAATCTGGACCCACCATCAATTCGAATTCACCTTCTTCAGCTTCCCATTTTCCATCAGCTGTATAAAACTGAAGGGTTTCTGAATCTATGATGAATTCAGCAGTTTTGGTTTCACCTGGCTCCAGTTCCAGCATTTCAAAGCCTTTTAATTCTTTAACTGGCCTCGCAGCACTGGCAACCAGGTCTCTCAAATAAAACTGAACAATCTCCTTACCTTTTACTTCCCCGGTATTGGTTACGGCCACGCTAAGCCTTGCACTTCCATCGCCACTGATTTCAGAAGCCGAAAGTTCTGGCTCTGCATATTCAAAAGTCGTATAACTTAAACCATAGCCAAAAGGATATAGCGGACCATTTTCAATATCGGTATAATGTGAATAGGTCACATGTTCCGGGCTATAAGGCCTACCAGTATTTTTACGATTGTAATAAAGAGGCTCCTGGCCAACTGCTCTTGGGAAAGAAACCGGCAATTTACCAGAAGGATTATATTTTCCTAAAAGAACATCGGCGATCGCATTTCCACTTTCGGTTCCCAGTTGCCAGGCTTCCACTATAGCAGGAATATTTTCAGCAGCCCAGGTAATTTCCAATGGTCGACCATTTATTAGAACCAGAACAATATTCTGGTTCACCTGATGTACTTCTTTCAGCAATTCCATCTGCAAACCGGCCAGGCCAATATTTGCCTGACTCCGACCCTCGCCACTCTGGAAAGCATCTTCTCCAAGCACCATTACGACTAATTCAGCATTTCGGGCTTTTTCAACAGCCTCAGGAATACCTGATCTATCGGTTTCATTAATGTCCAGCGGAAAAAGGAAACTGCGTTCACCCTGGCCAAGAGTCACGCCCTTAGCGTAAGTGATCTCATTGGAAGCATCCACAGCATTTTTCAGGCCTTCAAGGACTGAAACGGCCGAATTCTTTTCACCCTGCGCTCTCCAGTTACCAATCGGGGTGTCCTTATCATCTGCCAGCGGACCGATCACCGCAATTTTAGCTACCGAATTAGATATTGGCAGAAGGTCGTTTTCATTCTTTAAAAGAACGATCGATTTTTTCGCGATATCACGAGCAGTTGCACGGTGTTCATCATAAGGAACCTCATCTTTCAGGTTCGAATTGGTGTAACGATAAGGATCTTCGAAAAGTCCCATTTTGAACTTCACCCGAAGAATTCGTCTAACCGCGTCGTCGATGAGTTTTTCATCAACCTTGCCTTCTTTAACCAGTTTTTCAAGCCCGGCCTCGTAAGCTCCGCCTTCCATATCCATATCGCTTCCTGCTTTTACGGCTATTTCGGCAGCATGAACCTTATCGCGAGCAAATCCGTGTGGGATCATTTCGGTTATGGAGCCCCAGTCTGAAACCACGAAACCGTTCCAGTTCCAGGCCCCTTTTAGAATCTCGCGTTGCAGGGTTTCACTCCCGGTGGCAGGAATGTTATCTATGGTATTAAATGAATTCATAAAGGTCGCTACTCCAGCATTCGCAGCTGCTTCGAAAGGGGGAAGCACCACATTATGCAGTTCATTGGTTCCAATATTTACTGCGTTATAATCCTTTCCGCCTTCAGCAAGACCGTATCCTGCGAAATGTTTGGCAGTAGCTGCAATAGTTTTAGGGTCTGAAAGGTCTTCACCCTGGTAGCCATTTACCTTTGCAACAGCGACTTTTGAAGTTAAATACGGGTCTTCTCCTGAGCCCTCCATAATACGTCCCCATCGTGCATCGCGAGATACATCGATCATTGGTGAAAAGGTCCAGTTCACCCCTTCGGCAACCGACTCTAAAGCTGCAATTCTTGCCGATTCTTCCATAGCTTCCAGGTCCCAGCTGGCAGTTTCACCAAGCGGCACCGGGAAGATAGTTTTGTAACCGTGGATCACGTCATAACCGAACATCAACGGGATCTTCAACCTTGAATTTTCCATATTCAGCCTTTGGGCCTTTTCAACCGCTTCTACGGAAAGCACATTCAGCATCGAGCCTACAAGACCTTTTTTAAGACGTTCCTCTTTTTGCTTATTATCGCTTCCAGAGGCTGGACCGGTAAGGTCCCAGCTTCCGTTATACTGGACCATCTGCCCTACTTTTTCTTCCAGGGTCATCAGATTTAACACCGAATCTACTTTTCCCTCTACATTTTCAACAGAACTTTTTATACCTGAATTTTGGGCATAGGTAAAAAAGCCAAGGCTAAGAAGAAGGAGCGTAAGTTTAAATTTTTTCATGATCTTACTATTAGATTGCAAAGAAAGTAATCTCTCTAAAGTTAATATTGAAGGCTTTAAGTTTAATGCTATTTGTTAGAACAGACTTCCTGGAAAAGGTTTTAACCTGTTTATTGCTTTACTAGAACCCAGTCGATCAACACTTCTGCCTTTCCTTCTTTTATAAGCGTTACGCTAGATTCGGGAAGTCCGTTATAAGGCTTTTCGACTCCGTTAGTTTTATAAGGATAGGCTCCGCCCAGGGCAAAATTTAGAATGAGGTATTTAGGATTATCAAACGCCCATTTCCCGTAATGCTCAACCATAGGTTTTGTAACCCGATAGATCAGCCTGTCATCCACTTTAAAATAGATTCCATCCTTTGTCCATTCAACAGAATACACATGCCAGTTGGTTACATCTTCACCTTCCGGAAAGAAATATTTATTAACCAGCGGAGTCTCTCCAAAATATTCAGGTCCGTGAAGAGCCACTCCGATCCAATCGGTTTCGCCCACATATTCCATAATATCAATCTCTCCGGTTTCGGGCCAGTTTCCAGCACCTAAAGCCCAGAAAGCAGGCCAGAATCCGGTTCCCTCCGGAAGTTTCATTCTGGCAGAAGCAGTACCATAGGTAAACATTACTTTGTCCCGTGTATTCACCCTCCCTGAAATAAAATCGAACTCATTTCCGCGGTAGGTAATAAAATCAGGACTGTAATGAGCTTTAAGCATCAGTGCATTTTTAGCTCCCTTGGCCTCGGCTCCCTTTACGGTAAAAACAGTCGCTGCGGAATCCACATATATCTGCTGTTCGTTGTTCACCCAGAAGTCGGTACCTACCACATTCCACTTTTCCCTGTCGAGAGAACTTCCGGAGAAATCATCGTAGAAAATGGTATCAGTAGCCGTTCTTGCCGGCACATCCTGAGCTGTTAAACTTCCGCTAGAAATAAGAACAAAAAACAGGAAGGATTTAAAAAAGAGATGCTTCATTGATTCAAATTTTAGAAAGAATTAGTCAGCTTTAATCAGCCTCTAGGGCTAATAAAACGATGATTATTCTTTACAAAATAATTCCCAGGGCCTAAGCCCCGGGAATCAATATTCAAACAAATTATTATTGGTAAACTCTTATGTAATCTATTTCCATGGATGATTCCTGGAAATCTGGATCAATATTTCCACCAAAAGTTCCTCCCATGGCCACATTCATGATCAGGAAGAAATCCTTATTAAATGGAGAATCAGGATTATTTACATAGGTATGATAAACCTCGCCATCCACCAGAAAAACGATACGCTCTGCAGACCATTCCATGGTGTACGTATGGAATTCTGAAGAAGGATTTTGGATGGTGGTCGTATTACCATTTGCATTACCCCCAGAGGCTCCCGGATAGTGAAGCGTACCGTGAATTACTCCAGGTTCGGTTCCTTTATGCTCCATGATATCGATCTCGCCGGTATCTGGCCATCCAATTTCATCAAAATTGTTTCCAAGCATCCAGATCGCTGGCCAGGTTCCACCACCTTCAGGCAGTTTAGCCCTGGCTTCCACCCTTCCGTAGGTGAATTCAAAGTTATCCTGGGTCGTGATTCGAGACGAAGTAAAATCAAATCCGCTTTCAGACTCTCTCCTGGCGGTGATCAAGAGATTCCCGTCTACGATAGAGGTGTTCTCATCAGTATAATACTGAGCTTCCTGGTTACCCCAGCCGTTGTCTCCATTTCCAATCTCGTAGTTCCATACGCTGGTATCCAGTTCTGAGTCATCATCGAAATTCGCTTCCCAAAGCAGGTCATCAAACTCGGTTTCGAACTCCTCTCCACCTCCGCCGGTATCGCCACCATCTCCAGAGGTAAGGATAAACCACCAGTCGAATTCATTGTTTCCATCAGTAATTCTAAGGATTAACTGGTTAGGTATCGAGTAATCGTAGATCTCGTAACGATGATCTCCGCCTACATAATAACCGATAAACGCGTTCCCTGTAAGGGCAATGGTTTCATTTCCACCTGGCGCGATCACCGACCAGTTGGCAGTATAATCGCTATAGGGGAAATTCAAAACATCGGCTCCCTGGACCTCACAATCTGAACAACTTCCCAGGTCATCGATCAGGCCAACCCTTCCGAATACCGTTCCTGAATCATCTTCTGTATTTATATTGGTGATATGAACAAAGGTTCCATCTTCCTGGAAGATGTAACGGTCGTCATACATACCAACGCCAGCTTTTTCGTCAGGAGCAGCTCCATAGTATTGTGCAATCTGGGTATCATCTATCGGACCCAGACCAAAATGCCTTGGAACTTCTGAAGCTATTCTCCACTCCTTAGATCCATCTCCAACTAACTTATCGATAAGATCCTGTGGTGGTGTATAAGCAACAAATACACTAACGTCTATGGTTTCAGAACTCGCGGTCCCACCAGTTCCATATGCCACTACGCTTACCGTATAATCTCCAGTTTCAGAAAATGAATGGGTGTATGAGCCACCGGGGGCCACTTTGGTTTCACCATTTCCGAAAACATATTTATAGGTCAATGCATTCTCTGCGGAAGCATCAAATTGAACCATCCCGGATCCATCCTCGCTTACATCTGCAGTCACAGTTAAGTTTGAGGGTGGAATGATGGTTTCGAGCTGGAGATCATCCTCCTGACAGGACAGCATTCCTATCAGGAGAAGAAAAACTCCAATTTTTTCTAATAATTTCATAGTGTCGTTTTATCTATTAATTAGTTAAAGCGAATTCATCGTAATAGTATACAGAGTCGTCACCAGCTGTATCAAAATCAAAGAAAATAACGACTCTTACATAATCAGCCTCAGGTGCGTCACTAAAGTCGTAAACAAGGTTCTCCCACTGATCGGCAACTGAAGTGGTCAAATCTACTTCATGCGTAATACTGGCATCCTGGTTTTCAAGTTTAAGTTTCACTACAATACCCTCCTTGGGAGACCAGGTCTTAACCCTTATTTTAGAATAGGTATCCAGATCTAAAGGCTCTGCCGTTTCGAAGAAGGCTCCTGCCCAAACCTCAGATCCCGAAGTCTTCAGCATTTTTGCAACCATAGCCGAGGTATTTTCACCAGATTGATCTGGATTCGCTACCACCTCAATTGGATCGATATTCCCGAAAACGGTAAATGCCGGAACATCGCCTTCAAAATCCTGGAATACCATGTCTGCAGGCTGTTCCACTCCACCGTTAGTTAATTGTATCTCGTCATAATAATATTCGGAATCATCTCCAGGATTACCAAAATCGAAGAATATTACTACTCTTACATAATCTGCTGCAGGAGCTCCGCTAAAGTTATAATCAAGATTTTCCCATTGATTCGCTACGGAAGTTGTTAGATCAACCTCATGAGTGATGGATGCATCCTGGTTTTCAAGTTTAAGCTTTACAATAATTCCCTCTTTTGGAGACCATGTTTTAACCCTTATTGTATTATAAGAATTCAGGTCTAATGGCGAAGCAACCTCAAAGAAAGTTCCAGCCCATACTTCAGATCCTGAAGTCTTGGTAAGTTTGGCTACTTTAGAAGTCGTATTCACTCCACTTTGATCTGGATTATCAACCACCTCAGTAGCCGCGATATTTCCGAACACGGTGAATGCCGGTGCAGTCCCTTCGAAATCCTGAACCATAGTAGATTCAAATGCTGCACTGGATTGTACGATATCATCTACATAGAAGGTTCCAGCCGTATTTCCAGGCCCGTCCACAAAGATCACCATAGTGCTGTACTGTCCTGTTGGAACAAAAGGCTGCCCGTTTTCAGGATCACCGTCTACAAAACTCTTAATCGCATCTGTAGCAAAATTGAAGGTTAACTCTTCCCATCCGGTTCCGCCATGATTGGCCACTACCTCAGTTTGTCTTTCACCGTTCACTCCGCCTTCAAATTTCAATAGAACAGGAACAGCAACATCAGACCAGAACTTCATGGTAATGATCTTTCTGCTTCCTCCAAAATCAACCGGCTCTCCAAGATTATAGGCGATCCCTTCCCAGTTAGCACCAGAATTTGTAATTGCCGCCACATTAGATTCTGAAGGATTTGCTCCAGAGGCATCCGGGTTGGTCACTACTTCATAAGAGGTTCCTCCAAATGTTCCCGCAGAATAATTAACAGTACCCATATCAAAGGTCATAGGCAATTTTAGAGGGTCTGAGGCTTCCGGAATGATCACGATCGCATCTTCCTCTGTTGTGGCAGTACCAGCGCCTTTTGCTATCACGGTAATCTCATAAACCCCAGGCTCATAGGTATGAGTAGCACTCTCTCCAGGCATCAAAACTACAGGCTCCTCGTCGTCTACATCTCCGAAATAAACCTCGAACAAGGTCGCATAGTCGGCAGAGGGAGTAACGGTGATCTGTTTTGGATTTGAGTCTGGCTGATCTATTGCAATAACCATATTCTCAGGGGCCTTAAAGGAAACGGTAAGCATCTGGTTGAACTCACTGGTTAGACCAGTAGAGCCAATTGCCACGATCTTAACCTGGTATTCACCTTCATCATATACATGAGTTACACTCTCTCCCGCAGCTATCTCGGTAGGAGTTTCATTTTCAGAATCACCAAAATAAATCTCGAACATTTGGGCTCCTTCCCCACTTGGCGTGATGGTAACGGTACCAGTATCATCCTGGGTAATGTCGAAGTCTGCACCCACATTTGTAGGAGCTGAGATCTCTGCGAAAGCGTAATTGGTAATATCATCGTCTGTACAGCCCGTAAACATCAGGACGGAGACGGTAAAAACTGCTAAGAATTTGAATATTTTCATCTTGATTCTTTTTATTATTTTTTAGTAACCTGGGTTTTGTTGCCAGTTGTTTCCGGCTAATTCAATTTCTATTTCTGGAATAGGGAATAATTCGTGTTTCCCGGTCTGGAATCCATCTATGGCCTCTGCCGCTCTTCCAGTCCTGACCAGATCGAAGAAGCGGTGTCCTTCACCAACCAGCTCCAGTCTTCTATCCTCGTAAATCTGCTCCAACAAGGCGTTGCCAGACAAAGAAACTTCGTCAAGACCGGCGCGTTCTCTTACCATATTCAAATAAGTTCTCGCCTTTTCTTCATCTGGCGCAGACTTTTTGAAATTGGCTTCAGCAGCCATTAGCAATACATCTGCAAGCCTGATTGCGCGGTAATTATTAGGATTGGTAAGGTTTGCATCTCCTGTGTTAAGATCTCCCTTTCTGGCAATATATTTCCTGTTGTAATAGCCAGTGTGTTCATAACCTTCAGCATAGGTAGCACCGGTTTCTTCGGCCCATGCCTCTATGTCCAGGATCGCCACGTCTTTTCTGATATCATCTTCAGAAAACAGGTCAACAACTGAACCGGAACATTGAAACTGAATCCGGAATCGAAAACCGGACCCGTGTAATTTCTGATACCATTGAATCCTACCGCAACATTTCCTTCACTACACTGAAGACATCCGAATCCAGCACCTTCCTTATCGGTATACTGTACTTCAAAAATCGATTCGGCATTGTTCTCTCCTTCTGGCTCACAGATGCTTTCATAATCCTGAACAAGGCTGTATGGTCCATTAATTACAGGTTCGAAAGCGGCAGCAGCTTCGGCAAATTTATTCTGATACAAATAGGCTTTTCCAAGAAGTGCCTGAGCAGCCCCGGAAGTGATCCTTCCCTTTTCTACCTGGGTAGCAGGCAGATTCGCTGCAGCAAACATTAGGTCCTGCTCTATTAATGAATAAACCTCGGAAGCAGGTGACCTTGGAATATCGAACTGATCTCCAAACTGTATTCTTTGATCTACCGCAAGAGGCACTGCTCCAAACCATTTTACCAGTTCAAAATAATAATAGGCTCTTAGAAATCTTGCCTGGGCAATGATCTCTTCCTTACCGTCAAAATCTATTTTATCCTGGAATTCCAGAATGTAATTCGCACGGTTCACTCCTGCAAACATCCAGCTCCAGATATCTCGTAGTTGCTGGTTAACAGGTGTATGCACCATATCGTCTATTTCCTGAATACCAGGCACGTCGGTCGCGCTTTCACCACCTGCCAGGGTATTATCTGAAGCGATCTCGCCCAGCATAACATTCAGGTAGGTTGACTGTAAAAGATCGTAAGCACCAACCAGTGCAAGGTCGTATTCTTCAGGTGTGTTGAAGTAATCTTCAGAGTTTTCGTCCTCACTTCCCACATCCACGAAGTCGTCACTACATCCGGCCAATAGCAATACTGCCATTACCAGGATACAATTGATCGTATATAATTTCGTTTTCATCTATTTAAAATTTCAAATTGATTCCTAACATATAAACTCTAGGTACCGGATAAAATCCCTGGTCTATTCCGCCGCCAATAGGAGCGCCGGTAGAAGCCGAAGGATCATATCCCTGGTATTCAGTAAGAGTGAAAGCGTTGTTCACCGATGCGTAGATCCTGAACTTATCTACACCTGTTCCATTAATAACATTTTCAGAAAGGTTATAACCTAACTGCACATTTTGTAGCCTTAGGTACGAACCATCCTCTACATAAAAGTCTGAAAACAGGTTATTTGAATTCGCTCCAATAGTCACCCGTGGGAAACTATCTGTAGATCCGGGCCCGGTCCATCTTCCAAGGTAGGAATTGGTTCTGTTGGTATTTGGCTGATTACGCTCATAATTTCGAACGATATCGTTTCCAAGCGAAGCAAAAGCGTAGGCATTGAAATCGAAGTTACCCCACTTGAAGCCAAGATTCATACCCATGGTAAAGTCTGGGATTGGATCTCCAATGTCACACGGTCTTCAGTATCAATAACGCCATCACCGTTCTGATCTACATATCGAATATCACCAGGTGCCGCATTTGGCTGAGTCGCATGACTGTCTACCTCTGCCTGAGTCTGAAAAATTCCATCTGTCTCCAGTCCGTAGAAATAACCTAAAGGCTGTCCGGCTTCCATTCTGGAAGGCGGCTCCTGGCCAATTCCAAAGGAGCCACCAGTAAGAAATCCATTTTCGCTATCCACGAAAATCACTTCGTTCTCCAGATAAGTGAAGTTGTAATTAATATTAAAATCGAAATTATCGTTCACCATCTGGTTATATCCAATGGCAAATTCAAACCCCTGGTTTTCAACAATACCTCCATTTACAACGGGAGGTGCTGCACCCGGAGCTCCAATTCCAAGAATTCCTGAAACCTGAGATACTACCAGCAGGTCTTCAGTTCGTTTCTTGAAGTAGTCCATAGTGATATCTACCTTTGACCCAAACAACCTTGCATCAAGACCAATATCAAGTGTCTTCTGTTTTTCCCATTTTATTTCAGGGTTTCCAAGGGCACCACTGGCTTTACCAAACACCAGCTCATCATCAAATACATAGGTACCTTCTCCGTTCAAAAGAGACACAAACCTGAAGGCAGGAATCCTGTCGTTACCTATGATCCCGTAACTTCCTCGTAGTTTTAGAAAATTAAGGGTTTTGCTGTTCTCAAGGAAATTTTCGTCAGAGATCACCCATCCTACAGAACCAGAAGGGAACCAACCGAATTTATTTTCAGGACCAAAGGCTGTTGAACCATCTCTCCTGATCAATCCGGAAAACAAATATTTTCCTTTATAGTCATATTGAAGCCTGCTGAAGTAAGACAACAGCCTGGAATCGAAAGTATTTCCACCATTCTGATAATTATCCTGTACCTCAGCAGCATTCGCGATACTCGCTGGGCCGTATTCGTTTGTTGGTAATTCAAACCCGGTAAATGAAGAAAGATCTCCGGTTGTTTTGAAAACCGACATACCTAAGAGCCATTTCAGGTTATGATCACCAAAACTGTCATCATACGTAAGAAAGTTATCCCAGGTATAATCCCTGTAAATATCGAAATTCTCGGTAACGCTGTTTCTGTCTATATTAAAGACCTTACCAGATCCATAGAACACTTCAGGAGAAAAATATTTACCATCCACTTCAGAATAGTTAAACTGGAATTGGGTCTTGGCGGTTAACTTGTCCCAAAGCGTATATTCCAAACCTCCCACACCACTAATCTTATTGATCTCGGTGTCATTGTAGGTATTCTCGATCTGCGCCAGCGGGTTGATCACCTCATTTCCAAGACCCTCGGCAAGGGTATAATCACCATTTTCATCGAAAACCGGAAGATTAGGATTCATATTCACGGCGTTGAACAAGACAGATCCCAATGCATTTTCGGTAAGAGTGCTTCTATTGGAACTGGTATAAATACCGGAAAGGTTCAGTTTTAGATTATCGATGATCTCAAGGTTGTAATTAAGCCTTCCGGTAAAACGATCGAAATTGGCTTTGCTACCCCCTACAATACCATCCTGGTTAAAATACGCGGCACCAACAGAATAAGTAGATTTTTCTGTTCCTCCCGAGACATTCAAGTTGATATCTGAAATTGGCGCAGTAGAAAATACCTCATCCTGGTAATCCACTCCTTCTCCAAGATTTCTGAAATTTGGAAAAGGCGGATTCTCTCCCGCTGCGGCATAAGCCTCGTTGACTATTACTGCATATTCAGTAGCATTAAGTACAGGTAATTTTCTTGTGGTTTGTTGAAGACCGGTATAAGCATCCAGCTCGACTCTTAATTCGGTATTAAAGGTACCCGATTTTGTGGTGATCAAAATAACCCCGTTCGCAGCACGAACTCCGTAGATACCAGCAGTTGCATCCTTCAATACGTTAATGCTTTCAATATCATTTGGGTTAATTACGCTTAGATCCTCGATTACGTTACCGTCTACAAGAATTAGCGGCCTGTTATCCCCATTGGTACTGATACCCCTGATGTTAATAGTGGAAGCACTTCCTGGAGAACCTGAAGCCGAAGTTACATTCACCCCGGGCACCGTACCCTGAAGGGCCTGTTCCACCCTTACCGGGTTTAGATCTTCAATAGTTTCAGAGCCCACGACACTAACTGCACCGGTGACCTCTTTCTTGGTCTGGGTTCCATAACCAATTACCAGCACCTCATCCAGTGACTGATTATCGGTTCGAAGAACCACATTTACTTCTCTTTGGTCACTAATAGTGACCTCCTGGGTTTGAAAACCAACATAACTAAACTGGAGCACATCTCCAGAGGAGATATCGTTCACTGTAAAATTTCCGTCAAAATCGGTAGTGGTACCACGTGACTCATTTTTTACGATTACGTTTACTCCGAGTAATGGAATTCCGTCTTCATCGGTTACATTTCCGCTCACCGAAAACGTTTGCGCATATGCACCGAAAAACCCGCTTAGAAATAGAATCAAAAGACAGGTAAGTTTCTTCATGTGTTTGTTAATTAAAATTGCTACGTCAATATATCAACATATCCTTAGGAGTATCGAAAATCGACCTTTACAAAAAATCTACAATTGCTTAGTTTTTAATTTTCGCCCCTAGAATTTAAGGTATTCGTAGTTAATACGCCTAATATCCGCTATATATCAAGATTTCTGCGAGGCGTTAATAATTAGGCGATTAGGAGGTTTGTAGAGGTAGTGTAGAGTTTTTTAGCCCTCATGTATAGGTTTAAAGACTTAAGATATATTCGGTAAGATTGGTGTCACGGTCTAAATCCATCTTTTTACGCAAACGATATCGTTTAATTTCCACACTTTTTACAGAGATATTTAATAGTGGAGCGATCTCTTTTGAAGAAAGATTGAGTCTTAAATAAGCACAAAGTTTAAGATCGTTGGTGGTAAGTTCGGGATGTTTGTCCTTGATCTTTTTGAAGAAATCCTTATCGGCATTGTTGAACGCCTTTTTAAAGAATTTCCAGTTGTCTTCCTCATTAATATCCCGGTCTATGGTTTGAATAACCGATTTTACTTTAGTCTCTTCCCCGCTCTTTTTCAGCTTTTCCTTGATACTGGATAAAAATTCATTCTTTTTGATTAGGCTCATGGTAGAAACCGCCAGTTCCCGGTTTTTATTAGCCATGTCTTGCTCCAGTTTTTCATTCTGAAGCCTGATGATCTCTTTTTCAGCCTCCAGGTTCTTCATTTTTAATACCCGTTCATTTTCAGCGATCACTTTCCTGTGGTGTCTTCTGTACAGAAAATGAATTCCGAGCAATAGGAGTAACAGCCCCAAACCATACAGGACAAGAGCTAAATTACTAAGATAATACGGCCTTTTGATTTTGAATTCATACTTAACTGGCTCTGTTACCCTATCTCCAACTTTCGCTTTTACCTCGAAAGTATAGCCACCCGCGTTTAAATTCTTAAAACCGGTATGGGGATCTTTCGTCCAGGGACTCCAGCCGGAACTGAACCCCAGCAACCTGTAGCTATATAAAGCGCCCATATACTTCTGGTGAACCGGTACGCTGTAACTAAAACCTATATTATTTCGCTCATATTCAAATAATCCGGAATTTTGAAGGGAAACTGGTTCAGGAATGGAATCTCTCATATTCGCCTTAACACGATCAATACGAATATTGGACAAAATATCCTGCTTAACCGGGAAATCGAACCTGATATAACCATTTGCCACACCAAGCAGATATTCATCCTCGTTAAGAGCGGTAAGATTTTCGTAGCCTATGGCTATATTCCTGTAATCCTGGTCGAGATAAATAAAGTCCAACTTATAATCCCGATTCAATACTGCGGGTTGGATATAAAAAATACCCTCCTGAGAAAAACCCCATAGTTGAGGGCCTTCACTGGACCTGATCATTTTTCCGGAAATGCGGTTAATTCCCCCTGTAATAGAATCTAACCTGTTATCCCTACTAAATTCATCTTGTTCCTCGATATATTCGTAAATATGCTCAGTGGTACTGTAATACAAACTTTCATCGTACCGAAAGATACTGGAGTTAATCCCAGATTCGGATCCAACCTGATAATTCTGAATATCTGATAGGCGTAACGAATCCCCAAGTTTCATCTTAAAAATGCCCTTATGCTCATTGCTAACCCAGACATTTTTAGATTCATCAATTTCGATAAACTTGGAAGAATGCGGAAAATTTTCGAGCATGGGTAAGACCTCTATTCCGTCATTTTCGATCCTCAGGAAACTAAGCCCGTTATAGTGACCCTGAATGAGTATGTCTTCCGAATATGGCTTCACGATCCAGGTGCCCAGCCGGTCCACGATCTTTTCAGCATTCTCACCATCAATAATAAAAGTACCCTGATTATGTCCACAAAAGATTCTTCCGTTAATTTCATCTACAAACCAGACCTGTCCCTTAGTTTCCTCTATAAGCTCAAAATGTTCTGAACCTTTTTCCCTGACATAAAGGCCCTGGTTGGTTCCCAGGTAAAGCCTGCCCTCACTCTCCAGCGAAGCATAAACCGACCCAATCTCTCCCCTGTTATCCTGGAAAGATTTAAAACCTGAATCCAGGTCTACCATTCCTATCCCGTAATCCAATCCCGCCCAGATATTTCCCAAAGAATCCTGGAATAGTTCCAATATGGTATTATTCATTAGAATATTCCCCTGGTTAAAGGAATTCAGCAATTCCCCATCCGAGCTGATTTGCAGGATCCCGCTTCCAACGGTACCAAGAATAACATTTCCATTGTCAAGGCTAAGCGCGCTCAGAATATTCGGATTCCCGATTTCCTGATTAAGCTCCCTGAATTGTTGCTGCAGCTCGTTTCCATTCCAGGTATAGAATTCGGAAGTTCCGGTAACCAGGCTCAGGTTTTCTTCGTTCTTATAAATATGAAGAATGGCCCGGTCTCCAATCTTTGAATAGGGGATCACATTCAGCTGCTCTCCATTACGTATTCTGAATAATCCGGCCTCAGACTGCTGAAAATAAAGCTCTCCATTTAATTTAAATAATCCCGTATAAATCTTTTGCGGCGGATTATCCATTACACTTATGGCATCGGTGCCTGGATCATAGAAATATATTCCATTAAAACTTCTGAAAACCACCAGTTCATCTAAAATCTCGATTTCCCAGAATTGCTCTCCATCGATTAAAGGCTGCGGAAATTTGGAATTTAAACTCGTGTACACCAGTTCTCCGAATTCATTTCTTTCCCAGTAACCAGCCTCCATATAGGCACCGGTATAAACCCGCTCGTTTACAGCCTTGGCCGATCTTACGATGGTACGATTAGGTACCGGGTATAATTTCCAGTCTTCTCCATTATATTCTAACAAACCCGTACTATTCGCAAAAAACAGATTACCCTCAGCCTGGGTGATCGCCCAGTTCTGGTTACCTGCCGAATAATCGTTCGGTCCAAAATTTACTACCGGCGGTAATTCCTGTCCATGGAATAGTGATACAAACAGAATGAACAATATGGAAAGTATCCTATTCAAAAGAAGCTTCGATTTATTTTGAAATAATTAAATTAAGCCTGCAAATATTGGAATTCCAGTCGTGAATTACCCATAATTTTATTAGTAAAATTTTTAGGCTTGCGTGTTAAAATATTATAAAGACCTATGCCATCCTAAGAATAATAAATTTTTTTGACAACTAATGCACCTAACCTCAATCAAACAATCTGATCATATATGAGCAGAACAATACGACTACTGCAATCGTTCTTTACTTATGCGAAACCTCTCCATTTAAACTTATTTCTACTACTTTTTAGCGTTTCGCTACAGGCACAGGATTCGGCCAATACCAAAGAGGCCGTACATTCTGTTTATATAACCAGCAATACTGGTTTGCGCACCAATGAAACGAATCTTCAAATTTTCCGAAGCATTGTGGAAGCTTCAAAGAAAGAAGATTCTTCAAGTCTGGTGGTTATAGGAAACATAGTTCCGGAGGGCGGTTACCCGGATAAAGATTCCGGCAGAGAGGCCATGAAAAAACAGCTTCAGGAGCATTTCCTGGATCCCCTAATAGATTTTAAAGGTCAGCTCATTTTCACCCCTGGAGTAAATGAATGGCAATTCGACGCGCCAGACAATATAGACGATCTTGAATCATTTCTTCAGGATAACAGTAATTCAGAATTCTGGCCAAGCGACGGCTGCCCTATAGAGAGCGAGGAAATTGCCGAAGGAGTCCAGCTGATAATGATCGATTCGCAGTGGTATATCGAAGACTGGGACGATCACCCCCTGATGAATACGAAATGCGAGATCAAGACCAGAGCCCAGTTCGTAGAAGAATTCGCAGATGAGTTGGAGGATAATCAGAAAAAAACCATTCTGGTAGCGGTGCACCATCCGGTACTCACCCAAACTAAACTCGGTTTTTTTGAAAAGATCGTAGGTGCCGGCACTCAAACTACCCGCAATCCGCAATTGGATGAATTAATGGGAACCCTGGAAACCAATGCAAGCCAGTATCAGGACGTGATTTTTCTTTCCGGCCACGATCGCAATCAGCAATATATACAAGATGATGGGATCGAACAGGTGATCAGCGGGGTGACCGAGAAGCCTGAAAAAGCAAGGCCAGAACTGGACGAAGGGCATTTTGCATCTTATAAACCTGGATATGTAAAACTGAACATTTATAAAGATGGAAGCTCGAACGTTGAATATTTCGAAACCAGCGCTTCCGGCACAAAAAAAATAATGACCAAGCAGATCGCAAGGGAGAAACCAACTCTTGCTGAAGTTTCCTGGCCTGAAGAAAAAATAGGACCAAGCTTTACCACCTCGGTTTACACCGAAGAAGAGACCGATAAAGACTGGCTTTACGAGGCAATCTGGGGCGAACATTATCGTCCGCTCTACAGCAGAAAATTTGAATTTCCCGTACTCTACCTGGATACTATTCCCGGAAACCTGGAGGTGATGGGCGCCGGTGGAGGACATCAATCAAGATCTCTAGGATTTATCGATGATGAGGAACATGAATATACCATGCGTGCATTGAAGAAAAGTGCGCTTAGATTTATTCAAAGCTCTGTAGTACCAACACATTATATCGAAGAGTTACTGGACAATACGGTAGCCGAACGTTATGTTCAGGATTTTTATACTACGGCTTTCCCTTATGGAACCTTCCCGGCCAGTTATTTGATGGATGAGTTGAATATTTACCACCCGCAATCCAATCTTTACTATGTTCCAAAACAGGAAGCACTTGGAATCTTTAACCAGGAATATGGTGATGAACTTTATATGTGGGAATATCATATTGGAGATGAGAACACAGAATTCTACGATAATGCCGACGATATTTTAAATTCTGCAGATCTTTTTGAAGAAATGAAAGAAGATAAAGAGGGTTATGTAGATGAAGAAATGTTTATCAGGGTTCGCCTTCTAGATATGTTAATGGGCGACTGGGACAGGCATGAAGGCCAGTACGAATGGGCCGAATTTGAAGAGGAAAACGGAAGAAAAAAATATGTTCCCATTGCCAAAGACAGAGACCAGGTTTTTCCAAAATTCGATGGGCTTGCTGTTTCGCTATTGAAAGTAGGTTTTCCTTCGTTCAGGTCTATGGAAGATTACGATGATATGATAGAAAGACCTAAATGGTTTAACCTTGCTGCTTATCCTATTGATATAGCCTTTATCAGGAATTCAGGTTGGGACGAATGGAAAGAGCAGTCTAACTATATCCAGGAGAATATAACCGACGAAGTGATCGAAGAAGCCTTTGCCGTTTTGCCGGAAGGCCTTGCCAACGATCCCTATGTCGATGAAATAAAAAGCGATTTAAGGGCCCGGCGTGCTAACCTTGAAAGAATTGCAAGGGATTATTACAAGCATCTGGCAGAGTTCGATATGTTCACAGGAACCGAAGACGATGACAAGTTTACCATAACCCGGAAGCGTGACGGAATCACCACCATCACGCTTCAGAATGAAGATGGCAAAGTTGTGGCAGAAAGAAGTTATGATTCCGATATGACCCGGGAAGTATGGGTTTACGGATTAGACGGAGATGACGAATTCATCATCGAGGGTGAAGGCGACCATCTTCTACCGCTTAAAGTCCTTGGAGGCGAAGAACACGATGTTTATGACTTTCAGAATAAAAAGAAAGCGAAAGTTTACGATTTTAAAAGTAAGGAGAACACCATTAAGAACCCTGGAACGAGAAAAATGCTTGTTGATTCGTATGATATTAACACCTACGACCCATACAAAAAGAAGATCAGGCAATATACCGCTATCCCTAGCGCCGATTACAACTCAGACCAGGGTTTTAGCCTGGGATTAAGCAATACTTTTACCAAAAAAGGACTTATTAGGAACCCATTCAGTTCACAGCACAACGTGACGGCAAACTATTTTTTCGCCACCCAGGGGTATGATGTGAGCTATTCAGGCGAATTTGCTCATATCGTTTACAACTGGAACCTGGGACTTGATGCTTATTATTCCAGCCCGAATTATGTAATCAACTTTTTCGGAATAGGAAATGAAACCGAATACGATAGAGATGATGTAAGCAAGGATTATAACAGGGTGCGAATTAAGCAGATCAGGTTTAGTCCGTCCCTGATCTATCGCAAGAATGAAAGAGTTCATTTCAATTTCCGGCCAATTATCGAATCTATGAACGTGGCCTATGATGAAGGCCGGTTCATTAGCGAAACCTTTGATCCTGAAAATGATATCTACGACAGCCAGGTTTATGCCGGTGGAGAGGTGAATTACAATTACTATAATAAAGACAACAGGGCCTTCCCAAGTATGGGAATGGAATTCGACCTTACCACAGGCTACAAAACCAATATCGATGATGGAGATAACGAATTTGTATACATAAATCCAATAGCAAGTTTTAATTACCCACTACATTCAAGTGGACTGGCGATGATCGCGACAAAGATTGGTGGTACGGCGATCCTTGGCGATAATTACGAGTTTTACCATGCCGCAACCCTGGGAGGTGGTGATCAGAATAGCCTTAGGGCCTATAGAAACGAACGTTTTAACGGCAAATATGCCTTTTTCCAGAATATCGATGTACGATCGGCAGCGGCCAGGTTCAAGACCAATTTCATTCCGCTAGCAGTAGGATTTAGCGCCGGGTTCGATTATGGTAGGGTCTGGACAGAAGACGATAATTCCAGCCAGTGGCATAGCAACTATGGAGGGTCGGTATTCTTAAACCTTTTCAGGGCCTTTACAGGAAACCTTGGATATTATGTTGGAGATGAAGGAGGTCGATTGAATTTCAGCTTTAATTTTGAATTTTAAGACCGGGGTTTTAGTATCTGAATTAATTCAACCAGGTTGTCCAGCTGATGATCTGGTTCCGGCGCCAGCGGAAAAGGGCTCTTGCCCGGCCTGTTAACGAAAGCTGTTTTTAGGCCAGCCGTTTGTGCTCCAGCTATATCCCAGCCATGTGCAGCGACCATCATAGCTTCACCGGGAGACAGATCCAGTTTCTTCAACACAAGTTGGTAGGATTCCGGATGTGGCTTGTAAAGCTTACAGGATTCCACGCTGAAAACCTGGTCGAAAAAATTGGCAATTTCGGCATTTTCAAGCTGCTCCTGAAGCACCTCGGGTTTTCCATTGCTGAATGCAACCAGTTTTATTTCCTTTTTCAATTCTTTCAGGGCCGGAATTACATCAGGATATGGATCCAACTTCCTTACCACAGATAAGGCATCTTTTATTTGATCTTCTGAAAGGTCTTTTGAAAGTCTTGCTGCCTGCATCCGTAGAACTGCGGCGGCTATTTCAGTAAAATCATGGTATTCGCCGCGAATGCTCTCTACCAGCGAGTAGTGCAGAAGGCTTGAAAACCATACTTCAGAAGCTCCTTCCGTATCCAAAATCGAATCCACACTTTTCTTGAGTTTTTCAAGGTTCAGCAGGGTTTCGTTCACATCAAAAAATATTGCCTTCAGTTTCATTGGCTTTATACATTAAAAAAAGCCGACCGAAGTCGGCTTTCTGAATTCGTAATTTAATTTACTGATTATTTATTTTTCCAATCGTCGGCATACTCGAATTTCTGTCCACCTACTGAAAGTTCCACCATTGCACCGGCTTTAGGCATGGTTGCCACGGCAATTCCATCCTGAAACCTGATACTTCTGGCTTCACCCTGTTCGATAACCACTGCAGAAATATTTCCGCCAATTTCATAGTCTCCACTTTTAAATTCGTCAAGGGCGGCTTTATTCTTAAAGAAAATAACCTGGCGATAGGCCTGTCCTCCAACCTGAAGACCGATGTCTATTTGCCTGAGTTCGGCAAATCCAACAAGTTCTCCCTGTTCATATACCACTCCGTTTCCAGCCGCTCCTCCAAGAATATAAGCCCCGGAGCCTACATTCGGAAAAATTGCGTAGCCATAAGACGATTGAAATAAATCTTCTAATTCATCATTCTTTTGTTTGAAAACGCTTCGGGATTCCTTGGCATCTTCAATAAGTTCGGCTCGTTTGTTTTGATCGTTATCACCCCAGTCTTCATCATTCTGAGCCGTTACACTCATACCTGAAAACAGGAATACGATTACAAATACTGATAATAATCTGTTTTTGATCTTCATAACTACTGTTTTATTGGTTTAATCTCAATATAGAAAAACACCTAGGCCTTAAGTGTTAATCGCCTGTTATTTCACGCCATCTTAGCATTTGGGACTATAAATGTTAAAGCTTGAAAACCACCTGCCCAATCATGAAATAATTCCACACTTTCCAGCCTTTAATCCACAAAATCAACCTCCTCAGGAAAGAAGACTTTTAGCGCTTCAATCCTCTGAATATGGCTGTTTTCAGAACTTAGAACATAGTTCGTCATAAATAGGAAAGGAAATTGCATTTAGGAAGGCGATGAACTGGACAAGCCCCGAATTTGAAATAGTAAGCATCCTGGAAGCCTTATGCCTGCTTCCGTTTCTATATATTCTGAATCAGTATATATTTCAGAAACTCGAGAAAAAGCATGAGTTCTTCTCTACGAAGCTTATGAACATCCTTTCTCTATACCACCTTGGATTTCTTGGGTTGTATTATGCGTATGCCCTTTTTAATCCGTCAGATTCCAAAAGATACTTCGGGTTGGTGAATTCGACCGAAAAATCCTGGTTCCATTTTTTCCAGACCGAGACTCATTTCATCGATTTTCTATCCTATCCTTTTATCAAATTCCTGGGATTCTCTTACGAAATGATGATGCTGCTTTTCGCCTGGGTAGGATTTATGGGCTTTGTTTACGCCTATCTGTTTTTCAAAGAGAATATTTCACTTAGAATTAAGATCTTCAAAAAGATCGATTTTCTGTTGCTGATCCTGTTCCTTCCGAACATGCACTTCTGGACAGCCTCCCTGGGAAAAGGCGCTCCTATATTCCTTGGGCTGATGTTGTTCGCATATGCGCTGAAGCAACCCAAAAAGCGGCTTGTGGCACTAATAACTGGTAGTTTGCTGGTTTTCGCGATACGACCTCATATGCTGTTGTTAATCCTGATGGGATCGGTAGCCGGAATCATGCTTTGCAGGCATAGCCTGGACTGGAAAAAGAAAGCGGTGATCATTGCTTCTGCCGCCGTAGCCTTATTGCTCTTCCATGAACCTATTCTGAAAGTGGTAAACCTTCAGGACTCTTCTAACCTGATCGGGGATTTTCTTAGTTTTTCTGAAAACAGGGCGGAAAGTCTTTCGGAATCCGGTTCCGGAGTAGCGATGGCCGAGTACAGTTTGCCGGAGAAATTCTTTACCTTCTGGTTCAGACCCCTATTTTTTGATGCTCCTGGATTATTTGGGATTATCGTATCAATAGAGAATCTCATCTACCTGCTAATCTTCGGAAAGATCTTCAGACTGAAATTCCTGAAATTCCTGAAATCGTCGCCGGTACATGTAAAATCAAGCCTTGCCTTATTCCTGATTTCATCTTTTGCGATGACCTTTATTATGTCGAATCTTGGAATCATCATCAGGCAGAAATCCATGATCATGTATTTCATGTTCTTCGTGGTCTATTATTACCTGGGACAGGAGAAAAAGCTTTCCTTAAATCCCGAAAATAAATCCAAAGAAACTGTTCTGCCAAGAGCCGCTTAAAATCTAATTCAGGATTTTAAAAGGGGATGGGTGGTGCCGAGTCCACCACCTGAAGTATGTTTACTTTTGGTTGCACTTCGGGAGGGAGCACATAGGTTTTAGAGGTTATTTTATACACAAGAAACGCAATTCCTGCAATGAAAAGAAGTTTCAGAAAAAACTGCATAACAGCAAATTTGAAATCTCTTTCAAAGCTTCTGGCTGGGGCAACAGAAGTTCTCATAAAGCTTGGTTTTACGACAGTTTTGGGGCTGCCGGGGGTTAATAACAACCAGCATTAATAGGTAAGCAAGGATTATCAGGGCACTTGCAAGTTACTCAATATCAACAGAGTAATAAAGGCTGCCTCCAACTACTTATCAACCATTATATTAACAATTGTTTCATTATTAAATAAAAAACCTTCCACCAAAACGGCAGAAGGTTCCTTAAACACAGTTTAACCTATTTAATAGAATTCTTTATTTTACTTTACCAGTCATCGGTTCTGAAAGGAGAAGCTGGAAATCCTTCCTTATTGTACAAATTAGCTTCATCGGGATTATCGGCCCAGGCATATCGCACAGCCACGGGATTTTTGACTGCCGGACTGTGAACAACCACCTTATTCCCAACGATCCTGGCATTTGCCCACACGAAATTTTTATCTGCTCCGGCGATTGCAAATTCCTCAAGTTCATTTCCATTCCTGATCTCCAGGCCTGCCCCCACATTTTTAAAAGAAATAATGATGGAGTCTCCTTTTATTTCATAGGATTCCATTATAGGTCCGCCCGCAACCACATTTTCATCGTAAGCAACCTTATAGGCAGCCTGAGCCAGGCGTTTACCTACATCTTTCTTATTTAATGGGTGAATATCATTCCACTCACCTATATCAATGGCAACGGCCATTCCCGTAGCGGGAACGTCAAGACTTTGCATTTGAGCTTCCCTCAACCGGGCCCAGTTACTATCGGTAGGTCCTTCATGAGCTTCCATGAAGTTGGCCAGCTGAACGAACAAAAATGGAAAATTTTCAGGTTCCTGATCCCATTTCTCACGCCAGTCGGTTATCATATCGCTGAACATGGCCTTATACTTCTCCGGTTCCCCGGTATTCGACTCTCCCTGGTACCAGATAACCCCTTTAATTGAGTAATTAAGCAGAGGGTTTACCATCGCATTATAGAGTCCTTCCGGCTTCCACCTGTAAAAGGTTTGCGGTTGAAGAGATTCAGCCCCTGCTCCTAATTTATATTTCCAGGATCCTTTAAGGTCTATAGTAGAGCCATTCCATACAAGCTGGTAGGGTTTATCGGTTATAAAGCCACCGGGACCTCTTTCATTTAAAATTTTAATACTAATGGTATTCTTTCCAACTTTCAGAACTCCTTCGGGAATGGTATATCGACGCGGTGGGTATTTATAGGTGGTATTTCCAACGAACTCACCATTCACAAAAACTGAATCTGCGTCAACGATATTTCCTAAAAGTAATCGTGCCGCCTGGTTTGTAGCATTCTTATCCAACTCGAAACTTTTTCTAAACCATACAATTCCATTGGTTTCACCCAGATCAGATTCGGTCCAGAACGAAGGAACCTCCATGGTTTTCCAATCGGAATCGTCGAATGCTTCAGACTTCCAACTATTTTTAATTCCGAGATCCCGGAAATTCACATCGGCATACCAGGACCTGATCCTTTCCTGGTCCAGGTTTTCAAGGCTGTCTACCACTCCTTCGGGACTTAACCGCTGAACCTCTGCCAGATGCTCCGGATATTTTTGAAGCGCCTCTTCACTAAGCCAGGCCTGAACGGGAGAACCGCCCAAAGCTGAATTAATAAGACCTACGGGAACATCATATCTTTCATGAATCTGCTTTCCGAAGAAATAAGAAACCGCAGAAAATTCTTCGATATTTTCCCGATTTACCGGTTTCCACATACCTCCAGAAAGACGGGTTCTTTTACCCGAAAGATCATATTCCTTGGGAACTTCGAAATAGCGTATTTCAGGATTATCGGCCGAGTCTATTTCATCCTGATACAAGGGTGACACCCGGGACATGGTCGTTTCCATATTAGATTGTCCCGAGCAAAGCCATACATCACCAATATAAATATCGTTTAGCACGATCGAATTCGTTCCATCCAAATTCATGGTAAAGGGCCCACCCTGCTTTAAATCCTCAAAACGGAAACTCCATTCACCATCCTGATTAGCCACTGTTTCCTTATTGTGGCCCTGGAAGGAAATTTTAACTGTTTCGCCGGCAGAAGCCCAACCCCATATTTGAACTTCAGCATCACGCTGAAGAACCATCCCATCGCCTACCAGTTTTGGCAGACTAATCTGGCATATTCCTTCAATACTGAATACAAAAAGGAAAATTAGACCTAGATAGTATCTCATTATTGGATACTATCTTGTTCAACCATGGCATTCATTGTTTTGATGCTGCCATCCTCGTTGAACTGGAGAGGAGCCATTTTTATACTGCGTAGGTAGGTTTTTCCTTTAGAAAGAGAGCTATCATGGAAAAATAAATACCATTGCCCCTTGAACTCAACTATAGAATGATGATTGGTCCAGCCAAGAACTGGTTCAAGGATCACCCCCTGATAGGTGAATGGCCCATAGGGGCTATCACCAGTAGCGTATACAATATTATGAGTATCACCGGTGGAATAAGAGAGATAATATTTGCCATTCATTTTATGTACCCATGCAGCTTCAAAAAATCTGCGGTCGTTATCTCCTACGGTAAGGTCCTCACCGCTTTCATCAAGAATTTTAATGTCTCTTGGCGCTTCGGCCAGACTGGTCATATCTCCACTCAATTTAGCGACTTTTGGCCGAAGGGCTGCGGAAGAATCGGCTGGATAGATATCTTCTTCCCGATATTCTCCATCCTGCCAGCGCTGTAATTGTCCACCCCAGATTCCGCCAAAATACAGGTAATATTCATTATCTGAATCCTTAAAAACAGCAGGATCTATACTGAAGGTATTTTCTATAGGTTCCGGCATAGCTTCAAATGGCCCGGCCGGATTATCTCCTACTGCCACTCCTATTCTAAAAACGTCTTCTTTATCCTTAGCAGGAAAGTATAAATAATATTTCCCGTCTTTTTCAGCTGCATCGGGTGCCCACATCTGGCGCTCAGCCCAGGCTACATCCTCAACATCCAGCGCTACCCCATGATCTTTTACCTCGCCTCCTACACTATCCATGGAATAAACATGGTAATCTTTCATATTAAAATGACTTCCAAGATCATCTTCAGGTATTCCCGAATCGTAGTCATGACTTGGGTAGATATATATTTTTCCGTTAAAAACATGAGCAGAAGGATCGGCAGTATAATCATCGGTAACCAGCGGTTGAGCATCTACCTGGACAATTTCATTGCTGGTATCCCTATTATTGATTTCTTCTTCTGCTGTCTCACTTTTCTGATCGTTCTTGCATGCAATCAAAGAGACGGCCATTGAGAATACAGCCATCTTCGCAAACAAATTTTTCATAAAATTTTAGGTTTAATAAATGGTTAGAAAAGCTTAAAAATAGAAAAAAGTTTAATCAATCGTATTCGTAAAAAAATAAATTTCACAAAAGACTAAGGAATAATGGTTTAGCAATATTGAATTATGTTAAATTTAAAAAAAAATTAATATTTCTTACGCAACCGATTGCGCCATATCTAATTTTATTTATATTTATCATATCAAAAAATTATTAGAGCTTTTTTTAATTAATCTGTAATTAGACCAAGTTTTAATTATTAACTAACTAATTCACTTTAATATGAAACAAACTACAACACTAAAATTACAGTGGAGAAATTTGATGCTTCTTCTATCGATTTTTAGTGGTTTTGTTGCAAATGCACAGAATGAAACTACAGTTTCTGGGGTTGTCTCTGACACAAATGGACCTTTACCCGGTGTGACCGTTATAGTCGAGGGAACTTCAAATGGAACAACAACAAATTTTGATGGAGAGTACAGCTTGAACAATGTTCCTGCAGATGCTACACTCGTTTTCAGCTTTATGGGTTATGAGAGCCAGGAAATCCAGGTAAATGGCCGGAGCGAAATCGATATAGTAATGAATGAAGACGCCCAGGCTCTGGACGAGGTAGTGGTGATTGGTTATGGTACTCAAAACAGGGAAGCGGTAACCGGTTCTGTCGTTTCAGTTGATGGAGAGGACCTAAATGAAGTTAAAACTGCAAACTTCCAGGAAGCCCTTATAGGACGAGCAGCCGGGGTAAATATTTCAACCAACAGTACAAGACCTGGTGCTGCGCCGCAGGTGCGTATTCGTGGTACACGATCTCTATCAGGTAATAACGATCCTTTGGTTGTACTTAATGGTATACCGTTTTCCGGTGGTTTAAGTGATATCAGTCCAAACGATATTGAAAGTGTTGACATTTTAAAAGATGCATCGGCAACGGCCATTTACGGTTCCAGAGGAGCCAATGGTGTAATTCTTATAACTACCAAAACAGGTAGAGAGGGACAAAAAGCAACATTTTCTTATAACACCTATTATGCTGTTAAAGAAGTTTTTGCCAAGTATCCTTTAATGAATGCAGCTCAGTTAATTCAATTGCGTGCTGATGTTGCTGCACATCCAAACCAGGGAGGAACTCCCATTTATGGTTTAGGAGGTGATGAAGCTCTATCTAATGACACCGACTGGCAGGATCTTTTGTATGGCCCTGGACTTCAAACTTCACATGACTTTAGTGTACAGGGTGGTTCTGAAAAAGGTTCCTACAATATGGGACTTGGATATTTTAAAGAAACCTCAGTAGTACCGGAAGATACTTTTGAAAGATATTCTTTACGTGCTCAAATCGATCAGGAGGTTGGTTCCTTATTCCGTTTTGGTTTAAATTCGGTTACTAACTTCAACAAAGCCAGTAGTATTGTGGGAATTGGTGGTGTTTTAACCGCCTCTCCTCTATTGAGCCCTTTTGATGAAAATGGCAATTACCTGGAGTCGGTTAGACTTCAGACACAGGCAGACAACCTTTGGATCCCTACCAGAAATGAAATTGAAAACATAGGAGATGGAAGAAAGAACCAGCAACTGGATTTCGGTTCCTATAACAATATATATGGGGAGGTGAAAATACCATGGGTTGAAGGACTGAAATATCGAATGAACCTAGGTTTGAACTTCCGAACCAGCAGAGATGGAAACTTTACAGGACAGGGTGTTTTCAACTACAATGAAAGCAACCCATCTTCAGCCAGCTATAACAGCTCTATAACCAGGGATTATGTAGTTGAAAACCAATTATTGTTTGATCGAACTTTCGCTGAAAAACATAAAGTTAATTTTGTAGGACTATTTTCAGCTCAGCATACCGAGTTTGATAATGTTGGGTTATCAGCTCAAAATATTCCAGACGAGGCGTCTTTATGGTACAACCTTGATTCAGCTCTTTTAGAGGATATTACGGGTTATGGCACTGGTTATTCTGCCACAGGTTTATTATCTTATATGGGTAGAATTTTGTACCAATACGATAATCGCTATCTGCTGACCGCTACATTGCGTGCCGATGGTTCATCCAGACTGGCGCCTGGCGAAAAATGGGTGACTTACCCAGCGGTTTCTGTAGGTTGGAATGTCGCTAATGAAGCATTTATGGAAGATGTAGATGCAATAAACCTGTTGAAATTCCGTGCTGGTTACGGTGAAACATCTAACCAGGCGATCGCTCCTTATTCCGTACAAGGTAGACTTGGTACCGTAAACTATAACTTTGGCAGTACTTTCGCCACGGGATATTTTGTTAACCAGTTACCTAATCCAAACCTTGGATGGGAGTTTTCAGAAACCTACAACTTTGGTCTTGACTTCGGTTTATTCGGTAATCGCTTATCTGGTACTTTTGAATACTATATTACAGAGACGAATGACATTCTTTACACTCTTGGGCTGCCTTCCACATCTGGGGTAGGTAATGTAACAAGTAATATTGGTGCTACAGAGAACAAAGGTTTTGAACTAACGCTTGACGGTATCATTATAGATAATCCGGATGGCTTCTACTGGAGTGCAGGTCTTAACCTTTACAGTAACCAAAACGAAATTACTTCTTTGGCATCTGAGCAATTAAGAGACGAAGGAAACCTTTGGTTCGTTGGTTCACCTATCAACGTGATTTTTGATTACGAACGCCTGGGTCTTTGGAATGAAACTGATGAAGGTTTTGAATATTTACAACAATTCGAACCTGGAGCAAGTGGGCCAGGTATGATTAGAGTTAGGTATACCGGTGAGTACAACGAAGATGGTTCCCCGGTTAGAGCCATTGGCGCCGAGGATAGAATTATAATCGATCCTACCCCCGATTTCCAGGGTGGTTTCAATACCCGTTTAGGTTATAAAAATATTGATCTTAACGTGGTTGGAACCTTTCAGAAAGGTGGTACCCTGGTAAGTACCCTGTACTCGTCTAGCGGTTACCTAAACCTTTTAACCGGAAGACAAAATAACGTTGACGTTGATTACTGGACACCAGAAAACACTGGTGCCAGGTATCCAGCTCCGGGAGGTATCCAGAGTGGGGATAATCAAAAATACGCAAGTACTTTAGGTTATTTTGATGCTTCCTATTTAAAAATTCGTTCTTTAACTCTAGGATACAATTTGGACAGAGACCTAACCGAGAATATAGGTATAGATAGGCTACGGGTATATGCATCGGCACAGAATCCGTTTGTTTTCTTCTCTCCCTTCCATGATGAATCTGGTCTGGATCCAGAAATCACCAACTCTGGAGTGGATGGAGCTGGAAACCGTCAAAATACTGCCGTTAACACTACTAATGTTTCTAGAGGTATACCAACTATAGGAACCAACGTTCCGTCAACAAGAAATTATTTGATTGGATTAAACGTTTCATTCTAAAAAATGATTATGAAAAACAATAAATTAAAAATTATACCAATAGCCATATTTTCCATGATCGGGCTATTTGGTTTGAAATCATGTTCAGAGGATATTTTACAGGAAGAACCAAGGGGTGTGTTTACTCCGGAATTTTTCACCACTGAACTTGGGGTGCAAGGAGGGCTAACTTATTTGTATCAGAATATGAGAAATCTCTTTGGGTTTGCTTATTACCTGAACCTAACAGAGACTGGTACAGATGAATATGTGGCAGCACAGAGTGCTGATAACAACTTCTATGATTTCGATCTTGCTGGCCAGGGAAATTTAAGTTCAGAAAGTGGATTCGCAGTGGGTGTTGTTTGGGGGAATGCTTTCCCTGCCATCAACACTGCAAACGGAATTATAGAAAATGCAGAGGCAGTAGGAGTTGATAATTCACTAGTTGCTGAAGCCAGGTTCTTTAGAGCATTTAATTATTTCTTACTGGTGCAAACCTACGGTGGAGTACCCTTGGATTTAGGTTCAGGAGAATTGGCATTTAACAGCTCTGCTGCAAGAACTTCGGTACGTAATACGGTTCCTGAAGTATATACAAAAGCAATTATTCCCGATTTGGAAAGAGCGGTGGAAGATCTTCCTGAGAATCCTCGAGTAACAGGAGCTGTCACCAAGAATGTAGCCAGGTTAATGTTGGCAAAAGCCTATTTAACCTACGCATGGTGGCTGGAAAATCCTAATAACATCCCTACCTATCCGGAGGCTCCTCGAACCGATCCTGCCGGAAACGATTATCAGTATTATTTCCAGCAAGCCTATGACGTGGCAATAGAAGGAATTGAGAATCCTGGGCCTTACAGATTACTGGATTGTTTTTATGATGTACATGTTGCTACTAACGATCGTCACGAAGAAATGCTTTTATACGCCGATCGTACTGAGGAAAGCCAGTTATACAACGGAGCAGACCTGGGATGGAGTGGTACAGATAACGGTGCCAACACAGCAGTTTGGATGGTAACACCTAACTATACCACAATTAGTGTTGATGGAGTAGCTGCAGTACAGCGTGAGGCTGCACAGAGTTATGGAAGACCATGGACTCGTATGGCTCCACCAATTGGTGTACTAACCGAGACTTTTGATGAAAAAGAATTAGACTCGAGATATGATGCAACATTCGTAACCAGTTATAGAGGAAACTGGGATAAAGGCGGTGATACAACCCCAACTCTTACCGCAGCTAACGGATTGGAAATTGCACCTGGTGACGCGGTGGTTTCATTCCTTGATGAACATAATGACGCGGTCGTTTATGTGAACGGTGGAAATATTGGAGGTGGTGAACTTCCGGGTAGATCAGATTATGTTATTAATCCAGATGAGATCAACAGGAGATTCTACCCAGGTTTATGGAAGTTAGGTACCTACCGAACCGATAATGCGGGTGGTCTGGGCTCTCCTAACGGTGCTCTAACAAGGCCATTCCCGATAGCTAAATTTTCAGAATTCTATTTTGTAGCTGCTGAAGCGGCCGTTAAAGGTGCTTCTGGATCTTATTCAGCATATGATCTAATCAACGTGATTAGGGCACGTGCCGGAAAATGGTGTTACGATAATGGCGAGCAGGAAGTGCGTGTAGAAGACAACAGTGCAGCAATGATAGCCGCTACTCCTACCGTAATAGATATCGATTATATCCTGCAGGAGCGCTCACGAGAATACTTCGGGGAAGGTTATCGCTGGTATGACCTGGTACGTACCCAGAAATGGGAAGAATTCGCTGGTTCTTACTTAATTGGTGGTAATGATGCAACAGATCACAGTCCAACGGTCACAACCAGGACTATTGAACCTTATCATTACCTGAGACCAATTCCGAGGGGCCAGATAGATGACCTGGATATGACTGAAGAAGAAAAAGCAGCGTACCAGAACCCTGGATACCAATAGGATCTGATATTATTTTAGAATGATTTGAATTAGTTTAAAATCGATTATTGATAAGAGGCTGTTTGATTAACAGCCTCTTTTTATATTTCCCATATTTGAACTATCATTATAAAACTATTTTATAGTTCCTAACCAACTTAAATGAAAGTACTGGGCATTTCTGCATATTACCACGACTCTGCAGCTGCGATCATTTCTAATGGTGAAGTCTTATTTGCGGCCCAGGAAGAGCGCTTTAGCCGAATAAAAAATGATGCTGCTTTTCCTGTGAAGGCCATTAAATTCTGCTTAAACGAAGCAGGCCTTGACTTAAAGGACATAGATTTCATTGCCTTTTATGATAAGCCATTTTTAAAATTTGAAAGACTGCTGGAAACTTATTATGCCTTTGCGCCAAAAGGTTTTAGATCCTTTGTCAAAGCAATGCCAGTCTGGCTTAAAGAAAAGTTATTCATAAAACAATTTATTCGGAAACGATTAAAACAACTAACAGGTGATAAAAGTGTTTCCAAAATAAAGATCGTTTTTCCTGAACATCATTTATCCCATATTGCAAGCGCCTTTTACACCTCTCCTTTTAAAAATTCTGCATTCCTAAGCGTAGATGGGGTTGGTGAATGGACCACCACCTCATTCGGAATCGCCTCTGGGGAAAAAGGAGTTCAAGTTTTAGGGGAACTACAATTTCCAGATTCTATCGGATTGCTTTATTCTTCATTCACATATTTCCTGGGCTTCGAGGTCAACAAGGGTGAATACAAAATGATGGGGCTCGCTCCTTACAGCAATCTCGAATCAAAAAGAGTTACAACATTCATCGATCTTATTAAAGAAAAGCTGGTGGATATCAAAGAGGATGGTTCCATTAAACTTCAAAGGGAATACTTTGAATATCCGGTGGGATTGCGAATGGTAGACCACAAAAAATGGGAAAAACTTTTCGGATTTTCTAAAAGAGAACCTGGTCAAAAACTTACTCAAATACACTCAGACCTGGCCTTTTCCGCACAAAACGTCCTGGAAGAGATTTTGATCAAATTGGTTAAGCACGTTAAGAAGGTAACTCATCAAGAATACCTTTGCTTAGCTGGAGGGGTGGCCCTTAATTGCGTCGCAAATTCTAAAATATATAATCAAAAACTTTTCAAAGACATTTATATTCAACCAGCTGCAGGAGATGCCGGTGGTGCAATTGGTGCAGCACTTGTTACTTATTTTTTAAAGTCTGGAAAAACCTTTTCGGGCATGAAGGAGCCCTTCAATAACTATTTAGGACCTAATTACTCCAACCTGGAAGTAGAACGAGCCTTGCGAAAATATAAGTGCGAATATCAGTATTTTGAATCTGAAACGGATCTATTCGAAGTAACTGCCCAATTTATCGCAGATAAGAAAGTGGTTGGTTGGTTTAGCGGGAAAACTGAATTCGGCCCGAGAGCCCTGGGAAACAGAAGTATCCTGGGAGATGCCACCGATCCCGAAATGCAGTCTAAGCTCAACCTCAAAATAAAATTCAGGGAAAGCTTCAGGCCCTTTGCTCCTGCCATTTGCCAGGAAGATTACTCTACTTATTTTCTAGAAGGAAAGCCTTCTCCCTATATGCTATTTACCAGCAAAATCAATCCATCCCATATAAATGACTTGCCAGAAAAATTCGATACCTTTAGTCTGGAGGAAAAAAGAAATGTTGTAAGGTCTAAACTTCCGGCCATTACCCATATAGATTTTTCGGCCAGGGTACAGGTGGTTAAAAAAGATTTGAACCCGAGATTCTGGAAACTCATTCAGGCTTATAAAAAGCAAACAGGAAACGCGGCTCTTATCAATACCAGTTTTAATGTGAAGGATGAACCCATCGTTAACAGCCCGGAAGATGCCTTGGAATGCTTTCTGAAAACCGAAATGGATGTCTTGGTTCTGGAAAACTTTTTAATTATTAAGTAAATGGAATTTATAAGCGAATTTTTTCTGTTTCTAAAAGAGCGCAAAAAGTGGTGGCTGATACCGCTCATCGTAATTTTTGTGATCCTGGGGAGTCTTATTTTCTTAACCAACGGTTCAGCTTTGGCACCCTTTATTTACAGCCTTTTTTAATGGAAAAAACAAAAATCTTCGAAACCATAATCGTACTGGCTCTAGCCGGGTTGATCGGTTTTTTGATTTTTGACCTTATCTGGCTGGTCTACCTGGTAGTCATCTTGCTTGCTATTCCTCTTATATCTGTAAAAGCCGCATCATACATCGCTAAATTTTGGATGGCATTTTCGTTTTACCTAAGCACGGTGATGAACCATATACTACTCTTTATTTGCTTCTATATGTTCCTGGTCCCCCTATCTTTTCTTCAAAAATTATTCGGAAGTAACCAGATCCTTAAAAAACAGGAAGGCGACTCTTATTTTCAAAAAAGGGACCATGTGTTCACGAGCAGGGATATAGACAGGCCCTGGTGAATCATTTAAGTTTCTCACTCTTGTCGTAGTAATATTGCGCATCTTCCGCCCTATTCATTTTTGAACAGATGTCTCCCGCCATTTCATAAACCCTGGGTTGTTCCGGGTATTCAGAGATGAGTGACTGCGCCACGCGTAGCGCATTTTGATAATCTTTATCCCTCATATAGGTATGATAGGCTTCCTTCATAACTTTATCCCAGTCTTCCCTTCCGGAATATAGACCAATTGCTTTTTTTTCTTCATATTCCGGGTTTTGTATAAAATTATATTGCCTTACCGGGTTCGTCCCAGACATGTTCAATTCGTATGGCCAGGAGTTCTTTAGATCCTGCACGATGAGTTTCCCGCGAATAGAATCGATTCGTGTCACAGGGATATCCCGGAAAGCCTCCTCATACGGAATATAATTCTGCCAGTCATCTAAAAGCTTTAAGTCTTTTATTTTCTTGTAAAAGGCATCGGCGAGCATAAAATTCCCCCGAACATTCGGGTGCACATGTTCGGTCATCAATTCATTGTCTATAATTCCACTTTTCGAATTCTTTTCGAATAGCCTATTCGCATCAACAAGATGAATATTTTCAGTTCTCGCCATATTGATTATGTGCTCATTGATCCTTTCTGGTGCACGAAATCTAAGAAGATCCAGTTCCTTGGCTTTTTGAAAATAATGTCTGGCAGAATCATTGTTTTTTCCAAAGTAGAACTGTCCTAATTTATAGGACGCCATGGCATTATTCTGCGCGATTTTGCTTGCCTTAGGCAGGTCGGTTTTCAATAAAACCTCGAATTCATTTTCTTCTAAATCTTTACTGATAAAAGGTTCAATATCCTTTTCGTTCGAGACTATAGTAGAAAGGATAACAGGAATTCCCTCAGCCTGATATGTATCGATTATTTTTCCAATATTGCTTTGAAACTGGTTGATCCCTGCGTGGAAGTCATCCGAACCATAGGGAATTTCCTGCTCCCTGGCCATTACCTCCATAAGAGTTGTTTCCCCTACCTTGAATTCAGAATTATCAGGCTGAAATACCTGTTGATAGCCTGCTTCTAGTAACTGAAAGAACCGCAAATTCTTTAATTTAAGATAAGTGCGCACCATAAAGGGATGATTGCCTATAAAAACCGAGGACCCCGCTCCTAATGCTCCATAATATTCATTATGGCCGGCATATATGATCACGAGATCCGGTTCCTGCTCTATGATCTCATCGGTTAAATCCCATAAGGTGTAGGTATTCACAGCGGTCATTCCTGTATTCACCACTTCAATATTCTTGTCTGGAAAAGTACGCGCAAGTCTATGTTTAAGCATTCGCGGAAAGGACCCACTGCGATAGAACGGAAAACCAACAACCGTTGATGCTCCCTGGACAATAACCCTGAATGTATTCGGAGTTTTATCCTTTAAGAACAAATCTGACTGATTATCTGAATTAAATCCAGTATTCCCGAAATATTTCTCAGAGATACCTGAGTTCATCACGTAATATTCTGTACCGTTTTCCGCGATCACCTTATGAAAAAGCCGGTAGGATTCCCCGTATCCGAAAAGTCTTAAACCAACTTCTAGTATCAGGATGAAAAGTAATGGAAGGCTTAATGCGATCAACTTAAAAATCGTGTTCTTACTCAAATGCAAAGGTTTTTTAATAATAAAGGATGACTTCCAGGCCAAAATAAGAAGAATATTTTCCTGTTGACATATTTTAATCAATCGGTTGCATAAATTATGAAATTGGAGGGTATTTTTTGAAATACATTATTATATTTAAAATTATCTTAATTTTTTGAAATGAGGCTTCAATTCAGAATCTTATCCTTTTGCTGTGGCATCCTGGCATTCGTTTCCTGTAATGAAAAATCTGAAGTAATTGAAAAGGAAGCCCGGGGAAAAAAATTGTTCACCTTACTTCCTTCTGATCAAACTAACATTCAATTCGAAAATTCCGTTTCAGAAACAGCCAATTTCAATGTTTTAAATTATTACTACACCTATAACGGCGGTGGAGTAGCCGTGGGTGATATCAATAATGACGGATTAGAAGATCTTTATTTCACCTCCAACCAGAATTCCAACAGGCTCTATTTAAATAAAGGCGATTTAAAATTTGAAGATATTACCAAAACCGCGAATGTTGAAGATGTTCAGGGATGGACCACCGGAGCGAATATGATAGACATCAACAACGACGGCTGGATGGATATATATGTTTGTAAATCGGCAACTTTAGACAATAATTCCCTTCGAGAAAATAAATTATACATCAATCAAAAAAACGGAACTTTCAAGGAAGAAGCGGCCAAATGGGGACTTAACGATGATGGATTCTCTGTTCAGTCCTATTTTTTTGATTACGATAAAGATGGCGACCTGGACATGTATTTGATCAATCACCGGGTCGATTTTCTTAATTCGGTTAACCTGGATGCCATTCTAAAAGACAAGGATTTTTATCCGCAAACTTCCGATCACCTGTACCGGAATGAAGGCTCGAAATTTACCGATGTCACCCTGGAAAGCGGGATCATGAACAAAGAATTCAGCCTGAGCGCTTCCATTGGTGACTATAATAACGATGGCTGGCCAGATATCTATGTTGCCAACGATTTTATTACCCCGGATCAATTATATATCAATAATAAGAACGGCACTTTTTCCAATGAGATCAATAAACGCTTCAAGCATATCTCCTACAGCAGCATGGGTTCAGACATTGCAGATATCAACAACGACCTGCTTCCAGACCTGCTTGTGCTGGATATGTCTGCTGAAGATCACAGCAGGGGAAAACAAAATATGCCCAGCATGAACACCAGTGGATTCTGGTGGATTGTTAACGCAGGTTTTCATTACCCGTATATGTCTAATGTTTTAAACCTCAACAACGGGAATGGTTATTTCACCGATATAGCACAGTTTGCAGGAATCTCAAAAACCGACTGGTCCTGGGGCCCGCTCATTGCCGATTTTGACGGCGACGGTCTTAAAGATGTATTCGTGACCAATGGAATAAAGCGGGAAATAGCCAACCAGGATTTCGGTAATTTTCTGGATACCCAGCAGGATTCGGTAAAAAACATGTCAATAGACCAGATTCTGGACAGAATGCCTTCAGAAAAACTGAAAAATTATGTTTTCAGGAATAAAGGAGACCTTTCCTTTAGCAATGAAATTTCCAACTGGGGTTTTGATCAACCTGTCAATTCAAACGGCGCAGCCTATGCCGATCTGGATAATGACGGGGATCTCGACCTGGTAGTAAACAACCTGGAAGACCAGGCCAGCATCTACCGTAATAACTCCACCAGTAATTTTCTGAATATTAAACTCATCGGAAATAAAAGCAATCGCAATGCGATAGGTTCAAGGGTTACGGTAATAACCGACAGCCTCCTGCAATACCAGGAATTATATCTTTCAAGGGGGTATCAATCTTCGGTTTCCCCGGTGCTGAATTTCGGAATTGGCGACGAAAAACGTATAAATAGAGTTGAAATCCTCTGGATAGACGGCAGCATGTCTATAGCTGAAGATGTAGTTGCCAACCAGACCCTGACTTTCAAACAGGAAAATTCCGGCAATAATGCGAAGCCTACGAATTTTGAATTCCAGAACAATTTCACCAGGATAGACCAGCAAAGTCTGGGGCTGGATTACCGGCACCAGGAGAATGATTTCGATGACTTTTCCAAGCAGGTGCTTTTACCCCAGAAACAGTCGCAAAAAGGTCCGGCATTCGCCAAGGAAGATATCAATAATGACGGTTTAACCGATCTTTTCCTGGGCGGAGGCCCAAACCAGGCCGCTTCTTTATATATCCAGACTCCCAACGGAAAATTTCAGAAAATAATGCCTGCCGTATTCGAGAAGGACAAAGGCTTCGAAGATAATGGTGCGCATTTTTTCGATGCTAATAATGATGGGTTCCTGGACCTGTATGTGACCAGCGGTGGTTATGAACTTCAGGAAAATGACGCTTTACTCCAGGACAGGCTCTATATAAACGAGGGCCAGGGAAATTTCTCCAGATCGAAAAATTTGCCAAAAATGCTTACGAGCACTAAGGCTGTAAGCTCAATTGATTACGATATGGACGGTGATCTGGACCTGTTTGTTGCCGGTCATTTAATTCCCGGCAAATATCCGCTTCCTCCAAAATCCTATGTGTTACAAAATAACCATGGGGTCTTTACAAACGTCACCCGGGAAGTAGCACCGGAATTTTCAGAAATCGGCATCATTAACGACATCATTTTTTCAGATTACGATGGTGATAATGATAAGGACCTGCTTATTGCCGGGGAATGGATGCCTCTAAGTATTTTCAGAAACGAAAATGGCCATTTCGCGCCGGCAACTATACCTTCCCTGACTGATACCGATGGATGGTGGAATACCATTGCCGAAATAGATTTTGATAATGATGGTGATATGGATTATTTCGCCGGGAATATTGGAGGAAATAACAAATTTCATCCTACTCAGGAAAAACCGCTTTATATCTACGGAAAAGACCTGGGCGACGACCAGAACTACGATATGTTTTTGAGCAAGTTATACAAGGGAAATCTGGTGCCCGTTAGGGGCAAAGAATGCTCTTCCACACAAAACCCCTTTTTGACCCAGCGAATCAAGAGTTTCCAGGAATTTGCCAATTCTACCCTGGAAGATATTTACGGAAAAAAAGTCTTGGAAAGTTCCTATCACCGAAAAGCTACCGAATTTGAATCGGTTTACCTTGAGAATACAGGAAATGGGGAATTTAAAGTCAGGCATTTGCCAGGGGAGGCGCAATTAGGCCCTAGCCTTGCTTTTGCTTTTGCCGATGTAAATGGGGATGGTTTTAAAGACGTGATCGGGAGCGGGGCCATTCACGAAGCCGAAGTGGAAACGGTGCGTTACGATTCTAATATTGGATATGTTCTTTTGGGCGATTCTAATGGAGGATTTAAAGCGTATAAAGATTTAAATTTCTATAATGACCTGAATGCTAAAAACATGAAACTGGTTGAAATCGGGAACAAACCACATTTGATCATTGCCAACAACAATAAACCACTTAGCATTTTCAGGATCGATTAGCTCCCGTGGTGGGCATGTCGTTGAGCAGAGGTTCTGAAAGAAAATTCAGGAATGCTGAGTTTCTGTAATTCACCTCCTTCAGAAATTTTAAGATTCTGATTTACCGGGATGTCTTTAAAAACCGAAACAGGCATGCTGGAATGAGGCCATTTTATTTCCAGTTTCCGGATGCTCTTTGCCTTTCCCAGGCCAATTTCAGCCATTAAACTATTCCCACCAAAACTCGCTCCTGAATCTACGGTATTAAAGATCTTTCTTTCCATACCATTTTCTTCAATTGTAATTATGATCTTAGCTCCTATCGCAGACCGGTTGCTCTTTTTCCCCTCCAGTACAATATTTATCCAGTTATTCTCATTTCCCATAGGATTTTCAAAAAGCAGGTTTCTGAATACATCCCCTTCCACAGCTCCGCCCATAACGGTATAAATATCCTGATCTCCATCCCTGTCCATATCGCCGAAACCTATGGCATGGCCTTTTTGAATATGCCCGAAACCTCCGCTATAGGTAACATCCTGGAAGCTTTCGCCATTTGCATTGCGATACATTTTATTGGGAACGATCGAGAAGAAACTCGGGTCGCCGGTAGCCAGGTAAAAATCCAGGAAACCGTCATTGTCAAGATCACCAAAATTACATCCCATGGTCGCCACCGGTTCGGTTAAATTGACCTCCATCGAAATTTCGGTAAAGGTATTATCGCCGTTATTCTTATATAACATGGGACGGTATTCAGATACGCCAGATTTTATATTTCTGAGGATCATTTCAGAAGGCAGCACTTCAGAAGAGGAGTATCCCGAAACAAAAATATCATCAAACCCATCATTATTATAGTCAAAGAACCAGGTTGGGAAACTCAATTTGGGCTTCGCAACCCCTGCGCTTTTCTCAGCTATCTTAAAAGAAGGTTTTCCGGTCTCGTTTGTGGTATTTATATAGAGGGTGTTCAACCCATCGTAATCTGACAAATAAAAGTCGGGGTACCGATCGTTGTTCACATCCCCACTGGCGATTCCTTTGAAATAGCCAGGAATATTGATTCCGGCCTCTTTGGCGAGATCGGTAAAAGTACCGTCGCCGTTGTTCAGAAAGAGTTCACAATAGCTTTGTTTAGCCTGGCTCCACTCGTTGGCAATGAATAAATCCAGCCAGCCATCCAGATTCACATCGGCCCAAACCGCAGTTTGAGTAGGATTTAGAGAATATATTCCTGAAGAGCGGGTAACATCGGTAAAAGTACCATCACCATTATTCCGCATCAGGGAGTTGGGAAAACTGCCGAAAGTAGACAACCAGGCACCTCTGAGAATAATGAAATCTAAATTTCCATCATTATCAAAATCAGCATGTCTTAAGTTTAAACCTCCGGTAACTCCATCAAGACCGGCATCGATTGTTCGATCCTTGAATCCTCCTTTACCATCATTCTCAAAATATCTGATCTGATCTTCAAAACCCCATGAAGAAGCAATTATATCAAGGTAACCATCGCCATTAAAATCATCCACGCAGGTTCCACCAGATTTCAAATTCACATCAACTCCTAACGGCATAGCAATATCCGTGAAACGTGGAAAAGGTGAAGAACCGGAAAAATAAGATTCAGGAATTCTAAATTGTTCAGGAACCTGCTCCGGGTATTGCCCCAGGGTCATATGGGCGATATTGAGCAAATACTGAGATTCCAGATCCTTTGGATTTAAAGCCAGCAATTCATCCAGCATGCTGATAGATTTCCTGGCTCCTTCTTCCATAACATGCTGCGCTTTTGGACTTATAGGGATAATGCAGGATTCCTCGGTATGATTGGCGATGCAATTCTCCTGTTCCGCCTTACGCATATATGCGATGGCGAGCTGTTTTTTGATAAAGTATAACAATTCGTCTTTAGACTGAACTTCAAGGTTCTCTACAATTTGTAACATTTCATTGAGAACATTGATTGATTCCTCCGTCCTACCAGCGTTCAATAGTTCCAGGCCATAACTCAACAGCATATTTAGCCTTTCATTCCCCCTCGCTGTACCCAATCTCCTTTCCAGGATCTCAGCTTTGCGTTTGTTGAAGATATAGGGAACACTTTCCACGTTCATGCCTGCTAATCTTTGTTCAATATCACTGATCATTTCCCGCGTACCATTCTCTTCAACTGCTTTAATTTGATTTTGAGTTTCCGGAGCAGGTTCTTTTTCAGAATTCTTACAACTGGCGATCAATAGGAAAAGGCCTATTGAAATATGGGAAATTTTATGGACAGAGAATTTCAGCATATGTCTCGTTCTGGTTCAGAATTAAAGATGGGGAATACTTATTTAATGATTGAGATTCAACTAAATTAAAAATAAAATCTACAGTTGAGGAACATCAATCAGGATTTAAAAACATGCACCAGAATTAACTGATTATTAATTTAATAAAATTTTACGCAATCGATTGAGTAATTTCAATTTATTGTCTATATTTATTTAGCTAACTAATGAAATCATATTATGTTAAAACCAATGAAGATAGTTTACTCTTTTCTCGCGTTAATCGCGGTCGTTTTTATTACAAGCTGCTCCTCAGACGATTATGAGGTTCAGGAAGTAGTTATTAATAGTATCGAGCCAGAAACGATTTATCCTGGGGACCAGGTAAATTTACAGGGAGAAAATTTCAATGAGGTTCTTTTTGTTTTCCTGGATAATGATCAGATTCCGTTCCAGTTAGATGGAAATGTCATCACTATTTCAATCCCTGAATCAGGAGGAAGTATAGGTGAAAAAGTTTTAACCCTGGTAATGCCAGAAGGTTATACGGTTACCAGGAATGTGACCATAGTTGCAAGACCCACTCCCATGATTTCTGGATTATCATCAAATGCGGCAGCTCCGGGAGAAGATGTGACCATTAAAGGAACCTCTTTAGATAACCTCCAGGCGGCATATATTGGTGAAATAGAGGCCAGTGTTGTTTCGTCTTCTGCTACTGAATTAGTTTTAACGGTTCCCTCAGGTCTTCAGGAAAATATTGCGGCCCAGATTAGGGTAGTGACCACTGGTGGAGAAGCCACTTCCTCTGGAGAATTCTATATTGCAGACAATTTGCTACTGAATGGAAATCTGGAAGCAGCAGATGGAGATGAATTTTCGAATTGGGGAAAATGGAATGGCGGCGAAGGTATGACCGCTACAACGGCTGAGGGTGAGGCCTATTATGGCACCTCCTTACGTGCAGTTGCTGTTGGTGGAGATGCCTGGAGAACTCAATTTGTCAGTGACCCTGTGCCTACTCAAATTGGTGTTGAATACACATTGTCTATATGGATCAAAGCAGGACCTGGCCCAGGTAATGGCGGGAACATACGATTCTCAACAAATCCAGATGCCCTTTATAGCGGGAATTACGATATTACCACAGAATGGCAGCAGATCCAGTGGACATTTACGGCGAATGCTGAACAAACGAGAGCCGTATTGGATCTAGGTGCTGTTGAAAATGCTACTTATTATGTTGATAATATAACACTGGTCGCTACTGGATTAGGCGGACCACAACCTACAGATATTTTGCTCAATGGAGGATTTGAAGAAGGAGACGGTGATGATTTCACAAATTGGAGCAAATTAAATGGAGCAGATTTATTAACAGCCACCACCAATACTGATGAAGTACGTAGTGGCAGCAGAGCCCTGGTAGCGGAAGCTGCCGGAGGCAATCCATGGAACACGCAAATAGCAAGTGACCCTGTCCCAACCCAGGATGGTGTAGAATATACTGCAAGCTTATGGATTAAAGCCGGGAATGGTGTAGGCAATGGAGGTATTATCAGGATGTCTACAAATGGGAATGGAGAAGCGCAATACCAGGGAAATGTAACTGTAACCAATGAGTGGCAAAAAGTTGAATGGCAATTAACAGCAAATAGTTCAGAGACGGGTATTGTTCTGGATTTAGGAACTACTGAAGGTGCAGTTTATTTTATAGATGATGTTAGTCTAATTGAACCTCCTCAGGAATAAGAGTATTAAATACTTTCTTTATAAAGGCCATCTGTTGATGGCCTTTTTTATTAATACCGGTGAGGCCGGTTGCCTGATTTAATGATAGGCATAAAGTATTATCTCCTTGGCTGGGTTTAAGAACAAATACAAGATATCGCTGTTATTGTGGACCTGGTGGATATTTGAAGAACTGGAGCATTGCTTCCCTGGAAGTGAAGGATTTCTAAGTAAAATAGGGTTGTACCAGACCATCCAGGCGTAAAACAGGAACTAAAGCAACACTTCTATAAAACTGAACTCTTTTAAGTAATTACAATAATTATACAGCTTAAGATTTTAGTGGTCTTCCAAATACTTAGATATAAAAAAACCCACTCAAGGAGTGGGTTTTTAAAACTTTGCCTGTAGCCGATTTCAATCAAGGCGCATTACCTTGTAAGCCCTCAACCAAACCGCGGTGAGCGATTTTAGTTTCGAAATCATTATTGTATAACAAAGGCCAATCATTGCCATTGTCATAAAGCCAACTGTCATTGTCTCTAAACCCCCAAATGGTTAATCCATATTGCTGATCTTCGGGAACTTTAGTCACATAATGATATGCAGCACGTTGATACTGCTCTTCCTGTGCCTGTGCACGTTCTACCGTGAACTCAGTAATGTCGTCGCTATAATTTACTTTAACGTCTAATTCTGAAATATGAACTAAAAGACCTGTGGCGGCAACCTCTTCAATAGCTGTTGGAAGATCGTCAACCGGCCAATTGTGATTCAGGTGCATCTGCATTCCTATACCATCAATGGGCACATCATTACTTATAAAATTATTCACCATACCGAGAATCAAATTCCTTTTAGAGGTTTCTCCTGCAATGTTGTAATCATTATAAAAAAGCTTCACGTCAGGATCGGCCTCACGGGCCCAGGTGAAAAGTTTGGCAGCGTAATCGTCACCCATTCTTTGACGGAATAGAGAATTTCTTAAAGATGATCCGTCCCAGACTTCATTCACAACATCCCAGCCTGCAACCACAGAGACTTCCTCTCCATTATAGGTCATGGTCTCCTGGGCAAAGTGAGAAACGGTGGCTTTCACATAATCCTCAATAAGCGTTTCAAATTCCTCATCGGTCCCGTCAAAATTTTCGAGCCAGGTTGGGATTGATGCATGCCATACCAGTGTATGCCCGTGAACCCTGAACCCATTCGCCTTAGCATAATCTACAATCGCGTCACCGTCACTGAAATCATAGGTTCCCGGAGCCGTAAAAATATTAGCCATCTTCATATCGTTTTCTGCCGTGATACTATTGTATTCGCGGTTTAAAACTTCCCTGAAGGCCTGATTAGATGTACTTCCTGAAGTGAGTTTCGATGCTGAAACAATATTTCCTATTGGAAAATCAACGATGTCCTTAAGGTCTGAAGTGGCGGTGTAGGTATAAGGATCTACATTGCCGCCGTCACCAGAATCGCCTCCATCTACCGGGTCTGTAGGTCCTCCTACTTTAGGACCACCATCGTCATCTGTACTGCATCCTACTATTACAAACAGAACAATAAGCATTCTAAAAACCTTCTTCATGGCTAATAAATTTTGAATCTCTTATTAATAGGAATTAGCGACAATCTGTTCAAACAATTCCTGCTTGCCGCTTATTTGCTTAGGCTCTCCATTCTTACGAGCGATTTCGCTAAGTTGCTCCAGGGAAAGCTCACCATTCTCGAATTTGGCTCCATTCCCACTATCATAAGAAGCATATCGTTCTTTTCGCAGTTTTCGGTAATCTGTATTTTCAAGGATTTCGTTAGCGCAGATCAAACCTCTTGCAAATACGTCCATCCCCGAAATATGAGCGATGAACTTATCTTCAAGATCGGTTGAATTTCTTCTAACCTTGGCGTCAAAATTGATACCGCCGCCCTGGATTCCGCCGCCTTCTAGAATAACCAGCATGGCTTCAGTTATTTCAAAAAGATCAATGGGGAACTGGTCGGTATCCCAGCCGTTTTGATAATCTCCACGGTTCGCGTCGATACTTCCAAGCATTCCGGAATCTACAGCTACCTGCAATTCATGCTGGAAGGTATGTCCTGCAAGCGTAGCGTGATTTACCTCGATATTCAGTTTAAAGTCATCCTGAAGTCCGTATTTTTCAATAAAGGCAAGTGAAGTCGCAGCATCATAATCATACTGGTGCTTCATAGGCTCCATAGGCTTTGGCTCGATCAGGAAATTACCCTTGAAACCATTTTTACGCGCGTAATCCTTACAGGTATGTAAAAAACGAGCCAGGTGCTCCTGCTCTCGTTTCATATCGGTATTTAAAAGGCTCATATATCCTTCTCTACCTCCCCAGAAAACATAGTTTTCGCCTCCAAGGGCGATGGTTGCATCCAGAGCGATCTTAGCCTGACCTCCCGCATAGGCAAGGACATCAAAATTAGGATTGGTTGCAGCCCCGTTCATATACCTTTTATTGCTGAATAGGTTAGAGGTTCCCCACAATAGTTTTATTCCTGTTTCCTGCTGTTTCTTTTTGGCATATTCTACCATGGTTTGAATACGCTGTTCGAATTCTGCCAGTGTAGGAGCTTCGTCAACCACATCTACATCATGAAAACAGTAATATGGCATTCCAAGTTTAGACATGAATTCAAAGGCGGCATCCATTTTATCCTTGGCTCTTTCGATTGGATCTTCTTTTTTATCCCATTCAAAAACTTCAGTTCCCGGACCAAACGGATCTTCCCCCGTATTATTGAAAGTATGCCAGTAGGCTGTTGCAAACCGAAGATGTTCCTTTAGTGTTTTACCAGCAACCTTCCTGTTTTCGTCATACCATTTAAACGCCATGGGATTTTTACTATCCCTTCCCTCATACTTGATCGTGTCGATACTCTTAAAAAATTTAGAATCCATAATTTAATCTTTTTCAATTTTAATATTCTCTTTCCATTTTTCGTAAATCTCCTGATATTGTGCCGTCATACCTTTTTCAGGCTCCAGGTTTTCAAGGATCTCCAGTTCCCCGAAGGCCTCGTCAAGACTCTTATAATAGCCATATCCATAGGCCGCGCCTCGGGCTGCTCCTTCAGCTCCTGAAGTTTCATATAACTGGAGCTGCGCCTGTGTGGTATTGCAAAATATTTCCCTGAAGACCGGGCTTAGGAAAAGGTTGCCCTTACCGGCGCGAACCATATCTCCTGAAGTTCCCAGGGTTTTTATTACATCGAAACCGTAATTCATCGCGAAAACGATTCCCTCACAGGCTGAACGTATAAGATGAGCCGGGCTATGTATATTGAAATTGAGATTTTCAATACCCGAATTCACACCTCTATTATTAAAAATTCTTTCAGCTCCATTCCCAAAAGGATAGAACCTCAGCCCTTCACTTCCCGGTTTAACCTTTGCTGCCTCTTCGTTAAGAACATCATAGGAAAGCAGTTCTTTTCTTCCCAGGGAAATGGTTTTCCTGAGCCATTGATATAAGATCCCGGAGCCGTTAATGATTCCCAGAATTCCATTTCTCTTGGCTTCTTCTGAATCGTTTACATGCAGAAAGGTATTCACGCGACTTTCTTCATCGTACATATCCTTATCGGTCACCGCGTAGATCACGGCAGAAGTTCCGGCTGTGGTGGCAATTTCTCCCGGGTTCAGAACATTCAGTGAAAGTGCATTGTTTGGCTGGTCACCTGCTCTATAGGTGATCATCGCTTCGGGATTAAGCCCAAGCTCTGAAGCCACTTTAGGATCTAGCTTCGCCTGCCTGGCAAAACTCGGAACGATCTCTGGAATAAGGTCTTCTGAAAGTTCCATTTTTTCCAGGACTTCACTGGCTATTTTTCCTTTCGGAAAATCCCACAAGGCAGCCTCGGAAAGTCCGGAGGCAGTTGTTTGGGCAACTCCTGAAAGTTTAGCCGCTATAAAGTCACCCGGCAACATCATATACCTGGCTTTGGCGTAGATCTCAGGCTCGTTCTCTTTAACCCATTTTAATTTGGAAGCCGTGAAATTTCCAGGGCTCCCGAGAATTTGCTTCTGGCAGTTTTCTTTTCCTATTTTTTCAAAAGCCTGATTTCCTATCGAAACCGCCCGACTATCACACCAGATGATCGAAGGCCGAAGTGGAACAAGGTTCTCATCGGTTAAGACCAGGCCATGCATCTGGTAGGCAATCCCGATTCCATTGATCTTTTTCAGGTCTATTTGATGAGCAGTTTTAAGCCTGCCCAGTCCTTTCTTCACATAGTCCCACCACAATTCAGGATTTTGTTCTGCCCATCCAAACTGTGGCGCTTCCATTTTCATCTCGGTCTCAGGTACGGTCACTCCTGCTATAACCTTTCCGGTACCTGCATTCAGTACCGAAAGTTTAATAGAAGAGCTTCCTAAATCTATTCCTAAAAAATACATGCAATTATTTTATTCTAATTTATCTTTTGAACTCCACAGAAGCTCCATTTCCTCAAGGGTCTTTTCTTTGGTTTCAGGCACGAATTTCCAGATAAAGATCCCGGATAAAATGGCCATTATTCCGTAGATCCAGTAAGAAAACCCGTGGTTAAAGGTTTCAACCAATCCTTCGTTGTTATTCATCATAGGGAAGGTCCAGGATACGGCAAGGTTGGCCAGCCATTGTACTGCAACTGCCACTGCCATTACCCCTTTTATCTTGTTAGGGAATATTTCTGAAAGTAATACCCAGGTTACCGGTCCCCATGACATCGCAAATGCCGCTATATACAGTAACATCATCAGCAGGGATGGCAAACCATCTACCTGCAGGTATAAAGTGAAGCCAAGACCTATCATACTAAAGGCCATCACCGCACTCCCTATCATCATCAATTTCTTTCTTCCAAAATTATCCACCGTAAAGATGGCCAGTACCGTGAAAAGCATGTTGATGGCTCCCACGATGATTGTTTGCAGCATGGAAGCATCGGTTTCCATACCCATTCCTTTAAAGATCTCCGGGGCGTAGTAAAGAACTACGTTGATCCCTACGAACTGCTGAAAAACAGAAAGCAAAATCCCGATGATCACGATGGTCCAGCCATAAGACAACCAATGAGCTTTGGTCTTGTTAAAAGATGCTTTGATTTCTGCAAGTATCTCTGAAGCCTTTTGAGGTCCGTTAAGCTTTGATAAAACTTTTATCGCATCATCCTCTCTTCCTTTCATGGTTTGATAACGCGGTGTCTTCGGAACAAAAAGAAGGAACAGAAGAAAAAGTGTTGCCGGAATAGCTTCAGAAAGGAACATATACCTCCATCCGGTCTCATTGATCCAGATTTCAGTTTGGCCTTTTACAATAAAATAATTAACGAAATATACAATTAGCATTCCCGTCACGATCGCAAACTGGTTACAGGAAACAAGCATTCCCCTTATCTTGGCCGGTGCCATTTCTGCGATATACAGTGGCGCCAGCATACTGGCGAGTCCTACTCCAATCCCACCTAGTATCCTGTAAATTATAAAAGAAGTAAGGGTATTGGTTTGAAAGATGTTCATGAATTCGGGATAGGCTGAACCACATGCTGATACCAGAAAAAGAAAAGCGGCCAGGATCAAACCATTTCGCCTACCTATGGAATTAGCAGCCTTATCGCCTAAAGAAGCCCCGATGATACAACCCACAAGGGCGCTACTCACCATGAATCCAAGAATGGAATTACGTAAATTTTCGGTTAGAACACCAGGTAAACTTAAAAACTGAAAATAATAAATCGCTCCACCTAGCAGCAGGATAACGCCAATGATGGTGTAAGCTTTAGATTTCCTGAAAAATTTCAGGACAAAAGAGCCAAAAAGCACTCCCACAGCCAGAATGCATAAGCTTATTATTAGCTTAAACTGGAAAATAGTACTGGTAGCAAGCGCCTCATTATTCTCCAGGGTGGTAATAAAATAAGTTTCCAGGGCTCCCACAGCTCCAGAAATAACAGCAGTATCATATCCAAAAAGCAAACCTCCAAGGCTTGCCACGGCAGTAATAAGGTAAACTGTCTTTTGATTAATTTTAGCTTTGTACATTATCGGGTTTTTAGGCTTATAGTTTTTATGACTACAAGTTTAATTATTAATTTTTACTTTAGCAATTTACAACTTGAATATATACGAATTTGATAAAGATAAAGCTGAGTAATTTAGTATTTCACAAATTCTGGCGTTATTTACCTTTTTTGCAATCATGAAGAAAACCTTAATAAACAATGAAACCGGGGAGCGAAAAAAGGCCTCGGTCCTGAGTTCGGTCACCATAGATTGCGTGATCTTCGGATTTCAGGACGGCAACCTGGAAGTTTTATTAATCAAGCACGCTTTAGGAATTAGAAAGGGTAAATGGGGATTACCAGGTGGATGGATAAAAAAAGAAGAAGGAATCGATGAGGCTGCCGAACGCCTGCTCCATGAACTAACTGGGATCAAGGATGTTTTTCTAGAGCAATTAAAGGCATTTGGAGAACCAGACCGGTTCCCGATGGGCCGGATCATAACCGTGGGCTATTACGCTTTGATCAACAAGGAAAAATATGATATCAAGGCAGGTTACACTGCTTCGGAAGCTAAATGGTTCAAGATAAACCAGATCCCTACACTCATTTATGACCATGAGGAAATCCTTAATTATGGCATTCAGAAATTACAAAGAAGAGTAAGACAGGCGCCCATAGGTTTTAATCTGTTACCAGAAAAATTCACCCTGCTTCAATTAATGAAGCTTTATGAAGAAATTCTTGGAACCGAGATGGATAAACCCAATTTCCGCAGAAAATTCTTAAGAATGAAATTACTGGTAGATCTAAAAGAAAAAGAAAAGGATGTTTCCCATCGGGCTGCCAAATTGTACCGTTTCGACGATGCTATTTATAAAAAGCTCACCCAGAAAGGTTTCAATTTTGAATTTTAAAATTTAAGAAACCGAAATCCAGGCAGGAATTAGTATCATTAGTCTGGAATGACAACGCTATTGACTTCCAAAATCAAGTCTTCCTACAAATTAAATTATTATCTTTGAAAAGACCTAAACCAAATGCCTGAAGGCTTTTCAAAGATTTTGATCTAGTTGATGAAAAAAAATAAAGAAGTCACTATATATGACATAGCAAAAAAGCTGAAATTCTCCCCCTCTACAGTCTCCCGAGCTCTCAACAATCACAAAAGTATTAGCGAAAAAGCCACCAGGGAAATTCAGGCTGCGGCTAAAAAAATGGGATACAGACCTAATTCTCTGGCAGCCAGCCTGAGAAAAAATAAAAGCAAAACCATAGGTATAATGATCTCCCGAATCAATCGGCCTTTCGTTTCTACCTTGATAAGCGGCGTAGAAAACGCCGCCAGGAAAGCCGGTCATAATGTGCTGATAAGCCAGTCTAACGACATCTATGAAAATGAAATAAATAACGCCAAGGCGCTTTATGACAGCCGAATTTGCGGTCTAATCGTTTCTTTAGGAATGGAAACCAAAAACACCAAACATTTTCAGCAATTTGTAGAACAAAACATCCCTATAGTCTTCGTTGATCGTGCCCCAGATGACTTCAATTCCTACAGAGTGATTATCGATAATTACACGGCAGGATACAGGGCCACCAAACACCTTATTGACCAGGGCTGTAAGAGAATAGCCCATTTCGCAGGAGCCCAGCATTTAAATGTATACAATCTTCGGAAAAAAGGATATCTGGATGCTCTGAGGGAAAATAATATTCCAGTTGACGAAGAACTGATCATGGACCTAAAAACCATGGGTTTTGAGGAAGGAAAGGAAGCGACCAGGATTCTTCTCGAAAAAGACAATCCTCCAGATGGAATATTTTCATCGAATGATACCGCTGCCGTAAGTGCTATAATCACTGCTAAAGAAAAGGGAATAAAAATTCCTGATGAACTCGCCGTGATTGGTTTTAATGACGATCCTATTGCCTCGATAGTTGATCCCGCCTTATCAACGGTTTCCCATCCGGCGATGAAAATGGGGGAAATCTCCACTCAGCGTATCCTGGACCACTCGTCCAAAAACCTGGATGCCGATATATCTGAAATCACCATGCTGGACACAGAGATCATCGTTAGGGCGTCCAGTAAAAGAAAATGATACTAACCAAAAAGCGATAAGCTAAAGATACCAATCACCCTTACGAATCCTCAGAAGCATTGAAGTTTCATTATTTTGGAAAATTAAAATAATCGCGGGCATTGTAATAACAGATGTCTGAAACGATTTTCCCAATCCATTCCTCATCACGGGGAAGTTGATTTTGAGCCACGTCCTGCCCGAACAAATTACAAAGGATTCTTCTGAAGTACTCATGTCTTGGGTATGAAAGCAGGCTTCGGCTATCGGTGAGCATTCCCACAAAACAGCTTAAAAGTCCCATATTTGATATGGCATTCAATTGTTTTTCTATCCCGTCTTTTTGATCCAGGAACCACCAGGCAGACCCGTGCTGGATCTTTCCCTTGGGAGTGTCTGACATGAAGTTTCCGGCCATGCTCGCCATCACCTCATTGTCTGCCGGGTTTACATTATATAAAATTGTCTTAGGCAGTAAATTTTCCTTTTCAAGGCCATCGAGATATTTAGCAAGTGGTACGGCCTGGTTGAAATCACCTATACTATCTACTCCCGCATCAGCCCCTAATTCATTTTTAAGACGGGAATTCGCATTTCGTACCGGCCCTAAATGCAATTGCATTACCCAGGCCTTTTCAGCATAATATGTACCCATATAATGCATCAGACCCGATTTATATTTAGAAACCTCTACTTTATCAAGAATCTTTCCATCAAGCTTTTTTGAAACGATCTTATCCAGCTCTTCAGTTGTAAAGTTTTCTGAACAGGCAAAATCCAGCCCGTGGTCTGAAAGGCGGCAACCAGCTTCATGAAAATAATCGATCCGGTTCCTGGTTGCTTTTAAGAGACTGGTGAAATCATGGATTTCCAACCCGGAAGCCTCCTTCATTTTAATGATATAGTCCGGAAAATCTTCCTTTTCTATATTTAAAAGGCCATCCGGCCTGAATGTTGGCAATACCTGAATTTCAAATTTATCCTGTGCGATCTGTTTGTGATACCTCAGGTCATCGATTGGATCATCTGTAGTACAAACGACCTCCACCTTCATCTTTTTCAATAAATTCCGGGCAGAATAGGCTGGGGTTGCCAGCAGATCATTGCACTTGCTATAAATTCTCCTGGCGCTTTTTTCGTTCAGAATTTCAGTGACACCGAAATAGCGCTTCAGTTCAAGATGACTCCAGTGATATAAAGGATTTCTCAGGGTATATGGGATGGTTTCGGCATATTTCAGAAATTTCTCTTCATCACTCCTGTTACCGGTAATGAATTCTTCGGGAATTCCGAGGGCCCGCATGGCTCTCCATTTATAATGATCTCCCTGCAACCAAACTTCGGTAAGATTCTTAAATCGTTTGTCTTCGCCTATATCTTTTACCGAGAGATGGCAATGAAAATCTATTATGGGAAGATTTTTTGCGTACTTAACATATAGATTTTCAGCAAATTCAGTATCCAGTAAAAAATTATCCTTTATAAAACTATCCATTGATTAGCTTGATTAGTTTAAAGTAAAAGAGGCCTGTTGCACCGGTGACAGACCCAATTCTATATTTCTTTGGGAAGGAGTTGAGCCTCCTATATAAACCCTGAACGAACCTTTCTCGAGAACTCTTTTTCCCTCCTCGTTCACTAATTCCATCATTTCTGGCGTGATTTCAAAAGTGATCTCTCTGGAAGCTCCGGGCTCCAAATTGATTCGTTTTACGCCGAATAATTGATATTTAGGTGCATCTACAGAGGTTTCCTCATCGCTAACGTACAGTTGAACCACCTCTTCTGCGGCCTTTTCTCCAGTATTGGTAACCTTTACCGATGCCTGCAGGGAATTTCCTTTTTTCACCTTGTCCTGGGAAAGTTTCATATTCGAATATTCAAAACTGGCATAGCTAAGTCCGTAACCAAAAGGATACATCGGCTCTGCTTCCATATACTTGTACGTACGTCCCTTCATGGTGTAATCTTCATATGGAGGCAGGTCATCCAGTGATTTTGGGAAGGTTATAGGCAATCTTCCGGAAGGCGATACCGTTCCGAAGATAATATCTGCAACAGCGTTTCCACCCTCTTCGCCCGGATACCAAACCAGCAATACCGCATCTGCCAGTTCATGAACTTTTTCCAGGTTCATCGGGCTTCCACCAGTAATTACCGCGATTACCGGATTATCACCCGCGGCATCGCTTAATTTCTGTAAATAATCTATCTGATTTTGCGGAAGGTTATAATCCAGCCTGTCCCCAAATGTTTCTGAAGCTATAGACTCTCCTTCCTCTCCTTCCAGCACACCTGAAATTCCCAGTACCGCAATGGTTGCGTCACTGTTACCAGCATTTGGAGAGGCCCAGTCCTGTGGATTGGCATTTGGCCTGTCAAGCAGGGTTCCCTGTCGGTACTGCATCTGGCTTTGTGGCTCTATGGCTCCTGCCAGGCCTTCCAAAATCGTAACCAGGTTAGGGTTGATCCCGTGATAATTCCCGAGTAAGACCTCGATACTGGTAGCATTCGGCCCTGTAATGAAATATTTTGAAAGGTCATTCCGAAGCGGAAGCACCCCATCATTTTTTAACATCACAATAGACTTCTGAGCCACTTCACGGGCCAGTGCCCGATGTTTTTCTGTATTCAGATCCTTTTCTGAAAGTTGAGAATAAGGATTGCCTTCTGCAGGATCAAAAAGCCCCAGCTTGAATTTGGTTTTTAACAATATGGCCAGTTGCTCATCTATTTCTTCTTCAGTAACAAGACCTTTTTCAACCGCCTCAGGAAGCGCCGGGTAAGTATCCCCGCAATTGAGGTTGACACCACTTTTTACACCCAGGGCTGCAGCTTCCTCAGGAGTCTGAACCACATTATGGCCTTCATAAAAATCGATCAGCGCCCAGCAATCACTTACAATATGTCCGTCAAATTTCCATTTATCCCTAAGCACATCCTGTAAAAGAAATTTGTTCGCGCAACAAGGCTCCCCATTTGTACTGTTATAAGCGCACATAATAGTTTCCACATCGGCGTCTACCAGGGCTTTAAAAGCAGGCAGATAGGTTTCCCACAGGTCTTTCTGGGTAGCTTCGGCATTGAATTCATGCCGTAATTTTTCGGGGCCACTATGCACGGCATAATGCTTGGCTGCCGCGGCGGTCTTGAGATATTTAGGGTGATCGCCCTGCAAACCTTCAACGAAAGCAGTACCTAGAATGGCTGTTAAATATGGATCCTCGCCATAGGTTTCCTGTCCTCTTCCCCAACGAGGGTCCCGGAAAATATTGATATTCGGCGTCCAGAAGGTCAAACCGCTATACTGGCGACGGTAGCCGTTTTTCACGGCGGTATTATGAGTCGCTCTTGCTTCATCTGAAATGCTTGAGGCAACTTCTTTTATAAGTTCCTCATCAAAGGTAGCTCCAAGGCCGATTGCCTGCGGAAAAACCGTGGCAACACCAGATCTCCCTATCCCGTGTAAAGCCTCATTCCACCAGTTATATTCCGGAATTCCAAGCCTTTCTATCGCTGGGCTGTTGTGAACCATTTGCATGGCCTTTTCCTCCAAAGTCAATCGATTGATTAAATCCTGCACTCTTTCATCAAGTGAGAGTTGCGTATTTCGGAAAGCATAATCGCCTTCTGAAGTATTCTCCTGTGCATGGACCACACCTACAACTAAGGCGAAAACGATCAATGAAAACAGTTTTAAAACCCTGATCCTCATAATTTACGCGAGTTTACAAATTATTGTTTATTGAAAAAATCTTATCTAAAATTGAGATACTCCTAACAAATAAAGCATAAAATTAAATTAAACGCAACCGATTGCGTAAAAATTTTGTTTCCTTCATTATTTTTATATAATTTTCGCTCTTCTAAATAAACTTTGATTTTTCAATTCAACCATATTTCAGCTCATGAATATTAAAAGGCATATTATAGTTCTCTTTTTTTTAAGCTCTATCGGAATTTTGAATGCCCAGAAAGGATATGATCTGTGGTTGCAATATTCTGAAATATCAGATTCCCAGCTAAAAAATAACTATACCAGCAATATCAAAGGACTTAAGCTATTAGGCTCTTCTGCGACTTTGGATGTTTCTGCCAACGAAATAAAAAATGCCTGGAATTCTTTCTTCGATCAGGAAATTAAAAACCTAACAGAAGGTGAAAACCTCCTGGTTCTGGGCTCGAAAGATGAGCTATCGCCAGCGCTTCAGGAGGAATTGAAATCGGAATTTGCTAAAATAAACGAGGAAGGATTCCTCATCAAAAAAGTCAGTATCGCCAATAAGCCTGCTATTCTCATCACAGCAAAATCGGACATTGGCGTTCTATATGGCAGCTTCCGGTTTTTGAAGGAAATTCAGCTTCACAACGATATTTCAGATATCGATATCATTGACAGCCCTAAAATTCAGAAAAGGGTTCTGAATCACTGGGACAACCTGGACAGAACGGTTGAGAGAGGCTACGCCGGATTTTCGATCTGGGATTGGCATTTACTTCCGCAGCTTATAAAACCGGAATATAAAGATTATGCCAGGGCCAATGCATCCATTGGGATCAACGGCACTGTTCTTACCAATGTAAACGCCAATTCTCTTGTTTTAACAGCTCCTTACATCGAAAAAGTGAAAGCACTGGCAGAGGTTTTTAGGCCCTATGGCATACAGGTCTATCTCACGGCAAGGTTCTCTGCACCGCTGGAAAGCGGAGATCTGGATACCGCCGACCCGTTGAATGACGAGGTTCGAAAATGGTGGAAAGATAAGGCCGATGAAATCTATGCTGAAATTCCCGATTTTGGAGGGTTCCTGGTAAAAGCTAATTCCGAAGGTCAGCCAGGCCCGAATAACTATGGAAGATCTCATGTAGACGGTGCCAACATGCTTACCGAAGCTGTGGCTCCTCATGGTGGGATCGTAATGTGGCGTGCCTTTGTATATTCTGAACATGACCCGGCAGACAGGGCGAAACAGGCCTATTCAGAATTTGTTCCATTTGACGGAAAATTTCAAGATAATGTACTGGTTCAGGTGAAGAACGGGGCGATCGATTTTCAGCCAAGGGAACCTTTTCACCCAATTTTTGGGGCCATGCCAGATACTCCCCTGATGATGGAATTCCAGATCACCCAAGAATACCTTGGTTTTTCATCTCACCTGGTTTTTTTACCAAAGTTGTTTGAAGAAACCTTGCAAAGCGACACCTACGTAAAGGGAGAAAATTCAAGCGTTGCAAAGGTCATAGACGGGACGCTTTCCAATAAAAAATTAACAGGAATGGCCGGAGTGGCAAATATTGGGACCGAAAAGAACTGGACGGGACATCCTTTTGGCCAGGCAAACTGGTACGGTTTCGGCCGCCTTGCTTGGGACCCATATCTCGATTCCAAAAAAATTGCCGAAGACTGGTTAAAAATGACCTTTACCAATAATCCTGAGTTTGTACAACCCGTAAAGGACATGATGCTGGATTCGCGTGAAACTGTGGTAAAATATATGACGCCCCTGGGATTACATCATATTATGGATACCGGTCACCATTACGGGCCGGGACCATGGGTAAGCGAGCTTTCCCGACCTGAATGGAATCCTGTTTATTATCACAAGGCAAATTCAGAAGGGATAGGATTTGATCGAACAAAATCTGGAAGTAACGCATTGGCTCAATATGCCGATCCAATTGCTGAAAAATACAGTTCGCCTGAAACAACTCCTGAAAAATATCTATTATGGTTTCATCATCTACCATGGGATTACCAGATGGAAAATGGTAACAACTTATGGTTCAATATCGCAACCACGTACCAGGAAGGTGTTGATGAAGTGAGAAATATGATAGATACCTGGGAAAAGATGGAGAAATATGTAGACGAACAACGCTACCAGAAAGTGTCCATGCTATTACAAATTCAGCTGAAGGAAGCCAAATGGTGGAGAGATGCCTGTCTTGCCTATTTTCAGCAATTTTCGAATATGGAACTTCCGGAATCAGTTCCAGCCCCAGAACACAATTTAGAATACTATAAATCATTGAAGTTCCCTTTTGCTCCCGGCATAAGACCTTCATGGAATTAAATCTTATGGAAAAACAACTAACCGCAATCGTTACTGGTGGAAATGCCGGTTTGGGTTACGCTACCGCTAAAAAATTATGTGATAATGGAATTATCACCTATGTAAACGGAAGAAACGAAGAAAAAACCAGGAAAGCCTGTGAAGAACTTGGCAAGAATGCACGACCCTTTATTCTGGACCTGAACAACCTGAAAGAAATTCCCACAGCAGTAGAAAGGATTTCTAAAGAAGCGGGTAATATAGACATCCTGGTAAATAATGCCGGGATCAATATGAAAAAGGAATTGCTGGAAGTGACCGATGAGGAATTTCAGTCTATACTTCATACGAATGTGACCAGTGTATTTGTGATGACCAGGGAAGTTTCAAAATATATGAAAAAACAAAATTCGGGAAGCATTATAAACATCAGTTCCATGGCCGCCCAATATGGGATTCCAAAGGTTATAGCCTATTCAGCCAGTAAAACGGCTGTGGAAGGTATGACCAGGGCTATGGCCGTAGATCTTGCGCAATTTGGGATACGAGTGAATTGTATTGCCCCGGGCTTTATTAAAACCGATATGAGCAGCAAGGCTCTGGATAGTGAACCTGAAAGAAAGGAAAAAGTGCTATCCAGAACTCCAATGGGAAGACTTGGAGAACCATCTGATGTGGCAGATGCTGTTTACTACTATGCTACCTCAGAATCAAAATTTACAACAGGAACTGTGCTGCCCATCGATGGCGGTAATTCAATAGGATTTTAGAAATGTATAGTATGACCCAAACCATGCGATGGTATGGTCCCCAGGACCCTATTTCGCTATCGGAATTAAGACAGGCAGGAATTACAGGCATCGTTACCGCGCTACATCAAATCCCTGTTGGTGACGTATGGGAAATTACCGATATCCAGGAACGCCTGGAAATGATCCAAAAAGCAGGCCTGGAGTGGAAAGTCATCGAAAGTCTTCCCGTACACGAGGATATTAAAAGACAAACCGGAAATTATCAGCAGTATATAGCTAATTATAAGCAAAGCCTGAGGAATGTCGCGAAATGCGGACTCGAGGTGGTTACCTATAATTTCATGCCGATCCTGGACTGGTTACGAACCGACCATATGTTCGAAAATGAAGACGGGTCTAAAGTGCTGCGTTATGATCCCGTGAAATTTGCCTATTTCGACCTTTTTTTACTGAAAAGAGATAAGGCAGAAAACGATTATTCTGAAGAAGAGGTCGAGGAGGCTCGAAAACTGGGAGAGAAATTAAGTTCAGAAGAGAAAAACACACTTTTCAATAATGTGCTCCTGGGCCTTCCCGGCAGCGATGAAAATTTCACTCCCGAGATCATAAAAGAACAGCTAAAGGCTTACGATCACATCGATGATAAAAAATTAAGGGATAACCTTATCTATTTCCTTTCTGAAGTGGCTCCGGTGGCGGAAGAAACGGGAATAAAGCTGGCCATTCATCCTGATGACCCACCATTTTCAGTTCTTGGACTACCCAGGGTAGTGAGCACCCAGGATGATATCGAAAAAATTTTTAAAGGGGTGGATATCCCTGCTAACGGCTTGTGCTATTGCACAGGTTCTTTAGGTGCAAGACCCGAAAACGATCTTCTAAAAATCTTTGAAAAGTCAAAAAATCGGGTTCATTTTTTACACCTTCGGAACGTGAAGAAAGAAGCTTCCGGCGTTTTTCGGGAATCAGATCATTTAGACGGGGATGTCCCCATGGAGAAGGTGGTTAATGGTATCCTGAAATATATGAACGAGAAAAATATCAGCCTACCCATGAGGCCCGATCATGGCTACCTTCATTCAGCCGATACAAATCGAAAATATTATGCCGGGTATTCCCTTATAGGCCGCCTGAAAGGACTGGCAGAATTACGGGGTCTGGAGCTCGGACTTCAGCAAAATTTAAATTAAAAGATAATGAGGCGTACAATCATACACGCAGGCTTTTGGCTGTTGGGTATTCTTGCCCTAACCGGATGTAAGAACAATTCTGAATCTAATGGAAATGACTCAAAGCCTGCTTCGGTTTCTGAAAACAAGCAGGAAAAGGGCCTGAAAGACTACTATTCAGATTATTTCCCGATGGGGGTCGCTGTGGCCCCCAACTCGTTTGAAGGTGAATCAAAAGAATTGATCCTTGAACATTTCAACAGTATAACTCCCGAAAACGTGATGAAAATGGGTGTCATCCACCCCGAACCGGATCGTTATAACTGGGAACCTGCCGATAAAATTGCGAATTTCGCCAGGGAGCATAATATGAAAATGCGCGGGCATGCGCTGGTATGGCATCAGCAAACAGGTCCATGGATTTTTGAGGCCGAAGATGGCGGAAAGGTTAGCAAAGAAGTTTTGCTGCAGCGAATGAAATCCCATATCGATTCGGTTGTAAAGCGATACAAAGGCACCATCTATGCCTGGGATGTGGTGAATGAAGCCATCGCAGATGATTCCACGCAGTTCCTCAGAAAATCTGACTGGTACACGATAGCCGGTGAGGATTTTATCATAAAAGCATTTGAATATGCCCGTGAAGCTGATCCTGAAGCGAAACTTTACTATAATGACTATAACGCCATAATTCCTGAAAAACGCGACCGCATCTACAAGTTGCTGAAAATGCTGGTAGATAGAAATGTGCCAATAGACGGAGTAGGCATACAGGGCCACTGGTCTATTTATGGGCCTTCTGAAGAAGAACTGAGAAAAGCGATAGACATGTATTCCTCATTAGGCCTGGATGTTCAAATCACCGAACTTGATGTGTCTCTTTATCCCTGGGAAAAGGAACAACGGGAATTGAAGCCTGGAGAAAGCGATGAATTCACCCCAGAACTGGAGCAGAAGCAAATCGAAAAATACGATATGTTCTTCGAGGTGTTCAGGGATTACAAAGATGTACTTACCGGGGTGACCTTCTGGAATATTTCAGACCGTAATACCTGGCTGGACAGGTATCCGGTGGCAGGAAGAAAAAATTATCCCCTTTTATTCGACGAAAACTTCGAGCCTAAAAAGGCCTACTGGGAAGTGGTTGAATTTGAGAAAGAAGATGATTAGAAATTTTTTAAAATTATAGAATAGGAGCCCGGCCGGGAACGTTCAGGGCATTTAACTTCAAAAATCAATTAAAATTATGAAACATCGGCAACTAGGTAAGAACGGATTTAAAGTAAGTGAAATTGGAATGGGTTGCTGGCAAATAGGTGCTGACTGGGGAAAACAGATCGAAAAAGAAGAAGCCAAGCACATTCTTGGGGAAGCCGTAAAAAACGAGATTACATTTTTTGACACGGCCGATGTTTACGGAGCAGGAAGGAGCGAACAGATATTAGGAGACTTTTTCAGTAATAAAGGCAAGGAAATACGAATCGCGACCAAATTTGGAAGAAATCCCGATGTGTACCCCGATTCTTATACCGAAGAAGCCTTGAGAGAATGCGTGGATGCTTCCAGGAAGCGACTGGGAGTTGATTGCCTGGACCTCCTGCAACTGCACTGTATTCCTGAAGAGGAACTCGTAAAAGGCCATGTATTTGACTGGTTAAGGACCTTAAAGAAGGAGGGCAAAATTGCCCATTTTGGCGCCAGTGTGGAAAGCGAAAAAGAAGGTTTGCTATGCCTTGAACAGGAAGGGCTTCAGTCATTACAGGTGATCTTTAATATTTTCAGGCAAAAGCTGGAAGACAAATTGCTCCCTACGGCCTACGAAAAAGGTGTGGGAATCATCGTTCGCTTACCTCTTGCCAGTGGTTTGCTAACAGGTAAATTTGATAAATCCACAGAATTTGAAGCTAATGACCATCGTAACTTCAACAAAGATGGTGAACAATTCAATGTTGGCGAAACCTTTGCCGGCCTTCCTTTTGAAAAAGGAGTGGAACTCGCTGATCAGCTTAAGGAATTTTGCCCCGATGGGATGAGTCTAACAGAACTATCTCTACGCTGGATCCTGGACCACAAAGAAGTAAGTACGATTATACCTGGGGCGAGTTCTACCAGGCATATTTCAGAAAATGCCAGTGTTTCAGATCTTGCTCCCCTGCCGGAAAGCCTGAAGAAAGAACTTGCAGTTTTCTATAAGCAGAAAGTGCATCAACATATCAGGGGTAAATATTAAATTAAAGATCTAAAGGTCTGTTCTAACAGGATCGATCTTTTCATATGCATTCGAATTTAGCGAATGAACAAGCCAAAAAGGCCAGGCCTCAACAATAAAAAAGTTTTTAGTCATAATGAAAAAGTTTTACCTAATTCTACTCCTATTTCCAGTTCTTTCCTTCTCTCAAATTAGTGTAAGTGCTAACCAAAGCGATACTAATCGGTTCGCGATCGTTGATGGCAATACCGTAGCCAGCGTTTTATATGATTCTGAAGATAAAAAACTGATTGGTATATCGGCAGACTTTTTTGCGGATGATGTTCAAAAAGTAACTGGGAAAGAACCTGAACTAATCACATCTCCATCGAATGTAAACGGAAATCTGGTTATCATAGGTTCTATTGGAAACAGTCGTTTTATAGATGATCTTATTGAAAAGGATAAGATCGATGTAAGTGAAATTCGCGGTGAATGGGAACGTTTCATTATTCAAACCGTTGAGAATCCGTTCCCCGGGGTAGACCAGGCACTGGTCATAGCTGGTAGCGACAAGCGGGGTACGGCCTACGGCGTTTTCACGCTCTCAGAGAAAATAGGGGTTTCTCCCTGGTACTGGTGGGCCGATGCCCCCGTGCAGAAAAAGGATAATCTCTTTGTTCAAAGCAACTCTTACGTTTCCGAAGGACCTTCGGTAAAATATAGAGGGATTTTCATCAATGACGAGGCGCCGGCATTAACGAACTGGGCACGTGAAAACTACGGCGGATTCAACCATGAATTCTACGAAAAGGTTTTTGAACTTATCCTTCGGAATAAAGGAAACTACCTATGGCCAGCCATGTGGCGACCCACCGTTTTTGCTACCGATGACCCTGAAAACCTGCGGCTGGCAGATGAATACGGAATCGTGATCTCAACCTCCCATCATGAGCCAATGATGCGCTATCATGAGGAATGGGACCGTTATGATGCGGGAGAATGGAATTATGAAACGAATGCTGAAAACTTGAAGGAATTCTGGCGTGGCGGCATTGAACGTATGGGCGATTATGAAAGTGTGGTAACTGTGGGGATGCGTGGTGACGGTGATGAAGCTATGGGTGAAGGAACTGCCGTGAATTTGCTGAAAAGAATTATCGCAGATCAACGAACCATAATTGAGGAGGTTACCGAGAAACCTGCTGAAGAAACTCCCCAGGTTTGGGCTCTTTACAAGGAAGTACAGGATTATTACGACAAGGGAATGCGGGTAGATGATGACATCCTCATCCTTTTAGCCGATGATAACTGGGGTAATGTTCGCATACTTCCGAAGAAGGAAGACCTGGATCATAAGGGAGGTTACGGGATGTATTATCATTTTGATTTTGTGGGAGGACCGGTGTCCTATCGATTTCTGAATGTCACCCAGATCGAAAAGGTATGGGAACAAATGAACCTTGCCTACGAATGGGGAGTGGAAGATCTATGGATCGTTAACGTGGGAGATATAAAACCTATGGAATTGCCCATTAGCTTTTTCCTTGATTTTGCCTGGAATGCTGAAATGAAAGCCCAGGATATACCTGATTATTACCGGAATTGGGCCGCGCAGCAATTCGGTGAAAAGCATTCAGAAGAAATTGCAGAGATCCTGAAAAAATACACAAAATACAGTGCCCGTCGCACTCCTGAAATGCTGAAACCGGATACCTACAGCCTCGATAATTATCGTGAAGCGGAAAGAATACTTTCAGAATATGAGCAATTGGTGGAAAACAGCAGAACTATTTATAAAAAGCTCCCGGAAACCCACCAGGCCGCTTTCTACCAACTGGTTCTATTTCCAATTGAAATGAGCAGTAACCTCAACCATATGTATGTAGCGGCAGCAAAAAATAACAGGTATTCGCTACAGGATCGCGCCTCTACCAATATGTATGCTGAAAAGGTTAAGGAAAAATTCTTTAAAGACGCTGAACTCACCAAATATTACCACGACACCCTGGCTAACGGCAAATGGAACCATATGATGGCTCAAAACCATATAGGCTACACGAGCTGGAATGAACCTTCAGTGAACCGGATGCCTAAAATCACCTATATCCAAACGCCAGACAAACCAGGGATTGGATATGTACTCGAAAATGGCGAATCATCCAGGTGGAATCCAGGAGGTTTGAACAGCAGCAGATTTGCTCCATTCGATCCCTTAAATAACCAGGAATATTATATTGAAATTTTCAATAAGGGGAAACAGCGATTAAACTATTCGGTAAGCCCGAAAAACGATTGGATTAAGCTATCCTCCAGGGAAGGCAGCGTTCAGTATGAAGAAAGAATATTCGTTAGTATAGACTGGAATAAAGTGCCAGAGAACACACAGAAAGGTGAAATCGTTCTTTCAGGTGCCGGGCGCGAATTCACGATCGAGGTGCCCCTTCGCAGAAATCTTCCACAGGCCGCCGGATTTATAGAAAACAATGGCGTGGTTTCTATCGAAGCTGCCAGTTTTACCAATAAAGTTAATTCTGAAGATATCAGCTGGACAGTGGTGCCGAATATGGGCCGAACCAATTCGGCCGTGATCGTGGAACCAGCGAATGCAGAACGTCAAATACCAGGCCCTAATACGCCTCATCTGGAATATGAATTCACGATATTTGATGAAGGAGACCTGAAGATTGATACATACCTATCTCCCACCCTCAACTTTAAGAAGAATGAAGGTTTAAAATATGCAATTGCCATAGATGACGAGAAACCGCAGATCATCAATATCCACGAAGGAGATACCATCCCAGACTGGGAATACCCCGAATGGTGGAATAAATCGGTTACCGATCATATTCGAATTAAGCAGTCTGAACACAAAAATATCGACGCGGGAACGCATACCTTAAATATCTGGATGGTAGACCCGGGGGTTGTTTTTCAGAAATTCGTGATCGATGCTGGTGGATTGGAGCCAAGCTACCTTGGGCCTCCGGAAAGCAAGCAGCTTGACTAACATTCAAAAAAAACTAATCTGCATGTTTCTGAAAAATCGTTGCTGCCAACTAATCGTATTTCTGAGCTTTCCATTTTTGATGAATGCACAGGTTTCTCAGGCTTACCGGGACAGTATTAACAAACTCTCTTACGAAGATCACTGGTTAATGCTTGAAAAACTGGGTATAGATTCTTTAAGGCCAGGCCCCTCAGGTGATCCGTCTGCTCCAAATGCAGCGAATTCTGAAGAAGCCAAAGTGAATCCCATAACTAGTCTGCCAGACCCACTGCGATTTGATAATGGAGATAAGGTAGTAACCCCGTCTGACTGGGATAAAAGAAGAAAGGAGATCATAACCCATTTCAACAGGGAAATGTACGGGGAGGTTCCAGAAAATGTACCAGGGGTAAACTGGAAAATAATTTCTGAAAAGGACTCGATCCTGGGAACCTACCCGGTCACTATTCAAAAACTCAAGGGAATTGTAGACAATTCCTCCTATCCGGAAATTGAGGTCGCTATAGATTTAACTTTAACTCTTCCCAGGAATCATACAGAACCAGTCCCCGTTATCCTGAAATTCGATTGGATCTGGCCCGGAATGCCTCAGACAAATGAAGTGGAAGAATGGAAACTATCACTCCTAAAAGAAAACTGGGGAATTGCCAGTTTAATACCAACCAGTTATCAGGCAGACAACGGAGCTGGCTTACGTAAAGGTATTATCGGGCTGAGCAACAAAGGTGAACCCAGGGACAAGCATGACTGGGGAAGCCTTAGAGCATGGGCCTGGGGTGCAAGTGAAACCTTAAATTATTTTGAAAATATTCCGGAGGTCGATGCCTCTCGGGTAATCATTGAAGGATTATCCCGCTATGGCAAAGCGGCTATGGTGACTATGGCCTACGATGAGAGATTTGCAGGTGGATTTATTGGTTCATCCGGTGCAGGTGGAGCCAAGATTCTCCGGCGAAATTTTGGAGAACAGGTGGAAAATCTTGCTTCCAGTGCCGAATACCACTGGTTCTCACCCAGCTTTATAAAATATGCCGGCCCGTTAAAGGTAGATGATCTTCCGGTAGACGGCCATGAATTGGTTTCTTTGGCAGCTCCAAGACCGGTTTTTATCAGTACTGGTAATCCCAAGGTTGAAGGAAACTGGGTAGATGCCAGGGGCATGTTCCTGGCTGGAAAATATGCCAGTCCGGTTTACGAACTATTGGGATATAAAGGTCTGGTTGGAAAGGAATATCCCGGTGTGGGCCCATTTCTGGACGAGGGCCGAATTGCTTTCAGGGCACATGAAGGTGGTCATACGGTAGAACCGAACTGGCCTTATTTCATAGCATTCATCAAACCTTATTTTGAAAAAGACAACTGATCATTCGAGATTTGCATTTTTTGAATCCCTGTATAAAATATAAAAGCCAAACGCTGTTTTCCTAAGGTTAAACAGGGTCTGGCCTTCTTGATTTTAATTTCGTAGCCTCACCAGGAATCGAACCTGGATCTAAAGTTTAGGAAACTTCTATTCTATCCATTGAACTATGAGGCCCTGATCTGAGTTCAAAAGTAAAGTTTTAAATGTATTTTTAAAATACAGTCGCAAAAAAAGCGGGGCACTCACCCCGCTTTTTTCATTTCTTATGCTCTTTTTATCGCACACTAATGGAAGGATACTTGGCTTTTATAAACATATAAACTCCATAAGCAACCAGTCCGATGGCCACCAAACCAAGAACTATAGATCCAAATTCTTGTTGAATATAGCTAAAGGCATCGGTTTGTTTCCCGATTCCTCCACCGCCTCCAAATCCTGACTGAAGAGTTAGATACGCCATGATTCCTATAACGATACCACGAGCCGTATGGCCAACCTTCCCGGCTTTGATCAGCAATTCCTGGGCCTTCTGATCCATACCAGCTTCCTGCACTTCCTCACGGAATTTTTCGGAATATGCACGATAAATATCGTAAATCGCCTTAATGGCCATTCCAATACCTACTATTATGGCAATGGTATCTCCGTTTGATCCACCCATTAATGAGCCCATCATTCCGCCAGAACCTCCAGAGCCGCCTCCAAATGCCAGTTTAAAGGAATAAAAAGCCAGTGCGCCATAGATCAATCCACTTATAAAATAGGCAACGCGTTTTGCTATACCATAATCTCCCGGATCCTGGAACACCTGGTAAAATCGCCAGAAAACATATCCCAGTAAACCTATTCCCATGAGGGTTAATAAAATCTGACCATAGGATTGTCCTGCCAGATACTGCAAAGCACCCTTACTTCCTGTTTGCTGGCCACCCTGGCCGAAAGCTGACATTGCTGTTAAAACTCCAATTATAGAATAGACCGCTCCCTTGGCGATCATTCCGAAGCGCGCAAAATTCTTTTTCTTAGAAGACATATAGCTGTGAAATTTGATTGGTTAATAGTTAAATTTAAAGGATTGTCCCGAATCAGGACCTAAAATTTAGAAAACCTTAAGCCAATTGATTGACTTATAACGAACATTTAAGTTTTTCGAATAATAAGAAACTGGAAAATCTTTAATTTTAGATTACCGACTAAAGCGGTCCAGATTTATAATTTAAAAATCCTAATATGAGATTATTTTCAGCCTCCATACTAACATCCCTCATCCTGTTATTTTTCAGTTGCGGTACTGGTAACAACACCGCTGAAGAAGGAAAAACCTATACCGGAACCATACAGGCTGCCGGGATCACCAGTTACCAGTATGGTACCCATACCCTGGAGACTGAAGAAAGTTTTTTTGCCTTAAAGAGTGATTCGGTGAACCTTGGAAATTATGAGGGTCAAAGAGTAACTATTCGAGCAACCGAGGTGGAGGGGTATCCTGTTGATGGCGGACCCATATATTTAAATGTATTGAAAATACAGGACTAGAATACAGGCTTAGATTGGGCATTCTTTGCAGCAAAATCTATATTTGCCAAAAAAGAACATGAAAAAAGTCCTCTTCCTTCTTATTTTTTGCAGCCTTTTAACTTCCACACCTGCAATTTCTCAAATCGATGAAGACCAAACCGGTGCCTGGTATATGTATTTCTGGAATACCAGTTTTGGTGAAAGCCGATGGGGTCTTCAGGGTGATGTACAGTATCGAAACTGGAACCTGGGAGGGGATCTTGAGCAACTGCTGCTTCGTGGTGGTATAACCTATTCTCCAAAAAATGCTGATGTCAAATTCACTCTGGGCTACGGAAACATTACCACAGGCGCTTTTGGCGATAGCGATGCGACCACTGGAGAAAGCAGGATCTACCAGGAAGCCTTGCTGCCGCATAAGCTTAGTGACCGATTTTATCTGACTCACCGCTTTAGATATGAACAACGCTGGGTGGAAGACCAGGATTTCAGAACGCGATATCGATATAACCTGTTTCTGAATGTTCCATTTAATCAGAAAAGCCTCGGGAAAGGTGCCGTTTATCTGGCTCTTTATAATGAAATTTTTATCAACGGGGAACGGCAGATAGGGAATGCACGTGAAGTAGAGCTGGTTGACAGAAATCGGTTTTATTCAGCTCTTGGTTACGCGATCAAAGATAACCTGAAGGTGCAGGCCGGTTATATGACCCAAACCACCGATGCGTGGACCAAAGGACAGGTTCAGTTAAGTCTTCATCATTCTTTCTAAAGACTAATTGCCTATCTTTAATTCAAAATAACTGGAGATATGAACCGACTTTTACTAATAGCCTGCCTATTCACAATTTCACTTTCATCTGCTCAAAATATAGGTTTTGAAAAAGATGCCTTTGCCCATACATATTCAATCGTAGCCCGGGATACGATTACTGGCGAAATGGCGGTGGCGGTGCAAAGCCACTGGTTTTCGGTAGGACCCTTGGTGGCCTGGGGAAGATCGGGCGTTGGAGTCGTAGCTACCCAGTCTTTTGTGAATCCTGCTTATGGCCCTGAAGGCCTCAACCTTATGGAAAAAGGCATGAGCGCGGAACAGGCCCTAACTCAGTTAATTGAAAAGGATCCCGGCCGGGCGTACAGGCAGGTGGCTTTTCTGGATGATACAGGAAGTGTTTCAGCATTTACCGGCGATAATTGCGTGGAGGCAGCAGAACATTTAACCGGGAAAAACTTTTCGGTACAGGCTAATATGATGCTGAATGATAAAGTAGTTTCGGCAATGGCAGAAGCCTATATGCGATATCCAAAGTATCCGCTTGCGGAAAGGGTTATGGAGGCTTTAAAAGCTGCACAGGATACAGGTGGTGATATCCGCGGAAAACAATCGGCCGCTTTGATCGTGGTTGGACCCGAAAAAACCAGCAAGGAATGGGAAGATAAAAAGATCGACCTTCGGGTGGATGATCATCCTGAACCGATCAAAGAACTCGAAAGGCTGCTTAAAGTTTCCAGGGCTTATGAGCATATGAACAAAGGCGATCTTGCCGTAGAAGAAGGCGATATGTCTAAAGCACTGAAAGAATATGGTACTGCCGAGAAAATGTTTCCTGATAACCTGGAAATGAAATTCTGGAAAGCCGTTGCCCTGGCAAATAGCGGAAGGATCGACGAAGCCAAACCTATATTCGATGCGGTTTTTGAACAGGATCAAAACTGGAAGGAAATGCTTACCAGGCTTCCTGCAGCAGGCCTTCTGACTATTTCAGAAAGCGAACTGAATGAATTGACCAAATAATTAAATATCTTTATACCAGCAAATTACCTGATTATGAAAAAACTGAACATTTTACCGGCCATACTTCTGCTTTTTATTTCGATTCTTGTTTTTTCCTGCAAGGATGAATCTAAATCTGAAACACAAGAGGAAACAGCCGCGCAGACTTCTTCTTCTGAAGAGATGAAACAAAATATGGCAAAAAGCAGCGATCTTAAATATAATCCTGCGCATGGTGAGGAAGGCCACCGATGCGATCTTCCTGTTGGAGCTCCCCTTGATCAGCCTAAAGCTGCACAACAACAGGAAATGACCACTTCCCCGGTAAGACTGAAGAGCGCCATGCCTAAGATCAATCCGCCTCACGGCCAGCCAGGACATGATTGTTCGGTTCCCGTGGGAGCAGAATTAAAAGGATAATAAAAAAACCCTCGCGAGCTGCGAGGGTTTTTAGTTCAGTTTAAAAGGCAAGAATTAATCCTGAAGCATTCCGGCTCTTTCCGCATCTCTTGGTTCCGGCCAGGTCATTTGCTCACCAGACCTTCTGCTAACCGGCAGATTGATCTTTTCTCTTGAAGTTCTTTCAGGATCTTCGCTGGCCATATAAGCTAGGATAGCCGTTAAGATCACATTGTTTATCACATCGTCAAAAACGATCTTGTCATAAGTATCCCTGTTGGTATGCCAGGTATAGTTCCAGTAATCCCAGCTCAAAGAACTCAAATTGAAGGCCGGAGCACCGGCAGCTACAAAAGAAGCATAATCTGAACCTCCTCTGCCTGGGGTTCCTGGAAATTCGGTTTCAATATGGGTGGTCACCTCTTCTGGTACCTCATAAAGCCATTCTCCAAGATAATCATAGGCATGAAGAAATCCGTTTCCGGAAATGTTCACTACCCTTCCTGTTCCATTATCCTGGTTGAAAAGCACCTGCATATTTTGTACAATTTCGGGATGGTCCTTTACAAAAGCCCTGGAACCATTCAATCCCTGCTCTTCACTTCCCCAGTGACCAACCATAATAGTTCTCTTTGGGTTTGGATACATCTTCTTCAATATTCTCATGGCTTCCATCATTACAAGGGTTCCTGTACCATTATCGGTAGCTCCAGTAGCGCCATCCCAGCTGTCGAAATGTGCTGAAAGGATCACGTATTCTTCAGGTTTTTCCGTTCCTTCGATCTTCGCGATGGTATTAAATGTTGGTACCTCACCAAGTTCTTTAGATTCTGCAACTACTTTGATGGTTGGTTTATCTCCATATTCCGCGAGGCGATACAGCATCCCATAATCTTCAAGGGAAACATCGATGGTTGGGATCTTTTTGGTGCTGGCAGAAAATACCTTATTCACTCCAAAACCACGTGACCATCTGGAGGTAACGATCCCTGCAGCACCTGCTTTTTCCAGGGCCGCCGGAAGATCACGATAGCCAAGACCTGTTTTTTCGAGACGTGCATCCCATTGTTTTTCCAGTGAATCACGATCTTTTTTCATTTTTTCGAAAGACTCAGGAGTTGCCCATTCTTCCCAGTTATCATCTGGTCGCCCGGTTGGCTGAGGCATGGAAATCATCACGAATTTTCCTTTTACCTGCTGAAGTTTACTGGCAAAATCGGAAGAATCGGCTGCTTCAGGAATGATGATCACCTCGGCGGTAACCCCATTTTTCCCGGTTGACGGACTCCAGGCAAGCTGTCTTGCCTCAAGGCTTTGAATTCTTGGAGAGATCATATCTACATGAGTGATCCCTCTTTCCCAGCCTTTCCATTTTCCCCATTGTTCTTTTTCGGCGGAAATTCCCCAGTCCTGGTATTTCTTTACTGCCCAGTCATGAGCATTATTCATTTGCGGAGTTCCTACCAGCCTTGGACCTACCACGTCCAGCAGTTCGTGGGCCAGTTTTTCGAGTTGAGAATTCTTTTCAGCTTCCTGAATGATATCTTCTACGGTTTGCTTTTGAGTCTTCTGTGCGAAGCTCAAAGAAACGTTCAGGAATAGTAACAGACTTGCGACCAATAAATTTTTGTTCATGCTTACGGTTTATTTTACGAAAGGCCTAAGATAACTTTTTTAGCATTTAAATGCCATAGCAATGCTATCTGGCAAACATTAAGGAAAAGGAATCAAAAAAATGAAAAATTAGCTAACTTGGCGCTCGGCCATAAAACCGCCTTTTTTAAAAACTGAAACTAAAATTTGCCCGTTAAATGAAATCTAAATACACCTGCTTTCAAATTCTATTATTTTTTGTTCCACTTTTCATTTCCGCCCAGCAATCAGACCTAAGCGTCGAAAAGATCATGCAGGACCCAGCATGGATGGGAACCTTCCCTAATTCGGTAAGATGGGGAATACAAAGCGAAAATGTCTATTTTGAATATAACCCAGAAGGGAACCCTTCAGATTCTCTTTATAGGATCAATGTCAAAAATCCAAAAAACATTCAGAAAGTCAACCTGGCCGAAGGTCGGGAATTAATGCCCCGTGGTGGTGATTTTAATGATTCCCGCAGCCAGAAGATCTATACCGATAATGGAGATCTTTTCCTTTACGACATGAAATCTGAAAAAAAGCAGGAATTACTGGACCTGCCTTTCCGAATCAATGATCCTATGTTCCTGGCCAATGAAGATCAGGTTTCCTTCGAGGCAGAAAACAATATCTTCCTTTATGATCTTAAAACGGGCAGCCTGAAACAGATCACAAATATCGAAGCGGGTTCTCAAAAAGATAAGGGCGAGCGCAAATTATCTGAAAAGGATGAATGGATCCAAAAGGAAAACCTTGAACTGCTGGACATCGTTAATCAACGTAAGGAAGACAAGGAAAGCAGCATGGCTTATTTTGAATCGGTAAAGGAAGAGCAGGATTATACCTTTTATCTGAAAGACAGGGAAGTGCGAAACCTCAACCTTTCTCCGAACGCTCGCTATGCCGGTTTCAGCCTGATCACCCGCGAACGGGGTAAAAGCACCAATGTTCCGAATTACGTTGATGAGAGCGGATACACTGTAAACCTGCCGGCACGAAGCAAGGTTGGCGATATGGAATATTCAGCAGAACTTGCCTTGTACGACCTTCAGAAAGACACGGTTTATATGATATCGCTGGACCAACTACCCGGGATCAGCGATCTGCCAGATTATGCAAGCGATTATCCGGATAGGGAATGGAAAGAAGAACCACGAGAAGTGATCCCTTCAGAAGTAAAATTTTCACCAAATGGCGAAAAAGCAGTGGTTAACCTGAGATCTGCCGATAATAAGGATCGCTGGATCGCCAGTATCGATCTTCAGAACGGAACAATTAAGTCCATAGAAAGACAAAGGGATGAAGCCTGGCTGGCCGGACCGGGAATCGGATACACCTATTACGGATATGAAACTTTAGGCTGGCTGCCAGATAATGAGCATATCTATTTCCAGAGCGAAGAAACGGGGTATTCCAATCTTTATGTACTGAATGTGAACACTGGCAAGAAAACGAATATCACTCCCGGAGAATACGAGGTGTTCGATCCTTTCCTTTCTAATGATAAAAAGCACTGGTATTTTACTTCTTCGATGGTGCATCCAGGTGAAAGACATTTTTACAAAATGCCGGTGATGGGCGGAAAAATGGAGCAACTCACCAGCATGACCGGGAACAATGACGTGGATCTTTCCCCGGACGAAAAATATATGGCCATCACCTACTCCTATATGAATAAGCCTGAGGAGTTATACCTCAAAAAGACAAAGGCCAATGCCGTGGCCATTCAGATTACCAATGGCCAGACAGAAGAATTTATGGCCTACGACTGGCGTGAGCCGGAACTGATCCGTTTCGAAGCGCAGGACGGGGCTATGGTACCTGCCAGGCTTTACCTGCCGGAAGATGATGTGAAAAACGATGCTGCAGTGGTATTTGTTCACGGTGCCGGTTATTTGCAGAATGCTCATAAATGGTGGTCTTCGTACTTCAGGGAATATATGTTCCATAACCTGCTTACAGACCTGGGTTACACGGTTATCGACGTTGATTACCGCGGAAGTGCAGGCTACGGAAGAGACTGGAGAACCGGGATCTATCGCCATATGGGCGGAAAGGACCTCAGTGACCAGGTAGATGCCGTAAATTACCTGATAGAAAATCATGATATCGATCCTGCAAAAGTGGGGATCTATGGCGGGAGTTATGGAGGTTTCATCACCCTGATGGCGATGTTCACCGAAGCCGATACCTTTAAAGCGGGGGCAGCATTAAGATCGGTTACAGACTGGGCGCATTACAATCATGGCTACACCTCCAATATACTGAACGAACCTTCACAGGACCCAATCGCTTACCGCAGGTCCTCTCCCATTTATTTTGCAGAAGGCCTGGAAGGAGATCTATTGATCGCTCATGGAATGGTTGATACGAATGTTCATTTTCAGGATGTGGTAAGGCTTGCTCAACGACTTATAGAACTTGGAAAAGAAGACTGGGAAATGGCTGTTTATCCAGTAGAGGATCATGGCTTTGTGGAACCCAGTAGCTGGACCGATGAATACCGAAGGATCCTGGAATTGTTTAACGAAAGTTTACTCGGGAAATAATGGATATAGAATTCGTTAGAAAACAGTTTCCGGCACTTCAGAAGGATTTCACTTTTATGGATAATGCCGGTGGTTCGCAGGTTCTGGGTAATGTAATAGACAGGATCAGCGCCTATATGGTGCACTATAATGTACAATTGGGAGCCAGTTACAAAGTTTCAGCCGAAGCAGGTGAAAAGATAAGCTACGCGACCTCCAGGATCTCCGAACTTATAAACGCCAGGAGAAGTAAGGAGGTAGTGATTGGTTCCTCCACCACCATGCTACTTCGAATCCTAAGCCTGAGTATCTCCAGTGAATGGAAGGAAGGCGATGAAGTGATCGTTACCAATACCGATCATGAAGCCAATGTTTCCCCGTGGATGGACCTTCAGAAAAAAGGCATCAAGGTTCGAATTTGGAAAGTGAACCCAGATAGCCTGGAATTGGAAATTGATGAGCTTAAGAAATTGCTGAATTCCAATACCCGGCTGGTGGCCGTCACTCATACTTCAAATGTACTGGGAACCATCAATCCGCTTAAAGAGATCGCTAAGGTAGTTCATGAGGCCGGAGCGCTTATCTGTGCAGATGGAGTGGCATACGCCCCTCACAGGCAGGTAGACGTGCAGGACCTGGACGTTGATTTTTACACCTTCAGCTGGTATAAGACCTATGGTCCACACCTGGCGGTCATGTATGGGAAATACCATCATTTGCTGAAACTCGACAGCCTCAATCACTATTTTATCGGGAAAGAAGAAATCCCCTATAAATTACAACCGGGAAACCTGAATTTCGAGTTGACCTACAGCATTCTTGGAATCCTTGAATATTACGAGGATTTTTACCGGCAGCATTTCAGAAAAAAAGAAGGAAATCTTAAGGACCGGCTTGAAAAAGTCTTTGAAGTAATTGCGGAACATGAAGAAAATCTGGCTGCAATTCTCCTAAACTACTTAAATGAACATCCCGATATAAGGATAATTGGCTCTGAAACGAATGCTTCTGATAATAGGGTGCCAACCATTTCTTTTGTTCATTCAGAAATGAAAAGCGATCAGATCGTAGGTCGTGTGGACCAGCACAGAATTGGAATCCGATTTGGTGATTTTTATGCTAAGAAATTGATACAAGATCTGGGACTTGAGGAAAAAAATGGCGTGGTAAGAGTAAGCCTGGTACACTACAATACTCAGGAGGAAGTGAAGAAATTAGTCGAGGTTTTCAAGACCATATTCTAACGGTAGCCACCAAAAACTCTGTTTAGCGGTACTTTTAAAGACAGGTACAGGGCATTTCTCCTAACCCTATCGTCTACCACCGGCAGCAGTTCTGCCAGCCCACCTACCTCGCAGGTAAACTGGTTTCTTATCCGGTAGGTAAAACCTAATTTCACCGGAACGGTGATCACATGAATATCCTCTTCCTGCACCCTGGAACCGTAATCTGGTATTTCCTGAATAAAGGCAACTCCAAGGCCGCCGGTAAAGTAAAAACCACGGATTCTTCGGAAGGGATCAAAATTAAAATAAGGCACGAGGCTAAGCGAATTATAATGATCATCCTCGGTCAAAATCGAAGAGGTATAGCGGTCGTAATAGAATTCAAGGCCAATGGCCATTTTCGGTTTCGGATAATAGGCGCCATAAACACCCAGGGCATAATTCGCTTCATATCCCGAATTGGAGAAGCCGTCAGTATTTCTGAATACTTCGTTATTCACGTACAAAGACGTCATTTGAAAATTCAGCAATGGACCAACTTCGAATTCTGAACCATATTGCTGGGACCAGCTTTCGACAGAAAAGATCAGTACAAGAAGAAAGAAAAGCTTCCTTGCCATAGACTGGTTTTGGTATTTGGGAATTAGAATGAGTTTCGGAGAATAAACTTACTCAATAAACCTGAACCTGCCAAGACAAAAGCCTGGCAGGCAGGTTAAAACAAGATTATAATTTCTGAAGACCTTTAGTCTCCTCTTTGCTGGCTACCATGATGCTGATGGCATATCCACCACCTGGAACCGACATTTGGTTGATCTTGGATTTGTGATCAACCCTGTATTTCTTGATCTCATATGCCTGCGGATTTCTCTTATAATGCGCATCTGGCGCATCTGAATATACCGTTGCAATATAAATCCTGTCCTTATCGAGAAAATCAAAGTTGATGGAAGACATTCGGGTATCGATTCCATTCACATTTCCAACGAACCAGTTATTCCCGCCTTTTTCCTTTCGGGCAATGGTGAGGTAATCTCCCGGTTCAGCTTCCAGGTAAATACTGTTATCCCAGTCGATGGCAACATCCTTGATAAACTGGAAGGCATCCGGGAATTTCATATAATTGGCCGGAAGGTCGGCCGCCATTTGAAGCGGACTGTACATGGTGACATACAACGCCAGCTGGTTGGCGATGGTACTGTTCACATGAGAATTGTTATCGGGATTCAGTTTACTGATGTCCATTTCAAAGATCCCAGGCGTATAATCCATTGGCCCTCCAAGCAGTCGCGTAAATGGAAGCACGGTCACATGATTCGGTTTTGAACCACCAAAGGCCTGGTATTCGGTACCACGAGCCGACTCGTTCGCGATCAAATTTGGCCAGGTCCTGGCAAGTCCGGTAGGTCTTACCGCCTCGTGGGCGTTGATCATGATCTCATAATCGGCTGCTTTCTTGATCGCATACAGGTAATGATCGATCATCCACTGGCTGTAATGATTTTCAGCTCTTGGAAGTATATCCCCAACATAACCGCTTTTCACCGCGTTGTATCCGTATTTCTTCATGAACTGGTAAGCTGTGTCCAGGTGGCGCTCATAATTTCTAACAGATGAAGAAGTCTCATGGTGCATGATCATCTCCACATCCTTGCTTGCGGCATATTCCTGGATTTCCTTCACATCAAAATCTGGATAGGGAGTTACAAAATCGAACACATAATCCTTGGAATGCCCAAACCAGTCTTCCCAGCCCACATTCCATCCTTCAACAAGAACGCCATCAAAACCATGTTCAGCAGCAAAATCGATATATTCCTTCACATGCTCGGTATTGGCTGCATGGGTTTCGTTTGGTGCAGCTTCCTCAAAGTTGGTTTCCCCCAGTCTCACCGCCTGGAATTCATCGGTATAATGCCAGGAACTTTTCCCGGTGATCATCTCCCACCAAACCCCGATGTATTTCATGGGCCTGATCCAGGAAGTATCATCTATTTTCGAAGGCTCGTTCAGGTTATAAATGATCTGTGAAGAAGGAATATCCCGTGCATCGTCGCTAACCATCACTACTCTCCATGGTGTGTGGGTAGGCGCGATCAAATAACCTTTATCTCCTTTTGCTCCCGGGGTTAACCAGGATTCAAAAATCATCTTTTCATCATCCAGGTTTAGGTGCATGGTCGCATAATCTACCAGGGCTGCTTCATGCAGGTTGATATACAAACCATCATCGCTCTTCATCATCAGCGAAGTCTGCACCCCGGTTGTTGAGAAAGATGTTTGAGAAAGGTTCGCGGTGATAGAGCTTTCCATTTTCCCTCGAATTTCTGAAAGTTTAGACTCGGTATAATCGTATTCCTGGGTATCATAATCACCAGGAATCCAGAAAGCAGTATGATCACCGGCCATGGCGAATTGTGTCTTTTCTTCCCTGATCACGAAATGACCCAGGTTTTCCTGCTGCGGAAATTCATATCGTAAACCTAAACCATCATCATACAACCTGAAACGCAACACAATTTTCCGATTGGTCTTTTCCTGAAGAAGATTTACCTCCAGTTCGTTATAATGATTTCTAACTTCCTTGTATTCACCCCAAACCGGTTCCCAGGTTTCATCAAAACTGCTTGTTTTGGTATCCTGAATGCTGAAACCATTTAAAAGGTCTTCCTCTTCTTTCAGGTCAAAACCAAGAGTGCTGGGCTTGATAACGGCCTTATCTTTGAAATCGAGTTTATAGACAGGCTTTCCATCCTCGGAAAGGGAGAATTCCATCTTCAGGTCAGAATCTGGTGAACTAATGCTTTGGGCAATCGCTGCACTGATCGTAAACAGGCAAAAACTGAAAAGCAGGGTGATTTTTTTCATAATCTGAATAACAATTTTTTTTCTATGAATCCACAAAAATACGGCTATTTAAGGGTTTAAAAAAAGGCCGATCCCGCGGATTGGCCTTAAATATTACAAATCTGGAAAATTTACCCGATCGCCTGTTCAAGGTCGGCAATGAGATCTTCGGCATCTTCCACCCCAACGCTAAGTCTAATAAGCGAATCCACCACGCCAATCTTTTCCCTTTCCTCCTTCGGAATGGAGGCATGGGTCATGCTGGCCGGATGCCCGGCAAGGGACTCTACTCCTCCCAATGATTCGGCAAGGGTAAAAACCTTCAGCTTTTCTACAATTTTTGTTGCGCTTTCCAGCGTGTTTTCCTTGGTGGTAAAAGAGATCATTCCTCCAAAACCGCTCATTTGTTTTTTAGCGATTTCGTGGTTTGGATGATCATCAAATCCTGGCCAGTAAACCTTAGCTATTTTCGGATTCTTTTTTAGAAAACGCGCGATCGCTTCTCCATTTTCACAATGCCGCTGCATTCTTAAGTGCAGCGTTTTGATTCCGCGTAAAACCAGGAAACAGTCCTGCGGACCGGGAATTGCGCCGCTGGCTTTCTGGATAAAATACAATCTTTCCGCAAGTTCACGGTCATTAACAACGAGTCCGCCCATCACCACATCGCTATGACCTCCAAGGTACTTGGTCGCGCTATGCATGATAATATCAGCCCCCAATTCCAGCGGACGCTGAAGATAGGGAGTCGCGAAGGTATTATCTACGCCCAACAACAAGCTGTGTTTTTTAGCAATTCTGGCCACTGCTTCGATATCGATAATATTCATCATGGGGTTGGTAGGAGTCTCAACCCAGATAAGTCTGGTATTTTCGTTGATATGCTCCTCGATCCTGGCAGCATCCTGCATTCCCACGAATCGGAATTTAATACCAAGGTTCTCAAAGATCCGGGTAAACAGCCGGTAAGAACCACCATAGAGATCGTTGGTAGAAAGGATCTCATCTCCTGGCTTGAAAAGCTTAAGGATTGCATCTATAGCCGCAAGGCCAGAACCGAATGAAATTCCAAATTTCCCATTTTCCAGGCTGGCCATTGATCGCTCCAGGGCGCTTCGTGTAGGATTCCCGCTTCTGGAATATTCAAAACCCTTGTTTTTGCCAGGTGATTCCTGGGAATAGGTGCTGGTCTGGTAAATGGGTGGCATCACCGAATTGTAGCCGGGATCTATATTTTCCTGGCCTCCGTGTATGGTTTTGGTATTGAATTTCATCTCCTGAATATTTGAGTAACAAATGTATTGCGCCCATTGGGCAATCACAAAAATAGACTTTACCTTTATAAAGTTTTTAAACCACGATTGCTTTGAAAAAATTTGGTATCCTGTTCGGGCTGGTTTCTCTTTTTATAGCCTGCGCAGATGAGCCTAAGAAAGAGAACAAAAAAGAGACCGATGAATCCCTGAAATTCACTACCGAAACTATCGAAAAAAGCCTGGACGACTGTTCTCCCGAAGGGGGCGAATGCACTTTTATAAGTTTGAATTTCCCAATGGCGGAAGGAACAGGGTTTCCGGCAGTACGAATCAATAAACAGATCGTCCTTTTTCTAAATAATACCATTGACTATCAGGAAGAGGCTGGCATCAAATCACCGGCAGATCTGGCCGAAAATTTCATCACCAATTACCAGGAAACCGCAAAGGAATTTTCGGAATATGAATTGCCATGGGAGGCCACCATTAATGGAAAGGTAAACTATTACAGTGATGAGATCATCAGCATCCGTTTCAGGTCGAATATGTTTACCGGCGGTGCCCACGGTTATGAAAGCATCAATTTCCTCAATTTCGATCCCAAAACCGGAAATTTCTTAAAGACTAAAGACCTCTTTTCTGAAGATTTTATCGATTATGTTGAAAAGGACTTCAGGGAAAAGAATAATATCCCGGAAAATGAAAATATCAATTCCACAGGAATGTTCTTTGAAAATGATAGTTTTCACCTTCCTCAAAATATAGGGATCACGGCAGACCAGGTTATTTTGCATTATAACGCCTACGAGATCGCTCCCTATGCTTCAGGGAATTTCAGACTTGTGTATCCGAAAACTGAAATATCAGAATACCTGGCAATAGGTTCAGAAAAAGAAATGGAAAACTAAAGCTTTTCTGAAATCGGGAATCCGATTATTTTAAATGTCCGTTCTTTGTAGTTCTTAAAGTTTATGGCCATGAAGAAAATTTACTATCTCTCCACCTGCGACACCTGTAAAAGAATTTTAAAGGAGATCGATCCGCCGGCTTCTTTCCGTCTTCAGGATATTAAAAAAGAAGAGATCACTGAAGAACAACTGGAGGAAATGAAGAAACTATCTGGCAGCTATGAATCTCTTTTTAATAAAAGAGCCAGGCTTTACAAGGAAAGAGAATTAAAGAATCAGGACCTACTGGAAGAGAATTTCAAAGCCTTGATCCTGGAACATTATACCTTTCTCAAACGGCCGGTCATTATCAATGAAGATGAAATTTTTATAGGCAATTCTAAAAAAACGGTAGAAGCGGCCAAAGCATCGATTAATGAATAACCAGCGAATACTTGCTTTGCTCGCTGCTTTCGGAGCCAGTGCGATCTATGGGATCAATCATACGCTGGCCAAAGGTTTGATGCCAACCTATATTGAACCTTTCGGCTTTATTCTATTGAGGGTCACCGGAGCGGCAATTCTTTTCTGGGCGATCAGCATTTTTGCCCCAAAGGAAAAGATCGCGACTTCCGACTGGCCTCGTATTCTTGGCTGCGCGATCTTCGGAATGGTGATCAACATGTTGTTCTTTTTTAAGGGCCTGAGTCTTTCCACGCCCATAAATAGTTCGGTGATCATTACGCTTTCTCCGGTAATGGTGCTTATCCTGGCTTCCTTTCTAATTGGCGAAAAGATCACATGGCTCAAAAGTCTTGGGATCGGGGTTGGAATGGCGGGAGCCCTGGTTCTTGTTTTGTTCAGTAGTGAAGAGAGTTTGAATGCTCCCAATATCCCGCTGGGAAATGTGCTATTCATCGTGAACGCTTTTTCATACGGCCTTTACCTCATCCTAGTAAAACCGCTCACCGCGAAATACAGTTCTATTACCCTGATGAAATGGCTGTTTTTTATCGCCATCTTCATCAATTTTCCAGTTACCATCGGCGAATTCATGGATGTAGAGTGGAGCAGTTTGCCATTCGAAGCCATCTGGAGAATGGCCTACGTAGTAGTGGGAACTACTTTTATGACCTACCTGCTGAACATCTATGCTTTGAAACAGCTTTCGGCTTCCACGATAAGTGCGTTCATATATCTTCAGCCGTTAATCGCCATCATTTTTGCGATCTCGGTAGGCGCAGATACTTTAACCACCGTAAAAGCTATCGCTGCTTTACTGGTTTTTGCCGGGGTTTATATGGTAAGTATGAAGAAAACAAAAGTGAAATCCTAGAAAAAACCTGAACTAGCAAAGGTAATCGCGGCAGCGATGAACACGACCACGAATGTTCCCGCTACAACGGCAATTCCAGTAAGCAAGGTAGAAACAGGATAATTTTTGGAATTTATTTCTTCAATTACCAGGCTTTCCAGCGGAAAACTATAATATTTTCCATCCATTCTCCCTATAACTTCTATTTTACCCAGCTTCTTAGCCGTTGAAGAACCTTTTTTTGCAAGGCCAAAATAGTCGGAATCTATTTTTTTGAGTCGCTTAAATACGAGTTTATCCTCGCTGGTCTCGATCTTCACTTTCTTTCCTGTCGCTACGGCCTCATCCAGGCTTATGCTTTTGGAATGATAGACACTACAAGAATAGCACAGAAAAGAGAAACAAAGAAAAAATACAAGAGGCCTGGAGGTGGTTAACAGCGAATTCATCTTTTAAAATTTAAAGATCCTGAAGCTTCCTCGAGATTTGGCAGAAAAAAAATCCTGATAAATCATCGTAGAATTATCAGGAGCAAATACACTATAAATTTAACTATAAATAATTTATTTACAGGTGTTTAGATGTTTAAGATTCTGTTCATGGCTGGAATTACTCCAATTCCTCTGGTTTCATGTGCTTAGGTGCTCTCCCGTGTTTCCTGGTGTCTTCTTTGGTAAGGATCCTGAAATCTTCCGATTTTGGCGTCCCATCCAGCTGATCGAACAATTCCTTAGGAAGCCTGGTTAGCTTTCGCGTATCCAGGTCCAGCCAGGAACCCATCATTTCACAGCTCGCGCAGTTGTTCCCATTGTGATCGAAGATCCTGTGGATAAACTCGAAAAACATTCCGTCTTCTGAAAGTCCGCTTAATTCAAGGCTAACGGTAACCGGCTCTCCGGCGAATATCTCCTTGAAATAGTAGATATGCTCATAAAAAACAATGGGTCCCAGGTTATGATGTGATAACTGGCGGTGGCCGAATCCATTTTCGGTTAAAAAACTCATTCGGGTATGGCTCATGAAGTTGACAAAGGCCGAATTAGCCAGGTGCCTGTTGGCATCCAGGTCACTCCATCTTATTTCGAATTTCTTGGTATACATCTTCTCTTTTTTGGCAAAACTATCAATAAAATTAGGGATTCGGTCGCTATTTTATCTAAGTTTATCCTAAAACAATAGAATGCCTGTATTAACCGGAAATTATCTGCCACCAGGGATATTTAAAAATCCCGATATGGCTACTATTTATTCAGCGATGCTGAGAAAAGTAGAACTCCCTCCGGCTGAACGGGAACGAATTGAACTAAGCGATGGCGATTTCATCGACCTGGACTGGAGCTATGCAAAACCTTCTTCCACATCCAAAAAACTGGTGATCCTGTTGCATGGGCTTGCCGGGAATTCCAGCAGGGCCTATATGAAAGGCATGGTGCGAGCATTCAATTTGAACGGCTGGGATGGAGCGGCTATGAACTTCAGAGGATGTAGCGATGAACTGAACCGATATTTTAAAAGCTATCATGCCGGTGCCACCGATGATCTTGCAGAAGTGATCACCCATGTTCTAAGCCTTCAACAGTACGAGCAAATTGCGCTGGTGGGTTTCAGCCTTGGAGGAAACATGGTATTGAAATACCTCGGTGAAAACAGAATCCGGCCGAAGGAGATTTTGGGCGGAATTGGAATATCGGTTCCCTGCGACCTGGCTGGGTCTTTGGGTGCCATCACCCGTATGCGGAATTTCATCTACTCGAAACGATTTGAGATCAACCTGAAAAAACACCTGTTTAAAAGAGCCAGAAAATTCCCTGATCATATCGAGCGATCGCAAATCGCTGCCTGCAGCTCTATAAGGGATATCGATGAACTATACACTTCTCGCGCGCATGGCTATAAAAATGCTTCAGATTATTATGAAAAGGCCAGCTGTCTCCAGTTTCTGGATAAAATTGAAATATCCACATTACTAATAAGCGCTAAGAACGATAGTTTTTTATCATATAATTGCTACCCATACGAGCTGGCCAGGAATTCCCCGATCTTTCATTTGGAAACACCCGTCTATGGTGGGCATGTTGGATTTGTAACTAAAGAATACATCTATTACCATGAAAAAAGAGCAGTTGATTTTATCGAATCCCTGTTATAAATCTGTCCCCACTTGGTAAAGCTATAAATTGGAGATGCTTAGGAATTGACTATCTTTGCGCAAGCTTTTAAAATTCAGGCATGATCCAATCAATGACAGGCTTTGGGAAAAGCGTTGTTCAAATTCCCAGTAAGAAAATCACCGTAGAGCTAAAGTCTCTTAACAGTAAGAATTTTGACCTGAATGCTCGCATTCCTTCCCAATACCGGGAAAAGGAATTAGACCTGCGCAATATCATTTCAGCCTCACTGGGCCGCGGGAAGGTAGATCTTTCTATTTATGTTGAATATACCGGGGAACAAACCTCTACCAATGTAAATACTGAAGTGGTTAAAACCTATATGGATCAGCTTCGGAATATCGTAAATGCTTCTGAAGTAGAGCTGTTAAAAATGGCGGTGCGATTGCCAGATACCTTAAAGACCGAAAGAGAGGAAATAGACGAGGAAGAATTCAAAGCGATCGAACAAGGGGTAAAAGAAGCCTTGACCGAAATTAATAATTTCCGAACCGACGAAGGTGAAGCTCTTGAAAAGGACCTTAAATTAAGGATCTCCAATATCAAAGACCTGCTGGAAAAGGTCATAAAAATGGATCCGGAGCGGGTTGAAGGCGTACGGGAAAGACTTCGGAAAGGAATCGAAGAGATCAAACAGGCAGACGAGAGCCGGTTCGAGCAGGAGCTGGTTTACTACATCGAAAAATTCGACATTACCGAAGAGAAAGTAAGGCTGGACAACCACCTGGATTATTTTCAGAAGACATTGAATACTGACGACTCCAACGGTAGAAAACTCGCTTTTATTTCCCAGGAAATCGGAAGGGAGATCAACACCATTGGAAGCAAATCCAACTATGCGCCCATGCAACAACTGGTTGTTCAAATGAAGGATGAACTCGAAAAGATCAAGGAACAAATATTAAACGTACTCTAAATGAGCGAAGGGAAACTAATCGTATTTTCGGCACCGTCGGGATCTGGCAAAACCACAATTGTAAGACATTTGTTAAGACATCCTGAACTCAAGCTGGATTTTTCGATTTCGGCCACTTCCAGGGCACCAAGAGAGAACGAAGTTGATGGCAAGGATTATTACTTTCTTTCTCTTTCAGATTTTAAACAAAAGATCAAGAACGACGAGTTTTTGGAATGGGAAGAAGTTTACCGGGATAATTTTTACGGTACTTTAAAGAGTGAGGTCGAACGCATCTGGAAAGAAGGCAAGAATGTTATTTTTGACATCGATGTGGTTGGAGGCCTGGATATCAAGAACATCTATCCGGAAAGAACCCTTGCCGTATTTGTAAAGCCACCGAGCATTGAAGAGTTGAAAATCAGGCTTAAGAAACGAAAGACCGAAAGCGACGACAAGATCAATATGAGAGTAGCCAAGGCTTCCATTGAACTGGCAACCGCACCTCAGTTCGATTTTATCATCGAAAACAACCACCTGGGTACGGCTTTAAAAGAGGCCTATAACCTGGTTTCAGAATACGTAGGAGCAGAAAAACCTTCGGAATGAACAGGAAAGTAGGGCTTTTCTTTGGTACCTTCAATCCCATTCATGTAGGCCACCTGATCATCGCCAATCACATGGCAGAATACTCCGACCTGGAAGAGATCTGGATGGTGGTTACTCCGCATAACCCGCATAAGAAGAAAAGCAGTCTTTTAGACAATCATCATCGGCTGGAAATGGTTTACCGCGCCTGCGAAGATTACGAAAAATTAAAACCCAGCAATATTGAATTCGGCCTGCCGCAACCCAATTATACGATCAATACGCTGGTACACCTGGAGGAAAAATTCCCTACCAATGACTTCTGCCTCATTATGGGCGAGGATAACCTGAAAAGTTTCCATAAATGGAAGAATAACGAGGTAATCCTTGAAAATCATGAGATTTATGTCTATCCAAGGATCGCGCCCGGAAAAAAAGCCGTGGAACTGGAAAAACACCCAAAGATCAAGAAGGTAGAAGCTCCAATCGTGGAGATCTCTTCTACTTTTATCCGGAAAGCGATTAAGGATTCAAAAAATGTTAGACCTCTTCTGGACGAAAAGGTGTGGAAGTATATAGATGAAATGAATTTCTATAAATAAAGACTGTTTAAAGAAATCTTGAATATCCTTTTTTAGCTGATTGAACCTACTTTTTTCATTGTGGAACTACAAGCTCTAGAACGTCGACTGCTCTCAATTTGACATTCTTAACTTCACTAAACAGTCTTATTTAACTTATTTATCTTTTTTCATCCATAGGCGGAATTCGTAAAACCTGTCCCGGATATATCTTATCTGGATCCTGCAACATAGGCTTATTGGCTTCAAAGATCAGGGGATACTGGTTTGGGTCGCCATAATGCTCCTTGGAGATCTTGCTTAAGGTATCGCCCCGTTCCACCGTATGAAAAACGGCTTCAGGCTCCTTATTTTCAACATCCATTCGATCATCCACCCTGCTAATTCCTTCAGAATTCCCTATTACGAGTATGATCTTTTCCCTTGTGGACTGGTCCAGTGCCTTCCCTGAAACTATCGCCATATCCTTATCTATTTGAATCTTCAGGTTTTCTGCCTTCAGATTAAGATCGGCAATGGTTTGTTCCAGTTTGTTGGCGGCTCTTTCGTTTTCTTTTTGTTGTTCTTTTTCAAGATTTTCGCTTTTTCCAGCTTCTTCGTTTCTGGTCTTGTCTATTCCAAAAATCTTTTTTCCTGCATCTTTAATAAATGTGAAAATCCCCATTTCTAATTTTTGTGATTGGTATTCTTAAATGTACAAAAGGGAAACAGGTTTTGAAATGCGGGCATTGCTAAAGTTTTCCAAAAATATTCTGAAAATAAAAAAAACCGTCTCTAGCGAAACGGTTTTTTCAACTAAATAACCAACCAAAAAGACTAAGAAAATATTCTGACTTTTTGCAAGTGCAGAACAAATTAATAACGCAATCAATAGGTATCAATTGTTCATTCGGCCGCTTTTTCAATGTTAAAGTTTTGGAGGCTTCTTTTAAAATATTCGCAATAAAAGCCATGAAAGAAAGAGAAAACCTTTAATAACTTTCAATTTTGACTATTTTTGAACTACAGAATGTTAATAATATGGAGAACACCCCGAGTTTTGGCGTTATTGGTGGAGGAAGCTGGGCCACTGCCATCGTGAAAATGTTATGTGAAAACCTGGAAAAGGTCAACTGGTATATGCGAAGTGTGTATGCAGTGGAACATATTAAAAAACAGGATCACAATCCCAATTATCTGAGTTCTGTAGAATTTGATGTCAACCAGTTAAATCTAAGTAACGATATCAATGAAGTGGTGGAAGCTTCAGAATACCTCATATTTGCCATTCCTTCGGCCTTTTTGAAAAGGGAGCTGGATGCGCTCAGGGTTCCCCTTAAAGATAAGGTGGTTTTTTCAGCCATTAAGGGAATAGTTCCCGAGACGAGCCTGATCGTAGGAGAACACTTCAATGAATATTTCGATGTTCCAATGGATAATATTGGCGTGCTTACCGGGCCCTGCCATGCTGAAGAGGTTGCGCTGGAACGCCTTTCCTATTTAACTGTCGCCTGCCAGGACGAAAAAAAGGCAGAAATCGTGGCAGGTTATCTGGGAAGTGATTATATCACCTGTAAGATAAGCGATGATGTGATCGGGACCGAATATGCCGCCGTATTAAAGAATATTTATGCCATTGCCGCAGGAATCGCCCACGGGCTTGGTTATGGTGACAATTTCCAGAGCGTTTTGATGAGTAACGCGATACGCGAAATGAAGAAATTCATCAAAAAAGTTCATGAAATGAAACGGAATATCAATGATTCAGCCTACCTGGGTGACCTCCTGGTAACCGGTTATTCCGTCTTCAGCCGAAACAGAATGTTCGGGAACATGATAGGAAAGGGATATACCGTTAAAAGCGCCCAAATGGAGATGAGCATGATTGCCGAAGGTTATTATGCAACCGAAAGTGCCTACAAGATCAACAAGGAAAAGAAGGCAAAAACACCCATTATTAACGCTGTTTACGCCATTCTTTACAAGGGAGAAAACCCGAAGAAGGTCTTCAAAAAATTAGCTGACAAGCTCGATTAATTACAGTTTTTTCTTACAAAAAATGCCTTACCGGACTGATTATTAAACATTTCATCGGTTTTTTTTGTAAAAATTAAAAATTTATACTGTACATTTACTGGACCAAATCCAATTAATCTAAAATTATCATGAACAAGAAGTTATTAATTCTTTGTCTTGGAGCAGGTATGTTCTTTACCAGCTGCCAGACAGACAACCTTTCTGAAGATGTTGTTTCTGAAGAAAATGCAGTTTTAAAAGAAAAGACCACTACCCAGGTAGATTCAAAGTTTCATACAGGGCCAGACTGGATCGTGGGGCCTGGAGCACAATGGCATGAGCCGCCAGCCTGGATAACTGAACCGGGAGCCTATTTTCACACCGGTCCGGACTGGATCGTTGACCTTGCATTCTTTACTTGTGGAGGTGAATACGACGGCAAGGCAAACCTAACCGTTAATAAAAATAACGAGGCCGCTTATTCTAGCGCTACTTCCGGGGAAGCTTTAGCGCTGAAAAACCTGAACGTTGGCGGAAAGCTGGATTTTTGCGGACTGCTAACAGTTGAAAATGACGTAAACCTGCACCGTAACGCAGAATTCCGTTTTGCCGGAGAGATGATGATTGGGACACCAGAAGAGCCTGCCGATCTTATCATCAACCATGGAGCCCATTTTGATATTGCAGGAACTATTTATGTAACTGGAAACCTTATTGTAAACCACAAAGGAACTTTAGAGATCTATGGTGGTGAAGGAATGATGGTTGCAGGAGATATAGAAATGGCTGAAGTAGTTCAGGTGGTAGACCATCGCGAAGGCGGTGACCACGATCATGACCACTAAAATATTTATAGTTGTTTTTGAATTGAGCAAAAAGGCCGGCTGTTTTAAACAACCGGCCTTTTTTTATTTTGCCAAAATCCCCTTTTTCGGGATGATCGGGATTTCTTTCAACGCAGATTCCCTGATGCTATTCTTCGGAAATTTAAATACCTTGTCCAGCATCTGGTTTCCCATGAAATAACTTATTTTAAATTCATTATCCAAAGCCAGCACTTCGTCCTGTACATATTCGATCCTGGCGAAATTCTTAGCCGGTAATCTTTCCAGCCTGTGCCTCATCACCGAGGTCTTTTTCTTTTTATCTGAGCCTTCTGAAACGATCAGCACCAATTCAAGTTCCCTGGTCGAATCGTTGATCAAATAAACATTCCACTCGTCTGTGCGAAATTCTTCATTATACTCCCGCACTGCTGCAACATACACATCCTTTACTTCAGGAACTTCGATATCTTTTTTCAAAACTAATCCTGTGTTTTGGCTTTTAATTTTTTCCAGATCAACCATAGAATAACGGCTGCCAGGACGATCAATCCAATTCCCATGCTGAGCTCGATGAGAGCTTTGATAAAGGTCACATAGATGATAACCAGTAAAATGATCAGGACTAATATTCCAAAGCCGTATTTCTTCATTACAGGGCAGATTTAAATTGTTCCAGGAATCGAAGATCGTTCTCGTAGAACATGCGTATATCTTCGATCTGATATAACAACATGGCGATTCGTTCTATCCCCATTCCAAATGCAAATCCTGAATATTCTTTAGGATCGATCCCGCAATTTTTAAGAACATTCGGGTCAACCATTCCACAGCCCATGATCTCGAGCCAGCCGGTTCCTTTGGTGATGCGGTAATCGGTTTCGGATTCAAGCCCCCAGTAAACATCTACCTCGGCACTTGGCTCTGTAAATGGAAAATAAGAAGGTCTCAACCTGATTTTCGACTTTCCGAATAGCTGTTTGGTGAAATAAAGAATGGTTTGCTTTAGATCGGCAAACGAAACATCCTTATCGATATAAAGGCCTTCCACCTGGTGAAAGATACAGTGCGATCTTGCTGAAATAGCCTCATTTCTGAAAACCCTTCCCGGAGAAATAGTTCTGATAGGAGGTTGGTTGTTCTCCATATATCGAACCTGTACCGAGGAAGTATGAGTTCTTAGAAGAATATCGGGATTGGTCTGGATGAAAAAAGTATCCTGCATGTCCCTCGCCGGGTGGTATTCCGGAAGGTTCAGGGCAGTAAAATTATGCCAGTCGTCTTCCATCTCCGGTCCTTCGGAAACATTGAATCCAATATTCGAAAAAATCTCTATGATCTGGTTCTTAACGATGGAAATAGGATGGCGGGAACCAATTTCAACAGGCTCAGCAGGTCTGCTCAGGTCTCCGTATACGCCTTTTTCTTCCTGGTTCTTTTCCAGCTCTTCTTTAAGGGAATTCACTTTGGCCTGTGCGGCGGTCTTCAGTTCATTGATCACCTGGCCGAATTCCTTTTTCTGCTCATTAGGAACATTTTTGAACTCGCTGAAGAAGTCATTCAAAATTCCCTTTTTACCGAGATATTTGATTCTAAAGGCTTCTACCTCATCTTTGGTCTTGGCTTTAAAACTTTCAACCTCAGCAATATGCCCTTTAATTTTATCGATCATAGATGGTATCTTTTCCGGAAGCGCAAATTTAATAAAATTTAATCCTAAACCTTTCCTTTTGAAGTCTTATTCCGCACATCAGCCTTGGCAGGGACTAAGCTTTGAGTTCTTCGGTCTTCATATATGAATTTGATTAGGAAGAAAACCGAAATCGCCCCGAAAACGTGCCAGAGCCAGTGAGTGCCCATGGGCAGTACATAAACGAACCTGTCCATTAACCTGAAACTGATGGCAAATCCAAAACTCAGAAAGGCCATTAAAACCCACCACCAATTATGGTTTCTTGTTGTAAAAAAATAAGTGATTATGGGCAGCAGCAATCCTATAGCTGTAGCGATATAACCTATCGAGGTTTTCAGCGAAACCGGCCAGGGGATCATTCTGATCCCAAAAACCAGTAATAAAATAACCAGTATAAGCACTAGCCGCTGTTTTTTTGTTGCCTTCAGCTTGACGGTATAATAAACCGAAACGGCCAGGCACAAAATCACGATCGGCAGCCAGTCCATATACATCCAAACATCATGACTCCGGGTAGCGTGGTAAACGGTTCCACCAATAAATCCCAGGAATAGTACAGGAAGACTCCAGGCGAGGAATCGATTATTTTCATAATCTCTATAAACCTTCAGGGAAAAATAGATAATAATACCCAGGAACAGGATATTGCTATACGTATTGAATGGTTCCACAGGCAATCGTCCCGCAAGGGTTTCCTGGTAAATGGGACCGCTATCGAACGGAAAGGTATCCAACAACTCCTTTAGGGCCATCTATGAAATGTATTCCTTTTCCATAAAGTAATTCACGATGGCCTCTTTCATTAAAACGCTTTGTTCCCCTGCCTTTAGAGAAGGCAAGCTTTCCTTGACCTTGAAATGTGGCCATCCGTCTTCATCATAAAAATCGAATTCATAATACCCATAGGGCTCCAGGAGCGTACAAATAGCTATATGCATCAAATCGATCTTATGGTCTTTCTTATATCTTCGATGGGGCTGACCCAGTTCCTGCACCCCGATAAGGTAAATGATAGCATCCAGCTCCATTAATTCGCCATCTGCAAACTGCGCTGAAAGTTTCTGCTGAACTTTCTCCCATCGTTCTTTTAATTGTTCATCTCTTGCCATATTGCAAAGATAATTCCTAGATTTAATTATTCTTATATTTGAGATATGAATACCGTGGATATTATTTTAAGCCTGGTACTGCTCTACGGACTGGTACGAGGTTTTTTTAGAGGCCTGCTTACCGAACTGGCTTCGCTGGTAGGGATAGTAGCCGGAATTTACGGAGCTGTTCATCTTTCGCATTTTCTTAGCGATTTTCTTACTTCCCAGGTAAACTGGAAACCTCAGTACATTAATTTGATCAGCTTTGCGATCACCTTCGTGATCATTGTCGTGCTGGTCTCTCTAGCCGGAAAAATGCTCACCAAGGTCGCTGCTTTTGCAGCCCTTGGAATTGTAAATAAATTTCTTGGTTCGATTTTCGGAATGATCAAATCGGCCTTTGTAGCCAGTGTGATTATTATGTTCTTTAAGGCGACTAACGAACGAATTGAAATCGTTGAAGATAAAACGCTAGAGGAATCCATCCTATATGAACCGGTAGAAAGCATCGCTCCGGTTATTCTTCCATCCATAATCAAGCAGGTGAAGGAACGGGATCTCCTGGAAAAAGATCCTGAAGAAGAGAAACTGATATAAAAAAACCGGCTATTGCCATTTTTATCTGACAGTAGCCGGGCCATATAGTCCGCTAAAAAACTATAATAAAGTTACTTTTCCTGTGGAGATCGAATAAACGCCTCCAACTATTTTGATCTCACCATTCTTCTCCATTTCATTTAGAATAGGACTTTTTTCCCTAATTCGGTTCATGGTAAGCTTCACGTTATTTTCTACCACTCCAGCAACGAAGGAATCGTTTTTGGAATTTCTTTCCCCATCGGTTTGAGTAGCCTCTACCGCTGGTTTAATATTGCTAAGCAAATGAGTGATATTACCTAGCTCTACATGGTCGCAGGCAGCCTTAACCGCGCCACAGGCCTCGTGGCCCAGCACCAGTACTAACTTGCTTCCCGCTACTTTGCAGGAGTACTCCATACTTCCAAGGATATCGGTGTTTTCAAAATTTCCGGCTACGCGAGCTACAAAGATATCTCCCACACCCTGATCGAATACAGTTTCAACAGGTACCCGGGAATCTATACAGCTAAGAACTACCGCCTGAGGCCATTGCCCGCCGCTGGTCTTATCGATCTGGCTCGAGTAATCCCTCTCATACATCTTCTTTTCAGTGAACCTTTTATTTCCCTGCATAAGATCATTAAGAACCTCGTCTGGGCTTAATTTGGCTTGTTTTTCCTTATTTATTATTTCTGTGATCATAAGATTAATTTGTTGGTTATGGTTATACTTTCTCTGCTTCTAATTGATTCTGTTTCTTCTCTCCCTGAAAAAACGCATAGTAACTATCAGGGTTCTCAACTACTCCCCTTTCAGAAACAATTTTTATATTAATATTCCTTTCCTGTGCCTTTACCTTAAAATCGTCCAGGATCTCTATAATATCATTGTCCAGGTATTTGGTGTTGGAAACATCCATTACAAGGTACGAATTCTCCTCAAGGTTATTCAACTCTTTGATGATGGCTCCCTTGTTAATAAAAGTAACTTCTTCTGCCAGGGTCATCTTAACGGTCTTACCTCCGTTATCCATGCTCTCCTTATGAAGAAAATGAGAGTTTTGGTAGTTCTTTATCAGGATCACCACAATTCCAACAAGTAATCCCAGGCTAATTCCTATTAGAAGATCCCCAAAAACGATCCCTGTAATCGTTACCATAAATGGAATGAACTGCTTCCAGCCTTTCATATACATTTCCTTGAAAAGGGCCGGTTTTGCCAGTTTATAGCCTACCAGGAACAGGATGGCTGCAAGAACTGAAAGCGGGATATAATTAAGAATGTTTGGAATAATGATGATGGAGATCAGCAATAGAAATCCATGCATGATGGCCGACATTTTTGTTTGTCCGCCAGACTGGATATTAGCTGAACTTCTTACGATCACCTGGGTAATTGGCAATCCGCCGATAAGACCAGACATCAGGTTTCCGGTACCCTGGGCGAAAAGCTCTCGGTTGGTTGGAGTGGTTCTCTTGTGAGGATCTAATTTATCGGTTGCTTCAACACATAATAATGTTTCCAGACTCGCTACCAGGGCAATGGTAAATCCGGTTACCCATATTTGTACAGTTCCTATCATTTCCAGTGAAGGGAAGGTAAATTGACCAAGGAACGAGTCCAGGCTATCAGGCACCGGAACATTTACCAGGTGTTCCTGGGAAATAGACAGAGTTTCAGAATCACGGGTAAGAAGGTAGAAAAGGATACCAGCCACAACCGCAACCAAAGGTCCCTGCACCAGTTTAAAGAATTTACCTTTTTTCGAAAGAACAGCTTCCCAAAGTACAAGGATGCTCATACCAATAACCGCAATTAATGTGGCACCAGGGCTAATATTGTTAAAAACATTGAAGATTTCTGAAAAGGTATTTTCCCCATCCACCTGGAAAAAAGCCCAATCTCCCTGGGGATCGCTATCATAACCAAAGAAATGAGGAATTTGTTTCAGGATGATGATGATCCCGATACCCGTTAGCATACCCTTGATCACCGAATTTGGGAAATAATATCCAATGATTCCCGCTTTAAGAAGGCCAAACACGATCTGGATCACCCCAGCAATCACTACCGCAAGTAAGAGATTTTCGTAGCCCAGGTTGGTGATGGCAGCCAGAACGATTGCAGCAAGACCAGCAGCCGGACCGCTTACTCCCAGGCTGGACCCACTTATAGACCCTACAACAATACCTCCGATTATACCCGCGATAAGCCCAGAAAACAAGGGAGCTCCACTGGCCAGGGCAATTCCCAGACATAATGGAATGGCTACAAAAAATACGACAATACTTGCCGGAAAATCTTTATTAAGATGTTTGAACATAATACAATTAATTAGCACCGGCGATTTTTTTTATTTCCTACCGGTTATAGATTTTTAATAATAAAAAGGAAGCCCTTCTCCAAGGAAATGAAAAAGGCTAATGCCTGCCGAAGCAAGACTTAATTAGAAGTTGTATTATGCAAATTTTGGAGGAGGTGATATCACCGAAAGGATCACATCGTAATGCTGATCCAGGTAGAAAAAACCGGCTTCTTTCTTGGTTTGAAGGAAGTGAATACTTTCATAATTCGATTCCATTTCCTCAAGAGTATATTCAAAGCTGATCTGGTTCTTGGAAGAACTCTCTTCTTCATTTACATTATAAGCAATGGAAATATCTACACTTCTGTCTATAAGCGTCACCAGGGTGGGCGTAAACAAAAATGTAATAAAAAGAAATGCTAATATGTAAGAGAATATTTTCACAGCCTCAAAAATATAAGAATTTTAAGATAAATTCTAACAGAAGGCCCTACTAATTTATAAAACCTCAGCGAATTCGCTCTATAATTTTCTTATATCCTCGGTTTTTATCCATCCCTGTGCACCGTTAGCCAGCTCAATTTTAGACCATTCCTGGTAGTTCTCCAGGATGCGCGCCTTGGTGCCTTCGTGCAATTCAAAACTGCCTTCTCCCCTTAGATTTGGTTCATCGCGAACTTCGGTTTCTTCAGCAAAAATGATCGCATACTGGTTATCTTCGATATAGCTTTCCTGTTGAAAGGCAAATAGTACAGAAACTATACATAAAACAAGGCTGGCCACGGAGAAACCAAAAAGCAGGCGTTTATACAAAGGTGTGGTTGAAAAATAATAGAAAAGGAATAGCCCCACGAACAGAACAGAGAATACAATACTTAAAATGGCCCAGGTAGAATAACTGAAGACTGCAATAAGATCATTAAACCATTTATCGATGCCGGTTTGTTCTACGGCCTCGATATCATCGATTGCCATATTACGTGCAAATTCGATATTGTTAAGAATGTCTTCATCTCCTGGTTCAAGCTGGAGAGCTTTTTCATAATTGTAGATACTGGAGGCTATACGGTTTAATTTATAATAAGAATTACCAAGGTTGTAGTAAACCTCTGCCGAGAATTCGCCGTTGTCAAGTATTTCTTCATACTTCTCAACCGCCTCCTCATAATTCCCATTTTGATAAGCTGTATTGGCAGCCTCAAAAAGATCTTCCTCCTGGCTAAAACCGGCAAAACTGAATAACAAAAAACTTAAAACGATCAATTTTTTCATTACTACAACTGTTTATCAAGGGTTGAGATTACACTAACCGATTTTTCATAATCATGCTGCATGGCATCCCTGGAGGCCGGCGTATACCTTGCGAATTCACAGCTTTCCAGCAGCGAAATAAATTCTGCCGTGGTTTGCTGATCTACATTCTTCTCCTGAAGCAGTGCCTGAATACGCTCCTTGCTCATCTCGCTGGTTTGTATCCGAAGCTTGGCCTTTAAATAATTGTGCATGGATCGCTCGAGGGCTAAATAGAATTCTTTTTGATTTCCAAGATTTCGCTTAGCCTCAGAAAGATATTTCCGGGCCAGTTTATCAGCCTTTCTAATTCGATTTCCTTTTACATCACGGGCTCGTTCCTCGCGTTTTTTTCCGAAGAGAATAAAAAGCGGGATCGCTGCAAGTGGTAACACCAGCGCACTCCAGAAGCCCAATGAGCCAAGAAAATGATCTTCATCCATAGCGCTAAGACTGGTATTCAGTTTTATGAATCTGAACTGATCGTCAGGAATAGAAACTGCCTGCCTGCTGGAATTCGATATTCCACTGGGTTCATTCCCCGCCAGCGGACCACTATTCACATTGATCAAAATTTCTTCGGAATTCAGGGTCTTATAGGTTTCGGTCGATGGGTCGAAATACGAAAAAGACAGCGCGGGAATTGGATATTTTCCTTTTCGGGTTGGCACAATGGTATAGGTTTCAGAAATACTTCCCTGCATCCCGTTGAGATTGGTGTTCACATTCTCAACTCGTTCCGGATCGTACATTTCCAGAGAAGAAGGAGCGGTAAGATCTGGAAGCTCGAAAAGCTTCAGGTTCCCATTTCCTTTTACCTCGACCTTTGCCTGTAAACTTTCACCGGCATTTAATTCATCTTTATTCGTAGTAACATTAAAACTGAATTTCCCTACCGCACCGGTAAAATTAGCCGGTTTCCCGTCTGGTAATGGCTTTACATTGATGGTCTTATTATCTGCAGCCACTGTTTTATTTACCGTTTTATAAATACGGCTTCCAAAGATGTCCCTTCTTTCACTTGGAACATCCACGGCAATAGAGAGGGTAAGTGGCTCAATATTGAGCTCTCCGGTTTTCTGAGGATAGAGAATGGTCTTTCTCAGGATCACATACCGATAAGGCTCCCCGCGATATTCACCATTTTCTACCCTTAATTGCTGGATGTCGATACTCTGGCTCCAGAAATCGTTATACTTCGGGCTATCGAGTTCGCGCCAGTTGCTCACGCTAACCCTCGGGCTCACGTAGAGTTTGTAAACTATAGTAATCGCTTCGTTTAGGTAAGGATTGCCTTCTGAAACCTCGGCTACCAGGTGCAGATTATCTTCGGCTATTAGTTCGGAATTATCACCATCGGTAGGTTTGTCCACAGCAGCAGTGATCTCCACCGCTATTGGTGAGGTCTTGTAAATTTCATCATCGATAAGCACCTCAGCCTGACCAATCGTCAGTTTTCCTCTTTTTTTTGGCTGAAGGTAAAAGCTGTAGACCTTGGAATATTCCATCTTCCCGTTAAGGATACTATGGCTGATCTTCTGGTTTGGGCCTCCAACTACGGTAAACCCATCGAAAGAGGGCGGTTTGAAGTTATCACCATCTTCATTCATTTCGAAATCAACACGCAGCCGCTCATTGATCCCTAATTTTTCCCTGCTCACTTTAGCTTCAAAGCGAACCTGGGCCTGGATCACACCCCCGGCGAACAGTAAAAAACTCAATACCAAGTACTTCAGTTTCATCTTTTTCTCCTTACAATCAGTCTTTTTGGTCGATGTTATTGCAAAAATGTTACCAATCTTTTTCAGATTTGATTTTGACACCTTTAGCTTTTTCCGCATTGATCTTATCCTGAACTTTTTTCTCCTCGTTGTTCATCGCCTCCAGCAGGTTATTTATTTGCTGTGGAGAGAGCTGGCCTTGAGCTGGTCTTGGTTGCTGTTGCTGTTGTTTTTCAGATTCTCCCTGGTCTTTTTGCTGATCCTCACCCTGCTCTTTTTCATTCTTTTCATTCTCGTTGCCTTCTTGCTCGTCCTGCTTGTTCTCTCCCTCATCATTTGGCTTCTGGTCCTGGTTTTGATCTTCGCCACCTTCACCATCCTGGTTTTGCTGTTCCTTATCCTCCTTCTCCTCTTCGCTTTCCCCGCCACTGTTCTGATCCTGGTTCTGGTCCTGATTCTGCTGTTCTTTTTCCAGCATCTTTTTAGCCAAGGCCAGGTTATAGCGCGTTTCATCATCGGTAGGATCGTTGCGCAAAGCATTCTTGAATGCATCCACCGCCTCCTGATATTGCTTTTGCTGCATAAAGGTATTCCCCAGGTTATGATAAATACGATGCTTTTCTTCCTTTGTTGCAGCAATCTCTGCTGCTTCTTTTAATCGTTCCTCTGCGTTTAATGATTTTTCCTTGGTGTAATACAGGTTTCCCATGTTGTATTTGGCGGTAAGGTTCTCCGGAGCTTTTGCAATTGCCTTTCGATAAGCCGCCTCTGCCTGGGCAAAATTGTTTTCTGAAAGGGCTTCCTGGGCTTCAGCCACGAAATCATTCGATTGCCTGAGCAATTTCTCAGGTTTTTCCTGTGCATCTGTAAAGCCTAAGCCGAACAGGCAGGCCATGACCACCGTAAAGTTCTTCAGCTTAATTTTCATCGTTCTCTCCTTTCTTTTTCCTTTCATTGAACAGGTTAAGCCTTTTTATCCAGGCCGTACTGCGTTCTAATACAAAGATATCTAGAAATAATAATGCCAAAGCCAATCCCAGAAACCATTGAAAATGAGATTTAAAATCGGCGAATTGTTTAGCCTCGAATTCCGTTCGTTCTATATTCTGAAGTTCTTCGGTTACCCGCTCTGTAACTTCATTGGTGACGTTTCCTTCGATATAACTTCCCTTTGCCTGGTTTGCTATTTCCTGAAGTACGGATGGATTCAGCCTTGTAATGACCGTTTCTCCCTGTGAATCTTTCTTGTAATTCTGAATCACTCCATTCCTTTTGATGGGAATAGGACCACCTTTTTCGGTTCCTACACCAATGGTATAAATACGGATTCCCATCTCGGCGGCCTGTTCAGCAATATCCTCGACATTCCCTTCATGGTCTTCCCCGTCACTGATGATAAAAAGCACCCGGTTGGTTTGCTGTTCATCGTCGTAATACGTGGTCGCCAGCTCGATTGCATCGCTGATGGCGGTACCCTGGGATGAGATCATATCGGTATTCAGCGCCTGCAGGAACATCCTGGCGGCAGAATAGTCGGTTGTTATGGGCAACTGCGGAAAGGCTCCGCCCGCATAGCCGATTATCCCAACACGGTCACTTCCGAGGTTGGTCAGGATCTGACTCACCAGCTGCTTGGATTTTTCAAGTCGGCTTGGTGCGATATCTTCAGCATCCATACTTTTGGACACATCAATAGCAAAAACAATATCAACTCCTTCCCGTTTAACTGTTTCCAGTTTGGTCCCCATTTTCGGGTTCACCAAAGCGATCACCAGGCTGCAAATTCCAAGGATAACCAGTACGAGTTTTATAAAATATTTGGAACGCGATCGGTTCGGGGCCAGGAACCGAAGTAATTCGGGATCGGCGAATTTTTTTCGCGTTCGATTCTGCCAGTATACCAGCACCAGAAAAAACAGGATGATCACCGGGATCACCAGTAAGAACCAAAACCAATTTTCTTCCTCGAGTACAAACATCTTAAATAAAACTTCTGAATACGGTTAAACGCAACAAGATCTCCAGTAAGAGCAAGCCACCTGCCAGCAAAACCAAAGGTCTGTATTTCTCGTCATAATTATAATAACGGAATTCCTCTATTTCGGTCTTCTCAAGGGAGTCTATCTCCTCATAAATCTCTTCCAGTTTCTCATTATCGGTAGCACGAAAGTACTTTCCGCCGGTATCGTTGGCGATCTCTTTTAGCAGATCCTCATCGATCTCCACCTGCACATTTCCAAACTGGAATCTTCCGTTAGGTAAAGTTCCAATGGGCGAAAGAGCCATTCCGTTACTTCCTACCCCAATGGAATAAACCTTGATCCCAAACTCCACGGCCAGCTCACTGGCAGTATTCGGATCTATAAAGCCAGCATTGTTCACTCCATCCGTAAGTAAAATGATCACCTTGCTTTCGGCTTCGCTATCCTTCAACCGGTTCACCGCGGTAGCCAGCCCAGATCCAATTGCCGTTCCATTTTCCAGTACATTATTGTAATCTATATCTTCCAGGGCATCGAGAACAATGGCCTTGTCGCTGGTAATAGGTGTTTTTGTAAAACTTTCACCGGCATACACTACAAGACCAATACGATCACCGGGACGATCCTTGATAAATTCCTCGGCAACTTCTTTAAGTGCATCCAGGCGGTTTGGCTGCAGGTCCCTGGCCAGCATACTGGCCGAAACATCGATCGCCATTACGATATCTATCCCCTGGGTGCTGCTGGTTTGCGTGGTCACATCTACCGTTCGTAGCCTGGCCATGGCTGTTATTATAAGCACCAAAACAAGCAATCTTAGGACAAATAGTACCGGTCTTAATTTGGCCAGAATCCCGCTTTTTGCCTTGAATCCTTTGGTTGAAGAAATCTTTAATTCAGCCGTTTGCTTGTTTCGTTTCCAGAAATACCAGGCTATTGCCAGTGGCAGTAGCAAAAGCAGCCAGAAGAATTCCGGGTTTTCGAAGTTGAAATTAGCAAACATTAGTTTAGATTATTTATTTCTACCGAGTTGATAATTCGTTCTGAAATTTCCTTGGCATACTGATCATTTTCATTAAAAATGACCACTATCTGTTCAAAACCTCCTTTTTCAGCAAAATTCAGGATCACATATTCATTTGGAATGCTTTCACCGGTGATCGGGTTCACCGCTTCCAGAGTTCCAAAAACCTTTAGTCCTTTTGCTCCGTTAAGCGTCGTGAAATCTTCCTGTTTCATCAGGATATTGCGTGCGCCCTGGTCTTCCAGATTGGCATAGATACCGTCCACTGCCTTATCCAGGTCAAAATTGACCTCTCCCTGGAACTTAATGGTGCTAAGGGTCACATAAAAGTTGCTGAGCAAACTTCCGTAGAGAAAGCTTTCAGAGCCCACCATCATTTGCTTTACTTCCCTGGGCATTTCAATTTCTCCACGTACCAGCACTTCGGGTGTGGTTACCTCCACAGCCGGGTTTCCATATTCGCTTCTAATCCATTCCCCTTCCAACAGCTCTTTGGTGGGGTGGCCCAGGTAAGTATCTTTCACATAAGTATATCCCTTAGTGGCGATCAGGGCTGTAATACCCACCACGATTACCAGGATACCGGCAGCTATACCCAGAATAATTCTGCGCCTTTTTCGTTTTCTGAGTCGTTCGGCTTTATAGGCCTCGTCAATTTCCAGCTCTTCTTCGGTAGGTTCAGGAACCGAAGCCCTAAGATCGTCGATAATATGCTGGGTTCTGGACCGGTCTTCCTTAGCCGTGATCACATCTGGTTTAGACCTGGCGAACTTGGCAAGATCGGCACGGTTCAGCATTTTTCTGAAATCTTCGATAGTTTCATCGCTGAGATTCAGTTTATGCTGATTCTTTTGTTCTTTCAGATAGGTGATCAATTCACCGGTGGTCATTTCCAGGCCGTGATCATAGATCTTCCGGTCCAGGTATTTCCTGGCGGCAAAGCTCAGCTGGGAATAGTATTCTTTTATTTCCCGTTTTTCAAGAAGTTGAGATTTGTCGAGCTTTTCCAATTCGGCCATGGCCTCTTCATAAGGCGGCAATTCCGGTTCAGCTTCATCCCTTCTTTTTTTCCGAATAATCAGAAAGGCAACCAGCGCCCCGGCCAGTAAAATTCCCAGTAACCACCATAACCAGGAAGGTATGCTGAATCGAGGCGGAACCTCAACCGAAGGCTTGATAGGATATAATTTTTGCTTGGTGGTATCTACGATCACATCAAATACCTCAACCGGAATGGAATCGGTGTAAAAGCTATTGTTTCCTATAAGCACCTCCTGCGAAGGGATCACATATTTACCCGAATCGAACTGGGTGAGAAAATATTCCTTCAGCAACCTTTGGCCTTCCCTGCTTTTAATAGTGTCTATATCGTATGATTCGACCATTTCCAGGGGTGAAAAAGTTTCGCCTTCCGGAAAAACCACCAGGTTGCCAGCAGCGGTTTCCACCTCAATACGGTAATTGATCCTCTCACCGATCTCGATCTGGGTTGAATCTACAGCTGCCGAAACCCTGGACTGAGCATTAAGATCTGCACTTAGCAGAAAGAAGGATATAAAAAACAGAAATCCCAGGCAGCCTGAGATATGCAGTTTAGAATATGTAGGTATCTTATTTATGTACATTTCTTTTTAAGCTCTTCTTTTAAAATATCCCAGTAGTTTTTTCACGTAACTGTCATCTGTTCGGTTATTAATGATACCTGCTCCGCTAAGATTAAAACTCTGGTGGAAGTAATCTACCCGCTCCTGGAAATATTTGGAATAAGAATGCCTAACAGACCTGGAACCGGTGTTTACCATTATGTATTCGCCAGACTCCTCATCCAACATCTGTACCAGACCAAGATTTGGAATGCTTTGTTCCATTTTATCAAAAACTCTGATTCCCGTAACGTCATGTTTTCCGGCAACTATCTTTAAAGTGTGCTGGTAATCATCTGCCATAAAATCTGAAAGCAGGAAGACGATCGCCTTCTTCTTCATCACATTCGATAAATACTTTAAAGCCCCGGCGATATCGGTCTTTTTTCCCTCGGGCTGAAATTCCAGTAATTCCCGGATGATCCTCAAAACGTGGGATCTTCCTTTTTTCGGCGGAATATAGAGTTCGATCTTATCTGTAAATAGCAAAAGCCCGATCTTGTCATTATTATTGGTGGCCGAAAAAGCCAGCGTTGCCGCGATCTCGGTGATGACTTCCTTTTTAAACTGCTGCTGCGTCCCAAACATTTCAGAACCCGAAATATCCACCATCAGCATCATGGTAAGCTCGCGCTCTTCCTCGAAAACCTTTACAAAAGGTTCGTTATAACGGGCGGTAACGTTCCAGTCTATACTTCTAACATCATCTCCAAACTGGTACGCCCTCACCTCGCTAAAGGTCATACCCCTACCCTTAAAAGTAGAATGATATTCGCCACCAAAAACGTGGTCGCTTAACCTACGCGTTTTGATCTCGATCTTCCTTACTTTTTTAAGCAGTTCTTTTGTATCCATCTTTTGAAGTGGGCAGTTTTCAGTCTCAGTAAGCAGTCTGTGAACAGGCAATTTTTTCACTGCCTATTGCCACTGCCAACTGTTTAATAATTTTAAGGTACTTCGATTTCGTTTACGATCTTGTTGATCAGGTCTTCTGAAGTGATATTTTCGGCCTCCGCCTCGTAGGTAATTCCAATACGGTGACGAAGCACATCGTGTACCACTGCCCTAACATCTTCAGGCACCACGTAGCCTCTTCTCTTGATAAAGGCATAACATTTCGCCGCAACCGCCAGGTTGATACTACCCCTTGGAGAAGCTCCAAAGCTAATTAGCGGTTTGATGTCTTCAAGGTTATATTTTTCAGGAGTCCTGGTAGCGAAAATGATATCAAGAATATATTTCTCGATCTTTTCGTCCATATAAACTTCCCGAACGGCACTTTGTGCTCTTAAGATCTGTTCGAGACTAACAACCGGATTTACCTTTTCGAATCCGCCTTTCAGGTTAGCGCGAATGATAAGCTGTTCCTCGGCCATTTGAGGATATTTAATAACCGTCTTCAGCATAAAACGGTCTACCTGGGCTTCCGGCAACGGATAGGTTCCTTCCTGCTCAACAGGGTTCTGGGTGGCCATCACCAGGAATGGTTTATCAAGTCTGAAAGTTTCATCACCAATGGTCACCTGCTTTTCCTGCATGGCTTCCAGCAATGCCGACTGTACCTTAGCAGGAGCACGGTTGATCTCATCTGCCAGGACGAAATTGGCGAATATCGGCCCCTTCTTGATGCTGAAATCGTTCACCTTCATATTATAGATCAGGGTCCCGATCACATCTGCCGGCAAGAGGTCTGGTGTGAACTGGATACGGCTGAATGAACCGTGTACTGCCTGTGAAAGCGTATTAATGGCTAAAGTCTTTGCAAGTCCCGGAACACCTTCTAACAGGATGTGTCCCTGGCCAAGCAGTCCTATCAACAGGCGCTCCACCATATGTTTTTGCCCAACGATCACTTTGTTCATTTCAGTGACCAGAAGGTCTACGAATGCACTTTCTCGTTCTATTTTCTCGTTAATACTGGCTATATCAACCGATGAATCGTTTTCCATCATGATTTTCAGGTTTTGATGTCGTGAATATACGTACTTGAAACAAGCGTCGCAAATTGAAAATTTATTGGATTTAGATTTGTTAAATAAAAGTTAAATAAAAAAGGCGACACCATCGTGCCGCCCTTAATTTAAGCTTAGTTGATCTATTTATTTCTATAATTCGATCTCTCCAAGATCGGTGGTCGCGTTAGGTTCAACTTCCACTTCGGTTAGAGTGAAAACTGAAAGTCCGGCACCGGCTTCAGGAGTAACCACAAGATCATAAGTTCCTGCAGGCACACCATTCAGTGAAAAATTACCTTCAGAATCGGTATAAGCCGAAATATTCACACCTTCACCTGTTAGACTTACGGTATGCTGAATATTGGTTTCAAGACCAACTGGGTCGATCACTTTTCCAACTACCACTCCGGCATTGGCTTCCGCATTCACCCTGATTACGGGCTTCAGGTTATAACCTCCATTTCCGGTAGCTACAACAGATTCGTCCACGTCGAAATCCAGAATATACGCATAATTCTCTCCGGCTTCGAAATCCTGGTTGATCTTCAATTTTAAACCAGACTGCTGGGCGCTAGGAGTATTCAATGGTTTTTTCTCACCATCAACGGTAACCGAATTTTCTGTACCTAATACCAGTCGCATTTCACTTACATAACCAGTAGAAACTTCGGTATCGGCAAGGATCTGGGTTACACCACCGGTTAAAGTTAGCAGGTCATAAACGCCGGTTTGAACATTTTCCAGGCTTACCCAGCCATCACCTTCAACCTCACCTTCTGTCTCGGTTTCAGTTTCACCCTGAATTTTGATCTGAACATCCTGAACATCCACATGTACAGCATCATAATCTCCCGGGGCATCGGTCATTCTTACAGTTAAATTTGCAGAGCCCTCACCAGAGGTTTCTGAATCATCATCACTACAACTTGTAAAAGCAAATGAAACAATCGCAGCCATTGAAAGGCCTTTTAATGTAAGATTCTTTAAATAATTCATATGTAGATTTTATAGGTTTTGGAAGGGAGAACGGCAAGATGCATGCAAGATTTTACCACAGAAACTGTTTTTAACGTATTTTAACGGAACTTAACCAGGATTTAATGACCTAAAACCTACAAATTTCTACATCTTTAATTAAAATTATAAGCATGATAACTGCCTTAATAACAGGAGCTAGTAGTGGAATTGGAAGAGCAACTGCCATCAAATTCGCCAGCCATGGCATAAAATTGATCTTATGCGGAAGAAGAAAGGACAGACTGGAACAGCTGCGTCAACAATTATCTGTGGAAACTGAGGTACAAATCCTCACTTTTGACGTAAGAAACCGAAATGAAGTCGAGGAAAACCTTTCTTCCCTTCCGGATGGCTTCCGTAAAATAGATATCCTGGTCAATAATGCCGGGAACGCTCATGGCCTGGATCCAATCCAAAAAGGAAACGTGGAAGACTGGGATGCGATGATCGATATTAACGTAAAAGGATTGCTGTATGTGAGCAAGGCGGTGATCCCCGGAATGCTGGAGCAAGGCAGCGGACATATCATCAATATCGGTTCTACTGCCGGCAAGGAAGTTTATCCCAACGGAAATGTTTATTGTGCCAGCAAACACGCGGTAGATGCGATCAACCAGGGAATGCGACTGGACCTTAACGGAACCGGGATCAGGGTTGGCGCGGTAAATCCAGGACTGGTTCAAACCGAATTCAGCGACGTTCGATTCAAAGGCAATACTGAAAAAGCCAAAAAAGTGTACCAGGGATTCAAAGCCCTTCAGGCCGATGATATAGCCGATATCATTTATTTTGTGGTAACCCGTCCCTACCACGTGAATATCGCCGATTTGGTTGTGATGCCAACAGCGCAGGCGTCGAGCACGATGGTTCATAAGGATTGATTATTTTTTATTCTTTATTATTTATTCAGGCATGGCGCATTATCAAAATTTTGAAGAACTGGAGATCTATAAACTTGCGAGAGCGCAGTGTATGAGCATTTGGAAATTGATTAATGAAACCGGCCTTTCCAAGGATTATAGATTAAAAGATCAAATGAATGGTTCTTCAGGTTCTGTTATGGATAATATAGCAGAAGGCTTTGGTCGCGGAGGCAATAAGGAATTTATCCAGTTTTTGAGTTTTGCCCTTGGTTCAAATCATGAGACTAAGGCACAACTTCAAAGGGCATTGGATCGAAACTATATATCTAAAAGTGAATATCTGGAACTAACAAAGCAGTCTGAAATTTTGAATGAACAAATCTCAAGGTTCATCAACTATTTAAGATTATCTGAAAGAAAAGGATCTAAATATGATTAATAAATAATAAGAATAATTAATAACCAATAAATCGTGATCAACAAACGCCTGCTTATCAAAAACCTGCTCGCCCATAACGACGAGAACAGCTTTTATGACAAAAAGCGGCAGCTGAATATTGGCGAACGCGAAGGCAAGGCGAAATTCTTAAAACATATCTGTGCGCTGGCTAATTCAAATCCAGAGAACAATTCTTATATCGTTATTGGGGTAGAAGACGAAGACAATTCAATCGTGGGGATCGATTTTTTCGATGATAGTAAAATCCAGAACCTGGTGAATGCCTATCTCACGAATCCTCCTATTATCTCTTATGAAAACATCCCGTTCCCGCACCTCCCCGATCACCTGGTTGTGGGACTGGTAACTATCCGGCCCAATCATGGAAAGATCTGTTCCTTTAGAAAGAACATCTGGAAATATTATGGTGGTTCAGTATTCTTCAGAGATGGCAGCATTAGCATGCCCAAGGTTTTTGATATCGAGATCAGAGATGTGAATTCGGGAATTGTGGCTTCCATAGAAAATCATTCCCATAACAATATCGAGCATACGTTAGACGGTGTCTTCGATTTTATGAACAAGCGAAGGGACTATAATCCCTCCTATAAGGTTTTCAAGGAGTATTTCGTGGTTTGCTGGGCTGGGAAAGAAAAAAGAATCAAAAATGAAACTTATTACTCAAGGGTGGACATTGAGCTTATCAACGAGCAGGTAAAATTGTTCTATTCAGACCTGGACGAGGTAAGCATTAGTGTAGATAAGGATAGTTTCAGCATTCTGGAATATGTTCACCTGGGATTTCACGATCAGTTCAAGTATTATCCGCTTGAGCAAGTAACCATCAGTTTCAAGGACAATGCGAGTTATGATATAGACAGCACCTTGCTCTTCGAACCTCCGCGATTCGACAAAAAAACACTTTTCCATATTTACAACACCAATATTGCGCTCATAGAAAAATTAAAGAACGATCATGATCTTACCGAAGGTCAAAAAAAAGACCTTAGAAACCTGCCTTCTACCTTTTTATTATGTTATTTGAATAATTTTAATGAGGCTTTAACCAAACTCGAGGAAGCCAAACCGTATCTTAAGGCCTACAGCAAGGAAATTTATCAGTCCTATAAAGAAAGTATGCGAATCTTAAGAAAGGTGAAATATAATTAATATGTCCAGGAAACTAGTAATCGGCGATCTGCACGGCGGTTTGAAAGCCCTTGTTCAGCTTTTAGGGAGAATAGACCTTACACCAAGTGACAAACTCATCTTTTTAGGAGATTATGTAGATGGCTGGAGCGATTCGGCAAAAACTGTTAGTTATCTCATAGACCTGTCACGGCAGAATTCATGTGTTTTTATTCGCGGTAATCATGATAACCTCGCTCATCGCTGGCTGGAAAATGGTGAAACCAATCAAAAATGGCTGGAACATGGAGGACAATCCAGCCTGGATGCTTACCGGAAATTAGAAAAAAAGGAAAAAAAAGCGCATATCGAATTCTACCGGGATATGTTCAATTATTATAAGGATGAAAATAACAGGCTTTTTGTTCATGCGGGCTTTACTAATCTTCACGGGCCGGAACAGGAATATCATAGCACCGCCTTTTACTGGGACAGGACCTTGTGGGAAATGGCGCTGGCGATAAATGAAGAGATCGAACCAGGCCATGATTTTTACCCGAGACGCCTGTCACACTTCCATGAAATCTATATTGGCCATACTCCGGTAACCCGTATTGGTGAAACCAAGCCGGTTAACAAGGCAAATATCTGGAACGTAGATACCGGTGCCGCGTTTAAGGGCCCAATTTCTGCCATAGACGTGGATACCAAGGAAATCTATCAAAGTGACCCCGTACATACTTTCTACCCGGATGAGCAGGGAAGAAATTAGCTTTAATTATTACGTCCTCTTAAAGACTATTCATATATTTGAAGTTCAATTGATTTGAAGTCAGCTGTAATTAAAAACTCTGGCACGATAATCGAGTTTTACCCTACAATAAAGAGATATTAAAAATGGCGTTAAGCAATATTAGATTAGAAGTAATGAACACCGTCGAAAAATCGGTACAGGGATTTATCGACAAATATTTAATTCCGGTAGAAGAGATCTGGCAACCAACCGATCTACTTCCGAATCTCCAGGAAGAGGAAGGTTTCGAACAGGTTCACCAGATACGAGAAGAAGCCAAGGAGCTTGGTTACGACTTCTGGGTTGTGCTGGTTGCCGACATGGTTACTGAAGAAGCCCTTCCTACTTACGAATCCTGGTTAATGGATATGGAAGGCGTGGAACAGCACGGTAAAAGCCGCGGCGAACAAAATGGATGGGCCAAGTGGGTACGCCACTGGACCGGTGAAGAAAACAGGCACGGAGATACGCTCAATAAATATCTTTACCTATCCGGAAGGGTGAACATGAAAGAGATCGAAAAAACCACTCAGTATCTTATCAATGACGGATTCGATATTGGTACAGGTAGAGATCCCTACAGAAACTTCGTTTATACCAGTTTCCAGGAACTAGCCACCAACATTTCTCATAAACGAGTTGGCCAACTGGCTAAAAAGAAAGGAAATAAGATGCTTGCCAAAATGTGCAATATCATCGCCGGTGACGAGATGAGGCATTATATGGCTTACCGTGAATTCGTAAAGACCATTTTTGAACACGATCCAAGCGAGATGATGCTGGCCTTCCAGGATATGATGAAGAAAAAGATCGTAATGCCCGCCCAGTTTATCAGGGAATCCGGGCAGGGTATCGCTGAAGCCTTTGAAAATTTCTCGAATGCCGCACAAAGACTTGGGGTTTATACTACTCACGATTATATCGAGATCCTGAAAAAGCTGAACGGTTACTGGGAGATCGATAAGATGCGTGAACTTTCCGATGAGGCAGAAAAAGCACGTGATTACTTAATGGCCCTGCCAGACCGTATGACCAGGATAGCCGAAAGGATCGCTGTTCCGCAAGACCCACACAAATTCAAATGGGTAGAAGCCAACGGAATGGTCTAATTCCAGTAAAACTGAATAATTTAACCCTGCCTGTTATAGCAGGGTTTTTTATGTACTAACCAAAAACCGAACATGAAAAAAAGCTTAGGCCTACTTGTCCTGATATTTAGCGTTTACGCAGGATATTCTCAGAATTTAGTAAAACAGAATGAGGTCAAACTCAATATCGCCAATACCATTGCGATCGCTTCGGTGGAATTTGGATATGAACGCTTCCTGGATGAGCACCAGTCGATCGAAGGAGGCATTCTCATCAACGACCGGATGAGCTACCGGTCTGAAAGTGGCTCCAGGGAATTCAAAACCAATAGCTACAAGCTGGGCTATAATTATTATTTCGGAAATGAATATGCAGGTTCCGGGTTATACATTAACCCTTTTCTAAAATATCGCAGTGGAGAATTTACTGAGGAAGATCCTATTGAGGACGGTAGTTCCCACAGGATCACCAATATGGATGCCTTTATCATCGGCCTGGGAGCGGGTTATAAATGGAATTTCAACGACACTTTCGTACTAGGCCCATTCGTAAACCTCGGGCGGAATTTCAGCGAAGAGGTAAAAGACCGCTTTTCGGCTATCGAATTTAATGCCGGTTTCCATATAGGCTATCGATTCTAAAATTGAAATACTAGAGAATAAAAAAACCTGCCATGTCCTGGCAGGTATTTCTGTTTAAATAAGATCATTTATTAGGATTCCAGGGATTGTCCATCTCTCCAGCGTTTATAGGTCGCCAGGTCTTTTTCCATCAAATTCAGGCAGAATGCGATCACTGCCGCATCATCCAGGTAACCTATCACCGGGATAAAATCCGGGATCAGGTCTATTGGTGACAACACGTAAAGCAGTGCTGCTCCCGCCGCAGCTATGATATTGAACGGAATATCCCGGTAATTTCCGCTGGCATAATCCTTAACCAGGGAAAATAGCAAAATGGCGTCATCGAGATAACGCTTCAGTTTTCCCTTGCTTTCAAATTTGTTCAGGATGCGCTCCTCCTCTTCGATCACCTTGCCTACATCTTCCTTATCGAAATTCTCGGTTCGTTTTCTGTGTTCCTCTTTTATTTCTTCTTCTGAAATATGACTCATTCCAATTCTGATTTTTCAATAAGGCCGAAAATAAAGATTAAATACACCGAAGCCAAGTTTCACCTTCCAATTTAAGTTGGATTTAACTTTGAACATTTCAGCAGCCTCGATATCGGCAAATAAAAAACCCCGGGACGAAGCCGGGGCATGATTTACACTTAAAAAACTAAACTACAAATCGAACTTGATCCCCTGTGCCAGAGGTAATTCGGTAGTATAATTGATGGTATTTGTTTGTCTTCTCATATAGATCTTCCAGGCGTCAGATCCGCTTTCGCGGCCTCCGCCGGTTTCTTTCTCGCCACCAAAGGCTCCACCGATCTCGGCTCCGGAAGTCCCGATGTTCACATTCGCGATCCCGCAATCTGAACCCTGTGCAGAAAGGAATCTTTCAGCCTCCCTCAAATTGTTGGTCATGATAGCCGAAGAAAGCCCCTGTTTCACACCATTCTGTATCTCGATGGCGTTGCCAACATCTCCTGAATATTTCAGCAGGTATAATACCGGGGCGAAAGTTTCATGCTGCACGATCTCGAAGTGATTTTCGGCCTCGGCGATGGCGGGTTTTACATAGCATCCGCTTTCGTAACCTTCACCTTCAAGCACTCCACCTTCAACCAGGATCTTTCCTCCTTCTTCCACCACTTTATCCAAAGCGACCTGGTAATTTTTCACCGCGTCCTTATCGATTAGCGGACCAACATGATTGTTCTCATCCAGCGGGTTTCCTATCCTGATCTGTTTATAAGCGTTTACGATCGCATCCTTTACCTTGTCGTACACATCTTCGTGAACGATCAATCTTCTGGTAGAAGTACAACGTTGTCCACAGGTTCCTACTGCACCAAACACGGCTCCAATAACTGTATTCTTGATGTTAGCATCTGGAGTTACGATTATAGCATTATTTCCTCCTAGTTCGAGAAGAGATTTTCCTAAACGAGCAGCTACGGCCTGTGCAACGATCTTACCCATTCTAATAGAACCGGTAGCCGAGATCAAAGGCACACGCTCATCTGTGGTCATCATCTCACCAACACGGTAATCTCCGGTGATCAGACTTGAAACTCCGGCCGGAACATTATTTTCAGCAAAGATCCTTGCCGCGATGTTCTGGCAGGCCACCGAGGTCAACGGTGTTTTTTCTGATCCCTTCCAGATACAGGCGTCGCCACAAACCCAGGCAAGAGCCGTGTTCCAGGACCAAACCGCAACCGGGAAGTTAAAGGCCGAGATGATCCCAACCACTCCCAGCGGATGATATTGTTCGTACATCCTGTGCCCCGGGCGCTCACTGTGCATTGTCAGCCCATATAATTGTCTCGAAAGTCCAACGGCAAAATCACAGATATCGATCATTTCCTGAACCTCTCCCAGGCCTTCCTGGTAAGATTTCCCCATTTCGTAAGAAACCAGTTTTCCAAGTGGTTCTTTCAGTCTTCTTAATTCATCGTTGAACTGGCGAACCACTTCACCTCTTTGCGGCGCCGTCCAGGTTCTCCATTCTTTAAAACCTTTTTCGGCAGTGGTGATCACCTTTTCATAATCCTCTTTGGTGGTAGCTTTTACTTTTCCTATAAGCTCTCCATCAACAGGCGAATAAGATTCTATGATATCCCCGTTGCTAAACCAGTCGGTTCCGGTAGAAGTTCCGTTATTGATGTCGTTTAAACCTAAATCTTTCAGGGCTTGTTTGATCCCGAATTCTTCAGCGATTTTACTCATTAATTTGCGTTTTTATTGATTTTTTCGTGTAGTTGTAGCGAAAATAGTAAAAAATAGGCGCTAATCCTCGTCGGTAGTGAATCGTGGATCCACCGGCATCACTTCCCCGCAATTATCGCAGGTTCGCAGCTCCTTGCTGTTATAAAAATGCCTGAAATGCCTTAGAAAATCGGTCTCGATATCCTGAAGTGGGAAATACACCTCGTATAATTTATGGTTACAGTTATCACAGAACCACATGAGGCCGTCCTTGCCTTCCTCGCCAATTCTCTTGCGTTCCACAACCAGACCAATAGAATTCTCTCCTCGCTCTGGAGAATGCGGGACTTTTGCAGGATGCAGGTACATATCACCAGGACCCAGCTCCATGGTTCGCTTCTTCCCGTCTTCCTGCACATGAACCCTGATATGGCCTTCCAGCTGGTAGAACAACTCTTCGGTCTCGTTATAATGATAATCCTTCCGCGCATTGGGTCCGGCAACGATCATCACGATATAATCGCCAGATTCACGGTACAGATTTCGATTTCCCACCGGTGGCTTCAGCGAATCCCGGTTCTGTTCGATCCATTTATTTAAATTAAAAGGTGCAGCTATGGCCATATTTTTCAATTTTCCCTAAAAATAATGATTCCTGTGCAGATAGGTTTTATAATTCCGTTAATTTGGGCGCCTGCCCCGCACCGCGCTATCCGCTGCAAGTCCTCGTCCCGCCTTTCGGCCAGACTCCGGGCTTTCCGCTGCTATCGCTGGCGCACTTTCTTCAAAAAGTATAACCAATTATAGAATGTGCTTCAATTTTTAGTATTTTCAGGCCAAATATTCCCAAAAACATGAAAAAACTTCTATTTCTATTCAGCCTTAGCATTTTTATAGCCTGTAATGATCAAAATACCCAGGTTTCCGAAGAAAATGAGACAGCCACCACCACTGAACAGGATACTGTTCAAAATTTCGGGATCGTCATCCATGGGGGTGCCGGAACCATCCTGAAAGAAAATATGAGCGATTCGCTGGAACAGGCTTATAAAGCCAAGCTGGAAGAGGCTATTAGAACCGGCCACGAAATACTCGCCAATGGCGGCACCGCCCTGGAAGCGGTGCAGAGAACCATCAATGTGATGGAAGACAGTCCGCTTTTCAATTCGGCAAAAGGAGCCGTGTTTACCAACGAAGGCAAAAATGAACTCGATGCTTCCATCATGGATGGAGAAACTTTGAATGCAGGAGCAGTAGCCGGAGTGACCAATGTGAAAAACCCCATCAATCTCGCTTATGAGGTGATGGTGAATTCAGAACACGTGATGCTTTCTGGCAAGGGAGCCGAGCAGTTCGCCAAGGAACAGGGACTCGAGATCGTGGATCCTGAATACTTCTATACCGAGAATCGCTACCGGTCGATGGAAAGAGCCCGCGAAAGAGAAAAGAAAAAAGCCGACAATAAAACAGCATTCTACGACCCGTTTATCAAGGACGAAAAATTCGGAACCGTAGGCTGTGCCGCACTCGACAAGAACGGTAACCTGGCCGCCGGAACCTCAACAGGCGGAATGACCAATAAAAAATATAACCGTATTGGAGACGCCCCTATCATTGGCGCCGGAACCTATGCGAACAATAAGACCTGCGCGGTTTCCAGCACCGGCTGGGGTGAATATTTCATTCGCGGGGTGGTTGCCTATGATATTTCAGCTTTGATGGAATATAAAGGTCTTAGCCTCGAGGAAGCGGCAAAAGAAGTCATTCAGAAAAAACAACCCGAATTAGGTGGAAATGGCGGGATCATCGCGATAGATAATCAAGGAAACGTCTCTATGGAATTCAACACTGCCGGGATGTATCGAGCTAAAATGAACAGGGACGGTGAACTCGAAATTGGGATCTATTCAGAATAAAAAAGATTAAAAATATACCTGAAAGTCCGCCATGTGCGGACTTTTTTATTTCCTCTTCATCAATAAACACTTCAAAACAAGATTAAGAAGGATTAACAAAACTTTAGTTTTATTGGTTCGGAAGTTACCGAACAAAAAGAATAATTTTGCGGTCATTATGAAGAAAATGGACTGTTGTTCGCCCGAAAAGCAAAAATTGATCGAAGAGGTAGGCTTACACTTCGAGAAAACTCAGAATATGGCTCCTCTGGCAGCTCGTATCTATGCCATCATGATACTTTCACCCAGCGATGGCCATACGTTTGAGGAGATCAGGGAGATCACCGCGGCGAGCAAAAGCTCGGTTTCCACACAGCTCAACCTGCTGATGCAAACCAAAAAGGTAGATTATTTTACCAAGCCGGGAGACCGAAAAAGATTTTTCAAAGCCAGCAGGGCGTACCTGAAACATACCCTGAAGGAATATCTCGAGAATATTTCAGAAGAGATAAAAATGGTGGAAAAGATCATACAGTTCAACGCTACCTATAATTCAGAAAAATTTGAAAAGGACGGCCACATTCCAAAACTGTTCAGGGAATACCTGGCTGCCCAAAAAGAAAACCTGGAAACTACCATTCAGCGAGTTTCGGAATATGAAAATGATTAAGAATTAAAAATTGCTATGAAAAAGAGAACATTTTTTCAATTTCTTATTGCTTTGATCGGCCTCGCTGGAATGGTTTCCTGTAATGAGGGAAATTCCAGTGAACAAAATGCCGCTTCGGGACCGCCTCCAACCTACCCGGTACTGGAAGTTCCGCGTAAGACCGTAACCGCATTCAACTCCTATCCTGCGAATATTGAAGGTTCTGTGAACAGCGATGTTCGCGCCAAGGTTTCAGGCTATATCACCGATGTGCTGGTAGAGGAAGGTGAAGAGGTGAAAAAGGGTCAGTTGCTGTTCAAACTGGAAACCGAATCCCTGAATCAGGATGCCGAGGCTGCCAAAGCCAATGTAAATGCCGCCCGGGTGGAACTGGAAAAACTGAAACCGCTTGTGGAAAAGGACATTATCAGCGAGGTGCAGCTGGAAACGGCAAAGGCCAGGCTGGAACAGGCTAAAAGCAGCTATAACAGCATTACCGCCAATATTGGGTATGCCAATATCAAAAGCCCGGTAGACGGTGTGGTGGGAAAGATCAATTTCAGGAAAGGAGCCCTGGTTAGCCCACAGGACCAACGTCCCCTTACCCAGGTTTCTTCAATTGAAGAAGTCTATGCCACCTTTTCAATGAATGAAAAGGATTTCCTTGATTTTATGAGCGATGCTGAAGGCAGCTCTACTTCAGAAAAGATCAATAACATGCCTTCGGTAAGCCTGGTGATGGCAAACTCCAGGGAATATGGCAAAAAAGGGAAGATCGAGACCATTTCAGGAAATATCGATGAACAAACCGGAACGGTTTCCTTCAGGGCAAAATTCGAAAATAACGGCCTGCTCCGCAACGGAAGCAGCGGCACGGTGAAGATCCCGAAAACCTATGAGAACGCAGTCGTGGTGCCAAGCCTTTCAACTTATGAAAGACAGGGACAAAGCTTTGTATATAAAGTAAAGGCAGATACCCTCACCTCCAGCGCCATTCAAATTTTAACCGAGGTTAATAAGCTGTATGTGATCAGGGATGATGATGGGGTTGACGAGGGAGATGTCATTCTCGCACAGGGAACCGGCAAGGTAAGGCCCGGCATGAAAATAAAACCGCAACGAGTAAGCCTCGATAGTATCACCGGTTCATTTGACCAGGTATTCAAATAAGAATATATGCTTAAGACATTTATAGAACGCCCTGTATTATCTACCGTTATCTCGATCATTATCGTGATCCTTGGTATCCTGGGGCTTACCCAGCTTCCGGTAACCCAGTATCCCGATATCGCTCCACCAACCGTACAGGTGAGTGCTACCTATCCGGGGGCCAATGCCGAGACCATCGTGGAAAGCGTGATCATTCCCATCGAGGAACAGATCAATGGTGTGGAGGGGATGAAATACATGACCTCCAGTGCGAGCAATAACGGAACAGCCACTATCCAGGTATTCTTTGAGCAGGGCTATGATCCTGACATAGCCGCGGTAAACGTTCAGAACAGGGTGGCGCGGGCGAATGCCGTGTTGCCTTCAGAAGTGATCCGCTCTGGAGTCACAACTACCAAAGCCCAGAATTCAGCTCTTTTATATGCCGGGCTTTATTCCACTAATCCCGATTTTGACGATACCTTCCTGCAGAATTACCTCAACATCAATGTAAAGCCGGAACTTCAAAGGATCAACGGTGTTGGAGAAGTAACAGTTTTTGGTGGAAAGGATTATGCGATGAGGATCTGGCTGGATCCCGCGAAAATGGCCAATTATGGCCTGGTACCATCTGATGTTACCACAGCCATTGGTGAGCAAAGCCTAGAGGCCGCAGCCGGTTCACTGGGACAAAATGCCGGTGAATCTTTTGAATATGTTCTGAAGTATGGAGGGAGATACAAAACCGTCGAGGAATATTCCAATGTGATCATAAAAGCCCAGGAAAATGGAGAGCTTCTGCGTTTAAAAGACGTGGGAACCGTGGAACTTGGGGCTCAATCTTATTCTTCACTTTCAAGGTCTAAAGGTAATCCGGCCATAAGTTTCGGGGTATTTCAAACTCCAGGCTCTAATGCCCAGGATATCATAGAAGAGATCTATACTAAGCTGGACGAATTGAAAAAGGAATTTCCAGAGGGCGTGAATTATATCGTAAATTACGATACCAATAAATTTCTTACTGCTTCCATTTCGAAGGTACAAACCACCCTTATTGAAGCCTTCCTGTTGGTTTTCCTGGTGGTGTTCGTTTTTCTCCAGGACCTGAAATCAACATTGATTCCGGCAATAGCTGTTCCGGTATCGATCATAGGAACCTTTTTCTTCCTGAACATGCTGGGTTATTCCATCAACCTGCTCACCCTTTTCGCGCTTATCCTCGCGATCGGGATCGTGGTAGATGATGCGATCGTGGTGGTGGAAGCCGTTCACGCCAAACTGGAAGGTGGTGAAAAAGATCCGAAGAAGGCCTCAGTTTCTGCCATGAGCGAGATCGCAGGCGCAATCGTTTCGATCACCCTGGTAATGGCTGCAGTATTTATTCCAATTACCTTTATACAGGGTCCGGCAGGAGTATTCTATGAGCAATTCGGGGTTACGCTCATCATCGCTATTCTTATTTCAGCAGTTAATGCCCTTACCTTAAGCCCGGCCTTATGTGCCCTTTTTCTGAAGCCAGAAAAGGAAAATGAAAAGAAAAACCTGCTACAGAAATTCTATGCGGCATTCGATGCGGCCTTTGAAGCCACCCGAAATAAATACGTGTCCTCTCTTGGTTTTCTTACCCGGAACAAATGGTTAAGCTTCGCAATTCTAGGTGTGGCCATAGGCCTTATCTTCCTGGTGAACAGCCAGATCCCATCAGGTTTTGTACCTACTGAAGATCGTGGGGTTATCTTCGTTAACGGGGATCTGCCTCCGGGTTCGTCGCTGGACCGTTCCTTTGAAACCGCACAATTGCTTTATGACCAGATGCAGGAAGTAGATGGAGTTAGAACTGCAACCGTAATTGCGGGTAGAAACTTTTTCTCCGGTGCCGGGAGCTCCAATTTTATGGGCTTTATTATCCTGGAAGACTGGGAAGACAGGGAAACCGAATCGACCAGCATAGATTCCATCATCGCAAAACTCAACCAGAAATCTGGCAGTTTAAGCGATGCAGAGATCATCTATTTCACACCTCCATCGGTTCCCGGTTTTGGTAGTGCCGATGGTTTTGAAATGCAATTACTCGACAGGCAGGCCGGCAGCCTGGAAGATCTCGACCAAACGGCGAACAATTTTGTGAGTAACCTTATCCAGCAGCCAGAGATCGCTTATGCCTCGAACCCGTTCAGCACGAATTATCCACAATTACGCATCGATATCAATACTGCCAAGGCAAAACAAGCCGGTGTTGGAGTGAATGATATTCTATCTGTTTTGCAGGGATATGTTGGCGGAATCTATACAGCCAACTTCAGCCGGTTTGGAAAACAATACCGTGTATTTGTGCAGGCCCTGCCCGATGACCGGATTGAAAAGACCAGCCTGAACAGTATGTACGTAAGAACATCTGGCGGAGAAATGTCCCCGGTTTCTCAGTTCGTAACCCTGAACAGAATCTATGGTCCGCAGAGTATCAACCGGTTCAACCTTTTTAACGCGGTTGCCATAAACGGTACGGCAGCACCTGGTTATAGTTCCGGGGGCACTATTGACGCCATTCGAAGAACCGCTGACGAAGTTTTGCCGAACGGCTACGACGTGGCTTTTTCAGGATTAACGCGTGAGGAGATCGCTTCTGCGGGCCAGGCCGGGATCATCTTTGCCTTAAGTATTGTTTTTGTTTACTTCCTGTTGGCTGCTCAGTACGAAAGTTACCTGCTGCCTTTTTCAGTAATACTTTCCCTGCCAATAGGAGTTTTTGGCGCCTACCTGGCGACATGGTTAAGCGGACTTCAGAATAACATCTATTTCCAGATCGCGCTCATTATGCTGATTGGATTACTTGCCAAAAACGCGATCCTGATCGTAGAATTCGCCAGGCAGAGAAGACATGAAGGTTTATCCATCTCCGAAGCGGCCATAGACGGAGCGAAAGTACGATTAAGACCTATTTTGATGACCTCCTTCGCATTCATACTGGGGCTGTTGCCACTTGTTCTAGCCAGCGGTGTGGGCGCTGAAGGTAACCGTTCCATTGGTACAGGTGCCGCAGGAGGCTTACTGATAGGAACCGTATTCGGAATTTTCGTAATCCCGGTTCTATTCATCATTTTCCAGTGGCTGCAGGAGAAGATCGGTAAGAAACCCGAAAGCGTTCAAAACACTTAATCAAATCAGGAAACCGAAGAAAATGAAGAAGTTTTTTAATCTGAAATTGATACTTGCGGGCTTTACTTTGATAAGCCTTCAGTCCTGTTTTGTGGCAAAAGAATATACGCAGCCGGAAGTAGTCGAGGAAGAAAAGTTCAGGACCGATAATATTGACCTGGACAGCCTGAATATGGCAACTATTTCCTGGCGGGAACTTTTTACAGATCCCATTCTTCAGCAGCACATAGAAACCGGCCTGCAGAACAATATCGACATCAGGGTAGCACTTCAGCAGATCATTGCAGCAGAGGCTTATGTAAAACAGGGAAAGGCAGGTTACCTGCCAACTCTGGACGGGAATGCGACATTTACCCACCAGGAACTTTCAGAAAACAGCCAGTTTGGTTCATTTTTCAGTTCTGTGAATCAATACGAAATAAGCTCCGGGCTTTCCTGGGAAGCCGATATATGGGGAAAGATACGCAGCCAGAAAAGAGCATTTGAGGCAGGTTATCTTCAGAGCGTCGCTGCCCACCAGGCTGTGAAGACCAGGCTGATCGCTGAGATCGCTTCTACCTATTACCAATTACTTGCACTGGACGAGCAAATTAAAATCACCCAGGAAACGGTAGATACCCGCGAAAAAAGCCTCGATGTGACTCAGGCGCTAAAGGAATCTGGTAATCTTACCGAAGTAGGCGTTAAACAAACCGAGGCGCAATATTATACGGCCAGGGCCATCCTGATAGACCTTAAAAATGAAGAAAGGTTGCTGGAAAATACCTTTTCCATCCTGCTAGGTGAGGCACCACAACAGATCGACCGTACCGAACTGGACGAACAGGAAATCACTACCGAGCTCAATATTGGTGTTCCTATTCAGTTATTAAGGAACAGGCCCGATGTGATGGCGGCCGAATACGAATTGATGAACGCTTTTGAGCTAACCAACGTGGCCCGAAGCAATTTCTATCCTTCCCTGACGCTTTCCGCTACCGGGGGACTTCAGGCACTGGAAGCCCAGGATCTTTTTAGTATGAACTCCCTTTTCGCTACGATCGTTGGCGGCCTCGCTCAACCCATCCTGAACGGTCGCCGCATTCGAACCGAATACGAAGTATCCAAGGCCGAACAGGAACAGGCAAGGTTGAGATTCCGTGAGGCAATTTTGACCGCAAGCAAGGAAGTTTCAGATGCCCTCTACACCTACCAGGCTACCACCGAAAAGATCGAGGTAAAACAAAAAGAATATGAAGCCTACGAGCTTGCTACGGAATATTCCGAAGAACTGCTCGTAAATGGTCTTGCCAATTACCTCGAAGTGCTTACCGCCAGGGAAAATGCCCTTAATTCCAGCCTGGACCTTACCAATGCACGCTTCAACCAGCTAAGATCTATCGTGGATCTTTATGAAGCGTTGGGAGGCGGCTGGCAATAACAATTTTAGAAATCGATAATTAGTTGAATGAGGACCCTATGCTGAATGCGTGGGGTCTTTTTTAACCCTATCTTAAAGGTTTACTGAAGCACAAAATCGTAAATTTAGGCTTAAAACCAGCAGAAGATGAAAAGCAGTTTTAGCGAAATTATCAAAAGTGAAACGCCGGTATTGATCGATTTTCACGCCGACTGGTGTGGGCCGTGCAAAACACTGGCGCCAATCCTTAAACAGGTAAAGGAAGAACTGGGAGACCAGGTAAAGATTGTTAAAATAGATGTAGACAAGAACCAGGAACTGGCGGGTAAATACCAGGTTCGCGGAGTACCAACCATGATCCTTTTCAAGAACGGCGAACAGGTTTGGAGACAGTCTGGAGTGATGCCTGCAGAAGAGATCAAAAGCCGTATCACCTCAGCCTGATCAGAGTTCGTTTAAAGGTGGCACCTTGAATTCTTCGATATCCCAGTCGGCTAATGAAGCTCCAGCCTGGTAAGCGCTTTCCAGGAATTGCAGTAAGGCTTTTCGTGGATTGTCCTTCTCCAGCAGATCGCCATAAGTGAGAATGGCCATTGGTGTACCATTATTCATTACCCAATTGGCTTCTTTTGGTTCTAACGGCTGGTTATCCAGGCCTTCCGGAGAAGGAAATGTATAGGAATAGAACGCAGGTTCCTGCACATTGTCATCTCCCGCCCAGAACCCAAAACTAATGCATTCATGGCTGTAAGCATCCTTATCTGAAATCCTGGCATCTTCCGGCATAGGCGGTGCTTTTTTTCCGGAGAACCTGGTTACCGCAAGATCCATTGAATGCCAGTATACATGCACCGGGCAAGTCTTGCCGTAAAACCTTCCGCTGAATTCCTTAAAAACAGCACTTACCCAAAGAAAACTTTTCCAGAAAGCCATCGCATACTTTTTGGAATAATGCTGAATATCTTCAATTTCGGAAAAAGGCCTGTCGATATTCAGGTCGTAAGGCCGGCCGTTTATTTTTACATGAACGTCTATTTCCTTCAGGGTACTTACCAGGTAATTGTAAAAATCGGCCACACTTAAATTCTTCTCCAGCCTGAATGACCTAGTCTCACCAGTGCTTTTGAAAACCTCAACTCGATTTTCAAGTATGTTAAGTGTAATTGAAAAAGATCCAAAGCCGTCTTCAACCGGGACCGGTCCCGTGGTAAAGCCTTTTTCATTTACGTAGAGGGTGATATACCACCAATGATTTTTCCGGGGCGTAAAACACATTCTTATTTTTCCCATGATCTGGAAAAACAGGTGAAGGGTCAACTTCTTTTTCTCGTTGCCCACATATTTCAATTCCGGTAAAACATTTGCTGGTATCATATCATTTTAATTTTCCTCCTTTCGCCACCCACCATGGATGAACCTCTACCACCAGTCTGCCCGCCTTCACCATCGGGTCTAGCTTGGCAAGGCTATCGGCCTCTTCCATCGTTGGTGTATTATAAACCACGATTCCTCTTAATTCTCCATCATCACCCATTGGCCCTGTGAGACTGGTATAACCTTCCTCGTACATCCTGGACAGGTGAGCCATATGTTGCTTCTGCAATTCGGCGGCTTCGGTCGAGTCCTGGCTGCGGGTTGGTCCCGATTTTAAAAATACCATATAATATTGCTGCATTAAATAGGTGGTATCCCCTTCTTTATAACTAAATGTTTGATAACCGTCTTTTTTTAAGCGAGCTTCCACTTCAGCGATATCATCTTTTACAAGGCTATCTGCAGACTTGGTCCTTTCAGTTTCCAGGCTATTATTGCTCTGTTCTTTTCCCTGGCAGGAAATTAAAGCTGCAACGGCTAGTATCATCCATATTCTTTTCATGATTTCCAGTTTTTATAAGGGTTGGTCAATAAGTTAGAATTATAGTATTGTTTATTACCGGTGACTTCTTTCCCAAGCCAGCCAGGTTTATGAAAATCTTCTTCCTCATCCTCAAGCTCCACCTCGGCGATCACCAGGCCTTCGTTATTATCATGAAATTCATCTACCTCGTACACATGCTCTCCTTCCTCCACCTCGTACCTGAGTTTCTCAATCTTTCCCGGTTCACAGATATTTAAAAGCATCTTAGCTTCGTCCAGTGGTATTTCTTTTTCCCATTCGAACCTGGTAAGGCCGTTTTCTGAAGACCTGCCTTTAATGGTCAAATAAGCTTTTTGATCATTGATCCTTACCCGTATGGTTCGGTCTGGATCGGTATTTAGATAAGCCTGGCTTATCTGGTATTTCCTTCTGTATTTCTTTTTATATTCTTCTGAATTTACCAGGAATTTTCTCTCTATTTCTTTCATATCAATTTTTATCTCTGCCAGCAATCTGCTTGATCTCGTCAGATTCTATTCTTCCGCTTCTATAAGGATTATTGGCAAGGTAGATCATGGCATCTGCTATGGTTTCGGGATGAATACTTCGGTATTTCTTTAATTTTCCAACAAGTAAATGGTCGCCAAGTTTCATGATCTTTTTCCAGGCAAATTCAAAAGGCCGGCTTTCATCCCTGTTTCCACCGATCAACGAAGGTCTCAGGATGTAAGTATGTCTGATCGCCTGGTCAAGGACGGCTCCTTCCATTTCTCCCTTGGTGCGGTTATAAAAGAATCGGCTGTTCTCGCTGGCCCCCATTGATGAAATTACCTGGAAGGTTTCAATATTGTTCTTTTTAGAAAGTTTCGCTGCCGTGGCAGGAATCCCAAAATCGACCATACGATATACCTCCTCATCGGGTGTTTTTTTCTGGGTACTGCCAACACAACAAAAAACCTCGTCACCCGTAAAAAGTTTGGCGAGGCTATTCAGTTCAAAAAGATCTACTAGAATCTCTTCAATTTTATCATGTTTCAGATCAACATGCCTGCGGGTAAAGACCTTAATGCTCGAATACCGGTCGTCGGCTACCAGTTTCTCAAGAAGTATTCCGCCGGTTAACCCGGTGGCTCCAAGAATGATGGCCGTTTTATTTGATTTCATCGTATTCTCATTATCCATTCTATAAAGTTATCAATTTTTCCAGTTGATTGTTCCTTCCATATTTAGATATGGAAAGCTTAAATTTGAACCGTGAACACCTCCAGAAAAATCATCCATATTGATATGGATGCGTTTTACGCATCGGTAGAGCAGTTGGACAATCCCGAACTTCGCGGAAAGCCCGTGGCAGTTGGCGGAAGCTCCCAGAGAGGTGTGGTGAGCGCCGCCAGTTATGAAGCGCGCAAGTATGGAGTGAGAAGCGCGATGAGCAGCGTGATCGCAAAACGGAATTGCCCTGAACTTATCTTCGTAAAAGCGAGATTTGAGCGTTACCGTGAGATCTCACAGCAGATTCGTGAAATTTTCTTTGAGTATACCGACCTTGTTGAACCACTTTCTCTGGACGAAGCCTATTTAGACGTAACCGAAAACAAAAAAGGTTTGCCCAGCGCCACGCTTATCGCAAAGCAGATACGGGATCAAATTAAGGAAAAAACGGGGCTGAATGCTTCGGCAGGGATTTCGATCAATAAGTTCATCGCCAAGGTGGCCAGTGATATCAACAAACCGAATGGGCAGAAAACCGTGCCTCCGGAAGAAGTGCTTCAGTTTCTGGAAGATCTCGATATTCGAAAGTTTTACGGGGTAGGAAAAGTCACCGCGGAGAAGATGTATCGTTTAGGTATTTTCAGCGGAAAGGACCTGAAGGAAAAAACCGAGGAGTATCTTAGCGAACATTTCGGAAAAAGCGGAAAACACTTCTATAATGTGGTTCGGGGCATACATCTTTCCGAAGTAAAGCCTCACCGTATTCGAAAATCGCTTGGAGCCGAAAGGACCTTCAGCGAAAACATTTCTTCAGAGATCTTTATGCTGGAAAAGCTGAAGAACATCGCCGAGGAGATTGAGCGACGGCTGAACAAAAGCAAGGTAGCCGGGAAGACAGTAACCCTGAAGATCAAATACAGCGACTTCACGCTGCAGACCCGCAGTAAGACCATTAATTATTATATTGCCAGCAAAGACCTGATTCTCGAACTTGCAAAAGAGCTCCTATACCAGGAAAAAATGAAGGATTCGGTTCGGCTGTTAGGCATTAGTTTATCTAACCTGAATACGGAGAAAGAAGATGAAAATGATAAGAAGGAGATTTCGGTTCAGCTAAAATTCAAATTTTAAAGAATTATGAAATTTCTTACTTATGGATACCTTCTCGGGCTTCTGGTATTTTTCATGTCCTGTTCCGAAGAAAAGCCATACCAGCTACCAGAAAATGCAGAAATCCTGCTTCATGGAGACAGCACCAAAACCTGGAAGATCGCCAGAAGATATAATAATGACGTTCGCATGAATATGGGTCCTTGTTTTATGAATTACCGGCAAAGCTTTAGCGAGGATCATAAAGTAAGTGACAACAATGCTAAAAACGACAATTGCGGACCAAGCCTGGTGGGAAACTGGGAATTTAAAAAAGGGGCAAAAGGCGATCCGTATATCAAAATAAGCAGCCCTGATATTCCGGAACTTTTAAATACCGATAAAGATTATAAATATTTCAAGATCCTGCAACTAAATTCTGACACCCTGAAATTATCCTTTAAACATACACAGTACGGAAGTACCTCGAGAACCATTACCGATATTCTGGTAAGAGAAGATCTCGACATCGGTGACCGGTATTTTCATCATTAAACTAAGCTAAAATGTGGAAGTCTATTCTAGTAAGTTTCTTACTAATTGTTTCGATCACTGTACTGATATCGGTTGCATACGACCATTTTTTTGAGGCAAGAATTTCTTATGGCTGGCAGGATCTGGTTGAAACTATTCTAATTGGAGCCCTTGTCTCAACTCTTCTTTACCACTTAGGAAAAAGATGGAAGGCACATTACCAAAACAAAAAACCGTAAGCAAGACTTACGGTTTTTTATTATTGGGTAATTGTTTTGTTATTCGATCTCCGAAACCCTTAGCGTATTTACCATACCCTTAGCGGCAATAGGCATGGCGGCCAGGTTAATAGTAAAGTCACCTGCCTCCACAAATCGATATTTCTTGGCGATCTCACCAATGTCTTCGATGGTTTCATCGGTACTTACGTATTTATCATAATAGAAAGCCTTTACACCCCAAAGTAAACTCAGCTGATTAAGAATTCGCTTATTGGAGGTAAATACCAGGATATGCGCCTCAGGCCTCCATGCCGAGATCTGGAAAGCGGTGTATCCACTATTGGTAAGGGTACAAATAGCTTTTGCCTTGATCTCGTTGGCCATATTAGCTGCGTGATAACAAACCGCTTTGGTGATATATCTTTTAGTTCTTACATGTGGTGGTTCGTGCGGCACCTTGATCAACGGAGAATTCTCTACGGAATGAAGAATCTGCGACATTTTCTGAATAACCTGTACAGGATACTGTCCTACTGAAGTTTCTCCGGAAAGCATTACCGCATCTGCCCCATCCATAACCGAATTGGCAACATCGTTAACCTCGGCCCGTGTTGGTGTAAGGCTGGTGATCATGGTTTCCATCATCTGGGTTGCGATGATAACCGGAATTCTTGCTTTTTTAGCCGTTAATACCAGTTTTTTCTGAATAAGTGGTACTTCCTGTGCAGGAATTTCAACTCCCAGATCCCCGCGTGCAACCATCAAACCGTCGCAGTAAGCAACGATCTTATCGATGTTTGCCACACCTTCCGGCTTTTCGATTTTGGCGACAATTGGGATTTTATACTGGCTGTGCTTTTTGATCAGCTCCTGAAGTTCCATCAGGTCTTCGGCATGTCTAACAAAAGAAAGCGCAATCCAGTCTACCTGAAGCTCGCAGGCAAATTCAGCATCCTTTACATCCTTTTCAGTAAGAGCAGGTAAGGAAATGTTCGTATTCGGAAGGTTCACTCCTTTTTTCGACTTTAATGGTCCTCCCTGGATCACTTTTGTCTTAACCTCATCTTTTTTATTGGTGCTTTCTACCTCGAAGATCAGTTTCCCGTCGTCAAGCAAAATTCGCTCTCCAGCCTTTACATCCTGGGGAAAGGAGTCGTAGTTCATATAAACCCTCTTTGAGGTTCCCTTGAACTCCTTTCCGGTAGCAAAGGTAATTTCATCGCCTTCAGCAACAACCACTTCCTCTTTCATAACCCCAACCCGAAGTTTTGGTCCCTGAAGGTCGGCAAGGATCGCCGCGTTAAAACCATCCTCTTCATTAAGTTCACGAATCATTTTCACGCGTTCCTTCACATCTTCATAATCGGCATGTGAGAAATTAATTCGAAAAACATTTACACCTTCCTGCAGCATTTTTTTCAATACGTCCTTGGAACTGGTTGCAGGGCCCAGTGTTGCGACTATTTTGGTTTTCTTGTTGGTAGGCATTATTCGAAAATTAGATTTTGTTTGGATTTAAGGTTATCTACGTCAATCGCATGTGCCGCCTGTACCCCTGGTAATTGGCCTATTTTAGTGATCATCCTGGTGAACTCTCTGGGAGGTACTTCCTCACTAAGTTTCAGAAAATAATCAACTTTACTATATTCAGGAACCAGGTAAACCTCCTGTGGCGATACTTCTTCCTCCTGGAATAAAGAACCAGAGCTAAGCACCATGACCGGTTTACCTTTGAACTTATTGGCTACAAGTTCAAAATTAAGGTAGTTAGCAGGGTTTTTGAAAGAATACAGTGGATATACAGCATGAAAATCTCTATGCATGAAATCTATATCCTTTCTATCTCTGGTGAGCTTAAGCTTGAGATACTTATTTAAAAAAAATGCCATCTTGTACTCCTCCATAGAGGAATAAATAGCAATTAATTGAAAATGCTCATCTTCAACGTCCAGAAGCACTTTATGCGATTGCATAAATTTAACTTTGAAGGCTAAAGATACTATTTGATTGACAAATTGAAGATAAAGCAGTCCTAAAATTCACAATTTTCTACGAAAACGTTTTAGTTATCGTTAAATTTGTAAAAATTATTCCATTTTGCTCTGTAGCGCGTAATAAGCTCTTTTAGAAGCCTTTTCCTCGGCCTTCTTTTTCGAAGTGGCTCTTGCCTTTCCCACAACCTTGTCTTCTATCCAAAGTTTTACACCAAAATGTTTTAATTCATCGTTCCCTGTATCTTCATAGGTTTCATATTCAAAACCCTTTTTTTCTTTCTGACACCATTCTATAACCAGGCTTTTATAGCTGATCACCTTACCTTCGAGCTGCTCGATATCTACATACGGATCTATTACGCGGTCGTAAATAAAGCGTTTGCAATATTTGTATCCTCGATCCAGGTAGATCGCTCCAACGAGAGCTTCAAAAAGATTTCCGTGAATATTTACTCCAAACTGGTCCTTGGGGATATTGGTTTGCACATGATCAATTAACCTAAGGTCTTTTCCCAATTCGTTCAGGTGTTTGCGGCTCACCACCTTAGACCGCATTTTGGTAAGATAACCTTCATTTCCACCAGGAACAGCTTTAAAAAGGTGAGATGCAACCACGGCACTTAACATGGCATCTCCCAGAAATTCCATGCGCTCGAAATTAATGGCATTACCTTCAGAATCTTTCTGATTCAATGAACGGTGAGTGAAGGCCTTTTTATAGTGAGAAAGGTTTTTGGGTTTGAAACCCAGTATTCCAGTAAGTATATTAAAAAAATTCCCGCCTTTACCAGAGCGGGAATTTAATATGTTACGAATAACACTCATGGTTTATTCGTCGAATTTCTTAAAAACAACACAGGCATTATGACCTCCAAAACCAAAGGTATTGCTCATCACAATGTTCACATCTCTCTTTTGGGCCTTGTTTAGAGTTAGATTCAATTCAGGATCTATATTCTCGTCTACATGCTCATGATTGATGGTAGGAGGTATAATTCCATGTTTTATCGAAAGGATCGCAGCAATCGCTTCGATCGCACCAGCAGCACCTAAGAGGTGACCGGTCATGGATTTTGTGGAATTGATATTGATGTTTTTCGCATGCTCACCAAAAACCTTTGTGATCGCCTTCAATTCGGCTACATCTCCAAGAGGAGTAGAGGTTCCGTGAGTATTGATCGCATCAACATCTTCTGGTTTTAAGCCTGCATTTCGGAGACAATTCTCCATCACAGCTACAACTCCGTCACCTTCAGGATGAGGCGCCGTCATGTGATAGGCATCTGAAGAAAGACCTCCACCCAACACTTCGGCATAAATCTTTGCTCCACGAGCTTTAGCATGCTCATATTCTTCCAGAATAAGAGCACCTCCACCTTCACCCAGTACAAATCCATCCCTGGTAGCATCGAAAGGCCTGGAGGCTGTTTCCGGGCTTTCGTTCCTGGTAGAAAGAGCGTGCATCGCATTAAATCCGCCCATTCCCGCCTGAGTAACCGCAGCTTCTGAACCTCCAGAAACGATCACATCACTATATCCTAAACGAATATTGTTCAGCGCATCGATCATGGCATTAGCAGAGGAAGCACAAGCAGATACCGTGGTATAATTAGCTCCCATAAACCCGTGTTTGATAGAAATATTACCCGGGGCAATATCTGCGATCATCTTCGGAATAAAGAATGGATTAAAACGTGGTGACCCATCGCCAGTGGCAAAATTGACCACCTCGTTCTGAAAAGTTTCCAGGCCTCCTATCCCAGCTCCCCAAATCACGCCTACGCGAAATTTGTCTATGCTATCCAGGTCTATACCCGAATCCAGAATGGCTTCATCTGCTGAAACCATTGCGTACTGGGCGAACCTGTCTAGTTTCCTGGCCTCCTTGCGATCAAAATGATCTAAAGGATTGAAGTTTTTGAGTTCACACGCGAATTTAGTCTTGAACTTTTCGGTATCAAAATAAGTGATAGGAGCACTACCACTTTTACCATTTACCAGCCCATCCCAATATTCATCAAGGTTGTTACCAATTGGGGTTAAGGCACCAAGGCCTGTAACTACAACTCGCTTTAACTCCATATGGTGTGTTAGTTTTTTATTTTTTTGCGTCTTCGATATATGAAATTGCCTGACCTACAGTGGCGATGTTCTCTGCCTGATCGTCTGGGATCTGGATATCAAACTCCTTCTCAAATTCCATGATCAATTCCACTGTGTCTAGTGAATCAGCACCCAAGTCGTTGGTGAAGCTGGCTTCGTTTACAACTTCGTTCTCGTCAACACCTAATTTATCAACGATTATAGCTTTTACTCTTGATGCAATGTCTGACATAATTTTTTATTTTAATTTTGATTAGGTGGCAAAAATAAAAAACTTTATTTTAAAACCGATTTTTACTCTAAAAATGTGAGGTTAATTTACATAAAATTCATTGAAACGAATTAATTTTGCTTCCCAATAATTGTTAACAGCCTTATTTTGAGTGACAAGCCAAAAGATTCCCCAAAGAAGATCGTCATATTTGCATCAGGCTCTGGAACCAATGCAGAGAACATTATAAAATACTTTCAGAAAAACGATCAAATTGAAGTGGTGGCTCTTTTGTCGAACAACAGATCTGCCGGGGCACTCAAAAAAGCTCACCGTTTAAATGTAAAGGCCCTGTTATTCGACAGGGAGGCATTTTACGAATCTCACGAAGTTCTTAATGTACTAAAGGATATCAAACCAGACCTTATCGTATTAGCCGGCTTTCTGTGGTTAATGCCCTCCAACATCATACGTGATTTCCCAAATAAGATCATCAACATCCATCCCGCTTTACTTCCAAACTATGGCGGAAAGGGAATGTACGGGAACCGGGTTCATGAGGCGGTGATCGCAAATAGTGAAAAAGAAAGCGGCATTAGCATACATTATGTGAACAAGGAATATGATGAGGGGCAGATCATCTTTCAAAAAACCTTACCAATAAACAAGCAGGATACCCCCGAAAGTCTGGCAGAAAGAATTCACGAACTGGAATACCGCCATTTCCCTGAAGTGATCGAAGATCTTTTAAACAAGCAGCAATAGTGCAGGATTTTCAGGTTCATATGTATACCGATGGTGCGGCCAGAGGTAATCCTGGTCCTGGTGGCTACGGAATTGTTCTGGAATGGGTTGGTAAACCCTACCGAAAGGAATTTTCTAAAGGATATAAACTTACCACCAATAACAGGATGGAACTCCTTGCCGTGATAGAAGGACTTAGGAAACTCAAAAAACCAGGAATTCATGTAAAGGTATTTACCGATTCTAAATATGTAGCAGACGCTGTAAACAAAGGCTGGGTATTTGGCTGGGAAAAGAAATCTTTTGTGAACCGAAAGAACAGCGACTTGTGGATCGCCTTTTTAAAGGAATATCGAAAGCATCATGTAAAGTTTCAATGGATCAAGGGGCATAATGACCACCCGCAGAACGAACGTTGTGATGCCCTGGCAGTTGCTGCGTCCAAGCAAAAGAACCTGCCGGTAGATGCAGGTTACACTTCCTGAAAAATCAGGTTAAAATTCGGGTTTAGCGCTTGAAAAACAAACTGTATATTTGCAACTCATTTAAAAGCTGTTATGAGTAAATTATTGATTGTAGGAACCGTAGCCTTCGATGCCATTGAAACCCCTTTTGGAAAAACCGATAAAATCCTTGGTGGTGCCGCCACTTATATAGGTCTTTCTGCTTCACATTTTAACGTGGATAGCGCCGTGGTTTCGGTAGTAGGTGACGATTTTCCGCAAAAATACCTGGACCTTTTAACCTCCAATAATGTAAATATAGACGGAATTGAAATCGTAAAAGGAGGAAAAACCTTTTTCTGGAGCGGTAAATATCACAATGATCTGAATACCCGCGACACCCTGGACACTCAACTGAATGTTCTTGCCGATTTCAAACCTGTAGTTCCCGAAGCTTATAAGGATTCTGAATTCGTAATGCTTGGTAATCTTCACCCGCTGGTACAATTAAGCGTGCTGGAACAGGTTGAAGATCCTAAACTGGTGGTACTCGACACCATGAATTTCTGGATGGACAATGCACTAGAAGATCTTAAAAAGGTTATCTCCAAAGTAGATGTCATAACGATTAATGATGAAGAGGCAAGACAGTTATCTGGCGAGCATTCGCTGGTAAAGGCTGCCAGGGAGATCGAAAAGATGGGTCCTAAATTCGTGGTGATTAAAAAGGGCGAGCATGGCGCATTGCTTTTTAATGAAGACAAGATCTTTTTTGCCCCTGCACTTCCCCTGGAAGAAGTATTTGACCCAACCGGGGCAGGAGATACCTTTGCAGGTGGATTCATTGGCTATCTGGCAAGAACCGGTGACATTTCATTCGAGAATATGAAGAGCGCTATTATTTATGGTTCTAACCTCGCATCTTTTTGTGTTGAAAAATTCGGAACCGAAAGAATGGAAGTCCTTACTGAACAGGAAATGAACGAGAGGCTTTACGAGTTCAAGACACTAACACAATTCGAAACACAACTGGATTAAATTTAACGCCCTGTAATTTCAGGGCTTTTTTTGTGACAAAAACAACAATATTCCAAAAAATCGGAAACTGAGTTATGAGTGATGCTTTAAAACACGAATGCGGAATCGCACATATTAGACTTTTAAAACCTCTTGATTACTATAAGGAGAAATATGGAACGGCATTTTATGGTATAAATAAAATGTATTTGCTAATGGAAAAACAGCATAACCGTGGGCAGGATGGCGCCGGTTTTGCAAGCATCAAACTCAACACCCTTCCAGGCGAAAGATATATCAGCCGGGTACGTTCCAATAAATCCCAGCCAATTCAGGATATTTTCGAACAGATCAACCAAAGGATCAACGAGGAAATAAAAGCCAATCCTGAATATGCCGATGATACCGAATTACAAAAGAGGCATATTCCCTACCTGGGCGAAGTGTTTTTGGGACATGTTCGTTACGGAACCTTCGGAAAAAATAATATCGAAAGCGTTCATCCATTTCTAAGACAGAATAACTGGATGCATAGAAACCTCATCGTTGCAGGTAACTTCAATATGACCAATGTTAACCGGCTTTTCAACAACCTGGTGGCTTTGGGTCAGCATCCCAAGGAACGCGCCGATACGGTTACCGTAATGGAAAAGATCGGGCATTTTCTGGATTCTGAAGTTCGTAAATTATATAAGAAATTAAAGAAAGAAGGCTATTCTAAAGTTGAAGCATCACCGCTGATTGCAGAGCAGTTGAACGTTGCAAAGATTCTGAAGAAATCTTCCAAGAACTGGGATGGTGGCTATGCCATGGCCGGTTTGATGGGCCACGGTGATTCATTTGTACTTAGAGATCCTGCAGGAATAAGACCTGCATATTATTATAAGGACGATGAAGTGGTAGTGGTTGCTTCAGAAAGACCGGTTATTCAAACCGTTTTTAATGTGAATTTTGAAGAAGTAAATGAACTTCCTCCGGGACACGCTATTATCACCAAAAAGAACGGGAAGGTTAGCATCAAGGAGATCATCGAACCGCTCGAAAGAAAAGCCTGTTCCTTTGAACGCATTTATTTTTCAAGAGGTAGTGATGCCGAGATCTACCAGGAACGAAAAATGCTTGGAAGGCTATTGATGCCAAAAGTACTGGAGTCTATCAATCACGACACCTTAAAAACTGTCTTTTCCTTTATTCCGAATACTGCTGAAACTTCTTTCTACGGAATGGTGGAAGCGGCCCAGGATGAGTTGAACAAACAAAAGAATGAAGCCATCCTGGAAGAAAAAGATACTTTAACCGATGCGCGACTTCAAGAAATCCTATCTCACAGATTGCGAACCGAAAAGATCGCCATCAAAGATGTAAAGTTGCGTACGTTCATTACTGAAGATAGTAGCAGGGACGACCTGGTTGCTCATGTGTACGATGTTACTTATGGTGTGGTAAAACCAGACGACAACCTGGTGATCATCGATGATAGTATCGTAAGGGGGACCACGCTAAAAAAGAGTATCATCAAAATGATGGACAGGCTAAAACCTCGAAAGATCATCGTGGTTTCCTCGGCACCGCAGATTCGTTATCCTGATTGTTACGGGATCGATATGGCACGGCTTGAAGATCTGGTTGCATTCCGGGCAGCCCTCGAGCTTTTAAAAGAGGCCGGGAAATACGAGATTGTAGAAAAGGTCTATGAAAAATGTAAAGATCAGGTTGATCTGGACGATAGCGAAGTGAAAAACTTTGTAAAAGAGATCTATGAGCCATTCACCGATGAAGAAATTTCTGATAAAATTTCGGAGTTGTTATGTGATGAAGACGTGAATGCTGAAGTAAAGGTGATCTATCAATCGGTAGAAAATCTTCATAAAGCTTGCCCAAAAAATCTTGGTGACTGGTATTTCACGGGAGATTACCCTACTGCCGGCGGGAACAGGGTGGTAAACAGGGCCTTTATGAACTTTTTCGAGGGTAAAAAGGATCGAGCTTATTAAGAATCTACCGTTCAACTAATAATTATGCACTTCATCTAATATTCTTTGCGTGAAGGTTTTTTCTGTCTACTTTAGTATTGCCATAACATAAGTAGGTTAAGTTCATGGTAGATTTGGGGCAAAAAAAGGTGGATTCATTTCCGCCTTTTTTTATGTTATGAGAGCCTCTCTTTCGGAAAACTCTTCACTCAGAAAATCTCATCTTAAACTGGTTTCTTTTTATTTCTTATATTTTATAAAAAACTGATATACAGTTATTTAACTATTATTTTTGCATTTCATCTAAAAGCTAAAAATCCTGCCAAGATTCTTTTTATCTTTATAAGACCATAGCATAAGTAGGTTAAGTTCATGGTAGATTTGGGGCAAAAAAAGGTGGATGCAAGTCCGCCTTTTTTTATGGACTAAATTCAACTAATTTTTCTGAACCCTTAAACAAGTTTTTGACTTTCAGTACTTTATCAAATTTTTGAGCACTTCGTCTAAAAGTTTAAAAGGCAGCGATCTTTCGTTGTATATTCGGTAGACCATAGCATAAGTAGGTTAAGTTCATGGTAGATTTGGGGCAAAAAAAGGTGGATGCAAGTCCGCCTTTTTTTATGGGATTAAATCCAGGTTTAATCCGGCAGGATAAATAACCTGATTCTATCCGCTACAATTAAACAAGTTTTTGACCTTCAGCACTTTATCAAATTTTTGAGCACTTCGTCTAAAAGTTTAAAAGGCAGCGATCTTTCGTTGTATATTCGGTAGACCATAGCATAAGTAGGTTAAGTTCATGGTAGATTTGGGGCAAAAAAAGGTGGATGCAAGTCCGCCTTTTTTTATGGACTAAATTCAAAATAAAAAAAGGGCTGTTTTCACAGCCCTTTTCTCATTTTATAAATAATCGTCTCTTATTTAGCCTTTGCGTATCTGCTTGACACTTCTTTCCAGTCGATCACATTAAAGAAAGCATCGATATATTCAGGACGCTTATTTTGATAATTCAAATAATAAGCATGTTCCCACACATCGATTCCTAAGATTGGCTGTCCGCCACATCCTATTCCAGGCATGATTGGATTATCCTGGTTAGCAGTAGAACAAATTTCTACCTTTCCTCCTTTATGAACACACAACCAGGCCCATCCTGAACCAAATTGTCCGGCTGCGGCCTTGGAAAATTCATCCTTAAAAGCCTCAAAAGACCCATAAGCGCTGTCAATTGCATCGGCAAGATCACCTTCTGGCTTTCCCCCGCCTTCTGGAGACATGATTTCCCAGAACAAAGTATGGTTGTAATATCCACCACCATTATTTCGAACTGCTTTATTATCCATATCCAGATTTTGCAGAATATTTTCAATATTCTTGCCTTCCAGATCGGTTCCTTCAATAGCAGAATTTAATTTACTGGTATATCCTGCATGGTGTTTCCCGTGGTGGATTTCCATAGTCCTGGCATCAATATGAGGCTCAAGTGCATCAAAGGCATATTTTAGTTTAGGTAACTCAAAAGACATAATTCTTCGTATTTTTAGTGATTAGTATATAAAAACTCATTCAAATTTAGCCATTCGGGTATTTAATGGAAATTATTTAATGTTATAAAATACTTAAAAGCAAGGTTAGTTCTGGTTTCCTGATTATTTTAAATTTGACAGCCAATTTCAGCCCAAAGCCAAAAAAATTCTTCTTGAACAATTTCAATATTTATAATGCCTCTGCAGGCTCAGGAAAAACCTTTACTCTGGTAAAGGAATATTTAGTGCTCCTATTTAATTCTCCAAAAAAAGATTCTTATAAAAACATACTCGCCATCACTTTTACCAACAAGGCGGTTGGCGAAATGAAACGAAGGATTATTGAAAGCCTGGTAGCCTTTTCGAATCCCGAATCCACTTCAGACGAAAATCCATTATTAACTGCCGTTTCTAAAGAAACAGGTTTGGATGAGGCACACATACGATCCAGAGCTACCCAGATCCTTAAAAGTATCATACATAATTATGCAGCCTTTGAAGTTTCAACAATAGACGGATTTACGCATCGCATCCTGCGAACCTTTGCAAGAGACCTGGGAATTCCCATGAACTTTGAGGTGGAACTGAATACGGAAGAGATCCTGCTGGAGGCGGTTGAAAGCCTTATAAGCAGGGCCGGGACCGACAAAAAACTCACCAGCGTCCTGATAGAATTTACGCTCACCAAGACCGATGATGATAAAAGTTGGGATATCAGCAGGGATCTTTTTGAAATTTCAAAGTTGCTTATTAATGAGAATCACCAGGAATATATTCAGCTGCTGAAGACAAAAACACTGGGGGATTTTGAGCAATTTGATAAGAAATTGAATGCAGACATCGCACTTGCCGAAAAGACATTGAAACTCTATAGCGAACATTTTTTCGACCTCATCGATAAGCACGGTATCGAAGAAAAATGCTTCACAAGAAATTTCGTCCCGGGCTATTTTAAAAAATTACTAAAGGGCGATAAAAATGTCAATTATGATACCAATTGGGCAAAAAATATTGCTGGATCGCCACTTTACAATAAATCGCTCGACCAGGCCCGGAAGGACGTGATGGATAGCATTCAGCAGGAAATTGCTGATATTTTCAATACTACCAAAGACGCCTATTTTAAGATCGAATACTTTACAGAGATCAGGAAAAACCTGGTTCAGTTATCCCTTCTTAACGAAATAAACAGGGAAGTTGAAAAGATCAAAAAAGAACGGAACGTTTTGCTGATCTCGGAATTCAACCCTAAGATCAGCGAGCAGGTGAAAGATCAGCCCGCACCTTTTATTTATGAACGCCTTGGAGAACGTTATCAAAATTATTTTATCGACGAATTCCAGGATACTTCGATCATGCAGTGGGAAAACCTTATCCCGCTGATCGATCACAATCTCTCCCAGGTTCAAAATCAGTCGGGACTTACCATAGTAGGAGACGCCAAACAAAGCATTTACCGATGGCGTGGCGGAAGGGCCGAACAGCTTATAGACCTCTGCAACCGTAAAAAAAACCCATTCCAGATTGAACCGGAAGTAGTTAATTTACCCGATAATTATAGAAGTGGTTCCACGGTGGTAAATTTCAATAATAGCTTTTTTAGGTTCGCCGCTGCCAGTCTTTCTTACCCTGATTATGCCCAATTATTCAAGGAAAGCGCACAGAATCCTAAGAAAGGTGACTTTGGCTATGTAAATATTTCTTTTCTGGAGGTTCAGAAAAAAGAGGAAGAACTCGAAAAATATCCACCAAAAATCCTGGAGATCATACACGAAGTGGAAAAAACCGGTTTTAAAAGAAAGGATATTTGCATTCTTACTCGAACCAAAAAAGAAGGAATAGCCGTGGCCGAATTTCTGAGTGAAAATTACATCCCGGTAGTATCTTCTGAAACACTCTTAATAAGCCAGTCTCGCGAAGTACAGTTAATAATAGACATACTGAACTTCTCCTTAAATCCGGAAGACGGGCTTTTGAAATTTTCGATTTTCGACAAGATTGCTGCCGATTTGATCCCGGAAGCAAATCAGTATAAGATCTTATCTGAAAACCTGAAGTTTCACGGTGCCGATTATTTTAACTGGCTGGTGGATCATGGGATCGAATTCGATCTATCAAAACTAAAAAAGCTTTCGCTGTACGAAGCAGTTGAATATATAATTAGGAGTTTTAAACTTATTCAGGGATCAAATGCATATGTACAGTATTTTCTGGATTTCGTTTTCGAGAGCTCTCAAAAAACCACCAACAGCCTGCAGGATTTTCTCGAGAAATGGGAAAAACAGAAGGATAAACTAAGTATTATAGTTCCTGAAAGCGGCGAGGCGGTTAGCATTATGACCATTCATAAATCAAAGGGGCTCGAATTCCCGGTTGTGATTTACCCTTTCGCCAATTCAGACCTTCACTCCACTAAAACCGACAATATCTGGTTGCCAACATTTGACGAAAATATCCCTGTAGCCTATCTAAGTGCTTCAAAAAAATTATTGAACTGGAACCAACATTCATCCCAGGCCTATGAAGATCTGATCTTTCAAAAAGAACTGGACACCCTGAATGTTTTGTATGTGGCCTGCACCCGGGCCGCGCAGCAACTCTACTTATTATCGAATTACCAGGAAAAATCGAAAAGCACACCGAATATTCCCGACCTCCTGGTAGAATTCTTGAAATCTAATGCCAAATGGACTGAGGATCTCACATATGAATTTGGTGACCGGTCGCAATACATTCCTTCAAAACTTGATGAAAGAAAGGTGTATGCACCTGTGCAGTTTTACTCCTCCCCTGTTCAGAATCAGGCAGTGAGTATCGTTACCAGGTCTGGCGCTCTATGGGATTCAAAACAACAGGAGGCCATTGAAAAAGGGGAGCTAGCACATGAAATTTTGGCGAGAGTGAATAAAGTTGCTGATCTGCCGAAAGCCATCAACTGGGCGCTTGACTCAGGTTTGATTTCAGAAAATTCAAGATCGGATATTCAGAATCTACTATCAAACATTCTCAACCATCCCGATTTAAAAGAATACTATGCAGAAGGGGTAGTCAATTTCAATGAAAGAGAGCTTCTTTCTGCAGCAGGCGAAAGATTACGACCAGACCGATTGAATATTAAAGGCAAAAAAGTAACAATTATAGACTACAAGACTGGTGGTTTTGTAGATAAACACGAAAAACAGATCTCGAATTACGCTATGGCCATTAAAAATATGGGCTATGAAGTGGAAAAATCATTGCTGGTTTATACGAATGAACCGGTTTTGATCAGAATTGTTTAAAAGAAATATAAATTTGTGGTACGGTCTGCCCAATTAAAGGCCAATCAATAAAAGATAACTGAAAAAACAAACCAATTATGTACGGAGCTATAAAACAGCATTTAGAGAAAGAACTGGAGGAAATCAAGGAAGCTGGGCTTTATAAAAAAGAACGCATCATCACAGGTCCACAGGACGCAGTGATCAAAATTTCAAGTGGCGAGGAAGTGATCAATTTCTGTGCTAATAATTACCTGGGATTGTCTTCACATCCCGAAGTGATACAGGCGGCAAAAGACAGCATGGACAGCCATGGATTTGGAATGTCCAGTGTGCGTTTCATCTGCGGAACCCAGGATATCCATAAAGAACTGGAAAAAAAGATAGCCGATTTCTACGGGATGGAAGATACTATTCTCTATGCAGCCTGTTTCGATGCCAATGGAGGAATCTTTGAACCATTATTAACCAAAGAAGATGCGATCATTTCAGACTCACTGAACCACGCTTCAATTATAGATGGGGTAAGATTATGTAAGGCAGCCAGGTATCGCTATGAGAATGGGAATATGGATGACCTGGAAAAGCAACTGAAGGATGCCAATGAAAATGGAGCGAGATTCAAGATCATCGTTACCGACGGAGTATTTTCTATGGACGGACTGGTTGCACCTTTGGACAAGATCTGCGACCTGGCCGATAAATACGATGCCCTTGTGATGGTTGATGAATGTCATGCAACCGGTTTTATTGGCGAAAACGGGATAGGAACACCTGAAGAAAAAAATGTACTGGGCCGTGTGGATATTATTACCGGCACTCTTGGGAAAGCGCTGGGAGGTGCTATGGGAGGTTATACCACAGCCAAGAAAGAGATCATAGAAATACTCAGGCAGAGATCCAGACCTTATTTGTTTTCTAATTCGCTAGCGCCCTCCATTGTTGGAGCTTCTATCAAGGTGTTCGAAATGCTTGAAAAAGATGATAGCCTTAGAAAAAAACTGAAAGAGAATACTGCCTACTTCAAGAAAGGCATTAAGGATGCAGGCTTTGAAATAATAGACGGGGAAGCTGCCATTGTTCCGGTAATGCTGCATGACGCCAAGTTATCTCAGGAAATGGCTGATAAATTGTTGAAGGAAGGAATTTATGTGATCGGGTTCTTTTATCCGGTAGTTCCAAAAGGAAAAGCACGAATCAGAGTACAGCTTTCTGCCGCTCACGAGCGGGTACATTTAGATAAAGCCATTAATGCATTTACGAAAGTAGGAAAGGAATTAGGCGTAATTTAAATGCAAGACAATTATTAAAATTCTCTTAATATTTTACTTAAATTACTGAGAATTAAATATTAAAATTCTAACAAACCCTTTGTAAAGGCGCTGCAATTAAGAAAACTTTATTATTTTTATCTTTGGTTATATGCGTTAAGCGCATACTTTTGTTCACAATTAACACTTAAAACTAAACTATTAAATATGAAACATCTTAGCAAAATTGTACTGGCCACAATATTTCTTTTTGGCCTTACTTCGGTTAAGGCTCAGGATGCCGATAACCCATGGTCGATTGGAATTGGCGTTAACGCAGTAGATTTCTATCCTACTGGTGAAGATGCTCCACTTGGTGGTTTCTTCGATGAATATTTTAATACTGGTGACCACTGGAATATCCTTCCAGCAATCTCCAAATTATCTGTGTCGCGTTACATCGGTGCAGGATTTGTTGGAGAATTGAGTGGTACGATCAATCAGATCGACAAGTACGGTGACAGAGGTGTTTCTGACCTTTCTTACTATGCTGCCGATTTGAGTCTGGATTACAGTCTTCGCGCGATGCTTAGAAATGGTTGGTTTGATCCAAACATTGGTATTGGTGGAGGTTATACCTGGATTGGAGATCAGGATGGTGAAGATATTTCTAACCTGGATGCCTTTTCTTTGAACGGTAAGGTTGGTATCAACTTCTGGTTCTCAGACCACATCGCACTATCGGTAGAATCTAAGTACAAAGAATTTTTCGATGTAGAAACTGCATCTCATTTCCAACATTCAGCCGGTATCAAATTCATCTTCGGAGGAAAAGATACTGATGGTGACGGAATCTATGACAAGTATGACGAGTGTCCTGAAGAGCCAGGATTGGAAGAGTTCAATGGTTGTCCTGATACAGACGGTGACGGAATCGAAGATCGTCAGGATGCATGTCCTAACGAAGCTGGTCTAGCTGAATTCGACGGATGTCCTGATACTGACGGTGATGGAATCGCTGATCCAGATGATGACTGTCCAGAAACTGCTGGTCTGGCCGAATTGAACGGATGTCCAGATGCTGACGGTGACGGAATCAGAGACGGAGACGATGAGTGTCCTAACGAAGCTGGTCCAGAAGAGAACAACGGATGCCCATGGCCAGATAGCGATGGAGACGGAATCCTAGACAAGGATGATGACTGTCCAAATGAAGCTGGTCCTGCTGCATCTAACGGATGTCCAGAACCTTCTGCAGAAGTGATCTCTGAATTGAACGAATACTCTAAAACAGTGCTATTCGACTTCAACAAAGCGACTATTCGTCCAGAATCTGCTGATGCACTTCAGTCTATCGTAGATATCATGAACGAATATCCACAAACTATCTTCCACGTTGAAGGACATACTGATAGCGTTGGTTCAGACTCTTATAACATGAAACTTTCAAAAGAGCGTGCAGCTTCTGTAGAACAGTGGTTAGAAGAGAATGGTGTACCATCTAACAGGTTGACTTCTGAAGGATATGGTGAGAGCAGACCAATTGCTACGAACAGTACTCCAGAAGGAAGACAGGAAAACAGACGTGTTGAAATTTCTCTAGATAAAGACAGAGAAATGAAAGATAAGTCTGGTGAGTAATTAGAGACGATAATTCTCAATAAATCATAGAAGAAAACGCTCCGCATTGCGGGGCGTTTTTTTATTTTAGGCCTATGGAATCATTTATTCGAGAGGTGCTAAAAAAATTGGATAGTTCCTCTACCCCAATCCCAGAGATCATATTCATTCTTCCTAGCAAAAGAGCAGGATCCTTTCTACTCAAAGAGCTGGCTTCAATTACCGAAACCGCCATCTTTGCTCCTGTCATTTACAGTATCGAGCAGTTTACTGAAGAGGTCTCAGGTCTGGAATCGATCGATAACATCACCAGCCTTTTCGAATTCTACGAAGTCTATCAAAAAACGACTCCAAAGGAAGACCTGGAAGATTTCGATTCGTTCCTGAACTGGGGACAAAGTCTTATCCACGATTTCAATGAAATAGATCGCTATCTTATCGATCACGACTCCTTTTTCAATTATCTGGCTGAAATACAGGATATCAACCACTGGTACCTCAAAGAAGAAAAGACAGACCTCATAAAACGATATTTGAAATTCTGGAAATCATTGCCTGGTTTTTATGAAGCTTTAAAAACCTCGCTTTTGAATAGTGGCCGTGGTTATCAGGGTCTCATTTACAGAAGTGCTGCTGAAAGAATAGAAAACTATATAAAAAAAACTTCCAGCAAACATGTTTTTATCGGGTTCAACGCTTTAAACGCTGCTGAACAGCATATTTTTCAGAAGCTTCTTGAAGCAAATATGGCAGAAGTTTTCTGGGATCTTGACCGTCATTTCTACCAGGATCAGGATCATGCAGCTTCACTTTTTATACGGGATTACCTTAGAAATTGGGATTATTATAAGAAGAATCCTGTAGAGATGAAATCGAATTTGTATTCCGAAAAAAAGGAAATCGAAATTGTAGGAATTCCGAAGAATATAGGTCAGGCGAAGTATATCGGTGAGATTTTGACTGGGATGCAGCCGGAAGAACTAAAAAAAACGGCGATTATCCTGGGTGAAGAAGACCTGTTGCTACCTGTTCTCAATTCAATCCCAGAGCAGGTAGGCGAACTGAATATCACCATGGGTTTCCCGCTGAAGAACGCTCCGGTAAATTCATTATTTGAAAATTTATTCCATATTCATCGAAATCAGGGAGAAAACTACTATTACAAAGATGTGGTTTCCATCCTGGGACACCCGATACTTCTGGCTTTCCTTGGCGAACCTGCCACCAGGTTTATGGGCAGGATCCAAAAAGAGAATCTGGTTTACCTCAACGCCAACCAAATTGCTGAAGCTTTTCCCGAAAATTCGAAAGATGCCATTCTAGCCTGCTTCAAACCAAAAAACAATTCAGTAAGGCTCTTCCTGGAAGATGTTCAGAAGATCATTCAGGGTTTAAAAATCCAGCTTCAAAAGGAAGACGACAAGCTGGGACTGGAATTCCTATTTCACTTTCATACACTTTTCAACAAGCTTGAAAATCTTACCCAAAAGTATCCGCATATAAAGAACATCGATTCCCTTTACAGGTTTTATAACGAATTGATGAGCACGGAAAACCTGGATTTCCAGGGGAAGCCTTTCAGTGGACTACAATTGATGGGAATGCTCGAATCCAGGGCACTAGATTTTGAAACGGTGATCATCACTTCCCTGAATGAAGGTGTACTGCCGGCAGGAAAATCGGACAATTCATTTATTCCCTACGACCTGAAACAGGAATATAAACTACCTACGTACCGGGAAAAAGATGCTGTTTATACCTATCATTTTTATAGACTCCTTCAACGTGCAAAGAAAGTACACCTCCTATATAATACAGAAGTTGATGGGCTGAATTCAGGTGAAAAAAGCAGGTTTCTCACTCAATTAGAGATCGAAAAAAGACCACAGCATAAACTGGAAAAATTACTAATCAGCCCAGCAGTTCCGGCCGTACAAAAGCAACTGCGAACCGTGGAAAAAACCCCTGCGATGATGGAACGCATCAAATCATTGGCGGCATCTGGTTTTTCCCCTTCGGCTTTAACCACCTATATTAGAAATCCTATAGATTTTTACCAGCAATACGTTCTTGGAATTCGAGACCGGGAAGAGGTGGAAGAAACGGTTGCCTTTAATACTCTGGGCACGGTGGTGCATAATTCACTGGAAAACCTGTATCTCCCATTTGAAGGAAAAAATATCACCACAGAAATTATCCAGGATTTTATCAGGAAAGTTGATGAACAGGTCGCTAAAGAATTCGAAGAGGCTTATAGCAGGATCCCTTTAAAACAGGGGAAAAATCTGCTCATTTTTGAGGTTGCCAAAAGATATGTCTACAATTTCCTGCAATTCGAATTGAACCGCTTAAAAGCCAGTGAAGAAGTACAGATCCTGGAAATAGAAAAGGAATACAAGGCTAAACTTTGTATAGAAAAATTGCCTTATTCGGTTTATCTTCGCGGAAAAATTGACCGGTTCGAACTGGTGAACGGTATACCGAGAATCGTGGATTATAAGACCGGTAAGGTGGAGGCTAGAGATCTTAAACTTGATGACTGGGAGGAAATAACAAAAGATTATGACAAATACTCCAAAAGTTTTCAGGTTTTAACTTATGCCAGCTTGATTGCGCTGGAGAAAGGCCTTACATTCCCCGCTGAAGCTGGGATTATTTCATTTAAAAATATGAGATCCGGTTTCATGGGATTTGAGAAAAAAGATGCCAGGGAAAAACAATTATCCCCGGAGATACTGGAGCATTTTCAGGAGGAATTAAAAGCCCTGATAGAAGAAATATGCGACCCGGCAGTCGCATTTGTAGAAAAAGAGATTAAAAAGAATTATGGAAGTTTCTAAAGAGAAAAATATAATCATCGAGGGACGGCATGATAAACCTATTGTTGTAGACCTCATTTTCAAGGATGATGGGAAAGCCAAACCAATCGTGATATTCGCACACGGATATAAGGGCTTTAAAGACTGGGGCGCATGGGATGTCATGGCCGAAGAATTTGCGAAAGAAGGCTTCTTTTTTGTGAAATTCAATTTTAGCCATAATGGAACTACCCCAGAGAACCTTACAGAATTCATGGATATCGAAGCCTTTGGTGATAACAATTACATTAAGGAGCTTGATGACCTACAGTCGGTTATTGACTGGATCCTGCTTCCGAATTTCAAATTTGCCAAGCAGATCAAAGCCGGCGATCTTAATCTGATTGGTCATTCCCGAGGCGGAGGCATCACACTCATCAAGGCTGCCGAAGATAAACGGGTAAGCAAACTGCTTACCTACGCTTCAGTTTCAGATTTTGGATCCCGTTTCCCGGAAGGAAAGAAACTCGAAGGCTGGGAAAAGAAAGGGGTAAATTATATCGTGAACACCAGGACCGGACAGCAATTGCCACATCATTACCAATTTTATAAAAACTTTAAAGAGAATAAAGAGCGGCTCAATATCAAAAAAGCCGCAAGGAAATTGAGTATCCCGCATCTAATTGCACACGGAAGCAGTGATACCAGTGTTTCGATAGGGGAAGCCGGAAATCTTTTCGAATGGAGTCCGGCGCCAAAACTTCTGCTCATTGAGAATGCAGATCATGTCTTCGGAACAAAACATCCTTGGAATGAAAAGGAACTCCCAAAAGTTTTTAAGCATCTCATCAAAAAAAGCGTCGACTTCCTGAATACCGATTCCCAGGAATTGTGGGATGAATACGGAGAGACCGACGACGATTAAAATAACCAGGCCACTTTTTTAGTGGTTTTTTTTATGAATGGAGCAAAAAGATCAAATTAGATAATCCACAAATAAAAAACCACCGCTGAAAAGCGATGGTTCTTTGTGGAGAATATCGGAGTCGAACCGATGACCTCTTGCATGCCATGCAAGCGCTCTAGCCAGCTGAGCTAATCCCCCGGCTTGGGGCAAATGTAATAATTTTTCTGAAATAAGGAAATCTTTTATTTATTTTGAATTCATGATCCATTTAGCCCAGATTTCCGAGCTTGAGGAAATCAAAAAACTTACCGAAGCCTGCGCCCTAGCCATGCAGAAAAAAGGCATTTTCCAGTGGAATGAGCATTATCCCTCCAAAGAAAAACTTGCCGAAGATATCCGTAAAAAGGAATTATATGTTCTGAAAAAAAACCGCCAAATCCTCGGTATCATTGTCCTTACCAGCTATATGGACGAAGAATATATTCCGATTAAATGGCTTAGCAAAACGAATAATAATCTCTATGTTCACCGGCTTGCGGTACACCCTTCGGTTTGGGGTAAAGGATACGGCCAAAAGTTGATGGATTTCGCTGAAGCTCAAGCCAAAGAACAGGATTTTGAATCGGTACGGCTGGACACCTTTAGCCAGAACACAAGAAACCAGAGATTTTACGAATCGAGGGGTTACCAGCGACTTGGGAATATCCATTTTCCCAAACAAAGCGAAGATCCCTTTTACTGCTATGAACTATTGATTTAACGGCAAGGGATTCTATCTTTGTCTTGCAACCAGATATTCTTTGGAAAATTCAGTCAGTTTTAAAAGTATAAACAGGATTGCGATCCCGGCTATTATCGCAGGGATTGCCGAACCATTAATTTCCCTTACAGATATAGCCGTTATCGGGAACGTAGATGAAAATTCCATCGAAGCCCTGGCCGCCGCCGGCATCGTGGGTTCCTTTCTCTCGGCCATCATCTGGATCGTTGCACAGACCAAAACAGCCATTTCAGCCATTGTTTCTCAGCACCTGGGAGCGAACCGGCTGCATGCGGTCAAAACTTTGATTCCCCAGGCCATTGCATTCAATTTTCTGTTCAGCCTGGTGATCTATGTTAGCACCGCCTATTTCGCGCGGGCAATCTTCAGTGCGTATAATGCCGAAGGCCTCATCCTAGAGTATTCTGAAAATTATTACCAGATCAGGGCTTTAGGCTACCCCCTTACCCTCGTCACTTTTGCCATATTTGGAATTTTCCGGGGACTCCAGAACACCTACTGGGCCATGAAATGCAGCCTTACCGGGGCTGCGGTGAACATCGCACTGGATTATTTGCTGGTTTACGGGGTAGATGGGATCATTCCCGCCATGCACCTGGAGGGCGCGGCCTATGCGAGTCTCGCTGCCCAGGCGACCATGCTCATCATGGCCTTCCGGTTCTTTTTTAAGAAAACGCCCTTTCATTTAAAACTGAGTTTTAACATCAACCCTAGAATGAAAGGCCTTCTAATCATGGCCGCTAACCTGTTTGTACGAACTGCCGCTCTCAATTTTGCAATTTACCTCGCCAACGCTTATGCAACCGACTATGGTAAAAATTATATAGCTGCTCAGAGCATACTAATGAACATCTGGCTGTTCTTCAGCTTTTTTATAGACGGTTACGCGAATGCCGGGAATGCCATAGGCGGAAAACTTTTGGGCGCCATGGATTACCGAAATTTGTGGGAACTAAGTAAAAAGATCAGTAAATATGCCGTTTTTATTGCCCTGATCTTAATGGGGATTTGTGCGCTTTTCTATGATGAGATCGGCCTTTTGTTCAATAAAGAAGTGACCGTTCTGGCCCTGTTCTCTTCGGTGTTCTGGATCGTGCTCCTCATGCAGCCGGTGAATGCGATAGCCTTTATGTTCGACGGCATCTTCAAAGGCCTGGGGGAAGCCAAATATCTCCGGAATGTTCTTCTGGTAGCCACTTTTCTTGGCTTTACTCCTACCCTGCTCGTCGCAGATCATTTCGGATTTAAATTGTATGGCATCTGGATCGCCTTCTTCGTATGGATGCTCATTCGAAGCGGAGCCCTCGTCGTGTACTTCCGAAGAAAATACCTGCATAAGGACGTTTAGTTTCTGTTAAGATGCCTTCCGCTTTTCAGCATTATGGTTAACTTTGAGGAAAAGCCTGAATTATATGACCACCACGCGTGAGAACGGAAGTTTATATACCAATATAAAAAATAAGATTGCCAGCCTTGAATTTGGCCACCCTGCCAGTAATTCATTTCCCTCCGTCCTGCTGGAAAGACTGGAGAAAGAGATCAGGAAACTTTCAGAAGACGATTCAGTTAGCGTGATCCTGTTAAAGTCGGAAGGCGAAAAAGCCTTTTGTGCCGGAGCTTCCTTCGACGAGCTGGTTGAGATCGAAAATCTCGAGGACGGAAAAGAATTCTTTTCAGGTTTTGCGAGGGTGATCAATGCCATGCGGGAATGCAAAAAACTCATCGTAGGCCGGGTTCAGGGTAAAACCGTTGGTGGCGGCGTTGGTCTTGTAGCGGCCTGTGACTACGCGATGGCAACAGATGCTGCAGCGATCAAGCTTTCAGAATTAAGCATAGGGATAGGCCCCTTCGTGATCGCTCCGGCCGTGGAACGAAAATTGGGAGTAAATGCACTTGCCGAACTTAGTTTGGCCGCCCACGAATGGAAAAATGCCTATTGGGCCAAGGAGCAAGGCCTGTATGCAAAGGTCTTTGAGTCTATAAAAGACCTTGATAAAGAGATCGAGATCTTTACCCAGAAACTGGCTTCTTATAACCCTGATGCCCTTGCCGAAATGAAAAAGATATTCTGGAAAGATACCGATCATTGGGATCAACTTCTGGATGAAAGAGCGGCTATTTCGGGTAAACTGGTACTTTCTGATTTTACCAAAACGGCCCTGGCTAAATTCAAAAAATAAAAGGGATGTTGAACCTTCGTATAGATCTGAGCAGAGAACCTTCTTATAAGGCCGGATACGAGCTGGGAAGTTTCCTGGCAGATAATATTTACCTTTTGCTAGGTCTATTAATTGGAATCGTAGCAGCTGTCATACTTAGAAAAAATCTTAAAATAAAACCATGATGCAGGAGCATTTACCTAAAGACAAGGATCCTAGTGATGTGCAGGAATGGGGCTGGACTTTCGAACAGTTTATTACCGAAAATTTCTGGTATTTGCTCGCAGTTCTTATTCTGCTGGCCTTATTTTTCTATGCCAGGCATCGATGGAATGTTAGAAACCGTAGTAAATATAAGAACTGATGGATCAGGACACCTGGCAATTCTTCAATTTTTTAAGCGGAATGGGCTTCTGGCTAATTCTGGCTCTAATCCTTATTGGCGTGTTTGTCTATAAGAAATTCAGAAAATGATTAGCGGGTTTTCAGCCAGCCGGTAATGCTCAAACGCGGAACCTTAACTGGTTTCACCTCATGCTCCAGTTCCTGACTCTCAAAAATTACCACTCGCCCTGCCAGCGGATAGATATTAAGCTCTTCTTCCTGTCCGTCTTTTTCGGTATAGATCGAAAGCTCTCCACCATTTTCGGGCTTCCAGTCCTCGCTATTCAGGTAACAAACCATGGAAAGTTTTCTTCTCCCGTCATTCTGAAACGTGTCCAGGTGGCGCTTGTAAAAAGTTCCTTCCGGGTACACAGCATAATGAAATTCCTTATTGAGGATACCCATAAAACAGGTTCGATTTAGATAATTCACCAGCGAATTGATCTTATTGAAATAGATTTTTTCCGCTTCACCAGCTTCAGCTTCATTGATCCATAGAATAAAATCCCCACGCACCGATTTGGCGATCATCTCGTTGGTTCGGTTCCCAATGGCCGCCTTTTTGAAATTATCTTCCTCATATTTTTTCATCAGGGAATTGCGCAGAACAGCGGTCTCCTCGTGATTAAAGAAATTATCGATGATGCTGTATTTTTTCTCGAGAAGATCGGAAATGATCTGCTCATAAAGCGGATTTTCCTGAAAATCAAGCTGCTCAAAAAGTTCCAGTTCAGAAGTAATCATGACGAAAAAAATTTGGCAAATATACTTCAGAAACCAATTCGGAAAAGTTAAAAATTAAGCCGTGAAAATTAATTTATCTTTGTACCAAAATCAGGCATATGAGTAACATCAGGATTACCAAGCAGTTTTCATTTGAAACCGGTCACGCGCTTTTTGGCTACGACGGAAAATGCAGGAACGTTCATGGTCACAGCTACAAATTAAGCGTCACCGTGATTGGCCAGCCCATAAGCGATATGGACAATGTAAAATTTGGAATGGTGATCGATTTTGGTGATCTTAAAAAGATCGTCAAGTCTGAGATCGTCGACCAGTTCGACCATGCCACGGTTTTCAATAAGAACACACCTCATGTAGAGCTGGCTGAGGAGCTCAAAAGCCGCGGTCATCATGTGTTGCTGGTAGATTATCAGCCTACGAGCGAGAATATGGTCATCGATTTTTCTGAAAAGATCAAAAAACAGCTTCCGACACATATTAAACTACACTCTTTAAAATTACAGGAAACCGAAAGCTCTTTCGCCGAATGGTATGCCAGTGATAATGAGTAAGGCGCCTCCTCTCCGCCAAATGCAGACAGGATCGAGCTGTACGCTTCTTGTCCCGCTGGCCTTACTGCCATCGGGAGCTAACCGCTGCACACTGCCTGCCAGTGTGCAGGTCCCTTGCGCGATCAGTATGCAGTAGACCTCACAGGATTTAAAAACCTGTGAGGTCTCTCTGGTAATTTCGAACCTATAGAGAAATCTTATATCTTTACCCACGAACAACTCATGTATGAACATCCCCGAAGGCAAGAAAGTTTATTTCTCCAGCGATAATCACCTTGGTGCCCCTACCATGAAAGAAAGTCGGAAACGTGAAGCGATTTTCGTAAAATGGCTGGATGAGATCAAAGAAGATGCAGCCGCCATCTTTCTGCTGGGCGATCTTTTTGACTTCTGGTTTGAGTATAAGCATGTAGTTCCAAAAGGATTTGTTAGAACACTTGGAAAACTTGCCGAAATTAAGGATTCCGGGATCCCGGTTTATTTTTTCGTTGGGAATCATGACCTCTGGATGAAGAACTACTTCGAAGAAGAATTGAATATCCCGGTGTACCACAAACCCAGAGAATTCGAGTTGAGCGGGAAAAAGTTCCTCGTTGGCCACGGTGACGGACTAGGGCCCGGAGACAAAGGCTATAAGCGAATGAAAAAGGTCTTTACCAATCCCTTTGCTCAATGGCTTTATAAATGGTTACACCCAGACCTGGGAGTTCCCCTGGCACAATATTTTTCGGTTAAAAACAAGATGATCTCTGGTGAAGAAGACCAGGAGTTTTTAGGAGAAGATAAAGAATGGTTAATCCAGTATTGCAAGCGAAAATTAGAATCTGAACATTTCGATTATTTTCTGTTCGGCCACCGGCATTTACCTCTGGAAATAGACCTCAACGGAACATCGACTTATGTAAACACCGGAGACTGGATAAGCCATTATACCTATGCCGAATTCGACGGTGAAGATCTCAAGTTGAAAAAGTTAAATTCTTAAACCGATTCCCTGATATCCTTTAGTTTTAGCTGAATACTGGTATTCCCATTCCAGGTATTCTCATCTAGGCTGTAAACTGCATCGAAGCGCTTTCCGTTTTTGATGATATCGAGCTTGTCTCCCAGGTTGAAGCCTATTACGTCAAATTCCGGTCCGGCAGTCGCCTGCTTCACCCTGCATTTTAAATGAGTTTTATCTTCTCCCACACATTTTCCAAAACCGGTATCTGTCAGGCCCCGACTAAGAAAAACCGGTGACATATTACCGGGACCAAATGGAGCGAATTGTTTTAGAATTCTATAGAACTTCGGGGTGATATCTTTAAGGTCCAACTCAGCATCGATGCTGATCTCCGGGGTAAGCAATTTCCGGTCTATAGAGGCAGAAACCACCTCTTCGAACTTTCTCTTAAAATTCTCGTATTCCGATTCCAAAAGGGTTAATCCGGCCGCGTATTTATGTCCGCCGAATTGCTCAATATGATCTTTGCAACCGTCCAGGGCCTCGTAAACATCAAATCCCTTGACCGATCTAGCCGAAGCTGCCAGCTTCTCCCCACTTTTGGTAAAGACCAGGGTTGGCCGGTACCAGGTTTCGGTCAAGCGCGAAGCCACGATCCCAATAACACCTTTATGCCAGTTCTCGTTATAAACCACCGTGGTAAGCCGCTTTTCCTCCTTCAGTTCCAGGATCTGCTTTTTGGCCTCTTCGGTAATGATCTTATCGGTACTCTTTCGGTCTGAATTAAAGGTCTCGATCTCTTCAGCAAAACCTTTAACAACAACTTCGTTTTCTTCGGTAAGCAGATCAACGGCATGTAAACCATGCTTCATCCGGCCCGCCGCATTGATACGGGGTGCTACTATAAAAACCAGGTCGGTAATGCTAATATTCTTTCGTTCACCCAGGATACATTTTATCCCCCGGCGCGGAGCAACGTTGATCACGTTCAGGCCATGATAGGCCAGGATTCGGTTTTCGCCGGTTATGGGAACGATATCGGCCCCGATTGCTGTTGCCACCAGGTCCAGATAGGGAAGCAAAATTTCTTCAGGTTCACCATTCTTTCTAACGATCGCCTGGATTAGCTTAAAACCCACTCCACAACCACAAAGTTCATCGTATGGATAGGTGCAGTCTTCGCGTTTTGGATCCAGCACAGCCACAGCATCAGGGATTTCAGCTCCTGGCCGGTGGTGATCGCAAATGATGAAATCAATACCCTTTTCGTTTGCGTATGAAACCTTTTCAATAGCCTTAATTCCGCAATCCAGGGCGATGATCAGGCTAATATCGTTATCGGCTGCAAAATCGATCCCCTGGTAAGAAACGCCATAGCCTTCTTCATAACGATCTGGAATATAGGTAGCCACATTTGGATACCTCGATTTCAGGAAAGTAGACATCAGCGCCACGCTGGTAGTCCCATCCACATCATAATCCCCATACACCAGGATGTTTTCCTGCTGCTCGATCGCCTTTTCTATACGTGCAACAGCCAGGTCCATATCCCTCATCAGGAAAGGATCGTGAAGATCATCGAGTTCTGGCCTGAAGAATTTCCTGGCCTCCTCGAACGTATTGATCCCTCGCTGAACCAAAAGCCGGGCTACGGGTAATCCCACTCTAAGTTTGTCTGAAAGTGAACTTACGGTAATAGAATCCGGTTTGGGTTTTAAGGTCCAGCGCATAAAAATTCGTAAAATTGATTTGGATCGAAAGTACTAAAAAAGCAATTATCTGCTTTCAATTTTAGCCCAATATTTCGCTGACTTTCTGCTGAATTTGAGGTACAACTTCCTCCTCGAACCAGGGATGCTTGCTGCGCCAGAATCGATTCACAGGAGATGGATGTGGCACAGGCCAGTAATCCGGTAAAAACTGTTCGTAATTTCTTACTTTTTCGGTTAGCGTACCTTTGGAAGAAAGGTAATAACTGGTTGAATAAGCCCCTATCAGGAATTTTAATTTTACTTTTTCAAGTTCACTCCAAACCTCATTATGCCACATGGGAGCACATTCCTTGCGCGGAGGCAAATCACCGGTTTTTCCTTTTCCAGGATAGCAGAAACCCATTGGCAGGATCGCAAAGTTTTCAGGATCATAAAAGGTTTCCTCATCCACACCCAGCCACTCCCTGAGCTTCTTCCCACTCTGGTCTTTCCAGGCGATTCCAGATTCATGCACCACCCTTCCGGGAGCCTGGCTGATCAGTACAATTTTGGAATTTTTACTGGCTTCTATAATGGGTCTGGCGCCAAGAGGCAGATGTTTCTGGCAAACCTTGCAATCGCGTATGTTCTCTAAAAGGTCTTTCAAATCAGGATTTTCCAGCCACCACTATCACGATCTCTCCCTTTGGAGGATTACTGGTATAATGTTCCAGCACTTCCCTGGCGGTTCCCCGAATGCTTTCTTCATGCATCTTGGTGATCTCCCTGGAAACTGAAAGTCTTCTGTCTTCGCCAAAATATTCCACAAAATTTCCCAGGGTTTTGATAAGCTTATGTGGAGATTCATAAAAGATCATGGTCCTGCTTTCTTCGGCCAGGAATTTCAAGCGGGTTTGCCTTCCTTTTTTTACCGGGAGAAAACCTTCGAATACAAATTTATCATTAGGAAGTCCGCTATTCACAAGGGCCGGCACAAAGGCTGTGGCTCCAGGCAGGCAGTCTACCTCTATGCCATTTTCCACACAGGCACGGGTTAGTAAGAACCCGGGATCGGAGATCGCGGGGGTCCCGGCATCACTAATCAAAGCTATGGTTTCTCCTGATTGGATCCTAGATGCGATCTGATCCACTGTTTTATGTTCATTATGCATATGATGGCTTTGCATAGGCGTGGAGATCTCGAAATGCTTCAGTAATTTCCCGCTATTTCGGGTATCCTCGGCGAGAATAAGATCTACTTCCTTAAGCACCCTGACGGCTCTTAAGGTAATATCTTCCAGGTTGCCTATAGGTGTAGGCACCAGAAACAATTTTCCCATAAAATAGGTTTCTTATTTATCGAATTTGTTTTCGATGTGGGCCATAAAGCGCTGTTCGAATTCTTCCTTCCCCTCCCAGTGATTATAATCGGGTTTTACTACCAGGTTGATGAATTTAGTGGCTTCTTCGTGACTGGTAAAGGTATTTAGCTGGGAAAGTACCCTGTTATAGTCGGCTGTATTGCCATCGAACAAATGCTTGATATAGGCAAGGCGTTCATTAAGACCAATATTGATGCCTTTTTTCAGGCGATCGTTGAGTGACCTTGGTTTATTCTCTTCTGACTTCTTATTATTAACCGGCTCAAAGTCTGGCAGGTTATCATAATCTACCCCGATATTCCTGAAATCCTTTTTCGGCTTTTCTGATGTGGCAGGTCTGGATGGTTCCCTGAATGAATTAAGATCATCCATCATGATGTCTACCTTTTCGGTTTCCGGCGGCATCTGGGCCACGATATCCTTGATCTTTTCGGTAGCAGGTTCGGTGATCGCTACAGAATCCTTATTATATTCGGTCCCATCCGGATGGAATTCATCATAAGACTGGGTCCTGGAAATGCGCTGAGGCATTTGCATTTCAAATTCCTCGTCTTCTTCAGCTTCTGAGGCATCCAGGTGTTTTTCAGTAAAACTAAGCACCGTTAATTTTTCATAAAGGTGCCTGGCTAGCTTTTTCAGTTCTTTCGCATCCATCTCCCCTTTTTTCTGAAGGATCAGTTCTGCGATATAGATCAAATCAGCTTCAATTTTCTTTTTCATTGTACAGTATTTTTGGATTAAACGTTAAAATCGTATCGATCGAGGAATCATCAATTTAATTCAAAATCTGTTCCGAATTCGATTTGATAACTTTAACGATTAGGCCCTCAAGCGGGTTGTATTTTTAATAAATTTGTTCCACCTTTATGCGAAAGAGGTATTTCCCCATTTCGATTTGAAAAATACAAAATGTTTCTCGAAAATACAGTAAATCACGAAGAGCAATTTGGTTGGATAGAAGTTATTTGCGGCTCTATGTTTTCCGGAAAAACCGAAGAACTGATCCGTCGTCTCAAAAGGGCAAAATTCGCCAAACAAAATGTCGAGATCTTCAAACCAGCCATCGATACCCGCTATGACGAGGAGATGGTGGTTTCTCACGATTCCAATGAAATTCGCTCTACCCCGGTACCTTCAGCAGCCACCATTCGCATTCTGGCAGATGGCTGTGATGTAGTGGGGATCGATGAGGCTCAATTTTTCGATGCCGAGATCGTAACGGTTTGCAACGACCTGGCCAACCAGGGAATACGCGTAATCGTTGCTGGCCTCGACATGGATTTCAAGGGAAATCCTTTCGGCCCCATGCCTAATTTAATGGCTACGGCCGAATATGTCACCAAAGTACATGCGGTTTGTACCAGAACCGGGAATCTTGCCCAGTTCAGCTATCGAAAATCGATTAACGACGACCTGGTATTCCTGGGGGAAAATGAAGAATACGAACCTCTAAGTCGCGGGGCTTATTTTAAGGCCATGCTGAAGGAGCGGGTGAAAAAGATCGATGTAAACGACCCGCAGGAATTGAATTCAAAACAAAAGGAGGAAAATGCCGAAGGCTAAGGAAAGCGTTCTAGAGATCAATCTTGGAAATCTTGCTCATAATTACCGTTATTTAAGATCAAAATTAGACAAGGAAGTTAAATTCATGTCGGTTGTAAAGGCCCATGCCTACGGAAGTGATTCGGTAGTCATCGCCCAGAAACTTCAGGAACTGGGAACCGATTATTTCGCTGTCGCCTATGTGGAAGAAGGCGTTCGATTAAGAGAGAACGGTATTACGTTGCCCATTCTCGTCTTACATCCGCAATTCCATAATTTCGAGGAGATCATCGAACATTGCCTGGAACCGAATATCTACAGTGAAAAGATTCTTAGGTCATTTATCGAGATCGCCGAACGACAAAATCAGAAAAATTATCCTGTTCACATTAAACTGAATACAGGCCTGAACCGACTAGGCTTTGATCAGCCTGAACTGGATACCGTATTCGAGCTTATTTCAGGAACCGAAAGTATTAAAGTCGCTTCCATTTTTTCCCATCTCGCGGCCAGTGAAGACTGGAAAGAACGGGAATTCACCCTGGGCCAGATAGACCTCTTCAGAAAAATGGCCTGGAAGCTGGTTGAGAACCTGGGCTATGAACCCTTGCTGCATATTTGTAATACTTCGGGAGTCATCAATTACCCTAAAGCCGCATTCAGTATGGTTCGCAGCGGGATAGGCCTATATGGCTACGGAAATGACGAAAATGTAGATCCTTACCTGAAACCTGTTGGTACTTTGAAAACCATCATTTCGCAGAAGCGTCACCTGGATAAAGGCGCTACAGTTGGTTATAATCGCGTATTTAAGGTGGAAAAACCTAGTGTGATCGCAACGCTTCCGATAGGTCATGCCGATGGTATTAACCGCATCTACGGAAAACAAAAAGCCGGCGTCTTTGTAAACGGAAAGTACGCGCCTATAGTAGGCAATGTGTGTATGGATATCATCATGGTAGATGTTACCGGCATCGATTGCGAAGAGGGCGATGAAGTGATCGTTTTTGGTGGCCCACAAAACCCCGTTGATTTCGCTGAGGCAGGCGGCACCATTTCTTATGAGCTGATCACAGGTATTCAGCGCAGGGTAACCCGAAAAGTCATCCCGGAATAGGTCTATTATCCAATATTTAAGTTTTTTATCTAAATTAGGCCTCAACTAACCCCTAATACTAATTTTTATGGCCTTTTTAAAAGACTTTAAAGCTTTCCTTTTTCAGAAGGATATTGTAATGCTGGCTACTGCGGTTGTGATTGGAGCAGCATTTAACAAGATCGTTACCTCGGTGGTTAACGACGTTATAATGCCAATCATAGGCCTGCTCACCGGAGGAATTGATTTTACCCAGAAATTCATTTCACTGGACGGGGAGAGCTATCCCGACCTTGCCGCCGCACAGGAGGCCAACGCTGCCGTGATCACCTACGGAAACCTGATCCAGGCGATCATCTATTTTATAATCATAGGCTTTTTCATATTTTTGGTGCTGAGAGCTTACGAAAAAACCAAGAAAAAAGAGAACGTGGAAGAAGCTCCGGCTCCAAAAGGACCTACTCAGGAAGAGATCCTTTTAGAGATAAGAGACGAATTGAAGAAACAGAATTCATAAAAAAGTACGCTTACCGCTACATTACTCATTTAAACTTTAAACCCCCGGCAGAAACCGGGGGTCATTTTTTACAAATCTGGCAAATTCGTAAAAATTGAATGTTTCAGGGTTTTTTTTCAATTCAGAATATCGCCTGTTTCAATTCAACTAATACCTTTGCAATCACATTTTTAAAATTCTTGGCTAATTATGAAAGTAGCTGTTGTTGGAGCCACCGGAATGGTGGGAAACGTAATGTTAAAAGTACTGGAGGAAAGAAATTTTCCATTAACTGAATTGATACCTGTAGCTTCGGAAAGATCGGTTGGTAAAAAGATCAATTTTGCCGGAAAGGAATATGAAGTTGTAGGATTGGAAACCGCGGTTTCGATGAAACCTGAGATCGCCTTGTTTTCAGCAGGAGGAGACACCTCCCTGGAATGGGCTCCAAAATTCGCTGCGGCCGGTACTACAGTGATCGATAATTCTTCAGCCTGGAGGATGAACCCGGACAACAAACTGGTTATTCCGGAGATCAATGCGAATCTACTTTCAGCAGAAGATAAGATCATCGCCAATCCAAACTGTTCTACCATTCAGCTTTTAATGGCCCTGAAACCACTTCATGATACGTATAAGATCAAACGAGTGGTAGTTTCAACGTACCAAAGTATTACCGGAACCGGGGTAAAAGCTGTAAAGCAGTTGGAAAACGAGTATGCCGGATCAAAGGGAGAAATGGCCTATCCGTATCCAATTCACCGCAATGCCTTACCTCACTGCGATGTATTCCAGGATAATGGATATACAAAAGAAGAGATGAAACTGACCAACGAAACCAAGAAGATACTTGGTGATGACAGTGTAAATGTTACCGCGACGGCTATCAGGATCCCCGTGGTTGGCGGACATTCAGAATCTGTAAATATCGAATTCGAAAGAGATTTTGAGGAGGCCGAAGTAAGGCAACTATTAAATGACTTTCCTGGAATCAAAGTTCAGGATAACCCTGGTGTTAACACCTATCCTATGCCCATCTATGCAGAAGGAAAAGATGATGTTTTCGTAGGCCGGATAAGGAGAGATCATTCCCAGCCTAACAGTTTAAATATGTGGATCGTGGCCGATAACCTGCGAAAAGGAGCTGCCACCAATGCGGTTCAGATCGCTGAATATTTGATCGAAAACAAGCTGGTTTAAAATCAGAAATATTTAAATATCTTTAAAGGCCTGATAGATTAAACTTTCAGGCCTTTTTTTGGTCAAAGAATTATAACCCAAGAATTAATTAAAATTTATGAAAAAAATAATAACCCTTGCCTTTGCTGCCGGCACCCTGATGGCCTGCAACGAGGAGGCAGAAAAAAAAGACAGTATCGCTGTGAATTACCCCGAAACCAAAAAAGTTGATACCGTTACCGATTATTTTGGAACCGAAGTAAAAGATCCCTACCGCTGGCTGGAAGACGACCGCAGCGAGGAGACCGAAAACTGGGTGGAAGCCCAGAACGAGGTTACCTTCGATTACCTGGAAAAGATCCCCTATCGTGAAAAACTAAAACAACGTCTTACCGAACTCTGGGATTATGAAAAACTGGGAGCTCCTTTCACGGAAGGTGATTATATCTATTTCTATAAGAACGACGGACTCCAGAACCAGAGCGTGCTTTACAGAAAAAAAGGACCTGATGCCGAGGCAGAGGTTTTCCTTGACCCGAATAATTTCAGCAAGGACGGAACCACTTCTCTTGCCGGAATGAGCTTTTCTGAAGACGGGAAGAAAGTAGCCTATGCTATTTCTGAAGGTGGAAGCGACTGGAGAAAAGTGATCGTGATGAATACCGAAAACAAGGAGATCCTTGGAGATACGATTAAAGATGTAAAATTCAGCGGACTTTCCTGGAAAGGAAATGACGGATTCTATTATTCAAGCTATGACAAACCGACAGGAAGCGAACTTTCAGCCAAAACCGATCAGCATAAACTGTATTATCACAAACTCGGGACCGCGCAAAGCGAGGATAAGGTGATCTTTGGTGATAAATCGGAACAAAAAAGACGTTATGTTGGAGGAAATGTGACCGAAGACAACCGCTATTTGATCATTTCAGCAAGAAATTCGACTTCTGGCGGTGAGCTTTACCTGATGGACCTTCAAAAACAAAATCCGGTACTGGTTAGCATAATCGACAATTTTGACACTGATAGTTACGTAATCGATAATGAAGGAAGCAAGCTTTATATCGTTACCAACCTGGATGCGCCAAACCGTAGAATCGTAACTGTTGATGCCTCCAATCCAAAACCGGAAAACTGGAAAGACTTTATTCCTGAAACTGAATATGTCTTAAGTCCTTCTACCGGAGGTGGCTATTTCTTTGCAGAATATATGGTTGATGCCATTTCCCAGGTAAAACAATATGATTATGATGGGAAGCTGGTTAGAGAAGTAGAATTACCAGGAATAGGTTCAGCCGGTGGTTTCGGAGCGAAGAAAGATGAGGATGTACTTTATTATTCCTTTACCAATTACGTAACTCCGGGTACTATTTATAAATATGACATCGAGGAGGGAACTTCAGAAGTTTATAACAAACCGAAAATCGATTTCAATTCAGAAGACTATACCAGCGAGCAGGTGTTCTATACTTCCAAAGATGGAACAAAGGTGCCAATGATCATCACCTATAAAAAAGGAACAGAAATGGATGGCAAAAACCCGACTATCCTGTACGGTTATGGCGGGTTTAACATCAGTCTTACGCCTGGATTCAGCACAGCGAATAGCGTTTGGCTGGAGCAGGGAGGTATTTACGCTGTTCCAAACCTTCGCGGAGGTGGTGAATACGGAAAGGAATGGCATGATGCCGGTACCAAGCTTAATAAACAGAACGTATTTGACGATTTTATCGCTGCTGCGGAATACCTGATCGAAAATAATTATACTTCTAAGGATTACCTGGCGATTCGCGGTGGTTCTAATGGAGGATTGCTGGTTGGTGCTACCATGACTCAGCGTCCAGACCTTATGAAAGTTGCTTTGCCAGCTGTGGGGGTAATGGACATGCTTAGATACCACACCTTTACTGCCGGAGCGGGATGGGCTTACGACTATGGAACTGCTGAAGACAGCAAGGAAATGTTCGATTATCTATATGGTTATTCTCCTGTTCATAATGTGGAAGCCGGGGTGGAATATCCTGCGACGCTTATTACTACTGGAGATCATGATGATCGTGTGGTACCTGCGCATTCGTTCAAGTTCGCTGCTGAACTTCAGGAAAAACAGGCTGGTGATGAGCCGGTTTTGATCCGAATCGAAACCAAGGCTGGCCATGGAGCAGGAAAACCTACCAGTATGATCATAGAAGAATATGCCGATATTTTCGGGTTTACCTTCTACAATATGGGCTTTGAAGCTTTGCCAAATGAAGTTGACAAAAATGTGAAAGGTTAAGAAGCTTTCGCTAAAATTATAAATTTAGAACGCCGGTATTTTTACCGGCGTTTTTTATTAACCTGGATCAGGCTATCGCCTTGCAGAAAATAGCCTTCTTCGGCTTCGTACAGGATCGCTTCGTCATCATCTGAATATGACTTCAGAATCACGAAATCCTGCCTAATATGCTCTTCTAAACGTCTAACTTTTTCCTCATCGTTACAGGCCTTTCCTATTATATGGTATTTCCCGTCACGGTATTCAGCCCTGGTTCCAATTACATTCACCGGAAGTATAGTCTCCAGGTATTTCACATAGATCTCATAAGCCCCGGTGACCACATACACCTCAATTCCATTTTGGACGCTTGATTTAATTTCGTCCAGGAATTCTGTCCTGAATTGCTCCGGGAATTCCCTTTTCCAGTATTGCTTAGCCAGTTTCTGAACTTCCTTTGGCTTTAGTCCATTTAGATATCGATAGAACCGGTCTTTGAACCAGGTCTTGTTTTTTAGATCTAAACTATAAACCAGCCCGGAATAGAGCATTCCGAAAATTGAAAAACAAATCTTCGGCCGCCGGCTACACAGGAATTTAAAGAACTCGTTTTTCGAGGATTTCCTGTATAATGTTTTATTGAGGTCATAAACAAGAATTCGCTTCATATACTTCAGCTTACAGCATCAAGATAATAAGCAAAAATCAAATCGATAAATCATTTGAAATCGTAACTTAGATTTCAAAAGTGGGCATGCTCAAATTAAGCAAGGTTTCTTTCAGTTATGATCAGGAACCGGTTCTCCAAAATATCAGTTTAAAGATCAGTGAAGGCCAGAACATTTCCATTATTGGCGAAAGTGGTTGCGGAAAAAGCACACTTCTTAAACTAATCTACGGACTGTTACATACCAACGGAAAGATCACCTGGAAAGACCTGGAGTTGAAAGGTCCCAATTTTAACCTTGTGCCAGGCGAACCCTTTATCAAATATCTGGCCCAGGATTTTGACCTGATGCTCCCGTTGACCGCCGCCGAAAATGTGGGCAAATACCTCAGCAACTTTTTTCCTATTAAAAAGAAACGTCGAATCCAGGAATTGCTGGAAGTGGTTGAAATGGAAGATGTAGCCGATAAAAAGGCCAAGTTCCTGAGTGGCGGTCAGCAACAGCGAATCGCCCTGGCGCGGGCGCTTGCCGATGAACCCGAGATCCTGCTGCTCGACGAGCCATTCAGCCATATAGATCATTTCAGGAAGAATAATCTGCGCAGGCGATTGTTCTCTTACCTGAAAGAAAAAAATATAACCTGCATTATTGCGACTCACGACAGCACCGATGCCATGTCGTTTGCAGACAGGACGCTGGTGATCAAAAATGCTGGAATCTATGCCGACGGAAGCCCCGTGGAACTTTATAAAAATCCGCCAAACCAATATGTTGCCTCGCTTTTTGGAGATGTGAATCACCTGATGCTGAAGAATATTTCAGCAGATTCTGAAAGCCGAAAACGCCTGGTGCTCTATCCTCACGAGATCAATGTAAATCAAAATTCGGATAAAATAGCCATCGTCAGAAATTCCTATTTTAAAGGAGAATCCTATTTGATCGAAGCCAATCTTAACGGGGAACGTCTCCTGCTCGAGCAGCCTGAAAGTCTGAAGCCGGGAACAAAAATTGGCATTTCAGTTTCCAAAGAATTGATCGAAAAAAGGCTTAAATGAGCTTTTGGATTTTTATTTTCTGTCCATTCAGTTCGAATTCATCCTGCTCCTTTAGACCTACAAGTTTTTGAGCCACCGGGGCCTGAACCCCAATTGCATAGAACTTTTCGCCATCCACCTCGATTTCGCCGGCAGGGATCGAAATAAAATAGTTCGCCGCATTTGTATATACGATGCTTCCCACGGCAATTTTCTCATTGATCCTTTCCTTCGGAAGCCTCGCCAGAATGTGATCAAGTTTTTCATATTCCTTAAGCTGAACACTAAGCTTATTCCACTCGATATTGATCATTTCCCTTCCGGTTTCATATTTATCGCCTGCACTGCTTTTAGATTCGTTCTCAAGATCTTCTTTTAGTTGTTCCATGGCCATGGAAATTCGCTGAACTCTTTGTTCCACATATTTCTCACAGGAATTTATTAATTCCAGCCTCACATTATTCATGGTTATATCTATTGTAAAAACCTCACAGGTTTCTGAAACCTGTGAGGTTTGCTTTCATCTTATTCCAAGGAAAATTTCCCGTAATTATACATCTGTCCCACGATCCAGTTCTTTCTTCGCTGAATAAAACTGGAAGCCGGGTTTGCCCTGTATTCCCGCGGGTTTGGCAAAACCGCTGCGATCGCCGCAGCTTCATAAGCTGAAAGGTCTTTCGCATCTTTTTTAAACCAGTGATAAGCGGCCGCTTCGGCACCATATACACCTTTCCCCATTTCGATACTGTTAAGGTAAACCTCCAGGATACGCTCCTTGCTCCAGAGCATCTCGATTAGAAAGGTAAAATAAGCTTCCAGGCCTTTCCTGAACCAGGTTCGGCCAGGCCATAGAAAAACATTTTTCGCAGTTTGTTGTGAAATGGTAGATGCGCCCCTGATCTTTCTTCCGGAACGATTATCTTCCATCGCTTTTTTGATCGCCTCGAAATCGAAGCCATTATGTTTAACAAAATTCTGATCCTCACTCGCGATCACCGCCAGTTGTAAATGCCTGGATATATCTTCAATTGGAACCCATTCGTGATCGATCTCTTCCTCGGGATGTTCAAAATACTTAATGACCATCAGGGGCGTTGCAGGTACCGGCAGCCATTTGTAGACCAGCACCATGAAAATGCTGAACAAAAAAAGTCCCAGAAGGATCTTGAAAATGAATTTAAAAAATCGTTTTATCATGATTCTAAAGCTAAATCTGCGAGTTCCCGGCCAACTAGGCTGCCAATTGCAACACCCATTCCGCCAAGCCTTACGCCTGCATAAACATTGGGTTCAAGCTGCCTGATAACTGGCTTTTTCTGATCGCCTACTCCCATGATGCCGCTCCAGGATCGTTCGATCTCGAAGGGAATATCAGGTAAAATACAGGTTTTTAATAGTTCTTTTAATTTATTCTGAATAATATCGGTAAGGCCGGTTTGATCGGTTTCTTCGGTTTTAAAATCAAGGTTCCTTCCGCCGCCGAAGAGAATACGGTTGCCGATATTTCTAAAATAATAATAGCCTTTATCCAGGTGAAAAGTTCCGCGGAAAGGAAGTTTGTCCAGTGGTTTGGTGATCAGGACCTGGGCTCTGGCCGGTTTCACTGCTTCGATCCCAAGTCGGTGAGCAAATCCATTGGTCGCGATCAACAGTTTTTTCGATCGAATCTCGAAATGATCGGTTTCGATCTTTACGTCGTCCTCTCCAGATTCGAACTTTCTTACTTCAACCCGGTTCAATATTTTGATACCTTCTGAATGCGCTTTTTTAAGCAGTGCGCTCATCATTTTTCCTGTATCGATCTGGCCTTCAAATTTGCTGTAGATCAATTGAGGCTGAATTTTCCTGAAACCGAATTTGTTCTCTTGAGTGCTGAAGACCTTGTCCTGAAACACCGGTCTTAATAATTCATTGATTTCAGGAATTTTCTGGATACACTTTGCATACAATTCCTCATCCTGGGGAACGAATAGCTCATATCCACCATAGGTTTGATAATCGATCTCCCGGTCTCCTAGGTTTTTTCGAAGCAATTCCAGGCCCTTAACGCGGTTCTTTACCAGTTCTACCACTTCTTCTTCAGAATGGGTTTTAAGATCATCAAGGATTTCAGAAATACTTCCGAAACAGGCGAAACCAGCGTTCTTAGTACTGGCACCTTCTGGTAGCATTCCTTTTTCGAGTATCAGGATCTTTGATTCCGGTTTTAATTCCTTCAGTCTCAACGCGCAATTGAGTCCGGTAATTCCGCTTCCCACGATGGTGTAATCGATATTTTGAAACCAGGAGTCGGCTTCCCAGAAAGAGAAATTCATACAGATCGGTTTTTTCCAAAGTTGAAAATACAAAAAACCTCACAGGTTTCAGGAAACTGCGAGGTCTATAATCATTCAATAAAAAACCCCGGTAGAAACCGGGGCTTGTTTTATGCTTCGTCCATGGGCTTCATCTTGAAGTCTTCCATGAATTTAGTGGTGTAATTACCTTCGATATAATCCGGGTGATCCATCAACTGGCGGTGAAACGGGATCGTGGTTTTGATACCTTCGATCACGAACTCATCCAAAGCACGCTTCATCTTATTGATCGCCTCTTCCCTGGTTTGGGCAGTGGTGATCAATTTCGCGATCATCGAATCGTAGTTTGGCGGGATGATATAGCCGCTGTAAACGTGGGTATCGATACGCACCCCATGACCTCCCGGTGCATGCAGGTTTGTGATCTTCCCTGGTGAAGGACGGAATCCATGATATGGATCCTCTGCGTTGATCCTGCACTCGATGGAATGCAATTGCGGGAAATAGTTCTTTCCGGAAATCGGCACTCCTGCTGCAACAAGGATCTGCTCACGTATCAGGTCATAATCGATCACCTGTTCGGTGATAGGATGCTCAACCTGAATACGGGTGTTCATCTCCATAAAGTAGAAATTCCTATGTTTATCAACAAGGAATTCCACGGTTCCAGCTCCTTCGTATTTGATGAATTCAGCAGCTTTAATGGCGGCTTCACCCATTTTCTTACGCAGCGTATCGGTCATGAAAGGAGATGGAGTCTCCTCGGTTAATTTCTGGTGACGACGCTGTACAGAGCAATCTCTTTCAGAAAGGTGACAGGCTTTACCGCTGCTGTCTCCAACGATCTGAATCTCGATATGGCGTGGCTCTTCAATAAGCTTTTCCATATACATTCCATCGTTTCCGAAGGATGCATCGGCTTCTTTCCTGGCCGATTCCCATGCCGCTTCCAGATCTTCTTCTTTCCAAACGGCACGCATACCTTTACCTCCACCACCGGCGGTAGCTTTCAGCATAACCGGAAATCCAATTTCCTTAGCTATTTTAAGGCATTCCTTATAATCTTTCAGAATACCTTCCGACCCTGGAACACAAGGTACCCCGGCAGCTCTCATCGTAGCTTTCGCAGTAGCCTTATCTCCCATTTTCGAGATCATCTCTGGAGAAGCCCCGATAAATTTGATATCGTGCTCTTCACAGATCTTTGAAAACTTGGCGTTTTCTGAAAGGAATCCGTATCCCGGGTGGATCGCATCGGCATTGGTGATCTCTGCCGCGGCGATGATATTCGATATTTTTAAATAGGATAAATTACTTGGTGCAGGCCCGATACATACGGCCTCATCGGCAAATCTCACGTGAAGACTTTCGGCATCTGCCGTAGAATAGACCGCGACCGTTTTGATACCCATTTCCTTACAGGTACGAATCACCCTCAAGGCGATTTCCCCTCTGTTTGCAATCAATATTTTCTTGAACATACCTAGTTGTTTTTAAAATTCTGAAGCCCTTGAAATAAGGGCTTACAGGTGTTAAAACGGGTAGTGAATTATGATGGATCTACAAGGAATAATGGCTGATCGAACTCTACCGGTGAAGCATCCTCCACAAGTACTTTTACGATCTTACCAGTAACCTCACTCTCGATCTCGTTGAACAACTTCATGGCTTCGATCACACAAAGTACATCCCCTTCTTTAACGCTGTCTCCAGTCTCGACAAACACAGGCTTGTCTGGTGAAGGTTTTCTGTAGAAAGTTCCGATAATCGGAGACTTTACAGTGATAAATTTTGAATCGTCGGCTGAAGAATCTTTAGATTCTTTCTGGCCAGAACCACTTTCCTGTTGCTGGGGAGCCGGAGCGGCTGGTTGAGGAGCCGAAGGCATTTGCTGCGGCACCTGTTGCTGTCCCATTGGGACGTGTTGTACTATGGTTGTTTCTTTTTCGTCTGAACCTGTTTTGATGGTGATTTTTACATCACCGGTTTCGAGTTTCACCTCACTTGCGCCAGATTTGGCTACAAATTTAATCAGGTTCTGAATTTCCTTTAAATCCATAATATAGGGTGTTGATTTTTTAAGAATTATAAGCCCATTTAAGGTAAGCCGATCCCCAAGTGAATCCGCCACCAAACGAAGCAAATATTAAGTTATCTCCTTTTTTAAAGTTCTTTTCGTAATCGCTTAATAGTAAAGGCAAGGTTGCAGAAGTAGTATTTCCATAACGCTCGATGTTCATAAGAACCTTATTCTCGTCATGTAAATTCATTCTATTTGCCGTTGCATTGATGATCCTCTTGTTTGCCTGATGAGCTACCAGCCAGTCAACATCTTCATTAGTCAGCTGGTTTCTCTCCATGATCTGCTCACTTACGCCAGCCATATTGGAAACGGCGAATTTAAATACCGTTTTCCCATCCTGTTTTACAAAATGTAATTTTTGAGCCACAGTTTCTTCGGTTGGAGGCATAATTGAACCTCCCGCTTCTATCTTCAATGATTCCCTTCCAATGGCATCACTCCTTAAAATTTCATCCTGAAGACCAAAACCTTCCTCATTAGGTTCCATCAACACAGCTCCAGCACCATCACCAAAGATGATACAGGTAGTACGATCGGTATAATCAATGATAGAAGACATTTTATCGGCTCCAATGAGCAATACTTTTTTATATCTTCCAGATTCGATATAAGCTGCAGCTGTAGACATTCCGTATAAAAAACTGGAACAGGCAGCCTGCAGATCATAAGAAAAGGCATTTGTGGCGCCGATTTCAGTAGCAACATAAACCCCAGTGGATGCCACAGGCATGTCTGGAGTGGCGGTTGCCATGATCACTAAATCGATTTCTTTAGGGTCTAAATTGGTCTTGCGAAGAATTTCCTTTGCGGCCTGGATTCCCAGGTATGAAGTTCCCTTGGCGGGGTCTTTTAAGATTCGGCGTTCTTTAATTCCGGTTCTGGTGGTAATCCATTCATCATTTGTATCCACCATTTTTTCCAACATCTTGTTGGTTAAAACATCTTCTGGCACATAGCCTCCTACAGCCGTGATTGCTGCCGTGATTTTACTCATAAAATTGAATTTAATTCACTCATCACCGGTTTCAAATAGAATTCATCAATCATAGAAAATTACTAAAATTAATTCTAACCGGCGTGCAAATTAAGGTCTTTTTAGGACTTATTCAACTAAAAACAAAAAACTCCCACGAAGTGAGAGTTCTCTAATTTTATATGAAGCTCTTTTCCTAAATTAAGCTTCTATTTCTTCGGTATTATCGATCAATACCTGGCCACGGTAATACAATTTACCTTCGTGCCAGTGAGCTCTGTGATAAAGGTGAGGTTCACCTGTTACAGAATCTACAGCCACTTTTGGAGCTGAAGCTTTATAATGTGTTCTTCTTTTATCTCTTCTGGTTTTCGAGATTTTTCTCTTTGGATGTGCCATGGCTTCCTGTTAATTATTCGTTTAGTAAATTTTTTAATTTGTCCCAGCGAGGATCTGTATCGTCCTCATTTTTCTTTTTCTGATTTTTCAAACTCAGCTCTTCGAGCCTGTCGAGTACTTCAGATTCCAGTGTTCCGTCTTCAACTCCCGGATGAATTCGCTTGGCAGGTACCGAAAGTACCACCAGCTCGTATATATACTGCTGGATATTCACCTCAAATTCTCCGTGAGGTATGATCAGCAGGTCTTCATCTTCATCGTTGAATTCATCTCCAAATTTGATCACCAGAAACAATTTACTGTCTATAGGTTGATCATATGGTTCGTTGGTAAGATCGCAATTTACATTAACTGTTCCGGTTGCTGTAAAAGTCAACTCCATCATGGTAGTTTTCTTCTCGAACAACAGATCGATCTTAACATCTACACTATTGAATTCGTCGTACTCAAAATGTTCAAAGAACCTGTTATCTAACTCATACTCAAACTGGTGTTTCCCAAGTTTTAATCCCTTGAAAGGAATCGTAAACTCTGCTAAATTCCTCATCTCTCCTCAGTTTTGAGTGCCTCACGTTGCCGTAAAGGCGGGTGCAAAGATATAAAAATTAATCAATTAAGGCCTTTTTATAAACAAATTTTTGTTTATATCTTCTTGCCTTGTTTTTTTAACGGATTTTCGGTCAATTCCTTGTATTCTTCCCTGGCTTTAAAAATCTCGATTCCTTTAAAAACGGCTTCTTTAAACGAATTAATATTTGCTTCATTTTTACCGGCGATTTCGAAAGCCGTTCCATGGTCTGGCGAAGTACGCACTTTTTTCAATCCGGCGGTGAAATTCACCCCCATTCCAAAGGAAAGGGTTTTAAAAGGAATTAATCCCTGGTCGTGGTAACTGGCCACCACGGCATCAAAATTCTTATAATTCTTGGAACCGAAAAAGCTATCTGCGGAATAAGGCCCGTAAACCAGATCTCCCCTATCACGTATCTTCTGAAGAGTAGGTTTGAGAATCTCTTCATCTTCCTTTCCTATTACCCCATTATCCCCGCTATGCGGATTGATCCCCAAGACAGCGATCTTTGGTTTGGAAACCCTGAAATCCTGTTTTAAAGTCTCCTGAATGATCTTTACTTTTTTCTCGATCAGTTCCGGTGTAATGACCGACGCTATGTCTTTAAGAGCCACGTGATCTGTAAGCAACCCGATCTTAAGATTATCGGTGATCATAAACATCAGGCTTTCTCCACCGAGTTCCCTTGCCAGGTAATCGGTGTGCCCTGGAAAGTTGAATTTTTCAGATTGAATGGTCGCTTTATTGATTGGAGCAGTCACCAAAACATCAATCTCATCATTTTTTAGTGCCTCCGTGGCGGCTTCAAGCGATTTAAAGGCATAGCTCCCAACCTCGGTATCTTCTTCCCCAAAATTGATCTTGACATTTTCCTTCCAGACGTTCATCACATTCACCTTCCCGTCGATCGCTTTGGATGGATGATCTATTCCCTGGAAGTTAAGAGACAGGTTATATTGTTTTTTCAAGAAATTGATGATCTTGGAGGACGCAAAGATGATCGGGGTACAAAATTCCAGCATTCTGGGATCATCGAAGGTCTTTAGCACGATCTCGCTTCCAATTCCGTTAAGGTCTCCAATGCTTATTCCTAATTTGATCATTTCGGCATGTTTCATATACTTTCCCGATATAATATTTTAATTTTACTCACAAATGTAACCATTATTATACAATACCATGTTCACAGGGATCGTAGAAGAGATAGGAAAAATTACAAGGATAAGCAAATCGGGAACCAATCTTGATATTTGGGTAAATGCAAAAATGACACCCGAACTTAAGATCGACCAGAGTGTTGCCCATAACGGTGTTTGCTTAACCGTAGTTTCAATTAACGATTCCGAATATCAGGTTACCGCAGTAAAGGAGACGCTGGAAAAGACAAATCTGGGAAAACTCAAGACCGGTAGCCCTGTAAATCTGGAAAGAGGCATGAAACTTGGGGACCGGCTGGACGGCCACATCGTTCAGGGTCATGTAGACCAGACAGCTAAATGTACCAACCGAAAAGAAGCAGATGGTAGCTGGGAATTTAGTTTCGAATATGATCCTGATCTAAACAATATTACTATCGAAAAAGGATCGATTACCATCAATGGTGTGAGCCTTACCGTGGTAAATTCCAAAAAGAATTCATTCAGCGTGGCAATTATTCCTTATACCTATGAGCATACTACCTTTAAAGAATTAAAAGAAGGGGATACGGTGAACCTGGAATTTGATGTTATTGGAAAGTATGTAAAACGAATTCAGGAATTGGGCTGAGCAGGTCCAAAATCCCTCAGTTTATAGCAACCATACATGGCGCCTACGCCCATTAGTAGGTACAGATAATCATCTATTGGCAGGCAAAGACCGGGTGGTGGCGGATTGGTACCTACTCCTCCCGTTCCAGGATCACAAGGTGGGCCATCGTGTGATTTAGTTCCAGGTTGAGGAGGATTCTCCTTATCCTGAGAAAACCCAACACTAGAAAATGCTATGGTTAAAATAAATACCAAAAAAATGTTACGTACCTGCCCCATTGCCGCTAGGTTAATATTTTCGGCGAAAGCCCTATTTATAAGTTAATTTTCAGAGGATTATACGATCTAAGGTAAGAATTTTCCAGCAAAAACAAACACCTAAGCACCTGTAAATCCTTAAAATACAAATCCTCCGCTCAAAATGTAAAGTATTAATTTACCTGTTCGCAATATCTTTATAACGTTTGGATATAACTTTTAAAAACACTGTAATTCAATTTATTATAAATCATCCTGATCTCAAATGTATTGAATTAGGAAATTTATTCCGCAAAAAATTATTGTTTTTTATTTTGGAATGAAAAATATATAATTTCTGGAAAGCTTCTTCTAAGGTAAAACAAAAAAGCCCTGCATCTCTGCAAGTCTTCTGTTGAAAAGTGGTCCCACTTGGGGCTTCCTTCGACTTCGCTCAGGATAAACTTCTCGCCCTATATGAAATAAAAAACCTGCACAAGGCAGGTTTTAAAAAGTGGTCCCACTTGGGCTCGAACCAAGGACCACCTGATTATGAGTCAGGTGCTCTAACCAACTGAGCTATGGGACCTAAGAATATTTATTTTTCAACCAGGATTTGCCATATCCACTTTTAAGATATTTCTCTCGTTTTCTGGCTGAAATTCTATCTTCAAATACCTCTAAATGTATCAATTTCCAGGGACAGTAAGCTTTTGTGCTTCGCACCCTTTTGGAATTATGTTCACAAATTCGCTTTTCAACATTTGAACTCATTCCTACATACATCGAGTCATTTTTTAAACTTCTAAGAACGTAAACATACATCATATATGTCGTCAGGTACTCCCTGCCTGCCGTTACCGCCAGGTAGGCAGGTAACCAACTGAGCTATGGGACCTGAAATAGGTTTGCAATATTAGCATTATTTTTAATTTTCCACAAGGGATATCAATAGAATAAATCAGGTGATCAAATTACCGTTTTCATCCCATTCTGCCTGTATCATTCGCTTGCTCTGATCGATGCATTTTTCCAGCCATTCCGGTTCATAGGATACCCCATGCTGGTCGAGAAACTCCTGAGGTACTCCATCCCAAACATTAGGTCTGTTTCCCTTGTATCCAATATCCTTAATTCCCATTTCAGAAGTAAAATACCCTGTAAGCGTTAAATTACGCATCAATGCGAAGAACTTTCTTCCCTGGGCGAGGTGAGTCGACTCGTCTTTTTCAACTTCAAAAGCGATGTCATCAAGGATGGATTTCTGTTCATTTTCCTCCAATGAATTGAAATCCTTATCAAATCTGGAATTGGCCTCATGATCCAACCACATTAATCCTCCCCGCAAAGGGGTTTGAAAAGGAGGATAATCCTTAGCCATGAATTCAATAAATTCCACTGAACCCGCATCTGTAGCACTACCGAATTCCTCATTAGCCGGTAAAATCAGAGCACAAAGAATGCCTAGTGTTTGTGTTTCATGTTCGTTGAAAAACTGTTTTTCAAGCAATTGCTCATCATGATCTTTTTCTTCTTCCGTTCTACCGTAGGCAGGCAGACTTTTTTTAGGTTCAACAACTTTCTCAGTTTTAACCTCATTTTCGCAACCTTGAAGAGGCATTGTAGCCGCAGCCGATCCTAATACGATATATTTTAAACTCTCTCTTCTTTTCATGACCTAGAGATTTTGCTTTTTCAACTGTTCTATAATATAATCTGAAGTTCTCCAGCTTAGTGCCAGGATCGTCCAGGTTGGGTTCTTATCGGCCTGGGAAACGAACGGACCGGCATCTGTAATGAACACATTATCCACCTCATGCATTTGCTGGAATTCATTCACTACCGATTCTTTTTTATTGGTTCCCATCCTGGTAGTTCCTACTTCATGGATAATTCTTCCAGGATTCAGCAAACCAAAATCGGTATCGGCACCGGGTTTGTCTCCAATTACTTCTCCGCCCATATTATGTATGATCTCTTCGAAGGTATCCTGCATATGCTTTGCTTGTTTACGTTCATAATCGCTCCACTTATAATGAAAACGCAATACGGGAATTCCGAATTCATCCACCGTATTTGGATCGATCTCACAATAATTATCCTTCATCGCTATGGATTCACCTCTGCCAGACATACCCATAACCGAACCATAGTATTTTTTCGCATCTGCCCTTAAACTGTTTCCATATCCACCCACCGTGGTACCAAAAAATCTATTCAGTGCATTAACGTCAAAACCAAATCCGTAGCTGGGCATTCCTATGCCTCCCCAAACTTCAATATGATAACCTCTTGGAAAATCAAGGTTCTTATTATCCAGCCACCATGGGGTGTAAACATGCATCCCACCAACCCCGTCTTCATTATACATTTTTCGATTCATTAAGTCAGGAACAAACGCGGTCCTGCTGGCACCGGTGGAATCATGAAGATACTTTCCAACTATATTACTACTGTTTCCTAGGCCATTAGGATGTTGTTCGCTTTTGGAGTTTAAAAGTATTCTCGCGGAACTACAGGCTGAAGCGGCCAAAACCACGATCTTTCCTTTCAACTGGTATTCTTTCCTGTCTTCTTTATTGATGTAAGAAACACCTGTTGCCTTGCCCTGTTCGTTGGTCAAAACTTCACGCACCATAGAGTTGGTAAAAATTCTAACCTGTCCGCCACTTTTCTGTGCGGGGAAGATCAAACAGGTTCCTGCAGAAAAATCGGCATAAACCGAACAGGCCCTGTTACACTGCCCACAATAAAAACATATTCCACGGTCATTATTTATCTTTTTGGTAACCATAGACATCCTGGAAGGGATGACGGGAACACCAGATTTTCTCGCTCCTTTTATATAGAATAGCTCGTGAAGTCTTGGCTTTGGAGGTGGAAGAAAAAAACCATCGGGTTCATTCGGAAGGTTTTCCTTGGATCCAAAAACACCTATAAGTTTATCTACCTTATCATAGTAGGGTTTGACGTCTTCATACCCGATTGGCCAATCATCTCCATGCCCATCATAACTCTTGTGTTTGAAATCCCGTTCGCTGAAACGCAGTGAAATTCTACCCCAGTGATTGGTGCGTCCACCGAGCATCCTGGAACGAAACCAGTCGAATTTTGTACCATCTTTATGGGTATAGGGTTCACCGTCTATTTCCCAGCCTCCGTAGGCAGAGTCGAAATCACCAAATGGCCTTTGAGTGCCTGCCCCTCTTCGAGGTGACTGGTAAGACCATTTCATCTGTGTCATTTGTTCGGGATCTGCAGGATCAAAGAAAGGTCCTGCTTCTACAACGGCAACATTTAATCCGGCATCGGCCAGTACTTTGGTGGCCATTCCTCCTCCGGCCCCCGATCCCACAATTATGACATCGTAGACCGTGGAAGATTCTTTTATTTGCATAGGTAAAACTTTAGAAAAATTCTCTTTTGGAAAGCGATTGATTTTTACCCCTACAAATTATAAAAAGAAATGTTAAAAAAATAAGATTTATTCAGGATTCTTATCTGCGCAAAGTTCTACCAGCACCCCATTAGCATCCTTCGGATGCATAAAAGCTACTACCTTATTGTCGGCGCCCGGCTTGGGGGTATCATTCAACAGCCGAAATCCTTCTTTTTTTAGGCGCTCTATTTCGGTTTCGATATCCTCCACATAAAAAGCCATATGGTGAATCCCTTCTCCTCGCTTTTCGATAAATTTTCCGATTGGACTATCAGGCCGGGTGGCAGCCAGTAATTCAATCTTGCTTTCGCCTATTTTAAAGAAGGAAGTTGAAACTCCTTCGCTCTCAACCGTTTCGGTTTTATAGTGTTCTGCCCCAAGAACAGCCCTATATATTTTGTTTGCGGCCTCCAGGTCTTTTACCGCAATTCCTATGTGCTCTATTTTCTTCATTTTCTTCAGTATTTGCTGAACAAATATCACTAATTAAACTTATATCATTCAATTTCATCAGGATGAAGAAATTTCACACTTAAAAATTTTACTTTTGTAACATGGAAGAAACAAACAGACAGAAAAAGATAGGAGGATTATTGCAGAAGGACCTGGCCGATATCTTACAGAGTTCCTTAAGGGACAGCGGCAGAACAGGAATACTGGTTTCTGTTTCCAAGGTAAGGGTCACGACCGATCTTTCCATTGCGAAGGCTTATATCAGCATTTTTCCGGCAAAACACCAGGAAGAAGTACTTAAGGAGATCAAGGAGAATACTTCCCAGATCAAGCATGAGGTTGCTCAACGCACCAAACATCAGTTACGAAAAATGCCCGATCTTAATTTCTATATAGACGATTCGCTGGAGTATATTGATGGTATCGAGCAATCCATCAAAGGAAAAGAGAACCCAATCAGTAATCCGGATCTGCTGGACAAGCGGAAAAAATCATAATTTGAAGTTCCCCCTCTATATTGCCAAACGCTACCTGTTCACCAAGAGCAAGAGCAACGCGATCAACATCATTACGATCATCGCGGCAATTGGAGTTTTTGCTGGAGCCTTCTCCTTATTTATCGTTTTAAGCGGATTCTCGGGTCTGCGGGATTTCAGTTTATCTTTCTCGAATGAATTTGATCCGGACCTGAAGGTATTTCCAAAGACCGGCAAAACCATACAGGTATCAGGTTCTGAAATTCAGGAACTCGAAAATCTTGAAGGAGCTTCGAGTTACAGCAAGGTCATAGAAGAACGTGTGATTCTTAGTTTCAGATCTAAAGAGCAGCCGGCATTTATTAAGGGCGTAGATGAAAATTACCGAAGGGTAAATCAAATAGACAGTTCCATCGTCTTCGGAACCTGGTTAACCAGCAGCGAACCACAGGTGGTGATGGGGAACGGACTTTCCAGATTATTGAATATTGGAGTTTTCAACTACCAGAATCTTCTCAAGATCATGGTGCCCAAACCGGGTAGAGGCCAAATAAGCATGACCAACATCCAGGATGCATTCACTCAACGACAGGTGGTGGTTACCGGAATTTACAGCGTAAATGAGGAACTGGATGACAAATACATCTTCAGTAATCTTGGGCTTGCCAGGGATCTTTTAAACCTGGAAGAAAATCAATTTTCCGCAGTAGAAATAAGGCTAAATCCCGATGCTTCCGCTGAAAATGTCATTAAGGAACTAAATAAGATCTTTGATAATAAAGTTGAAATAAAAACACGGGCTGAGCTGAATGACGCACTGAATAAAATGCTGAATTCAGAAAACCTGTTCGTTTACCTTATTTTTACCTTAGTCCTCACCATCGCGCTTTTTAATGTAGTGGGTTCCATCATCGTGATGATCCTGGACAAAAGGGAGAACATCAAAACCCTCTACAGCCTGGGAGCTACTCCAAACCAGATCAAAAATATCTTCTTTATGCAGGGAATGCTTATGACCTGTCTCGGGGGACTGGTTGGCCTGGTAGTCGCCATGATCCTGATCGTTCTACAAATGAACTTTGACCTGGTCATGATTACCCCAAATTTACCCTACCCGGTTAAGATGAAAGCGGAAAATGTATTGGTGGTAATAATTACCATTTTTACCCTTGGCCTGATCGCCTCCTATATCGCGGCTGGCCGTAGCAAAAAAGCGCTTAAGGCCGATTAAATATTTATATTAGAAAATGTAATGCTTCGACTGCGCTCAGCATGACATTAAGCAAATTCGTAATCGGCGAATTCTCTTTCCACCTCATCAAAAGCTTCAAAAACATCCTTGGAATCATCGCTGGTAACCATTTTCATTCGGTATTCCTTGAAGTGCGGAATTCCCTTGAAATAATTGGTGTAGTGGCGACGGGTTTCAAAAACCCCAAGTTTCTCACCTTTCCAGTCAATAGCCATTTGTAGATGCCTTCTGGCAGCATCCAGTCTTTCCTTCATGGTAGGTGGTGGAAGATGTTCACCGGTTTCGAAATAATGCTTTACTTCTCTGAAAAACCAGGGATAGCCTATACTTGCACGGCCAATCATCGCACCGTCCAGGCCGAATTGATCACGCATTTCCATGGCGCGTTCCGGAGTATCAACATCCCCGTTCCCAAAAACAGGAATATGCATACGCGGGTTGTTCTTAACCTCGGCTATAGGCCTCCAGTCGGCTTCTCCTTTATACATCTGCGCTCTCGTTCTCCCGTGGATAGAAATCGCCTGGCAACCCACATCCTGGAGCCTTTCAGCTACCTCAACGATCTTAATGGAATCATGATCCCAACCCAATCGTGTTTTTACGGTAACAGGAAGTTTGGTATGCTTTACCATGGCTTCGGTTAGAGAAACCATCAGATCTATATCTTTAAGAATCCCAGCTCCGGCTCCTTTTGAAACTACTTTCTTTACCGGGCATCCAAAGTTGATATCGATAATATCGGGTCCCGACTTCTCCACGATCTCTACAGATTGAAGCATGGATTCCAGGTTGGCTCCAAAAATCTGGATTCCAACAGGGCGTTCCTTTTCGTAAATATCGAGTTTCATAGTGCTTTTCGCCGCATCGCGAATAAGCCCTTCAGAAGAAATAAATTCGGTAAAAACCACATCGGCTCCCTGTTCCTTGCAAAGCGCTCGAAACGGCGGGTCGCTCACATCTTCCATGGGTGCCAAAAGCAACGGGAAGTCTCCTACATCTATATTTCCAATTTTTGCCAAAGCCTGTGTTTTTGAGTGGGCAAAATTAGTAAATATTTCTGTTGACTAAAAATATGAATTTCAGCGATTTAGTCCAGAGGTCCTTTCTCTTTTAATCGTTCGCTTTCCTCGGCATCTATGGCCCTGTTATTATCGCTTAGCTTGAAATTTCCGAATTTATAGGTTAGCCCGAAGCGTAGCATCCTGCTTTCCGGCATCGCGAAGTAGCCATTATTCTGGTTGAGATATTGCGATTTTAAAGGTATGTTCATCGAATTAAAAATATCCTGAACATTGATGGTGGCTACCAGCCTGGAATCCATAAAAGTTTTTCGAAGGCCAATATCAAGTCCATACTGCACCTCGTCGAATTCGTAGGAACCGGCTATATAATCTGGGCTCAAAATCCCAATCACTTCTGCTGAAAAAGTTCCGTCTCCTGAAAGTACCAGGTAATTATAGGCCTGTATATACGTACTAAAAATATCATTTTGCACCAGTTGACCTCCGCTCTCCAGGGCTGGAAATTCGTTCTCCATATAGAAAATAGATGAATACAGCGATAGATACCACCAATCCTTTAAATAGCTGAAATAACTAATATCCAGACTGTACTGCTGGTTGTAATTCAGGTTAAGACTGGCCGACCTCAGCGTTCTGTTTTCATTATCCTGAAACGGCAAAACCGAAATATAGTTATCTGCCCGATCCCAATAAAGATCGAAAGAAAGCTTATTATCGTAGGTATAATTGAAATTGATCTTGTTATAGATCGCCGGCCTTAGATCGGGATTCCCATCCTGGAAATTATTTTCATTGATAAAATAACGATAGGTATTCAAATTCTGAAAACCGGGTCTTTGTATCCTTCGGCTGTAATCCAGACCATAGGAATGCTTTTCACTACCCGTATACATCAGGTAAAAAGTGGGGAATAGCTGAAAATACTCCTGGTCATTCACAAGTCCGAAAGAGTTCGAAATTCCCTGGACATCGGTGTACTCGCCCCTTAAACCCGCTTTCATACTGATGTTGTCCCAGTCATGCGAAAGACTTGCATAAGCCGCATAGATGTTTTCATCGTAGTCCAGTTCATCAGATAATGCACCCATAAATTGCTGGACCCCGGAATCATTTCCGAAGAAATCCTGGCCAGATTGAGTTTGGAGGCCGGAAAATTTCGCACCGGTTTCAAAAGAAGAGCCGCCAAGCTTGGTGCTAATATCGAATTGCGCGGTAAAAATATCGCTTTCCTGCCGCCCAATGGTAGTAAAGGCATTCTCATTCAACAGATTTCCCTGCGGATCAAAATATTCGGTCATCAGGTACTGATCCTGTTCATCATCATAATTGATATAATTCACCACCGCCTCAAAACTGGTGTTCTCACCGAAACTAGTGGAGTATGATCCACTAAAAAGAAGGTTATTGGTTTCGTTTTCTAGTTGGCTATCTGTGGTGAACAGGGAATCCAGGCTTCCGGAAGGCTGGTAAATTTCGGTGAGTCCGCTAATATCCGAATCGCGTGTAGGTGTAAACAACAAATTAGCGCTTAGACTTAGGGTGCTTTTTTCGCTTAAAAGGAAATCCAGAATAGCGTTCACACTGTGCGAATAACTTTCAGTATCCCTGCGGAAATCAGTAATCCAGTCAGAATCGGTTGCGCCGCTGGGCTCGAAGAACTCCACATAACTTTCATCCTTCTTTAAAGCGTCCTGCTGGTTGTAATTATAACTTCCGAAGACATTAAGCCAGTCATTTTTATAATACTGGCTGGTTCCCAGGTTGTATTTCGGAACCCGGGCGATGGTGTTCGAAGCATTGAAACTCCCTTTGTAACCTATGGAAATATTTTTCGAGGTAACGATGTTCAGAATGGCGCCACCTTCGGCATCATACCTGGCCGGCGGATTAGTGATCACTTCAACCGACTTTACATTCCCTGCTGAAAATCCTTCCAGCAGTTGCTGAAGCTCCTGCGAACTCAGGTATACCTTTCGGTCATTTATATAAACCGTTGCTGCCCGATTCTTAACCAGTAATTGCCCCTGGCTCACAATAACGCCCGGTGTTTTTTTGAGAATATCAAAGGTAGTGCCTGAAGAGAGAACCGAATTCTCCACATCAAAAACAATCCTGTCTACCTGGCGAACCACTTTTGGTTTCCGGGCATTAATGGTTACTTCATCCAGGGCATCCTGGGAATTGCTAAGAATAATCGGATCTATTTTAGTATTCCCTTTAAGCTCGATCCTCCTAAGACTTTCTGCATAACCAATAAAACTAGCCTTTATTACGTAGACATTCGATTCAAGATCCTTAAAACTGAAACTTCCGTCTTCTTCGGAAACCGTTCCTCGAACCACAGTGGTAGAATCTTCGGCATTAAATAGAATGATATTTGCATAGGCGACAGCCTGCTTGTTTGAATCCAGTACTTTCCCGGTGAGTTCATTTTGCGAAAAAATGAGCATAGGAAATAGCAAAAAGATCAGGGGGATGAACTTGGTTTTTATCATGAATGGTTAGTTCGATTTTGGGCAAAAGCATAACAAATATAGAATATCTGCTGATTTTTACAATATTTTAAGAATTTATGCTCCTGAAAACAAAATGCTTGTCAAAATCGAAAACCCACCACCAATTTTCCTAATCTTATTCTATGATGGAATCGTAGATGACCTGCTGGATCTTTGTTCGGGTATTCAGCTGGTATAAACGTGTATTTTCCCGTGTTGGCAATACGCGATTGGAAAGAAAAATATAAAGAAGATCGTATTCAGGATCTACCCAAACCATGGTCCCTGTAAAACCTGTATGGCCAAAGCTGCTTTTGCTAGCCGATTTCGCGGTATTATTATCCTCACCTTTATATTCAAGGTTTGGTTTATCGAACCCAAGCGCCCTTCGGTTATCGTTCTCGGGAAACTGTGTCCTGGAAAATTCTTTTAAAGTAGCTTCTGAAATATATCTTCTTCCGCCATATTCACCCATGTTCAAATACATTTGCATCAGTTTGGCGATGTCATTGGCATTGGCGAAAAGTCCTGCATTGGCCGAAACTCCGCCCATCATGATCGCACCTTCATCATGAACATTTCCATGAATAGGCTCTTTTCTGAAATTAAAATCACTTTCGGTAGGAACGATCCTGCTTTCAGGAAATTCTTCCATAGGATTGTAAGTAAGCGTGGTCGCGCCAAGCGGGGTATAGAAATTCTCATTCAGGTAGGTTCGATAATCTTCATTAGTGATCTTCTCAACGATGGAAGGGAGTAAATAGAAAACAAGGCCTGAATATTTGTATTCGGCCTTTTCCTCCAGGGGTGATTTTTTGATCTCCTTAAAGATCTTATCCTGATAATTCCTATGCAACCAGAGTTCGTCACTAATTTTGATGGGATACCTGGCCGAAGAATCTTTTTTAAAGGTATTCCACTTAAAACTGCCGTTATCACGCAAGGTATTTTTCCAATAAGGGATCCAGGGCTTGAACCTGGCCTGGTGGGCAAGGATTTGACGAAATGGAATCCCTTCTTTATTCGAATTTCTGAAATATGGCAAATAATCATCTATTCCAGCCTCAAGACTGAACTTTTCCTCATCATATAATTTCATCAAGGCTGGAAGAGCCGATGAAATTTTGGTGACCGATGCCAGGTCATAAAGGTCGTTTTTTTTTACTCTAATGGTGTCGCTATACCGGTGCAGTCCGTAAGCTTTGTGCATCACCACATTTCCGTTCCTGGCGATCAGGATCTGGCCTCCGGGAATGGCTTTAGCATTTATCGCCTCGTGCATTAACGAATCTACTTTTGGAAATAAATAACTGGATTTCATCCCCGCTTCTTCCGGCAGCGTATATTTGAATCTGTTCAGAACATCCGAATTTAGTCCGTCTCCCTTTTTGAATTTTTCGCCTATGCTTACAGGCAGTTTACCGCTGGCACCAATCGAACCGAAAATAAGCTGGGCCGCCATTTCCTGGGTAACTTCCGAATCCTGGTAAGCTTCGATCAATACCGGAGCCGCTTCTATATCATTCAGGCTCGCGATCACGTAGGGATTTTTAAATAAACTGATAATCGTATTTTCATGGCCGCTTAATTCGCTGATGAATTGCTGAACCTCTTCTGAAAAACCTACCGTATTTCGCGGATATTTACTAATGTCGTGCAAACCTGCGATTACCAGGTTATAGTCTTTTAATCTTTCCTTTAACGAATCTATTTCTTCTGAAGTAGCCTCAACCGGAAGCTGAAAATTCGCAACTTTGGTATATAATTCCAGGCTCTCCTGGAAACGTGTTTTTTCTTCGGCTCCAATAGATACCGAAGCTATCTTTAAAGTATCCAGCCTTTGCAACGGGATCATGGCATTGTCATTCTTCAACAGGGTCAAAGCAGCCTCCACCAGCTTTCGATGTAACAGGTTAGCCTCGGCAGTGTTAAGATCTTCCACCATATTTTCGGTACTTGTAGGAGTATATGTATCCAGGCCAACCCATTGCTTAACCGCCAGGATCTTTCGCACTCTCCGGTCTATCTCCTCCTGACTGATCAGGCCCTTATCTATGGCATTTCTAACTTCTGAAATCGCCTTCGGAACATCTTCGGTGAACTCCAGCAAATCATTTCCGGCAACCAGGGCTTCTTTATCAACCACTCCTGGCTCGTTGCCTTTGGTCACTCCTTTCATATTCATCGCATCGGTGATCACCACCCCGCGGAATTCCAGGCTATCTTTTAAAATTTCAGAAATGATCTTTCTCGAAAGCGTTGAAGGCACTCCGGAACCATCTAAAGCCGGTATGTCCAGGTGAGCGACCATTACTCCGCCAATCCCGGCGTCTATCAGTTTCTTAAATGGGTAAATTTCTATGGAATCCAGTCGTGTCCTTGGATGATTGATCTGCGGAAGATCGTAATGCGAATCGGTAGCTGTATCGCCATGGCCGGGAAAATGTTTAGCTGTGGTAAGCACATTTTGAGATTGCATTCCCTGCATATAGGCAATTCCTTTACGGGTGACATTTTCACGGTCTTCACCAAACGAGCGATAATTGATCACCGGGTTAGCCGGGTTGTTGTTCACATCTACCACAGGAGCCAGGTTGATATGCAGTCCGCTTCTTTTCACCTGTCTGGCGACTTCCTCGCCCATTTCGTATAACAATGAATCATTCTGAATAGCGCCAAGCCCCATCTGGAACGGGTAGCTTATGGTATTATTCAGTCTCATTCCCAGACCCCATTCCGCATCGATAGCTCCAAGCAATGGAACATTCGCAGCCAGCTGATAATCGTTCATCAGTTCTGCCTGGGAAACCGGGTCACCCTGGAAAAAGATCACTCCACCAATCTTTTGTTCTTTAATTAGCTTAAGGATTTCCTGTTTGTGTGCTTCGTCGCGATTCGAATAGGCGGCAACCATGATGAGCTGGGCGATACGCTCATCCGGACTCAGGGTATTCATAATAGAATCCACCCATGCACTGTTTTCGTATTTTAAAAATGCAGGATCGTTAGAATTCGATTTCTGAGCCAGAATTACAGGACTCAGCAATAAAAAACACAGTAAGATTGGGGCAATTATTCGCTTCATTTGTTAGTTCTTAAACTTTGATATAAATTTTCTTTTTATCCATCCAGTAGCCGATAAGCCACAATAACAACATATAGGAAATCGCAAAAACCAGGGAGGCATTAATTGGCGACAACCAGCTTAGATAAAACCGCTCGTAAATTACGGATTTAAGGCTGGATTCTCCTATTTTAATCAGGATGATTAATTTGATAATTACCCCGGAAAGAATAAAAATAAACAGGGGGTTTCTTCCGAAGGCCTGGAAAAAATAGGTCCATTTCCTGAAGTCCAGCAATTCGATAATTAGAATGAGCAAGGCAATGATCAATAAATCCCACCCGGTACTGAAGACCACAAAACTACTGGTCCAGATTCCTTTATTTATTGGAAACCAGATATCCCATATTAATCCAATTGTTAACAAAGCCATGCCGGCGGTAAACAACCAGGCAAATGTCTTCTTCGAATTTCCATATTTCTGAATGAACTTTCCGCAGAGAAAACCGGCCAGGACATTCACCGTAGCGGGGATGGTGCTCAGTAAACCTTCGGGATCAAAGGTTTTTCCAAAGCCAGACCAGAGATTTTCAGGAGAAAAGATGAGCAGATCAAATTTAAGAGCCGCATTATTCTCCAGTGTATAGGGATGGGGATGATCATCAAAGAAATACATGATAGCCCAATATCCGGTTAACAGTATAAAAGAGACTAAACTTATGGCTTTCCAATTAAGAAATTTCACGATCACACTGGCTAAAAAATAACAGAGGGCAATACGCTGAAGCACGCCCATTATTCTAATTTGAGTAAGATCTTTAAGGACCAGCTCCCCGTTTTCCAATGTAATAAAAGGAAAGGCATTTAAAAGCAGGCCAATAATAAAGATCAGGGCGGTTCGGCTTAAAACCTTTTTCCAGAAACCGGAATCTTCAGCTTTAAATTTCTTAAAACTGAAGCTCATCGCATTTCCCACCACGAACAAAAATGTGGGAAACACCAGATCGGTTAAAGTAAAGCCATGCCAGGCTGCATGCTTAAAGGGTGCGTAGATACTGGACCAGCTTCCGGGTGTATTTACGAGGACCATCAATGCGATCGTCATTCCGCGAAGCACATCCAGGGCCAGGTAACGTGATGTTTTATTGGCAATTCTTGCCGACATTCCTAAATTCTATTAACTGCTTATAAAAGTAAATATATTTTTTAAATATGAAATCTTTATTAATTTTTTTAGTTAAGTGCTTTTTTATAACGGTTTTTTTATTAATTTTATTTTAGAATTCGCTGTTTTCTTTAAAAATGCCTATTTTAATAGTTTTTAATAATTTCACAGCCATTTTGACTATTTAAAAACTATATGACTAATAATTTAAAAGGATTCCTGGTTTCAAAAGAAGAAATAGCAGGAATGAGCAATGTTGAGCGGAAAAAGTACCTGCAGAAATTAAAGATCATCAAACATCTTTTTCTGAACGGGGAAACCTCCAATTCTGATATATGTAACCGTTTTAACGTAAGCTTACCCACGCTGATGTCTCTGATCAATCAGTTAAAGGAAGCTGAAATTGTGGTAAAAACAGGTCAGGGAAAATCGGAAGGAGGACGCAAACCAGATCTGTTCGGGTTAAGAGAACATCTTTTCTTTGTGCTTTCTATTCACATTGAAAGAGCCAGCATCAAACTGGCCATTATCGATAACAATCAAAGTATCATTTCAGAAAAAATGGTGGAAAAGGAATTATCGCCTTCCGCAGCTATCGTGGAAGATCTGCATAAGCTTTCCATAGATCTTCTGGAAGATTCAAAAATAAATGAAGATCAGTTAATGGGTGTGGGTATAAGTATGCCCGGCCTCGTTTCTACCGAAGAAGGCAAGAACTTCACCTATTATCTCAGCGAACAGGAGCCAATTTCACTTCAGAAAAAATTGGAAGCGACCTTCAATAAACCGGTTGCTATTTTGAACGATGCAAAAAGCGCCTGTCTTGCTGAATTTCGTTACGGGCTTGCCCGAAACAAAGAGGATGTGCTGGTGATATCCATGGACTGGGGAATTGGCCTGGGGATCATTATGGGCGGAAAAATGCATTCAGGAACTTCAGGTTTCGCTGGAGAATTTGGTCATATTCCAATGACCGAAGACGGAAAATTATGTCATTGCGGGAAACGCGGATGCCTGGAAACCGAAGCCTCCGGCCTTGCACTGGTCCAGAAAGCCCAGGAAGGTTTGAATAACGGGCAAACCTCACTCCTTAACGACCTGTTGAAAACAAAATATGAAAAACTGGAACCACAGGTGATCATTGAAGCCGCTAATAAAGGAGATCAATTTGCCATTAGCGTGATTTCAGACATAGGAATTCAGCTGGGGAAAGGAATTTCGGTACTGGTTCAGATTTTTAATCCCGAACTCATTATCCTGGAAGGAAAGATTTCAGAAGCCAGGCAGTTCATCACCACCCCAATTCAGCAGGCGATGAACACTTACTGCATGATGCAGTTAAAAGAAAGAACAAAAATTGAACTATCTACCCTGGGACCTAACTCGAGTCTCTATGGGGGAATTATAGCTGTGATGGATACTATTTTCCAGGAGCAGACCAACCTAATAAAAACTCATATCAACTAAAATTTACCGGATTTTGCGATGGCCAGACTCAACCTTTTAGAAGAAACCAGATTTGAAAAACTACCTGTAACGGTCTATGAAAATGAAGCTATTGCCTGCAGGAAAGTAGCACTGCGAATTTCTGATATCATTAAAAGCAAGCAACGCCGTCGTGAAAATGCAGTTCTTGGTCTTGCTACGGGAGCCACTCCTGTTGGGGTTTATGAAGAATTGATACGGCTTCACAAGGAAGAAGGGCTGAGCTTTAAAAATGTGATCACCTTCAACCTGGACGAATATTATCCCATGCAACCCGACTCTAAACAGAGTTATGTGAGGTTCATGGACGAGAACCTTTTTAATCATATCGATATTAAAAGGGACAATATTCATATTCCGGACGGGACTTTGGAAAAGGAAGATATCACCGATTATTGCCTGGCGTACGAGCAGAAGATCTCGGCCGTTGGAGGTCTTGACCTGCAGATCCTGGGAATTGGTAGAACCGGTCACATTGGTTTTAACGAACCGGGTTCGGCTCCCAATTCGGGAACCAGGCTGGTAACGCTGGACGATTTAACGCGTAGGGATGCTTCTCGTGATTTCGGTGGAAAGGAAAATGTTCCAACCAAGGCCATAACCATGGGGATCGGAACCATCTTCAAGGCAAGGGAGATCATCCTGATGGCCTGGAACAAGAAAAAAGCACCGATTATCAAAAAGGCGGTGGAAGGAGAAATTTCAGCCAACGTCCCGGCAACCTTCCTTCAGTTAGCCGAAAATGTTGAATTCATCCTGGATAAGGAAGCAGCATCAGAACTAACCCGTTTTGACACCCCGTGGCTGGTAAAGGATTGCGCTTGGGATGAACCACTCATTAAAAAAGCCGTTATCTGGCTTTCCGGAAAACTGAACAAGGCAGTACTAAAGCTTACCGAAGAAGATTACAACGCCAATGGCATGGCCCAGCTTATTACCGACCAGGGAACGGCTTATGATATCAATATCAGGGTTTTTAATAAACTACAGCACAGCATTACCGGCTGGCCCGGCGGAAAACCCAATGCCGATGACAGTCAGCGTCCGGAAAGGGCAAAACCGGCACAAAAACGATCGCTGATCTTCAGTCCGCATCCAGATGATGATGTGATCTCCATGGGAGGAACCTTTATCAGGCTTGTAGACCAGGGACATGATGTACATGTGGCTTACCAGACTTCAGGAAATACCGCAGTTTGGGATACCGATGTATTGAGATATGTGGAATTCACTATCGATTTCAATAAAAGCATCGGAGAAGACACCAGCAAACTGGAAAAGACCTACCAGAAGATGTGGAAATTCTTCGAAAAGAAGAAACCGAACGATATTGACCTAAAGGAAATCCAGGATGTAAAAGGCTTCATCAGGAAAACCGAAGCCATTGCCGGGGCCCGTTATGCAGGACTGCAGGACGAAAATATTCATTTTATGGCCCTGCCTTTTTACGAAACAGGTAAAAAGGTTAAAAAACCGGTAACCAAAAAGGATGTGGAGCTTACCAAGGAACTGCTTCAGGAGATCAAACCTCATCAGGTATTTACGGCAGGCGATTTCGCCGATCCACACGGTACGCATATCGTTTGTTTTAATATTGTCCTGGAGGCCCTAAACCAGCTTCGCAAAACCGAAGAATGGACCAAAGACTGCTGGCTGTGGATGTACCGCGGAGCCTGGCAGGAATTCAATATTCACGAGATCGAAATGGCCGTTCCACTATCTCCGCAGGAAGTGGAAAAGAAAAAACATGCCATTTTCCAGCACCAGTCACAAAAAGACAGACCGGTATTCCCTGGAGACGATGAACGGGAATTCTGGGTTCGTGCTGAAGAGCGCAACCGTGAGACCGCAGAAGCCTATCATAAACTGGGGCTGGCCGATTACGAGGCCATGGAGGCCTTTGTTAGATGGAAATTTGATTAAAAATGAAGAATTTATTAATAGTGTTACTGGCCGCCATCCTGGTTTCCGGCTGCAGCTCCAACCCCTACTCCAAAACAAACCGACTGCATAAAAAGCAGGTAAAACAATATGCAAAAGAATTAAAGGAATTCCCTATTGAAGATAATGGCTTCCAGGCACCGCTTAATTACGGACCATATGAGGTTGGCACCACGAACTTCAACCTGCGAAAACCTAATTTCGTGGTGATACATCATACCGCCCAGGATTCGGTGCGACAAACCCTTACCACATTTACTATTCCCAGGACGCAGGTTAGCTCACATTATGTGATTGACGATAATGGAGAAATTTATCATATGCTGAACGATTATTTCAGGGCATGGCATGGCGGAGTTGGAAAATGGGGAAATACCAATGATCTGAATTCAGCATCCATTGGTATTGAACTTGATAATGACGGAAAGGAGGAATTTTCGATCGCCCAGATCAATTCGCTACTCAAGCTTCTGAAAGAACTAAAGGAAAAATACAAGATTCCGCAGGCGAATTTCATTGGGCATTCCGATATCGCTCCCACCAGAAAAGTAGATCCTCATGCCGGATTTCCCTGGGAAAGACTTGCCGAAGAAGGCTTCGGCTACTGGTATGATGAAGAGAAAGTAAGGGATCTGGTCATAGAAAAAGATCTGCCAAAGTCAGCTTCGGAAGATTCGCTGGCTGTTTCAGAAGATATTCAGAAACCCACTGAAAACCGAAGCAACCTGGTTCCTAAAAATTTCGACCCGATCATGGCCCTGAGGATCATCGGTTATGATGTTTCAGACCCGGTAGCTGCTAAAAAGGCCTTTAAACTTCATTTTATTCAGCAAGAAGATACAGATGCCGAACTAACCGATTTCGACCTTAAAGTCCTGTATAACCTGTACCAGAAATACCTTTAAATGATAAATCGATTTCAATATTTCCTGTTCCTTGGCTTGTGCTTGATTCAGCTGAACATTCAGGCCCAGGATTTCAATTTTGCGCATGTTTCAGATACACATATCGGTTCCAGCACGGCTGAGGAAGACCTGGAAAGGGTAGTTAACGATATCAATTCGCTGGACAGCCTGGATTTTGTGATCATCACAGGCGACATTACCGAAATGGGAACCGACGAGGAAATTTCAAAGGCCCATGAAGTTTTAGAAAATTTAAACATTCCTTATTACGTGGTTCCGGGGAACCATGATACGGGATGGTCAGAATCCGGAGGAGTTAGTTTTATCAAGGAATTTGGTTACGATAAGTTCAGTTTTGAGCATGAAGGCATCAAGTTCATTGGTTGCGCGTCCGGGCCATATGTAAGAATGTCTGACGGGCATATTCCTAGAGACGCTATCGTCTGGCTGGATAAAATTCTGAAAGAGACACCGAAGAATCAGCCAGTTATTTTTGTGAATCATTATCCGCTGGATAACAGCCTGGACAACTGGTTCGAGATCACCGAAAGACTGAAGGATTATAATATACAACTGGCGCTTTGTGGTCACGGCCACCGCAACAAGTTAATGGATTTTGAAGGGATCCCTGGCATCATGGGGCGCTCCAGTTTAAGAGCCGAAGAAGAGACCGGAGCTTATAACATTATCGAGATCGATCAAAATAAAGCCAAAATACACGCGAGGCGTCCGGATACCGATACCACGAATATCTGGACCGAAGTGGAACTTTTCAATAGAGATTTCGATACCGATGTTACCTACGAACGGCCCACCTATAATATAAACGATTCCTTTCCGCAGGTTCAAAAAAAATGGGAACATCACTCAGATGCCAATGTGATCTCCACTCCAACGATGAATAACGGGAAGGTCATTTTCGGAAACAGCATTGGCAAGGTTGAAGCCCTTGATGAAAACAGCGGAAAAAAAGTATGGATTTTTGATACGGAAGGTGGGATTTTTTCATCACCTGCGAACTATCGAAATTCGGTCATTTTTGGCTCGGGAGACGGACATATCTATAGCCTGAATGCAAAAACTGGTGAATTGATCTGGAAATTCAAAACAGAAGCTTCGGTGCTGGGTTCCCCTATCGTGAAAGACGGAATCGTTTATATAGGAGGCAGCGATGGAAACTTCAGAGCATTAAATGCTGAAAGCGGAGAACAGGTCTGGGCTTTTTCAGGGCTTGAGGGTCCTGTTGTAAGCAAAGCCTTGATACATCAGGATAAGATCATTTTCGGGGCATGGGATAAGAACCTGTATGCACTGGACCTGAAAACAGGCAACCTGAAATGGAAATGGAACAATGGTTCTGCTAACCGAATGTTCTCGCCTGCCATGGTGATCCCTGTCGCGGTGGGTAATTCGGTTTATATAGTTGCACCGGACAGGTATATCACTTCCATTAACAGTAAAACCGGAGAAACAGAATGGCGTTCCAATGAAGTTACCGTAAGGGAATCCCTGGGTGTTGCTGAAGATGGAAAGAAATTGTTTGCCAAAACGATGAACGATACCCTGGTTGCTTTCAACCCGGCTGCTGAGAAATCTTCCTTAGCCTGGAAAGTGGATCTGAAATATGGATATGACCATGTACCATCCATGCTACTTGAAAAAGATGGGAATCTTTATTTCGGAGGAAGAAACGGCGTAGTATTTTCAGTAGATCCAGATAAACAGGTGTTAGTCTGGAAGTTCAAGATCGATAATTCCATGGTGAATACTGTGAATGTTATAAAAGGAGGAAGATTACTGGCGGCGACCATGGATGGAAAGATCGTGATGCTGGAAGAGAAGTAATTATGCATTTGTTTAGTTTACTTTTATATAGTTTGTTTAGTTTGTTTAAATGAAAAGACCCGGAAAATCCGGGTCTTTTTTCTTTTTCTGGGTGAACAAAGAATTACTGGGTGAACAGCGAACTGTCCTTAAGATTGATCATTTTCTCTTTTTCCTCGTTCAGCACCCGCTTGGTTCGCAGGTAGCGCCCATAATTGTAATCGTCAAAATCGGTAGCTGTTGTATCAAAGTTGCTAATATGAACTTCTCCCATGGAATGTATGAACTTGTTATCACCAATCCACATGCCTACGTGAACCACTCTTTCTGAAGTAGAGTCGGTTGCCTTTCTTCCGAAGAACAACAGATCTCCGGGAATAAGATTTTCGAAATTTTTAGTGGTATCTACCAGTTTCCCGGCATGCACCTGCTGGGAAGCATCTCTTGGCAGAACGAATCCGTTCAGGAAATAAACCGTTTTGGTGAATCCGCTGCAATCTACCCCCTTGCTTGAAGTTCCTCCCCAGAGATATGGAAGTCCCATGAGCTCTTTTGAGGTGCTTACAAGGCTTTCCCGATCCTGGTCCAGCCCAGATAGCCATTCACTGTAAGGCATGGCATTAGAGCGCTCGATATAGGCCTTTTTTCCATTCGGATATTTTACCTCATAGAAATCGCCTTCAGCAGTGGTTAACTCGAGAATATTTCCAGCTACAAGATCACCTGCGACTGCCGAAGCTTTATCAGCTTTTTGGTAAGAAGCACCAAAGGTTTCGGTAAAGATCACTTTTTCTGAAGCTTTCCAGGTATCGAATTCAGATTTAGACATACTTACGATCCCTCCATAATCCACCCAGGCCAGGTAGCCATCAGGTGTTTGAACATAATACCAGCTATCGGTTTTTTTCAGGACTTTTAAAGGCATACCAAGAGTTGCCTGGGTAACCAGCTGCGCTGAATGTTTTGGTTCGTCTCGCAGGTTAGCCACCGAAATAGGCACCACTCCCCAGGTCTTACTTTCCAGGCCTTTTTCATCAGGCAGCATCTGAATGCTATCTGTATAACTAATATTTTCTTCTTCCAGTTTCTTTTTAAGACTGGCCACCGCATCGGGCAGATTAGACTCTCCCTTTAAAACATAAGCATCCCCTGCCCTGTTCGCCTCGATATCGAATAATGCTACACGTGCATCTGGTGCGTAATTTTCTCTTACCTCAGCGATCTCTTCATCAATGGTTTCAGTAGACCGGGCTTCGGTTTTTTCTTCACAGGAAGCAAAAGCCAGCAACAGGCCTAATAGGAAAATTCCGTTCTTTATTTTCATAGTTTTTACTTCAGTTTTAGTTATTCAATTCTACGCCGGTTCCGTTACGATTGGCATAGCTAATTTTACCATTTTCAATTTTCACACCCTCTGCTATATCATGTTTCAGCAACAAAGGGCCGTCCATATCCACATAATCAAGCAAAGGCAGCAGTTGGGCAACTGCGGAAACTCCCACACTGGATTCGGTCATACAACCCACCATCACTTTCATCCCAAGCTTACGGGCTTTAGCGATCATTCGCCTTGCGGGGGTGAGCCCGCCACATTTGGTAAGCTTAATATTTACGCCGTGAAAATAAGGAAAACAATTTTCAACATCACCTTCAGCAATACAACTTTCATCTGCGATCACCGGAAGGGCTGATCTTTCAAAAACTTTCTTCATTCCCTCTTTGTCATCAGGCTTCAACGGCTGTTCCAGGAATTCAACCCCGAGATCCTTCAGCTCATGGCTGTATTCGATGGCCTGATTCGCACTCCATGCCGCATTGGCATCCAGCCGGAAAACCGCATCGGTATGCTTCCTCAGTTCCTTCACGATCTCCAGGTCATTTTCTGTTCCAAGCTTGATCTTATACACCGGCCACGGGAACTCCTCGATCTTTTTGGCCATTTTCTCAACGCTGTCCATTCCAATGGTATAACTGGTAAGCGGAAGATTCTTCTTTTCCAGGCCCCATAATTTATATAAAGGTTGTCCTTTTCGTCGTGCGTACAGGTCATGCAAAGCGATATCCAGTGCACAATGGGCAAAACTGCTGGCCGAAAGATAGGGCCGACAGATCTCCCAGATCTCTTCAGGGGTTTTCTCGATATTTTCTGAAACGATCTTTTCAACAGATTTGATGGAATCGATCATTTTTTCAACGCTTACTCCATAATAACTGGTAGCGGCAGCTTCTCCAAAGCCATGAAACCCATCATGAATCAACTCAAGGATCAAAGAAGGCTGAAAATCTCTTGAACCATAACTGATGGTAAAGGTATGTTTCAGCTCCAGGTTGTATGAATGATATTTGAATTCCATAGACCTTAATTTTTAATCGTTGAACTTCGGGAAATCAATAACAGACCTAAAAACGTGATGGCTGCATTCACCAGTAAGATCTCAAAACCAAACTTGTAACCGAAAAACCATTCTACCGAATTCGAATCGAGTATGAACGAAAGAATGGGTGAAAGTACGCAAACGATTGGCACAAACCTGTCTTTAACGCTGCGACTATTCAGCAAACCAAAGGCAAAAAGCCCCAATAAGGGCCCGTAGGTAAAGCCGGCTACTTTGAATACTGCGCTTACCACGCTGGTATCGTTGATCGCATTAAAGATGATGATGACCAGGAACATGATAATTGTAAAGCCAATGTGCACCAGCATCCTGGTTGTTTTCTGGTCTCTTTTGCTTTTTTGAAGATCGAGTATATCTACACAGAATGAGGTAGTAAGGGCAGTTAAGGCCGAATCGGCGCTGGAAAAGGCCGCGGCCACGATTCCCAGTAAAAATACGATTCCGGCAATGGTTCCAAATTCGTTCAGAGCCAGAAATGGATATACCTCATCGCTTCTTTCGGGAAGCAGCACCTGCTGGTCTACCGCATATTTATATAACAGAACTCCCAAAGCAAGAAACAATAAGGTAGAGAAAAAGAAGGTGATCGAAAACCAGAAAATGTTCTTCTGGGCATCTCCTTTATTTTTACAGGTTAGGTTCTTCTGCATCACGTTCTGGTCCAGCCCGTTCATCGCGATGGTGATAAAGATCCCGGCAAGGAAAGTTTTAAAGAAATTACGGTCTGATCTCCAGTTCCAGTCAAAGATCGTGGAAAGCTCACTTTTACCCACCACGCTGAAAACTTCTCCCGCTTTCAGTCCCATTTGGTCGATTATTACAAAAATACTGATGACCACCGCCAGCAACAGGAAACTGGTTTGCAGGGTATCGGTCCAAACAATGGTTTTGATCCCACCCCTGAAGGTATATAACCAGATAAGAATGATGGTGACCAGAACTGTTATATAAAATGGAATTCCGAAGGCATCAAAAAATGCCAGTTGCAGAACAAGTGCTGCAAGGAATAATCGAAATGATGCCCCAATGGTTTGAGAAACCAGGAAAAAGGAAGCTCCCGTCAAATAGGATTTTATCCCGAAACGATCTTTGAGGTATTCGTAGATCGAAATAAGATTCAGCCTGTAAAATAATGGGATCAGGACTAGCGCGATCACGGCATAGCCCACCATATTTCCCATCACGAACTGCAGGTAGGTCCAGTTGGTATTCCCAACTTCCCCGGGCACCGAAATAAAAGTAACGCCGGAAAGACTGGCTCCAACCATTCCAAAAGCGACCAGAAACCACGGGGATTGCCTGTTCGCGGTAAAAAAAGTCTCATTATCATTATTTCCGGAAGTGAAATAACTAATTCCCAATAACACCAGGAAATAACCAACGATAATACTGAAAACCAGGATAGGACTCATGCTGCGCTATTTTCTGATCGAAATATTTCTGAATTCGCTCTGATTACCTAACCGGTCAACAGCGGTAATTCCTATCTCCTGCAGTTTTCGTTTTTTGTCTCCTACGATATACTGCATTTCAAAATTTCGTTTGTCACCGCCGAAGATCCTGTAATCCCAGTTTCCGCCTTCATAGCGAAAATACAGGACCCATTTATCAGCTTTTTCAGCATATTCAGGGTAAGTCCAGTTAATTCCAATTCGTTCGCCTCTAATCTCTGTTGAAACATCTGGCGTAGCAGGTGGTTCGTCATCCAGCCACGGACTGGCGGGTACCAGACCTGGTTTTTTATACGGACCTTCTTTTATAGCAGTTGCTAAGGAATCGTGCTGCACTAGCGGACCGATGCTCCAGTGAACCGTTCCCGGACTTTCAGGAAGCATCCCGCGGGTGATCATGATCTGGTTAATGGTCTCATCCACATTTTTTGAATCGCCGCCAAGCCCCACATTTATTCCAGGCCATAAGTGTCTTCCCATGGTATTTTCACTTTCCCACCAGCCCAGAAGTTCCGGAAAACTTTGTCCATACTGGTTGATCTTCCAGTAAAGCTGCGGAGTGAAATAATCTATCCAACCTTCGTTAAGCCACAGTTTGGCGTCGGCATAGAGTTTTTCGTATTGATTATAACCGGTAACCGATTGCGGATAGCCTGGTTTCCATATTCCAAAGGGGCTTAACCCGAATTTGACATAAGGCTTTTCAGCTTTGATTTCAGAATAAATACGCTGGATAAAACGGTTTACCTGCTCCCTTCTCCAGTCTGGTCGGGTTAAGTCCCCACCACTACTTACATAGGCATCCCAGGTGGCAGAATCTGGAAAATCCTTACCATTATTGTAGGAATCATAGGGATAGAAGTAATCGTCAAAATGAACCCCATCAATATCATATCTCTTCACAATGTCCATAACCACGGCCGCCGAATGATCCTGGGTTTCCTGTCTTGCTGGGTCCAGCCACCACATCCCGTTGTCCAGCTTTACTGCCAGACCAGGCTTTTGTTTGATCACAGAAGCTTCAGTGATCTCCCTGCCTGTGGTGTGATGTGCGCGATATGGATTCAGCCATACATGCAGTTCGAGTCCACGCTCATGAGCCGCCTCTATCCAGAATTTCAAAGGATCATAATACGGGTTAGGGGCCTGTCCTTGCTTCCCGGTAAGAAAATATGACCAGGGTTCAAGCTCGCTGTCGTAAAGCGCATCGGCCTGTGGACGCACCTGGAAGATCACGGCATTGTAATGATGATCTTTCAGAAAATCCAGCAATTTAAGGGCTTCCTGTTGCTGCTGCGAAGTGGATAATCCCGCTTTGCTGGGCCAGTTGATATTCGCCACAGTGGCCACCCAGGCCGCCCGGAATTCATAAATATCAAGAGGCGGTGGGGTTATGAAAGGTCGTTCTTCTTTTTCTTCGGCTTTTTCAGGAACTTCTTCTAATTCAGGAGCCACTGGCTCTTCTGGAAGACTCTCTTTTTCCTCAACAGGTTGCGGTGATGGCTGAGTTGTTTGCTTGCTTCCGCCGCAAGCATACAGGAATACCAAGGCCAATACTAAAATTGCTTTCTGCATGTTCATTTTTTAAAACTATTGTAAAAAAGTAAGTCCTTCAAGGGAAATACCCAAGAAGGACTTAACTAATTCAAATTTACCTATTACCATCCAGGATTTTGTTCAAGCTGTGCGCCGTTGTTGCTGTAAAGCGTTATCTGATCCAATGGAATTGGCTGCAGATAAACCCTTGGATCGTCGAAGGTCCTCAACGATTCAGCGGCTGAAGCAGGAATTATATATCCTTCATCTCCTTCAGTTAGTACCAGGTTCTCAAGATTCGCATCTGGATAGTCGGCTTTTACGATCCATGCTCCTCTATTGATATCCGGATATTCTATCATATCGGTATATTCTAATTTTCTCCATCTTCTCAGATCTTCCAGTCTGAAGCCTTCCATCATTAACTCGGTTCTGCGCTCTCTTCTTATTTCCCAGATAAGAGCCGAAACATCTGGATCTCTTGCCGGGTCATCGTAAGTCATTCCGTTAACGGCTGGCTGACCTCCCACTACTTCAAGAGCAGGCAGATCCACTCCAGGACGACTTCTCAACACGTTGATTGACTGATCCAAATCTGCCTGGGTAAGCGCCGGACCTCCAACGGTGGCCAGTTCAGTAGCAGCTTCAGCATAATTTACCAGCACCTCACCATAGCGAATAATCGGTGCATCGGTTGGGTTCAAATTTGAACTTCCAATAGGATCATCCTTGATCTCTTCGTTCAGGAATTTATGAGTTGCATAACCAGTGGTCGAAAAATTGAAATCGATCCCATTTATCCTCAATTCATCTGAAACAAAGGTTTCGTAAATCCTTCCGTCTCTGTTTGCCATTACATTTTCAATCCCCTTATCACCCTGATACACGGTAGAAAGAGCGATTGGAAGACCATCTGAGGCAAGGTAGCTCTCAATTGCATCTTTAGAAGGTCCAGTTTGAGGTTCCTTGTTATTGTAACTGTTCAAAGCGTGAGTCAATACCCCTTCTTCGTATTCTCTGAATAGAATCACTTCAGGATTTGAAGAAAGACTCAATGAATTGAACACCTCCCGGTAATTACCAAGTGAAAACTGACCAGAATTGATCACTTCCTGTGCAGCCCATTTTGCGGCTTCGAGGTATTCTCTGGCTTTCTCGGTATTATTCTCATGGTATTTCTGCCAGGTTCCTTCAAAAAGGAAAACCCTGGACATATACGCCAATACGACACTACGGTCTACTTCCTGACCTTCGTTAGAAACATCTTCACGAACGTTGGCAGCGGCGAACTCGAAATCTTCCAGTACTTTATCCATAACGAAAGTACGATCATCCCTGCTTTTGTATAGCATTTCGTTATCGTCTTCTTCCAGTTCCTGATCGTAATATGGCACATCGCCAAAACTCTTCACCAGGTCATGATATTCCAGTCCTCTAAAGAATCTTCCCACTCCTGTCCAGTGGTCTATTGCCTCCTGCTCCATAGGAACGGTAGCTACACGATCTATAAAAATGTTGGCCTTTCTCACCCAGGCAAACGTCCATCCTCCTCCCGAGGTTGGTACCTGTTGAGTAAATCGTGGCGGGTTGGTAGGTGCAAAATCATCATTAAGCGCCTGCCCTGAGAAATAGTCACCCCATGAAAAACTTTCACCATATCCCACAAAATAATCCTGGTAAAATCCGTAAGAAAAGGTTCTTACGTTGGCTTCACTGCTCCAGAAGGTTTCATCTGTTAACTGGTCCTTTGGCGGGACCTCGAGGAAATCCTTCTCACAACCGAATATTGCGAAAGCAATAAGTATATAAATTGGTAATCTACGTATGTTCATTGCTTCTGAATTTTATAAAGTTAATTGTAATCCTAACGAAAATGTTCTTCTGAATGGATACACCCTTCCGAAGGTATTCGTGTCATTAAGTCCTGCATTGGTATAATCGATCTCAGGGTCGATTGGGAAATCGGTATTTGTAAATTCAAATACATTTTCCCCACTAAAATAAACTCTAAACCGGTCGATATTTACTTTTTCGATCAGGTTTTTTGGGATAGAATATCCAAAAGTCAGGTTCTTCATTCTCAGGTAAGACATGTCCAGAAGGTATCTCGACTGAGGCAGGAAGTTCATCGCGTTGTTCGAGTTCTGCTGGTCGTTTGGTCGTGGGTAGAACGCATCTGGATTGTCTGGCGTCCAGTAATCCAGCTGGTGCTCATACCAGCCTTCGGCATATCGATAACCAGGAATAAATACGGGTCCATTTGCCCACATGTCTCGCTTACCAACACCCTGCATAAAGATGCTCAGGTCAAATCCAAGCCAGTTTGCTCCAAGTGTGAATCCATACTGGTATCTTGGAGTAGAGTTTCCAATAACTTTTCTATCTCCTGGATTATCAACTGTATTATCTCCAAAGTCAATCACTCCATCACCATTAAGGTCTTTGTACTTTACATCACCAGGCCCATAGTTGAACCAGCCATTGGTTTCAAAAATATCCTGATTCGCAACCCCATCGGCATAAGAACCATCAGCATTGAAATCATCTTCTGTGAACAGGCGATCGGTTTCATAACCCCAGATCTCTCCAAGGTACATGCCTTCATAGTAAGTTCCGTTAATTGCAGCAATAGGATTTGGAATACCCCTGGTTGCATTGGCAAATTTGGTAACTTTTTCCCTGTAATCTGAAACATAGGCAGTAGCATTCAGGTTGAAGCCATTGCTGAATTCATGATTATAATCTAAAGCAAGTTCCCAACCTTTAGTTTGCAATTCTCCATAGTTTCTTCGGGTTGCCGAAGTACCAAAAGTACTTGGGAGAGTTATACCTGCACTGTGCATGTCTGAAACGGTTCTTTCATACCAGTCGAAGGTAAGTCCCAGTTTATTATCGAAGAATCTCGCGTCAAGACCAAGGTCAAGGGTGGTAACGGTTTCCCAGGTAAGTGAGCTTGGAAGCGCTCCGGGCGTACCTACGGTTACCTGCTCCTGCCCGTTTATCAACCAGTCTGATCCATAAGAAGGCATGATTCGGTAAATATTGCCAATACTGGCATCCTGGTTTCCTACAGAACCGTAGGAAGCTCTAAGTTTCAGGAATGAAAGTACATCTGAATCATCCAAAAAGTCTTCCTGAGTTACTATATAACCAACAGAAGCCGATGGGAAGAATGCCCATTTTTCTTCTGGAGAAAGCCTGGACGCTCCATCGTATCTTCCGTTAAGTTCCAAGAGGAACTTATCTTTATAAGAATAGTTGATTCGACCAAAGGCTCCAAGAGTGGTCCAGCGATCTCTGTCCCCTCCTACGAACTGATCCCCGGTTGCAAGTGATAATTCTCCCTGATCGGGATTAAGCAACTGGCGGCGTTGTGAATAATGGAACCAGTACTCATATTCTTCCAGGTCACCTCCAACAGTGAATTTTAAACCGTGATCTCCAAATTCATCTTCATAAACTCCAAAGACCTTAGCTGTATTTCTTCGACTCCAGTTAGAATTGTACTGAGCTCTATCATAAGCAGCACTGCTGTAAGGCACGTATGAGAAGTCAGCTCCCTGTGCCCAGAAGTTATAAGCATAAAGGGTTCCACCGGTTTGGTGCTCATGGCCCTCTACCCTGTCATGCGTATAATCGAAGTTAATGGTAAGTTCATCAAGCGGAGTAAGTGTTGCTCCAAGGTTGGCACGAGACAACGAATTGGTGATCTCGTTCATTTTTGCCTGCTCTACTTCAGTAATATGGCTACGGAAAGGTTTTCCGTCGAGGGTTCCATAAGGATAGAAAGCCGGCCATCTTGTTACATAATACCAGGCATCATAAGTAGCTGAACCAAATTTGAAAGGCTCTGTCTTTAGACTATTACTATGTAATATTTTAGCTCTAGCCTCGAACCAGTCTGTTACTTTTGTAGAAAGTGACAGGTTCAGGTTATATCTTTCAAATTCATCAGGATTGGTTTTATAAACCCCGCCCTGGTTAAGATAACCAAGACCTAAATAATAATTCGTGTTTTCTGATCCACCGCTTACCGAAAGGTCGTGCTTTTGTTGAGGAGCCCAGTCTTTGATAAAAAGTTCTCGCGGATCCCAGGAACGATAGAAGAACAATCTTCCGTCACGAATTTCAAAATCTCTTCCTTCAACCATTTCCATTCCAAGATCCTGGCCTCCATATAATTCTTCCCATTCGCGCATTCTTTCAATGGCGGTCTGGTCAAGGTACATTCCCAATACTCCGTAAGCATCCAGAGAAGGGATTCTTCGGTTTACGGCAGCGAAAGACATTTCAGCACCTTCAGCAGCCGGAGCGATCTTAGGCAAAACAGTAGGTGTTGCCCATGAGAAGTTATTCGAGTAAGTTACGCTAGGCAATTGATTTTTTCTACCACCCTTTGTGGTGATTAAGATAACCCCCCATGCAGCACGTGCTCCATAAATAGAAGTCGAAGCAGCATCCTTAAGAACCGAAATACTTTCGATATCTTCCGGGTTAAGAGTTTGCAGATCGGTAATCTCAACGTTATCTACCAGGATAAGCGGCTGTGAACCACCTCCTGCACCTAAAGAACCAACGCTTCCACGAAGGCTGATCGTAGGATTTTCACCAATTTGTCCTGAAGGAGCGGTGATGGTTAATCCAGGGCTGGTTCCCTGAAGACCACGTGCCACATCGGTAATTGGTCTAGATTCCAGAATTTCGGTATCGATAGTTGCTACCGCTCCGGTAAGGTTTCTTCTTTTCTGGTTACCATAACCTACTACAACCACCTCATCCAGACTTTGAGCGTCTTCCTGAAGGGTTATGTTGAACTGGGTCTGGTTACCAATCGTAATGGTTTGAGTTTTAAAACCCAGTGACGAAAATTCGATAGTGGTATTTTCATCATCTGGAACACTAATCGTAAAGTGCCCGTCAAAATCTGTGATGGTTCCATTCGAGGTATTCTGTACAATTACATTCACTCCTGGCAGGGGAACACCATTTTGATCGAATACATCTCCTGAAATTTCCCGTTCCTGAGCCCAACCGCTCAGGGGAATAAGAAATATCAGAAATGAAATTACTTTTAGGGTTTTTTTCATAATTAAAATCTGATTAATTGGATTGTTAGGTAAAAGGGTCTAAATAATTATAAAATTTATGTTATAAATATATAATTATCTTAAATAATGTAAAATTATTTCGCCTTTTTTAAATAAAATAATCAGACTTAATAAAATTTTTTGAAGAAGTAATTTTGAAAATCAGCTAATTACCTAGTTTTCTTTGTAGTAGTCGATGGCTTTTCGAACACTGCCATGCTCTTTTAGAAGTTTTCTTGCCTCATTTTCGGGAATATGGAGCTCTTCCATGATCATTCTGGTGCCTCTTCCAACCAGTTTGATGTTAGAAAGCTGCATATCTACCATCTTATTTCCCTTAACGCGGCCTAATTTGATCATGACCGAAGTAGAGATCATGTTCAATACCATTTTTTGAGCCGTACCGGCTTTCATTCGCGTGCTGCCGGTGACGAATTCGGGGCCGGTCACCACTTCGATAGGATATTCTGAAGCTTCTGCGAGCGGACTTCCCGAACTACAGGTAATACAACCGGTGGCAATTCCCTTTTCCCGGCAATCTTTTATCCCCCCAATTACATATGGAGTAGTGCCTGATGCAGCGATACCTATTACTACATCATTTTTTGAAATATCATAGGCCTTGAGGTCTTTCCAGGCTTGCCGGGTATCGTCCTCGGCATTCTCAACCGCATTTCTTAAAGCTGTATCGCCCCCGGCAATAAGACCAATCACGATTCCCGGACTCACCCCGAATGTTGGAGGAATTTCTGAAGCATCCAGCACGCCAAGTCTACCGCTCGTGCCCGCCCCTATGTAAAACAGGCGTCCTCCAGCTTCGATCTTCGGCACAATTATATCTACCAGTTTTTCTATAGCCGGGATCTGCTTATTGATATTGGCGGCGACGCTTTGATCCTCCCTGTTAATATTGCTTAGCAGTTCTAGGGTGTTCATCTTTTCCAGATGATCATAATTGGAAACTTTTTCGGTATCCGGGTTCTTTTTATTCATTATTTAATTTGAAAGTTTTTCAGAGAATATTCCTTTTTCTCCAGTGCTATTCCATTTAACTTCAGGACTCCTGAAATATTTGATTTCAAGCTCATCCAGTCTCAGGCCATGTTCAGCCAACCTTTCGGTAAAATCCTGAAACTGCCTTTTTTCGGTACTGGTCCATGCGACTTCAGCAACCGCGATGCTCCGTGGCCAGAGCCTGTCATCTGCACGATCGTCACTGATCACCAGCTCGCTCCATACAGGCGCTTCGATACCTATTACCCGATCGTCAACCGGTTTATAACTATATACCTTTTCCAGGCTGATCCCGTCTGGATTACACCATTTATAGGTATTCTCCTGGTCCAGAACATTTCCATGATCCAGGTAGAAAAATTTACAGAAGGAATCGATAATTTTCTGATCCTCGGCAATATTTATTTCGCCAGTCCATCGCTGAACTATAAAGTTATCGCTAAGTTCTGCCTTGGCGCTTTCTTCCCAGCCTATAGGCGTTTTCCCGTATTTACTTACTATGCCCGCAGCTTTTTCAATGAATTCTTCATATAGAGGGTCTTCGATCTCGTCCCCTCCTATATGTATCCATTTTCCGGTGGTAATATTCGCCAATTCCTTGATAATATCATCTACAAAATCGTAGGTTTTCTCATCTTCCAGGCAAAGTCTTGTCCAGCCCACATTATAACCGTCATAGAGTTCTGGCGGAGTTGCACGTTTTGGTTCGATGTTCTTATTGTTTTCACAATTCAACTCGGGATACGAGGCAAGTGCGGCATATACATGGCCGGGCATATCGATTTCCGGGATGATCACGATATTCCTTTCAGCGGCATATTTTTGAAGTTCCTTGTATTCCTCCTGGGTCAAATAGCCAGATCTCCCATTTTTTACAGCGCTCTTACCTCCTATTTCGGTAAGTTTAGGATATTTTTTGAACTCGATCCTCCATCCCTGGTCATCGGTTAAATGCAGGTGCAAACGATTCATTTTATAAAGAGCCATCCGGTCTATATGATCCTTGATATATTCCTTGGAAAGAAAACTACGGGCGATATCCAGCATGCTTCCTCTCCAGGAAAATGAAGGCTTATCGGTAATTTCCACATTCTTGAGCGCTATTTCAGTAAAAGTTGCTCCGCTTTCGATTCTTGCCGGAAAGAATTGGCGTAAGGTTTGAATTCCATAGAACATACCGGCTTCGGTAGCGCTCTTGATGTTGATACCAGATGAACTAATCTTTAACTGGTAACCTTCTTCTCCAAGTTGGTCCCTTAAGGCGGGATCTACCTGAAGCTGCCAGTTTCCGCAATTTTCACCTTGTTTTAAGCTGACCGTCTTACCAGAAGCCTCCACTAATTTCTGAACCCATTTAGTAGAATTCTTCGCTGCCTGGTTAAAACAAATGCTATTATTCTCAGGAAGCTGGTAAGTTCCCTCAGCCCATTTTACCTCCTGAGGCAAGGGAATGATGGCCGGTTTATCTTTTGAAGCCGAATCGTCTTCAGATTTTTGCATAGCTGAAACCGAAAAGCTCATGATCAAGGTCATTAGCAGGCAAACTGAAATTTGTGTGGATCTTTTCATTTGTGAAAGTTTTGGAGATGAGACTGAACTAAAAATTATTTTTCATATCGCTCATCAATATTAATCTCAGAAACTTCTATTATTAGTTCTGACAGTTTTTTAGAAACAACTTTAAAAAAGCCCTCACCTTTTTCCGGCGTAGCTTTCTTTGGATTCCCAATCCCGGTATCTTCAGTAACCATAGACCATTCCCTCTCAGCCCAGGCCCAGCCTTCCCTGATCCCGGTTATCCTCGATTTTTTTTCCTTTCCTTCCCCGGTTTGATCAAGATCTGAAACCAGGTCGGGTCTTAAATGCAACATAAGGCTGGTTTCCATTTCATCGGCATGATCGCCCTCTTCTTCAAAAAAGTCTGGTTTTTCTGAAAACTTGAAGAAATCGGAAGTAAGCAGGAACATCTTAGGAAATTTATAACCGATTTCCCTTAGAATGGGTTTAAAGATATTTCCTCCATGCCCGTTAAGCAGTATGAACTTATAAATCCCCTGGCGGTTAAGCACCTCAATAATGTCTGAAAGAATTGCCAGCTGGGTGCTTGGAAGTAAGTTGATATCGAGTTTGATATCGGCCTGGCCGGTATTCACGCCAAAAGGAATATTTGGAAGCAATTTTACCTTCGCTCCCTGTCCATATGCTATTTTAACCGCTTCTGCCGCTATAGCCTCTATCTGGTAATTATCGGTGCCATAAGGCAAATGATAATTATGCGCCTCGGTAGCGCCCCAGGTAAGGACGGCTACTTCAATTTCTTCATCCTTAACACTTCTCCAGTTATTTTCGGCTAATACATAAGGTCTCATTATTTTCTGATTTTATGCCCGGCTACCGCAAAATATAAAATGAACAGGTAACAGGGAATTAGTAGCCAGTAAGCCTGTTGAGGTGTCCATGATTCGGCAAGTGCACCGTAGATGAGGGGAATTATTGCTCCACCGGCGATTCCCATTACCAGTAAGGAAGATGCTTCCTTGGTGAATTTTCCAACTCCGGCCAGCGATAATGGCCATATAGCGGGCCACATCAAGGAATTTGCAAGTCCGAGCAAGGCTATGCAGGCAAGCGAAACATAACCGTCCAGGAAGATCGCCGCAAGTGCGAATACCACACCCAGCACTGCTGAAACTTTTAATGCTCCTTCCTGACTAATGATCTTCGGGATGCTGATGATCCCGATTATATAACCTACCACCATGGCGATCATGGTCGCAGTGGCAAAGTACTTCGCGGTGGTTAGAGCTATTCCCTGTGAAGCCCCGTAACTAATAATGGTATCGGCAGCGATCACTTCTACTCCAACATATAGAAAAAGTGAAATCACACCAAGTATAACGTGTGGATAATCGAAAACGGTTTTTTTGACCACCGGTTGTCCCGCTACTACTTCTCCCTCCTCTTCTTCATTATCAACTTCAGGTAAAGCCGATTTATATACCCATAAGGCCAGCAACAATAGCACTGCGATGATCCCGATATACGGGGGAATTACGCGCATGGCCATGGCATTTAATTCAGAATTAAGTTCGGCGGCAGAAAGGCTGGCGATCTCAGATCTTAGCTCATCGGCCTTCTCAAGCTGAAGAAACAGACCAATCAAAATTGGTGCGATCGCCCCTGCCAGTTTGTTGCAGATCCCCATAATACTGATCCTCTTCGCGGCACTTTCAGCAGGGCCAATAATGGTAACATACGGATTGGCGGCCGTTTGCAGAATTGCCAGTCCGCTACCCATGATGAAAAGACCCGAAAGGAATAAGAAATAGGTTCGGGTCATGGCCGCTGGAATAAATACTAAGGCTCCCACCGCCATGATCAAAAGCGCGACCGACATTCCTTTTTTAAAGCCAAGCCAGTTAAGGGTTCTGGCTGATACCGGAGCCATCACCACGTATGCGATGTAGAATGCGAAGGTTACAAAATAAGATTGAAATTTAGTGAGTTCACAGGCGATCTCCAGGTAAGGAATCAAAAGTGAATTCAGCCAGGTGACGAATCCAAAAATAAAGAACAGCGCTCCTATTATAATGATGGAGCGATTGGTATTTGAAGTTTTTACTTGAGAAGTGTAGGTTGTGCTCACGCTTGTTTTTTTATGTGAATATCCTGTGGTTTAGAAAGTTCTTTGGTGTCCATAAGCTTAGTTTCTACAAGTGCCGCCGCTCCGTACATCGCAACTTTCGAAATATCGGAAGTCTCAATTACTAAATCTTTCAGCACTCTTGAAAACGGGAATGAAGCTAAGGAATCTTTCAGAGCTTTTTCAAAATATTTATAAGATTTACTTACCGAGCCTCCTAAAAAGATGGCCTGGGGCGAAAGAAGAAACAGAACCATTTTAATAGCTTCACCGAGATGCCTGCCATATTCATCAAATATCTTTAAGGCCTTCTCATCCCCTTTTAATGCCATTTCATAAACCTCGCTTCCTTTTAACTTATATTGCTGAAGGAAGAATTTACCGCTGCAATAATCTTCGATGGTTTTATCTTTATAGGGTAAACTACCCAATTCCCCGGCTGCTGAATAATTACCAGCGTATAATTTATTGTCTATAAAAATTCCGGCTCCTAATCCTGTACCAATACTAATCCCTACAAAATTCTTAAAATTCCTGGCTTTTCCGAAGCATTTTTCCCCTAGCACGAACATATTGGCATCGTTGGTCACCAAAACCGGAACCTCAAAATGCTTCTCCAAAAAGGCCTTAAGATGCACTTCTTTCCATGATGGAATATTATTAAGATCATAGATGATCCCATTCTCTTCATCTACCAGGCCCGGAACGCCTATAGCGATCACATCAAAATCTACCTGAAAAGATTCGATTTGAGTTTTGATCTTATGAATAATATCCTCAGCCGCAGCTTTAGAATTGGTAGGGAAAATCTTCTCCTTTAGGATCTTTCCTTTATTGATGTGTCCGATATGGATCTTTGTTCCACCAATATCGATGGCAAGGACTAACTTTTTCATCTTTTGCGATTAAGTCTTCTAATAAGGGTAAACAACTATTAGAATCATTGCTACAAAGTATAAATATTTTTTAATTATTCACAATTACTTAACTAAAAAAATTAATTAAGTATTTAAGTTTTTATATTCTTCCACTAGAGAGAAATTATTAGGTATGAGTGTTTATTCAATTATATTTGTAATTCTAAACTAGTCGCAAAATTTTGCGACCAATAGAGAAGGATCGGAACATGAAGAATATTCGAAATTTTTGCATCATCGCACATATAGACCATGGTAAAAGTACCCTGGCAGACAGGCTTCTTGACTTCACCGGGGCAGTGACCGAGCGTGAAAAACAGGAACAGTTGCTGGATAGCATGGATCTTGAGCGAGAACGAGGAATTACCATAAAAAGTCACGCTATACAAATGGATTACGTTCATGAGGGAGAAGAATATATCCTGAACCTCATCGACACTCCCGGACACGTTGACTTTTCGTACGAAGTTTCCCGCTCCATTGCGGCCTGTGAAGGTGCGCTACTGGTTGTAGATGCGGCCCAAAGTATACAGGCTCAAACAATCTCTAACCTGTACCTGGCCCTGGAAAACGACCTGGAAATAATCCCTGTTTTGAATAAAGTAGACCTTCCCAGCGCCAATCCTGAGGAAGTGACCGATGATATTGTAGACCTGCTTGGATGTGATCCTTCAGATGTGATACCTGCCAGTGCTAAAACGGGACTTGGTATCAAGGAAATCCTGGATGCGATCATCAACCGTATTCCTGCGCCTAGCGGAAAAGTAGACGCTCCGTTAAGAGCCCTTATTTTTGATTCGGTTTATAACCCATTTCGTGGAGTTGAAACCTTTTTCAGGGTGATTAACGGAACGATCAAAAAAGGGCAGCATATCAAGTTCGTCAATACCAATAAGAACTATTACGCCGATGAGGTTGGAACTTTAAAACTGAAGCAACTTCCAAAGCAGGAAATAAAGACCGGAGATGTAGGTTACCTCATCACCGGGATCAAGGATGCCCGTGAAGTGAAAGTGGGTGATACCATTACAGGGGCAGATAATCCAACTACTGAGGCTGTTGCTGGTTTCGAAGACGTTAAACCCATGGTTTTCGCTGGAATTTACCCGGTAGATACTGAGGATTACGAGGAGCTAAGAGCTTCGATGGAAAAGCTTCAATTAAATGATGCTTCCCTGGTGTTTACACCTGAAAGTTCAGCCGCACTTGGATTCGGATTCCGTTGCGGATTCCTTGGTATGCTTCATTTAGAGATCATCCAGGAACGGCTGGAACGAGAGTTCGATATGACTGTGATCACCACGGTACCTAACGTGTCTTACCATGCCTATACCAATAAGCATCCGGATGAGGTGATCCTGGTAAATAATCCATCAGACCTTCCGGAACCTTCTACCCTTAACCGAGTTGAAGAACCTTATATCAAAGCAAGTATCATCACCAAAGCCGATTTCGTTGGTCCAGTGATGTCTCTTTGTATCGAAAAACGCGGGGAGATCACCAACCAGACTTATCTAACTCCGGAAAGGGTAGAACTTACTTTCGACATGCCGCTTGCCGAGATCGTATTCGATTTTTATGACAGGCTGAAGACCGTTTCCCGCGGATATGCTTCATTCGATTATTCACCTATCGGGATGCGTGTTTCCAAACTGGTAAAGGTAGATGTACTGCTGAACGCCAATAAAGTGGATGCGCTTTCGGCCCTCTTACACGTTGATAATGCCTATGATATCGGTAAAAAAATGTGTGAAAAGCTGAAGGAACTCATTCCAAGGCAGCAGTTCGATATTCCAATCCAGGCCGCGATTGGCGCGAAGATCATCGCCCGTGAGACCGTAAAAGCCCTGCGTAAGGACGTTACCGCTAAATGTTATGGTGGTGATATTTCTCGTAAGAGAAAGCTGTTGGAAAAGCAGAAAAAGGGTAAAAAACGTATGCGCCAGGTAGGGAATGTTGAGATACCTCAGGAAGCGTTTATGGCTGTTCTTAAGCTGAACGATTAATTTAGTCTTCAGACGGTAGACGGTAGTCTTTAGACCTAAGCTTGAAGATATTTCTTCAGAGAAGTCACCATTTTCGATAATTCTGAAAGATCTTTTCTGGCTTTTTCATATTGTTGAATATCCAAAAAGCTCTGTCTTTTGGCAATTTCTGTGCACACAACACATTCTTTAATAGAATTCAGGGCGATTTGAAGAAATCGACGAAACTCTGGATTAGTGCTACCTGCACCTTCTGCAATATTCAGGGCAATAGAAGAGGCTGCTCGACGGAATTGAGAGGTTAAACCGTAGATCTCTTCTTTTGGAAATTTCTTGGTTTGTTCATAGATCTCATCAACAAAAATTAATGATTTTTGATAAACCTTTAATTCTTCAAAATTGAATTTTTCCATTTTTCCTGTTTCTTCACAATAAAACTAGGTTAATCAGTTCGTATTCTAATGGTTAATATGAAATTTTCTTCGTATACACATTTTATTAACTTTGTGATTATCTCAAATTTTTTATCATAATCGGTAGAGCATCTACCGACTAATAACTAAAGACTACAGACTAAATTTATGGCCGGACATAGCAAATGGGCGAATATCAAGCATCGAAAAGGAGCACAGGATAAGAAACGAGCCAAGCAATTCACCAGGGCGATCAAGGAGATTACCGTGGCGGTGAAAGAGGGTGGTGGACCCGATCCCGAAGCCAATCCTGCCCTTAGAAATGCTATTCAGAATGCCAAGGGTGTGAATATGCCCAAGGATACCATTGAACGTGCCATCAAAAAAGCCAGTGGGGCAGATGCCGATAATTATGAAACGGTAAGCTTTGAAGGTTATGGGCCCAACGGGATCGCCATATTCGTGGAATGTACGACCGATAATACCAATAGAACGGTGGCTTCGGTAAGATCGATCTTCTCTAAGAACGGCGGAAGCCTCGGGACTAACGGTTCCCTGGAATTCCTGTTCGATAAAAAAGGAGTGTTTGTCCTGGAAAAGGAAAAGATCGACATGGACCTCGAGGAATTCGAACTGGAATTAATCGAAGGCGGCGCTTCCAAAATTGAAAAAGAAGAAGATTACATCACCGTTTACACCGAATTCAATGATTTTGGGCTGATGTCTTCCAAACTGGAAGAGCTGGATATAGAACCCAAAAATTCAGAAGTCCAGAGAATTCCTTTGAATACCCTGGAATTACCGGTAGAGGATGCCATCAAGATCCTGAATTTGATAGAAAAATTCGAGGACGACGATGACGTTCAGAATGTGTATCACAACCTGGAAATTTCAGACGAAGTGATTTCCGAAATGGAGAAGGAACAGGCCTAATCCTGCTGAATATTTTCCTCGATATTTTCCTTTTCCTTACTATCTCCCTGTTCGATTTGTTTGCCCAGGTAAACTAACATATAATCTTCCTCGATCTCCACATCCATGCTGTTGGAAGGAATAATGCTTAGTTCACCTTCCCTGTCTTTTACAAATAAGGGAATGATGTCTGGATCGGTCTTGCTGATTTCGATCAGGCCTTCATAATGTTCTTTCGAATTCAGCTCGATCTCGTGAATAGATGGATATTTTCGCGCCAGGTTTGTAAGCTTGATATAATCATCGGTTTGTGAGAAAAGGCCTTCCTTTGGATTGTTTTCCGGATCATACATTTCATCTGAAGAAACCACCCTGAAAGAGCCATTTTCACCAAAATGTTTTCTGAATTTTTCGATGGCATTCAGGTTTACTTCGGTATTCCCCGTCATTGCCATTAAGTACCCAACATCGCTTAGCTCTATATTATTGATGAGATCGTCTGAATAGACATTTTCCTGAATGGCATCAAGCCCCAGTTCTCGTGCCTTCCGAATATTCGCACCATTGCTATCTACCAGCACTACATGACGATTATTCTTTTTCAAATAGGAACCTATAAGCCTTGAGATCGTAGATGCTCCAATGATCAGAATTCCCTGAGAATTCTTCAGAAACACTCCTACAAGCTGGGCAAATAACCGTGCAGTGGTTGCATTCAATAATACAGTTCCCAGCACGATCATAAACACCAGCGGAGTGATATATTCAGCACCCTCAACGCCCTGGCTGGCCAGCTCCAATCCAAACAGCGAGGCGATACCTGCAGCTACGATACCCCTTGGCCCAACCCAACTTATAAAAAGTTTTTCGTTCACCTTTAAAGATGAACCAATACTGCTTATAAAAACTCCCAGAGGTCTTATTACAAGCACCACGGCTCCAAAAAGTATTAAAGCTTTAATATCATAAACCAATAACAGGTCTTCCATATTGATATTGGCTGCAAGAAGGATGAACAATATGGAAATTAAAAGTACACTCAGCGATTCCTTGAAATAAAGCAGTTCCTTAAGATTTGGCAGGTTGATATTTCCCATTACCAGTCCCATCACCACTACGGCTAAAAGTCCGCTTTCGTGGGCGAACATATCGGCAAGTACGAAAACTCCCAGTACCGTGGCCAAGGTCATCACATTCAAAAGATAATGCGGAATTACATTTTTCTTGATCGCAAAAGCAAGCGCATGTGCGAAGGTGAACCCGAAAGTGAAACCAAAAAGTACAATTTTACCAAATTCCAGAAGGGCAGTAGTGGTAAATTCGGTTCCCGTTCCTGCACTGATGAATTCGAACATCAATACCGCTACCAGCGCACCAATGGGATCTATCAGAATCCCTTCCCATTTGAGAATGGCCGAAACGTCCTTTTTTAATGGAATATTCCGCAGAATAGGAGTAATAACCGTTGGTCCTGTTACGATGATCAATGCTGCAAACAGGAAACTGATCTGCCAGCTAAGGTCAAAAATGAAATGAGCTGCGATTCCTGCCCCGAAAAATGTGATGATCACAGCAACCGTGATCAATTTCAGAATTACGGGACCCACATTGAGAACCTCTCCCTTCCGCAAGGTAAGCCCCCCTTCAAAAAGGATGATTCCAATTGCCAGGGAAACAAAATAGAATAAACTATCTCCAGGGAACAATCCTGAATCACCGTCCCAGATAGGTTCAATTAGCTTGGAACCGTCTTCTGTAAAGTATGTGGAAATAGGACCTACAGCCAGTCCAATCAGGATCAGGGGTAAAATGGCAGGTATCTTGAACCGCCATGCCACCCACTGGGCTAAAATTCCTAAAATTACTATTCCTGCTAATTCAACCATGGATACTCTTTTTGCTTACTCGATAAAAATAATTAAAATGTTTTATTCAATTGCCTTCCGGCAGGAAGCCATTTACGTCACATTTCTTGTTAAATGAACGAAAATTAATTAGAAATGGGGTCAGGATTTTCTATTTTGCGGGGAATTTTTAAAAATTTTATAATGACATTATATCCTGTTGAAGCCGGAAATTTTAAACTCGATGGAGGCGCCATGTTCGGCGTTGTACCTAAAAGTCTCTGGAACAGGACCAATCCGGCAGATTCGAATAATATGATCGATATTGCGGCCCGATGCCTGCTTATCGAGGATGGAAACAGGCTTATTCTAATTGACACTGGTATGGGTGACAAGCAAAGCGAGAAATTCTTCAGCTACTATTACCAGTGGGGTGATGACAATATCGATAAATCCCTGAAAAAGCTCGGATTTCACCGTGACGATATCACCGATGTATTCATGACCCATCTTCATTTTGATCATTGCGGCGGAAGTATTCAGTGGAACAAAGACAGAACCGGTTATGAACCGGCCTTTAAGAATGCAAAATTCTGGAGCAATAAAGACCACTGGGAATGGGCCACCAATCCAAATGACAGGGAAAAGGCTTCTTTTCTGAAGGAAAACATTCTACCTATGCAGGAAAGCGGTCAGCTGGAATTTATTGATAAAACTACTGCCGGCAGCTTTCAGGATAGCAGTGAACTGGGTTTTGGCGTATTATTTGTTGATGGACACACCGATAAGCAAATGATCCCACATATCGATTATAAAGGGAAGAAACTGGTTTTTATGGCCGATTTGCTTCCAACGGTGGGACATATCCCGCTGCCCTATGTGATGGGTTATGATACCCGGCCTTTGCTCACCCTTCCGGAAAAGAAACAATTCCTGGAAACCGCGGCCGATGAAAACTTTTATCTCTTTATGGAGCACGACGCGCAAAACGAGATAATAAGCCTGAAACATACCGAAAAAGGGGTAAGACTTGATAAAATCTATACATTCGATGAAATATTCAATTAAAATGAACAAGCAGTTAATAAGGGGTACATTTCTAGTGCTCCTGGTAAGTCTATTAGGCGCCTGTAGCAGTCAGGCTCCAAAGATCGTTTCCACCCCTATCGAAAATATCGATTCCATCCCATTAAAGGTGGTGGAACTCAGTGATGTGCAATATAAAAGCTGGGTAGAAGCCGATCTTAAAAAGGACACCATTCCTGGTATGAGCGTACAAAAGGCTTATGCTGAAATCATTAAAAACAACCGTCCTTCACCGGTTATTGTGGCCGTTCTCGACTCTGGTGTAGATATCGATCATGAAGACCTGGAAGGCGCCATCTGGACCAATGCCGATGAAATTCCTGGCAACGGTAAGGATGATGACAATAACGGCTTTATAGACGATGTTCACGGCTGGAACTTCCTCGGAGATGCTGTAGCTGAAAACATGGAATATGTAAGGATATTAAGAAGGCTGAAGCCAAAATATGAAGGAAAATCTGAAAGCAGCATCAGTACAGCAGATCGGGCAGAATACAATCTTTATCTGGAAGCTAAAGCTGAATATGAAAAAGAGTATAATGAAACCATCGAAAACCGAAATTACAGTCAGCAAATCCTAAACCAGGTAGAAGCGGCCCACAAGGCAGTTTCAGAAGAATTGGGAACAGAAGACTATACTGCCGAACAGTTAGAGGAATACAGCCCGCTTACCCAGGGAATGCAGAGCTATAAAAGAATGCTGAAATTCATTCAGGAAAATGTTGATGAGAATATTCCGAAAGCGATCGAATTTATCGAGGAAGATATCAAAATGCTCAACGATCGTTTGGAGACTCACTTCAACATGGAACTAAAGGAACGAGCTAAAACAGGCGACGATCCTTACGATATAACCGATACCAATTATGGTAACAACAAGGTTTATGGCCCAGAACCCGATAAAAAGAACGTGAGACACGGTACCCACGTGGCAGGGATCATTGCTGCAAACAGAGGTAACAATATTGGTGCGAACGGTGTGGCTTCGAACGCAAAGATCATGGCCATTCGCGCCGTGCCAGATGGAGATGAGTATGATAAGGATATAGCCCTGGGAATAAGATATGCGGTAGACAATGGAGCGAAAGTGATCAATACCAGCTTCGGAAAATATTTCTCTCCAAATCCTGAATGGGTTTACAACGCCATCAAATATGCAGCAGAAAATGATGTGTTGATCGTAAATGCAGCTGGTAACGAAGGCTTAAATCTGGATAACAAAATGGTTTATCCCAATGACCAGACCCCAGAAAACTCTTCAGAAATCGCCGATAATTTCCTTACCGTTGGTGCACTGAATTACGAATATGGCTCCGGCCTTATCGCCGACTTTTCCAACTACGGAAAAGCCAATGTGGATGTATTTGCACCCGGAACCAAGATCTGGTCTACCACGCCAAATAATGAATACGAATTCCTGCAGGGTACTTCCATGGCAGCACCTGCCGTAAGTGGAGTAGCGGCGCTCATAAGAGGTTATTATCCTCAGTTAAGCGCAGCCCAGGTAAAACAGATCATCATGGATAGCGGTCTTACTACCAATGCCACGGTAATTCTTGGCGGAGACCGAAACAATACGAGGAAGTTCAGAGAAATTTCGACTTCCGGAAAAATGGTAAATCTTTACAATGCTCTTATTTTAGCAGACCAAATCGCAAAAAACAATTAGAAATGACACGAATAATATTTAGCTTTTTATTAGTAGTAGTTGGGGTTGTACAGGCCCAGAATAATACGAATTACTGGCAGCAGCATGTAGACTATACGATGGAAGTAGACATGAATGTTGAGAATTTCCAGTACACCGGAACCCAGGAACTGGTTTATATCAATAATTCGCCAGACACCCTGAACCGGGTTTTCTATCATCTTTATTTCAATGCATTCAGGCCGGAAAGCGAAATGAATGCCCGACTTGAAAGCGTAAGGGATCCAGATAGCAGGATGACCACGAATAAAGGAACCAAGGAAGATCCTCAAATCGTTAGCAGGATCTCAGAACTTTCTCCAGACCAAATGGGTTATTTACGAGTAAACTCTCTAACTCAGAACGGAAAAGAACTTCAGTATGAAGAAGTAGGTACCGTATTGGAAGTGGAACTAGCAGAGCCTATCTTACCTGGAAAAAAAGCGACCTTCAATATGGAATTTGAAGGGCAGGTTCCTGAGCAGATCAGGAGATCCGGGAGAAACAGCGCCGAAGGAGTGGCACTTTCCATGAGCCAGTGGTATCCTAAACTGGCTGAATATGACTTTGAAGGTTGGCACGCCGATTCTTATATCGCACGTGAATTTCACGGTGTTTGGGGAGATTTCGATGTAAAGATCAGCATCGATAAAGATTATACTATTGGAAGTACCGGTTACCTTCAGAATCCACAGGAGATAGGTCATGGTTATGAAAAAGAAGGAACCAAGGTTAAAAAGCCAAAAGGAGATAAATTAACCTGGCATTTTGTAGCGCCTCAGGTTCACGATTTTACCTGGGCTGCAGATCCTGAATATATTCACGATACAAGAGTAGCAAAAGATGGGACCGTGCTTCACTTCCTTTACAAGGATAACGAGGAAATAAAGGAAAACTGGAAGAATCTTCAGCCAAAAACCGAAGAATTATTGCTGTTCTTTAACGAGCATATCGGTCCGTATCCTTGGGATCAATACTCTGTAGTGCAGGGGGGTGACGGCGGAATGGAATATGCCATGCTAACACTTATTACCGGTGAGCGTTCGTTTGGAAGCCTTGTTGGGGTGACCGCACACGAAATGGCTCATGCCTGGTTTCAGCATTTAATGGCGACCAACGAAAGCAAACACGAGTGGATGGATGAAGGTTTTACCTCTTACATATCTTCTGAAGCTGAAAACGTGGTGATGGGCGAAAATGCTGAAAATCCGCATAAAGGTTCATACAGAGGTTATTACTACCTGGCAAGATCTGGCGCTGAGCAGCCACAGACCACACATGCCGATCGCTATGCTTTGAATACCCTGTATTCTACTGCAGCCTATTCAAAAGGTGCTGTTTTCCTTGCCCAATTAGGATATGTTATAGGGGAGGAGAACCTTGCAAAAACGCTTAACAGATATTACAATGAATGGAAATTCAAGCATCCAACCCCAAATGATTTTATAAGGGTTGCTGAAAAGGTATCGGGAGCAGAGCTTGACTGGTATTTAATGGACTGGACTCAAACCACCAATACCATCGATTACGAGATCGCTTCAGTTGAAGGTAGTGGTGAGAATACCACTGTAGAGCTTAAACGAAATGGTCTTATGCCAATGCCGCTAGATATAGATGTAACTTATGAAGACGGAAGTAAAGAAACCTTCTATATTCCGTTGCAAATGATGAGATGGGAAAAACCTGCTGAAGAAGGAACCAATTGGACCGTTAAAGACGACTGGGCCTGGGGATTCCCTTCTTATACACTGGAGATCCCGGCTTCAAAAGATAAGATATCCAGCATCGTGATCGATTCTTCAGAATTGATGGCAGATGTTAACAGGGATAACAACAGCTGGACTGCTGAGGAGACTTCAGAACAATAAACCGCTGAATAAATTTTAAAGAGACCCTTTCCTTTTGGAGAGGGTTTTTTTTATGGCTTCGGTTTTTAATAAGTACTATTCGTATATCATTTTAAAAATTTGATTCCTGAAGGAATTGCTACTTTTACCCAAGATTCAGAAATTATGGACCAGACATTTCGCGCATCACAGCGATTAAAGAGCAAGAAACTGATAGACCAGTTATTCCTGGAAGGGAAAAGCCTGAAAAGCTATCCGTTGAAATTGATCTATGTCCCGGTGGAAACTTCAGAAAAAGCTGAATTAAAAACCGCTGTTTCGGTACCCAAAAAACTGGTGAAGACTGCGGTTCAGCGCAACAGAATTAAACGCCTGATGCGGGAAACTTTCAGAAAAAATAAGTACCTTGTTACCAAAGATTTATCCACTTCGCACGCATTCATGTTCATTTATATCTCCCGCGAAAGCATTACTTATGAAAGAATGGAGAAGTGCATGATCAAGGTGTTGGAAAAGTTCAGCGAAAAGAATTAGGCTATGAGAAAACGAATTTTAAGAATAATCATTCTTCCGGTTGTTCTGATCGGGATATTTATAGGTACTGTAAGTTTTAAATCAGATTTCTTCGAGATCGCCAAGCAGATCGAGATCTTCACGACTCTTTTCAAGGAGATCAATATGAACTACGTAGATGAGACCAATCCTGCGGCACTAATGGACACCGCGATCAAATCCATGCTGGAAGATCTTGATCCCTATACCAATTACTGGAACGAGCAGGATGTAGAAGCGGCTCGAATTAACAATTCCGGAGAATATACCGGGATAGGAGCTTTGGTAAAAACAGGACCCGAGGCGATCACGATCGTTGAAGCCTATAAAGATTACCCCGCAGATAAAGCCGGTTTAAAGGCCGGAGACGAGATTATCAAGATCGGAAATGTGAATGTAGCCGATTTCCAGGAAGATGCCGGAGAATTGCTTAATGGAGCTCCTAACAGTTCTATAAATCTAACTTATAAAAGACAGGGAGAAGTAAAGCAAACCACCCTGGAACGAGGCTCGGTTGAACTCAACGCGGTGCCATTTTATAAATTGCTGGAAGATAATTCTGGTTATATCGTTCTTTCAAGATTCAATGCCCGTGCATCCACCGAAGTGGCCAGGGCGTTGAAAGATCTAAAAAACCAGGGGGCAGATAAGATCATCCTGGACTTACGAGGAAACCCCGGTGGCCTGCTGAACGAAGCCATCAATGTGAGCAATATTTTTATTCCGGAAGGCGAGTTGATCGTGACCACCAAATCGGTCATTGAAAAATATAACCGTGAATATTTCACTCAAAAAGAACCCATAGACACCAAAATCCCATTGGTAGTTTTGGTTAACGGAAGAAGTGCTTCGGCCAGTGAGATCGTGGCAGGTGCGGTTCAGGATCTGGACAGGGGAGTGATCGTAGGAGCCAGAAGTTTTGGAAAAGGTCTGGTTCAAAGGCCCAGAGAACTGGCTTATGGCACCCAGCTAAAAGTGACCATTTCAAGGTATTATACCCCTAGCGGAAGATGTATACAGGCGCTGGATTACCGACGCAGGGATGAGAACGGAAAAGCCATTCGCACCCAGGTAGAAGATTATAATGAGTTCAAGACCCGAAATGGAAGAAAGGTTTATGATGGTGGAGGAATATTGCCAGATGTGAAACTGGAAACTTCCGAATTCAGCGATATCACCCAGGCATTATTATATGAAGATGCGATCTTCGATTATGCAACTAAATATTATTATTCTCACCAGCTTCAGGATGCCTCGAATTTTGAATTTACCGATTCAGATTATCAGGATTTCAAGAACTTTTTGAAAACATCCGGGTTCAATTATACGACTGCCACCGAAAAGGAACTGGAAGAAATGCTTGAAAAAGCGGAAGATGAAGCTTTAAGATCGCAAATAAGTTCTCAGATAAGCGCGATCAGGAAGCAGATAGAAGCTTATAAAAAACAGGAACTGGATGATAAAAAACCTGAGATCGTTAGTTTGCTTACCGACGAGATCATAAAAAGATATTTCTATAAAGAAGGGCTTTATGAATATTATACCGGCAACAATCCGGAAATAAACAAAGCAAAAGCCATTCTCAACAACACGGCTGAATACGCATCGATCTTGAAATAAGATAATGTAATGGAAGCTTTTCTTGATTTTTTTGAACATATGCCTGCATGGCAAAAAGTCGCGTGGATCAGTATTGTTCTCTTCTTTTTCTGGGTTTTGGAGGGCTATTATGGCCTGGTTAAATTAGAATACAACAAGTGGAAACATGCCCGTACCAATTTCATTTTACTGGGTTTCGTAATGCTTATCAACCTGCTGTTTGGATTTATGACCGCAGGAATATTCATATGGCTGGATAATTCAAACTTCGGACTATTAAACCTGTTTGAATTGCCGGTTTGGGTAGAGCTTATTTTAGCCATTATGGTACTGGACCTCATAGCACAGTATACGGTTCATTATCTGCTACATAAGGTAAAGTGGATGTGGAGACTGCATTTAATACATCATACCGATACCCATGTAGATGCTACGACCGGAACGCGGCATCATCCTTTTGATTTTGTGATCAGGGAAAGTTTTGCATTGCTGGCCGTGATCATTACCGGGATGCCTGTGGCGTTTTATTTGTTCTACCGTATCCTTAGCGTCTTTTTCACTTATTTCACACATGCCAATATCGGGATGCCGCCAAAACTTGATCAGGCCTTAAGTTTTGTATTTGTAACGCCCAATATGCACAAATTTCATCATCATTACCAACTACCCTGGACAGACAGCAATTATGGAAATATGCTGAGCATCTGGGATCATATCTTCGGAACCTTTGTTTATGACGATCCAAAAAAGATCAGGTATGGGATCGATATTGTAGACGATGGGAAGGCAAATGATATCAGCTATCAGTTAAGGATCCCTTTCAACCGACAAATAAAGACCAAAAATTAGTCTTTTATCATCGCGATATGCGGAATTCCATCTTCCAGGTATCCTTCTCCATAAGTCCTGAAACCATGGGATTCATAAAATTTTATCAGGTACTGCTGGGCAGATAACTTAATATGTGAAGTTTTAAAATGTTCCTTAATGGCCTTTTCTGAAGCATCCATGATCTGGTGGCCATACTTATGTTTTCGTTCAGACATTTTTACGACCACTCTTCCAATACTCGCCTGTTCAAAATAATAACCCGGCCTGAAACAACGCGTGTAAGCGATAATTTCTGAATCTTTTTTTCCTATTACATGAAGAGCTTCAGCATCTTTTCCATCGATATCCTGGTATACGCAATCCTGTTCTACCACGAAAACTTCAGATCGAAGCTGTAAAATGTCATAAAGTTCAGTGAGGCTTAATTCACTGAACTTTTTAACTTCAATATTGATATTCATAGGTTATGAACAATTCTTTTGCGCCGGAATTTTATCTACTCTTCGCTGATGACGGCCACCTTCAAATTCGGTATTTAAAAAAACCTCGGTCATTTTTGTGGCAAGCTCTTCTGAAACGAACCTGGCAGGAATACTTAAAATATTGGCATTATTATGCTCCCTGGCCAGCTGAGCGATTTCCTCGTTCCAGCACAAGGCCGAACGAACACCCTGATGTTTATTTGCGGTCATGTTCGCACCATTTCCACTTCCGCAGATAATGATCCCAAGATCTGCCTTGTTGTTTTCAACATCCTCGGCAACGGGGTGAACAAAATCGGGATAATCCACGCTATCTTCTGAATCTGTACCGTAATTGGTAACTGTATGTCCCATAGACTCCAGTTTTTCCCTGATCATTTGCTTGTAACCGGTACCAGCGTGATCGTTTCCTATTGATATTTTCATAGTTGTCTTGTTTGTGGCAAAGTTAAAAAATGTGGCTATTAACCACGGAATTTTTGATTGTTAATTACTTTCAGAAAACAGCTTATTTACAGCTATTTAAAATTGACATCGAATTGTGAAAAACATCTGATGAATTAATCAGAATTAAATTTTGATTTTAAGAAAATAATAACAATACAGCCGAGCAGTTGAATATTCCAAATTATAACTCATGAAATTTTTAGATAGTTATGAGCACTTAATAACCGGTTATTGACAAGTATTTATTTTAAACTTTTCCAGAATCTCTATTTCACAAATTTTGTGAACTTCTGTTAAGTAAATCTTAAAATACTAAGAGTATCAAGCCTTTATCGTTTTACACAGCTGTTCATAAACTGTTATCAAAAACTTACAACTCAAAATCCAAAGTTTCCTTCAAAAAATTGTACTACAAATTAACACGCCATCATATACCATCATTTAATTTTTTTAAAAAAGAAGAAATAATAAATATGATATATACTGTTTATAACTAAACGATGCGTAGGTGAGAAGTCTTGTCGTTAAGTGAATCTATGATTTGCTGAGCTTTCTTTATATCGGCCGGGTGGACCATTAGTTTTATTCCGCCGAAGGCAAACGAAGACAGAGGTAAGAGTCCTACCAGGGTTTCGTTCTGGAAATAGTGTTTTATCGCCTTATCTTCCAATTTGAGCTTTAGAACGAAATATTCATGCGGATACGTAAATACTGCTATGCATTGATAATCTTTCATGCAATTTTATTTACCTATAAAGATAAGATTTTATCTAATCACCTGATACTGGCGATACTCTCGTGCTGAGAAAGCCTATCGGTAGGAAGTACCTGGGATCTTTTATTAAGGCTCATATTGATAGTGGAAATAATAAGGATAATTCCCATTACAAAAATGAGAAAAAACAGTACCGAATATTTTGTAGCCTTGTCTACTTTCATGATTCTGAAAAGCTTATAGCAAAAATAAGGGAAAGTATTCGGGGGAATGTTATGGTAAAATTAAGAAAAAATTAAGACCAACCTTTAAAAAAATCAAAAAAAATGAAAATTATTTTTTTAAAAGCCTATTTCGGTTCACTTTGATTTTCAGTTCCTTAACAAAACTTTAAACCTTAAAACCCGCTGTCTGCCTTTATATACGTAATTTTACGCTATACAAAATATTACATGAGTAAAAAGAAAAAAAGGAATAATAAGTCTAAAATACAGGGAGATCTTTCTCGTAGTATTATTGATATTCTAAGAAATAATGCCGGGAAAACCTTTAATTATAAACAAATTGCTTCTGTACTTGGGGTAAATGACGCCAGTAGCAGGAACCAGATCATAAAAAAACTGGCACAGCTTGCTGCTAAAAAACAAATTCAGGAAGTAGATCGTGGAAAATTCAAGATCGATGCTTCCAAAAATTATTATACCGGTGTGCTCGACCTAACTACCAAGGGTTATGGGTATGTGATGGTGCCGGAACTTGCCGACGATATCTTTATAGCCAGCAAGGATCTTCACGCTGCTTTCGATGGTGATACTGTTGAAATTTATATGTATAACCGAAGGAGGAGAAAGCGTTCTGAAGGAGAAATCACCAAAATCGTAAAACGCAAACGAACGGAATTCGTTGGAACCCTTCAGCTGAAAAAGGATTTTGGTTTTGTGGTGATAGACGATAAATCAATGTATACCGATTTCTTCGTGTCTGGCAATAAACTAAACGGTGCAACAGATGGTGATAAAGTAGTGGTAGAATTCGAGGAATGGCCAGAAAAGGCTGATTCTCCTTTTGGTAAAATAACCAGGGTTCTTGGCACTCCCGGAGAGCATCATACCGAGATTCATTCCATACTCGCTCAGTACGGGCTTCCGCATGAATTTCCAGAAGAGGTGGAAGAATTCGCGAACCAGATCGATACCAGCATAAATGAAAAGGAGATCAAAAAGCGCCGCGATATGCGCGATATCCTCACTTTTACGATCGATCCAAAAGATGCCAAGGATTTTGATGATGCGCTTAGTTTTCAAAAACTTGAAAACGGAAATTATGAGATCGGGATACATATAGCCGATGTTTCGCACTATGTGAAACCGGGAACCATTCTGGATGATGAGGCTTTTGAAAGAGCTACTTCGGTTTACCTCGTAGACAGGGTAGTACCCATGCTTCCGGAAATCCTTTCGAATAATGCCTGTTCATTAAGACCGAAGGAAGAAAAATTCACCTTTTCCGCTGTATTCGAGATCGATGACAATGCCCAGGTGAAGAATCAGTGGTTTGGCAGAACGGTAACTTATTCCGATGAACGCTTTGCTTATGAAGAAGCTCAGCATATTATCGAAACCGGTACAGGTACCATTCCCGATGATGTCTCCATAAGAAAACATTCCTATACCGTTCGCGGAGCTTTGGTGGATGCCATAGTAACCCTGAACCGACTGGCAAAGAAAATGAGAAGCAGGAGAATGCGAGATGGAGCTATTTCATTTGATAAGGTTGAGGTAAAATTCAATCTTAACGAGGAAAATAATCCTACTGGTGTATTCTTTAAAACGGCCAAGGAAGCCAATAAACTTATCGAGGAATTCATGCTACTTGCCAACAGGAAGGTTGCCGAATACATAGGTAAACAGAAACCAAAAAAGACCTTTGTATACCGATGTCATGATGAACCGGATGAGGAAAAACTGGCCGCTTTACAGAATATAGTTGGAAGATTTGGTCATAGTCTTAATCTCAAGGATCGTAAATCCACGACTTCTTCGCTTAATAAGTTACTGGAAGATGTACAGGGCAGAAAAGAGCAGAACATGGTAGATACCCTGGCCATACGTTCCATGAGCAAGGCCTACTACGGTACCGAAAATATTGGTCACTATGGGCTGGCTTTCGATTTTTACACTCATTTTACTTCTCCAATTCGAAGATATCCAGATGTGATGGTTCACAGACTGTTGCAGCGTTACCTTGATAACCAGGATTCGGCCAATGAAGATGAATATGAAGATAAATGCCATCACAGCAGTGAAATGGAAAATCTGGCCTCTAATGCCGAAAGAGATTCCATCAAATACATGCAGGTTAAATTCATGCAGGATCACGAAGATGAAGAATTCCTTGGCGTTATCTCAGGGGTCACCGAATGGGGTATTTTTGTAGAGATCGTCGAAAATAAATGCGAAGGTATGATCAGGTTAAGAGACCTTGGCGATGACCATTATGATTATGATCCGGATGAATTCGCTGTTGTAGGCAAACGAACCGGTAGGGTTTATACACTTGGTGACGAGGTGTACGTAAAGGTTAAAAATGCCGATCTTGTAAAGAGACATCTCGATTTTACTTTACTTGGAAGCAGGGAAGAGGTAGAAGCCGATTAATTACAACTGGAAACTAAAATTGCTCTTTCTTAATTAGAATGTTCTGGTAAGAATATGTAATTTTTCAAAAAGCTTACATTTGTAAAACATGCTTGGTCTATGCTACAGGACATATTAGCTGGTTTACCCCTTGGTTTCTTTTTGGCTTTTCTGCTTGGGCCTGTTTTCTTCGTATTGTTGGAAACAGCTGCTATTAAAGGCTTTAGAGCGGCTATTTCTTTTGATCTGGGAGTGATTCTTGCCGATATTGTATTCCTGTTTATCGCATATTTTAGTACCACCAAACTGCTGAACCGGATCAAGGATGATCCGGCTCTTTTTATTTTCGGGGGAATGATACTTGCGACTTACGGGTTCATGAGTTTTTTACAAACCAGGAGATCTATCCAAACCGAAGAAGACAGGCCTGAAATAAGAAAGCTGGGTAAAAGCGATTATTTTGGGCTATTTGCAAAGGGTTTCCTGCTAAATTTCATCAACATCGGGGTTCTGGGTTTCTGGCTGGGAGTAATCATCGTATTTGGCCCTAAAATGGATATGGAGCAAAACAGGATCGCAGTTTTCTTTGCCGCTGTTCTTATTACGTATCTAATCGTTGATGTAATTAAGATCCTGCTGGCCAAAAAGCTGAACAGGAAACTTACCCCAAACCGAATCTATTTCATGAAAAAAGGAATCAGCATTCTTATGGTTGTATTTGGGGTGGTATTGATCTTCCAGGGAGCCTTTCCAAACCAAGCAGGGGAGATCAGGGACCAATTGGAAGAGATCACTCCAAATGATTCGCTTATCGGTAATCTTCAGGATAAGCTTCTGCAAAGTGACAATTAATCCATCGGTTTTTATTGAATTATTTTCGAGCGTCCCGAAACTTCGGGAGAACCGCTGTGTAAGATTTTGTTTAAAAATAAAAAAGCTCCCAGTAAAACTGGAAGCTTTTTGAGGCATCGAGCGGATTCGAACCGCTGTACAAGGTTTTGCAGACCTCTGCCTAGCCACTCGGCCACGATGCCCTAATCAGGGTTGGCAAATGTAATAAAAATTTTAAGTTTCAAAACTAAAATCTACCGAGTTTTAGTCCGGCTAACCGTAACCATGGCCACATTACCTCCAATAGGCGGATTTATTTTCGAAACATCAACCCTGGCCTTCTGAACCATGATCAATTCGTCCATGATGCGCTTCAGGATACGTTCGGCTACATTTTCCAGTAGTTTCGAACGTATGGCCATTTCCTGCTTCACGATCCTGTTTAAATGTACATAATCTACCGTATCGATCAGCTTGTCGGTTTTTGCAGAATGAGAAAGATCGGCATAAACCTTCAGGTCTACGCGGTAATCACTTCCTATTTTCCCTTCTTCATCCAGGCAGCCATGGTATGCAAAAACCTTGATGTTCTTTAATTTGATAACTCCCAAAACAAATTTTTTTTTCAAAAATATCCTTTAAAATTGTTTTTTCGGTGTTTCACCGACTACAAGTTTCAAACTATCCAGATAATCCTTCCTATTCGCTATCAGGAAAATCGTATATAGCTTTTGAGAATCTGGTTTAAGTTGAATATTGGAAACCGGGATCTTATTTCCCTTAAGACTCCAGGAAATTTCCTGTTTCTCCGGCGGTATCGTAATATTTTTACTGGCTTTAGGGTAGGAGGAAGAGGACTTAAAGACCTGTTTATTTTCCTGTTTAGACTCGCCGCTTAAACTTGCAACGCCAGGAGCAAGATGAACCCACCTGATCTTCGCCTCGTTAGTTCCTACTTCAAATTCATCATTCAGCACTCTCATTTGAGGGAGATAGGCGTTGGGATAGATTGCCTCCTCACCTTCAACGATCTCGTGAAGCCGCATGCTGGAAGAAAGTTCATTGGTCTTATGACCGGGTTTGAGGATTCCATTCAGGATCAACGTATACATTCCACTGCTACCAATGCCCAGTTCTTCTTCAAGGATCACATGATTTTCTGAAGTTACTTCTACCTTGTAAACTCCTGAAGGCAGATCCTGGTAGTCGCTTAGTTCAGCATAATTCAGTTTTTTCTGAAGTTTTTTTTCATCTTTTTTCTGAAAACTGATCTCAACAGGCTTATCTGAAAAAATAAACTGACCAATGCGTAGCCTGGAGGTTTTTTCCGAAGAATTTGAACAACCAGAAACGATCAAAATCAGCAGAAGAACACAGGTGATTTTAATTCTCGTCATCATCATCTTGATTTTGGTTAGCATTTTCCTTTTTTCTAAGTAAGTAAGGCCTGCCAAGTATTATAAGTAATACCAGCCCCAGTATTCCGCCAAGAGCGATGGGTTTGGAGATGATGAGCCTGAAGATGAGAGCGAGGCCTACCAAAATTCCTATGACCATTCCTAACACAGGGATCCATTTTCGTTTGTTTGATTCTCGAAAAGCGATCTAGTTAACGATCCCGAAAGTGAATAGAAAGGCTAAACTGGCAGCCTCTACCAAAGAGCTTAAGGAACCAATTATGGCAAGAATTCCTGCCAGACTGCCGATGAAAATTATAGATCGATCTGGTACATCATTGGAATTGGTATGATTGAACCAGGAAGGTAATTCATTTTGGGATGCTATCCTTTTCGCAAGATTGGCGGTAGAGAACAGGGTGGAATTAATGGCCGCTGCGGTAGCAAAACCGGCAGCGATGGTCATGATGATTAGCCCAGTGGTACCAAAAGCCGTTTTTGCGGCTATCGAAAGTGCGATCTGTTTAAAACTGATCATGGAAATGGCACCTCCTATTATGGTCGCCCCTATAGATACCAAAGCATACAGTAGAACCACGAAAATTACCGCACTTATCAGGGTAGGCATAAAGCTCTTTTCCGGGTTTTCGATCTTGTCGTATTCATAAGTAAGCAACTGGAAACCTTCATACGCCATGAAAATTGCTGCTCCTCCAAATAAACTTGACCAAACGGGCCGTGGATTTATTCCGGCAGTGAGTTGAGATACGTCCCAATGCACGGCTCCGTATATCCCCAATGCAAGCAAAACCAGTAAATTAACCGAAACTATGACGATCTCTACCTTGGTTAATTTTCCTACTCCAGCCAGATTAAGTAAAATTAGACCGGCCACGATACCTGCTGCCAGTAATCTCATTAGTAACGGATCACCATGAAAGGCAAAGGAAAGATAATGTCCAAAAGCATAGGCATATACCGAAATGGTTAGAATATAGCCCACGATAAGAAGCCAGCTGAGATTACCTGCCATTTTCTTATCGTTAACTTTTTCCAGGAAGACGAATGCACCGCCTTCTTCATGAAATTTATTGGTTAAAAAAACGTAGCTGTAGGCCGAGGGGATTGCTATTAATCCGGTTATGATGAATGCCAGCCAGGTCCATTGAGCTGACACGGCGATCACTACTCCAAGAACAGTGTAAATTCCGCCTCCAACCATCCCACCGGCGGCCAGTGCCCATATGGAAGCAGGCTTTAATGAGGATGAACTGTCTGCCATAATTGAATATTGATTTTTGCAGTTTTCATTCCGAAACAGAAGAAAATAGGTTGATTTATGAATTCAAATTAGTAAATCATCAAAAGGACTAAAAAATCCAGCCCTTTCTTTAGCGATATTTTAACTGAAGAATTCCTATATGTTAGAATTATTAAGCTTTATGAGCTTGTAGTATGCAGTGGACTTAAAATTTGATAAATTTGCGCTTTATTTAAAATCAGTTATGGCCGAAGGAAAAAAATCGCTCAATTTTATCGAGCAAATCATAGAGGAAGATCTGCAAAAAGACTATAAAAAGGAAAATCTTAAGTTTCGTTTTCCTCCTGAACCCAATGGATATCTTCATATTGGGCATGCATCTTCGATTTGCCTGAATTTCGGACTTGGAGAAACCTATGAGGCTCCTGTAAATCTTCGGTTTGATGATACCAACCCTATGAAGGAAGAACAGGAATATGTAGACGCCATCAAAAGGGATGTAGAGTGGTTAGGATTTAAATGGGCGAAAGAATGTTATGCTTCCGATTATTTTCAGCAGCTATATGACTGGGCGGTGGAAATGATCAAAAATGGTGATGCCTATGTGGATAGCCAGACTTCTGAAGAAATAGCTGAACAGAAAGGAACCCCTACCCAACCGGGTAAGGAAAGTCCATATAGAAATCGATCTGTAGAGGAGAATCTGGATCTTTTCGAAAAGATGAAGAATGGAGAAACTCCCGAGAGAGGGCACGTTCTAAGGGCAAAAATTGATATGACATCACCTAATATGCTAATGAGAGACCCGGTGATGTACAGGTGTTTACATAAGGATCATCACAGAACCGGTAGTGACTGGAAGATCTATCCCATGTACGACTGGGCTCACGGTCAAAGTGATTTTATAGAACAGGTTTCACATTCGTTCTGTACGCTGGAGTTTCTTCCGCATAGAGAATTATATAACTGGTTTATTGATAAAGTAAGCAAACCGGGTGAATTTGAACCCAAACAAAGGGAATTTGCCAGGAGAAATTTAAGTCATACCGTGGTAAGCAAGCGTAAATTGCTGCAACTGGTTGAAAAAGGCATCGTACAATCATGGGACGATCCCAGGATGCCAACCATTTCGGGATTGAGAAGAAGAGGTTATACACCGGAGTCGATTCGCAAATTCGCCGATTCTATTGGAGTAGGGAAGAGGGAGAACCTTATCGATGTAGCCCATCTTGAATTTTGTGCCCGGGAAGATCTTAACAAAGTAGCTCCAAGAGTAATGGGAGTTTTGGATCCGGTAAAACTGGTTATTACCAATTATCCTGAAGGAGAAGAGGAGTGGCTGGAAGCCGAAAACAATCCTGAGGATGAATCGGCAGGAAGCAGAAAAGTTCCTTTCTCTCGTGAGCTATATATCGAACAGGAAGATTTTAAAGAAAGTGCCAATCGCAAATTCTTCAGATTAACTCTTGGTAAAGAAGTACGACTTAAAAATGCCTATATTATCAAAGGTGAGGATGTGGTGAAGGACGACGAGGGAAATATCATTGAAATTCATTGTACTTACGATCCAAAGAGTAAAAGTGGTAGCGGTACCGAAGAATCTCTCAGAAAGGTAAAGGGAACCCTTCACTGGGTTTCGGTTAAACACGCCCTTGAAGCCGAGGTGAGACTTTATGACCGGTTGTTCACTGAAGAAACTCCTGATACCATTAAAGACAGGGATTTCCTTGAATTCATCAATCCGGAATCTCTAAAAGTAGTTACCGGTTATGTGGAGCCTAGCTTAAAAGATGCCAGGGTTCAGGATAAGGTTCAGTTCCAGAGAATAGGTTATTTCTGCCTGGATAAGGATAGTACCGATTCCAAACTAGTATTTAACCGGACGGTAGGGCTTAGAGATTCGTGGGCTAAGATTAAGAATTAGGATTTCCTTAAGTTCTCTTTAAGAATAATTTAGCATAGGATTTTAACATATTAACCGGTTATTAACAAGCAGAGGTATTGGCTTCTATTATCTTTGATCGAAACAACTGTTTAATCAATAACTTAAATCTCAAAATCGTATGGCAAATACAGGAAATACTCTTTTAGCATTAATCACGGGAGCTGCGATAGGTGCAGGCTTAGGCTTGCTTTATGCTCCAGATACAGGTGAAAATACCCGTAACAAGCTAAAGAAAGACGCTCAGGATGCGCAGGATAAGTTGAATAAGCGCTACCAGGAAACTTCTTCCAATCTGAGCCAAAAAGCCAAAAAAGCAAGGCTGGATTTTGAACACAGGCTGGAAGAAACGCTAAATTCAGCAAGTCACAAGGCAGATGATATTTTGGTGGCGATGGAGAATAAACTTGAGGAATTGCGCAAGCAAAACGCTAAATTGCAGAAAGAGAAATCAGGCAAATCCTCTGGCAGTAAACCAGATCAGGCCGTAGTATAACCTTACTATATGGCATTTGAAAAGTTATCTCACAGCATTCAGGAATTAAATGAAAATGTTCAGGCATTGGTTCAAAGCAATGCCGAATATTATAAACTAAAAGCCTTTAAATCTGGAATGAAGGGAGCCACTTCCCTTGTCCTTATTTTACTGGTTGGTTTTTTCGTAATCTTTGCTGTGATGTTGCTTTCAGTAGCTTTAGCTATAGTGATAAGTGAGGCTATAGGTAGCCCAAGTTCAGGTTATTTTATAGTTGGCGGATTTTACCTCCTGGTGGGAATACTCATTTTCATCTTTGGTAAAGGTCCGATCGAAAAACTGATGCTTACCAAAATTTCAAAATCTGTTTTTAAAGAAAGCAATGACTTATGAGAACCTATAGCTCTTTTGAAGAAATTGATAAGGACCTGAAGATCCTGAAACTCCAGACCGAAATTGATAAGGAAGAGATCAAACTGAGCATGGATAAGGTGAAGAGCGGAATGTCTCCTGTTTCCTTGATAGGAAGCGCGGTAACCTCTATCGTTCAAAAGGCAATTGTTCTAAAAGCAGTGACCAAGATCTTTGGTATCAAGAAATTATCAGGAAAAAGAAAATAAAATTTAACATTGAATCGAGGAGAAGGCCCATATTCAATATGGGCTTTTTTTATGTATTTCCGTTAGTATCATCTTTTCTTCCGCGTTTCTTCGGCATTTTTTTATTCTGTTCTTTCATGGCTTCGCCAATCTGGTTGGATGCCGTAAAGGACGCCACCATATTGTTGAGCATATCGCTTCCCGCCTGAGGTGAATTCGGTAAAAGGATAAGGTTGGTATTGGTCTCTTCACCAATTGCCTGCAGGGTATCGTAATGCTGTGTGACTACAATTAAAGCTGAAGCTTCCTGAGAATTGATGCCCACATTATTCAATACATCCACACTTTCTTCTAGTCCGCGTGCGATCTCCCTGCGTTGGTCGGCTATTCCCTGTCCCTGCAGGCGTTTGCTTTCGGCCTCCGCACGGGCTTTTGCAACGATCCTGATACGATCGGCCTCGGCGTCATACTCGGCAGCCACTTTTTCCCTTTCTGCCGCATTGATCCGGTTCATGGCGGCTTTTACCTGCACATCCGGGTCAATATCGGTTACCAGAGTTTTGATGATATCATAGCCATAAGACTGCATGGCTTCATTAAGTTCACGGTTTACGGCTATGGCAATATCGTCTTTGCGTTCAAAAACATCGTCCAGCTTCATTTTAGGCACTTCTGCGCGCACAACATCAAATACATAGGCAGTAATCTGGTCATGCGGACTTTCGAGCTTGTAGAAGGCGTCATATACATTATCTCTTCTCACCTGGAACTGAACCGAAATTTTCAATTTAACGAAAACATTGTCTTTAGTTTTTGTTTCAACCAGCACATCCAGTTGCTGTACCTTCAAATTGATCCTGCCTGCGACCTGGTCTATGATGGGAACTTTTAATTGCAGTCCGGAATTCCGGATGCTGGTAAATTTTCCGAAGCGTTCGATGATCGCTGAAGTTTGTTGTTTTACGATAAAAATTCCGGAAAAAATGGTGAGAATAGCCATTACGGCCAGGATAGGGATCAGTATTAAATTTAACATGACGCGATAATTATTTCTTCACAATTTAGGAATAAAAGAAATAGCGGTCACTAAAAATAAAAACCCCAGTTATGTTAAGCCGGGGTTTTTAAATGTTGTGGATGTATTTTTTATGAATCCAGGCTTATAATAGCCTTTTGGATTCGATTTAGGGTTTCTTCCTTCCCGATCATTTCCGCGATCTTGTAAAGATCAGGTCCCTGGAGTGCACCAACGAGGGCAATTCTCAAAGGCATCATTACTTTTCCGAAGCCTACTCCTTTATCCTTGATCCAGGCTTTTACTTTTTCCTGAAGATGTTCAGCTTCAAAATTATTTTCTGCTGAAAGTAGATTGGCTAATTCCTGCATCAGGTTGTTAGTATCTTCTTTCCAGGCTTTTTTAGCATCTTTAGGTTCGAACGAAGTAGGGGAGATGAAGAAAAAATAGCCCTGATCCCAAAGATCTTCTACAAAGACCGCTCGTTCCTTAATCAGGTCTACTACTTCGGTTATATATACTTTTTCAGCATTTACACCCTTTTCTTCCAGGACTTTTTCAAATTTTTCGGCCAGAATTCCACTGTCCTTTTCGTGCATATAATGCTGCTGAAACCATTTGGTCTTTTCAGGATCGAATTTTGCTCCGCCTTTATGAACCCGTTCCAGTTCAAAAACATTGGTGAGTTCTTCCAGGCTGAAAAATTCCTGTTCGGTTCCTGGGTTCCAGCCAAGGAAGGCCAGCATGTTCACCACGGCTTCCGGAAAATAACCATCTTCCCGATAACCTGCAGAAATTTCTCCTGATTTTGGATCTTTCCATTCCAGTGGAAATACCGGGAATCCCATTTTGTCTCCGTCTCTTTTGCTTAATTTACCCTTGCCCTGAGGTTTCATGATGAGTGGAAGATGTGCGAATTCCGGAGCCTGCCATCCAAATGCTCGATACAGCATATAATGTAGGGCTAGCGAAGGCAACCATTCCTCACCGCGAATCACATGGGTGATCTCCATTAAATGATCATCCACGATATTAGCTAGGTGATAGGTAGGCATTCCGTCACTTTTATAAAGCACCTTATCGTCCAGGATGTTGGTATCTATTTCTATATCCCCGCGAATGATATCCTTCAACTTTAGCAATTCATCTTTGGGAGATTTAAACCTGATCACATACTCGTCTCCAGATTCCAGTTTTTCCTTCAGTTCTTCCTGGGACATACTAAGGGAATTCTTTAGCTTTTCCCTGTTATGCCAGTTGTAAATAAAGGTTTTGCCTTCAGCTTCATGATTTTTGCGATGGGCATCCAGTTCATCTGCGGTATCAAAAGCATAATAGGCATCGCCGGAAGCTATTAGTTTTTCAGCAAATTCACGGTATTTATCTTTGCGTTCACTTTGCCTGTAGGGCCCAAAACCTTTTTCCTTTCCAGGACCTTCGTCAAAAGGAATTCCGCACCAGTTAAGGGATTGCACGATATAATCTTCGGCGCCTTCAACATATCGGTTCTGATCGGTATCCTCGATTCGAAGAACAAAATCTCCGCCGTGTTTTTTCGCGAAGAGATAGTTATACAAAGCAGTTCTCACTCCTCCAATATGAAGAGGCCCGGTTGGGCTTGGTGCAAATCTCACTCGTACTTTAGAAGACATATTCTCTCGGTTTTTTAGGGGCAAAGATACAACCTTCTGTTACCAATCCTAAACATGCGGCTTGATTGAAAAATTAAGTACGAATTTTATTGTATTTTTAAGGAAACATTGCTTTTGAAAATGGAGAATTTCGGACTGGTGAAGAGGAAGCTGGAAGCTTTCGTAAAGAAATATTATGTAAATGAGATCATCAAAGGGGGAATCCTGTTCCTGGCCATTGGCGCGCTTTACTTTTTGCTGGTAGTTGGTCTTGAAAACTTTCTGTGGCTTGACACTTCAGGCCGAAGGATCCTGTTCTGGCTGTTCATTCTGATCGAAATCGCCTTGTTTTCTTATTATATGCTGATCCCTGCACTTAAAGTCTTCAAAATCTCCAGGGGGATCAATGAATTTCAGGCTTCGGAAATTATTGGAAAGCATTTTCCCGAGGTAAATGATAAACTCACCAATCTGTTGCAGCTGCGTAAAAACTCAGTAGATTCTGAATTGTTACTGGCCAGTATAGAGCAACGCTCCAAACAACTTCAGCCCATTCCTTTTACCAAAGCAGTCGACCTCAAAAAGAATAAATATTACCTGAGATATCTTGTTTTTCCTTTTTTGATCATCTTCGGTTTGATAATCGCAGGAAAGGCTGAACTGATCACAAACAGCTTCGGAAGGATCTCGAATTATAATACCGTTTATACCAAGCCGGCTCCTTTTCAATTTCTGATCCAGAATTCAGACCTGAAGGAACTGGAAGGGGAAGATTATTTGCTGAAGCTTCAAACTGTTGGTGAGTATTTCCCCGAAATGATTCAGATCGAATTTGAAGACGGGCAGGCATATATGAAACAAACTGCGCCGGGTACTTTTGAATATCGGTTTAATAATCTTAACAGGGATGTTGAATTCAGGCTAAGATCAAACGAGGTGGAATCGCCCTTATATAATCTGGAAGTGGTGAAAGTACCTAAACTGCTCAATTTCGAGATGCAGTTGGATTATCCTGCCTATACCGGGCTAAGCGGTGAGAATTTAAGCAGCACCGGCAATGTGACCGTGCCAGAAGGAACCAGGATCAATTGGAAGTTCAACACCCGTCATGCGGAAGTGATCAATTTTAGTGCCTACGACTCCTTGATCAAAATTCCTGTTTCTTCAAATGAGGGGTCTCACGAGCGTGTTCTACGAGCTAATTTTCCATATTCTCTAAGTGCTTCCAATGCTGAAGTGAAGGAATATGAGAAACTGGATTATGAAATTCAGGTAGTGAAGGATGAGAGCCCAAAGATCCAGGTTGCGAGGCAAATAGATTCTTTAGATGCTGAAATTCAGTATTTTAAAGGTGATGTTTCCGATGATTATGGTTTAAGCAAACTTCGAATCGTTTATTATCCGGCTGAGCAGCAGGATAGTATCCAATCTTCAGAAATTTCGGTGGCCAGGGAAAGTTTTGACCAGTTCCATTATAGTTTCCCGGGTGATCTTCCACTTCAGAACGGCATCTCCTATGAGTTTTATTTTCAGGTGTTCGATAATGATGCGGTGAATGGTTCAAAATCGGCACGGAGTGAAACCTTTTCTTTTCGGAAGAAAACGGTCGATGAGCTCGAGAATCAGAATCTACAGGAACAGAATGATGCCATTAGAAAAATAGGGGAGCAGCTGGATGATTTTGAACGTAGCGAAGAGGAGTTAAAGGAGATTTCCAGGATAGAAAAGGAAAGAGAGGAGCTGAACTACAACGAACGGAAAAAACTGGAGGAATTCCTGAAAAGACAAAAGCAGCAGAACGAAATGATGCGTTCCTATTCTGAAAAGCTGGATAGGAATCTTGAAAAGAACAGGTCCGATGATCCGTCTTCGATGGAAAAGGAATTATCAAAACGACTTGAGAATACTGAAAAACGGCTGGAGGAAAATGAAGCTCTTTTGAAAGAATTGGAAAAGTATTCTGAAAAGATACAGAAGGAAGATCTGGGTAAAAAGCTGGAAGAATTATCCAAACAAAATCAGAATAATCAGCGAAACCTGGAACAGTTGTTAGAGCTAACTAAACGATATTATGTAGAAGAAAAGAAACAAAAATTAGCTCGGGATCTTGAAAATTTGGCTGAAAAGCAGGAACAGATCTCTGATGATGAAAAGGAAAATACCGAGGAAAATCAGGAAAAACTGAATGAAGAATTTCAGGAATTCAGGGAACAGATGGATGAACTGGAAAAGGAAAACCAGGCTTTAAAACAGCCTAATGATCTGGGTAGGGAAGAAATAGATGAAGAGAGTATTCAGAAAGATCAGAAAGAGGCTGGAGAGCAACTCCAGCAGAACAATAAAAAAGAGGCAGGGGAGAAGCAGAAGGATGCTGCTAAAAAGATGAAACAAATGAGCCAGCAAATGCAGCAACAAAGTATGCAGCAACAAATGCAGCAACTAAAAGCCGACGCCAGAACGCTAAGGCAGATCGTTGATAATCTAATCGTTTTTTCATTTGAGCAGGAAGCCTTGTTAAAGCGTTTCAAAACCATCCAGCAGAACAATCCACAATATGCCGCCAAGCTAAAAGAACAGAGCAATCTTCGGGAAAATTTCCGTCATATCGACGATAGTTTATACGCGCTGGCTTTGCGAAATCCCATGATCAATGAGCCTATTACCGATAAGCTTACGGATGTAGAATTCGATATTGAAAAGGCACTTGAGAGGTTGTCTGAAAATGAGATTCCGCAGGGAACCTCCAGCCAACAGTATGTCGTTACTGGTGCCAATGATCTGGCCAATTTATTGGAAAGCATTTTGAATTCCATGCAGCAAATGATGGCCAATCCCCAAATGGGTAGTGGACAGGGAGAACAGGAATTTCAATTACCCGATATCATCAAAGGCCAGGAGCAGTTAATGGAACAGCTACAGGAGGGCATGGAAAAGAAACAAAAGCAGGGGCAACAGGAGGGTGAAACCAATTCCCAGGGTGAAGGTGAAAATGGAGAGTTATATGAAATCTATAAAGAGCAACAAATGCTGCGTATGCAAATGGAGCAGCTTTTGAAAGAAAATGGAATTGAAGAAGGTGGCTCGCCTGCCGACGAAATGAAAGAAATTGAAGAGCAATTGCTGGATAAGGGTTTTGATCCGGAAACGGTAAAAAGAATGCAGCAACTTCAATACGAACTGCTGGAATTCGAAAAAGCCAGGCAGTTACAAGGGAATTCTTCCGAAAGAAAATCTGAAACCAATGAAACCGAGTACAGGAATCAACTTCAGAATCAGATTGATAAGGCAAAAGAATATTTTAATTCTACTGAAATTTTAAACAGACAAATCTTACCTTTGCGCCAAATTTACAGAGAGAAAGTAAAGGAATATTTTGGAAAAGGGAGAGATTAATTTTTTTGCCGAAAACAGCTTCGAATTAAAAGAAGAGTCGGCCTACAGAAATTGGGTGGAAAGGGTTATCGAATCGGAAGATAAATACCAGGGCGATATCAATTTCATATTCTGCGATGACGAGTATCTTCACGAAATCAATGTTCAATATCTTTCTCATGATACCTATACCGATATTATCAGCTTTGATAATTCCATAGGTACTACTTTACACGGCGATATTTTTATCAGTACCGAACGGGTAGCTGAAAATGCTTCGGAATTCGGAACGGATTTTGACAAAGAATTGAAACGTGTAATGATTCACGGCGTATTGCATTTTTGCGGATATAAGGATAAAACTGAAAGTGAAAAGGAATTAATGCGACGTAAGGAAGAAGAAAAAATGGAATTGTTCCACGTGGAACAATAGAAAAAAATCGAGTTTTATATGTTCGAAAAAGAGTATGATGTAATTGTTGTTGGAGCTGGGCATGCCGGTAGTGAAGCTGCTGCCGCTGCCGCAAATATGGGTAGCAAAACCTTGCTTATTACCATGAATCTCCAGAACATTGCTCAAATGAGTTGTAATCCTGCTATGGGTGGTATCGCTAAAGGACAAATTGTTCGTGAAATCGATGCCATGGGAGGCTATAGCGGTATCGTGAGTGATACCAGCGCTATTCAATTCAAAATGCTCAACAAATCCAAGGGACCTGCAATGTGGAGTCCGAGGGTTCAAAGCGACCGAATGAGGTTTGCGGAGGACTGGAGGATGAAACTGGAACAAACTCCAAACCTGGATTTTTACCAGGAAATGGTTGCTGGCCTCATCATAAAAAATGATAGGGTAGTGGGAGTGAAAACTTCCCTTGGTTTAGAAGTAAAAGCCAAAAGCGTTATCTGTACCAACGGAACTTTTTTAAACGGATTGATCCATATTGGCGATAAGCAATTTGGTGGTGGTCGAGCCGGGGAAAGGGCGGCTACTGGAATTACTGCCGATCTAATTGAAGCTGGTTTTGAAGCCGGCAGAATGAAAACCGGTACGCCTCCAAGAGTTGACGGAAGGTCTCTGGATTACTCAAAAATGACCGAGCAACCCGGGGATGATATACCCGGAAAATTCTCTTTTTCTGACGAAACTCAACCGCTGAAAAAGCAACGCTCCTGTTATATGACCTATACTTCTAATGAGGTTCATGAGATCCTGAAAGAAGGTTTTGACAGGTCACCAATGTTCAATGGTAGAATTAAAAGTATTGGTCCCAGATATTGCCCTTCCATAGAGGATAAGATCAATCGCTTTGCAGATAAAGATCGTCATCAATTGTTCGTGGAGCCTGAAGGTTGGAACACCGTTGAAGTTTATGTAAACGGATTCTCTACTTCCCTTCCAGAGGATGTGCAGTATAAAGCATTAAGATCGGTCGCTGGCTTTGAGAACGTAAAATTCTTTCGACCTGGTTATGCGATCGAATACGATTATTTTCCACCTACCCAATTGAAACATACACTTGAAACCAAACTTGTTGAAGGTTTGTATTTCGCTGGTCAGATTAACGGAACTACGGGTTATGAAGAAGCGGCCTGCCAGGGTATGATGGCAGGTATAAATGCTGCGCTAAAAGTCCAGGAAAAGGATGAATTTATCCTGAAACGTAATGAGGCTTATATAGGAGTTTTAATTGATGATCTCATTACAAAAGGCACCGAGGAGCCTTATAGAATGTTTACTTCACGTGCTGAATATCGTACTCTTCTAAGACAGGATAATGCCGATTTCAGGTTAACTGAAAAGTCTTATAATTTAGGTCTGGCTTCTGAAGAGCGTATGCGAAAGATGGAACGTAAAAAAGAAAAATCACTTAAGTTCGTTCAGTATTTGAAAGACCTAAGTGTGGTTCCTGAAGAGGCAAATCCGGTTTTGGAGGAAAAGAAATCCTCCCCGATGAAACAAAGCGATAAGGTTTTTAAAGTCTTTTCAAGACCTCAGATCACCATGGAAGATATCAAGAATTTTTCCGGTGTTCAAACGTTTATTGAAGAGGAGGAACTCGACGAAGAGATGATCGAGCAAACCGAAATACAGGTAAAATATTCCGGGTATATTGAAAAGGAAAAGAACAATGCCGATAAGTTAAACCGACTCGAAGATATACGGATTCCTTCTAATTTCGATTATTCTAAAATCAAATCCATGTCATTCGAGGCACGTGAAAAATTGAGAAAAGTTCAACCCGCTACAGTTTCACAAGCATCGAGAATTAGTGGAGTGAGTCCGAACGATATTTCGGTGCTGTTGGTTTATATGGGTAGATAATATAGTTCATGTTCCACGTGGAACAAATGCTTTTTTAATTGGTAAAAAATTCAGAAAAAAATACTCCGGAAATCGAATCTGAAAGCGTATTGGTTTGCAAGGATCATCTGTTAAGTGGAGAAGAATTTTCTATTTCAGAATACCAACCGGGAATTCTGAAAACAGATCCGGTACCAGAAAATCTTTCTTCCTATTACGAAAGTGAGGCTTATATTTCACATCGCGATTCTTCCAGATCTGTTCAGGATAAAGTTTATCAATTTGTAAAATCCTATATGCTCGATCAAAAAGCAAAATGGATTTCCAAAGAGAAAGCGAGAGGAAAAATTCTGGATTTTGGAGCCGGCACCGGTGAGTTTTTAAAAAAGATGAAATCCCGTGGTTGGGAAATCGAAGGAGTGGAACCCAGTGAAACAGCTCGTGATTTTGCCAGAAAAAAAGACCTGATTCTTAAATCTCACCTGGACGAAATTTCAAATCAGAAATTTGATGTGATAAGTCTTTGGCATGTGTTGGAACATATTCCAGATTATGAGTTGCATCTCCAGAAATTTTATGATCTACTCGTGGAGGATGGAATATTGATAATCGCCGTTCCAAATTTTAATTCTTACGATGCTCAATTTTACAAAGAATTTTGGGCGGCCTGGGATGTGCCCAGACATCTTTGGCATTTTTCAAGAAACGGACTTAAAAACAAACTTTCAAATTTTGGATTTTCCCTACTCAGGGAAGAGCCGTTGAAATTCGATTCTTTTTATGTGAGCTTGTTGAGCGAAAAAAATAAAACAGGAAGCTCTAATCCTTTTAATGCCTTTTACCAGGGTTTAAAATCGAATCAAAGGGCTAAATCAACCGGAGAGTATTCGTCTATTGCCTATTTCTTTCAAAAAACATCTAAAAATCGATTTTAAGGCGTTTTAAGGCGTTTTTAGATCTTTTGTTATATCAACCTCTATTTGTGTTCGGTTAATTCGGCATTGGCTTTCTAAAAAAGTTAATTTTAATAGAATGATCTTATTAAATAATTTTTAATGATAAGTAAATATTATAACGTAGAATTAAATAAAATTTCAGGCAAAGAATAGTTTTTTACATTTGTCGTTCAAAACAAAAATTATGATAAAACGAATAATTGGAATAGCTGCCCTTGCAGTTGTAATGGTTTCCTGTAATGAGCAAAAAACCGCTTATGTAGATACCACAAAAATTATACAGGAGTATAAGGAGATGAAAGATGTGGAAGCAGAGTTCACTACTAAATCTGATTCTGCAAGACAAAGACTGGACGCCGTAGCGAGAGAATTCCAGCAGGAAGTTCAGCAGTATCAGGCTGAAATGGGAAGCATGTCTGAGTCGGCTAGAAAAGAAAAGGAAGGGGAATTGATGCAGAAACAGCAAATGTTGCAACAACAGCAGCAAATGGTAAGCAATCAACTTAGAGAGGAGAGCGCTGCTGTTATGGATTCCATGGTAACTAAAGTAAAGGACTTTGTGAAGGCTTATGGAGAGGATCATGATTACACTTATATCTTTGGTTCTAACGAGAGCGCTAACATAATGTATGCGAAAGAAGGTCTTGATATTACCGATGAGATCCTGAGCGAAATGAATGCCGAATACGGAGGAAGTGAAACAGAAACTACAGACGAGGTTGAAAACAGCTTCCGAAGAATAAGCCATAAAGCTTAGCATAAACAAAAAGGCTTCAGATTTTTCTGAAGCCTTTTTTAATGAATTTTTCGAGAAGATCTTAGGAGAGGAGGTAAACCCCGAAAACGCATACTATAAAATATCCGGTAAGGGTAAAGGCTCCTGCGTAATCCTTGGCAACTCGTTGCCCGAATAATAACATTAAAAGTGTCAAACAGGCCAGGGCACATGCATACAAAGCCCAAAGGCTTTCGCCATTTGTCAATATTCCTATAATACCTACAATGGCCATTAAACCTATAATGATTTCCAGGATCATGATTATTCCTACCATAAGTGGAACCATTCCACCCATAAAGGTTTTTGAAAAATGTTCTTTTAACCAGCCAATATTTCCGTTCCAGTCGGATGCCTTATCGATACCAGATTGCATAAAGGTGATCAGGACGAATAAAAGAATCAAAATTTCAGCCAGATTTGGTACAAGTTGTTGCATATTAAGCTGCTTTATTATGTAAGAATCGGGTTAATTTTATGGAAAGATCGGTAAGTATGATTTTCGCGTTACCGTTTCTTTCAATATGATAAATGGCGGTTTCTATCGCTTCGGTTATTTCCATGATATTATTTCCGTGGACAAAAGGCGCGAATTTCTCTATTTTGAAATTTTCGGTGCTTGGCTCTAGATAAACCAGGTCTTTTGCCTTATAATTCATCATCAGGGATTGGCGGAAGAAATCCAGGCAATACAATAAGAAGCTTTTTTGTGTCTCCCGGTTCAAACCGGCGATCTCCTCACTCCAGGCCACTAGTTCCAGCACCGTCGCCTTATTGCCTTTGGCCTTGAATGCGCTTCTAACCCAACTGATGAACCAGGCTTCGAATTGTTCATCTCCTGAATTCTTCTGAAGCAAATGAAGGGCCTTGGTATAGTCACCATTAGATCGATGGGCTAGTTTTTTAGCGGTGTTCTCCTCGCAATTTTCTCTCTCCATCAGGGCCTGAGCGATGTCTGCTTCTCCAAGTGGCGGAAAATGTAATCGCTGGCATCTTGATTTGATGGTTTGAATGATCTGTTCTTCATCTTCAGTAACCAGGATGAAAACCGTCTTATTCGGTGGTTCCTCGATGAGCTTTAAAAGCTTGTTGGCAGCTGAAGTATTCATCTTTTCGGCCATCCAGATGATCATCACCTTGAAACCGCCTTCATAAGATTTCAGCGAGAGAGATTTCACGATATCATGGGCTTCATGCACGCTTATATTTCCCTGCTTTTTCTCAATCCCGAGGCATTGATACCAGTCGTATAGGCTTCCGTAGGGGTTGTTTTTCAGGAAATCCCTCCAATCTTCCAGAAAATGCGAGGAAACGGGATGTTTTTTAACCTTGTCGGTAGTGGCTACCGGAAAAGCGAAATGCAAATCGGGATGAGAGTAATTTCTGAATTTTTTATTGCAGGCCATATTAGCCTCATTTTCATTTTCGCCTCCAGAATTATTACAGATTATATATTGTGCATATGCGATGGCCATAGGCAAAGTGCCGCTTCCCGGGCTGCCGGTGAATAGCTGTGCATGCGGAATCCTTTTTCTGTCGGCGGTGGTCGTCAGATGATTTTTGATGTGCGGAAGACCAATTACGTCATTAAAAAGCATAGGCAAATATAAAATTATATAGGCTTTATTATCTTAGTAAAGATTTATATTTGTAAGAAAACATCCTATGAAGACAATAGACGACTACAATTTTAAGAATAAACAGGCATTAATTCGAGTAGATTTCAACGTTCCTTTAGACGACGACCTTCAGGTAACCGATCCGGAGCGGATTGAAGCTGCAAAGCCAACGATCATTAAAATTCTTGAAGATGGAGGTAGCGTCGTTCTGATGTCACATCTAGGAAGACCTAAGGGCAGGGAAAGCAAATATTCATTACAACATATCGTGAAGAAGCTTTCCGAAATAATTGGTGTAAAAGTTCAGTTCGTGGAAGACTGTATAGGAGCCGAAGTAGAAGAGGCAGCTGGTGAATTGGAGCCTGGACACATTCTGCTACTGGAAAACCTTCGCTTTTATGATGAAGAAACCGCTGGAGATGAAGAATTTGCCAAAAAGCTTTCCAAACTTGGAGATATCTACGTGAACGATGCCTTTGGAACAGCTCATAGGGCGCATGCTTCTACTACTGTAGTTGCAAAATTCTTTGAGGAAAAATGTTATGGCTATTTAATGGCTAAAGAAATTAAAAGTCTGGACAAGGTGCTTCACAGTGAAGAAAAGCCGGTTACCGCGATATTAGGAGGAGCCAAGGTATCTTCCAAGATCACCGTTATAGAAAACATACTCGATAAAATAGATCACCTCATTATTGGTGGGGGAATGACCTATACTTTTATCAAAGCCCAGGGAGGAAATATCGGAAATTCTCTTGTAGAAGAAGATAAACAAAAGCTGGCCCTGGAGATCCTTAAAAAGGCCAAAGACAAAGGAGTGGAAGTGCATCTGCCGGTAGATTCGGTGATCGCTGATAGTTTCTCTGAACAAGCCAGTACCCAGACCGAGAGCGTGGATAATATTCCTGATGGCTGGATGGGTCTTGATATAGGACCACAAACGGTGGAGAATTTTTCAAGGATCATCAAAGAGTCCAAAATGATTCTTTGGAATGGACCTTTAGGCGTGTTCGAAATGGACACTTTCGCCAAAGGAACCATAGAAATAGGAAAAGCGGTTGCCGCAGCAACTAAAAATGGATCTTTCTCTCTTGTAGGAGGAGGTGACTCGGTGGCAGCTGTTAAAAAATTCGGCTTCAAAGATAAAGTGAGTTATGTGTCAACCGGCGGAGGGGCAATGTTGGAGATGCTTGAGGGGAAATCTTTACCTGGTATTGAGGCAATTAACAATTAAAGAGGTACGAAATTTGATGATTGTGCGTTCCGTATTGTAAATTGATTTTATGCTGAAACGAAAACTTATTGTGATGTTGGCCCTGGCCGGGATGACCGGCTATGCCCAGGAGAAGAAGAATAATGAACGAATTGAAAAGGCCAACTTCCGGGTACAGATATTTCAGAAAAGCGATAATACTGAAATAAAACTTGCACAACCCGACCCTGAATTCAGGGATAAATTACCCATTTCTGCTGCTATCAGGGATTCATCCAAAGTGGCCCTGGAAGATCTGCCAAAAGCCCAGGTAATCGATTCGCTTTGGAAACAGGAATTGCTGAATTCAGATCTTTATGAATTTATGCAGCAAAGCGTTCATGAACAGGAATATGAAGAAGTCGTTTATGATGATTTACCTACCGATACGCTAAAAGCACGCCTTGAAAAACTAAATGCCAGGACTCCATTCAATATAGAATACAATCCTATCCTGGAAAGTGTGATCAAGTCTTATCTCAAGCGAAATAAGCAGGGAATGGAGCGCCTTATGGCACTTAGCAACTATTATTTCCCAATGTTCGAGCAGGAACTTGATAAATACGACATTCCGCTGGAGATCAAATATTTATCTATTGTTGAATCGGCTCTAAACCCACGGGCGAAATCCAGGGTTGGTGCGACTGGCCTATGGCAGTTCATGTTCACCACCGGGAAGATGCACGGGCTGGATGTGAGTTCGTATGTAGACGAACGTATGGATCCTATTCGCGCCACTACAGCTGCGGCTGAATATCTTGCGAGTTTGTACAAGGTATTCGGAGACTGGGATCTCGTGCTGGCTTCGTATAATTCAGGCCCGGGTAATGTTTCAAAAGCTATTAGAAGAAGCGGTGGATCTACCGATTACTGGCATTTGAGAAGATATCTTCCACGTGAAACAGCAGGATATGTTCCGGCATTTTTGGCGACCCTTTATTTGTTCGAATATGCTGATGAGCATAAATTCCAACCGAAGAACCCGGAAGTTGTTTATTTTGAGACCGATACCATTCAGGTAAAGAAAATGATCACTTTCGACCAGGTCTCACAGGTTACCGGTGTGGATACTGAAATGATCCAATTCCTTAATCCAAGTTATAAGCTTGATATCATTCCTTATGTGGATGATGAGAAATACAGCCTTAGGCTCCCAAAACCTGCAATAGGTAAATTCGTAAGCAACGAAAATGCCATCTATGAGTTTGCTTCAACGCAGATCAAGGAAGAGAAAAAGGAACTTCCAAAATATGTGGAGACCGAAGACCGCATCAGGTATAAGGTTCGAAAAGGAGATTATTTAGGTAAGATCGCAGAAAGATATGGTGTGGGTGTAAGCAGTATTCGACGCTGGAACAATATGCGGAACAATAATATTCGAGTTGGACAATATCTTACCATCTACCCCAGAAAACCGGTAGATGTGGCCTCAAATGAGAGCAGTTCTAATTCTTCCAGTTCCTCCAATCCCAGAACCTATATCGTTCGCAAGGGAGACTCCCTTTGGAGCATCTCGAAAAAGTTCCCGGGCGTTACGGTACAGAATTTGAGGTCATGGAATGATATGAACACCAATAGTCTTAAACCCGGCATGAAATTGAAGCTTTCCAAGGGTTAAAGCTAAATTAAAACCATTAACATGAAACGAAGCTTATTCCTGCTTGCCAGTATTTTTTTAATTATTTCCTGTAAAGACACCAAAGATGAGCCTAACAGCCGTATACTTTCAGATTCTTCGGGAAATATCAATCAGTTAACCGTAGTAGTCGAAAATGATTTGTGGGAAGGGGAAGTTGGAGAAGCCATCAGGGATAATTTTGCATCCCCGGTAGACGGACTTCCGCAGGATGAGCCTATTTTCAGTTTAAGCCAGATCCCTCCGGAAACCTTCAGCGGATTCGTACGAAACAGCCGGATCTTTTTAAAGATTGAAAACGGAAATCCTGGTATTGATGTGATTTCAGATGAATTTGCTCGTCCGCAAAAGGGGGTGGTGATCCAGGGTCAGAATCCTGAAGAGATCATAGAGGTGATCAATAAAGAATCAGATTCTATCGTTAAATTGCTTAAAAAGACCGAATTAACCGAAAAACAGCGAAGAATAAGGAAATCCCTTAAAACCGATAAAACTTTAGAGGAGAAATTTGGGATTAGTATGAAATTTCCAACCGCGTATCGCTACGCTAAGGAAGACGATGACTTTGTATGGATACGAAAAGAGATCCCGAAAGGGAATATGGAGATCCTGGTTTACGAAGTACCCATCAGCCAGCTGGAAAATGATTCCAGTGTGATCGCTAATATCACTAAAATGCGTGATTCTATTGGTGAGGCTCAAATTCCGGGGCCTGTTGAAGGATCGTATATGATCACCGAAGAAGCTTATGCGCCTTACCTGTTCGAGACGGAGATCGACGGTAAATTCGCTTACGAAACCCGTGGAACCTGGGAAGTCAAGAACGCTTTTATGGCCGGACCGTTTGTGAATTATGCCATTAAAGATGAAAAGAACGACAGGTTCATCATTCTTGAAGGCTTTGTATTCTCACCTTCTAGAGGAAAACGGGATAACGTCTTTGAACTGGATGCTATTCTGCAATCGGCGAAGGTTAAATAAAAAAAGAAAACCCAACTAAAAAGTTGGGTTTTTTTATATCTAAAATTGGGAGATTTTAATTCTCGCCAGAAACCTTGTTCTTGTCGTCAGATCCAGCTCCCTTGTCATCATCTTTGGAAGCATCTTTAAATTCTTTAATTCCACTTCCCAGGCCTCTCATTAGTTCAGGAATCTTACGTCCACCAAAAAGCAACAATATCACCACAACAATTAGAATTATTTGAGGTGCTCCTATAGCCAAAGGCAAAATAAATGCATTCATGTCTTTAAATTTAGTTTTACAAACTTAACAAGAATTGGTCAATATAAACGTTAATTACTCAAATAATTGGCTAGGCTTAAGGCCTTCCTGAATTAGTTTTCAGCGATTATTCTGAAGGAAATTATTTAAATTATCTTTGTAAATCTAATAACGGCTATGGCTCAGGAAAAAAAGAACAAGAAAAAGTTCGCCAAAAAACTGCTGCATAAGTACAGGATGGTGATTTTGAATGAAGACACCTTTGAGGAGCGTTTTTCATTCAGACTAACGCGATTGAACGTCTTTGTCGCGGTAGGTCTTTCGGCTATCTTTCTTATCGCTGCGACCACGGTCCTGATCGCATTTACTCCACTGCGGGAATATATCCCGGGCTATTCTTCAGCCGAACTTAAAGAAAGAACAGCGAACTTGGCTTATACTACCGATTCCCTTCAAACCGCCCTTCGGAACAACGAACAATATCTCGCGTCCATAAAAAGTGCACTGATAGGCGAGTTCGAACCGGAACGACTCGACAGGGATTCGATCATGAATCAGCCAATTTCTGATGCCGAATATGAAGAGATCAGCCGAATCAAGGCCGATTCGATATTGAGGGAAGAGGTAGCACAGGAAGACAAATACAACATACTTCCAACTGCTACCGATAATATTAATTTTTCGCTATTTCCACCTGTTAAAGGAACCATTTCTGAGCCCTATAGCATAGAAGACCGGCATTACGCGGTGGATATCGTGGTTTCCAGAAATGCACCGGTAAAAGCAGTGGCCGATGGAAGGGTGATCTTTGCTGAATGGACCGCTGAAACAGGTTATGTGATGATCATAGAACATAGTTATGGATTGCTTTCGGCCTATAAACACAATGCCTCCCTGAGCAAATCGCAGGGTGATATGGTGAGGGCAGGAGAGGTGATCGCCACCGCGGGATCTACAGGTGAACTAAGCACTGGTCCACATTTGCATTTTGAACTCTGGAGCGATGGAAATCCTGTAAACCCTTCAGAATATATTGATTTCAAGTAATTTATGTCTATAAAGTCTTTTGCAGCAAGAATTTTTGCCTCCTACATTCGGAGTAAAATAGATAAATGGGCCGCAAAGCCTGTTGAAACCCAACAAAAGGTCTTCAGTGATCTTATTAATAAGGCGAAGGACACGCATTTTGGAAAGGATCATGGATTTGAAAACATTCGCTCCCATGCCGATTTCACCTCTAAAGTGCCCATCAGGGATTACGAGGAACTAAAACCTTACGTGGAAAAAATGCTGGCGGGGGAAAAAGATGTGCTCTGGCCGGGGAAACCACTTTATTACGCAAAGACATCCGGAACTACCAGTGGAGCTAAATATATCCCGCTTACCAAGGAATCCATGCCTACGCATATCAATGCAGCCAGAAACGCTATTCTTTGTTATATCCATGACACTGGAAAATCTGAATTTGTAGACGGGAAAATGATCTTTTTGCAGGGAAGTCCGGAACTGGATCATAAGAACGGGGTCAAACTTGGAAGGCTTTCCGGGATCGTAGCACATTATGTACCCGGTTATTTGCAAAGAAACCGAATGCCAAGCTGGGAAACCAATTGTATAGAGGATTGGGAGACCAAGGTTGAGGCAATTGTGGATGAAACATTGAAAGAGGACATGTCGGTCATTAGCGGGATCCCTTCCTGGGTGCAGATGTATTTTGAACGCTTAATCGACCGGACTGGCAAAAAAGTAGGGGAGATCTTCCCGAACTTTGAATTGTTCATATACGGAGGCGTGAATTATGAACCTTACCGGGCAAAATTCGAAAGCCTGATAGGCAGAAAGGTAGACAGTATCGAGCTTTTCCCCGCTTCGGAAGGTTTTTTCGCCTTTCAGGATAGACAGGATGTAAAAGGTATGCTGCTTCAGCTGGATTCAGGGATATTTTACGAATTCGTTAAAGCTGATGAATTCTATGATGAAAATCCTAGGAGGTTGCTGCTGGATGAGGTTGAATTAGGCGTTAATTACGTGATGATCGTTTCAACAAATGCAGGACTTTGGGCCTACAATGTGGGGGATACCATTCAGTTTACTTCTCTAAAACCATTCAGAGTGATCGTTTCGGGGAGGATCAAGCATTTTATTTCGGCTTTTGGCGAGCATGTGATCGCCAAGGAAGTTGAAGAGGCCATGAACGAAGCGGTTTCTAAAACCAAAGCCGCTATTAGTGAATTCACGGTGGCTCCCCAAATAAATCCTGAAGGAGGTCAATTGCCGTATCATGAATGGTTTGTCGAATTTGAGGAAGAACCCGAAGATTTAGATACCTTTGCAGAGATTATCGACCGATCGCTGCAAAAGCAAAATTCCTATTACCTGGATCTGATAGAAGGACACATTCTTCAAAGACTGAAGATCACCAGGGTGCCCAGGAACGGGTTTCAGGATTACATGAAATCCATTGGAAAACTGGGAGGGCAGAATAAGCTACCAAGACTGTCTAACGACCGCAAGATTGCCGATAAGCTCTACGAGATTATTTAAAGAAATTATATGTCAATACTAAAATTACAGGGCAGGACAAGAGCGCAGGAAAGTTCAGGCGCTATTGAACGCATGTATATTACCATGAGACACCTGTTTAACCGGGGTTTTTACAAACCCATGGGTGTTTCAGGAGAAACCTTAAGAGAATCACTTTTAACCCTTAGACCAGAGATTTACGGTTCTATCGCCGATGATAAGGCTGAACTTGACGGACTGCTATACGTGGTAGACAGGCTTCCGCGAGGGATCGAGGAATGCCGCTTCATCAACCTTACCAGTGATGAGGGTTATGGAAATTCGCATTTCAAACCGATAGTTCCTCCGAAAAGAAGGAGAAATTGCTATCGTATCGATGAAGAACAGATGAATATCGAGATCACCCGTGGTAGATCTGAGATCTATGATATTTTAACCCATCTCACTTTCCTGTTCATTGAATCTCATAAGATTATGAAAAGGGTCTTGATCGATGAGGATGGAAGTGTAACCCGTGACTGGGAAAAACTGGAATTTGCGGTTAACCAAAAGGAGCTTAGCCAGACCCAAAGAGAGGTGGCCTTAACTCATACGGCCAGTATTCTGGGCAGGACCTTTCACGAGATCAACCAGTTCTATCCCAAGTTTTCTACTCCTGATAGTCCCGATCGTTTCCTGAAAATGGTCTGGTCTCTAGGAAAAATGGCCATTCGGGAAGTGGTAAAAAACGAAAAGCGTATCATTACTTTCAGTCCGGTTCTTCGCGAACGCCTTGGACATCATATTCACGGAGAGATCTGGGCGAACGATATAAAGAAAATCCTGCTGGAAAAAGACCTTATGAAGCGTCCGCTTCATATCATCAGCGCCAATATGCATAGCGTGATGAATTCGCTTTTTACTCCTTTTGCCTTTAAAAATGAACTGAAGAAAAAGAAGCCTCTGGAGATCTATGAGCAATTAAGTGATACCGGGAATGGTGATCTGCGACAAAAAGTGACCAAGGCGGCCCTTGATAAAGGCATGATCTTCCTGGAAGATAAGAGCGGGACCAATATAGATGTACAAATCTTTGATACGGCAAGGTTTGATAGCCATTTCAGTCAGAAAGAGCTTTCAACCGAAGAAAAACCGGTCATTATCGTGATGGATTATGCTTTTGGAGAGCAGGCCTATGAAACCATGGATGAGCTGTTGAAGCCAATGACCTATGATGAAGTGGAACATAAATTAAACGTGAAATCCATTTCTATAATGGGTAAAGCCGGTATCCTGGAAGGCGGAAAGGGTGATATTATGATCCCTGATGCCCATTTGTTCGAAGGAACTGCAGACAATTACCCATTCAGGAACCAGCTTAAAAAAGCCGATCTTGACAAACAAGGCATCAAGGTAGTAGATGGAGCGATGATCACCGTTCTGGGAACTTCGCTTCAGAATAAGGATATTTTGAAGTTCTTTCATGATTCAACCTGGAACGTTTGCGGGCTGGAGATGGAAGGAGCGCATTACCAGAAGGCCATTCAGGCTGCTTCCAGGCTGCGAGGGAGTATCGATGAGGATGTAAAGGTGAGATATGCCTATTATGCTTCAGATAATCCATTGGAAACCGGTAGTACCCTGGCATCAGGTGGACTTGGAACTTCGGGAGTAAAACCCACTTATCTAATTACCGAAAAGATCCTCGAACAAATTTTTAATTCTTAAAAACCAAGCATGCAGGTAGAAGAAACACCTTTAAAAGACTGTTATCTTTTAAAACCTAAAATATTCAGAGACGAAAGAGGACTCTTCCTCGAGACTTACCAGAGAAGGCAGCTGGCCGAAATAAGCGGAATAGATGCCGAATTTGTTCAGGATAACCAGTCTGTTTCAAAATATGGAGTGGTTCGCGGCCTGCATTATCAAACTGGCGAATTCGCCCAAACCAAGATCGTAAGGGCCATCTACGGGAAAGTGCTGGACGTGGTGGTGGACCTGAGACCAGATTCACCTACCTTTAAACAAACCTATTCGGTGATCCTGGATGATGAAAATCTCTACCAGTTGTATGTTCCTAAAGGTTTTGGGCACGGATTCTCAACGCTTTCTGAAAAATCGGTTTTTGCTTATAAATGCGATGATTATTACCGCCCTGGGTCGGAAGCCGGGATCATTTACAATGATCCGGAACTCGCGATTGACTGGCAGTTGCCGGAAAGTGAAATCATCCTTTCTGAAAAGGATAAAAATCTGCCAACGCTTAAACAGGCTTTTGGATGAAAACGATTTTGGTTACCGGTGCTGGAGGGCAATTAGGGAGGTGTTTCAGGAAACAGGGCCTGAAATTCCCCAATTTTAAATTCATTTTCTGTACGTCGAAAGAGCTCGATATTACTTCAAAAAATAAGCTTAGATCTGAAATAAGCCGGCATAAACCCGATGTTATCATTAATGCAGCTGCCTATACCAACGTGGAACTGGCCGAAACCGAAAAGGAAAAAGCTTATTTGGTAAATGCTGAAGCATCTGCGAACCTCGCGGAAATCTGTAGCGAAAAAGACATTCAATTATTCCATTTTTCAACCGATTATGTTTTTAACGGAAAGGCTTCAGAGCCTTATTCTGAAAAGGATGAGGTAGACCCGATCAATGTGTACGGCGCATCAAAACTTGCCGGTGAGAGAAAGATTGAAGAAAAGCTGGAGAAACATTTCATTTTCAGAACTTCCTGGTTGTATTCCGAATTTGGTCATAATTTCTTCAACACCATTCTGAAAAAGGCTGATGAAAAAGCCGAATTGAACATTACCAGCTCGCAAACAGGAACTCCTACCAACGCAAATGACCTCGCAGAATTTGTGTTGAAGGTTATCGAATCGGGATCTGAAAAATATGGGATTTATCATTTCAGTAACCTGGGAGAAGCCACCTGGTATGATTTTGCAAAAGAGATCCTCGATTATTCACAAAAGATCGATGAGGTGGTGCTGAACGAAACTGGTTTTTATAAGACAAAAGCTGAACGACCAGCGTACAGTGTGCTGTCTAAAGAAAAAGCTCGTAATACCTTTGAATTCGAAATTCCACATTGGAAAGAGAGCTTACACCGGCTGATTGATGAAAATTGATTAATTTTCAGCTGAATTCAAATTTTATGGCAAAACGTATATTGATTACCGGTGCAGCCGGCTTTTTAGGATCTCACCTGTGCGACCGATTTATCAAAGAAGGATATGAAGTGATCGGGATGGATAATTTGATCACAGGGGACCTGAAGAATATCGAACACCTCATGAGCCATGAGAAATTTGAATTTCATCACCATGATGTGACCAAATTTGTTCATGTAGCCGGAAAACTGGATTATATCCTTCATTTTGCGTCGCCTGCCAGCCCTATCGATTATCTTAAAATTCCCATTCAGACCCTGAAAGTTGGTTCCCTTGGAACTCTCCATTGTCTGGGTTTGGCCAAAGAAAAAAATGCCAGGATCCTCATCGCTTCGACTTCTGAAGTATATGGAGATCCGCTGGTTCATCCGCAGAATGAAGAATATTACGGAAATGTGAATGCCATTGGGCCGCGTGGAGTTTACGACGAAGCAAAGCGTTTCCAGGAATCCATTACCATGGCATATCACCGTTTCCACGGACTTGAGACACGTATCGTGAGAATATTTAACACCTACGGTCCAAGAATGAGACTGAACGACGGCCGGGTGATTCCGGCATTTATCGGGCAGGCATTGAGGGGAGAAGATCTTACCGTTTTCGGGGATGGTTCTCAAACCAGGTCATTTTGTTTCGTAGACGACCAGGTGGAAGGCATCTACAGGTTGTTGTTAAGCGATTATTCAGAACCGGTGAATATTGGAAACCCAGATGAGATCAGTATTCTTGATTTTGCAAAAGAGATCATTAAACTTACCGGAACCAACCAGAAGATCGTTTTCAAGGAATTACCGCAGGACGACCCGCTTCAGCGCCAGCCAGATATTAGCCGGGCCAGGGAAATCCTGGGTTGGGAGCCCAAAGTTAGCAGGGAAGAAGGCATGAAGATCACTTACAACTACTTTAAAAGTATGAGTGCCGCCGACCTTGAAAAGAGGGAACACAAAGATTTTTCCAAACACATAAGAAGGTAAAAATGCAGGACTACGGATTAGTTTCAGTGGTCATGCCAGCCTATAATTCAGCATCTTTTATTTCTGAAGCGATCCAGTCTGTGATATCGCAAACGTATCCAAAATGGGAACTGATCGTGGTGAACGATGGTTCCACAGATGCTACTTCTCAAATCATTGAAGACCTTGCAGCTAGAGAAGATCGAATTAAATTGATCAGCAACCAAACTAACCAAGGAACTCATTATGCCCGGAATTTGGCAATTAAGGCTGCTTCTGGTGACTTTATTGCTTTTCTTGATGCCGACGACAGGTGGAAGCCTGAAAAGCTTCAGAAACAGCTTGAATTGATGACGAAGAATCACCTGGGAGCCTGTTTTTCCAGTTACGACCTGATTGATGAGGCAGGACATAGTTTAGGAAAAAAGGTCCAGGCTTTAAAAGAGCTTTCTTATGACAAACTTTTAAAAGCCAATTACGTTGGAAACCTTACCGGGATCTACAGCGTAAAGAAACTGGGAAAGATCTATTGTCCCGAATTAAAAAAACGACAGGATTGGGCCTTATGGCTCGAGGTGGTCAAAAGGTCCGGGCCAATAAAAGGAATCCAGGAATCGCTCGCGGTTTATCGCATTCGAAAAGGATCAATTTCCGGGAACAAGCTGGAAATGCTTACATATAATTTCCAGGTTTATCAAAAAGTGCTGGGATATGGTTCATTAAAAAGCGCCTGGAAAATGCTGGTTTTCCTGAACGAGCAATTCTTTATCAAATCCAAACAGATCAAACCTCTTCCACCAGGGAAGTGAACTGTTTGAGCTTCCCGCTAGGGCTTCGCTTCAGTAAATTTAATCGTTCGAAAGAAATGTTCAAATTCTCACCCACATAGGTGCGTATAGCAGCCAGGATCTTTTCTTTTTGTTCAGGAGTGAATTCGTATTCGCTTACATATTCGATCTTAAAATGGTCGATCTCTGTTTGGATGATCACGAATTCCTTGATATTTCCATTGTCTTCAATGATGGTCTTAGTAACATAATAAAAAGTAAGGCCGGGAACCACTTTTCCGTCGGTTAACCTTGCGATATCATTGGTACGGCCAACCAGTTTTTCCAGAATTGGCTTTTTCAGACTGCTCTTTTCAGAAAGCGAGCCAATATCCCCAATATCATAGCGAATCATGGGGTGCGCCTTATTATATAGCGACGTGATAACCACACGGCCTTCCTGCCCGTACGGCAGGATCTTTCCTTCTTCATCCAGGATCTCTACATACAGATCTTCGGAATTAACGATCCAGTGGTGTTCTTGGTCTTCGAATGCGATCAGGCCAACCTCGCTGGCGCCGTACTCATTGATCACCGGAACGCCCATAGCGCTTTCGATAAGCTTTTTGTCTTTTTCAAAAAGCCGTTCCGAAGTCACGATGCAGATCTTTAAACTGGGGCAAAGCTCTTTTAGAACCAGATCTTTATCCTTCAAAAACCTGGCAAAAAGGACGATTGCGCTGGTGTAGCCGTTCAAATATTCGAAATTCGATCTGGTGAATCGCTTGAGAAATGCTTCCATTTTCTGTTCGCTGAGGTCGAAAATGTTGAAACGCCTTCTCAGGCTTATACGGTCTTTTAAGCGCTCCTGAATATTTCCGTAGAAATCCAGCGGAATACCATAAAACCTTGCCTGAAGGGATTTGTTGAGATCGATACCATACCATCTATAGCGGTCATGGAAACCCGCCCAGCTCAGGGCATGAGCGAATCGATTTTTAGCAAAAATGAATGGGTGGCCACTACTTCCCGAAGTCTTTCCCACATAGGCAGTTTTTGAATTATAGGTTTCACTTAGTCGGTCCTTGAGGGGATGCTGAAGATCTGATTTCTTCATGATAGGCACATGTTGCCAGTCGTCAAATCCATCCCAGTTGAAGAATTCCCGATAAAACTCGTTATGCTGAATATGATAATCGATGATGGCATGCCTGCGTTTTCGCTGATATTCGGTATAATCTTCTTCTGGTATCGCCTGAATCTTTTCCAGCGTTTTTTGAGCCCGCCTGATGGGAAATTTGTTGAGCTGAAGTGAAAGTTTGAACCAATCCAAGGGCAGAGAAGCTTTTTTAACGAAATTATTCGCGCTTCAATTTACAAACAATTATTTTTGAGGCAACATTTAAAAATTTGTCCGCATGAATATTCTAATCCTTGGTTCCGGTGGCCGTGAACATACTTTTGCTTACCAGATCGCGAAAAGCTCGTTATGTGATAACTTATATGTAGCTCCTGGGAATGCGGGCACTTCAGAAATTGCACAAAATATAAGCCTGAATCCCATCGATTTTCCTGCTGTGGGTAAAACAGCATTGGAAAAAGAGATCGATATGATCGTGGTTGGGCCTGAAGATCCGCTGGTAAAGGGGATTGTAGACTTTTTCAAAGAAGATGAAAGGCTGAAGGATATCATGATCATTGGGCCGTCGAGCAGGGGTGCCCTTCTTGAGGGAAGTAAGGAACGCGCCAAGGAATTCATGGCCATGCACGGAATTCCAACCGCTGCTTACGAGAGTTTCAGTTTTGAAAGTCTTGGTGCCGGAAAGAAATTCCTGGAAAAACTCGATCCGCCTTATGTTCTGAAAGCAGACGGACTGGCTGCCGGAAAAGGTGTGCTGATCATAGACGACCTGGAAGAAGCTAAAAAGGAACTGGAAAATATGCTTTCCGGTAAATTTGGAGCGGCTAGCGAAAAAGTAGTGATCGAGGAATTCCTGGACGGAATCGAATTAAGTGTATTCGTATTAACAGATGGGAAAAATTATAAAATTCTGCCTACTGCAAAGGATTATAAGCGCATTGGCGAGGGTGATACCGGTCTTAATACAGGCGGAATGGGAGCAGTTTCACCAGTTCCGTTCGCAGATGCCGCCTTTATGCAAAAGATCGAGGAGCGAATCGTAAAACCTACGGTTGAAGGACTTCAGAAAGAAGAAATAGATTATAAAGGTTTCATTTTTATAGGCCTCATCAGGGTTAATGGTGAACCATTTGTGATCGAATACAATGTGAGAATGGGAGACCCGGAGACCGAGGTAGTGTTGCCACGTATCAAAACCGACCTGGTAGAATTGCTTAAAGCCACATGGAATTCGGAACTTAATTCAGTAGACCTGGATATTGATGAACGTACGGCAGCAACGGTGATGCTGGTTTCTGGAGGTTATCCCCAGTCCTATGAAAAAGGCAAGGAAATAACAGGTCTAAAACAAATCGAAGATTCCATCGTTTTTCATGCGGGCACCAAACTGGAAGAAGGAAAGGTTATAACCAGTGGTGGGCGAGTGATCGCCTTAACCTCGTTTGGAGAAGATTACAAAAAGGCACTAAAAAAATCTTACCAAAATGCAGAAAACCTGCAGTTTGATAAGATGTATTTTAGAAAGGATATAGGTTTTGACCTATCCCAGGAATGAGTGAGCAGTTGATTCTCTTTTCTCCTCGTTGCGATCGTTAAATCCTTTTAACTGTTTCATCCAGTAGAAGAACGCCAGGAACCCAACGATTACGAATATCCAGTTAAGGATGTTGGCAAGGAACCAGGAATCTAACTCAAGCTCTCTCAGAGCATCCAGAGGATAAAACAGTATCTCTTCAAAAAGATACTCTATTCCTTCAAAAAAATCTTTCATGGTGTCAACTTTGTATGAGATTACAAAAATATAAAAAACCTCAATGCTAACAAGCTTTTTTAGCAAATCCAAGCCATTGAACCTGGCTGTTATCATTCTGCTTATTTGTGCTTTTTATTCAGGGGTGGTCTTCACTTCATGGGAAAATGGCTTTGGCTGGCTCACATTACTTGAAAAAATTGGTGTGCTCCTGGTACTGGTGCTGAGTTTGCTGGTGCTCAATTTTATCGCCAAAAAGAATGAACTTACCAAACGAAGCGCCTATAAAAGCCTGTTATTCGCGGTATTTGCCGTTTCTTTTTCGCAGCTATTGCAAAACCCTTCAGTGATCATCGCCAACCTATGTTTGCTTTTTGCATTCCGGCGCATTATAAGTTTGCGTTCCTACAAAACCGTACAAAAGAAAATATTCGACGCGAGTTTCTGGGTGAGTATAGCCAGTTTATATTATTTCTGGTCTATCCTTTTTTATGTTTTGATCTTTTTCGCGATCCTGAATTTTGCATCCAGTTTCAAGAACTGGCTGATCCCATTGGTGGCAGTACTGGCGGTAAGTCTGCTCACCATTTCCTTTCATCTTCTGGCCTATGATGAATGGTATACCTTAACCAATTGGTTCCAGGCAAGTAACTTCGATTTTTCAAAGTATGGAGAACTTGAGATCCTGGTGCCTTTGAGTTTTTTGCTTGGCCTGCTTCTATGGACCTTAATTCCCTATTTTGGAGCCATTCAGAAGGCTAGCATTACCAGGAGGCCTGTATTAAGTCTTGTTCTTCTGAATCTCGTTCTGGCCATAATTGTGGCAATTCTGGCTCCTGAAAAGAATGGAAGTGAGCTTATCTTTTTCTTCGTTCCGTTAAGCGTGATCGCGTCGAATTATTTCGAATCTAAAAAAGACCGCATTTTCAAAGAAATTTTGCTTTTTGGCATTATCCTGATGCCGTTCATAGTTGCTCTTTTTCTTTGATACCCATGTTTACCGCGAGCAGGTATAAAAACTCTTTTTAAAATAATATCTTTGTAGCTGCCGGAATGAAATTGATTCCAGGCAGTAATTTGTTCAAAACAGAAAAGAAAAAATCAGCATGTTTTCAGATAAAGCCAATACGATCTTTAGAGAAGTAGTCGAAAAATATCACGTGGAAGATAACGTAGATCAGGAATTTATTAATCCGTATGATCCGGATAAAAACCTCCTTGAACACCTGCTTTACAGAAAATGCTGGATAGACACGGTGCAGTGGCATTATGAAGATATTATCAGGGACCAGAATATCGATCCTGAAGCTGCTTTAAAACTCAAAAGACAGATCGATGCTTCTAACCAGGATCGTACTGACACGGTTGAATATATAGACAGCTATTTCCTCGAGAAATATAAAGATGTGGAGCCTAAGGAAGATGCTACCATCAATTCAGAAAGCCCGGCCTGGGCGATAGACCGTCTTTCCATTCTTGCGCTTAAGATCTATCACATGCACGAGGAGGCGAACAGAGAAGATGCTTCACAGGAGCACCAGATGAAATGTAAGGCAAAGCTCGATGTACTTCTTGAGCAGCGCGTAGACCTTTCCACGGCTATCGATCAGCTTCTGGAAGATATTTCAAATGGCGATAAGTACATGAAAGTGTACAAGCAGATGAAGATGTATAACGATGATGAGCTAAATCCTGTTCTAAGAGGAAATAAATAAGTCTTTATGGAGGAAGTTCGCGATCCTTCTAATCAAAAGCCTGGAAATCACATTCTGATGATCAGGCTTTCTGCCCTTGGAGATGTGGCCATGGTGGTTCCCGTTCTAAGTGTGCTGGTGAACACCTATCCCCAACTTAATATCACGATGTTGACCAAGGCATTTTACCGGCCGCTTTTCAGTCATCTTCCCAATGTTAGTATTTACGAAGCCGATCTTGAGGGGGTTCACAGTGGTGTTTTGGGTCTTGGGACGCTGGCCAGGGATCTTCGTGATGAGGAAATTGACGCAGTTGCCGATCTTCATGACGTCCTGCGAAGCAATGTTCTTAAGTCCATTTTCTATTTCTACGGAATTCCATTCTACCAGATCGATAAGGGCCGCTCGGAAAAGAAGGCGCTAACCAGGGAAAATAATAAGGTTTTTAAAGAGCTGAAAGCGACGCATGAGCGCTATGCTGAGGTCTTCAAAAAAATGGGATATCCGCTGGATCTTTCAAATTACAGCCCTCCGCCAAAGCGAAAACTCATTCCAAGGATCGAAGAAGTAATTGGAAAAGATCGAAAAAAATGGATAGGGATCGCTCCCTTTGCCCAGCATGAATCGAAACTCTATCCTCCAGATCTTATGGAAAAGGTTATTCAGCATTTTTCAGAAAAAGGGAAAGTAAAGATCATCTTTTTTGGTGGTGGTGAAGAAGAACGCCAGAAACTGGAAGCCTGGGAAGAACGTTTTCCGAATACGGTTAGCGTAGTAGGAAAATTAAGATTTGCCGAAGAGCTGAGCCTGATTTCCAATCTGGACCTGATGCTGTCTATGGACAGCGGGAATGCACATATGGCTGCGATCTACGGGATCCCGGTAGTAAGCATCTGGGGAGTCACGCATCCCTTCACCGGATTTAAAGCCTTTAACCAACCACTGGAAAACTGTATTTTACCAGATCTGCATAAATATCCAAAGATCCCAACTTCGGTATATGGAAATAAGGTTCCCAAGGGATATGAAGACGTAATGCGCAGCATTCCCCCGGAAACGATCATTAACAGGATCGAAGAGATCCTTACCTGATGCTTTTATAGGTCATCAAAATCTACCTTCAGGATAGGAGTAGTTGGATGCGCCTGGCAGGTTAGAATAAAGCCTTCTTCGATCTCTTCATCGGTAAGGATCTGGTTTTTGCTCATTTCAGCCTTTCCTTCAGTGATTCTGGCCATACAGCTGCTGCAAATACCTCCCTGGCAGGAATAAGGCACATCGATATCATTTTCGAGTGCTACGTCCAGGACTACATCGGTACGATCCATCGAGAATGAAAATTCCTCATCATCTACCAGCAGGGTTACCGCGGTCTGCCCGTCGGTATCTCCCTGTATTTCCTTTTCTTCGGCTGTATTGGTGAAAAGTTCGAACAGGATCTGGTCTTCCCGCACTCCGTGGCTTTTCAGAACTTCGGAAACCTGTTTGATCATGGCTTCAGGCCCGCAGAGATAGAATTTATCGAATGGATGATCTTTGAACTTGTTTTTCAGAATATAATTCACCGTGCTGGTCTCTATTCTCCCAAAATGTGAATTCTCTTCTCTTGTTCGGCTGTAAACGAATTCTATGAACAAGCGGTGTGGAAATTCTGCCTGAAGTTTCAGCAGTTCCTTGAAAAAGATCGTATCGTCTACCGATTTATTCCCGTAAGTTAGCACGAATTTGCTGTGCGGCTCGTCTCTGAGAACGGTTTTTATGATCGACAGGATGGGCGTGATCCCGCTTCCGGCAGCAAAAGCCGCATAATTTTGATTCTTATCTGCAGGTTTCAGAATAAATTTTCCTTCCGGTGGATGCACCTCCAGAATATCACCAGCCTGTAATTTATTATTGGCGATCACTGAAAAGCGACCTCCTTCAACTTCCTTAACGGTAACTTTAAATTCGTTTGATTTTGGAGCCGAACACAGGGAGTAAGCTCTTCTCAATTCCTTGCCATCAGCTTCAAATCTAATCGTGATGTATTGCCCGGCATAGAAGTCGAATACTTCCTTCAGATTTTCGGGTATTTCAAAAGATATACTTACCGCCTGCGAGGTTTCGCGAATTATTTCCTTTATTTTTAGCGGATAAAACTTGCTCATTATTTTTTGTTTGTGCGCAAAAATACAAAGTATGGGCTTTTTAGACTTGTTTGTAACAATATTTTAAATTTCTATACCTATAAGCAAATCCTTCAGTATGTTCAAGAAATTTATCTGGCTGGAATGGAAATCCTTCTTTCGATCGGCTAGTTTAGGAAAAAGTCTGGGCCTTAAGATCCTGATGGCGTTCCTGGCCTTATATTTCTCTGCCATGTTTCTTATCTTCGGAATTGCCCTTTTTCCGCTTATCAAGAAATTTTATCCCGAAGGTGATCCCTTATTGATCGTAAACCGCTTCGCCCTTATTTACCTGGCACTCGAATTGGTATTCCGGTTCATGCTGCAAACCCTGCCGGTGCTGGATATAAAACCATTGATGGTACTTCCCATCAGCAAAAAGAAAGTGGTCAATTTTGTACTGATAAAATCGCTATTTTCCTATTATAACGTACTTCCGCTTTTATTGCTCATTCCGTTTGGGATTTTCTGCATGGTTAAGGAAGATTATCCGGTATGGAACATCCTGGGCTGGATGCTGGGAATGTATGCGCTCATACTTTGTGTGAATTACCTCAATTTCATCATCAAAAAACGCTTTACTGAAAATCTGAAAGCCCTGATCCCTGTAGTGATCGTGGCTTTTGGTTTAGGATTGCTGGACTACCTGGGAATCTTTTCTATAAGCATCTATTTCGGAAAATTACTGAATATCCTGTATGCCAATCCTGTCCTGGCTCTGGTTCCGCTTGTTCTATTAATTGGTCTTTATTTCTGGAATCAAATAAATCTGAAAGGTAAATTCTACCTGGATGCTCATTTAAAAGGTAAAAAGCAATCGGTAGACACCAAAGAATTCGGGTGGACCCGAAGATTCGGAAGTATTGCACCATTCCTTCAGCAGGATCTGAAATTGATCTGGAGAAACAAAAGACCAAAAACCACCATTTACCTGTCGTTCCTGTTTTTGCTGTATGGCCTCATATTTTATCCGAATGACGCCTACCAGGATATGCCTGCATTTTTTGTGTTCGTGGGCATCTTCATTACCGGGATCTTTATGATCAACTTTGGGCAGTTCGTTCCTTCCTGGGACGCCTCTTATTATCCCATGATCATGGCGCAGAATATTCCAATGCGGCAATACCTGGCTTCCAAGATGGGACTTATAAGCTTTAGCATAGTGGTGCTGGCCATTCTATCAACGCCTTATGTATATTTTGGATGGAATATTTTATTGCTGAATATCGCCTGCGCGTTGTACAATATGGGAGTGAACGTTCCAATTCTATTATATGCCGGGTCGTTCAACAAAAAAAGGATCGATCTGGATAAGAGTCCGTTCATGAATTACCAGGGTACGGGAGCTTCGCAATGGCTGGTAGGTATTCCGCTGTTATTGATTCCGATTTTCTTTTTCTGGCTTTTCAATAAATTCATCAGTTACGAGATCGCTGTGGCTTTTCTGGCCGTTTTGGGAATTATTGGATTGATCTCAAGGCCTGCATTGCTTAATTTTTTGGAACAGCGATACCGAAAAAGAAAATATGTTATGATACAGGGATTTAAACAAAAAGGGGATTAAAAATTTAGATTATGATAACGGCAACCAATCTTTCAAAAATATATAACGGGACCAAGGTCCTTGATATTGAACATCTGGATATTCCTTCGGGTCAGAATTTCGGACTGGTGGGTAACAACGGTGCAGGAAAAACCACCTTTTTCAGTTTGTTGCTGGATCTTATAGAACCTTCCACGGGAAGTATTTTCAATAATGAGATCACGGTGAATCAGAGTGAAAAATGGAAAAGTTTTACCGCTTCTTTTATCGATGAAAGTTTCCTCATCGGGTATCTCACCCCGGAAGAATATTTCTATTTCGTGGGAGAATTGAGAAACCGAAACAAGGCCGATATCGACTCCTTCCTGGAACGTTTCGGAGATTTCTTTAATGGAGAGATCCTTGGAAGGAAGAAATACCTGCGAGACCTTTCAAAAGGGAACCAGAAAAAGGTCGGGATCGTTTCGGCTTTAATTGGTGATCCGGAAGTGGTGATCCTGGATGAGCCTTTCGCCAACCTGGATCCAACCACGCAGATCCGTCTTAAAAAACTGCTGAAAGAGATTTCCGGAACCTCGGGAACCACCTTCCTGATCTCCAGTCATGACCTTATTCACGTGACCGAAGTATGCGAGCGCATCGTGGTCCTTGATAAAGGAGTGATCGTGCGGGATATTGAAACTTCAGAAGCTACTCTTGCCGAACTGGAAGCCTATTTTTCCAGGGAGATCATCGAAGGCTAGCCGGGGTTATTGGACTTTAGAAAAAGAAGCTTACTTTTACATACTAAATCATAGTATCAAAAGTTATTCATGATACCCACTAAAGGTTCATTTTGAATAGGTTCACACGCTTCGCTTTATTCCTCATACTTTCTGTAAGCATTTTTAGTTGTTCCAGGAAGAAGAATTCCTTTGTAAACAGGAATTATCACGCTGTGACTGCGGAATATAATACGCTTTATAATGGGAATCTGGCACTTCAGCAGGGCAGGGAGGAGATTAACCAGAATTACGCCGATAATTACTGGGATATTTTACCTATTGAACGCCTGGATGTTGACGACAAGATCCTGTTGCCAGATTCAGTACGAAATCAGAATTTTGGAAGAGCCGAAGAAAAGGCTGTAAAGGCCATTCAGAAACATTCCATGCAAATAGGAGGGAAGGAGCGAAACCCGCAGATGGATGAGGCTTATCTGCTTTTAGGAAAGGCCCGTTATTACGATCAGCGATTCATCCCGGCTCTGGACGCCTTCAATTATATTCTTTACAGGTATCCCGCCAGTGATAATATTAACCATGCGAGGGTCTGGCGAGAAAAGACCAATATCAGGTTAGGCAACGAAAAACTGGCCATCGAAAACCTCAAGGAGGTGTTGGATTCAGATAGACTGGATGACCAGGACATCGCCGATGCTAGTTCCAGTCTGGCCCAGGCCTATATCAATCTGAATCACCTGGACAGCGCCGTGGTGCCGCTTCAGAATGCTGCTGAATTCATTGATGTAAATGCCGAAAAGGGCCGCTATTATTATATTCTTGGTCAGTTACACAACAGGCTTGGCGAAACGGCGTCCGCGAACGCCGCTTTTGACAGGGTGATCGATCTTCATCGCAAATCGCCCCGAATATATTATGTGAATGCTTACGTTCAGAAGGCTAGAAATTATGGACAGGGAGATTATAACGAAGCTTCACTGCTTCAGCTTTTACAGGAATTGGAGGAAGATCGTGAAAACAGACCTTACCTGGATAAGATCTATTTTCAGCTAGGAGAGTATTATAAAAATCGGGATTCTACGGAACTGGCCGTTGAATTTTACAATAAATCACTAAGATCACCTTCCAGCGATATCTATTTGAAATCTATCAATTATGAGATCCTCGCCGGGATCAATTTTGATGAGGCCAGGTATCAGGAAGCAGGAAAATATTACGATAGTACCCTCACTTTTATGTCTCCGGATCTGCTGGAATTCCGAACCATCAAAAAAAGAAGGGAAAACCTCGCCGATGTGATCAAATATGAGAATATGGCAGAGGAAACCGATAGTATTCTCTACCTGGCAGGTCTTTCAGAAGAAGAGCAGATCAACTATTTTACTGATTATACCAACGAGCTTCGCGCTAAAGCGGTGGCAAATATGGAAGCCGGAGAATTGCCGGTTTACACAGCGAGTATCGGACCACGCAACAACTTTCCATCATCTAATGCCTTACCACCTGCAGATGGAACAGTTTCGGGTAACACGTTCTATTTTTATAACCCGCTTAGAATTTCCAGGGGCGCTCAGGAATTTCTTCGGGTTTGGGGTAGCCGCGAGCTCAGCGATAACTGGCGTTGGGCCTCACGTGCCGTGAACCAGAGTTCACTGAATGCCCAGGAACGAATTATGGATATCAACCTGGATAATGATCCGCTGTATGACCCGATGTCTTATGTGGGTAGGATCCCGGTAGACCAGCCAGTTTTAGATAGCCTGGCGAGCCAGCGCAATTTGGCCTACTATCAGCTTGGGGTTATCTATAATGAAAAATATGGTGAGTATGACCTGGCTTCAGAAAGGCTTGAGATCCTTCTGAAAAATGATCCCGAGGAAAGACTGGTTCTTCCTGCTAAATATAACCTCTATAAGATATACGGCGCACAGGGCAGACTTCAGGATCAGGAAAGAATAAAACAGGACATACTTCAGAATTATCCTGATTCCAGGTACGCGGCCTTTATCACCAATCCGGCAGCAGTGACCCGGGACGCCGACAGTCCGGAATTCCTTTACAGATCCCTGTTTGAAGCCTATGAAAACCAGCAGTATGCTGAAGTTTTAGAGAAATCTAATGAGTATATTTCCCGATTTGTGGGTGATCCCATCGTTCCTAAACTGGAACTGCTTAAAGCTCAGGCAAATGCGAGGCTGTTAGGTCTGGACGCTTATGAAAAATCTTTAAACTATGTTGCTGTGACCTATCCGCAATCTGAAGAAGGTAGAAAGGCGCAGCAAATTATCAATACGTCTTTACCGGAATTAAAGAACCTGGAGTTTAATCGCGACAGCCTGCAAACCGATTATAAATTGATCTATCCTTTTCAGGTAGAAGAAAAGGAAAAGGCTTTAGCTTTCCTGGAGAAGCTGGATAGGGCCATTTCAGATCTGGGATATTCCAGTCTTTCGGTGTCTTTAGATGTTTATGATACCGAAGAATTATTCGTGGTGGTGCATGGACTGGAGAACGAATCTAAGTCGCTGGGCTTTCAGGAATTACTTCAGAAAAATAAAAATTATAAAATAGGTAGGGAAGCCTTTGTTTTGTCCACAGAAAATTATAGAATTGTGCAGATTAAGAAAAATTTAAGAACTTATATCGCTAACAATTAAACCCTACCTACTTATGTTTTCTGAACCCAAAAAGACCAAACCTACATCAGACCAGAACCAACAAAACCGAATTGCCGCTGGAACCTTTATCACTGGCGATATCCAGGGAAAAGGCTGTTTCAGGATCGAGGGAACCCTTGAGGGAACCCTTAAAACCCCTGGCAAGGTGGTCATTAGCGAAGGCGGATTGATCAACGGAACCCTTGAGTGCGAAAATGCCGATGTTGAAGGCAAATTCCAGGGAAAATTATTGATCAAGGGAGTTTTAACGCTGCGCAGCACTGCCAACATCGAAGGAGAAGTTGTCACAGGAAAGCTGGCCGTTGAACCGGGAGCCGTTTTCAATGCTACCTGCGAGATGAACGGAGGTGTAAAACCTCTTAAAAATGACAATGAAAAAAGATCAGCGTAACAAATATCTCCAGTTCGTCAATATTGCCTTCCAGATGGGGATCATTATTGCGGCTGGAGTTTTTTTAGGTATCTGGCTGGACGAAAAATATCCAAATAAATATTCGGCTTATACCATCGGGATTTCCCTGCTGGGAGTCTTTATCGCCCTTTACCAGGTGTATCGAAGTGTGAAATCTATGAATGAGGATGACTCATGAAAGAACAAAGTTTTGGCTTTTTAAAAGTCTTCCTGCCTTTTAGTTTACTGCTTTTTGCCATCCAGTTCGTGCTGGTTGAATATATGTACCAGGCTGAATTGTACTATTCTACCCTTGCCATTTATGCCTTTCATGTACTAGCTACTTTTCTTATCTATTATTTTCTGCTGTTCGTTCATTCGAATTTTGAGGAAAAAACGGGATTTGCCTTTATGGCCTGCAGCTTACTCAAGATGCTGGCTGCGGTTTTATTCCTTTTACCGCTCATGCTAAGCGATACCGAAGCGATGTTACCGGATATCGCTGCCTTTTTTATCCCTTATTTTTTATTTCTTTTCTTCGAAACTTATTACGCGGTAAGGCTTATCAATACAAAATAACTGCCTGTAATTCAGTAAAATCGTTAAAATTCCTGAAACCTCTAAAAAATTATAGTTGGTGCTTTCAGATAAAAATTAAAAGTATACCTTTGCACGGAAATTTAGAGCCCACAACTTTTAAGTAGAACAGGTACTATGACAGCACATAAATCTTTCGTGATTAGGGTGTACTTTACATTGGCTTTGGCCGTTTTTCCGTTACTTACTTTCGCACAGGAGCATACAGAGCTTGCAGAAGCTGAAGAAGAATTCAATGCTACCGACATGATCATGCATCATATTGGTGATTCTCATGGCTGGCATTTCTTTGGAGAAGGAGATAATTCTTTTACTCTTCCACTTCCTGTTATCCTATATACCGATAACGGGCTGGTAACCTTTATGTCCAGTGAATTTCATCATGATACAGAAGGTCATCATGTTGTTGAAAAAGGCGGAATGCGTTTTGTAAACCTTCACGAAGATATTTACAGGCTTGATGCCGGTGCGGAGAGCGTTGAGTTCGATGCAGAACATCATCCAGTAAATGCCAGCAAACCCTGGGACCTTTCTATCACCAAGAACGTGGCGGCCATGTTCCTAACAGTTATTTTGATGGTTCTTTTCTTTGTGATCGGGCTTGCAAGACATCACAAAAAGAACGAAAAGGCTCCAAAGGGCTTCAATAATGTTCTTGAGACCCTGGTTCTATTTGTTAGAGATGAGATCGCTATCCCGCAGATCGGGGAGAAAAAATATATGAAGTTTATGCCATTTCTTTTAACGGTATTCTTCTTCATCTGGATCACGAACCTTATGGGATTGCTTCCTGGAGCTGCCAACGTTACCGGTAATATTGCAGTAACCGTATCTCTTGGATTGTTTACCCTGGCTTTGATCCTTATCAACGGAAATAAAGATTACTGGAAACACACCTTTTGGATGCCGGGTATTCCAACCTGGGTTAAGCCAATTCTGGCGATCGTTGAGGGTGCTGGTGTTTTCATCAAGCCAATCGCACTGATGATTCGTTTGTTCGCGAACATCACCGCGGGGCATATCATCATCCTAAGTTTGATAGGATTGATATTTATTTTAGAAAGTGCAGGCGTTGCCGGAATTTCGGTTCCTTTCGCCTTATTCATAACAGTACTGGAATTGCTTGTAGCATTCCTTCAGGCGTTTATTTTTACGATTCTGTCGGCCCTGTTTATCGGGATGGCAGTTGAGGAACATGAACATCATTAATTTTAATCTTTAATTTATTCTATTATGGAATTATTGTATGTAGGTCTTGCAGCTTTAGGAGCTGGACTAGCGGTTCTAGGAGCCGGAGTAGGTGTTGGTAAAATCGGTGGTTCTGCCATGGATGCTATCGCACGTCAGCCAGAAGCTTCTGGAAAAATCCAGACAGCTATGATTATTGCTGCTGCACTTGTAGAAGGTGTTGCTCTTTTTGGAGTAGTTGCTTCTTTACTAGGTGTACTAAGATAATTAATGCAAAGAGTCCCTTTCGCAACGGTTGGTTGCGAAAGGACTTCTTTAAATGATGTTTTTAACTATTATTATTTAATACTATGGATTTAATAACTCCCGAATTTGGCTTGTTTTTCTGGCAAACCATCGTGTTTTTGGTACTGCTTTTCCTTATGGCAAAATTTGCCTGGAAACCTATTCTTAATTCAGTAAGAAATAGAGAGCAATCCATTAACGACGCGTTGGCTTCTGCTGAAAAGGCACGTAAGGAAATGCAGAATCTTAAATCGGATAACGAGCAATTGATGAAAGAAGCCCGTGCCGAGAGAGATGCGATCCTTAAGGAGGCCCGTGAGTTAAAAGAAAAGACCATCGCAGATGCTTCAGAAGAAGCTAAAGCAAAAGCTGAAAAGATCGTAGCCGATGCTAAAAGAAGCATCGAGCTGGAGAAGCAGTCAGCAATGGCAGAACTTAAGAACCATGTTGCCGAACTTTCAGTGGAGATCGCTGAAAAAGTGGTACGCAAGGAACTTTCAAGCAAAAAAGAACAGCACCAGATGATCGAAAAGATGATTGGTGAAGCTAAGCTTAACTAAACTATGAGAGGAACCAGAGCTGCACAACGATATGCAAAGGCGATCCTTTCATTAGCAAAGGATAAAAAGGCGGCAGATGCTGTTGAAAAGGATATGCAAACCATCCTGAAGACTGTTACGAACAGCCGGGATCTGGAAAATATGCTTACAAGTCCTGTTGTTAGGAATAGTATTAAAAAAAGTGCCCTTCTTGAAATTTTCAAGAATCTTGATAATGTGAGCAAGGGTGCTATAGATATATTGATCGAGAACGGAAGGATTAACATTCTTCACATCGTTGCTAGGCAGTATATCATTCAGTATAACGAAATGAACAATGTACGGCAGGCTGTTGTTACTACTGCGGTACCTCTTGATAGCGAACTGGAAGCACAGGTTCTTGCGAAAGTGAAAGAACTTACCGGTTCCAAGGCTACTCTTAAGAATATCGTTGATGAAGATATCATTGGCGGGTTTATTCTAAGGGTTGGCGACCTGCAGTACGATGCAAGTGTGGCCAGAAACCTTAGCAGGCTTAAAAGAGAATTAAAAGACAACACATACGTTTCAAAATTTTAATTAAAACCGGTGCGTCCCAGACGCGCTATTTTATCTTAAATAATTATGGCAGAAGTAAATCCTGCTGAAGTATCAGCAATATTAAAACAACAATTATCGGGTTTTGAATCCAAGGCCTCTTTAGATGAAGTAGGTACCGTGCTAAATGTTGGTGACGGTATTGCTAACATTTACGGACTGGCTAATGCTCAATACGGGGAATTGGTACAATTTGAAAGCGGTCTTGAAGGGATCGTTTTGAACCTTGAAGAAGATAACATCGGGGTAGTACTTTTAGGTCCTGCTAAAGAGATTAAAGAAGGTTCAACCGTAAAAAGAACTCAGCGTATTGCTTCTATCAACGTAGGTGAAGGTATTGTTGGGCGTGTGGTTGACACTCTAGGTGCTCCTATCGACGGGAAAGGACCTATTGAAGGTGAAACTTTCGAAATGCCACTCGAGCGTAAAGCTCCAGGGGTAATCTACCGTCAGCCGGTAACCGAACCACTTCAAACAGGTATCAAGTCTATCGACGCGATGGTACCGGTAGGAAGAGGTCAGCGTGAGTTGGTGATTGGTGACCGTCAAACTGGTAAGACTACCGTTTGTATCGATACCATCCTTAACCAGAAAGAATTTTACGATGCCGGTGAGCCGGTATACTGTATATATGTTGCTGTTGGGCAGAAAGCCTCTACAGTAGCTGCTATTGCCAAGACCCTTGAAGATAAAGGAGCTTTGGCTTATACTACTATCGTGGCGGCAAACGCTTCAGATCCTGCTCCAATGCAGGTATATGCTCCGTTCGCAGGTGCTGCGATTGGTGAGTACTTCAGGGATACAGGTCGTCCTGCATTGATCGTTTATGATGATCTTTCCAAGCAGGCGGTTGCGTATCGTGAGGTATCTCTTCTACTTCGTCGTCCACCAGGACGTGAGGCATATCCAGGGGATGTATTCTTCCTTCACTCAAGACTTCTTGAGCGTGCAGCGAAGGTGATCGCCGATGATGATATCGCAAAACAAATGAACGACCTTCCGGAAAGTTTGAAAGGTAAGGTTAAAGGTGGCGGATCACTTACGGCCCTTCCACTTATCGAGACTCAGGCAGGTGACGTTTCAGCATATATTCCAACCAACGTGATCTCGATTACCGATGGTCAGATCTTCCTTACTTCAGATCTTTTTAACTCTGGGGTTCGTCCGGCGATCGACGTTGGTATCTCTGTATCTCGTGTAGGAGGTTCGGCTCAGATCAAATCGATGAAGAAAGTAGCTGGTACGCTTAAGCTGGACCAGGCTCAGTACCGTGAACTGGAAGCATTCGCCAAGTTCGGTTCAGACCTTGATGCGGCTACCATGAACGTGATCGAAAAAGGTAAGCGTAACGTGGAGATCCTTAAGCAGGGACAAAACGATCCGTATCCGGTAGAGAACCAGATCGCGATCATTTACGCAGGTTCTAAAAACCTACTTAGAGACGTACCGGTAGACAAGGTGAAGGAATTTGAAATGGAATACCTTGATTACCTGAATGCGAAGCACAGAGATACGCTTGATACCCTGAAAGCTGGTAAGCTTACCGATGAGGTGATTGATACCCTTACTTCGGTTGCTAAAGATCTTTCATCTAAGTACAAGAAGTAGTATTGAGTATGGGACTCAAGATCGGAGATCTTGAATACTGTATTTACAATTGAATATTATAAAAGTATTGAGTAGTTACTAAAATCTAACTACTCAATACTCAATACTAAATAAAATGGCAAACTTAAAAGAATTACGTAGCAGGATCACTTCGGTTTCATCAACCATGCAGATCACCAGTGCCATGAAAATGGTATCGGCTGCCAAGTTGAGCAAAGCCCAGGATGCGATCACTTCTATGAGACCGTATGCTGAAAAGCTTACCCAGTTGCTACAGGATTTAAGTGCTACTCTGGATGATGACTCCGGAAGCAAATTTGCTGAAGAGAGAGAGGTGAAAAAGGTTCTTATCGTTGCAATTTCTTCTAACAAGGGTCTTGCCGGTGCTTTTAACACCAACATCATCAAGAAAGTTAAAAGTAAGGTTCAGAACGATTACCAGGGGAAAGAGGTTGCAATTTACAGTCTTGGAAAAAAGGCTAATGATATCCTGAAAAAGACCTATCCTGTTCATACGAATATTAACGCGATCTTTGACGAGCTTACTTTTGAGAACGTTTCTGAAATTGCTGAAGAGCTTATGCAATTGTTTCTTGACGGGAAATTCGATAGGATCGATATCGTATATAACCAGTTCAAGAATGCAGCCACTCAGATAGTAATGGACGAGCAGTTCCTGCCTATCCAGAAGTTCGAGAGCGATAGCAATACCCAGTTGGATTATATCTTTGAACCTTCAAAGCTGGAAATCGTAAAAGACCTTATTCCCAAATCGCTGAAAATGCAGCTTTTCAAAGGCCTTAGAGATTCGTTCGCTGCAGAGCACGGTGCGCGTATGACCGCCATGCACAAGGCAACAGACAACGCGAAGGAGCTTCGGGATGATCTTAAACTTTCTTACAACAAAGCAAGACAGGCTTCTATTACCAATGAGATCCTTGAGATCGTTGGTGGTGCCGAAGCATTGAATGGATAATATCCGTCTAGCTGAACTCGTTTCAGCTTCTCTTAGACGTTCAGGATAAAATTAAATTAAAAGCCCTCAAAACGAGGGCTTTTTTCTTTGGTACGTGTTTTGTTTTATCTTGGGTACTAAATCTTATCACTATGAAAAAAACAGTACTATTCGCCACCGGCCTATTCATTTTAGCCATTTTCGCTTCCTGCGGAAGCAACAAGAACCTTCAGGAAGACATTCCGGCGCAATTCAGCGAGGTTTATTATAAATATACTTCAGACGGGATCAAACTTCATATTCCGCTGGTAAGCATACAGGAAGAACGCATTTCGCTCGACGCTGTCTATTTTCACGGGATGAAATCACCGCTGGTTCAAAGTGAGGAAAGAAGTAATCTCTATGTGGCCAATTTCCGCATGGGCAGTGATGACATGATCATGCATGAAGACCCGAAAAAGGAATACGGGAATACCGCTCCACAAAAGCCGGAGAAAAGTCCTGTTAACCTTGATAATGATGAGGCATTGCTGGTTTTTACCCAGGACAATCAAACCAAATATTATAAACTTACCGGCATTGTAGAAAAGGAATAGGCATTGGCTTTCATAATTGTGATTTATTCAGATATTTGTAATAAATCAACCTGCTCCTGTTGAGTACCTTTAAAAAACTCTTTCAGCAAACTTTTATCTACGGATTGGCAACAGTTTTGCCAAGAATGCTCAGTTTTTTACTGATACCTCTATATACTGGAGTTCTCCCACGTGAAGAATATGGAGAGATCTCGGTGATCTTTGCCTATTTCGTGTTATTCAACGTGATCCTGGCTTATGGGATGGAAACTGCGTTTTTCAGGTTCTATAACAAACAGGAGAAGAAGATCAATGTTTTAAATACTTCGGGATGGTCCTTGTTCATGAGTTCCATCCTTTTTTTTATACTCGCTTTTTTCGCCAGGGAATGGCTGGCTGGAATCACCGGAATAGATCTGGAATATATCAGTCTCGCCATCTGGATCCTGTTGCTGGATGCACTGGTCATCATTCCGTTCGCATGGTTAAGAGCTGCTGAAAAGCCCATGCGTTACGCGATCATCAAGATCCTGAACGTCGTGGTAAACCTCGGGTTAAACGTCTTTTTCCTTCTTTTTCTTCCGGAACTGGCCGAAAATTCTGCGTTTTTCGAGTCTATTTATGTTCCCGATTTTGAGATTTCCTATGTGTTCATCGCCAATGTGATCGCCAGCGGGATGACGCTGCTGTTGATGAGCCCATTCTACTTCAAGCTGAACTTTAAATTCGACACCGCTTTGTGGAAAAAGATGCTGAATTATGCATTTCCGGTATTAATCGCGGGAATCGCATTTTCTATAAACGAGGTTTTTGACCGTATCATGCTGGACAGGCTATTGCCACCGGCAATCGCGAGAGAAGAAATTGGAGCATATGCAGCCTGTTATAAACTGGCGCTTTTTATGACGCTTTTCGCGACTGCCTTTCGGCTCGGGATCGAGCCCTTTTTCTTCAGTCATGCCGAATCAAAGAATGCCGCTAGAACCTATGCGCAGATCACCAATTATTTCGTGGTTTTCGGGAGTATTATCCTGGTTGGCGTAATAGTTTTTATAGATCTGCTGAAGGTGATTTTGATACAAAACGATTCCTACTGGGAAGCCATGGATATCGTTCCGATAATCCTGCTGGCTAATTTGTTTTTGGGGATCTATCATAACTTATCGGTTTGGTATAAGATAACCGACAGGACCAGGTTTGGAGGTTATATTTCCCTGGTAGGTGCAACGTTAACCATCATACTCAACCTGCTTTTGATCCCGGTGATTAGTTATACCGGTTCGGCCATCGCAACCCTGGCCGCCTACGGGAGTATGATGCTTTTATCCTATTATTACGGGCAGAAATACTACCCGATCCCTTATGATCTGAAAAAGATAGGCGTGTACCTTATTTCGGCAATGATCATTTCGGGAATATCTTTATACCTGTTCCCGGGAAATTATTTGGTTGGCATTCCGTTATTATTAATATTTATAGCGATAGTCTATTTTTCAGAAAAAGAACAAATTACCCGAATCATACGATCCTAAGGTTGGTCTGTGACTTTCAGAATGAATTAAAGCAGGAGCTTTTTGATCAAATAAAACCAATTTACCATTAAGAGATGAAGATAAAAGTTATCAATAAGTCGGCCCACAAACTGCCGCACTACGAAACCGATTTTTCCGCGGGAATGGATCTTAGAGCCAACATCAATGAACCCATTACCCTGAAACCACTGGAAAGAGCCATCGTGAAAACAGGACTTTTTATGGAGATCCCGCTTGGCTATGAAGCCCAGGTAAGGCCCAGGAGTGGGCTCGCGGCTAAAAAAGGGATTACCGTTCTTAATTCTCCTGGTACAATCGATGCCGATTATCGCGGGGAAATTGGGGTGATACTTGTAAATTTGTCGAACGAAGAATTCGTGATCAATAATGGCGAACGCGTCGCACAGATGGTTATCGCCAAACACGAACATATTTCCTGGGAAGAAGTAGATATCCTGGGGGAGACTTCCCGAGGAGTGGGAGGCTTCGGAAGCACAGGAAGTAAGTAAAGAATTAAAAATTATCCAGGCTAGAAATTGATGGATAGTCTGAAGCAAAAAAATTAATATGAAAATTATTGTACCTATGGCTGGTCGTGGTTCACGACTTCGCCCTCATACCTTAACTGTTCCAAAACCTTTAATTCCCATTGCCGGAAAACCTATCGTTCACAGGCTGGTAGAAGATATCGCCAAAGTGCTGGATGAAAAGATCGATGAAGTGGCCTTTATCATAGGGGAGGATTTTGGTGAAAAAGTAGAGCAGGACCTGATGAAAATTGCCAATTCTCTTGGTGCGCAGGGAACCATTTACTACCAGGATAAACCGCTGGGAACCGGTCATGCCATCATGTGTGCCCAGGAATCGCTTAGCGGTCCCGCTGTAATCGCTTATGCCGATACGCTTTTTAAAGCTGATTTTAACCTGGATAAATCGGCAGATGCGGTGATGTGGGTGAAAAAGGTGGATAATCCTTCAGCCTATGGTGTTGTACAGCTGAACGAAAACGGGGAGATTACCGATCTGGTTGAGAAACCCGAGGAATTCGTTTCAGATCTTGCCGTTATAGGGATTTACTATTTCAAGGATGTGGAAATCCTGAAAAAAGAACTTCAGAACGTCCTGGACGCGAAATTAACCCGCGGTGGCGAATACCAGATCAACGATGGTATCGAAGCTATGAGAAAGAACGGCCTGAGATTCGTTCCCGGGAAGGTTGACGAATGGATGGATTGCGGGAACAAGAATGTCACCGTGGAAACCAACGGCCGTATGTTAAATTTCCTTCACCAGGATGGAGAAAAATTGATCTCAGATTCTGTCAAGATCAAGGATTCTGAGATCACCGAGCCCTGCTTCATTGGAGAAAATGTAGAACTCATCAACGCTAAGATCGGGCCTAATGTTTCTATTGGCGATGGTACAAAGGTTGAAAATTCAACCATCAAGAACAGTCTTATCCAGACTTTCGCAGAAGTAAAAAATGCCAGTCTTGATAACGCGATGATTGGAAATTTTGCCAAATTTAATGGTAACTTTACTCAAATAAGCATTGGAGATTATTCGGTGCTGGAATAGATAGCAAATGAAGATCCTGTGGAACATCCTTTTAGCTTTGATGCTGGCGCTTCCGGCCTGTTCGCAGGAGGTGCCACAGGCTTTTCAGGAGGTGAACCAGGACGATCTTGGGAACGTAACCGATGAATTCCAGGAATATTTTTTTGAGGCCCTGAAACAAAAAGGGATCGAGAATTACGAAAAGGCCATAACCGCCTTGGAAAAATGCCTGGAGCTCGATTCAGAAAAAGCCGTGGTCTATTTTGAGCTAGGGAAGAACTACTGGGAACTCGAGGATTTCGACAAGGCTATTGCCAATTTGCAGAAAGCCCATGAACTCGAGCCGAAGAAAGAATCGATCCTGGTATACCTTTTTCAAACCTACGGGACGAACCAGGATTACGCTGGTGCCATCAATACCGTTCAGCAACTCATCCCTTTTGACGAAGCATATAAAGAAGATCTTGCCAATCTTTATTTGCTGAATGAAGAGTACGATAAGGCACTTCAGTTGATAGACCAGCTGGATGCCGAACAAGGTGCCAGTTCTTACCGAAATTCACTGAGAAGACAGATCTATGCTCGCACCAATAACACCGGAGCGCAAATAGATAATCTTGAACAAAGTATTCAGGATAGTCCGGAGGTGGAGCAGAATTATTTGAACCTGATCTATATTTATAGCGAACAGGGCGAGGAAGAAGAAGCTTTTAAAGTGGCTCAGGAGCTTTTAGAGGCGAATCCCGGCTCAACGCTGGCTCATCTGGCTCTATACAAGTTTTACCTGGAGAAAGGCGATACAGAGGCTTCAATCGCTTCCATGAAAATCGTTTTTGAAAGCGAGGAGATCGATACCGAATCCAAATTCAGGGTACTCAATGATTTTCTGAATTTTGTGCAGGAAAATCCGGAATATGAAGAAGAGCTCATCGAGGTCGCTGCAAAGTTCAACGAGGGGGAAAATGCGCCTAAACTTTATGAGCAACTTGGAGAATATTATCTTAAAAAGGATAATAGACAGGACGCATTGACGTTCTTTGAACTGGGGGTCAAGGAAAATCCAGAGAATTTCGAGCTTATCAGGAATACGTTATTGCTCCAGATCGAATTTCAAAAGTACGAGTCTGCAAAAGATCTGAGCGAGCAGGCCTTGGAGAGTTTTCCGTCCCAGCCTTTGTTTTACCTCTTCCAGGGGGTCGCTTTCAATCAGCTTGGAAATTTTGAGCAAGCCGAAGCAGCTTTATCTGAAGGGCTGGATTATATCATAGATGATTCAAAAATGGAGTTAGAATTCTATTCTCAGCTCGCTTTTGCCTATACTGGTATGAATAATGCAGGTAAGGCTGAAGAATATCGGCGCAAGGCCGAAAATTTGAAAAAAGAAATAAAATAATGTTGAAGAAATATTTTGCCCTTATCCTACTAAGTGCATTTGTGGTATCCTGCGGGAGTACCCGTTCTAAAAAAGGGATCGCCACCAAAAATGCCGAAGCCGTTTCGGTGATCGAAAAACATTATGCCGAAGAGGCCGGTTTTAAAACCGCTTCAGGAAAATTGCGTGCCGTTTACCAGGATGAAGAAAAAACCCAGTCGGTTAATCTAAGTTTCAGGATGAAGAAGGATGAAGTGATCTGGATGAGCGCCAGTATCCTTGGTTTTCCGGTGGCTAAAGCTTATATCACTCCCGAAAGTGTACAATATTATGAAAAGGTTACGCAAACTTATTTTGAAGGAGATTTTGAATTGATCAGTCAGTTTCTGGGAACGCCGCTGGATTTTCAGAAACTTCAGAATTTATTGCTCGGTCAGGCCATTTATGACCTCAGGACCGAAGAATTTAATTTTACCCAGTCTCCAAGGGGCTTTCAGTTCGTGCAGGATCCGGAAGCGGGTATGAAGAAAATGTTCCTTCTAAAACCTTCAAATTTTAAAGCTGAAGCCCAGCAGCTGATCCAGGATTCAGAAAACAGAAGCCTTACAGTTACTTATTCAGATTATCAGAATTTAGAGGGCTATGTTTTTCCAGATAATATCAGGATCGTTGCCAGTGAAGGAGGCGTTAGTACAAATATTGATCTTACCTATCGTTCGGTTAGCTTTAATGAAGAAGTTACTTTTCCGTTCGATATTCCAGGTGGTTATGAACAAATCAGTTTAAAATGATCGATTTGAAATTTGCCAAACCGGTATTTTGCTTCTTCCTTATTTGTTTTTCTCTTCAAAGCGTCAGCGCCCAGGACAGGGAAGCCCTGGAAGAACGCAGGCTGGAATTGCGCAAGGAGATCAACAGGATCAACGAATTAAGGATCACCAATCAAAGAAAACAACAATCGGTGCTGGGCCAGGTGGAAGATCTCAACCAGCAGATCAGGAGTACCGAAGACCTTATCAAGGTCACCAACCAGCAGGCAAACCTGTTAACCCGCGAGATCAATACCAACACGAATAAAATTGGTGAACTTAGAAAGGAATTGCAGGAGCTCAAGGAAGATTATTCCAGAATGATCAGGCGTTCTTATAAGAGCAAATCTCAGCAAAGCCGGATCATGTTCTTATTGTCTTCGGAAAATTTCCTGCAGGCATATAAGCGGCTTCAGTATATGAAGCAGTACACCGAATACCGCAAGCAGCAAGGCGAGCAGATCAAAGCCAGTACAAAAGAGCTTCAGGAACTCAATTCGATGTTGCTGGAACAAAAGGAAGATAAGGAAAAACTGATCGTTGAAAACCGAAAAACCCGGGCTCAACTGGAAAAGAACCGGAAATCACAGCAGGACCTTATCGCACAGATTCGAAGAAGAGAAGGCGATTTTGCGGCCCAGATCAGGAAAAAACAGGATGAAATAGACGATATAGACCGGGCTATCGATAAAATGATCCGGGAATCCATAGCAAAAGCTAATGCCGAAACCGGTTCCAGCGAACGAGATACCTATGAGCTAACCCCGGCAGCGAAAGCACTGGCAGCCGATTTTGCCAAAAACAAAGGAAAACTTCCATGGCCGGTGCGTTCCGGAGTGGTAACCATGAAATTCGGAAAACAACCACATCCTGTGGTAAGATCGGTAATGGTGAATAATAACGGTGTTCGTATCGATACCGATCAGGGTGGAAAGGCTCGCGCTGTCTTCACCGGAACAGTTAGCGAGGTGCAGGCGGTAAAAGGAGCCAATAAGGCTGTAATGGTGCGCCACGGGGATTATATTACTATTTACAATAACCTGGAGACCGTATTCGTAAAAAGAGGTGACCAGGTGCTTACAGAACAGGAAATAGGGGAGATAGCTACCAGTAAAACCAACGGGAAGACTACCCTGCATTTCTTGCTGTATAAAAACAACCAGAAAATGGATCCCGCCGAATGGATTTACCAGATGTAAAAGCTTAATTAGATTTTGATATCTTTAAGGTCTAATGAAAAAAATTCTCTGTCTTTTAGTAGTCCTGAGCTTTTTAAGTTGTGCATTGGATTACGAGGATAACCGAAGGATTCATCTCACAGGAAGCCTGTTAGATGCGGCCGGTGATCCTGTTGAGAATGCCGGTGTCGACCTGATCGTGGAAACCTTTGGCTTTAAAAACTCCGTTTCAACTGTACTTGCCAGCACAACAACTGCCGAAAATGGCAAATTTGATTTGCTTAGCATCGAACCAAAGGATGAAATTCTGTTTCTTAGCATTTCTGAACGTACGAATAGCTTTATGGGTATAAGGATTATGGAAGCAGTAGATAATCCTGGTCCTTTATATGATTTAGGCGAGCTACGATTAAATGCTAATGCCAATTTTCAGCTTAATTTCATCAATCAAAGCGGGACAGAAGGAATGGTGTTTCTTGAATTGAATTATCCCGCTTACACACCGTTTCAATCCCTGCCCGAAGGCTGGGAATATGCTTATACCTACGAGAGTTCGGAAACCGGAGAGGTAACCGATTTAAGAACGTTTTCTACCCAGGGAAATAACCAGATCTACCTGACCACGCTTCTAAATTCTCAGGTTCGAATAAGGTACAGTATAGGAGAATCATTAAACCAGTCTGATGATATCCAGGAGCTTGTTCTGGATATTGCAGAACCAGAAAGCCGGTATGAAATTATTTTTTAAGTGCCTTATTTTATTCTTTGTCCTGCAGACTGCGATTGCCCAGAACGGGGAAGAAGAGAAGTCTAATCCTGATGTGGGGATTCGGATTTTTGTAGGAGGCTCCAAGGCATTTGCAATAGACGACAAATTTATAGGGGATGCTTATAATTTGAAATTTGGAGCAGAGGTAGGTGGTTATTATTTGTTCACCGATCATTGGTTTGCCGGGGCACAGGTTGATGTACTCTGGACCGATGTCACGAATTCAGAAAAACTGGGAGGGATCAACAGGACAAGAATTATTAGTTCTTCAGTAAACGGGGGTTATTTAACAGACTTAACCGGGAGCCTCGAATTTTCAGCTAAATTAGGTTTTGGCCATGCAAGATATGCGAACAGGGCTACGGAAAATGGCAGGGCTTTCCACGATGATGCTTTCATCACTTACCTGGAACCAAAACTCGCCTACCAGATCGATGATGGCCTGGCGATCTATTTGGGCTTGAATTTCAGATACGACAAAATGAGTATCGAGACATCCGAAACATATCAGGACTACTTTGGAAGTTCAACAAGATTAGTTCCAACAATTGGAGCGCAGTTCAATTTCTGATTATTCCTCGAAAAGAGCCTTTAATTCGGTCGCCTCACCAGGTTTCATCTTACCCGCAAGCACCAGGCTTAATTGTTTTCTACGTAGTGCTGCCTCGAAGCGTTGTTGTTCGATCTCGCTTTCAGGCTTAAGTGGAGGAATGTGTACCGGGGTTCCGGTCTCGTCTACCGCAACAAAGGTATAGATAGCCTCATTTGCCTTGCTTCTGCGGCCACTTTCGCGATCTTCCACCCAAACATCTATATAGATCTCCATAGACGACTTAAAAGCCCTTGAAACGGCTGCCTCGACCGTTACCACGCTTCCCAGAGGGATCGCCTTGTTAAAGGCCACATGATTAACCGAAGCGGTCACCACAATCCTTCTGCTGTGCCTCCTGGCGGCGATACTGGCAGCACGATCCATACGTGCAAGTAATTCACCTCCAAAAAGATTATTCAGCGGGTTGGTTTCACTGGGTAGTACCAGGTCGGTAAGAGTAGTTCGAGATTCGCTAGGGGATTTAGCCTCCATGTTTATTTTTGTGCAAAAATAAGGAGGATAAACTTATAAGACCCGTTAATAAACTATTAAAGTTCCTGAACCAGTAGCCAGGCCGCAGAATTGGTTTTCTTAACTGAATTAAGAGCGTTAATGGCTTCTCTCCTGGTCTGGTGGCTTGAATATACCACCTGGTGAAGTCCATATTTGTTCTCCCCTATCAGTCTTGCAGTATAACCGGCGTCCTTAAGTTCCTCAACCTTTTTATCGGCATTTTCCTGTACGCGGAAAGCTCCTGCGACTACGTGAAAATCACCAGATTGCTTTTCTACTTCAAAAGTAACTGCTGGAAGCGGATTGTCAATGATAAAGGTTGCCTGCTGAATTTGTTGCTGAAGCTGGCTTTCAGCTTTCTGCTGCTCAGCGATGTTATGCTCAGAAACCTGGTTGCTGTAAATATTCAACCCTGCAAAACCTGAAAGTCCCAATGCCACCACGGCGATCGCGGCATACTTAAGGAAAGAAGCAGATTTTCTGCGTTCCGGAGTGAAATGTATAGGTGCTTTTTGCTCAAGTTCCTCAACCTGTTTTCTGTAAACTTCGCGACTGATTTCGGAAGTTTTGAATGATTCCAGACCAAAAGATTGGGTTAGGAAATTGATGTTGGATGAAGGCTCGAATTGCAATTTATCTTCCTTATCCAGGAACAAACGGCCAATATTTGCCAATTCCGCCTGAGATTCATTCTGAAGGGAATTTTCCAGGTCATAAACGAACTCCTGGATCATATTTTTCGCCACATTATATGAGACTCCTTCAACCTCGGCAATATAATTCACCAGTAAACCGTCATTTTTGATCAGTTGCCTGTTGAACGAAATTTGCTTGTTAGGCGGATAGAATTCTCGTGTGTTCTTGTCAATATAAGCAGATTGTCTTTGCGATAAAAAGGCTCCGAATCCCGGAAGCACCACGCATTCATATCTAAAAAGAAGGTCCTGGATGTGGGTAGAAATATTCATTGGTCGCAAAAGTATAGGTTATTGGCAGTGGGTTAAAGTTACCCAAAGAAATTTTATTAACAAATGTTTTTTTCTGTAATTTTAATCAAATTATGCCTGATGGATTTTGATGACCTGCTCTATGTGATGGCCCTGCAACATGTTCCTAATCTGGGAGATACCACCGCACGAAAACTGATACGACATTTTGGAAATGCTGAAAATGTATTCAGGGAAAAGACCGCTAATTTGCTTCGGATCGATGGGATTGGAAAGAAGCGAATTGAAGGTATTCAAGATAAAATTCATTTGAAAGCTGCAGAACAGGAACTCCAATTTATCCAGTCCCAGAATATCCGGGTTCTTTATTTTGAAGGACCCGACTATCCGGAAAAACTGAAACATTGTCCTGATGCTCCACTTTTGCTGTTTTCACGCGGAACTATGGATCTTAAAAAGCGTAGAATCCTCAGCATTGTGGGTACCAGGCAGATCACCCAGCATGGTATTGCTTTTTGTGAAAAGTTGATTGAAGAGCTTGCCATTCTGGATCCGGTAATTATTTCTGGTTTTGCTTATGGAGTGGATATCACCGCTCAGAAAGCCGCTGTGAAAAACCAGCTTCAAACTATAGGCTGCCTGGCTCATGGCCTCGATCAGGTTTACCCCAAATCCCACAAAAAATATATGGCCCAGATCGAGGAAAACGGTGGCTTTTTAACCGATTTCTGGAGCAGCGATCCTTTTGAACGAAATAATTTTTTGAAAAGAAACAGGATAATTGCAGGAATTAGCGAGGCTACGGTCGTTATTGAAAGCGCTGAAAAGGGCGGGGCCCTCGTAACAGCCGATATTGCCAACTCATACGACCGGGAGGTTTTTGCGGTTCCCGGTAGGCCAGGTGACAAATACAGCACAGGTTGTAACCAGCTTATTAAATCGCAGCAGGCACATGTCCTCACTTCAGCAGCTGATATTGCCTATATCCTGAACTGGGATGTTCAGGAAAAACAAAGCGTGGTTCAAAAACAGTTATTTGTAGATCTTGAACAGGATGAACAAAAACTATATGACTTCCTGAAAGATCAGGGAAAGACAGAGCTTGATCATCTGGCAGTGAACTGTAACTTTCCAACCTTTAAGACCGCTTCACTTTTGCTGAATATGGAGCTTAAAGGAGTGGTGAAACCTCTGCCTGGAAAATTATTTGAAGCGGTTTAGTATCCAGCTTTCTTCCGTACTTTTTTCAGTACTTCATTCGCAACGAGCCTTGCTTTTTCAGCTCCTTTTTCTAGAGCTTTATCAACTTCAGGAAGGTTATTCATGTAATATTCATACTTTTCCCTTGGTTCCTGGAATCTATCCTTTACCACTTCAAAAAGTGCCTGTTTTGCATGGCCATAGCCGTAACCACCTTTTTCATAATTTTCACGCATTTCTTCAACCTGTTCATCATTCGCTAAAAGCTTATAAAGTGCAAACACATTACAGGTGTCAGGGTTTTTTGGATCCTCGAGCGGTGTGCTATCGGTCTCGATACCCATGATTTGCTTGCGTAATTTTTTATCGGTCTGGAAGATATTGATGGTGTTGTTCTTGGATTTACTCATTTTCTCACCATCGGTTCCCGGAACATACATGGTATCTTTTTGAACCTTTGCTTCCGGAAGCACGAAAACTTCTCCCATTTTTGCATGGAATCTCGAAGCTACATCCCGGGTCATTTCCAGGTGCTGTAACTGGTCTTTACCAACGGGAACGATTTCAGCGTCATAGAGCAAAATATCTGCCGCCATCAGCATTGGATAAGAAAAGAGTCCGCTGTTCACATCTTCCAAACGGTCTGCCTTATCCTTGAACGAATGGGCGAGGGTAAGCCGCTGGTAAGGAAAGAAACAGCTTAAATACCAGGAAAGTTCGGTCACCTGTGGAATATCGCTCTGGCGGTAAAACACACTTCTTTCAATGTCCAGTCCGCAGGCAAGCCAGGTCGCAGCTACCGAGTAAGTGTTCTGCCTCAGCGTTTCAGCATCTTTTATCTGGGTAAGCGAATGCAGGTCGGCAATAAAAATGAACGAATCATTATCGGGTTGATTGGCCATTTCAATAGCGGGCATGATCGCACCTAATAGATTACCTAAATGCGGTGTTCCTGTACTCTGTACTCCTGTAAGTATTCTGGACATGGGTTTCCTGATTTTGCTGCAAAGGTAAATTTTTTATAGAATTCCCTCGGCTCATTTTACTACTTTTGGAAGCATGAAGTACATCAAAAAGGTGGGCATCCTGTTCTGGAGAATCTGGTTCTATATTCTTTTAGTGCTGCCTATCGTGATCATGCTTCCGTTTTTACTCATTTTCACTTCAGCTGAACGATTTTATCCTCAATTCTTTGTCTGTGCCCGTATATGGGCGAAGATCATTATTTATGGAATGGGCTTTCATATAAAAATGAAGGCAGATGAATTACCGAAGGAACATAAGAGCTATATGCTGGTTGCCAACCATGCCTCTATGCTCGATATCATGTTGATGCTGGCGGTGATCAGGCAGCCTTTTATTTTTATCGGGAAAAAGGAGCTTAGTAAAATTCCCATTTTTGGCTTTTTCTACAGAAGAACCTGTATCCTAGTTGATCGTAAACTGCAAAAGAGCAGGAAGGAGGCCTTCGAGGAGGCTCAGCGACGGCTGAAACAGGAAAACAGTATTTGTATCTTTCCCGAGGGTGGAGTTCCAGACGATGAAAGTATTTTACTGGACCAGTTTAAAGATGGAGCCTTCAGGCTCGCCATTGAACATCAAATCCCCATAGTGCCTATTACCTTTCATGATACTAAAAAACGCTTTTCTTATACTTTCTTTTCCGGAGGTCCAGGAAAATTAAGGGTGAAGATCCATCATTTTATCTGTACGGAAGGTCTTGAACTTTCAGATAGAAGAGCACTTAAAGAAAAGACTAGAGAAGTCATACTTCAGGAGCTAAAAAATCCAACGGTAACCTAGAGTTTGAAATTGATCCCTGAATAGATCCCGAAGTTGGCTGGCTGCACCTGGTCAACATTATTGAAGGTGTTCAACTGGTATTTAAAAATGGGTTCCAGGCTAATGCTGAAGCGATCATTAAGTTGATAATCCATTCCGAAGCCAATATTCGTACTAAAACTGGTGCTATTAATATTCGAAGCCTCGCCAATGTTGGTGCTGGAATTGCCTGAAACCAGGCTAACCCGGTTGTCGTCCAGAAATAAAGTACTCGCGCCACCAATGATATTAAGTCCGAATTTTTTATCGATCAGTGAGTATTCCAGTTCCAGAGGAATCTCGATAAAGCCGAATTGCTGGTCTATGGCCCCAGGAGTATAGATCGAAGATGACAATGAATTCATGCTGCTAGAATCTGAGTTAAAAGAACTTCCCGCCCCGGCATTATTGCGAATTTCGATATTTTCCTGATTTAATTGAACATTGTCCATACCATGCGAAATAGCAGAAGGGGAAAAGGAAATATCATTGGTCTTCTGGTTTACATTCAATTTACTGATCCCTGTTCGAACTTTTATTTTATCGGAAATTGCGTAGGCAACTTTAACTCCATAAGAAACACTTACCTCGGAGGATTTGGAGTTATTCGCGAACTGCGATGATAACTGACTTCCACTACCCATATTGGTGTAGAATACGGGCGCTGCGAAACTGGAAAGCCTGAATTTTCGGGAATTCGATCCTTCTGATTCGGTCTTTTCCTTTTTGTTTTTTTCTGATTCTTCTAATTGGGCCAGGGCATTTTGTTCTTCCTGTTCGAGAATAGATTTATTAGATTCTTTTTCCTTTTTTTCGTCTGAAATAGCTTCTTCAGCGATTTTATCGGAAGCTAGGCCAGAAGCCGCTTCCGGTTGTATCACCTCTTCTTCTTTTTCAAGTTTTTTCTCTGTATTTTCTTCTGGGACTGATGCAATAGCAACATCAGACTGGTTGGAATTAGATTTGGATCTGTTGCTTTTTTCAGGCTTATCAGAATCGGTTATCGCACTACCTGAATAATCTTCAGAATTTTTTAATGATTCACTTTCGCTGCTGTTCTCTTCTGCGATTTGGTTCGAATTGCTATCAGCGCGGTTATTGTTTTTTCCTAAAGTATCTTCGGTGGTAGTTTGTATTTCTGAAGGGTTTTCAAAAACTACTCCGGGTTCTACCTGATCGGGATTGTTAGTATTTGTAAATAAAATGCTGCTAATTATAAGAGCGATAACGGCAGCAACACCCCCAACTTTAAACCAAAGCGGGATGATAATGGGTCTTTTCTTTTTCTTCTTATCAAGTCTTGAAGCGATCTGATCCCAGGTCTTTTCTGGCGGATCGGCTTCAAAGTCCTTGAACTTTTCCTGGAAAATCCGGTCTATGCTTTTCTTTTCTTTCATGATGATTGAGCCGAATTTTTAATGTTCTGTTGTTTTTCTATTCTTTCCTGCAAGGCTTTTCTTGCACGCGCGAGATTAGATTTCGAAGTGCCTTCTGAAATTTTTAATAGCTCAGCTATTTCCTTATGCGAATAGCCGTCCATTACATAGAGGTTGAAAACCTGGCGATACCGGTCTGGTAAGCTTTGAACGCATTCCAGTAAAAAGTCTACCGACAGGTTTTCGGTCTCTACTTCAAATTCTTCTTCTTCGATTTGATCTTCATTGCTTAGCCCATAAACTTTTTGTTGACGATGCTTTTGCAAGGCAGTGTTGATCATGATCCTTTTCATCCAGCCCTCAAAAGATCCGGAATGGTTATACTGGGAGATCTTTTCGAAGATCGTTACAAACCCGTCCTGTAAATTATCTTCTGCCTGCTGTTTGTTCTCAGAATATTTAAGACAAACAGCAAAAAGCCGGGATGCGAACAGCCGGTAAAGCTGCTCCTGTGCAGTCCTGTCGTTTTTTTTACATTGATAAATGAGGTTCTTTAAAACCACCAAACAGATTTATAACTTGGATTCTTAGTTTGATTCAGGATCTACAACAGGGACTACTACTGTTTGATAAACAGGTTCATTGTTAGATTCACCAACCAGGAAGTTGAAAGTATACTCTTCTTCTTCATCGATGGTAATGCTGAATTTTGCAGTGCCCTGTTCTCCTCCAATACTGGTATCGCAAGCTGCGTCCTGATCTAGTATTGAAATAGCTGCAACATAGATCTGTCTGCGGTCTTCACCTACCGCATTTCCTCGCTGTGCGTCTAACCCAATAAACTGGTGGCATCTGGATTCCAGTACATAAGTTACGGTAACCTCATACACCTCACCAAATTCAAATTCTTCAGGTAGATCATTCGCAACGATCTCGGCTAGTTCATAGGTGACATTCAGGGCATCATCATCTTCCGAGCATCCTGTAACGGCAAAAACTGCCATCAAAATAAACACTAACTTCTTCATATTATTAAATGTATTTACTTCATAGATGCGACGACCGGTAAAAGGTTGCGTGGGTATCAAAAAAAATCCCCGTGAGGGGATTCTTGTTATTGTTCTTTTGCGACCTTGATCGCGTTTTTGATCTTAACTTCCAGTTCTTCCATGAGATCCGGATTGTCTTTCAGTAATATTTTTACTGCATCCCGACCCTGACCGAGTTTGGTATCTTCATAGCTGAACCAGGAACCGCTTTTCTTGATGATCTCGTAATCCACCCCGATATCGATGATCTCACCAATTTTAGAAACTCCTTCACCATACATAATGTCGAACTCGGCAGTTTTGAAAGGTGGAGCCACCTTGTTCTTTACGACCTTAACACGGGTCTTGTTACCGGTTACGTCATTATTGCTGTCTTTGATCTGGGTAGACCTTCTAATGTCTAACCTTACCGAAGCATAGAATTTAAGAGCATTTCCTCCCGTGGTGGTCTCAGGATTTCCGAACATCACCCCGATCTTTTCTCTAAGCTGGTTAATAAAGATCACTGTACAGTTGGTCTTGCTTATCGATGAGGTGAGCTTTCTAAGAGCCTGGGACATCAATCTTGCATGAAGACCCATTTTGGAATCTCCCATTTCTCCTTCGATCTCACTTTTTGGAGTCAATGCAGCAACCGAGTCAATTACGATGATATCGATCGCTCCGGAACGGATCAGGTTATCTGCGATTTCCAGGGCTTGTTCACCGTTATCTGGCTGGGAAATGATAAGATTATCGATATCCACATCCAGTTTTTCAGCATAAAACCTGTCGAAGGCATGTTCCGCATCGATAAATGCCGCGATACCTCCTTTTTTCTGAGCTTCAGCGATGGCATGCAGCGTAAGGGTGGTCTTACCAGAAGATTCCGGACCGTAGATCTCGATCACTCGTCCCCTGGGATATCCTCCTACTCCGAGTGCGAGATCAAGCCCAAGTGATCCGGTAGAAATAGCATCTACATCTACTACAACCTGGTCGCTCATCTTCATTACGGTGCCCTTTCCGTAGGTCTTATCCATCTTATCAAGGGTAAGCTTCAGCGCCTTTAATTTCGCTTCTTTTTCTTTATCGTTGCTCATGAATGTATTTTATAATGTGTAATAAAAGGAGTGCTAAAATAAGATAAGTTTTGTTGCAATACAATAAAAGTTGTTCTATATTATTGGAATAATTCCAAAAATTTGGACAAACTTTTTTCCGCAGCCTGCGAATATGGTCGATTCATTGAAAAATGTATCTTTGCAAAAATTTTTCTTTAACACTTAAACTATTAGTATAGCATGCAACTGTACAATAAATTGAGCGCTAAAGAAAGAGAAGCCCTTTTAGAAGAAGCCGGTGAAGACAGGCTTACGCTCTCTTTCTATGCTTACGCAAAGATCGGAAACCCGGAATTATTCAGGAATCATTTGTTTATCGCCTGGGACCAGATGGATGTGCTTGGACGTATCTATGTTGCCCATGAAGGTATCAACGCCCAGCTTTCGGTTCCCGCAAAACGCTTCAATGAATTCAAGAAATTTATTGATGAAATTTATTTCCTGGAAGGTGTTCGGTTGAATATTGCCATTGAGCACGATATTAAATCTTTTCTAAAACTGAAGGTGAAAGTCCGGGATAAGATCGTTGCAGACGGTTTGAACGATGAGACTTTTGATGTTACCAACAAAGGGGTACATGTAGACGCCGAAAAATTCAATGAACTGATAAGCGATCCAAATACCGTTTTGGTAGATATGAGAAACCATTACGAAAGTGAAATTGGTCATTTTCAGGGTGCGATCACTCCAGATGTGGATACCTTCAGGGATTCTCTTCCTATTATTGAAGAAGATCTCAAGGAATACAAGGAAGATAAGAATTTGGTGATGTACTGTACTGGTGGGATTCGATGTGAGAAAGCAAGTGCCTATTACAAGCACCGCGGCTTCAAGAATGTGTATCAGCTGGAAGGCGGGATCATTGAATATACCAGGCAGGTTCAGAGCAAGAATCTTGAAAATAAATTCATAGGAAAGAATTTTGTTTTTGATCATCGCCGTGCTGAACGAATTTCAGAAGATGTGATCGCCCAGTGTCATCAATGCGGGAAGCCTTGTGATACCCATGTGAACTGTGCGAACGAGGCCTGTCATTTGTTGTTCATTCAGTGTGAGGAATGTGCAGAAAAGATGAACAATTGCTGTTCAGATGATTGTAAGGAGATCGCAGCGCTTCCTTATGAGGAGCAAAAAGCGCTTCGCAAAGGCAAGGGAGCCAGTAACAAGATCTTTAAAAAAGGAAGATCTGAGGTTTTGCGCTTTAAGCAATAGGTTTTTTCTAAAATGGTGGTGCCAATTAATATTGGTATATTTACTGTTGAAATTTTTTTATGAACCTCAAGGAGGTGCTTTTACCAGTGGGCTAGGTCCGGGTTTCGGGCCGTTGAAGATGAAGGAGATTCTGCATGTATTGCCGCAAAAGGCAGGACAGAATGATGTTATTAGCCTTAGGAAAAGCGTTGTCCTCAATATATAATATATATGGCTTGCAGCAGTTGCTCGACCGGGAAAGACGGTCAGCCTAAAGGATGTAAGAATAACGGAACCTGTGGAACAGATGGGTGTAATAAGCTCACCGTATTCGATTGGCTCTCTAATATGTCTCTTCCGGGAGGTGTAGAACCCTTCGATTTTGTGGAAGTTCGTTTCAAGAATGGGCGCAAACATTTCTTTAAGAATTCTGAAAATCTCAGTTTAAGTATCGGTGATGTGGTAGCTACTGAAGCCAGTCCCGGTCATGATGTGGGAATTGTGAGCCTTACCGGGGAACTGGTAAGGATACAGATGAAAAAGAAGAAAGAAGATCCTAATTCCGGAGAAATTCTAAAAATTTACCGGAAGGCTTCACAGAAGGATATCGATGTCTGGCAGGAAGCCCGTGAACGGGAAGACAAGATCAAGCAACGATCCCGCCAGATTGCCATCAGGCTGAACCTTAGTATGAAGATCAGTGATGTGGAATTTCAGGGAGATGCTTCCAAAGCCACGTTTTACTATACTGCAGATGATCGGGTGGATTTCCGCCAGCTCATCAAGGAATTTGCCCGGGAATTCAATACCCGTATCGAGATGCGGCAGATCGGGCTCAGGCAGGAAGCTGCAAGGCTTGGTGGAATTGGTTCCTGCGGAAGGGAACTTTGCTGTTCCACCTGGTTAACAGATTTCCGATCGGTAAGTACTTCTGCGGCCAGGTATCAGCAACTATCACTGAATCCGCAAAAACTGGCGGGACAATGTGGTAAACTGAAGTGCTGCCTGAATTACGAACTGGATACTTACCTCGAAGCATTAAAATCTTTTCCGAAAACCGACGTTAAATTAAAGACGAAAAAAGGAACCGCGGTATGCCAGAAAATAGACATTTTCAAAGGTTTGCTCTGGTACGCTTATGAAGGGGAGTGGATGAACTGGCATAAACTAACGCCAGAACAGGCAAATAAGATCATCGCGAAGAACAAAAAAGGAGAGAGTGTTGGTAGCCTGGAGGAATTTGAAGTAGAGCTTCAGCTTGAAGACGATAATAAAAAAGAGTTTCACAATGCTGTTGGGGAAGACAGCCTCACTCGTTTTGACAAACCAAAACGCCAGCAGAAGAAACGCCGAAATAAAAAAAGGAAAAAGCGCAAGGGAAATCCAAATGCCTCAAAATCTAAAAATGCGTAGCATAAGTGCTCTATCATTTTTGATTATAATCATCAGCCTGGTTTCTTCATGCGACAGGAACCGGGTTTTTGATGAATATGAACCAGTAAACGGATGGCACCGGGACTCGACCATCACTTTTGAACTGGGAGAACTGGATTCAACAAATACCTATAACCTGTTTCTGAATATCAGGAACAATAATAAGTATAAATACAGCAACCTTTTTTTGATCACTCAAATGAAATTTCCGCAGGGAAAGGTTATCTCAGACACACTGGAATACGAAATGACCAAAGCATCCGGGGAGTGGCTCGGCACGGGTTTTGGTGATGTGAAAGAAAACAAGCTCTGGTATAAGGAGAATGTGAAATTCGAGGAGCCCGGACGTTACAGGATTAGCGTAAAACAGGCCATGCGAAAGAATGGCCAGGTTGAAGGAATTGAAGAACTTCAGGGTATTACCCATGTTGGCTTCAGAATTGAAAATAAAGAATAACACTATTTAGAATTATAAATGGCCCGCACACCTAAAAAATCGAAAAAACCTGCCCGTAGCTACGCGACATATATCAAAGGCTTCTGGATATTATTCAGCATTGGGATCATCGCCATCGTTTGTATCTTCCTGCTTGCCGGGTGGGGAGTTTTTGGAAAAATGCCCACTTTCGAGGAACTGGAAAATCCGGAGACCAATCTGGCAACCGAGATCTTTTCTTCAGATGGTAAAACCCTTGGAAAATATTATAGCGAAAACCGAACTCCGGTAAAATACGAAGATCTGCCAGATCATTTAGTACAGGCGCTGGTTGCTACTGAAGATGAACGATTTTACCAGCATGCGGGGATTGATGCGAAGGGAACACTGCGTGCGGCGGTTTTCCTGGGAACCCGTGGTGGTGCCAGTACTATTACCCAGCAGCTCGCCAAACAGCTTTTTACTGAAAATGTTTCCAGCAGTATCGCAGAGCGACTTTTTCAGAAGATCAAGGAGTGGGTGATCGCAACCAGGCTGGAGCGCCAGTATACCAAGGAAGAGATCATCACTATGTATTTCAACAAATATGATTTCGTTTACCAGGCTGTGGGAATTCGTTCTGCCGCCCGTATCTATTTTGATAAGGAGGCTAAAGATCTGAATATTCAGGAATCTGCTGTTTTGGTTGGAATGCTGAAAAACGCTGCTCTTTATAATCCAGTGAGAAGGCCAGAAATGGTAAAGGCTAGGAGGAACCAGGTTTTTGAGCAGATGAACCGAAATGGGTTTATTTCAGAAACCGAAATGGATAGCCTGAAACAGTTGCCAATGAAAATAGAGTTCACGCCTGAAGGGCATGATGAGGGAATGGCGACCTATTTCAGGGCCTATCTACAGGGCTTTATGAAAGAATGGATCGCTGAAAATCCGAAGCCAGATGGTACCGAATACAGCCTGTACCGCGACGGTTTGAAGATCTATACCAGTATTGATTCTAAAATGCAGGAATATGCTGAAGATGCGGTGATGAAGCATATTGCCAATCTTCAGAAGGAATTCGACAGGCAGAACGAAAGCAATCCTACTGCACCATTCCGTGATGTTGATAACAGTGAAATCGAAAGCATTGTAGAAAGCGCCATGAAGCGTTCAGACAGGTGGCGAAAGATGGAGCAGCAGGGAAAATCGGTTGAAGAGATCAAAAAATCCTTCACCGAGAAAACTGAAATGAGGGTGTTCAGCTGGAACGGAACCATCGATACCGTAATGACTCCGCGTGATTCCATACTTTACTACAAAGGCTTCCTGCAGGCTGGAATGATGTCTATGGTGCCACAAACCGGGGAAGTAAAAGCCTGGGTTGGAGGAACCAATTTCAAGCATTTTAAGTACGACCACGTAAAGCAGGGGAAAAGACAGGTAGGATCTACCTTTAAACCTTTTGTTTATGCTACTGCCATAGATCAGCTGAAATTCTCTCCATGTGATACTCTGCCACGAGCGAGATTTACCATGGAAGCCGGGAAGCATGGGAACCAGGAAGACTGGTCGCCTAAAAATGCAGGAGACAGCGATTATGAAGGAATGATCTCCTTAAAGAATGCACTTGCACAGTCGGTTAATACGGTTACTGCGAGATTGATCGATAAAACCGGTCCGGAGCCGGTCATCGACCTTGTGGAAAAACTGGGGATCGATACCCGTAATATACCGGCGGTTCCTTCTATCGCGCTTGGAACACCAGATATTAGCCTTTTCGAGATGCTTTCAGCATTCAGTACGTTCGCGAACCAGGGAGTTTATGTAAAACCTGTGATTGTGAACAGGATCGAGGACAAAAATGGAACCGTGCTTTATCAGCATGTTCCGGAAACGAGAGATGTTCTGAGCAAGGAGGCGGCTTATGTTACCGTTAATCTGCTGGAAGGGGTAACCCAATCTGGTTCCGGGGTAAGACTCCGTGGAACTTATGCTAAAGACAGGTTGGATTATAAAAGGGCGGTGACAGGTTACCCGTATGATTTTGACCGAAATATTCCAATAGCCGGTAAGACGGGTACCACCCAGAATCAAAGTGATGGCTGGTTCATAGGAATGGTTCCTGATCTTGCTACCGGAGTTTGGGTAGGAGCAGAAGACCGCTCGGTTCATTTCCCTAATATCACCTACGGACAGGGAGCCACTATGGCTTTACCGATCTGGGGAATGTATATGAAGGATGTGTATGCCGATGAGGATCTGAACGTTTCAAAAGAACCTTTCGAAAGACCTGAAAATCTTAGTATCGAGGTCAATTGCGAAAAATATAAAGCTAACGGCGATACCGATAATTCGGTGCCCGACGAGCTGGATTTCTAGCACAGCTTTTCGAATCATTTTTTAGAATTCATATTTAAACAGGATGTCTCCCAATTATCATTGGGAGCACTTGTTTATTTTCGTATTTTTCGGAATAAAATTTTAAAAAATGATCATTAAAACCGTTAAAAATGTGCAGGAAGCTCTGGAGGGAGTAAAGGACGGAATGACCTTTATGCTCGGCGGATTCGGCTTATGCGGAATTCCCGAAAATGCCATATCAGAGCTGGTAAGACGCGATGTTAAAAAACTAACCTGTATCTCCAATAATGCCGGAGTAGATGATTTCGGGCTCGGGCAGTTACTTCACAAAAAACAGATCGACAAAATGGTCTCTTCCTATGTTGGAGAAAATGCCATTTTCGAAAAACAGATGCTTAGCGGCGAACTGGAAGTGGAGCTTATTCCGCAGGGAACGCTCGCAGCAAGGTGCCAGGCTGCCCAGCAGGGTTTTCCTGCAATTTATACCCCGGCAGGCTACGGAACCGAAGTCGCCCAGGGAAAGGAAACCCGCGAATTCGACGGGAAAATGTACGTGCTGGAAGAAGCCTTTAAAGCCGATTTCGCTTTCGTAAAAGCATGGAAAGGGGACAAGGCAGGGAATCTTATTTTCAAGGGAACCGCCAGGAATTTCAATCCGTGTATGTGTGGTTCAGCAAAAATTACCGTGGCCGAAGTAGAAGAACTGGTAGAACCCGGCGAACTTGATCCCAACCAGATCCATATTCCCGGAATATTCGTTCAGCGAATCTTCGAAGGCAAGAATTACGAAAAAAGGATCGAGCAGAGAACTGTTCGACAGAAATAATTTGAGAATTAATCAATTTGAAAATGTGAAAATTTGAGAAATGACAAACAAAATATAATTGTAGAAAAGACTTTTGATTTTTCACTACAGATTATTTTGTTCACCGAAATTCTGAGGACAAACCATAAATTCGAGCTTGCCTCTCAATTATTTCGTAGTGGAACTTCTATTGGAGCAAATGTTAAGGAAGCTCAAAATGCTGAAAGTAAAGCAGATTTCATCCATAAGTTCAAGATTGCTGCAAAGGAAGCTGATGAAACAGTTTACTGGTTAGAAATATGCTTAAAATCTGAAGTTCTTCCCAGCCCCGATGAAATTCTTTTAAAGCAGGCAATTGAAATAGGAAAAATTATTTCTAAAATTATAAGCTCTTCAAAGAGAAGTTCATTCTCAAATTAGCTCATTTTCAAATTACCAAATTGAACAATATGTTAGATAAAAACGGAATAGCACAGCGAATAGCCAAGGAAGTAAAGGATGGTTATTATGTGAACCTGGGAATTGGAATTCCAACTTTGGTGGCCAATTTCGTAAGGGACGATATACAGGTGGAATTTCAGAGTGAGAACGGGATCCTGGGAATGGGACCTTTTCCACTGGAAGGCGAAGAAGACGCCGACCTGATCAATGCTGGTAAACAAACCATTACCGCCCTGCCTGGAGCGAGCTTTTTCGATTCAGCTACGAGTTTTGGGATGATCAGGGGTCAGCATGTGGACCTTACCATTCTTGGAGCCATGGAAGTTGCTGAAAATGGCGATATCGCCAACTGGAAGATCCCTGGAAAGATGGTAAAAGGAATGGGGGGTGCCATGGACCTGGTGGCTTCCGCAGAAAATATCATCGTGGCCATGATGCATACTAACAAGGCGGGGGAGTCGAAATTGCTAAGAAGATGTACGTTGCCTTTAACGGGCGTTGGCTGCGTTACCAAGATCGTAACGAACCTTGCAGTACTCGAAGTGACTGAAAATGGCTTTAAACTGCTTGAAAGAGCTCCTGGAGTAAGTGTCGACGAGATCAAAGAGGCGACCGAGGGGACCCTGATCGTTGAAGGAGATATTCCAGAAATGAAATTATAAAAAACTGCCGGTAAGACCGGCAGTTTTTGTTTTAATGCTTTTTAAGCCATGGAGGTTGAACTCTCTTCGATATCCACCAGGAAATCGATGGCTTCGTCCTGGGAGATCATTTCTCCGCGTGAATTGGCCTGGGAGAAATATCCGTACCAGCCGGCTTTTTTGAGGTTGCTTTCGAGCAATTCTACTTCGCTCTTGGAAGGCATCTTCCAAACCGTCATATAACGGTAATCACTTCGGTAGGGAGTATGTTCATCGTTTCGCGCCCAGCCAAGATTTACTACTCCGCTGGCCTTCATATTGCTGATCCTGGACTTCATATCGTCCATCAGTTTTTTTCGCTCCTCATGGCTTAGTTTCATCCATTTGGTAGTCACATTCCACATTTCAATATAGAGATACATAACTCGTGATTTTTATTGGTTCTCTCTAATTTAATCATTTCAGATACCTATAACCAAGGAATGTAGCTTGAATAACAGTATTTTAAGAATAATTTAAACCGAAATTATCTCGCTATCGTCAAGCAGCACCTCCTGCCTGAGCCTTAAGATAACCTGGGCGATGGCAATCACGTCCCTTTCGCAATATTGAACGATCCTATCCAGCTCACCATTTTCGTAATAAACCTCGCGAACCATGGATCCGTCTATATCCTCTTTGGGCGATGGTACACCAAGAACATGAGTGAGCAGTTTTAGCGAAGTATAATGCTTGTAATCGCCAAATTTCCACAATTCCAGAGTGTCCAGGTGTGGGACCTCCCATGGTTTTTTTCCGAAAAGATTCAGCTTTGCAGGCAATCTCATATTATGGATAAGCATTCGCCGGGCGATATACGGAAAATCGAATTCTTTCCCATTATGTGCGCAAAGCAGGTGATAGGGCTGAAAGAAATGTTCTTCCAGCAAGGCCTTGAAATCGCTGAGCAACTGTTTTTCTTCCCCTTTAAAGCTGGTGATCCTAAAGCTTCGGCTGCCATTTTTATAGCTGAAAAAGCCTGCTGAGATACAGATGATCTTTCCAAATTCGCTCCAGATCCCTGCGCGTTCGTAAAATTCTTCAGCCGAAATTTCTTCTTTTCGCTGGTACTTCGATTTCTCGTCCCAGAGTTGTTTTTTCTCGTCACTCAGTTCTGAATATTCCCTGAATTCAGGTACGGTCTCGATGTCCAGGAACAGGATGTTCTCCAGGTTTATTTTATGAAGCATGATTTTCTAACATATTGTAAGCCTCTTCAATATATAAATAAAAATCCTTGTAATGATGCTCTCCTTTTGGTTTGCCCAGTTTTTCCCTTCCCAGCCTTACGATCACCACATCATCTTCAGGGATCATGATAACGTACTGGCCTAAAATTCCGCGCATATAAAAGATATCCTTGCCTAAATGATCGCTCAGCCAGAAACCATAACCGTAATAGGGAGCTTTTTCGAACCTGGGCCTGGAAGCAAGGGCTATATATGCCGAATCCAGCACCTGCCTGTTATTCCATTCTCCATAATTCGAAAACAGTTTGCCGAATTTGGCAAAATTACGGGCATTGCTGGAGATACAGCAATAGGCTTTTTCCATGTCGTTTTCCTGGCTGTCTACCTGCCATAATGCATCATCGTTCATGCCCAGCGGTTTCCAGAAGCTATCGCTAAGATATTCACTCAGGCTATTCCCGGTCGCTTTTTCGATAACCATTCCCAGTAATTGCGTATTACCGCTAAGGTATTTGAATTCCTGTCCCGGTTCTTCCACCACTTCTAATTCGAGGATCTGTTCCCTGATATCATCACCAAAATAGGCCCTGGCGGTCGATGCAAATGGGTTGAAATAATCTTCATTCCATTTTAGTCCTGAAGCCATAGAAGCCAGATCGCCCAAACTTAGGTCTGGATCAAAAGTTGGAAAGAAATCGGCTACCGGCTGATCAATATTTTCCAGATATCCATCCTGAATGGCTTTGAACATCAGTGCGGTGACGATGCTTTTGGCCATCGAAAAGGAATTGGTCTTAGAGAGGGAATCGTATCCATTATAATATTTTTCAAACCAGATGCTGTCGTTCTTGATGATAAGGAAAGCCGCGGTTTCCAGCTCCTGGTTCAGGCTATCAAGTTTTCGCGTGGCCCTTACTTCATTGTAATCTTTTGCTAATGGCCATTCCTGAACACTTTCAGCATTTGAGATGAAATTATTTTCAAAATAAGTGTGATCGTCTATAAATGCGGTATTGTGTCCCGTTAAGTAAGTGGTGCGAACCGCTTTAAAAAGATAGCCATACCCCAGAATATAGAGCAGAAAGGAAGCGAAAATTAAAAAAAGGATGAAATAAAGCAGGAAGTTGGCAAGTCTTTTCATAGAATCAATTTAATGATTTTTAGAATAAACTTTTTTGAAGTGGCGGATTTTCATGATCTAGCAACCATTTTTTGCGATGTAACCCACCGGCATACCCGGTAAGCGATCCATCACTGCCCACAACTCTGTGGCAGGGAACGATGATCCATAAAGGATTTTTTCCGTTCGCAGCTGCTACGGCCCTTATGGCTTTTTCATCACCCATTTTGCGTGATAGTTCCAGGTAGGAAATTTTACTTCCGAAGCTTATATTCTGAAGTTCTGTCCATACCTTTTTCTGAAACTCTGTGCCTTGTGGATTCAGTTTTAGGTCGAATTTCTGGCGCTTACCGCTGAAATATTCTGAAATCTGATTTGCTGCCGGAAGTAATTCGGAAGGAATCTCATCGTTATAGTTTTCTGTGTTGTCCAGGATCCTGAAATAAGAAAGACCATTCTCATCACCTGCAAGTTCTGCGACGCCCAGAGGTGTTTTAATTTTCGCTTTCTTCATCTTTTATCTTATCGACAGATTCTTCGGTTTCCTGGTCCTGCTTGCGTTGGATCAGTCCGATTCGTTTTGCACGTCTTTCCCAGTTCTTCCTGGCCAGCATTTGCATGTCTTCAACATTATCGCTTTCGTCCATGATCTCAAGGCCCAGCAGGGTTTCTATGATATCTTCCATGGTCACGATCCCGGTAGTATTTCCGTATTCGTCCACGATCATAGAAATATGCGCCCTTTTCTGAACAAAGATCTCGAACAGTTCAGGGATTGGTGTATTGTCTTTGGTAACCAGGATATCGCGTTTTATACTGCTCAGTGGCTGCTGACCTCGTTCTTCGATCATCTCTTCTAGGACATCATCTTTCAGAATAAAGCCCGAAATATTGGTTGAGCGATCCTTATAAACCGGAACCCTCGAAAACTTCAGATTTTTATGATTTCGGTGAAATTCTTCTAGCGAAGTGCTTTCATCCTCAGTAATAGCAACAGAAAAAGGCGTCATCACATCCTTGGCTTCAACCGACTTAAAAACCAGCAAATTCTTGATCACCGTGGTTTCACTTTCTTCAAAAACACCTTCCTCCTCAGCTGCATCGGTGATCGCGGCAAATTCTTCACGGCTCATACTGCTCACGTGAGCCGACTTCCCGATCAGTTTCGTGGTAAGCATCAGCAGCCATAAGATCCCGGTATATTTCAGCGGAAAGATCATGATATTAAGAGACTTCGCAGTGAAATTACCAAGCGATTGCCAGTAAGTGGCACCTATGGTCTTCGGAATGATTTCAGAAAGGATCAGAATAGCAAGGGTCATGATCGCCGAAACGATCCCCACGGCATTTCCGCCATCGCCAAAGGTTTTTTCAGCCTGAACCCCAACAAGGATCGCACCCACGGTATGGGCGATCGTATTGATGGTAAGAATGGCAATAAGCGGTTTATCGATATCCCTCTTAAGGGCAGCGAGCGTTTTTGCATATGCCTTGCCTTCTTTTTTCTTGATCTTGATGTAGGAAGGCGTGATACTTAACAAAGCAGCCTCCAGGATCGAGCACATGAATGAAAAGAAAATGGATAAGGTAGCGTAAACTAATAATAAGCCCATATGGTCAACTGAGTGTTATTATGGCTAATTTATATATTATGATACCAAATTCATTAAAAGAAATTATAAAAGCAAGAAAAAGCCTTTCCGTTGAAGGGAAAGGCTTTACAATAAAAGGGCTTTTTGAGGTCTATGCGAGCATACTCTTATGCAGGATCGCATCCCATTTCCTGCCGACCATCAGTTTAAATTCCGGTTCGAAGCTGAGTTCATCATCCTCATCATAAAGACAGATCTCTTTTTTATTAACAGGATCGTTTATTTCCAGTTGAAGGCTGAGGTGAAGGATCTTTTGCTTTTTAAGCCTGTCGTAGGTTTCCGGTAAATGATTCACATTGAGACCGGCTTTTTTTACTTTTTTCAGGTCGATAACGTCAAATTCTGAACCCGTCTTTATATTGGCGACGAGGAATTTTTTGTTCGCTGAATCCAGCCCAAGGGCCAGTGGGGGATAGAATTCCAGAATGTCTAGTTTAAGATCGTTTTCTGAAGCGATCTTTTGTATGAATTTCCTGTCCCTGGAATCTGCCAGGTGTTTGTCGATCAAAATATAAATCACGGGTACTACGAAACTTGCTAACAGCAGCACGCCAATAGCTAATGAATATATATCCATTTTTTTTATAAAATTTAGGTGAATGAATGGTGGTCCTTTTATCAATTAAAAGGGCTCCCGAAAAAGCTGTGCAATAGCCTTTGATCACCAGAAAAAATGGAAGGGGAAGATATGCCGACTTAGAAGTACCTTTAAACTGATAGCCGAAATCTGGGCTTTTGAAGTTTCCTTTTTTAAAAAACTGAAATAGCTTTTTAATGAAATCGAAGACTGAAGATCATATTCTGAAAATGAATTTTCCTCTGCTTTTTGAAGCAGGCTGTCTTCATTCAGTTTTTCAGGAAGGAAGCTCTTAGATGGAGCCGATCGAAATGAATCAGATCTAAACTCGCTAAAATCTCTTTTCTGAAAAGTTTCCGAAGCGAAAATAGAGCTTCCTGCCAGCAGGAATACCAGCAAGAACAGCAGTTTCGAAAAACTATAGACAGAATTTTTCACAACCTAAATGTATGAAGGAAGTGAATTCGAAATTCAAAATTTTAGTTATTTTTTTAGGCCTTAGGAAATTATTTTTACCGCTTCTTTTGCAAAATAACTGGCGATCAAACTCGCACCTGCGCGTTTGATGGCAGTAAGCTGTTCAAGTACCACGGCATCGTGATCCAGCCAGCCTTTTTCAGCCGCTGCCTTGATCATGGCGTATTCGCCGCTCACCTGGTAAACCGCAACCGGTACGTTCACGACATTCCTGATATCCCGTACGATATCAAGGTAACATAATCCTGGTTTTACCATAACGATATCGGCTCCTTCCTCAATATCCATGAGGGTTTCTTTAACGGCTTCCTCGCGGTTAGCGGGATCCATCTGGTAAGTTTTCTTGTCCTTTGGGATATTCTGGGCATCTACTGGTGCCGAATCCAGCGCGTCGCGGAAAGGTCCGTAGAAAGCTGAGGCATATTTGGCGCTATAGCTCATGATCCCGGTATCGTGAAATCCTTCATCCTCCAGCAGGCTTCGAATTTCAAAGATTCGGCCATCCATCATGTCTGAAGGCGCCACGAAATCGGCACCGGCTTTTGCATGGGACAGAGACATTTCGGCCAGTACCGCTGAGGTATCATCATTCAGGACCTTACCATCATCGATGATCCCGTCGTGACCGAATTTGGAATAGGGGTCCAGGGCTACATCGGTCATCACGATCATGTCTGGCACCGCATTTTTGATGGTTTTAACTGCCCGCTGCATCAATCCTTCCGGGTTGATCGCTTCCTTCCCGGCATTGTCTTTAAGCTCTTCAGCAACCTTTACGAAAAGAAGAACCGATCTTAAACCCAAACTCCATAGTTCTTTCACCTCTTTTTCGATCAAATCGAGGCTGTAACGAAAATATCCGGGCATCGAATTGATCTCCTCCTTAACATTCTTGCCTTCTACAATGAACAGGGGAACTATAAAATCATTGGGGGAAATGATGGTTTCCCGAACCATAGATCGAATAGCTTCGTTGGTTCGTAATCTTCGGTTTCTTCTGAGCATTTTGTTAGTTTTTAATTTATCAAGTACATCTTACAGTCTACAGTCTACAGTCTACAGCTCTCAGCTTAGCGCTTTAAGCTGACAGCTCCTAAACCCACTCCCTCGGATTTTCCAGTACCTTAATTAGCTTTTCTTCTTCACTTCCGGGTTCGGGATGATGATCATAAACCCACTGCACATGTGGCGGAAGACTCACCAGGATGCTTTCAATGCGGCCATTGGTCTTTAATCCGAATAATGTTCCCTTGTCATGGACAAGGTTAAATTCAACATAACGACCTCGCCGAATTTCCTGCCAGTTCCTGTTGGCTTCGGTATAAGACATGTCTTTTCGTTTCTGAACGATGGGGATATAGGCTAGCAGAAAAGAATCGCCCACATCGGTCACGAAATCATACCAGTCTTCGATCTTCATCCGGTCATCTTCCTTCAGGTAATCAAAGAACAAACCACCAATTCCGCGGGCTTCGTTACGATGGGCATTCCAGAAATATTCGTCACACTTCTTTTTGTATTCAGAATAGAACGAAAATCCATGCGGATTACAGGCCTTTTTCGATACCTGGTGAAAATGCCGCGCATCTTCCTCGAACAGATAATAGGGGGTAAGGTCCTGGCCACCGCCAAACCACTGATCGATCACCGTGCCATCTTTTTCATACATTTCGAAATAACGCCAGTTGGCGTGAACGGTAGGAACCATCGGATTTTTCGGATGCAGCACGAGACTAAGTCCGCAAGCGAAAAAGTCGACGTCACCAACCTTGAAGTATTTCTGCATGGCTGGTGCAAGCGGACCGTGTACTGCCGAGATATTCACCCCGCCTTTTTCAAAAACATTTCCATTTTCGATCACCCGGGTTCTGCCGCCACCTCCTTCTTCCCGTTTCCAGATATCCTGGCGAAATTTGGCCTTTCCGTCTATTTCTTCAAGCCTTGAAGTGATCTTGTCCTGAAGTTGTTCGATGTATTTATAAAAGCGTTCTTTCATTTCTTAATTTTCTCGATATGCACCAGCCCGTCCACTTCGGGATTGATTTCTGAAATATTGTTGACTGCCGTTGAATTTACAGCCATCTCCAGCAAGGTCTTAAAAATATTCCCGGTGCTATCCTTCAAAAATAACTTTCTGCCAACTGCATTATTGTGCAGGTCCATTTTCCTGGCAATTTCAGAATTCGGGGCCAGCTCTTCATGCAGGCTGGTCAATTTTTCAGCCCAGTTTACGGCTTCCGTTTTAGAAATTCCCTGCTCAAAACAGGCTTTGCAGATCAGGTAATTCCAGAGGGCATGTCTTGCAGCATTAGCTCTTGAATTTCCGTGATGTTCCCTACCGTAGTTACCATCGCAGAATTCCAGCGTTCTTTCGGTAGCCCTGTAAGTGGGTAAAATAAGAAGTGGCCTCGAAATGCCTAATCTCACTAGGTGTTTTAACTCGGAGAGTTTAAGCCTTCTGATCCGCTTCCAGATCATGTTAGCGATATTCCTTTACCGCATCTACGAATGCCTTTGCGTTATCAACAGGGATATCGGGCAATATACCATGTCCAAGGTTCGCGATATAGCGATCCTTTCCGAAGGCATTGATCATATCATGCACCATATACCTGATTTCCTGAGGTTTCGAATAGAGCCTCGCCGGATCAAAATTCCCCTGAAGCGTGATTTGTCCGCCGCTTAAATATCTTGCGTTCCTGGCCTCGCAGGTCCAGTCCACGCCAAGCGCTGAAGCACCGCTTTCAGACATTTGCTTCAGTGCGAACCAGCAGCCTTTACCATAGGCGATAACCGGTACTTCATTTTTTAAGGCTGAAATGATCTGCTGCATGTACTGCCAGGAGAATTCCTGGTAATCCTTCGGTTCCAGTAAACCTCCCCAAGAATCAAAAAGCTGAACCGCATCCACACCAGCCTTTACCTTTTCCTTGAGATAGGCGATGGTCGTATCGGTTATTTTCTGAAGTAACCTGTGAGCGGCGATAGGCTCCGTAAAACAGAATTTTTTGGCCTTGTCAAAATTCTTGGAGCCCTGTCCCTGCACCAGGTAGCACAGAATGGTCCATGGAGAACCGGCAAAACCAATAAGCGGAACCTCATCATTCAGTTCCTGCTTCGTCATTTTGATCGCCTGGAACACATAATCCAGTTCTTCCTTAACATCCGGAACGATCACCTCGTCTACTTTCTTAGCGGTGTTGATAGGGTTTGGAACCCAGGGTCCAACGCCTGGCTTCATTTCGATCTCTACCTGCATGGCCTGGGGCACTACCAGGATATCGCTGAAAAGAATGGCAGCATCGGGACCGATCTGTCTGATGGGCATAACGGTAATCTCGGTGGCTAGTTCGGGAGTGCGGCACCTGGTAAAGAAATCATATTTCTCTTTCAGCTTCATAAAATCTGGCAAGTATCTTCCTGCCTGCCTCATCATCCATACCGGTGGGCGCTCCACGCTTTCTCCTCTTAATGCTTTTAGTAACAGATCGTTCTTTATCATCGTATCTATATTTTGATCAGTTGGCCTGATAAATTTATTGAGTTTTAAAATGTGTCACCGCTTTGGCGATCAGGTTTTCAATTCCTGGCCTGGAAGCAATAACAATATTCTTTGTATATTTTCGAGCTTCTGCAGCCGTGGTCTCTCCAATGCAAAATGCGGTGGTTTCCAGTTTGTTCTTTTCGGTAAATGATTTTACCGCACTCGGACTAAGAAACAGAATGCCATCGAATTCTGAATCGAATTTCCTGAAATTTAACGTTGTTTTATAGACTTCGGTTTCAGTAAGCTTTACCTGGTTTTCTGCTAAAATTTCTGGCAGTTCATCCCGACGTTTGTTTCCGCAGAAAAAATGAAAACTCTTTTCAGAATGTTTGTCAACCAGGATCTTTCCCAGTTCCTGCCCGTTGTCGGTTGTCTCTACAACCTGAAATCCTTTCGCTGTCAGAAGCTCCGCAGTCTTTTCCCCAACACAGTAGCAGTTTTCGATTTGAAGTTCTTTATTGTCAATCGCTCTAACCGCGTTCTTGCTGGTAAAAATGACATTTTTGAGATTCTTTTCCGGAAGCTGAAAATCTAAAAATTCGATCTGGATGGAATCGTATTCCACGAGACCGATACCGGCATTCAGCAAAAGTTCCTTTTGATGCAGAGCAAGCTTACGAGTAGCAAGAACAGTGGGCATCTCCTAATTTTTTAAGAGGCTTTTGATGTGAGTCATCAGTTCTTTTCCGCCGTTTTGCAGGATATGTTCTGCGCATGAGATGCCGAAATTCTCAACCTGGTCCAAGGAAACAGTTCTTTCCACCTCGATCTTTTGTTTTCCGTCCAGGCTGAAAAGCGCTCCCTTAAAATGAAGTTTCTCGCCATCGATCTTAGCCAATGCACCGATAGGAGCGGTACAACCGCCTTCCAGTTTTCTAAGGAATTCCCGTTCAACCTGAACTTCGATCCCTGAATTCCTGTGGTGGAGTCCGGCCAATGCCTTTCTGCAATAGTCATCCTTTTCCATGGCGACGATCAGCATCGCGCCCTGTGCGGGTGCCGGGATCATCCAGTTGAGGTCTATAAAATTGTCGGGTTTTATCTCGATCCGTTCCAGTCCGGCGGCAGCGAAAATAGCCCCGTTCCAGTCGTTATCCTCCAGCTTTTGCATTCTGGTGTTCACATTCCCCCTAAGATCTACCACCTTGTGGTCCGGATACCTGTGCAGCCACTGGGCTTTACGCCTCAGGCTTCCGGTAGCGATGATTCCCTCGCTTGAATCAAGGAATTCGGTGCCTTTATGGATCAGAATATCTTTGGGATTCGCTCTTTTCATCACAGCACCTTCCACGATCCCTTTTGGAAGGGCAGTAGGCACGTCTTTCATCGAGTGAACGGCTATATCAACCTCTTCTTTTATCATGGCCACATCCAGGGTCTTGGTAAATATCCCGGTAATGCCCATTTCGTATAAAGGTTGATCGAGGTTGAGGTCCCCGGTAGATTTTACAGGAACCAGTTGGGTTTGATGACCTGTTTTTTCGAGGGCATTCTGAACGGTTTTAGCCTGCCAGAGTGCGAGTTCACTGTCGCGGGTGCCTATTCGTATGGTCCTGCTCATTTTGCGAGCTCTTCAAGCTGAAACATTTTCTGGATCAACTCCAGGCTTTCATCCGTAGTTTCAGAATCTTCCTTAAGATGATTCGCGAAATGTTTCATTATTTTCTGAATGATCCTGTTGCTTACGATCTCGGCCTGCTCATCGTTGAAATCTGAGATCTTCTTTCGCTGGAAGTCCAGTTCGGCATCCTTCATCGATTTCAGCTTTTTCTTTAAAGCCTTGATGGTAGGGGCGAATTTTCGGGTTTCCAGCCAGCGGTTGAAGTCACCTTCCACCTCATCTATGATCGCCCTGGCCTCTGGAATGAATTGTTTCCTTCTTTCCAGGGTCTCGTCGGTCATTTGAGACAGGTGGTCGAGGTGGATCAGTTTCACATTTTCGAGTTCCATCACATCGTCTGAAACATTCTTTGGAATGGACAGGTCCAGGATCAATAATTCCTTTTTCGGATAGATCAATTCCTTGGAAATAGTAGGATTATGAGCGCCTGTGGCTACGATCAAAATATCGCTGTTGCGGATTTCAGCCTGAAGATCGGCATAATCCTTTACGATCAAATTGAACTTCCCGGCGATCTTTTCAGCTTTGCCTTTAGTTCGGTTGATGAGGGTGATATGGTTGTTCCGGGTATGTTTTACCAGGTTTTCGCAGGTGTTCCGGCCAATCTTCCCTGTTCCGAAGAGTAAGATGTTTTTTTCTGAAACATCCTTAATATTATTCAGGATATATTGTACTGAAGCGAATGAAACCGAAGTCGCACCGCTGGAGATCTCTGTCTCGTTCTTGATGCGCTTACTGGCCTGTATCACGGCATTAACCAGTCGTTCTAAAAATGCGTTGACGAGTCCCAGTTTTTTGGATCGTACAAATGCGGTCTTTAACTGACTGATGATCTCGAAATCTCCAAGGATCTGGCTGTCTAAGCCGGTTCCAACTTTGAAAATATGAGAAATAGCCTGGTTGTTCTTATATACATAAGCCACTTTTTCGAATTCCTCAACGGTTCCGTGGGTATGTTCGCAAAGTAGCTTGATTAACTGAAAGGGATGCTGGGCAAAACCATAGATCTCGGTACGGTTACAGGTTGAGGTGACAAGAATAGCATCTATGCCCTCTTCCTTAGCCTGTTGCAGTAACCTCACTTTAGAATCCTCATCTAAACTAAAGTGGCCTCTGATCTCTGCATCAGCCTTTTTGTAGCTTAATCCTATGGTGTAGAAATGTTTTCCTCTCGAAATATGATAATCTTCCATGTACCTATTTGTGGATACGCTGGCAAAAATAAGCTAAGTGAAAATGAAAAAGTAACGCTGGAAGCACTAAATATGTCGATATATGATAATTATCATCTAAATGAGCCTAAAAATAACAAAATAAGCTACTTTTGTAGTGCTTATGCTGGTTTCGGAAGGATTAGTTTAGACTCATTCTAAATAAATAAATTGTTTTGATAATGGAAGATGATTTAAAAAATAACGCTGTAAGTATTTCGGAAGAGATAAAAGTAGAGGATGGATTTTACATTCTGAAGTTCCAGAACGATACCAGTTCTACCAAGCTCATGTCGCGCGACATCGATAATAGTTTTATACAGTTCCACTTTAGTCTAAAGGGAAACAGCAAATTTTTGTTCAATAATGGCTCTTATGAACTGCCGCTTTCCGAGGAGAATTCACTACTGCTTTATAACCCTCAACGGGATTTGCCGCTGAATGTTTCCCTGGAAGCCGATACCTGGCTTATTTCCCTGGTGATCTCGATCAAGAAATTCCATGCCCTGTTTTCCCAGGAAGCCGACTATATTACCTTCCTCAGTGAGGATAATAAAGACAAAAAATATTATAAGGATTCGCCGGTTTCACCTTCAATGGCGATCGTGCTGAACCAATTGATGAATTTCAGCCTCACGCCCAGTATTAAGAATTTGTATTTCCGGGCCAAGGCTTACGAATTGTTGAGCCTCTATTTTAATAAAGCCGAAAACCCCGACCTGGAACAATGTCCTTTCCTAAGCGATGAGGAAAATATCAAGAAAATCAGGAAAGCCAAGGATATCGTTATCGCCCGTATGGCAGAACCGCCAAGCCTGCAGGAACTGGCCGATGAGATTGGACTTAGCCTTAAAAAACTGAAAGAAGGTTTTAAGCAGATCTATGGGGATTCGGTTTATAGTTTCCTTTTCGATTATAAAATGGAATATGCCCGGAAACTGCTTGAAACCGGGGAGTATAACGTGAATGAAGTTGGACTAAAGGTGGGTTACAGCACTGCCAGTCATTTTATAGCCGGCTTTAAGAAGAAGTTCGGCACTACACCAAAAAAGTATACCCTTTCAGTAAACTAAGTTCAATTTCCATGAGAAACCTCTGCTTGCCATTATTCTGTCTTTTTTTATTTTTTTCTGCAAATGCACAAAAACAGGTGCTGATCTTCCATGAAACCCAGGGTTACAGGCATTCATCAATAGAAAACGGGATTCAGGCCATTCAGCGGCTGGGAAACGAAATGGATTTTAAGACAATCGTGAGTAATGACAGTCGGTTCTTCCTGGAAAATGATCTCGAGCAGATCGATCTTGTCATTTTTCTAAGTACGACCGGAGATATTTTCGATAAAGAAGAAGAATTGGCCTTTGAGAATTATATCGAAAAAGGTGGAAATTTCTTCGGAATTCATGCCGCCGCGGATACCGAATATGACTGGCCTTTCTACGGAAGGCTTGTTGGGGCTTATTTTGAAAGTCATCCCGAAATACAGCCTGCAGAAATTGAAGTTGTTATGCCAGAACATATGACGGTGGAACACCTTCCGGAAACCTGGACACGCACCGATGAATGGTATAATTATAAAAATATCAGACCCGATCTTCATGTTTTGTTGAAGCTGAATGAAGATTCTTATAAAGGTGGAACCAATGGTGAAGACCATCCAATTGGCTGGTACCAGGATCTGACTGGGGGTGGAAAAGCGATCTATACCGGTGGCGGGCATACCGCTGAATCCTATTCGGAACCGAATTTCATGAAGCATGTAAAAGCCAGTATCGCTTTTGCCCTGTTTCATTAGTCAAAAAATTATTAGGCCATAGAAAAGTCCGATAAAGCTTCTATGTTCAGGTAATTTTGGAATATTATTTTTGAGCTGAAAAAGAAAAATTATGAGTAAAGGAGTACTACTTGTAAATCTGGGTTCGCCAGACAGTACCGATCCTAAAGACGTCAAGCGTTACCTGGGTGAATTCCTGATGGATGAGCGGGTGATCGACGTACCTTATTGGGCTAGAACCCTTATTGTTAAAGGGATCGTCTTGAATACCCGTCCGAAGAAATCTGCCGAGGCCTACCAGAAGATCTGGTGGGAGGAAGGTTCACCTTTAATTGTGCTTTCTGAAAGGCTGCAATCCAAGATCGATGATCATACTTCGATTCCTATCGCTTTGGCTATGCGTTATGGGAGCCCGAGCATTATGGAAGGTTTGCAGGAATTGCACGACCAGGGAGTGGATGAGGTTCTTTTGTTTCCTTTATACCCGCAATTCGCAATGGCGACTACCGAAACTATCTTGGTGCTCGCAGAGGAATTACGAAAAAAGCATTTTCCGAATATGCAGTTCACTTCGGTTCCGGCATTCTACAATCACCCGGATTATATCCGAACCCTGGGGAATAGCATCGCCGAAAGATTGAAGGATGTGGATTATGAACACCTGCTTTTCTCTTACCACGGAGTTCCGGAAAGGCATATCCGCAAAAGTGATATCACCAATTCTCATTGTAAGATAGATGGGTCCTGTTGTTCTTCACCATCTACTGCACACCAGTTCTGTTACAGGCATCAGTGCTTTGAAACTACAAGGCTTACCGCTGAATACCTTGGATTAAAACCAAATACTTACAGCGTTTCCTTTCAGTCAAGGCTTGGATTCGATCCATGGCTGAAGCCTTATACCGATCGTACCATCGAAAGATTTGGAAAGCAGGGAATGAAAAAACTGGCCATCGTTACTCCGGCATTCGTTTCAGACTGTCTGGAAACTTTAGAGGAGATCGCCATGGAAGGCGAAGAGATCTTCCATGAGGTAGGAGGAAAACAATTTACCGTAGTACCTTGTTTGAACGACAGGGACGAATGGGTGAAGGTACTTTCCCGTTGGATAGACGAGTGGGCACATCAAAAGCCGGTTGAGACCTAATGCCGGGGCGCCGCTCAGCCGAATTAGGTGAAAAACCAATAGCAAAACTTCTGGTTCAGCAGGCCGTACCCGCATCTGTGGGTATCCTGGTCATGTCGCTGAACATCCTCGTTGATACCATTTTCGTTGGGAACTGGATAGGCGCCATCGCCATCGCGGCGATCAACGTGGTGCTGCCTGTTTCCTTTTTTATAGCGGCACTGGGAATGGCGATAGGGATTGGAGGATCTTCCATCATTTCCCGCGCACTTGGTGGCGATGACGGGGCGAAAGCTTTAAAGACCTTCGGAAACCAGATCACGCTAACTCTACTTTTAAGCGTAGGTCTGGTGATTCCCGGGCTCTATTTTATGAACGAGCTCATCCCGGCCTTTGGAGGAAAAGGGGATATCTTCGAGCCGGCCAAGATCTACTATACCATTGTCCTTTACGGAGTGCCCTTCCTGGCGCTTTGCATGATGGGTAATAACGTGATTAGGGCTGAAGGGAAACCCAAATTTGCCATGACGGCCATGATCATCCCGTCTGTTGGGAATTTGATCCTGGACTATATCCTAATCAACAGGCTGGATATGGGAATGGAAGGAGCTGCCTGGGCTACAACTGCCTCATATTTGCTGTGCTGCGGCTATGTATTCTGGTTCTTTATTTCGAAAAATTCTGAACTCAAGATCGATCTTTCCCATTTCAGGCTGGACAGGCCTATAATTAAGGAAATGTCTTCTTTGGGTACGGTTACTTTATCCCGCCAGGCGGTAGTGAGTGTTACCTATTTGTTGATGAACAATATCCTGTTTGATTTGGGAGGAGAAGATTCCGTCGCGGTTTATGCGATCATCGGTAGGATGCTCATGTTCGCCCTCTTCCCGGTTCTGGGGGTTACCCAGGGCTTTCTGCCCATCGCCGGTTTTAATTACGGAGCCGAAAAATATGAGCGCGTTCGGAAAAGTATCAATACTGCAATACTCTATTCCTGCGGACTCGGATTACTAGTCTTTCTTGGCATCATGTTCTTTGCTGAAGATATCGTGAGCATTTTTACTGATAATGCCAGTGTAATTGCCGAAACTCCTTCAGCCATGCGTTGGGTTTTCGCAGCCACCCCTGTGGTTGCCATTCAATTGATTGGCGCGGCCTATTTCCAGGCGATTGGCAAAGCGGTACCTGCCTTCCTGTTGACGCTTTCGAGGCAGGGTTTTGTATTCATCCCGCTAATCCTTATCCTCCCATATTACTTTGGAGAGATCGGGGTTTGGGCTTCCTTCCCGATTGCCGATGTTATCTCCACCATTATTACCGCCTGGTTTCTCAACCGGGAGATCGTAAAAACCCTGAAGTAAGCTTTTTCAGGAAAATTGAGTTAAATCCTTATCTTTAAAACCTCTCAAACAAAATAGATCAATGAACAAACATCTACTTCAGTTGCTCGTGTGCACGATCATCGCTGCCACAACCTTATTTCAGAATGAAACCTACGCCCAGAATTTTAATGAAAAACTGTACGATACCCTTGAGTACCGATTAATAGGTCCATTCCGGGGTGGCCGAAGTGCTGCAGTGACCGGGGTGCCCGGAAAACCGAATCTATTCTACTTTGGTGCTGCCGGTGGTGGAGTTTGGAGAACCAAAGATGGTGGTAGAAGCTGGGAAAATATTTCAGACGGATATTTTGGAGGTTCCATTGGAGCCATCGAGGTCGCTAAGCACGATCCTAATGTGATCTATGTTGGTGGAGGAGAAAAGACCGTTCGTGGAAATGTTTCCTCTGGCTATGGAGTCTGGAGAAGTGTGGATGCCGGGAAGACCTGGCAGGAGGCCGGTTTGAAGCAAAGCAGGCACGTCCCAAGGATCGTGACGCATCCCGATGATTATAATACCGTCTACGCAGCGGTACTTGGCAATATTTACAAACCTACTGAAGAAAGAGGGGTTTATAAATCCACCGACGGGGGTAAAAACTGGAAAAAAGTACTGTTCTCCAATTCACAATCCGGAGCGGTAGACCTGATCATGGATCCCAGCAACCCACGTGTTTTATACGCATCTACCTGGAATGTTCAGCGTACGCCTTATAGCCTGAGCAGTGGAGGGGAAGGTTCCGCGCTTTGGAAAAGTACTGATAGCGGGGAAAGCTGGAAGGAGATTTCCAAAAATGAAGGTTTTCCTAAAGACACCCTGGGAATCATTGGGGTGACAGTCTCCCCGGTAAACAGTCAGCGCGTATGGGCTATAGTGGAGAACAAGGAAAAAGGCGGGGTTTACCGAAGTGATAATGGCGGACAAACCTGGAGACAGGTTAATGACGAGCGAAAATTAAGGCAAAGAGCCTGGTATTACACTCGAATCTATGCCGATCCAAAAGACGAAGACGTTGTTTACGTATTGAATGTAGATTATCATAAAAGTACCGATGGCGGTCGAGCCTTCAGCGATAACGTGGCTCCGCATGGTGACCACCACGATCTCTGGATCGCTCCTGAAGATCCGCAACGAATGATCATGGGAGATGACGGAGGAGCGCAGGTGACCTACGATGGTGGGGAAACCTGGAGTACCTATCATAACCAGCCAACCGCGCAATTCTATCGAGTGACTACCGATAATGCTTTTCCATACCGAATTTATGCTGCGCAGCAGGATAATTCTACCGTAAGGATTAGTCATAGAACAGAATCTGGAAGTATTAACGAGGATCACTGGGAAGAAACTGCAGGAGGAGAGAGTGCTCATATCGCAGTAGATCCTGAAAATCCGGAAATCGTTTACGGAGGAAGTTATGACGGATTCCTAACGAGATATAACCACGAAACCGGAACGGTGAGAAGCGTAAGTGTTTGGCCGGATAACCCAATGGGTCATGGAGCTGAGAATTTGAAATATCGCTTCCAGTGGAATTTCCCTATTTTCTTTTCTCCGCATAACCCAGATAAGCTGTACACGGCTTCCAATCATTTACATATGACTACCGATGAAGGTCAGAGTTGGGAAGAGATAAGCCCGGATCTTACGAGAAATGATAAATCCAAGCAAAAATCTTCGGGAGGACCCATCACCCAGGATAATACTTCGGTTGAATATTACAGCACGATCTTCGCTGCAGCAGAATCACCTGTAACACCAGGTGTTCTTTGGACAGGAAGTGACGACGGGCTCATCCATGTTTCAAAAGACGGCGGACAAAACTGGACCAATGTAACTCCTAAAGGCATGCCGGAATGGATGATGATCAACAGCATTGAGCCTTCGGCTTTTGATGCCGGGACCGCTTACGTGGCAGGAACCCGCTATAAACTGGGAGATTTTGCTCCTTATTTATATAAGACTTCAGATTACGGGAAAAGCTGGAAAAAGATCACCAATGGAATTCCTTCGGAACATTTTACCAGGGTCCTAAGAGAGGATCCAAAACAGGAAGGTTTGCTATACGCAGGTACCGAAACCGGGATGTACATCTCATTCGATGATGGTGCGAACTGGAGATCTTTTCAGTTGAACTTGCCAATCGTTCCAATTACCGATCTGGCCATCAAGCAAAATAACCTGATCGTAGCCACCCAGGGAAGGAGTTTGTGGATCATTGACGACCTTAGCCTTCTTCATCAAATGTATGAACTGGATGGAAATGCGAAAAATGTGCTTTTCCAGCCTAAGGACACCTACAGGTTAGATGGTCGTTCCAGGGAATCCAATTCTGCCGGGACCAATCATCCCGCAGGAGTGATGACCTATTTCTACCTGGAAAATCCTGAGGACAAGGAAGTGAAATTAAGTTACCTGGATTCAGGAAATGATACCATACAAAGCTTCAGCACTAAATCTGAAAAGAATAAATTAAAGGTGACTGAAGGGGCAAATATCCATACCTGGGATATGCGCGGGAAAGGAGCCGAAAGACTGGATGGGATGATCCTCTGGTGGGCGAGCCTGGAAGCGCCACAAGCTGTGCCCGGTGAATATAAGGTCGTGCTGGAAGTGGAAAACCAGGTGATGACTAAAACCTTCAATATTCTGCCCGATGAGAATGCAGAAACTGATATTGCCGGGATGGAAGCCCAGTATGAATTCATTAGTGATGTGAATGAGACCGTGGACAGGGCTCATAAATCCATTCGAAAAATGAGAAATATCGACGCCCAGCTTCAGGATTTTCAAAAACAATATAAAGGCAATCCGCAGGTAGAGCCTCTTGTTGAAAAAGCCAAAAGCCTGAGCGAGGAACTTTCGGAAATCGAAAATGCGCTTTATCAAACCAAGAACAGAAGCCGTCAGGATCCGTTGAATTTTCCTATCAAGCTCACCAATAAACTGGCGCACCTGAATGCGTTGGTAGGAATGGATGATTTTCCCCCAACCGAGCAGGACATTGCGGTAAAAAATGAGTTAACCGCAGAGATCAATTCTGAATTGGAGAAATTCGACGAATTGCTTTCAGAAGAAGTAAAGGAATTCAACCGCGAATTCAACGTGCTTGACCTGAACTACCTGTTTGTTGAAGCCGACGAAGACTAATGGAGTATTACAATTATATAAAGGCCCTGCATCTCATCTTTGTGATCACCTGGTTTGCGGGGCTTTTTTACATTCCCAGGCTTTTCGTTTACCAGATCGAAGCCTTTCAGAAGAAAGAGCCAGAAAAAAGCATATTAGGCGATCAGTTGAAATTGATGGCGAAAAGGTTGTGGTTTATCATTACCTGGCCTTCGGCTATCCTGGCTAGTATTTTCGCCTTCACTTTGTTGATCATGATTCCGGAATGGCTTCAACAGCCGTGGATGCACGTGAAACTGGCCTTTGTGGTTCTGCTTTATGCGTATCATTTTAAAACTCACCTCATCTTTAAACAGCTTCAGAATGACGTGGTAAAATGGACCTCTAACCAGATGAGGATCTGGAACGAGGGAAGTACGCTCATTCTTTTCGCAGTGATCTTCCTGGTGATCGTAAGAGACGCGCTTAACTGGATCTATGGAGTGATTGGGATATTTTTACTGGGAATCATTTTGATGCTGGGCATCAAGTTGTATAAAAGAATTCGAGCCAGGAATCCAAAAGCCTGATGTGGTGCGATAATTGTGTAAATACCGGCAAGTATTAAAATATGAAACTGCTTAAGCTTTCCTTACGAACCCGGATCTTTATTTCCATGATCCTCCTGGTGCTGGGCGCCTCGATCCTCATTTTCGGGGTCACGGTCTACCAGTATAAACAGGAAGCTGAAAGTTACCACGAGGAACGCCTGGAGCGTAAGGAAAAGGCGATCCTGGAGAACATCAATTACGTGCTTAGCCAAACCACTTTTGTGATCAATACTGAAAATTTGGAACCGATATTCAGTACCCAGAACAAGATCAACGAAATGGCCGAGGTGCACGAGATGCAGATCCATATTTATGATCTCAATGGTGAGCTCATCATAAAGTCTGACGAATCCTTTTTTCGTGATACCACCAAAACCAGGCTGGAGCCGGATATTCTAAAAGAACTGGCGGCTTCACCTGATAAAAGCTTTTTAAAAAAGACCGAGGTAAACGGCCAGAAGTACCAGAGCGCTTATACTTATATTCTCGATCCCAAGTTCAAGCCACTAGCCATCATGTACCTGCCCTATTTGCAGGATGACACCCTGTTGAATCGTGACCTGAACAATTTCCTGGTCCGTATGGCTGAGGTATATCTATTCATGCTGGTAATTGCCATTATCCTTTCCTTTTTCCTTTCAAAATATATCACCAAATCGCTGAAGATCATTTCTGAAAAGATCAACCAGACCAGGTTGGATAAACGCAACCAGAAGATCGAACTCTCCAATGCCACCGAAGAGATCTACGCGCTGGTTTCGGCCTATAACAGTATGATCGATGAGCTGGAGGAATCGGCCGTAAAACTAGCTACGGGAGAACGGGAGCAGGCCTGGAGGGAAATGGCCAAGCAGGTGGCGCACGAGATCAAGAATCCGCTAACTCCCATGCGGCTAAGCGTTCAAAGCTTTCAGCGAAATTTCGATCCCGAGGATCCTGAAATACGGGAGAAAGTAGAAGAATACAGCAATACTTTGATCAACCAGATCGATACCATGAGCTCCATCGCTTCGGCCTTTTCAAATTTTGCCAAAATGCCGGCCCAGCAAAGCGAAACGCTTAACGTTCCGAAGATCGTAAAACTGGCTCTTGATATCTTTAATGAGAATTATATCGAATTCCAGTGCGATAAGGAAGAGATCCTTGCCAAGTTCGACCGAACCCAGCTCATTCGGGTGGTTACCAATCTTGTCAAGAACGCCATCCAGGCTTTGAAAGATGTGGAAAATCCGCGTGTGCTTGTAGTGGTTGAAGAGGAAGATGAGCACGTACTGGTTTTGGTTTCAGATAATGGGATAGGTATTTCTGAGGAGAACAAGGAAAAGGTATTCGAGCCCAAATTTACCACTAAATCCAGTGGAATGGGATTGGGGCTTGCCATGGTGAAGAACATCGTGGAAACCTATAACGGAAGCATCAGTTTTGTGTCGAAACAAAATAAAGGCACTATATTTAACGTACGATTTCCAAAATAATATTTTATGAGTTATCAGAACATTTCAGAACATATTGAAGATCATATTTTAACCCTTAAGATCGATCGGCCCAAAAAGCTGAACGCGCTTAACAGGGAAACCATACAGGAATTGCATGAGGCCTTAAAATCTGCCAAGCACGATGATGAGGTGAAAGTGGTTATCCTTACCGGAGGTGGCGAAAAGGCTTTTGTTGCCGGCGCCGATATCAGTGAATTTGCCGATTATTCTCCCAAGGAAGGTAAACGCCTATCGGCCGATGGGCAGGAAAAACTTTTCAATTATGTGGCTAATTTTCCAAAGCCTGTGATCGCAGCCATCAATGGTTTTGCTCTTGGAGGCGGACTCGAACTGGCCATGGCGGCACACTTCAGGATCGCCAGTGAAAATGCCAAAATGGGGCTTCCCGAAGTTTCTCTTGGAGTGATCCCGGGATACGGGGGAACCCAAAGATTGCCACAGCTGGTAGGAAAGGGACGAGCGATGGAAATGATCATGACCGCGGGAATGATCGACGCCCAGCAGGCTTTGCAATACAACCTCGTGAACCATGTAGTGTCACAGGAAGATCTGCTGGACTTTGCTGAAGAACTGGCCGGGAAGATCATGAAAAATTCCCTGGTGGCCGTCTCGGCCGCTATTCGAGCGGTAAATGCCAATTACGAAGACGGTGTGAACGGCTTTGAAGTGGAAGTGAACGAGTTTGGACATTCCTTTGGAACCGATGATTTCAAGGAAGGAACTTCAGCCTTTCTCAACAAGAGAAAAGCCGATTTCCCCGGAAAATAATAGAGTAGCCACGTTCCGAAACGTGGCTTTCTTTTGCGTTAAAAACTGGAAAAAATCCTTTAAAAAGGAAATATTCCATATTTTTGCTTCATGTCTATTTCAGATTTTAAGAAGGGGAGAGGAGCTCAGCTAAATACGGCTAATAAGTTCCATGAGCATAGCCATGAGCTCAGGGACGATTTTCTTAATTATTGCGCTTCTGAAGGAGAGGAAGCCGAGGAATCGCGTACCACTATCATTGAAACTTTTCCGAAGACCATTATTAATAAAGTGACCAGCCCGGATGTTGGGCTGGAATATTCCCTGAATCCTTACCAGGGATGCGAACATGGTTGTATCTACTGTTATGCGCGAAATTCCCACGAATACTGGGGTTATAGCGCCGGACTTGATTTTGAGCAGAAGATTCTCGTGAAGCGTAACGCGGTAGACCTGCTTGAACAGAAATTAAGGAGCAAAAGCTGGAAAGCCACGCCAATCGTTCTTTCCGGAAATACCGACTGTTACCAGCCCATTGAAAAAGAGCTGAAGATCACCCGCAGCTTGTTGCAATGCTTTCTTAAATACAGGCACCCGGTGGGAATGATTACCAAGAATTCCCTCGTGCAAAGAGATATCGATATTTTAAAGGAACTGGCTTCAGAAAGCCTGGTACACGTGAATCTTTCCATTACTTCGCTGGAAGAAAAGACCAGAAGGATCCTGGAACCTCGTACTGCTACCATCAAAAAGCGACTCGAAACGGTAGAGAAACTTTCAACAGCCGGGATCCCGGTGAGTGTGATGATGGCACCCATTATACCCTCTATTAACTCACATGAGATCATGCCGCTGGTAAAGGAAGTAGCTGAAAGAGGAGCGCTTGGAGTAGGTTATACCATCGTCCGGCTGAATGGCTCCATAGGCCAGATCTTTAGTCATTGGATCAAAAAAGCGTTGCCAGACAGGGCAGATAAGGTTTTACACCAGATCCAGCAGGTTCACGGTGGAAGTTTGAACGACAGTCGTTTCGGAACCCGTATGAAAGGCGAGGGAGAATTCGCATCACAGGTGGCCCAGCAATTCAAGATCGCTAAAAAACTTTATTTAAAGGATCGCGAACGGCCAAAGCTAAACTGCAAATTGCATGAGGAATTCAAGGACGGACAGATGAAGCTATTTTAGGCCTCTCCTTTCCATTCGGCGTAGAACTGGTTGAGATATTCCAGCATAAAGGTATGCCTGTCTGCCGCGATTCTTCTGGCAGTTTCGGTGTTCATTCGGTCCTTAAGAAGTAAAAGTTTCTCGTAAAAATGGTTAATTGTAGGAGCCTTGGAGGCTTTATATTCCTCCTTGGTCATATCCATTTTTGGTTCGATCTCGGGATCATGCAGAGCACGGCCTTTGAAACCTCCGTAATTAAAAGTCCTGGCTATCCCTATGGCGCCAATGGCATCAAGCCTGTCGGCATCCTGGACGATATCCAGTTCTTTTGAGCTGATACTGCGCTTTGTGTTGCCACCTTTAAAAGAAACATTTTCAATGATCTTCACCACGTGATCTATGATCTCGGGATCGACTTCTTCAGATTTTAAAAATTCAGAAGCTACCCTTGGGCCCACGCTTTCATCACCGTCATGGAATTTTGAATCGGCGATATCATGCAGAAGCGCTGCCAGTTCAACAACCAGCGAATCGGCTTCCTCTCCTTCAGCGATGTGCCGGGCATTCTTCCAGACCCTTTCGGTATGAAACCAGTCATGCCCACCTTCGGCATTTTGCAGGCTTTTTTTAACAAACTCAGCCGTCTTATTTATCAGTTCCTGGGACATTATTTAGTTTTTGATATCGGCAATGATGATCCTTTCGGTTTTTGCGGCAAGGCTGGCAGCATCCATAGAATTTACCGGAATTGGTTCATGGGCCTTCAGTATTACATGTACTCCCAGGTCAATAGGAAAATTACCATGCCTGAACAATTTCCAGGAATTGTTGATGCTGATAGGTACCACTACAGCTTCCGGAAGTTTTTTGAAAAGTACCATCATGCCATTGGTCCTGAATGGCTTCGGTTCCCCAGTTCTGCTTCGGGTACCTTCGGGAAAGATGACCGCAGAACGCTTTGTTTTTGCCAGGTAATCCCCAAATTCCGACATTTTCAGCAAGGATTCCCTTCGATTCTTTCGGTCTATCAAAACCGAACCTCCATGCCGTAAATTAAAGCTGATGCTTGGGATTCCCCTACCCAGTTCTTTCTTACTCACGAATTTTGGATGGTGTTTTCTGAAATACCAGATAATTGGCGAAATATCATACATTCCCTGGTGGTTGGCCACGAAAATGACCGGCCTGTCCAGTGGGATGTTTTGCTCATTCTCTACCGTAAATCGGGTTCCGAGTACGTTGAGACATCTCATCAGGAACCAGTTAAGAATATCCACGCTCTTTTTATGCGCCTGGTAGCCGCCCAGTTTTAAACAGATCCACTGTATGGGATGAAATACCAGCAGTGTAATAAAGAACAGAATATAGAAAAGTACCGATAAGGGGTAGGAAAGTATCTTTTTCATCTTGGTTTAAAACAACAAAAATAACCAAATAGGATTTATGGCATAAAAAAGCCACGCTTATGGCGTGGCTTTACAAATTTTATTTTCAGAAACCTAGCAGAACTCGTTGTAAGCTCCAATCAGGTTTTCAGCGATCATGTCGGCTGGACGACCTTCAATATGGTGACGCTCTAGCATATGAACAAGCTCGCCATCCTTGAAAAGTGCCATAGAAGGAGAAGATGGAGGGAATGGGACCATCATTTCTCTGGCTTTATCGGTAGCTTCTTTATCCACACCTGCAAAAACAGTTACCAGGTTATCTGGTTTTTTGGCGTTCTGTAGAGAAAGCCTTGCTCCCGGACGGGCATTAGCTGCGGCACAACCACAAACCGAATTCACCACTACCAGAGTGGTTCCTTTTTTCTCCATAGCCTTTTCAACGTCTTCTACTGTATGTAGCTCTTCAAAACCGATACTTGTAAGATCTTCTCTCATCGGTTTTACTAAATCTGCTGGATACATATATATTTTCTTTTTTGTATTAAACGAAATTTTGAATGACAAAGATACCAAATTAACTTCAGCTGAACATATCTCAAATTACTATGAGCGAATAGGTTGAATTTATGAGTTATCGGCGCTGTTTGCGATAGGGGATAAAATTTTTAAAGTCTTATCTTAGCGGCTAATAAAAAATTGCCCATGATCAAATGGCTGCTTGCAATTCTGGGATATATCTATTTCCGGTTCCCCGGTGCTATTCTCGGATTTATTATAGGTTCCTTGCTGGATAACTATGTTCGGGTTTCGGGAGGTGTCTTTACTTCCATGATGGGAAACCAGAGACAGGAAGTATCTCCCGGCGATTTTGAGCTCAACCTGCTTTCTCTTTGTTCCATAGTGATCAAGGCCGATGGCAGCGTGTCTCAAACCGAACTTGATTATGTTCGATCCTATTTTGTACAGGCCTACGGAAAACAGCGCGCTAATGCCACCTTTCGTACCTTCAATGAAGTGGTAAAAAGCAGGCAGGTATCGGCTTCTAAAATTTCAAGGTATCTCGCGGCAAGAACCAAATACCCAACCAGGCTTCAGATCATTCACTTTTTATTCGGAATTGCCCAGGCAGACGGTCGCGTTAGTGATGCTGAAGCTTCAGTCATCCAGGAGATCGCGGGTTATCTACAAATTGGATCCAGGGATTTTGCCAGTATCAAGGCGATGTTCTTTAAGAATACCGATTCCGCCTACACCATCCTGGAGATCGAAAAATCGGCGAGCGATGATGAGGTGAAAAAAGCTTTCCGAAAAATGGCTAAGAAATACCACCCAGATAAACTGGGGCATATGGATGAAGCTTACCGAAAAGGAGCTGAAGAAAAATTCCGAAAAGTACAGGAAGCTTACGACCAGATCAAAAAGGAAAGAGGTCTTTAATTACTAATTTTCACGCAGGGCTTTCAGAAGCTGTTCTTTGTTCAGGAACTGAAAATACCGGGCCCGGGCTTCAAAGTTTTCATCAAGGATCACCATGGCAGGAAGCGAAAAAGGCCTGTTCTTGCGGCTGGCCATCAGTAAAGCGATCTGGTGAACAGGATTGCGCCTGTTCAAACGCTCGTTTATAAAGGTTTGATCGCCAAATTGAATGGTATCCCGGCTTTCCACATCCATTTTTACACTGTAGAAATTCTTGTTCAGTTCCTTCTGAACTTCGGGATTTGTGAAAACTTCCAGGTCCATCCTCAGGCACGGCTGGCACCAGTCTGCATAAAAATCGATAAAGACTTTTTTGGGTTGTTTCTGAAGGGAATCATATAATTGCTCAAAGCTTATCCAGTTTACATCGGAATCGCTTTGAGCCTGTACTGGAATCAAGAATACAAGAAAAACTGATAATATGAGGAATCTGAATTTTTGCATTAAAAAGATCCTATTCTTAAACCTATAAATACTGAACGCGGGCTGGCCGGGCCATAGATATAATTCGAATCCCGGTTCTTGCCCAGGTCAAAATCGCTTTGATAAGCGTTGGTAATGTTCTTCATTCCTCCAAAGATCTCGAGATTAGAGCCTAGTTTTTCGATCTCCCATTCATAACCCAGTCTTAAGCTAAGTTCCGCGAATGAAGGGGTGATATCATATTCGTCTATATCCTGCCCGGTTCCTTCGCCTGCGAAGTGTACGATGTCCATCTTACCGGTATAAACAAGATTGGCTGTTGCGCTGAATCTTTGCCCTGGTGTGAAGCTAAGAGTAGCATAGCCGTAACTGTTCGGAGTTCTTAAAAATTCGCGCCTGGCTTCCAAACCTTCGATATTTTCTACAGGATCATCGAATTTACTGGATTGCAGGGTAAATCCTGCCTCGAGTTCGAACAGGTAATCAAAATTCGCGCGTGTTTCCAGGGTAAAACCTTTTACCGTGGCCCCGGTTCCGTTCCTTTTTTCAAAGCGTTCTCCAAAGTCATCTTCACCGAGAGGATGCAGATAAAAAGCATCATTCAGCTTTGTATAAAAAGCCTCAAGGGTATATCCCCAGATGAATTTTTCAGTCGCTTTGTCGTAATTTATGGAAGCAGTAAAACTATTGGAACGTTCCTCTATCAGGTCTTCCGCCAGCGAAATTCGGGAGATTCCACCACCGGCAAAAGCGATATGAAGATCGGTATCAAAAGCCTGCGGAGCCCTGAATCCGGTTCCCCAGCCCAACCTGAACTGGGTGGTTTCCTTCAGTTTGTAAAGAAGGGATAAACGCGGACTGAAGATGGCATGATCTACCAGGTTATGCTTATCCAATCTGAAGCCTGAAAGAAAATTAAGATTGGAAGTAATATCCCAGTCATTCTGAAAGAATGCACCCAGGTTCCTGGTGGTCTGGTCTATCAAATAATCGTAGGCCTGGATCTCATCGAACACATCATCATAGACGAATTCGGCTCCGCCGGTAAGCACTGTTCGGCCTCCAAGGAATTCCTTAATGCTTTGGTTGAACTGCGCACCTCCCTGGTGAGTTTCAACCTTTGAGGTTCCGTAAGGCGGATCGGCATAAAATTCCTGCTTTTCCTCTTCATCGTCCGGGATGATCCCGGTATAATGATCCCGGTTGGTGACCTGCCCTCCGTAATAAAGGATCAGAGAGCTCTGATCATCATTAAAATTAACCTGGTAATCCAGGCTTCCCATAAATACATTATGAGTACGCTTTTCGCTTTGCGCAGCAAGGTAGGCCGGACCTTCTGTAATCTCACCACCATAGCGATATTCGTAAAGACTGCTAAGGCTGAGGTTTAGCTTGGAATCCTCGGTTGGCAGGTAGAAGGCGTTTACTCCAAAGGAATTATCTTTTAGTTCTGGTAATTCGGAAAAATTATCATCATTGGCATCATACATTTCACGGGTTCTTCGGCTTACAAAGAAATTGGCCCCGGTACGATAATCCTTGGAAACAACTGTAGCGTTTCCGTTCAGGATATCCTGGCTGGACTGGCCATCTATATTTTCAAAAGTATAGCTGAGATTATAATCATTTTGCTTCGGAATCTTTGTGATGACATTGACTGTTCCTCCAATCGCGCTTGAACCATACAAAGCCGAAACGCCACCGCGAACCACCTCGATACGTTCGATCATATTCACAGGGATCTGTTCCAGACCATAAAGTCCAGTTAACGGACTAAATATAGGTCTGCCATTGATCAGGATCTGCGAATAGCCACCCTGCAGGCCGTTCATGCGGAGCTGGGTATAATTACAGGTCTGGCAATCGGTTTCCACGCGTAATCCCGGTTGAAATCGCAAACCATCGGAAAGGTCGGTTGCAGTAACCTGCCTTAATATTTCGCTATCGATCAGGTTTACGATCACGGGGGAATCGGTTTTTCTTTTGGGAGTTCGGGTACCGGTAACCACGATCTCATTCAGCGAATCGGGATCCAGTTCGAGCTCGAAATCCAGCTTTTTCCTCTCTCCGGGATTCAGGCTAATATTCTTTGAAATACTTCGGTAGCCCTGGAATTGAACCCTGATCTGGTAATTGCCTGCTGGCAATTTCAATTCATAATTTCCATTTATATCGGCATCGGTTCCTATTTCTGAACCAGGCACAAAGACACTCGCAAAAGGCAGGACCTCATTCCTGGAGGTAATCTTTCCATAGAGGCTGGCCTCCTGTGAATGCAGGCTGAAGCTGGTTAAAAAGAATAGGATGAGTAGTAATCGCATTTTAATTTTTTACAAAGTTAAAAATAAATTTAGTCTAATCTAAAAAATTGATTAATTAGATTAAAAAATGTATTTTTGGCGAGTAAAATTTTTGATATGTTCAGTTTATCCGAAGAAAATTATCTCAAGGCGATCTTTCACCTGGAGCATTCCTTAAAGAGCGGAGTAAGCACCAATGCCCTTGCCGAAGAGATGCAAACCAAGGCTTCCTCGGTAACCGATATGATCAAACGCCTTTCAGATAAAGACCTTGTGAACTATAAAAAATACCAGGGCGTTAAACTGAGCAGGGCAGGAAGGGAAGCGGCCATTGAGGTCATAAGAAAACATCGACTATGGGAAGTTTTCCTTGTGGAAAAATTAAATTTCAACTGGGATGAGGTGCACGAGGTTGCCGAGCAGCTAGAGCATATCAAATCTGAAAAACTAACCAACGAACTGGATAAATTCCTTGAATTTCCAAAAAGAGATCCGCATGGAGATCCCATTCCCGATGCCAATGGAAATTTCAATGTTTCAGATCGGGTGCTGCTATCGAGTTTGAAGCTGGGAGAAAAAGGAGTTTGTGTTGGGGTTAAGGACTCCTCTTCTGAATTTTTACAATACCTTGATAAGAATAGTATTTCGCTTGGTAAGAAGATAGAAGTAGTGGAAAAGGAAGATTTTGATAAATCCATGTTGATCCGGATGGATGATCACAAATTATCGATCTCCAACCAGATAGCTACCAATTTATATATAAAAACACTGGAGAATGAATAATATTATTGAATATTTCGAGCAACTTGATCCTGTCTGGGCCGCATTTCTGGCGACCTTGTTCACCTGGGGACTCACCGCTTTAGGCGCATCCCTGGTATTCCTGTTCAGGGGTATGAACCGGGCGTTTTTTGATGGGATGCTAGGTTTTACTGGTGGGGTGATGGTAGCAGCGAGTTTCTGGAGTTTGCTTGCTCCCGGGATCGAGATGAGTCCTGGAGAGGGATTTGAAAAAGTAGTTCCGGCCGTGGTGGGCTTCGCACTGGGGGCACTGTTCATTTTCGGTTTGGATAAGATTCTGCCGCATTTGCACGTGAACTTTAGGATGAGCGAGTCTGAAGGGATCAAGACTCCCTGGCATAAATCGGTATTATTGACACTAGCCATTACACTTCATAATATCCCGGAAGGGCTGGCGGTTGGAGTGCTTTTTGGAGGAGTCGCTGCCGGATTTGAAGGAGCCAGTATTGGGGGAGCAGTTGCGCTTGCTATTGGGATCGGGCTTCAGAATTTCCCCGAAGGCTTTGCAGTTGCCATGCCTTTAAGAAGACAGGGTTTAAGCCGGTGGAAATGTTTTAATTATGGCCAGTTATCGGCTATAGTGGAGCCGATGGCTGCCGTGTTAGGTGCATGGGCCGTACTTACCTTTGAGCCTATACTTCCATATGCCTTGTGTTTTGCGGCGGGTGCCATGATCTTCGTTGTAGTGGAAGAGGTAGTTCCAGAAGCTCAGCAGGGTAATTTCACTGATATTTCCACGCTTGGATTTATAGGAGGATTTATGGTCATGATGACCCTGGATGTAGGGCTAGGTTAAGATAACTAGCGCTACTATTCGGCTGAATTATAGAAGGGGAAGAGTATAAAGAGAAATCTGATTACTGGACCTGAATTAATCTCCGCATCCGCAATCTGAAACTCCGCAGGCACCGGCTTTTTTCTTGCCACCAAGAAAGGCGGGTTTCCATACGAACTTGGTTATAAGATAACCTGTCGCAATGAAAAAGGTGATAAAAACAAGTATTTCCTGTAGAAGTTCCATAGTTTTTAAGTCGTTTTATATCTGTTTCCTTACTATTTCAATAACTGAAAGGCAATCAATGCCACCAAATAGGCAAATGCACTCATGATAATTAATTGCAGCACTGGCCATTTCCAGGTGTTGGTCTCTTTTTTCACGATCGCCAGCGTACTCATACATTGCATGGCAAACGCATAGAACAACAATAAACTTACTCCGCTGGCAAAGGTGAACAAGGGTCCGCCAAGGATTGGATTGACCTCGGCGGCCATTCGGTTCTTGATGGTTTCTTCCTCATCACTTCCCACGCTATAGATGGTCGCAAGCGTTCCAACAAAAACTTCACGGGCAGCAAAAGAGCTTATGATCGCGATCCCGATCTTCCAGTCATAACCCAATGGAGCTACCACCGGTTCAATGCCCTTACCCATGATCCCGATATAGGAATTCTTCAGCTTAAAGGAAGCGATTTCCTCTTCGATCTCGTCCTGGGCTACCTGTTGTTCGGTTGCGGTATATTTTGAAGTGACTATCTCTTCAGCATTCTCAAAATCCTCGCCGGGACCGTAGCTTGCAAGTACCCATAGGATGATAGAAATGGCAAGAATGATCTTACCGGCACCAAAAACGAAAGATTTTGTTTTCTCCACCACGTTTATGGCCACGTTCTTTACCATGGGGAGCTTATAATTGGGCATTTCGATCACGAAATAGCTTTTCAGGTTGCTTTTCATGATCTTGTGAAGCAGCCATGCTGAAAAAATAGCCATTCCGAAGCCTAAAAGATACAGGATCATTAGGGTTAGACCCTGCATATTGAAACCAAGGAAGCTTTTATCGGGGATCACCAGGGCGATAATGATCAGGTAAACCGGAAGCCTTGCCGAACAGGTAGTAAACGGAACCACCAGAATAGTGATAAGCCGTTCTTTCCAGTTTTCGATATTTCTGGTTGCCATTACAGCCGGAATTGCACAGGCAGTTCCCGATACCAGGGGAACCACGCTTTTTCCGCTAAGCCCGAAACGGCGCATGATCCTGTCCATTAAAAATACCACCCGGCTCATATAGCCCGATTCCTCCAAAATCGAAATGAAGAGGAATAAAAAGGCGATCTGCGGAATAAATATGACAATTCCACCAAGCCCTGGAATGATTCCTTCTGCGATCAGGTTGGTAAATGGGCCCGATGGTAGTGTTTCCTTTGTTATTTCACTTAAGGAAGCAAAGGTTGCATCTATCCAATCCATGGGAACGCTCGACCAGCTGTAGATCGCCTGGAAGATCAGGAGCAGGATTCCGAAGAAAATCACATAGCCCCAAACCTTGTGAGTAAGGATTCGGTCCAGTTGGGACCTTAGGTCGGTCGCGGCATTCTTATCCACGCTCATGCATTCCTTAAGCACACCATTTATGAACTGGTAGCGTATGATGGTTTCTTTCTGCTGAAGTCTTTTAAGGTCGCTGCTGGATTTAGTATTGAAACTCGTATTGGTGTTAAGCTCGGTTCGGTTGATGTTTCCGAAGTTAACGTCCTGAGTAATGACCAGCCATAACTTGTAAAGCGATTGGTTAGGAAATGCCTTGCGCAGGTTGCCAAAATATTCGGGATCTATAACCGAAGCATTAACACAGGGTTCAATTGGAATATGCCGATAGTTTATGATGAGCTCCTTCAGGTAATCGATACCCATTCGTTTGCGGGCACTTACGAGCGCAACTTTTGTTTTAAGCCGTTCCTCCAGCAATTCCACATCCAGTGAAATTCCTCTTCTTTCCATTCGGTCGGCCATATTGATGACCAGGATGGTTGGAATTCCAAGGTCTTTGATCTGGGTGAAAAGAAGGAGGTTTCTTTTTAAATTTTCAACGTCGCTTACCACTACTGCCACATCGGGATAGTCCTTATCATTCTTATTCAGGAGCAGTTCGATAACGACATTTTCATCGAATGAAGAGGCGTTAAGACTATAGGTTCCGGGAAGGTCCAGGATATGAGCCTTCAAGCCACGTGGAAGTTTACAAATACCTTCCTTTTTTTCTACCGTGATGCCGGGATAATTACCAACCTTCTGGTTAAGGCCGGTTAACTGATTGAAGACAGAAGTTTTACCGGTATTGGGGTTTCCAATTAAAGCAACATTAATTTGCTTACCCATATTAGCCTATTAATTCAATTTCTATAAGAAGAGCGGTTTCCTTGCGAATAGCCAAATGACTTCCGTTTATATTCAGATACATTGGATCCTGAAAAGGCGCGGTTTGAACCAGCTCGACTTCATTTCCAGGAAGGCAGCCCATTTCCAGAAGTTTCAATGGAACATGTTCAGCGGAAAATTCCTTGATAATCCCGCGCTGTCCTCGCTTCAGATTTGCGACCGTAACCTTCACTTTTTATTTAGATTGATTTTAAACAAGGCAAAAGTAATGGAATTTAACCCAATACAAAAGTTAAAGGAAGAAAAAGTAATTTTAGCGGTATTGTGCTTTGAGAACCTTAAGGTCGTGCATGAGATCCTGGATGGCTTCGGGGTCGGTACCATCGTAAAAGCCTCTAATTTGTTTTTCCTTATCTACCAGGATAAAATTCTCGGTATGGATCATGTCGTATTTACCGCCGTCACCGGTAGATTTTGTGGCGAGGTATGACTTGCGGGCCAAATCGTAGATCTGCTTTTTGTCCCCGGTTACAAGATTCCATTTTGAATCGATAACCCCTTTTTCCTGTGCGTATTTCTTAAGTACAGGCACGCTATCGGCTACAGGAAAAACGGTATGTGACAAAAGCAAGACATCATCATCATCCTTTACCTGCTCCTGGATCTCGATCATATGATCTGTCATGATCGGGCAAATGGTAAGACAGGTGGTAAAGAAAAAATCGGCGATATAGATCTTATCCTTATAATCTTCCTGAGTGATGGTATCTCCATTCTGGTTTACCAGTTCAAAATCGGCTATTTTATGATATTTCCGAACATACTGTACGGTTGAATCAACCAGCTCGGCATTTACCATCTCGGGTTGATAGACGGGGAGGCGTTCTTCCGGTTTCAGCAAGGTATAAATGCACAAAACTATGATCACCGATAGGATGAATAAAACTATGGCAAAGGTTTTGTATTTAGCAAAAAACTTGATCACCGGTCTATACTTTTTGCAAAGTTATGGTCTGAGGCTCAAATAGTCGAATTCTGCCCGGAAAAATTTCAGGTATGAATCAGGTGTGATTTAAAACTTTTTTGAGAGTTTTTAAAAACTTACTTTTGTGCGATTTTAAATTTGAAGTTGACTAATGGATCCATTTTTAGTAAAAGCCATACAATTAATATTATCACTTTCTTTGCTTATCGTTCTGCATGAACTAGGTCACTTTGTGCCCGCCAAATTGTTCAAGACCAGGGTAGAAAAGTTCTTTTTATTCTTTGATGTAAAATTCGCCCTTTTCAAAAAGAAAATTGGTGATACGGTTTACGGGATAGGCTGGCTTCCGCTGGGAGGTTATGTAAAGATCTCGGGGATGATCGATGAGAGCATGGATAAGGAGCAAATGGCACAGCCTGCGAAAGAATGGGAATTCCGCAGCAAACCGGCCTGGCAGCGATTGATCATAATGCTTGGCGGGGTGACCGTTAACCTGGTACTTGGTTTTCTTATCTACATGATGATCATGTTCGTTTGGGGGAAACCTTACATAGATCCGGCCGATCTTCCTAATGGTTATGCGGTTGCTGAAAGTTTTAAAGAATTTGGTTTTCAGGATGGCGACAAGGTTTTGAGGATGAACGGCAAGGATATAGAGAGCTATAATGATGTGAATAAGCATCTGTTTTTAAGGGATGTTAAGGATATAACCGTTGAGCATCAAAATGGTGTTCAGGAAACCATTCAAATTCCTGAAGATATCGGTAGCACCATGTTCCAGGAAGGCGTGATGCAGCCGTTTATACCTATCACCTATCCTGTTCTGGATACCGTGGTGGCCGATATGGCTGCGGCCAAAGCCGGTCTTAAAAAAGGAGACAGTATTATTTCCCTTAATAAAATGGATATAGGCTACTGGCATGAAATCGCGCCTATTTCTCAGAAAAATCCGAGTAAGGAAATTGAGGTGATCTATAAGAGAGATGGAGAGATCCAAAGCGCGATGATCACTCCAGATGAAGAAGGAAAACTTGGAATTGCCCCGATAATCAGGTTGGAGCCCGAAAGAAAACGATATGATTTCGTGGAAAGTATCAGCGCTGGTTTTGATTATGGCTACTGGACCCTTCACGATTATATCGCCCAGTTCAAATATGTGTTCACCAAAAAAGGCGCATCTCAATTGGGTGGATTTGGAGCCATTGGTGGGTTGTTCCCTGATACCTGGAACTGGTATGGGTTCTGGCATACAACCGCGTTGCTGTCCATCATACTGGCATTTATGAACATCCTTCCAATCCCTGCGCTGGATGGAGGTCATGTAATGTTCCTTTTATATGAAATGGTTACGGGAAGAAAACCCAACGACAAGTTTATGGAAGTAGCGCAAATGGTTGGTTTCTTTTTGCTGATCGCCCTGGTGCTATATGCAAACGGAAATGATATCTATCGCTGGTTATTTGAATAATATTATCTGAAAATACTAAATCCAGGAGCCCGGGATCTCGATGATCTCAGGCTCTTTTTTATTTGAACCGAAATGAGAATAATTAAAGAAAACTATTTTAGAAGCCTGCTACCGCTAATGATACTACTCCTGTTGCTGAGTAGCTGTTCGAGTACCGATAAATCAAGGGAAACACAAACCGAAGCAGCTTCTGAATCCATCGTCATTTACACCGTAAACGACCTGCATGGGAAAATCGATAATTTCGCAAAGGTAAAGGCGATCCTTGATGAGGAACGAAAACAGGAATCACAGGTTTTCTTCGTGGCCGGAGGAGACCTGTTTTCAGGTAACCCGATCGTTGATTTTCATCCTGAAAAAGGCTTCCCGATCATCGATCTGATGAATCGCACAGGAATAGATGTATCGGCGCTAGGTAATCACGAGTTCGATTACGGGCAGGATATTCTTAATGCAAGGATGCAACAGGCGGAATTTCCATTTCTATCTGCGAACGTTAAGAATGTAGACGGCGAGCTAAATATGCCAAAAGGCATGGTCACCATAGAAAAAGATGGTTTCGAAATCGCTTTTATCGGGGTGGTAGAGACTAGCTCCCCGGGCAATATTCCTTCTACCCACCCGAAACGCATCAAAGGACTGGATTTCGAGGAAGGGGTAACCTCTGTCGCCAAATATGGCAATGATGAGGAAGTACAAATCGCCGACCTGGTTATCGCTCTAACCCATTATGGATCTTATGGCGATGAAATGATCCTCGAAAATCATGATTTTGTAGACCTGGTCATTGGTGGTCATAATCATGATATTTATGACAGGGAAGTAAAGGGTCGCCACATGATACAAAGTGGATCGAACCTGAAATATATGACTAAACTCAGCCTGGACGTGCTTAATGGAGAGATCGTTGATTATAAGTATGAATTGATCGAACTGGAAGATAGAACGGCTGAAGATTCAGAAATAAAGGAAATTATAGCTGAATATAATAACAAACCTGAATTCTATGAAGAAATAGGAACTTCATTGAGGGATCACGATAAGAATGAAACAGGTTGTTTTTATACAGATGCTTTAAGAACCATCACCGGAGCAGATATCGTTTTCCAGAATTATGGCGGAATTCGTGCCGGTCTGGATTTTGGAAAGATCACGCCATTTGACATCTATACTATTGATCCCTTCGGAAATGGCCTCGATACCTTTTCCATGAGCGTTGCAGAGTTGAAGGATTTCCTGGAGTCGCCAGATGCCCCGTCACTTGCCTATTCCGGGCTGGTTATGATCCGCGAAAATGGAAGAGTGCAGATTTATGATGCTGATGGCAGGGAAATGGGAGAGGAAGAAGAACTTGTTATTGGATTGAACGATTATATTTCTAACGTACATAAAGATGATTTTGGTTCGCCTATCAAAACTTTTGAAAAAACCACTGCCGAATATCTTATCCAATATCTCGAGGCCTACCAGAGTGTCATCGATTATGAAGAGTGTGAGAATAGCATTTGAATAAAAAAGCCGGTAATTAACCGGCTTTTTTTATTCGTTTTTTATTAGCTTACCAATTGCTGAAGGTATTGCAATAAGAAGCTCTGTCGGTAGTTTGCAGGTCGCTGTTTGCCTCAAAATACAAAGCGTTCATAACGGCGCGCGGACTATAGGAAATAGTTCTTTTCTTTTCATTAAAAATTCCTGTACCAAAATGTCCTGCCTCAAGCGTATGTCCAATTTCATGAGTGATTACTGAAGCAAGGTCTATTGCATCAGGATTGTTTTCGGGATCATCTGTCCATTCATATCCATCATTATACCATACTTCTTTTAAAGCGGTATCTGCTTTATTGTCATTATCAATATCGGTTAACTGCCCATTCTCGTCCCTGAAAGAGATTGTGAATGCAACACCCAGCGTATTTGGACCAAGTCCTACCAGTTCGAATACGAAGGGAGGTACGTGGCCTAAAATATTTATATCGCTGTAAGGGGTCCCACCTACACCTCCAATAGAGAGGATAGCACTATTAAATATTCCAGGATTGGCCTGCTTTACAAGTTGCGCTCCACCGCAACCAGAGGAATTTTCCCAGTCATCAAATGCTGCATCGGTTATACTTTCTGTGGGGATACCGGGATTAGCCACCGCAAAGGCAGGAAAAACATTATAAGTGATATTGGTGGTCCCGCTACGTCGCGGGTCATTGGCAACCCAGGAAGAAGAAGGCCTTACAATACTTAACTGCTTATCGAAGAGAATAATAGGAGAGCTTTCAGACATAGCTTCAACTTTTAGGATTGCAATTCCCTGGTCTTTCAATTTTTCGTTCAAAACTGTCAAGGCTTCGCTGGCGACGTATTTTTCCTCAATAACGCCGTCTCGAAGTGGCGATTTTCCAATGGTCTCGGTGGTTTCAGTCTTTGGAATATCAAATTTTAGGCTGAGCTCTTGGTGTTGAAGTTCAGTTTCCTGAGTTCCGGGAGTGGGATCCTGTTGACATGAGTACATCAGGATCGAAAAGATGAGCAGAGTTACATGTTTTAATTTCATAGTTATAAGTTTTAGAGCACTGAAAATAAGAAATAGATCGTTTGATAAAACACATAAATGTCAGTAGATCAAATATTTATGATTTGTTTAAGTCTGTTGGTGATTAGACTCAAAAAGTTGCTATTAGAAAGGAGAGCGAATAGTTGGAAAATTTTTTAATTCAATAGAATGCTGATTCCTTGGAGGATAGAAAAAACGGGGCGATTTTAACCAAAAAAAATTCAAATTTTGTTTTGACAGCATTTAAAAATTGACTTATATTTGCAACCGCTTTTCAAGCATAACACTCCTCAGTAGCTCAGTTGGTTAGAGCATCTGACTGTTAATCAGAGGGTCGTTGGTTCGAGCCCAACCTGAGGAGCAAGTAAGCCAGTCGAAAGACTGGCTTTTTTTATTTTTGTGTTGGGCGAGAAGCCTGTCCTGAGCCAAGCCGAAGGGAGCCCAACCTGAGGAGCAAGTAAGCCAGTCGAGAGACTGGCTTTTTTTATTTCGTGTTGGGCGAGAAGCCTGTCCTGAGCGAAGCCGAAGGAATTTCAAACTTCCCAACCTGTGATTAAGTGTTGGAAGTTAGACCTCATAACCGCTGCCATTTGTTCTCGATCATTATTTTCTCTGGATCCCAAAACTCTATAAAAAGATCTAGTAAATCGGTTCTTGTTTTTTCATTATCATATTTCTCCGATAAAGGTCCGGAATAGGGTAATTGTAAAATAACATTATTATGTCCTATTTTAGCGTCACCACCTAGGCTTAATTTTAAAGATAGGGATTCCCCTGAATTGTCCGATCCATTCCAGAATTTTATTCTGTAATAGAATTCGGGATAATCCGATAAAGAACATGACTTACATAACAGGTTTTTTATCTCTTCAAAATTCATATGTAGTTTATCCTCCGGCTTGTTCATTTTTTTATTTCCGGTAGGAAACCAGTTAGAAAAGTTATGATCAAACTTTTCTAATTGGTGAATAAATATCAATATGTCATTAACAGATTCTTCAAGGGTTTGTGGTCTTTTATCCCATGCGACCGCAATTTCTTTTAGCTGGATTTTATTTTTCAGAAGTTGGTTGTTTTAAATAATTCTTCTTCAAAATATAAATTTTATATCAACTCTTATTCAATTAATAAGTAAATCTATTCCTGGTCCTTCCATATAAGACCAGAGTTAATTTTAATTTAATATACACTTGACGCTATGTTTAAGTTGGAAAGCTTTATTTGTGAAATCTTTCGACGCACGCTTAAAATCGTAAAGTTTTTGTCGACTTGATTCTAATAGTGTGTCAGGGCTGCCTTTTCTAGGCAGCCTTTTTCTTTCAGGAAATAATATCCATGACTTAACTAACAGGAAACATTAACTTAACATAGGAATCGTTTCTTTGCCGCCGACAAAAACTTTAGAAAACGATTTTAATGCAACGTATTATTTTTCTGGCATTTGTATGCCTTTTTACTTCTTTAAGTCTGCAGTCTCAGGAACTTGGTGATATGAAATTTGGGAAAGGACTTCTGAATTTTACAGCCAAAGACAGCTCTTTCAGTTTAAAATTTGCTCCAAGGATTCAGTTTAGATCTGAAACTACCTGGAATTATGAAGATGATGCCTTTCAAGATGCCGATCAGGCTTTCTTCATTCGTAGGGCGCGATTAAAATTCGACGGTTGGGCATTGACTCCAAAACTTAAATATAAGATCGAATTAGGTCTTTCAAATTTCGATATTGGGGGTGCGAATGTTTACACCAACAACGCCCCGAGGTATATTCTTGATGCGGTCCTGAAATGGAATTTCTACCAGAATTTCGAATTATGGGCAGGTCAGACAAAACTACCTGGTAATGTGGAACGAGTGATTTCTTCTGGAAACCTTCAGTTTATAGACCGTTCCCTGCTAAATAGCCGATTTAACATAGATCGTGATATAGGGATTCAGCTTCACCATAAGATCAATTTGGGTGATGACTTTGTGATCAAAGAAAAGTTCGCTCTTTCCCAGGGGGAGGGTAGAAACGTGGTGGTGGGAAATATTGGAGGTCTTCAGTATACAGGAAGACTGGAATTCCTTCCATTCGGAGAATTTCTGAAAAAAGGCGACTATTTCCAGAGTGATCTTGAAAGAGAAGAAACTCCTAAGTTAATGATGGGTGTTGTTTATGATTTCAATAATGATGCTGTGAAAACCCGAAGTAACCTGGGTACTTATATGGAACTCGATAACGGCGAGCTATATCGTACCGATATCGAGACCTGGTTCGTGGATGCAGTATTTAAATATCGGGGGATTTCATTTATGGGAGAGTATGCTAACAGGACTTCCGGAGATCCATTGGCAAGAATTCCGGGTGAATCTACTGTTGAATATACGGTTCTGGACGGGGAAGCCTTCAATTTGCAGGCTGCCTATCTTTTCAAAAATAATTACGAGATTGCAGCCCGTTACACAAACAATGATTATAAGGACTATACCAATGTTGCTGATATAGAGATGTACACCATTGGAGCATCCAAATATATATTGGGTCACAAACTGAAGCTGCAAACAGATTTTAGCTATACCACCTTAGATAAAAACACTGATAATCTGGAGTGGAGATTAGGCTTCGATTTTCATTTTTAGTAGTTTAAAACATTTTATAACCGGTAAATAGTAATTAGTTTAGACATTTACGCCATAATTTAATTTAAGATAATGGGAGATATTTATTTATTGATGTTGGTTGCCTTAGTAGTGCTCGCCATCGCCGACCTGGTAGTGGGAGTTAGCAACGACGCGGTAAACTTTTTGAATTCGGCTATTGGTTCCAAAGCCATTTCTTTCAAGACCATCATGGTGGTCGCCAGTTTGGGGATCTTTATTGGAGCGGTTTTTTCCAGCGGAATGATGGAAGTAGCCAGGAAAGGGATCTTTATGCCCGGAGAATTCTATTTTGATGAGATCATGATCATTTTTATGGCCGTGATGATAACCGATATTCTCCTGCTCGATTTCTTTAATACCCTTGGGATGCCCACATCCACCACGGTTTCCATCGTATTCGAATTACTAGGTGCAGCTGTGGTGATGGCTCTTATTAAGATAAGCGCCAGCGATTCTGAAACTGTTGCCAACCTGGCAAGCTATATAAACACCGAAAAGGCTACGCAGATCATCTCCGGTATCTTCCTTTCGGTAGTGATCGCTTTCACAATTGGTGCTCTTGTTCAATGGCTATCCAGAATTATTTTCACATTTGAATATGAGAAAAAGATCAAGAACTTCGGAGCCTTATTCGGTGGTTTCTGTCTTAGTGCGATAGGATATTTCATTTTTTTCAAGGGTCTAAAAGGAACACCTTATTATGATGATTTTAAAGAAGTACTTGAAAACCAGGCGATCTATATTTTGTTGGGTAGTTTTGTTTTCTGGACCTTGTTCTCGTGGTTGTTCACCAAGATATTTAAAAGGAGTATTCTTCCTTTCGTGATCGCCGTAGGAACCTTTGGCCTTGCCCTTGCGTTTTCAGGAAACGACCTGGTGAACTTTATAGGGGTGCCAATGGCGGCATATCACTCATTCCTTGCCTGGTCTGAATCTGGTATAGCTCCTGGAAGCTTTTCTATGGAAGTGCTGCAAAGCAAGGTGCCCGCTCAGCCATACCTGCTATTCATCGCCGGAGGCGTAATGGTGGCCACGCTTTGGTTGTCTAAAAAAGCACGCAGTGTTGCTGAAACTGAAATTGGTCTTTCGCGCCAGGGACATGGATCGGAAAAATTCAGCCCTAACCTGTTATCAAGAAGCCTGGTAAAAGGAAGTACAAGTCTATTTGAAGGCATAAAGAGAATACTTCCGCTAAGTGCCAAGCAAAGCATGAGCCGAAGGTTCTCAAAACCAGAAGAAGAAGATTTTCAAAATATCGAGGATAAACCTGCTTTCGACATGATCCGTGCAGCTATTAACCTAACGGTAGCCGGTGTATTGATTTCGATAGCGACCTCTTATAAACTGCCACTTTCTACCACTTATGTGACCTTTATGGTAGCTATGGGTACTTCCCTGGCCGATAGAGCCTGGGGACGTGAAAGTGCCGTGTATCGGGTAGCTGGAGTGCTTAATGTGATAGGTGGGTGGTTCTTTACGGCCTTCAGCGCATTTACTGCAGCGGGAATCCTAACCTATATTATTTTCCTTGGACGTGGACCTGCTATCGCAATCCTTTTGTTGCTGGCAATTGGATTACTGGTGAGAAACTATCTTTCTCATAAAAAAGCACAGGAAGCCAAAACCGATAAGTCCGGGCTTAAAAAGTCTGAAAGCAAAACCGTACAGGGTATCATTTCAGAAAGTGCCAATAATATCGCGAATGTGGTAAGCCGCACGAATAAGATCTATACCGATGTGCTGGAAGGCCTTTCTTTAACCGATAAAAAGAGGTTGAAGAAGAGCAAAAAAGGCGTTGATAAACTGGATGCCGAAATTGAGGAATTAAGAGACCATATCTTCTTTTTCATCAAGAGTCTGGATGAAACCAGTGTTAGAGGAAGTAGTTTCTATATAACCATTCTTGGATATCTTACTGATATCGCGCAGTCGCTTGAATTCATCACCAAGAAGAGTTATAAGCATGTGAATAATAATCACAAGCCGTTGCGATATAACCAGATCAACGATTTGAAAGAGATAGATGATTCTTTGGAAATTTTGCTTAAGGAGATAGAAGAGGTCTTCACCCAACGCAAATTTGAGAGGATCGGTCTCGTTCTTGGTAGAAAGGAAAAGATCATGAATTCCCTTTCTGAAAAGATTGAAAAACAGGTATCAAGAACCAGGACCGAAGAATCCAGCCCTAAGAATACTACGCTTTACTTCAGTATTCTTTTGGAGACAAAAGACCTGGTAAACAGTTTGATGAAACTGATGGAAGAGTATAACAATAGTTACAAAAAAGTTTAGATTTCGAGTTCTAAATTTACAGGAGGGCCGTTCGTAATGAACGGCCTTTTTTATTGGACCAATTTTTTCTGAAGGAGTAAGCCTGGATCTTCCATTTCGTTCTTTCTTTTAATTTCTATAACTTTAAGAAAAACAGCCATGAGAATTGAACTTCAGAATATTGAGATCGAAGTAGAAAAGGGGGATATTTCCAACCAGGCCGACCTGGATGCCGTGGTGAACGCGGCGAATGCCGAGCTTGCTCCGGGAGGAGGAGTGGCAGGAGCCATTCATGGAGCTGCAGGTCCCAAATTATATGAAGAATGTAAACCACTCGCACCGATCGCTCCCGGTGAAGCAGTGATCACCCGGGCTTACGGATTGCCCAATAAATTCGTGATTCATACTCTTGGACCGGTATATGGGAAAGATAAGCCGGAAGAACAACTGCTTTCTAATTGTTATCGAAACAGTTTGAAACGAGCTGAAGAAAATAAATTAAAGTCTGTTGGTTTTCCGGGAATTTCTACCGGGATTTTCGGTTACCCGAAAGAAGACGCCGTAGATGTGGTCTTTAGCACACTGCTAACCGAAATACCCCAACTGGAACACCTTAAAAAGCTTAGATTTGTAGTATTCAGCGACGAAGATCGTGAATTGTATGAATCCAAACTCAGGGAAGTCGCTCTTGGTTAACCAGGCAATAACTTTGAATGAATAATTTTACAGCTACTTATACAGACCAGTACCAGCTTGCGATGGCACAGGTCTATTTCAATAAAGGCCACCGGGATCACCGGGCCGTATTCGACTATTTTTTCAGAAAATTACCTTATAAAGGAGGTTTCGCTGTTTTCGCTGGATTGGAAGATCTGCTTTCGATCATCCAGGATCTGCGATTTTCAAAGGCCGATCTTGATTATTTAAAGGAACAGGGTTTTAAACAGGATTTTCTGGATTACCTGGCAAATTTCAGGTTTCGAGGAACTATCTATTCGGTGATGGAAGGCGACGTGGTTTTTCCTACCCGGCCCGTCCTGCAGGTTGAGGCCAATATCATCGAAGCCCAGATCATTGAAACCATTCTTCTGAATCTTCTCAATTTTCAAACCCTGGTGGCAACCAAGGCAAGCAGGATGAGACTTGTGGTTGGTGATGCTCATTTGCTGGATTTTGGACTAAGGCGTGCGCAGTCAACCGGCGGATATTATGCCACGCGTGCTGCCGTGGTAGGAGGCTTCAATGGAACCAGCAATGTGGTAGCTGGGAAGGATTTCAATATTCCGGTTTCAGGGACGATGGCTCATAGTTTTATTCAAAGCTATGATGATGAACTTGCCGCTTTCAGGGATTTCGCTGAAGGCAGGCCAGAGAATTGCGTGCTGCTGGTGGATACTTACGACACCTTAAAAAGCGGAGTTCCAAACGCGATTAAGGTTGCTAAGGAAATGGAAGCTCGCGGACATAAATTACTGGCCATTCGGCTGGATAGCGGCGACCTTTCCTATTTCGCCAAGGAAAGCCGAAAGCAATTGGATGCAGCCGGACTGGAGTATGTAAAGATTGCTGCGTCCAATCAGCTGGATGAATATGTGATCAAGAGTTTGCTGGAACAGCAGGCTCCCATCGATATTTTCGGGGTGGGGACCAACCTGGTTACCGGGGATCCCGATGGAGCGCTTGATGGAGTCTACAAACTTGCCTGGTCTAACGGGCAGCCCAGGATCAAGATTTCAGAAAGTATTGTCAAGATAACTCTTCCGCATAAAAAACAGGTTTTTCGGGTTAAGGATGCGAATGGAAAATGCATCGGCGCAGATGCGATTGGATTGAATTCAGAAGAAAAGGTCGAAGAAATGTTCCACCCGCACGAGCCATACAAATCCATGAAAATTGGTTCTTTTCATCAGGAAGCTTTGCTGAAGAAGGTGATGGAAAATGGGAAGATGCTAATAAAAAGGCGATCTCTGGAGGAAATTGCCAAATATTCCCAATCGCGCCTTGCCGAATTACCACTGGAATACAAACGCTTTAATAACCCGCATATTTACAAGGTTGGCATTAGTTCCCGGCTTCAGGAAGAGCGTGAAAAATTAATCCAATCCCATAAAAATTCAGCTTCATGAAAGTATTGATAGTGATAGATGTTCAGAACGATTTTATGCCTGGTGGCGCCCTTGCGGTTCCCGATGGTGACGAGATCGTACCGGTGATCAATGGTTTAATGGAAAAATTCGAGCTGGTGATCGCAACCCAAGACTGGCATCCAGCCGGTCATTCCAGTTTTGCCAGCAGTCATAAGGGCGCTTCAGAATTTGAGGTTATCAAGCTCGATGGGCTGGACCAGGTGATGTGGCCAGATCATTGTGTGCAGGGCAGTACTGGTGCTGAATTTCATAAGGATCTTAAAACCAATAAAGTGGAGGCTATTTTCCGAAAGGGTACAAATCCTAAAATTGACAGTTATAGTGGCTTCTATGATAACGCGCATTTGAAATCTACCGGCCTGGCCGGATTCCTGAAAGAAAAAAATGCTGAAGAGCTATATTTTACCGGTCTGGCAGCTGATTATTGTGTTTACTTTTCTATGAAAGATGCGATAGAGGAAGGCTTTAGTTCGGTTTTGTTAGAAGATGCAACTCGGGCCCTGAAAAGGGAAGAATTCGAAAAAGCTAAGCTAGACCTGTTAAGAAGAGGTGGAAGGATCATGAAATCTTCAGAACTGAATTTCTAGAAATTAAGATAGTAAACATAACCAACTCCTAACCATAATACAAAATCGTTGAATTTATTTTGAGGCTTCTGGACATCCAGCCCCTCAAGTTTGTCTGTATCGTAATAATGCGCCCGTGCTTCGAGCATCAGGTCATTGTGCCTGCCCAGCCGGTATCTAACCCCGCCACTTCCTATGATCGCAAAGGTATGCCCGCCATCGAGAAAAATTCCGTCTTCAAAAGTCGGAAATAGAACCTTGGGGCTGTCCAGTGGTCCAAGGTCTGAATAGGCGCTGGGATTATAATATACATAGTGAATTCCGAAACTGATATAAGGAGAAAATAGGGTAGCAAAATCCCTGGCTTCCTTGATCCCAAAAAGGTGATATTCCAGGGCTAATCCTCCCTGAAACAATTCAGTATTCCCATGCATGGCTCTTAGCTGTCTTCCACCTTCAGAATCCTTGGAGGCGACAGGTCCATAATGGTCCAGCTTGGATTTCATATAGTCGATTTCGGTTCTAAGTCTGAAGTGCTTGGTAAAGAACAATTTAGTTGGCCGGCAACTACATTCAGGTTTAAAGGCAAGGTTCATATAATGAACCAGTCCTATTCCAAAACCTTCATTTTCCAGGTTGTTGCGAACATTCCAACGTTCGCCATAATCCGTAAAAAAACCTGCCGGACCTGTGAAAACACCTAATTCATGACCTATTTGTAATTGGCCATAGGTCTTTCCACTCCAAAGCGAAAAAATTAATGAGAAAAAGAAGATTGCTCTGGTTTTCGACATGCGATAGACTTGGCTAGATAACAAATATAGCAAAATACCTTAACGAAAATAGTAGCTATACCGGTATAAGCTCCAGTCAGAATCTTAAAAGTTAATATTATATCAAATGCAAAAATGAAACAACTAATCCTTACAGAATATTTATATTTGTGCCATTAATTGGACGTGATTTTCAAAATATAATAATAGCGCCAGTCATTATGGAAAAAAACATCAAAGAATTCCTGGATAAAGTATCGGCCAGGAACCAGAATGAACCCGAATTCATGCAAGCGGTTCATGAAGTTGCAGAAACAGTAATTCCTTTTATAAAAGAGAATAAAAAATACCAGAACAAAATGCTTCTGGAGCGAATGGTGGAGCCAGAGAGGGTGGTGATGTTTAGAGTTCCCTGGCTGGATGATAAAGGCGAGATCCAGGTGAACCGTGGTTTCAGGATACAAATGAATTCAGCGATTGGACCTTACAAGGGTGGTTTGCGTTTTCATCCTTCGGTGAACCTAAGCATCCTGAAATTCCTTGCTTTCGAGCAGGTTTTCAAGAACAGTCTTACCACACTTCCAATGGGTGGAGGTAAAGGAGGATCAGATTTCGATCCTAAAGGAAAATCAGATAACGAAGTGATGAAGTTCTGCCAGAGTTTTATGAGTGAACTGTATCGACATATTGGCCCTGACTGTGATGTTCCTGCGGGAGACATTGGGGTAGGTGGCCGTGAAGTTGGTTATTTGTTCGGGCAGTATAAGAAATTACAGAACGAATTTACCGGAATTCTAACCGGGAAAGGACTTTCTTATGGTGGATCGCTAATCAGGCCTGAGGCTACAGGTTACGGTAACGTCTACTTTGCACAAAATATGCTCAAGAGAAGAGGTGAAGACCTGGAAGGAAAAACGGTGGTGATTTCTGGTTCAGGAAATGTTGCTCAGTATGCTGCTGAAAAAGCCATCCAGCTTGGTGCAAAAGTAGTGACCATGTCAGACTCCAGCGGATTCATTCATGACGAAGAGGGAATTGACCAGGAAAAACTGGATTTCATCATGGAATTGAAGAACGTTAAGAGAGGCCGAATCAAGGAATATTTGGATGAATACTCTTCTGCAAAATATTTTGAAGGTGAAACTCCTTGGAATATCAAGTGTGATATCGCTCTGCCATGCGCTACACAGAACGAGTTAGATAAGGAGGATGCTCAGACACTTGTTAAGAATGGATGTATTTGTGTTGGAGAAGGAGCCAATATGCCGTGTACTCCTGAAGCGGTTGAAGTATTCCAGAAAGAGAAAATTTTATTCTCCCCTGGTAAGGCTTCGAATGCAGGTGGAGTTGCGACTTCAGGACTTGAAATGTCCCAGAACTCTATGAGATATAGCTGGACTTCACAGGAAGTAGATAATAAACTACATGAAATTATGAACGATATCCATGAAAAATGTGTGGAATACGGTACTACCAAAGATGGTTATGTAGACTATGTTAAAGGAGCTAATATTGCTGGTTTTGTAAAGGTTGCCGATGCTATGCTTGCTCAGGGTGTAGTTTAAACCACCCGGAATGTGATAAAATTCAAGCCGCTTTCTTTAAGCGGCTTTTTTTATACCTTCACGGCAAAATTCTCTGAATGCTGGTTAAGACCGAAGCCATTGTAATAAGTTCTCTCAAGTATGGAGAAGCCGATCTTATCGTAAAGATCTATACGCTGGCTGATGGGTTGAAAACCTATATGCTGAAGGGTGTTTTGAAATCCCGAAAAGGGAAATTCAAAGCGTCGATGTTCCAGATGCTTAACCGCCTTGAGATCGTAGCCAATCACCGGGGAGCAGGAAAAATGGAATATCTTCGCGAGGCTAAAGTGACTCACGCTTACCAAACCGTTCATACCAATCCGGTTAAGATGGCCATGTTGATGTTCCTGGCTGAAATGCTTAAAATCACCATCAGGGAGGAAGAACCTAATCCGTACTTATTTGATTTTTTACAAACCAGCTTTGCATATCTGGATGCCGAAGATAAAATTGCCAATTTTCATCTGGTATTTTTATTACATCTTACCCGGTACCTGGGATTTCAGCCAGAGACCGAAGTAAATGATCTTCCGGTATTTAACCTGCTGGATGGGGTTTTCCAGGATTCGGAAACCAATGATTACTGCATAGAAGGTAAAAATGTTGAGTTGCTAAAGACCCTCTTAGGCACCGATTTTGATGAAATGCAGCACATAAAATTGAACCAGGTGAACCGAAACGATTTTCTAAATATGTTGTTATTATATTTCGAACTTCATGTGGAAGGCTTTCACAAACCCCGATCCCTTCAGGTCTTAAACGAAATTTTTGGTTAAATGCAAACAAAACTACTTCTGCTTTTTCTTTTTATTAGTTCGATCTCATTCTCTCAAAAGATCGAGGTGCTGGATGCCAATACAGGGGAACCCCTGGTGAATGTCGCGATCTATAATAAAGATAATTCTACGTACGCAATTACCAATATATCCGGGCAAGCCGATATCTCTAAATTTACCGATACCGAGGTAATGATCTTCAATATGGTTGGTTACGAAGAAACTTACCGCCGTAAACGGGAAATTCTGAACAGCGATAATAAGGTACTAATGGATCCAGGTAAGAATCAGCTGGATCAGGTTACGCTCTCGGTGGCTCGATTCAAGCTTCAAAAAAATGAGATCCCGCAGAAGATTGTGGGTATTTCACCAGGTGATATTGAGCTTGCAAGTCCGCAAACTTCAGCCGATTTGCTGGAAAGCACCGGGCAGGTTTTTGTTCAGAAAAGTCAGCTTGGCGGCGGAAGCCCTATGATACGTGGATTTTCAACGAACCGACTTTTACTTACGGTAGATGGAGTTCGAATGAATTCGGCCATTTTCCGAAGCGGAAATCTTCAGAATGTGATTTCGATAGACCCTATGATGGTGGAGAATACTGAAGTCATTTTGGGCCCAGGCTCGGTGGTTTATGGGAGTGATGCTATTGGTGGAGTAATGAACTTTTTTACCCTTAAACCTAAATTCAGTTTTAATGAAAAAACTTCGCTGAGCGGGAATATTTACACCCGTTTTGCAACCGCTAATAATGAGAATACGGTTCATGCCGATGTGAATTTAGGTCGTGATAACTGGGCTTTTAGAACAGGAGTGACCTATTCAGATTTTGGTGACCTGGAAATGGGAGAGCACGGGCCGGATGATTATTTGAGACCAGACTATGCGGTGCGTGAGAACGGGGAGGATATCATGGTTGAAAATCCGGATCCCCTGGTGCAGCGACCTACGGGTTATGAGCAGATCAACCTGCTGCAAAAAGTGAAATTCATGCCGTCTAAAGACTGGGATTTTAATCTTGGTCTAAACTACTCAAATACTTCCGATTTCCCGAGGTACGATCGCCTGATCAGGAAGCGCGATGGCGTTCTAAGAGCTGCGGAGTGGTATTATGGACCGCAAACCTGGTTCATGGGAAATTTCAAGATAAACCACCGCAGCGATTCCAATATCTATGACCGGGTTCAGTTCACAGCGGCTTACCAGTTCTTTGGGGAAAGCCGAAATGATCGCGATTTTGGTGAGCCGATCCTGTTCACTACAGAGGAAAATGTAGATGCCTATTCGGGAAACCTGGATTTTGAAAAGACATTTTCTGAAAGCAAATTGTTCTATGGCCTCGAATATGTGCTGAACAATATAGCTTCTGAAGGCCGTTTTAGAAATATCGAAACCGAAGAGACCGGCGCAACCGCCAGCAGGTATCCAGATGGTTCCAAATGGCAGTCTATGGCTGCCTATGCCAGTTACCAGTGGAAAATACTAGAAGACCTTTCCCTGCAATCGGGAGTTCGATATAACCATATTTTGGTAGATGCCAGTTTCGATGACGAATTCTATGATTTTCCTTTTGAAAGAGCCGATATCAGTACCGGTGCTCTCACCGGAAGCCTTGGCCTTAACTGGAGGCAGAATGATGTAGTGGGTTGGAGACTGGGTCTATCAACAGGTTTTCGTGCACCGAATATCGATGATGTTGGAAAGATTTTCGATTCCGAGCCGGGTTCCGTCGTAGTGCCAAATCCTGGACTAAAGCCGGAATATGCTTATAATGCGGAATTAGGAACCGATCTTAATTTTTCGAATAAGATCAGGCTTGACTTAACAGCCTATTATACCTATCTCGATGATGCGATGGTTAGAAGGGATTTTAACCTGAATGGCGTGACCGAGATCGATTATCAGGGCGAGCCAAGCCGGGTGCAGGCCATTCAGAACGCGGCTCATGCCTATGTCTACGGAATTGAAGCCGGACTGGAAATTGACTTTTCCGTGGCATTAAGGCTGAAGTCCCAGTTCAGTTATACCGAAGGGAGGGAAAATGAAGGAGACGATTATGTACCACTTCGCCATGCCGCTCCAATGTTTGGAAATACCCATTTGATCTGGCACAAACGTCGGTTGAAATTCGATCTTTTTGCCGAGTATAACGGCCAGTTCGATTTTGAAGACCTTGCTCCGGGAGAACAGGATAAACCTTATTTGTATGCACTCGATGAAAATGGAAACCCATATTCCCCTGCCTGGTATACGCTCAATTTAACCGGGCAGTATGAGTTGAATTCAAACTGGCGGGCAACGGTTTCATTAGAAAATATCACCGACCAGCGGTACCGAACCTATTCGTCAGGAATTGCCGCAGCAGGCCGGAATTTGATCATTGCGCTTTCCTATAATTTTTAATTTTTAAAAAGTTTATTCCTCCCATTTATGTCGGGTTCTTTTCGTTAATGGTAGGCTAACCCACTAAAGCAGGTGATTTTACCATTTAATAAGGCCTTGTTTTGTTAAAAATCATTATTTTCGCACATCATTTGAAAAAAGGAGATAATGAGTAAGAAATTCCCTGAATATAAAGGTCTTGACCTGCCTAGGGTGGCAGAAGAAATCCTAAACTACTGGGAAGAGAATGATATTTTCGAAAAAAGTGTGACCACCCGTGAAGGAAAGGAGCCATTCGTGTTTTTCGAAGGTCCGCCTTCGGCCAATGGTTTGCCGGGGATTCACCATGTGATGGCTCGTGCCATCAAGGATATTTTTTGCCGTTATAAAACCCAGAAAGGTTACCAGGTAAAACGTAAGGCCGGATGGGATACACACGGACTTCCGGTTGAGCTTGGTGTGGAAAAGGAACTTGGAATCACCAAGGAGGATATCGGTACCAAGATCTCCATCGAAAAATATAATGAAGCCTGTAAGAACGCGGTAATGCGTTATACCGATGTCTGGAACGAGCTTACCCAGAAAATGGGTTACTGGGTGGATATGGATGACCCATATATCACCTACAAGTCCAAATACATGGAAACGGTTTGGTGGCTGTTATCCCAGATCTATAAAAAGGATCTTATTTATAAAGGATACACCATTCAGCCATATTCTCCAAAAGCTGGAACAGGGCTTAGCTCGCATGAGCTGAACCAACCCGGAACTTACCAGGATGTAACCGATACCACGGTAACGGCCATGTTCAAAATTAAAGATGCATCTGCCTCACCCGTTGGGGGAGGTCTGGAGGGGGCTTTCTTTATCGCCTGGACCACCACGCCGTGGACGCTGCCCTCCAACACAGCACTTACCGTTGGCCCAAAGATCGAATATGTAACGGTAAAGACTTACAACCAGTATACTTTCGAGCCGATCACCATTATCGTGGCGAAGGAGCTGGCTGAAAAACAATTCGATAAGAAATTCAGAAAAGCTGAATCTGAAGAGGATCTGAAATCCTATTCAAAAGAAGATAAAAAGATTCCTTACTTGGTGGGCGAAAGCTTTAAAGGTAAGGACCTGGTAGGGATCACCTATGAGCAGTTATTGCCATATGCCCAGCCGAACGATAATCCTGAAAATGCTTTCCGCATTATTTCGGGTGACTTCGTAACTACCGAAGATGGTACCGGGATCGTTCATACCGCGCCAACATTTGGTGCAGACGATGCCCTGGTTGCCAAGCAGGCGACTCCTGAAGTGCCACCGATGCTTGTAAAGGATGAGAACGGAAACCTGGTTCCATTAGTGGATCTTCAGGGTAGATTCCGTCCTGAAATGGGTGAGCTGGCCGGGAAGTACGTAAAGAACGAATACTACGATGAAGGCCAGGCTCCGGAAAAGTCGGTAGACGTGGAGATCGCCATTAAACTGAAGGAAGAGAATCGTGCCTTCAAAGTTGAAAAATATGTTCACAGCTACCCGAACTGCTGGAGAACCGATAAACCTATTCTATATTATCCGCTGGATTCCTGGTTCATCAAGGTGACCGAATTCAAGGATCGAATGTATGAGTTGAACCAGTCCATCAACTGGAAACCTAAATCCACCGGTGAGGGAAGATTTGGGAACTGGCTGGCAAATGCCAACGACTGGAACCTGAGCCGTAGCCGTTACTGGGGAATTCCGTTGCCTATCTGGAGATCCGAGGACGGGACCGAGGTGAAGGTAATGGGTTCTGTGGCTGAATTGAAAGAAGAAATGCAGAAGTCGGTGGAAGCTGGCTTTATGGATAAGGATATTTTCGAGGATTTCGATCCTGCCGATATGAGCGAGGAGAACTACGAAAAAGTAGATCTTCACAAAAACGTGGTGGACGAAATTACGCTGGTTTCTGACTCCGGAAAACCCATGAAGCGTGAAGCCGACCTGATCGATGTTTGGTTCGATTCCGGTTCCATGCCTTATGCCCAGTGGCATTATCCTTTTGAGAACAAGGAAAAGGTTGAGAACAAATGGCGTAAAGCCGACTTTATCGCGGAAGGTGTTGACCAGACCCGAGGATGGTTCTATACCCTGCATGCGATCGCGACCATGATCTTTGATGATGTGGCTTACAAGAACGTGGTTTCTAACGGACTTGTACTTGACAAGAATGGGCAAAAAATGTCGAAAAGGCTTGGAAACGCGGTAGATCCTTTCGAAACCCTCGCGGTTTATGGACCGGATGCGACAAGATGGTATATGATCTCCAACGCGAATCCATGGGATAACCTGAAATTCGATATTGAGGGAATAGGTGAGGTGCAACGTAAGTTCTTCGGAACACTTTATAATACCTACTCGTTCTTTACGCTTTACGCGAATATTGATGAATTTACTTATTCCGAAAAGGATGTGGAACTTTCAGAAAGACCAGAGATCGATCGATGGATACTTTCAGAATTGCATACGCTTGTCGAAAAAGTGGATAAGTTCTATGCCGATTATGAACCGACCAAAGCTACCAGGGCGATCTCTGAATTCGTCCAGGAAAACCTGAGTAACTGGTTCGTACGATTAAGCCGAAGAAGATTCTGGAAAGGCGATTATGAGCAGGATAAGATCTCTGCTTATCAAACGCTTTATACCTGTCTTGAAACCGTAGCTAAACTGGGTGCTCCAGTGGCTCCTTTCTATATGGACAGGCTGTTCAGGGACCTGAATGCAGCTACCGGGAAGGATACTTCGGAATCTGTTCATACGGCCGATTTCCCGGTTTATGAACCGAAATTTGTTGATAAATCCCTGGAACGAAAGATGGAAAAGGCCCAAACCATTTCATCTTTAGTGCTTTCGCTTCGTAAAAAAGAGATGATCAAGGTGCGTCAACCGCTGCAAAGAGTAATGATCCCGGTACTTGACAAGGAACAGGAACAGGAGATCAAGGCGGTGGAAGATCTGATCAAATCGGAAGTGAATGTAAAGGAAATTCAGTTGATCGATGATGCTTCAGGTCTATTAAAGAAACAAATTAAGCCAAATTTTAGAGTTCTTGGTCCAAGATTTGGTAAAGATATCAAACTGGTAATCAGTAAGATAAATCAGTTTACTTCAGAAGATATCGCCAAAATTGAACGGGAAGGCGAAATAAGCGTGCAGATTAACGAAAAAATGGTTAATTTGTCATTAGATGAGGTAGAAATTACCTCACAGGATATCGAGGGTTGGCTGGTTGCCAGCAGCGGGAACCTTACCGTAGCCCTCGACGTTAGTATCTCGGAAGAGCTCAAAAAGGAAGGTGTTGCCAGGGAACTGGTTAACAGGATCCAGAATCTTAGAAAGGATTCGGGCTATGAAGTGACTGACACCATAGATGTGACCCTACAAAAAGACGGCATTGTCGAGGATGCCGTGAACGACAACATAACTTATATTAAGAACGAAACATTAACTGCAAACCTCGAATTTGCAGAGGTGGTAGATGAAGGAGCCGATATTGAATTCGATGATATTGCCACTAAATTGTTTATTAAAAAACATTAAAGCCATGTCTACAGAAGTAAAAGAACGTTACAGCGATGCCGATCTGGCAGAGTTCAAGGCTCTGATCAAGAAAAAGATTGAAAAGGCACAGGAGCAATTGGAGATCTACAAAACTGCTTATAAGAACGACGGGAACAATGGAACCGACGATACTTCGCCTACTTTCAAAGCATTTGAAGAAGGAAGCGAAACCATGAGCAAGGAAGCGAACTCTCAGCTGGCCATTCGCCAGGAAAAATTCATCAGGGATCTGAAAAATGCCCTGATGAGAATCGAGAATAAAACCTACGGTGTTTGTAGAGTCACCGGGAAATTGATCGCAAAAGAAAGATTGCTACTGGTTCCTCATGCTACGCTAAGCATTGAGGCGAAGAATATGCAACGATAGATTATTAATAATTGATATAGGAACGTCCTGCTTCGTAAGATGCCAGGACGTTTTTTGTTTAGACGGAAGATGAAGAGGTTGTTCTGTATTTTGTTTTTGTTCTTCGGAATCATGGCACAGGCGCAGCGCGAAACCAGGGAAACCATAGATGCCCGTAATATCGAGATATTGCGAATTGCTACCGATGAGGTTTACCAGATCAAGTTGATCGCTACGGAAACTCCAGGTATTTCGATCAAAACCCATTCTGAAGGAGAATATTTCAGGGATATCATTCTGGACACTGAAATCAAGGATGGAGAACTGAAGATTACCAGTCGGTATCCGCAGGAACTGGCGGGTGGTTACGATAAACTGAGTGCTCATAAGGTCTTTTCGTTGGAAGTCGAGATCAGGGTTCCGGAAGGACTGGAAATCGTGATCACTTCTAACCTTGCCTCGGTTATAGCTTCGGGGAATTTTGAACGCTTTCATGCCGATCTAAAACAGGGTTACTGCAAATTGCTGGATTTTTCAGGAAGCGCGGTGATCAACACCTTTTCTGGAGATATACTGGTAGAAACCAATTCGGGAGCTATCGAGGCGAAATCCAGGCACGGAAAACTTATTCTTCCCGATTTTCTGCCCGGCCAGATGCCCTTAAGGCTCACCAGTATAGACGGCGACATTCAGGTTCGGAAAACTAAATATTAATTGTATTTTTGAGCCGTTTTAACAAGAAAAAATAGATGTCCCTTAAAAAAGCCGGTATAATTATCATCCTGATCCTTCTTATCGATCAGATCTCCAAATTCTATATCAAGACCCATTTTGCCCTCGGTGACGAGGTGGAAGTTTTTGACTGGTTTCGAATTCTGTTCGTTGAAAATGAAGGGATGGCCTGGGGAACCAAGATACCCGGAGAATACGGGAAACTGGCTCTTACACTGTTCAGGCTGGCTGCGATCACAGGGATTGGCTACTGGTTATGGGATAGTGTAAGAAAAAATGGTTCCAGACTTCTTATTGTAGCCATTGCGATGATCTTCGCCGGTGCTTTTGGAAATATTATAGATTCGGTATTCTACGGCATCATCTTTAACGACTCTTACGGGCAGGTAGCGACCTTTTTACCCGAGGGCGGTGGATATGCCACTCTTTTTCATGGTAAGGTAGTAGACATGCTCTATTTTCCCTTATGGAAGGGCTATCTTCCGGATTGGATCCCTTTCTGGGGTGGAGAATACTTTACATTTTTTGAACCGGTCTTCAATATTGCCGATTCTGCCATTAGTATAGGGGTAGCGCTTCTGTTGGTCTTCAATAAAAAAGCTTTTCCGAAGCACGAGGAAGAGAATAAAAAGTAATTACGCGGCCGTTTTCTCGAAGATCTTTTCGAATTTTTTCAGCTCAATGGGTTTGATCAGGTAATCGGTTACCAGGTTGAATGATTTTGCGCGTTCCAGGTCTCGGGGATCGATGGAGGAGCTCACCACGTAAAGGGTTATCTTTTTGTTTAAATTATTCTTGATCTTGATGAATTCGTTCAGGAATTCCCAGCCATCCATCACCGGCATGTTCAGATCCAGGAAAATGATATCGGGAAGCTTATCTTCATCGGTGGCGTTTTGCATGATCTCCTTGAAATAATCCAGGGCTTCCTTGCCATTTTTGTAGATAAGCAGGTTCTCTGAAAGCTTTTTGATCTCGATGATCTTCTTTACCAGATTCACGTATATCTTGTCGTCATCAATGATACACGCCAGTTCCACTTTTTGCCCCATAATCGATAGATCTAGAATTTTATTTTAAACGTTGTCCCAATGTTCAGGGTACTGCTAACCGATATGGTCCCCCCAAGGGCTTCTACCTGGTTTTTAGTAATGAACAAACCAATTCCTTTGGCCTCGGGATTGTTTTGATGAAAGGTCTTATACATCCCAAACATCTTGTCCCCATACTCCTCGAGGTCTATTCCCATACCATTGTCGCTCACTTCAAGATATTCCTTGTCGTTCTCAACATAGGTTTGAATAAAGATGACCGGTTTACGCCCCGGTTGTCTGTACCGGATTGCATTGGTGATTAAATTTAGTAAAATACTTTCAAGATACTCAGGGATGTAGCGAATTTCTTTCAGGTCTTGAAATTCAGCGACGATTTTTGCATTTTCTCGATTAATCAGGGAAGAAATCGATGCCAGAACCACATCAAGCGCCTCGTCAAACCGAATTTTAACCTTTTCTTTCTTAAGCGAGGTTTGAATGCTCACGATGTCATTCAGTCGGGAAATGGCATTATCCAGGTTTCCGGCCACATCCTCGACATTTGCCAGAAGATCCAGTTTATCCCTGTCGGTTTTTGATTCTCTCAGCAGTTCGCAAATGAGGCTCAGGTTACTGCTATGGGATCTTAAGTGATGGGAAACAATGTGAGCAAAATTGAAAAGCCTGGAATTTTGAGTAGCGATAATGTCCAGCGAATTCTGAAGGTTGAGCTCGTTATTCTTGTTTTCATCGATATTCTGAAGCACTCCTCGAATTCCGATAACCAGCTGCTCGTCATTGTAAACTGGTTTCCCGGTAAGTCTTACCCAGAATTCCCTGTTCTGAAACGAGAGCATTTTCAGCTCCAGTTTGAACGGGATGCCAAAATTCTCACATTTTTCGAAAGCATTCAGCATTCGGTTATGATGTTCAGGCGCGTAGAATTTCATGCGGTCTTCGTAAGCCGGCTGAAAATCTTTGGGACAATCAACGATCTTTCGCGTCACATCATCCCAGTAAATATTCTTATTAAGCGTATCGATATACCAGCCACCGGTAGAGGTCATCTCGGCCGTCTCACGGTAATAGAAGAAATTTTCCTCGATGGTATACTGGTCGCGCTTGCTTTGGTGAATATTCACAAACAGCAAAACGGCAGTTTCCCTGAAACTGTTACCGCGGCTTTTCTGATTTTTGCATTCGAACCAGCGGTATTTGCCGTTTTCGAGCCTTAGCTTGATTTCAAAACTAAATGGCTCGTTTTCCTTGATCAGTTTTTCAAAATGTATTCTGAAATCGTAACGGTAATCGGGGTGAAGTATGTGATTGATAAAGAATTCGAAGCGATCTTCTTCAATTTCTGGTTTTCCTACCAGCGAATCAAAATGCTCAGACCATAAGATCTCCTTGGAAAACAAATTGATCTTCCAGTAGGCAATATCAAAGTCTTCCAGAATGCTATTTAGCTGTAGGTCGGTAAGCATCTAAGTGATTTGTCTGGTTAAAAATAACCTAAACGGGGCATCCCCGCAAAAATTATTTTAATTTCTGAATTCAAATATTTTTTCAGGTGTCACGCAGTAATCCAGTGGAATGTCGCTGCTGTATATTTCCTGTATCTCCTCAACCGGTTCAAAAAACGACAGACCAATTTTGACGATTTCGGGTTTACAACCGGCCAGGAATTTATCGTAAAATCCCTTTCCGTACCCAACGCGGTGACCCTTTTTATCGAAGGCCAGCAAAGGGATAAATACGACTTCCAACTTATTTGCCGGGATCTCTATACCATCTTCAGGTTCGGGAATGTTCCACCGGTTCTTTTTGATCACGGTCTGATCTGTTAGTAAAAAATTATGCATCGAGCCTGTCTTATGATCGGTCTTCGGAATCACCACTTCCTTATCTTTTCCCTGGAGAATGTGCAGTAAAAATTCGGTTTCTATCTCCTTTTGTTCGGCAATGCTCAGGAAAATATGGTAAAACCGAAAATCCCAGACTGGAAGTTCCAGGCTTCTGTTCGCGATCTCCAGGCTTTTTTCCTGTATTTCAGTTTCGCTAAGGCCTAGTCGTAATTCCTTGAATTTCTTCCTGATCTCAGCTTTCTTCATGTTCCTCTACTTTTGGCTGGGTTGAAATATGAAAGATCGCGTCGCCCTGGTAAACGATGGGTGATTCATTTACGTTGATCACGTAACCTTCGGTGTTCGATTTGATCTTGTGCCTGAATTTCCCGTATGGATCGGTAATCGTGGCGATATATTCACCTTTTTCCACATGCTTTCCGCAAGGAACTTTCACGTGTAAAAGTCCGCTGTATTTGGCTCTGAGCCATGAACTGGTTTCGATAAGCACCGTTTCCTTTTTCACTTCGGGATATTCAAACCTTGGTGCCAGCATTTCAAGATGGCTCAAAATACGCATAGCGCCTTCCACACCACATCTGGCAATTTCCTTATTGCTGTCCAAAGATTTTCCACCTTCGAAAAGCAAGACCGGAATTCCCAGTTTTGAACAGGTTTCCCGGTATGACTTGGTGATGGTTTTTGAATGTATGGTAAAGGGAGCGTTAAAGATCTTCGCGTATTTGATGCTTTGTTCATCACCCTTCTTCACGCGAATCTGTGGTGCATTGAACCTGGCAGCACCACCGGTATGAAAGTCGAGACAAAAATCAGCGATAGGAAGTATCTTTTTTACGAACTGGTAGGCGAACCGGCTGGCGAGCGACCCGTGCTTGGTTCCCGGAAATACCCTGTTAAGGTCTCGCCCATCGGGAAATTCCCTTGACATATTCAAAAAACCGAAAATATTCACGATCGGGATACAAATAACGGTACCTATTCGTGGCCTGTTCATTCCTTTTGAAATGATCTGCCGGATGATCTCCACGCCGTTGATCTCATCGCCGTGTATCCCTGCTGTTAGAAGCACAACAGGACCGGGTTTTTTAGATCGTTCGATAATGACCGGAACTTCCACCGAGGTGGTGGTATAAAGCTTGGCCATATTGAAATTGATGGTAGCTCCCTTCCCGGGCAGTACCTTTTCTCCTAAAATCTCAAGAACATTGTTCTTGTCTATTCTCGGCATATATTATTCGTTTCTTTCGATATATCGAATGATGGTTTTGGCGATGTCTTTGCCTGTTGCTGCTTCAATACCTTCCAGCCCTGGGGAGCTGTTCACCTCGAGAATAAGCGGGCCCCTGCTACTCTGAAGCATATCCACACCAGCTACTCCAAGCGCCATGGCCTTGGCCGCCTTTATCGCTGCGTTTTCTTCTTCATCGGTAAGCTGAATAACGGAAGCTGAACCACCCCTGTGTAAATTAGACCTGAATTCTCCTTCCTTGCCCTGTCTTTTCATAGCGCCAACAACCTGGCCGTCTACCACGAAAGCACGAATATCAGCCCCACCAGCTTCCTTGATGAATTCCTGAACGATCACCCTGGCCTGTAAACCGTTAAAAGCTTCGATAACCGATTCTGCTGCATTCTGCGTTTCGGCTAAAACCACACCAAGTCCCTGGGTTCCTTCCAGCAATTTGATGATCACAGGTGCACCACCTACATGCTCGATGATCTCATGAACGTCTTTGGAATAATTGGTGAAAACGGTTTTCGGTAGACCAAGTCTCGCCCGGGAAAGTATTTGAAGGCTTCTTAATTTGTCCCGGCTTCTTACAAGCGCCTGGGATTCGGTGGTAGTAAATACTCCCATCATCTCGAACTGCCTAACCACGGCGGTTCCATAGAAGGTTACCGAAGCACCGATCCTTGGGATCACCGCATCTGTATCTTCCAGGAAATGACCTTTATAATAAATGCATGGATTCTTTTTTTCGATGATAAGATCACACTTGATAGGATCTATCACCTCCACTTCGTGATTCCTTTTTTTTGCCGCCTCTACCAGCCTTTTCGTTGAATATAATTTTGGGTTTCTCGAGAGAATTCTAATTTTCATCTAATTTCTTATTATGGGACACATTGATAAGTTCGGTGTCCACTATAAATTTTTTGGTTAAAAACTTCCGTCCAATCAGCACGGGGTACCTCATTTCCTGCCGGTCAGAGAGGGTTAATGATATTTTAAAGGTCCTTTCAAAGATCCTTATCCTGGATTGTATCAGGTACCGTTTCTGAATGATCCCATTGCTGCTTCTAACAAAAACCACGTCATAGTCCTTGAAAACCATGGGTTTGTGGTTATAATCAGGGTGTTCGTCATCCAGGAAACTACAGTGAATCTCGTCATCGACCTCTTCAATGTTCTCACAATGTATGGATGATGTATAGGCGCCGGTATCGATCTTTACAGCGATATCGTAGAGCTTGAGATCAGGGAAATCTGCTTTATCGAATCTACCTATCACGATTTTATCCATATTGCAATATACTAAAAAGCCAAAAGCTTATTCCTTACTGTCGGTGGCAAAGATCTATAATAATTTTTTTGTCATAATTAGCTCCGGGTAAAAAATAAGGATGCATGGCAAAAAAATTTAGCCGGCTCTCAATATTGTTTAAATTTGAACTAATGGAAAAACCTGCTCTGGAAGTTCAGTTAAAAACCCTGCCTAATAGTCCCGGTGTTTATCAATATTTCGAAAAAAACGGGAAGATCCTCTACGTGGGAAAGGCCAAAAATCTCAAAAAAAGGGTCTCTTCTTATTTCAATAAAAAGCATGACAGTCATCGTACCGGGGTAATGGTCAAAAAGATTCACGAGATCCGGCATATCGTGGTGGAATCGGAGACCGATGCCCTTCTCCTGGAAAACAACCTGATCAAGAAACACCAGCCGCGTTTCAACGTAATGCTGAAGGATGACAAAACCTATCCCTGGATATGTATCAAAAATGAACGTTTTCCCAGGGTTTTTCCTACTCGCAAGTTGATAAAGGACGGAAGCGAATATTATGGCCCGTTTACTAGTTTTAAAACAGTAAATACGCTTCTGGACCTTATAAAAGGCCTTTACAAACTGCGTACCTGTAATTATGATCTGGCCGAAGATAAGATCAGGGATGGAAAATATAAGATCTGTCTCGAATATCATCTTGGAAATTGTGAAGGCCCCTGCGAAGGATTTCAGTCTGAAGAGGATTATAACCGAAATATCGAAGCCATTCGGCAGATCGTAAAGGGAAATTTCAAGGATTCCCTGCAGCGCTTCAGGAATCAGATGAAGGAGCATGCCGAAAATATGGAATTCGAGGATGCCCAGCGCATCAAGAACAAGATCGATGTGCTGGAGAATTACCAGTCTAAATCAACGGTGGTCAACCCGAAGATCAATAATGTGGATGTGTTCTCGGTGGTTTCAGATGAAGGTTATGGATATGTGAATTTCCTTCAGCTTTCTCATGGTGCAATTATTAGGTCGCACACCATTGAGATGAAGAAAAAGCTGGACGAAAGCGACCGTGAGCTGCTGGAACTCGCTATTGTTGAGATCCGCCAGCGATTCAATTCCAACTCCAGGGAGATCTATGTTCCGTTTAAGGTGGATGTTGGAGAAGAGGTGAAGATCACTGTTCCGAAGCTTGGGGATAAGAAAAAGATCGTAGACTTGTCGCAACGAAACGCTAAATATTTCCGCCAGGAACGCTTCAAGCAAATGAAGATCGTGGATCCAGACCGGCACGTGAACCGCGTAATGGCGCAGATGAAGGAAGACCTTCGGCTTAGCGAGGAACCCAGGCATATCGAGTGTTTCGATAATTCGAACATCCAGGGAAGCAATCCGGTTGCCGCCTGCGTTGTCTTCAGAAATGGAAAGCCCAGCAAAAAGGATTATCGAAAATTTAATATCAAGACCGTGGAAGGGCCTAATGATTTCGCTTCCATGGAAGAAGTGGTCTTCCGCAGATATAAAAGACTGTTGAATGAAGGCGAGGAGCTGCCACAGCTCATTATCGTGGATGGAGGGAAAGGCCAGCTTTCAAGCGGAGTGAAGGCTTTGGAAACACTTGGGCTTAGAGGCAAAATCGCTATTATTGGGATCGCCAAGCGATTGGAGGAAATATTTTATCCAGGTGACCCTATTCCTTTGTATCTTGATAAGAAATCTGAAACTTTAAAGATCATACAGCAGTTAAGGAACGAGGCGCATCGATTTGGAATCACTTTTCATCGCAATAAAAGAAGCAAAACTGCGCTTAATACAGAGCTGGAAGAGATTGCCGGGATCGGAGAGAAGACGGTTGTTGAGCTGCTGAAGCATTTTCGGTCGGTAAAAAGGATCCGGGAAGCCAGCCAGAAAGACCTTGCCGAAGTTATTGGAAGTTCCAGGGCCGGCATTATTTACAATCATTATCATCCAAGTTAGATGAAAAAAATTCTCTGCTTCTTCATTTTTTGCATGTCCATTTTAATGCAGGCTCAGGATTCTGAAGAGCCAAAAGTGGGACTTGTATTGAGTGGAGGCGGAGCAAAAGGCCTGGCGCATATTGGTGTGCTGAAAGTGCTGGAGGAACAGGGCATCAAAATAGATTATATTGGCGGTACCAGCATGGGCGCCATCATTGGCGGACTTTATGCTTCCGGCTACACGGCAGCAGAACTGGATTCGATCTTCAATCAGACCAATTTCGATATTCTCATTCAGGATGATCTTCCGCGAAGGGCCAAGACCTTTTACGAAAAGGAGGATTCAGAAAAATATGCGATTACGCTTCCATTTGATAATTTCGATATCTCCTTTCCCACCGGACTTTCCAAAGGCCAGAATATTTATAATTTGATGTCGCGCCTTACCATGCATGTGAGCGATGTGGAAGATTTCAGCAAATTACCTATTCCGTTCTTTTGCGTCGCAGCAAATATCGAAACCGGGGAGGCGGTGATCCTCGATGAGGGTTCTCTGGCCAAGGCGATGTCGGCCAGTGGTGCGATTCCAACCTTGCTAAGTCCTATCAAGATCGATGATCAGTTGTTAACCGATGGTGGCGTTGCCAATAATTACCCGGTGGAAGAGCTTCGGAAGAGAGGTGCGGAAATAGTGATTGGTGTAGATGTGCAGGATAGCCTTGTGCAAAGGGATAAATTGCGAAGTGTTTTCGAGATCCTGAGCCAGATCGGAAATTTCAGGACCATTGCAGAAATGGAAGAAAAGATCCCCCTAACCGATATTTATATCAAACCTAATATTACCCCTTTTTCAGTGATGTCTTTTGATAAAGGAAATGCTATTATCGATTCGGGTCGGGTTGCTGCCCTCGAAAAATTACCTCAACTTAAGGAACTGGCCAATAAGACCAGCGATGTCCAGCCCAGGCCTAAAGTAAGAAAGATAGATACCTTCAATATTAGTTCGTTATCGCTAAGGGGCAACAATACATATCCAAGGGCTTATGTCCAGGGTAAACTGAAGCTAAGGTACGATGAACCATATAATTTTGATGATCTCAATATTGGCATCAATAACCTTTCCGCTACCGGGAACTTTGACAGGATCAGTTACCAGCTGATACCCGAGGACGAAGAAGGGAATTATAACCTGTCTATGCAGATCGAGGAAAGCGAGAACAAAATGTTGCTACGGCTTGGATTGCATTATGACGAGCTTTATAAAAGTGGCGCCCTGATCAATCTAACCAGGAAAAGTTTGTTGTTTACCAACGATGTGGCTTCCATAGACTTCGTGGTTGGGGATAATTTGAGGTACAATTTCAATTATTACCTGGATAAGGGATATTACTGGAGCGTGGGCTTCAATTCGCGCTATAACAATTTCGATAAATATGTGGCCGTGGAGGATATTCGTTCTTCCGGCAGGGCGCAAGATCCGATTCTGCTGAATGAACTGGAGATCAATTTCAGGGATTTTACCAACCAGCTATACCTGGAAACTTTATTTCAGCAGGTATTTTCGATAGGCGCAGGGCTGGAACACAAATACCTTAATTTCGAGACCACCACTTTCAATGATCCGGAAACAGGCGTAGATAAGATCGTTTTTGATGATAGCCATTATGCGAGCGCCTTCGGTTATTTGAAATTCGATTCTTACGATAATAAATATTTCCCTTCCAGGGGTTTTCATTTTGACGGTGATTTTCACCTGTACCTATACAGCAGCGATTACACCAATTCCTTTTCAGAATTTTCCATCGCCCAGGGTGCCATTGGTTATGCGGCCACTCCCTTTACCAATTTCACCACCCGAATATCTACTGAAACCGGTTTTAAGATAGGGAACGATGGAACCCAGGTGCTGGATTTCTTTCTGGGTGGCTATGGCAATGATTTCATCAATAATATCAAGCCATTTTTTGGTTATGATTTTATGAGCCTGGCAGCCGACAGTTATATACAGGCGACCTTTGAGCTGGATTACCAGATATTCCGAAAAAATCACGTGATAGCCAGCGCCAATATCGCCAATGTGGAAGATCGCATGTTTTCTACCGGGAACTGGTTCACGCTTCCGGATTATACGGGTTATGCATTGGGCTATGGAATCGAAACATTTATGGGTCCGCTGGAAGCCAAATATACATACTCACCTGAAGTAAAAGAGAGTTACTGGTTCTTTAGCCTGGGCTTCTGGTTTTAATTTTCAGATTTACAGATTTTTAGACTATACGGCTTGTTTTTAGACTGTTTTTAAGATTGTTTCTCTAAATTTTCATGATATTTGTAGTAATCGAAAAATATGGTCGAAAAATTCCTAATTTTTCAATATTCTGAAGGAAATTCTTCGATTTAAAAACAAATTCACATGCCTTTTTATCATAAACTTGGTAAAATACCTCATAAACGCCATACCATTTTCAGAAAACCTGATGGCAGCCTGTATTACGAACAGCTTTTTGGTACCATAGGTTTTGACGGGATGTCCTCTAACCTCTACCACGAGCATCGTCCTACACAGGTAAAGGAGATCAAAGGGAGTTATGATGCCACGCCAAAGATCGCGGTGGAGAATAACATCAAATCTTACCGGTTCCGAGGCTTCCAGGTAACTCCAAATCCAGATTATCTGGAGAGCAGGAAACCTATCCTTACGAATTCAGATTGTGACATTATCCTCGCATCTCCACAGGGCTCGACGAAAGATTATTTTTATAAGAACGCCGATTCAGACGAGTTGCTTTTTATTCATAAAGGAACCGGAAAGTTAAGGACACACCTTGGAAATCTGGATTTCAAATACGGAGACTACCTTTTGATTCCGAGAGGAACCATCTATAAGATCGATTTTGATGATGAGGATAACCGGCTTTTCATCGTGGAATCCAGGAGGCCTATCTATACACCGAAACGCTATAGAAACTGGTTCGGGCAGTTGCTGGAGCATTCGCCTTTCTGCGAGCGCGACCTAAGGCAGCCGCATGAGCTGGAAACCAATGATGAGAAAGGAGAATTCCTGATCAAGATCAAGAAGAAAGGGAAGATATTCGATATGGTCTATGCGACGCATCCATTCGATGTGGTGGGGTATGATGGCTATAATTATCCGTATGCGTTTTCTATTCACGACTTTGAACCTATAACCGGGCGTATTCACCAACCGCCACCGGTGCATCAGACTTTTGAGACCGATGCTTTTGTGGTTTGCAGTTTCTGCCCGAGAAAATATGATTATCACCCGGAATCTATTCCGGCGCCATACAGCCATAGTAATATTGATAGCGATGAGGTGTTGTATTATGTAGATGGTGATTTTATGAGCCGAAACGATATTGAGGCCGGGCATATTTCACTTCATCCTGCGGGAATCCCTCACGGGCCGCACCCGGGAGCTGTTGAAAGAAGCATTGGCCAAACCGATACCGAGGAGCTTGCGGTAATGGTAGATACTTTTAAGCCTTTAATGCTTACTGAAGACGCAATGGAGATCGCCGATGAAACCTATTATAAATCGTGGTTGGAAGAAGATGATAAGTAGATAGTATGAATAAGGACCTTTCAGCTCAGGATAGGGCGATGTGGTAAGTTTTGATTTCAACTTTAAAAACTTTATCCTTTCGAACTTTAAAAACTAAAATACAATGTCAACAGATAATACATCATTAAAACTAGAAAAGGTCGTTCCGCAGGCAGAGGATTTTCTGCCAATTCTGGGAACCGACTTTGTAGAACTATACGTAGGGAACGCCAAGCAGGCGGCCTATTATTACCAGCATGCCTGGGGATTCCAGCCAGTGGCCTATTCCGGACTGGAAACAGGAAATAAAAATGCCGTTTCTTATGTGCTTCAGCAGGGAAAGATCAGGCTGGTCCTAACCTCGCCGATGCAACCCGATGGAGATATTAACGCTCATATCAACAAGCATGGAGACGGAGTAAAATTCGTTGCTCTTTGGGTAGACGATGCCAGGAAGAGTTATGAAGAAACCACAAAACGAGGTGCGAAATCCTACGTGGAGCCTTACGAAATGGAGGATGATAATGGGAAAGCAGTCATTTCTGGAATACATACGTATGGTGAAACGGTACACCTATTCGTTGAACGGAAGGATTATGAGGGCCCATTTTTACCAGGATACCGTGCCTGGACTACGAAGGCGAAGGCCAATGATACCGGATTGAAATACATCGACCATATGGTTGGGAACGTTGGCTGGAACGAAATGAACAAATGGGTTGAATTCTATGCCAAGGTGATGGGATTCGCTCAGCTTGTTTCCTTTGATGACAAGGACATCTCTACCGAATACACTGCTCTTATGAGTAAGGTGATGAGCAACGGAAATGGTAGAATTAAATTCCCTATCAACGAGCCGGCCGAAGGGAAGAAAAAATCCCAGATCGAGGAATATATCGATTTCTACAACGGTGCCGGGGTGCAGCATATCGCGCTTGCAACCGATAATATTATCGAAACAGTTACTCAGTTAAGAGATCGTGGAGTGGAATTCTTGTATGTGCCGGAAACCTATTACGATGACCTGCTGGACAGAGTTGGGGAGATCGATGAAGATCTTGAGCCATTGAAAGAACTGGGAGTGCTTGTAGACAGGGATGATGAAGGTTATTTACTTCAGATCTTTACCAAGCCTGTACTGGATCGTCCAACCATGTTCTTTGAGATCATTCAGAGAAAAGGGGCCCAATCTTTCGGAAAAGGAAACTTTAAAGCCCTTTTTGAAGCGATTGAAAGAGAACAGGATTTACGAGGAACATTGAATTAATTTTAAAAGATTGCTAAAACTTAAGTCAAAAAAATAAATTATTGAGAACTCCATAAAAATATAGTTAAAGTTAATTTTGCTATTGCGGGGAAGGGAGAAATATCAGACTTTTGCACCGCATTTTTGGAGTGGTTACCAGGAATGATTTAATTTTTTTCATAATTTAAGTTTTAGTTGGTTAATAAGACAAAATTCCCTGTCATTAATTTGATGGGGTTTTTTGTTTTAATACTTTTGGAATAGTAATTGTAATTAGCCTAACAGCCTGAAAATACTATAACTATAGGAATAACCTTATGAAGAGACTTATTGCAATTGCTACTGCTTTTCTTTTTTTAGCCACAGCCCCGTTATTTTCCCAGAATGCTTATAAAAATGGGGAATGGTTCAAATTTCGAATTCACTACGGTTTATTCAACGCCAGTTATGCTACACTGGAGGTGAACGAGACCAGTCTAAATAACAAGCCTGTTTATCATATAAAAGGCCGCGGAAAATCTACCGGACTTTTAAGTTTGTTCTTCAAAGTTGATGATGATTATCAAACCTATATCGACAAGAATACAGGAAAACCTTACAAATTCATCAGGAAGATAAATGAAGGCGGTTATACCAAAGATCTGGAGATCGACTTCGATCACAGGGCAAACAAGGCACACGTGCTCAACCGGAAAAACAATACCAGGAATACCTATTCTGTTCCGAACAATGTGCACGATATGTTGAGTGCATTTTATTATATTCGCAACCAAATTAATTCAGAAGAATTAAAACCAGGAAAAGAAATGAGGCTGAACATGTTCATCGACGACGAGAACATGGATTTTAAGCTTGTTTTCCTGGGCCGGGAGGTCATCAAGACCAAATTCGGGCAGGTGGCCACCCTTAAATTCAGGCCATATGTGCTGGCCGGAAGAGTCTTCAAGGAAAAAGAAAGCCTTACCTTCTGGATTAGTGATGATAAGAATAAAATTCCGGTTAAGATCGAGGCCGATCTTGCCGTGGGTTCGCTGGATGCCGATCTTGAAGCTTATAAAGGATTAAAGCATCAGTTTAGTATACAAATGAAGTAAGCAGCATGGAGATAAAACCTGAAATCGCTGAGAGAATAGGGAAGTTGGAAGAAAAATTCAGGAATTCAGGACAGGATATGGGTTCTTACCTGGATGGACTTTTACACGACAGGTATTTGTCTTACTGGGATTATATTAGTGTAGATACGCTGTTGAGTCTGCAAAAGACCAACACTCATTTTCCTGATGAGACCATTTTTCTAACCTACCATCAAATCACCGAATTGTATTTCAAGCTCATCATCCATGAGCAGAAACAAATCATAGAAACTCCCAATCTTTCCGTTCCGTTTTTTACTGAAAAACTGAATCGTATCAATCGATATTTCCGCATTCTAATCGACTCGTTCGATGTTATGATCAAAGGGATGGAAAGGGACCAGTTCCTTAAATTCCGAATGGCGCTTTTGCCTGCCAGCGGATTCCAGTCGGCTCAGTTCCGAATGATCGAACTATATTCCACACCACTTGAAAATCTGGTTTCAGCAGATATTCGTGAGAATTATTCCAAAGAAGATACGATCGAAGATCTGTATGAGAATATCTACTGGAAAAAAGGCGGGATCGACCTGAAGACCGGCGAAAAAACCCTTACCTTGAAACAATTCGAAAAAAGATACACTCCCCGGTTTTTACGAATTGCAAATTCGGTAAAGGAAAATACCATTTACCACAGGTATCTCGATATGACCGAAGAAGATCGCAATAACGAGCACCTGGTAAAGGCCCTTCGAAATCTGGATGTAAATGTGAACATCAACTGGCTGCTAATGCATATGGGAGCCGCTTACCGCTATCTAAGTAAAGAAGGCGCAACGGTGAAAGCCACTGGCGGAACCAACTGGAAAGAATTTCTGCCGCCCGGTTTTCAGAAGATATCTTTTTTCCCTGAACTGTGGTCTGAGCAGGAAAAGCAGGAGTGGGGAAAGCAATGGGTAAATCATACTTTTAATACTGAAAAATAAAAAAGCATAAAATTGAAGAAATTAGGTTTATTGTTTGTGATGATGCTGGCAATTGTTGCCTGCAATGATGATGAGAAGGACCAGGCTGTAAAAGAAGTCAAAGTGGAAAAACCTGCTCCTGTAAAGAAGGAGTATGGGTTTATCTTGGACGATTTTGAGGTTTTAAAAGATACGATCCAGTCTGGTGACAGTTTTGGTTTTATAATGAATGAGAATGGGGTAGATCACGGAAAGGTTTTTGAGATTTCCGAAAAGGTGAAGGATACCTTCAATCCTGCCAGGATCACCGCCGGAAAAAAATATATGATCCTGAAGGCAAAAGATTCTGCCAGGACTCCCCAGTATTTCATCTACGAAAACGATAAGATCAATTATACGGTGGTTGCCCTTGGAGACAGTATCTATGCTGAAACCCGTAAAAGACCTGTTACCGTAAAAAGAAGGGAAGTTTCTGGAGTGATCGTCTCATCGCTTTCAGAAGCTATACAGGAGCAGGGGCTAAGTAACCTGCTCGTTTATGAGCTATCTAATATTTACCAGTGGAGCATAGACTTTTTCAGGCTTCAGAAGGGCGACCAGTTCAAGATGGTCTATCACGAAAAATACATCGAAGACACCATCTTCGCGGGTATCGAGAAGGTAGATGCCGCTGTCTTTAAACATTCGGAAAAACCATTTTATGCCTTTAGATATAATGTGGATTCCCTTACGAATAAGCCAAGTTTTTACGATGAGGAGGCTAAGGCATTACAAAGTTTCTTCCTGAAAGCCCCGCTTAATTATTCAAGGATTTCCTCAAGATATACCAAAAGAAGGTTCCACCCGGTTCAGAAGAGATGGAAAGCGCATCTTGGAACCGACTATGCCGCACCTTATAATACTCCAATCGTAAGTACGGCTAATGGAACCGTGATCGCTTCGGGATATACTTCCGGGAACGGAAATTATGTGAAAGTAAGACACAACGGTAAATACACTACCCAGTACCTGCACATGACCAAAAGAGCGGTGAGAAAAGGCCAGGTGGTGAAGCAGGGAGACGTGATAGGTTATGTTGGAAGTACCGGACTGGCAACTGGGCCGCACGTATGTTATCGATTCTGGGTGAACGGTAAGCAGGTGGATCCTTACAGGCAAAACCTTCCTTCAGCCGAAAAGATCAAAGAAGAACTGAAAGATGAATATTTTGCTTATATCCAGCCATTAAAAGCAGAATTAGAAGAAATTGAATATAAAAGTATTTAGATGAAAGCGATTAATCCAACCACTACTAAAGCCTGGAAAGAACTAGAAAAGCATTTTGAAGAGATACGGGATGTGCATATGAAGGATATGTTCAGCCAGGATCCTTCGCGTGCAGAAAAATTCAGTATAAAGTGGGAGGATTTCTATGTTGATTATTCTAAAAACCGAATTGACGAGAACACCCGTAAATTGCTCCTGGAGCTAGCTTCAGAATGTGGTTTAAAAGAAGCCATGGACGCTTATTTTGGCGGAAAAGCTATCAACCAAACCGAAAATCGTGCAGTCTTACATACAGCTTTAAGAGCCGATAAGAATGCCAACATTGAACTCGATGGAAAGAATGTGGTTCCTGAGGTTAATAAGGTAAAAGAGAAAATCAAAGATTTTAGCTTTGAGGTAATTAGCGGGGCCAAAAAAGGTTATACCGGCAAACCCTTTACCGATGTGGTGAATATCGGGATTGGAGGTTCAGACCTTGGACCTGCTATGGTGACCGAAAGTTTGAAATTCTACCAGAATCATCTCAATCTTCATTTTATTTCCAATGTAGATGGAGATCATGTTCATGAAACCATCAAGGACCTGAATCCTGAAACCACGCTTTTTGTGATTGTTTCCAAGACATTTACCACCATGGAAACACTTAGTAATGCTACTACTGCGAGGGAATGGTTCCTGAAATCGGTACCCGAGACTGAAGTAGGTAAGCATTTTGTTGCAGTTTCTACAAACCTTGAAAAAGTGGAAGCTTTTGGGATCTCTTCAGAAAACATTTTCCCGATGTGGGACTGGGTTGGTGGACGGTTTTCACTTTGGAGCGCGGTTGGACTTTCCATATCACTTGCCGTGGGATTCGAAAATTTTACAGCTCTTTTGGAAGGTGCTTATAAAATGGATGAGCATTTTAAGAACACAAATTTTGAAGAGAATCTTCCGGTTCAGCTTGCCCTGTTAACCATTTGGTACAATAACTTCTTTAAAGCTGAAAGCGAAGCCATTATTCCTTATTCTCAATATCTGGAAAAATTCCCCTCTTATCTTCAGCAGGCCATAATGGAAAGCAATGGTAAAAGCGTGGATCGTAATGGGAATAAGGTGAATTACCAAACCGGAAATATTATCTGGGGGGAACCGGGAACCAATTCCCAGCATGCTTTTTTCCAGTTGATCCACCAGGGAACCAAATTGATCCCTGCCGATTTTATCGGTTTTAAGAATTCCCTTTTTAGAGATCGTGATCACCAGGACAAATTAATGGCTAATTTCTTCGCGCAAACTGAAGCCTTACTGAATGGAAAGGACGAAGATGCCGTGGTTGAGGAGTTAAAATTTAAAAAATTCAGTTCAGAGGAGATCGAAAAAATAAAAGCCTTTAAGGTTTTTGAAGGAAACAGGCCTACTACCACCATCTTGATAGATAAACTAACTCCGGAAAGCCTGGGTAAATTGATCGCCCTTTACGAACACAGGATTTTTGTGCAAGGTGTGATCTGGAATATCTTCAGTTACGACCAGTGGGGAGTGGAATTAGGAAAGCAACTGGCCACCAAGATCCTTTCAGATTTTGAAAGCGAAAATTTTGAAGGTCACGATTCTTCTACAAGCAATTTGCTGAAAAATTATTTAAGCAAATAAGGAAAATTCCTGTTAAAAGACACAACCGTTTTTTAACATTCATATAATCAGGCGTTTATAATTTTGTTTTAGTTTTACGTCGCTTATCTGTTATTCTTATCGATTAATGGATTTGCGGCTAAATTTAAAGTGAGAAATAATAAAATATTTCTGCTTTAGAATATCTAAACAAAACTATAACGTATGAGAAAAGTACTACTACTGGCGATGCTTTTAGCTTCAGCCACAATTTTTGCTCAGGGAACAGTTACCGGTACGGTTTACGATTCAGAAATGAATTCTCCGCTGCCTGGTGCTACGGTGCTTGTTTCCGGTACCAACACCGGAACTTCAACAGATTTTGATGGTAATTTCAGCATTGATGTACCGGCCAGTTCCGGAACGCTGGAAATCAGTTTCGTAGGTTATGAAACCAAACGTTTGCCGTTTAGCCTGGTAGACGGAAAAGCCGAACTAGGCCAGATCATCCTGAATACCGATGCCGGTGCACTTTCCGAAATCGTAGTGATCGGGTCTGGGGTTATCGACCTCGAGGAAGATCGACAAACGCCCATCGCGGTTTCTACTATCAGGCGTGGCGAGATTCAGCAAAAGGCTGCCGGGAACGTTGAATTTCCCGAAGTTATGAAAAGTGTGCCTTCTGTTTATGTATCCAACCAAACCGGTTTTGGTGATTCACAGATGTTCCTGCGTGGTTTTAGCCAGGCAAACACAGCTTTCCTTTTAAATGGTCAGCCAATCAACGGGATGGAAGATGGTTTGATGTACTGGTCCAACTGGTCCGGGATGACCGATATTGCCAATGCCGTTCAGGTACAACGTGGTTTAGGTTCTTCTAAACTGGCCATCTCATCGGTTGGTGGAACCGTGAACATCGTGTCTAAAACCACCGATAAGACCGAAGGCGGATTTGGTAGATTTCTAACAGGAAATGACAGTTTCTTTAAAGCAACTGCAGCTTACGATTCTGGTTTGAATGATAAAGGCTGGGGTTTTTCTGTTTTACTGGACCACTGGCAGGGTCATAGAAAATTCAGCGAAGGAACCTTTGGTGAAGGACAAAACTATTTCCTTTCGATAGGAAAACTTCTGGGAGATCATAATTTCAACTTTTTAATCTTCGGAGCACCACAGTTACATGGCCAGGTATGGTCGCAGCCAAGGGAAGTTGCTGATGTTTTCAGAAAATATAACCAGCACTGGGGTGTTGATGAAGGTGAAATTGAGTCGGAACGTACCAATTTCTACCATAAACCGGTAATGAACCTTAACTGGGACTGGAATATGAGTGATGCTTCCAATCTTTCAACCGTGGTTTACGCTTCCTGGGGACGAGGAGGTGGAACAGGTCCAAGAGGAGGCCGGCCTATTCGAGAGCCAGATTACAATATCGAAGGAGTTGAGATCGACGGGCAAATAGATTATGATGCTATTCGAGCAGATAATGCCCAGATTGGAGTTGGAGGAGATTTTGATAATCCGCTTGGTGCCGGTTACATTCGTAGGGCTTCTATGAACAACCACCAGTGGTATGGGCTGGTTTCTAACTTTCAGACTCAATTTAGTGAAAGCCTGAGTTTTAATGTTGGAGCAGATTTCAGATTTTATACCGGAGATCACTTCAGGCAGGTGATCGATTTTTATGATCTTACAGGCTGGTCTAACGACAGGCCTGACGATCGAATCGTAAGAGAATCCTTCAGCATAAACCCGTGGCAGACCTTATTTGATTATGCCGATGAGGATGAAAGGATCAATTATGATTATTCCGAAGATATCAACTATCAGGGTATATTTTCGCAGATCGAATATGCCGCCGAAAAATTTTCGATTTTCTTCCAGGGTGCTTTATCCAATCAATCCTACCAGAGGCAGGATCGGTTCGCGACCGATGCCAGCGGAAATCAAACAACGCTTGAGTCAGATAAGGCTAATAAGATCGGGTTTAACATCAAGGGAGGAGCTGCCTATAGCTTCAATGATCAGCATAAAGTTTTTGTGAATTCGGGTTTTTATTCGAGACAACCGTTTCTTGACAACATCTTCTCCGGAACAGCTGAACTGGCTACTCCCGAAGTAGATAACGAGGAGATCACCGGGCTGGAAGCCGGGTATAGATTTGAAATTCCAAACTTCCGTGCGAATGTGAACGTTTACAGGACCGAGTGGGCTAACAGGTTTATTTCCAATGGAAATTCAATTATCGAGCGATCTACGGGAGAAGAGATCGACCTGAGTCGGGAGCAGACCGATGTAACCCAGCTTCACTCTGGATTGGAGATCGATCTTACCTACAGGTTATACAATAATTTAAGAATTGGAGCCTATACTTCTATTGGAAACTGGGAATTCTCGGGTTCTACTCCGTATAGAAGCCGGGACTTCAGAGATAATACTTATTTCGATAATGAAGACCTGGATGATTATACCGATAGGGATGGAAATGATCTGCCGGCTAATTTCTTCTCTGGAAATGTGAACCTGGACGGTGTGGAATTGGGTAATGCACCGCAATTTACCTTAGGAGCGAATTTTTTATATGAGGTGACCAATGACTTTGAATTTGGCGTGGACTGGAACTTTTTTGACAGGCTTTATGAATTCGTAGATGTTTCTGATGTGGTGAGCGAGGGTAATTCTTATGAAACCACCGAATTGGATAGTTACTCGGTATTTGATTTTACCACCAGTTATAATTTTGATATTGGAAGTAATAATGACATCATTTTAAGAGCCAATATCTATAACCTGTTCAATAGTGCATATATAAATCAAACAGATGCTTTTGGTGTTTTCTACGGAAATGGACGAACCTGGAATGCAAGTGTGACCTATAGGTTTTGATCAAAAATTGATAATAATTCTATTAAATAGCTCCAGATATCTTCTGGAGCTATTTTTTTTAACATATTTTTTGCATTAAACCGTTATTAACCGGTAAACCACTGAAATACAGATAAATATTTCTTTCCTCAATGTTTTAGGGCCTTGATAATTAATCACTTAAATCGTTTTCGTTAATAAAAAACATGTTTTAGTTAAAAATCTTAACATTTAAATAATGCAGGTTCCGTGAGAATACGCTTTTTTTGCACCGAATTTAAATCAAACACAAACTATTAAAACATGAGGAAATTATTATTCTTAGCGTTGTTTTTAACTTCTGCTACGATTTTTGCTCAAGGAACCATTACTGGTAAGGTAATGGATTCGGAAACTAATGGACCGCTTCCGGGTGCCAATGTGAAGGTTGCCGGAACATCCAATGGTACAATGACCGATTTCGATGGAAATTTCAGTCTTGATGTAGGGTCAGCTGAAGGTTCTATCGAAGTAAGCTTTATCGGTTACGAGACCAAAAAAGTCTCTTTTTCAATTACAGAAGGCAGCCTTGACTTAGGTGAGATCGTTCTTTCTCCTGATGCCGGTGCGCTTGACGAAATTGTGATTACCACTTATTCCCTGGCAATAGACAGGAAAACTCCTGTTGCTGTATCTACTATTAAAACAGAAGATATAGAACTGCGTTTGAGTAATAAGGAATTCCCTGAAATTCTTAAAACTACTCCTGGTATCTACGCTCACAAGCAGGGTGGAGGTTACGGAGATGCTGAACTTCGTCTTAGAGGTTTTGACTCAGAGAACGTAGCCGTAATGATCAACGGTGTGCCGGTAAACGACATGGAAAATGGTCGTGTTTACTGGAGTAACTGGGCAGGTCTTTCAGATGTGACCAGAACCATGCAGGTTCAAAGAGGTCTTGGGGCTTCTAAAGTTGCCGTACCATCTATTGGAGGTACCGTTAACATCGTAACTAAATCTACCGATGCTGTACAGGGAGGTAACATTTTCACTACAACTGGTAACGATGGTTATTTTAAAGTAGGAGGAACTGTTTCTACAGGAAAACTGGAAAACGGATTTGCTGCTACTGTATCGGCTTCAAGAACTTCAGGTAATGGTTTCGTAGACGGAACTGAATTCACCGGATATTCTTATTTCGTGAACTTCGCGAAAGAGATCAACGAAGATCACGAACTTTCTTTCACCGCTTTTGGTGCGCCCCAGGAGCACGGTCAGCGTGAGACTGCACATAACATCAGCGTATACCGTGATAGCGAAAGAGGAAGAAGATTTAACGGTGACTGGGGATACCTTAACGGAGAGGTTACTCATATCCAGGATAACTTTTACCACAAGCCACAGTTGTCTCTAAATCACTACTGGGATATTTCTAACCGTAGCCAGCTTTCTACTGCTGTTTACGCTTCTTTCGGAACCGGTGGTGGTGGAGGATACGAAGGAGCTGCTAACCTTAGAAGTGTGGACTCTCCATACAGAAGCGGATACCTTCAGCCTTTCGACCTTGATCAGGTAGTGAACGAGAATGTTGAAAACGGAGCTCTAGGTTCAGAAACCATTCTATATAACTCTAGAAACGACCATAACTGGTATGGTGCACTTTCTACTTTTACAACCGATATTACTGAAGATATCGAGCTTCTTGCCGGTATCGATTTGAGATACTACAAAGGAAAGCACTTCCAGGAAGTAAAAGATCTTCTAGGTGGTTCTTACTGGCTTGACGAAGGAAGTAACCAAAACAACCCAACCAATGTTGCTCGTGTAGGTGATAAGATCAACTACTACAATGACGGATTGGTACACTGGGAAGGTGGATTCCTTCAGGCAGAGTATTCTAAGAACGATTTCACAACTTTCATTTCTGGATCTATCTCGAATACCTCTTATAAAAGAATTGACTACTTCAACTACCTTGATTCAGACCCGTTACAGGAAACTGACTGGATAAGCTTTGTAGCTCCAAGTATCAAGGGTGGTGCGAACTATAACCTAGATGAAAACCATAATGTTTTTGCTAATATTGGATTCTTTGAAAGAGCACCTTTCATGAACCAGGTTTTCCAGAACTATAGAAATGATATTAACGACGAGGCTAAGAACCAGAAGGTATTTAGTTATGAGTTAGGTTATGGATACCGAAGCGGAAAATTAAGAGCGAATGTAAACCTTTATCGTACAAGATGGAATGATAAGCCGTTTACTCAGTCTTTCTTCGATACTGAAACTGAAGAGAACTATTTCGCAAACATCCTTGGAGTTGATGCACTTCACCAGGGTATTGAGATCGATTTCGTATACGAACCATTCGATAACCTTACCATTACTGGGATGGCTTCTATTGGTGACTGGAAATGGGATAGTAACGTAAGTGATGTTTACATTTTCGACCAGGAACAGAATCCTGTGAATGATGAACCAATCGAGCTTTTCCTTGAAGAAGTTCCTGTTGGTGGAGCTGCTCAGAACACCTTCGCTCTTGGAGGAGATTATGAAGCTTTTGAAAACACAAATGTTCGAGTGAACTGGACCTATGCAGATAACCTGTTTGCTGAATTTGATCCGCTAGGAGTAAGTTCTTCAGACGATTACGCACCATGGCAATTGCCTTCTTACGGGCTTGTTGACCTTGGTCTAACTCACAGATTCCAGATCGCTTCCCTTTCAGCTACATTGAATGGAAACGTAAACAACGTGCTGGATACAGAATATGTAAGCTTTGGTTTTGACGGTTCAGACTCAAATGCACAAACAGCTTCTGTATGGTACGGTTTCGGACGTACTTATACACTAGGACTGAAAGTTCAATTCTAAAAAAACAATCATGAAAAATTTATATTACCTAATAATGATGTTATTTGTAGGTTTCGCCTTCACCGGTTGTGAGCCTATGGAAGACATCCACGACGAAATAGATGCTACGCTGGATAACGTTGAAGGGAATATTGCTTATACCCTAACCGAGGATGATTATGAAGATATCCTTGAGTTTGCGTATCCTAATTTTAGCTCAGAAGAAGAAGCAAAGGAACTGATTCCTGTTGTACTTTCTGAAAACTTTCCAGCTCTTGGTAAAGGATCTTCTGTTAACGTAAGCTATATGCTTTATGCTCCAATTAGTGTAGAGGATTATACCCTTACTGCTGAAGATTATCCTGGAAGTAATGCTTATTTCTCTACTTCTTCTCAGGTTAGCTCTTTTCTTGAAGATAAATTCGAGACTACCGAAGAAGGAGATTATGTAACTGCTACTTATAATGTGGTTGCTAGTGACATTCCTTTCAAGTTTTCAGATTCAGACTATGACATCGTAGAAGATAAACTTGGAGATACTTATGATGACCCATCTTACAGTGCGGCTCGTTATAATAACTTCGACAGAAGAGAAGGTGAAGATGCTTACTGGAGCGATGATATGATCTATGAGGCAATAGATGCTGTACTTTCTGAAAGAATGGATGGAGTTACTGGTCAGCTTTACGAAGTAACTTACGATGTTTACACTGGAAGCCCGGGATCTGAAATGAAAACCGTTCGTTTCGATGGAAATTCTTACGTTGAATTCCAGACTACCCCTGATGGAGAGGCATATGAGATTACCGATGCTGATATCGAGTACATCGTTGCTGAACTTGCAGATGAGGATGGATTTGGTCCTTCTGTTTCTAACCTTGACAGCTACGGAAACTTTAACAGACAAACCGGAGGAAGTACCTACTGGAGCGATTCTATGCTAGAAACTGCTTTTGGTCTTGTTCTTACCAATAACTTCCCGGATGCTGAAGATGGTAAAGTATACGAGGTAGGATATGAGTACTACCAGGGAGGTATGAATAACGGTACTTTCACCCTTATCAATAATGGTGGAACTTACGAGACTGCTACTTCTATCTCTACTATTGAAGAAACCAAGACTTTTGCTTACACCAACGGAAGCTGGAACATGCCATTGACACTTGAAGGTGCAGATTATTCTGCAATGGGTCAGTCGTATCCTAACTTCTCAGACCAGGATGAAGCGATGTACAAGATCGCTATCTGGTTAGAGATGATGTTCCCATATGCTGAAGAAGGAGATTTTGCTGCAGTGGCCTATGATTTCTACAGCGGAGGAGTGTCTACAAGATATGCGAACTTCGTTTTCGAAGATGGTTCTTTTGAAGATGTACCTTCAGTGATCGAGCAGAAACTTCAGTTTGGATATGATGGAAACGTGTGGGTTCCAGATAATACGATCAAGTATAGTTTAACTGGTTCAGATTATGCGATCATCGCAAGTGAACTTGAGGCTACTTATCCAAATGCTGTTTCAAGTATGGCTCGTTACAGTAACTTCGACAGAAGAGAAGGAAATTCAGCTTACTGGAGTGAGGAGATGATTCTTGAAGCGATGAACGTTCTTCTTGATGAAATAGCTCCTGATGCAGAAGAAGGACAAAAATACCTTTTCACGTACGATATCTATAATGGTACTAATACCACAGAAGATATGTATGTGATCAAGGAAAATGGTGAATGGGTACTTTTTGTACAGTAATCACCTGTTTTCTCAATAAATAACAAAAACCTCTTATCAGCTATGATAAGAGGTTTTTTAATTGCCTGATTTAAACGATATTTGCAGGCCCAAACGTTTTACTATGAAAAAATTATTATACCTGAGTCTTATTCTTATAGCCCTTGGATGTAGCACTGAAGAGGAACCTGCACCGCCAAAGGAACAGGCCGAGATGCCGGTTGCTACTGAAGATAATCTAACCGCAGTTGAAAACCAGGAACTTTCTATTGAAATTGCCGGGCTTCTTGAGAACGATACAAGGATAGATAATGCCAGGATCACCGATTTTGATACCCAAACTTCCGAAGGAGGAAGAGTTGAGGATAACCGTGATGGAACTTTAAGCTATTTTCCTCCGGCAGATTTTATAGGAAAAGATACATTCAGTTACACCCTTTGTGTTCCTGGAGATTCTGATAGATGTTCAACAGCATTAGTTACCATTAATGTGGGAGATGCAGGTTCTCCTGTTGCTGTTGACGATTCCTACCAAACCGAAGAAGATAAAACATATACCATAGGCAATCATCTGGAGAATGATGACCTCGTAGATAACGCTACACTTACTGAAGTGGGAGAGGCCGCTAATGGAACTGTAACCCGAAATGAAGACGGTTCACTTACCTATACTCCAGATACCGGATTTTCAGGTGAAGATAGCTTTACCTATACCATCTGTGACGACGATGAAACACCTAATTGTTCAACAGCTACCATAACTATTAACGTGATCGATGAAGGTAATCCTTCAGCTAGTGACGATAGTATTGTAATAAGCAATACCAGCACCGGTTTTACGATTACAAATCTTCTTGACAATGATGTGGTAGTAGATGGTTCTTTGATCGTATCATTAGACGATGCGCAAACTTCGGGAACGGTGGTAATAAGTGAAGATGGAACTGCGGTGGTTTATACCCCGGTTTCCGGATATAAAGGTCAGGATACCTTTACTTATACCTTATGTGACGATGATGCCGATGCGAGTTGTGCCACCGCGACCGTAACGGTAAACGTGGTTGAACCGGTAAGTTTCAATATTCCGACTTATTTGCAGTCGTATTATTCAGGAGTTGCCTTTTCTCAAGATCCTGCTTTGCTATATGATGCCTTATCAGATTTTGTAACCGTTACTCACACCAACAGGCTGGATTATTATGAGAGGCATGATTATCTGTATGACGCCGATGAAGACCTTGATAATCCTGATAATGTGATCCTGATGTATTCCGGTGAAAGCAGGCCAGAAGATGAGTACTGGGAAGGATCCACGCAGGATGCATGGGAAACTTTCAATACAGAGCATATCTATCCTCAATCCAGACTGGATTCTGAAGAGGCCAAAAACGATATGCACCATATGAGATCGGCAGATATTGAGATCAATGAAATGCGTTCTAATTACCCCTATACTAACGGAAGCGGGGATTATAAATTGATCAATGGTGATTCTTTCTTCCCTGGTGAAGACTGGAGAGGGGACGTTGCCCGAATGGTTATGTACGTGAATCTGAGATATGAAGAAGATTTTGAGACCGTAGGTGGTTTGGAGCTGTTCCTGGAATGGAACCGCGAAGATCCGGTTTCGGATTTCGAAATTCAGAGAAATAACGTTATCCAGGGTGCTCAGGGGAACCGAAATCCGTTTATAGATAATCCATACCTGGCTACCATCATCTGGGGAGGAGATGCTGCAGAAAATCGTTGGGAATAATCCAATTTTGATTTAGTATTTTAGCTTACGTTTAAAAAAGATAATATCATGTACGAAACGGTTCAGTTTATTCATTCCTGGTGGGCATACCTGGTGCTCTTTATGCTTCTGATTGCAAGTTTTAACGGCATTATAGGTTTTGCCACAAATAAGGAATATTCAGCCACCAATTTCAGGATCGCCCTGTTCACACTTATCGTTAGCCATATCCAATTGCTAATAGGAATTGTTCTTTATTTCCTGACTCCATATTTCAGCATGTGGGCACAGGAAGGAATGGGCGGAGTGATGGGAGATTCTGTACTCAGGCTTTATAATGTGGAACATCCATTAATGATGATCATTGCCATCGCGCTGATCACTATAGGATATTCTAAACATAAAAAGAAGTTGACCTCAAGGCCTAAGTTCAAAATGCTGGCTATCTTCTACGGACTCGCTTTGGTCGTAATGCTTTCGAGAATTCCATGGGCAGCATGGTTCTAGGAATCTTATTATAAAATGTATCCTCGAGCGCAGGCCAGAGGTTATATAACTTAAAAGCCCCATTTTGGGGCTTTTTTTATTAGTCTGAAAAGGCTTGCTATTTTTATAAAATCGTATCTTACATATAGAAAATGAATTCAAAAATGATCACCAAAAATTCTCTTATAAAACAGATTGAACATCTACCTGAAAGTTTCTCAATAGATGAATTGATAGAACGCTTAGTTTTGATAGAAAAGGTTGAGATAGGTGAAAGGCAATCTGATAATGGTGAAATTATTTCTGAAATTGAATTGAATAAAGAAATGGAAAAATGGTTCAAATAAATTGGACTATCCAGGCCAGAGATGATCTTAAGTCTATCTATAATTATATTTCCAGAGACTCTAGAAAATACGCTCAACTTCAGGTGTTGAGAAGTCTCGAACCCAAATCTTAAAAACACAGGCTTTTTCAGGTAAAATTGTTCCTGAATTATAGCGTAATGATATCAGGGAGCTTATTGAAGGCAGTTATAGGATTATTTATAAAGTAATTAATGAAAATCGTGTAGATATTTTGTCAGTTCATCATTCAGCGCGTGACCTTTCCCTGAGAAGAATATAATAATTTAAAGTATTTCCATGTCACCTCGAGCGCAGTCGAGAGGTTATCTAAATTGAAAAGCCCCATTTTGAGGCTTTTTTCTATAGTAAATCTTGAGATTGGTGAGAAACAATTATAATACCCTTTAGTGTCCCCCCGAGCGGTAAAACATTTTCAGTAAAAGACTCTGGATGCCGAAATATGGTTTAGGTTAATGGGGTTAATTTGATAGTATAAATCCAACAATTTAAAAAATTGCTCTCAGCTTCTAGTATCAATCATTTCAGTGTCACCTCGAGCGGAGTCGAGAGGTTATCTAAATTGAAAAGACCCAATCATTGGGGATTTTTTGTTAGGTTCACTCTGAATCTACAGGCCTTATCAAATAAATGTAAACCGGGAAATGATCACTATACCCACCTTCGTAACCTGAGTATCCATAAGTGCGTTGGGGGTACCCCTTAAACGTTCCGGTTTGAGTTACCAGGTATGGTTTATTAAAGATCCCGGCTTTATAAAACTTCCAGCCCTGACCTTGATTGCTTATTAGGTTGGAAGTCATAAAAACCTGGTCGAACAGGTTCCAGGTGTCGCGATAGGCTAAACTGCCCTGTCCGTTCTTCAGCATATTCTCCATGGGATTGAATAAGTAGGTCTCTTCCAGTTCATCATTTTTTGATTGGGTTTTCAGGATCTTTTTAAAGCTCCTGCTGGTTGGGTCATCATTGAAATCTCCCATGCTAATGATTCTGGCATCTGGATCTATTCGCTTAATGGAATCGACAATGCGTAGATTCAGCATCGCAGCTTTTTCCCTTTTATAAGCGCTTCTCGCTTCCCCGCCGCCTCGGGAAGGCCAGTGATTTACGATAAAAGAGATCTCCTCGTTGTTCAATAACCCGGTTACCACCAGCTGGTCGCGAGTGTAATCACGCTTGGCAGCTTTATCAGATTCATAGATCAACAATTTACGCGGATGGTATTCCAGCGGACGAAAAACCTTTTTTCGGTACAACAGAGCAACATCTATCCCCCGCTCATCGGGCGAATCGAAGTGGATGATTCCGTAGTTAAAATTGTTAAGATTGGGGTGAGAGACGAGGTCTTCCAGAACACCAAGATTTTCTATTTCGCATAAGCCGATCACTGCAGGCGGCTGCCCTGCCTGGTCTGTCCCAATCTCTGATAGTACTTTGCTGATATTTTCAATTTTATCCCGGTACTTTCGCTCGTCCCATTTATCCTTACCCGTGGAACTTCGGTCATCATCAAAAATATCCGGATTGTCTTCTGTATCAAAAAGGTTCTCAACATTGTAAAATGCGATTGTTTGTATTTCAAAATTCCTGTCTTGCTGGGAATGAACCTTAAGAGTAATTAGTAGGAATAACAGGATAAATAACTGGTTAATTATTTTGTTCAATACCGTTAGTTTTAATAAAATTTTAAAACACTGAAAATAAGATAATTGTATATATTTGGTTTAAAACATTTCATAAAATTTAATTTGGGGCCACGCGATGCGTATAAAGCTAATTCCGGCCTTCGTTTGTGTGCTTCTAGCAATGCAGGCGTGGGCTCAGCAGGTCACCATTAGCGGTCGACTTGCCGATGCCTTTACAGAAGTGTCCCTACCACTGGTAAAAGTTTCGATAGACGGTCTCCCTGTAGAGACCCTTTCTAGATCTGATGGATCATTCCTTCTGGAATTCGATCCTGGTTTTTCTGCTGAAGTTATTCTTCGGATGGACAAGACCGGTTATATTCTGAAACGCCTGCCGGTAAGGACCGCCCTTGAAAGTAAAGAACTCGGAGTCATTTACCTTCAGCCCGATCCTGCTTTTGAAATGAGGCAGCAGAATATCATTAGCCTTACCGAAGCTGAACTGCTGGAAGCCGTAAGCGAACTCGACAATATCTCAGGTATCCTCCAATCCAGCCGTGATGTCTTCCTGAATGCGGCCTCTTTTGATTTTAGTCAGACTTTTTTCCGTCCTCGCGGGCTGGGTGCCGAATACGGGAAGCTTCTCATCAATGGCATCGAAATGAATAAATATAGCGATGGAAGGCCACAATGGAGCAACTGGGGCGGACTTAATGATGTTCAGCGGAACCAGGTTTTCAGCAACGGGATCTCGCCAAATGATTACCAGTTTGGTGGTCTGGGTGGAACAACAAATATCATCATGCGCGCCTCTAAATATCAGAAAGGTGGCCGCATCAACCTTGCTGCTTCCAACCGAAGTTATACCGGTAGGATCATGGCCACTTATGCCAGTGGCGAGGAAAGCAATGGCTGGTATTACGCCCTTTCCGTAGGTCGAAGGTTTGCCGAAGAAGCCTATATGGACGGAACCCTTTATGACGCCAATTCCTTTTTTCTTTCAGTTGAAAAAAAGCTGAACGAGAATCACGCTCTTAATTTCAGCGGTATGTATACTCCTAATACCCGGGGACGTTCAGCGCCGATGACCCAGGAGGTTTTTGATTTAAAAGGTAGAACCTACAATCCGTACTGGGGATTGCAGAATGACGAGATCAGGAATTCCAGGATGAGAACTATCAAAGAACCAGTATTGATGCTGAATCACAACTGGAATATTTCTGAAACCATAGACCTAAGCACGAACCTCGCTTATCAATTCGGGGAAGTGGCGAATTCTCGCATCGATTATGGCGGAACCACAGCATATGAGCTGAATGGCCATTTAGCCTTTATAGGTGGTGGACAGAATCCCGACCCTGTTTATTACCAAAAATTGCCTAGTTATTTTCTGCGATTCGAGGATAGTCAGAATTTTGAGTCGGCTTTCCGTGCGCAGAAATCGATTAAGGCCACTGGCCAATTCGATTGGAATACCTTATACCAGGCGAATCGTACAGCTGCCGAAAATGGACTGAATAGTATTTATGCACTTTCCGAAGATGTGAACCAGGATAAACAAATTTCATTTAGTTCCATTTTGAACTGGAAGCTTGGCGATCGCTTTATTTTGAATTCGAGTCTCCGGGCAAACCGGCTGCAAAGTCATCATTTCGCCAGGATCAATGATCTTTTTGGAGGCCAGGCTTTTCTGGATATAGATAGTTTTGTACAGGATGAACCTGGTGAAGAATCTGGTCTTGCTGCCCAAAGCGACCTTTTAAATCTGAACAGGTTAGTTGGCGAAGGAGATACGTATAAATACAATTACGAGATCTCTGCGCGGGATGCCGAATTCTTCTCTCAGGTACAATACCAGGGAAGGAAAATGGACCTGTACCTTGCCGGCCGACTGGGGATGCTGAATTATTCCCGCACCGGTTATTATCAGAATGGCGTATATCCTGATAATTCCCTGGGCGATAGTCTTTCTGCCGATTTCTTTAATTATGGCCTTAAGGGCGGTGGAGTTTACAAATTTTCGGGCAAGCATAACCTGGAGCTGAATGCTGCTCATTTCTCCAAAGCACCGGCCTTCAGAAATGTCTTTATCAATCCGCGGCAGAATGATTTCCTGGTTCCCGGCATTTCCGAAGAGATCATAAATACGGGAGACCTGAGTTTTCGCTATAGGAATACCGAAGTGAATTTCCGCGTAACCGGTTATTTCAGCCAGATAAATAACTCCACTGAAGTTTCCTATTATTTCGCGGAAGGACTTTCCGGCTTGGAACGAGAAAATACCACGGCTTTTGTTCAGGAGGTTTTAACAGGATTGGACAGGCTGAATTATGGATTGGAGCTTGGAGGTGAGACCTACGTGACCGAAAGCATCACTTTAAAGGCCGTCCTGAGCCTTGGAGAATATTTATATGCCAGTAATCCAAATGTGCTGGTAAGTTCAGCAGGGCTTTCAGAAACGATTAATTACGGCAGGGCCAGTTTGAAGAATTATCACGTTCCCGGAGGGCCTCAAACTGCAGGGCAGATCGCTTTTGAATATCGCGATCGGGATTTCTGGTGGTTCGCGACCAGCCTCAACTATTTTTCAAGAGCTTTTATCGATATCAACCCGCTTACCAGGACTACCAATTTTCAGCTGGATTATGATGGCCTGCCATTGAATGAGTATGACTCTGAGGTCGCTAGGGCATTGCTCCGCCAGGAACAGTTCGATGATTATTTCCTGGTGAATGCGGTTGGAGGGAAATCCTGGAGGATCAATGGCAATTACCTCGGAACTTTTTTCAGCCTGAACAACATATTTAATGTGCTATATAAAAGTGGAGGTTTTGAGCAGGGGCGGAATGCCAACTATCGAAGTTTAAAGACCGATAAAGACCGTGATATGCCGTTGTTTGCGCCTAAATACTGGTATGGACAGGGGACGAGCTTTTTTGCGAATGTTTATTTTAGATTTTAAGAAGATGAAAGAACGAATCATTATTGGAGTATTTATACTGATTGTTTTTGGGTTTTCCGGCTGCGTACAAACCGATGATTTTGATCTGCCAGAAATGAAGCCTGTTGAGATCAATTTTGATGGTGAACTAACTAGTATTGAAGCAGTAAAGGGAAACTTCAATGTCCAAACGGGACAGGTCTTCACATTCAGCAATACAAATGCATGGTTCACGGGCTATGTGATATCCAGCGATGCCGGCGGGAATTTTTATAAAGAACTCATCATACAGGATAAGGCCAGTAATCCGGTCGCAGGGATTCAGATTTTGCTGGACGACAATTCCCTGTTCGAAACCTTCAATTTTGGGAGAAAAGTTTTTGTAAAGCTGGATGGCCTGAGCCTGGGCTATAATAACGGTGTGCTTCAACTGGGGATGAAACAACATGGAGATGTGATTGCGCTGCCAAATTCTCTTATCGATGATCATGTGATCAGGACGGAAGAAATAGCTGAAATTAGTCCGCTATCCATCAATATTTCAGACCTGAACCCTGACCTGAAAAATCTGTATGTAAAAATTGACGATCTTCAATTCGACCGGAACCTGGTAAAGCAGGACCAGGTATTTTCCTTTGCTTCCAATCCTGCCGATCAATACGATGGTCTCAGGCAGCTTGAAAGTTGTGAAACAGGGGAAACGATCTTGTTGAGCACCAGCACTTTTTCAAATTTCAGGTCGTTGTTGCTTCCGCAGGGATCGGGAAGTGTTGAGGGTATCCTCACCAGGGATTTTTTCGATGAACGCTATGTGATCATGCTGAATACTCCGGATAAGCTGATGATGGATGGTGAAAGATGCGATCCTGAATTCCTTGAATGCGCTGATCCTGGGACAGAAGGCTCGCAAATTTTATTTGAAGAGAATTTTGAAGGGGTCACCTCAAATTCCACTTTGAATTCCAGGGATTGGACCAATGAAAATATTAGCGGCGGTGAAACCAAATTCAAGCCTACTCTTGTTAGCGGAAATCGCGTTCTAAGAATTTCGGCCTATAATACCCTGGAAAGTCCGCTGGAAGCCTGGCTGGTAACGCCGGAGATAAACCTTTCAGAAACAGAAAATGAACAACTGAGTTTCGATATTCGCTCTTCCTATGATAACGGTCTATTCTTGAAGGTTTATATAAGCCAGGATTTTACAGGTGATGTTCGTTCAGCTACATGGATTCCTGTAGATGCCGAGATCCCGCTGGGGCCTTCAAACCGGAATTCCACCATTTTTACGACTTCGAAGATCAACCTTTCCTGCCTGGAGGGTAAGGTCTGGCTCGCTTTTCAATATTTAGGCTCTGCACCAGATAAGACCACAACCTATGATCTGGATAATTTCAGACTTAAAATTGATTAAAAAGAGCATGGAAAATAATTCAAATAAGAATTTTCTATAAAAGCTTTCATTTCAAAAGTTCGCTAATAGAGAACTTTTATTAATTTTGTAACAGGATTAATGAAAAGGATAATTTCTAAAAAAGCTTTAAGGAATTTCTGGGAAAGGTATCCCGACTCGGAACAGTATTTAAAAACCTGGTATGAAATTGCGAAAAGCTCCAACTGGAAATCCCCAACCGATATTAAAGCCACATTTGCCAATGCAAGTATATTAAAGAAAAGCCGAGTCGTTTTCAATATAAAGGGGAATTCATATCGACTGATTGTGAAATTCAATTTTGAGCGAAAATGGGCTTTTATCAGGTTTGTCGGAACTCATTCGGAATATGATAATATTGACGCAAACGAGATTTAAATTTAGTTATGGCAATGAAACCTATAAAAACTGAAAAGGATTATGAAAAAGCCTTAGAACGGCTTGAAGTGATATTTGATTCTCCGGCCGATAGTGCAGAAGGAGATGAGGCAGAAATCTTGTCTATGATGATTGAAAATTACGAAAATGAACATTACCCAATAGAGGCTCCAGACCCAATCGAAGCCATCAAGATTAGAATGGAAGAGATGAATTTGAAACAAAAGGATTTAGTGGGAATGATCGGGGGTAAAAGCAGGGTTTCCGAAATTCTGAACAGGAAGAAAAGGCTTACAGTAGACATGATCAGGGAACTGGAAAAGAACCTGAATATTTCGGCCTCTGTTTTGGTAAGCAATTACCAGTTGTCGAAGTAATTTTTGGTTTAATACCTAATTAGCTAATTTCCGGTTGTTCCTGTTTCCTGAAATCCAATGGCTGTAACACTTTCAGCGCTTTTTCCACCGAAGTGATCTTTTCAAAGGTCAGCAGTAATCTAAGTCCATTTCGGGTTTGCTTTTCCTTCATCTTGCAGGTATGCGGATGAGATTGCACATACTGCAGGATCCTGGTGAAATTCTTTGTTTGATAGAATCTCGACTTTTGGTCAGCAATAAAGTATCCCACAAATTTACCTTGTTTCATTACCACTCTTTCCAGTCCAAGATGGGAAGCGATCCATTTGATGCGTACCGAGTTCAAGAGGTCCACTGCCTGGGTTGGTAATTCACCAAAACGGTCAACCAGCTCTGCCTCGAATTTTTGAAGCTCCTCTTCGGTCTTCAGCTCATTGAGCTTGGTATAAAGGTTTAGACGTTCAGTAATGTTGTTGATGTAATCGTCAGGAAACAGCAATTCAAAATCGGTGTCGATCTGGGTATCTTTCACAAAATCCTTTTGCTCCACATCCTCGGTTTCGGCATATAGGTCGCGGAACTCATTTTCTTTCAGTTCTTCGATGGCTTCGTTCAGGATCTTCTGGTAGGTGTCGAATCCAATCTCGTTGATGAAACCGCTTTGTTCTCCTCCTAAAAGATCTCCCGCACCGCGGATCTCAAGGTCCTTCATCGCGATATTGAACCCGCTTCCAAGTTCTGAGAACTGTTCCAGGGCGGTGATCCGTTTTCTGGCGTCTTCGGTCATTGCCGAATAAGGCGGGGTGATAAAGTAACAGAATGCTTTTTTATTGCTTCGTCCCACACGTCCGCGCATCTGGTGAAGATCAGACAGTCCAAAATTATTGGCGTTATTGATGAAAATCGTATTAGCATCCGGAACATCCAATCCGCTTTCCACGATAGTCGTTGAAACCAGTACATCAAATTCACCGTTTATAAAGCTCAGCATCAGTTTTTCCAGTTTCTTTCCTTCCATTTGCCCGTGGCCCACGCCGATCTTGGCGTCTGGCACCAATCGCTGGATCATCCCGGCAACTTCCTTAATATTTTCCACCCGGTTATGGATAAAGAAAACCTGTCCGCCACGCTGAATTTCATAAGAGACAGCGTCCCTGATGACTTCCTCGTTGAACCTTACCACATGCGTTTCTATCGGGTAGCGGTTGGGTGGAGGAGTGGTAATGGTGGAAAGGTCCCTCGCCGCCATCAGGCTGAATTGTAGGGTCCTTGGAATAGGTGTCGCAGTAAGGGTAAGCGTATCTACATTTTCACGGATGGTCTTCAGTTTATCCTTTACAGCAACTCCAAATTTTTGCTCTTCGTCCACGATCAGCAATCCAAGATCCTTGAATTTAACCGATTTGTTCACCAGCTGGTGGGTTCCAATGATGATATCCACTTTCCCTTCTTCGAGGTCCTGCAAGGTTTCCTTTCGTTCCTTCGCGGTTCTGAACCTGTTCAGGTAATCGATACGTACCGGGAAATCCTTCAGCCGGTCAGTAAAGGTCTGGTGATGCTGAAACGCCAAAATGGTTGTTGGCACCAGGACAGCAACCTGTTTATTATTATCCACGGCCTTGAAAGCAGCACGAATAGCGACCTCGGTCTTTCCGAAGCCAACATCCCCACAAACGAGCCGGTCCATAGGGCGTTCGCTTTCCATATCCTTTTTAACCGCCTCGGTAGCCGAACTTTGATCTGGCGTGTCTTCGTACATAAAGGAAGCCTCCAGCTCATGCTGCAAATAGGAATCCGGGTCATACTGAAATCCTTTTTCCAGCCTTCTCTTTGCGTAAAGCTTGATCAGGTCGTAAGCGATATGCTTGACCCTTGCTTTGGTCTTTTTCTTTAAATTCTTCCAGGCGTTGCTACCCAGTTTATAGATCTTTGGCGGTTTCCCGTCCTTCCCATTGAACTTCGAGATCTTGTGAAGGGAATGTATGCTCAGGTACAGGATGTCGCGTTCGCCATAAATTAATTTAATGGCTTCCTGTTTTTTGCCTTCCACGTCTATCTTCTGAAGTCCGCCAAACTTCCCGATCCCGTGGTCGATATGCGTCACATAATCCCCAACCTCTAGGTTAGTCAGTTCCTTTAAGGTGATCGCCTGTTTCTTGGCGTAACCGTTCTTCAGGTGGAATTTATGATAGCGCTCAAAGATTTGGTGATCGGTATAGCAAACCGTTTTTGAATCTTCATCGATGAAGCCCTGAAACATCGAAAAAACCGGAGTTTGATATTTTACCTTTTTCTCCTGATCGTCGAAAATATCATGAAAACGCTTCGCCTGCTGCTCACTTACGCAACATATAAAATTGGTATATCCGGCTTCCTGGTTCTCGATCAGGTTTTCGATCAGGAGCTCGAATTGTTTATTAAAAGAAGGTTGTGGTTTTGTATTAAACTGAAGCTGCTTCTCAGGTTTCAGGTATGCCTGGTTGCTGAGCTCTACGGCGGTGAAATCCAGCAGCTGTTTCTTCAGCAGCTGTTCGTTGCAGAAAAGCTCTTCCGGCTTGCTGTGTTTAACATCTTCTGAAAGTCCTTTGAATGCTTCTTCCGCCTTTTTAAATAGTTTATTGACTGAAGCTGAAAGCAGGTCCAGGTTTTTGATGTAAACCACCGTCCTGGGAGAAATGTATTTCAGAAAACTTTCTCTGGTCTCGTCCAGATGCTTGTTTTCCACATTCGGCATGACCGAGATCTTTTTCTTTTTATCGGTAGAAAGCTGGGTTTCCACATCGAAGGTTCGAATGCTGTCTACCTCGTCGCCAAAGAATTCGATCCGGTAAGGCTCGTCATGGCTAAAAGAGAACACGTCGATAATACCACCACGCACCGAAAATTCGCCCGGTTCGGTCACGAAATCCACTCGTTTGAACTGGTATTCGAATAGTACCTCGTTCACAAAATCTATGGAAAGTTCGTCACCAACGGCTATTTTCAGGGTGCTTTTATCCAGCTCTTTCCTCGTAACCACTTTTTCGAACAGGGCATCGGGATAGGTCACGATGAGGGCCGGTTTCTTCCGCGAATTAATACGGTTAAGCACTTCGGCCCGAAGCAGTACATTGGCATTGTCGGTCTCCTCGATCTGGTAGGGCCTGCGGTAACTTCCGGGGTAGAAGAGCACATTCTTTTCGCCAACCAACTGCTCGAGATCATTCAAATAATAGGCTGCCTCTTCCTTGTCGTTAAAGATCATGAGGAAAGGTCTTTCAGTTTCCTTGAAAGCATTGGCAACCACAAAAGAAAGAGCTGAACCAACCAAGCCTTTCAGATGTAATTTTAGATCAGATTTTTCAGAATTGGCAATAGCATTTTGCAATTCCTGCTGCAGCGGGGATTGTGCAAAACTCTTGGCGATAAGACTAGTACTCATTGCCGCAAAGATAATTTCAAGGAAAAAGCCCTACAACTCTATCAGGAATTTTTAACGATTAAATAGCATTTCAGCTTTTTTACCATTTTGCTAACGCTGTTTCCCTGAAATCTTGGGTATTTTCACTCAAAATGAAAGTTTTCTATGGGATTCGAGGAATTTGATGTTTTCGTGATAGGGACCGGGACCGCCGGGAAAAGTGTAGCTAAGGAATGCGTGGCCGAAGGACTGAAAGTTGCCATTGCCGATAACCGGGAATTTGGAGGTACCTGTGCCAACAGGGGATGCGATCCTAAAAAGGTCCTGGTTGGACTTACAGAGATCCTGGAACGATCCCGGAAAATGCAGGGAAATGGGATCACCAACATGCCCGGATTCAGCTGGAAAGATCTCATGGAGTTTAAAAAGAAATTCACCTCTGCGGTACCGGCTGCTACCGAAAAGGATCTGGATAAACTGGGTATCAAAATGTACCACCAGTCCCCTAAATTTTTGGATGAAAATACCCTTTCAGTAGAAGGGAAGACCGTAAAAGCCAAAAAAATAGTGATCGCTACCGGTCAGAAGCCCCTGGAATTACCAATTCCGGGTAGGCATTTGCCAATTGTAAGCGATGATTTCCTGGAGCTGGAAGAATTACCAGCATCCATGATCTTTATCGGGGCAGGTTATATTGGAATGGAATTCTCGCATATTGCCGCGAGATGCGGAGTGAAGGTTACGGTGGTAGATACAGTTTCCAGAGCCCTCTACAACTTCGATGAAGATATGGTGAATTACCTCATGCAGGCTTCGGAAGATATCGGTATCGAATTCATTTTTAATGCCGAGGTAACCGAAATTGAAAAACTGAGAAAGAATTACAGAGTCAAAGCCATTCAGGAAGGGAAGGAAATATCCTTAAAAGCCGAAATGGTGGTCAATTGTGCCGGACGTGTCCCCGCCATAGACGAACTGGACCTTGAAAAAGGAAAGGTGGAATTCAATAAAAAAGGGGTGGTTGTGAATGAGCATTTGCAGAGCCCTACCAATAAAAACGTATATGCCTGCGGAGATGTTTCGGCCAGCGAAGGTTTGCCTTTAACCCCGCTTTCTTCCCAGGAAGCACGAATCGTTGCTGCCAATATCCTGAATAAAGACCGGGCAAAAAAAGTGGATTATCCTCCTCAGCCATCGGTTGTATTTACGATTCCTAACCTTGCTTCCGTAGGCCTGAATGAAAAACAGGCTCGCGAAAAAGGCTATGATTTCAAAGTAGAAATGAAGAATGTACCAAAATGGTTCAATGCGAAGCGCATCAACGATTCCTATTATGCATATAAGACTCTCGTGGACAAAGAGACCGGTTTAATCCTCGGAGCACACCTGTTAAGCAACGAGGCTTCAGAAATGATCAATATGTTCGTGATGGCGATGTGCGGAAAACTGGATTGCCGAACCCTTAAGGGAATGATCTTTTCCTATCCAAGCTGGGCAAGTGATATCAAGGCGATGGTCTAAAAATTCAAGATTCCAGATTTAAGATTCAAGATTTCAAGTTCAAGATTCAAAAATTAAGATTCTGAATTGAGCAATTTGGAGATCGGGTTGGTCTTTCTGTTCAGGAAGCCATGATAAGCGACATTCAGGAAGAGTAGGATCGCGCCGGCAATTGCCGTATTGGCGATTAGATCTTCGCTTCCGTTATGCCTTACATAGATCGCAATAAGAGCCCAAATGCCTACAGCCGCGAATTCCCTCATATTTCTAAGCCAGATCATCAACAAATTGATGATCACCGCTACTCCTATCATGATCACCGTCCATTCTACTTCGGTAAAGATCGCCCCATCCCATCCAACTTTGGCCAGGTAGGAGGCCATATTGGCGATAGAGGCTACCGCGATCCAGCCTGAATACAGGCAGATAGGCCACCAGTAAAAAGCGATTACCTGTATAGGCGCATCCCAGCGTTCCATATTATTATTGATCACGATCTTCAGTAATTTAGCAAGGATCAGGAACATGATTATGACCGAAATGGCTATGTATTCATAGAGCCAGGCTACCAGCCAGAGGCAGGTTCCCAAATTGGCAATGATGAACCAGCCGGAAGTGTTCTTGATGAAATCGGTATATTTTCCGTGGTTATAGGCCTGGTAGACCATAAAGACGCTAAACGCCAGCAGCGATAAATATATAAGTCCCCATATGGAAAATGCATATCCGGCCGGAGTAAAAAGATTGGAATATTTGTCGCTTAACTCACCAACAGTGGTTCCGTTGATCCTTCCGGTCTGCGCGAAAAAATTCAGGATAATGGCTAGAATAACGGAAAACAGATTAAAAACAGCTAGTTTTTTGACCATAGGAGGTAAAATTTAGTTCACTAAAATTACCTCTTTTCCGGTGATCGCAAAAATCTGCTCCTTTTCTCCAGGATCCATAAAGTAATTACCAGTAAACTCTCCGAAGGCAGGAAGAATTAATTGATCTTCTGAAAGGAAAAAACAAGACAGTTTCAATAATTGTCTTCCAGGACCTTTCATTTTATAGCCGGGATGAATATGTCCGCAAATGTTGAAGGCCTCCGCATCGCTTTCTGGATGATGAGTTAATTTAAATCCATTTACTTTTACCAGATCGTGAACCGAAATTCCCAGGTCTTCGTATAAAAGTGGAGAAATGATATCGTGGTTACCGGCGATTAAATGAATTTGGTTATTGTTGCTTGTCACCCATTGGCTGAAAAGATCCCATTCCTTATTGATGGAACTGTGAAAAAGATCTCCCAGGAACACCACATGTTCCGGATCGAATTCTTTTAGGAGCAGATCCATTTTATTAAAATTGATCTTGATAGCCTCTACCGGGACCGCACTACCATGCTTCCTGAAATGAGAAACCTTTCCAAGGTGAACGTCTGCAATAAGCAATACTTCCTGTTCTACCCAGTAAGCTGCGCCAGTTGGATGAAGCACAAAATGCTCACCCTTGATCTTAATTGTGAAACTCATCTTATAGTTTACAAATGATTTCGGCTGCTCGCTCTAAAGTTTCATCGGTCTTGGCGAAACAGAACCTTAGTTGTTTATGATCTTTTTTATCGATGTTGAATACAGAAACCGGAATTGAGGCCAGCTTATGTTCTTTCGCCAGTCTTTCGGCAAAATCAACATCACTTTCATCAGAAATTTCGGAATAGTTCAGAAGCTGAAAATAGGTTCCGGAAGAGGCTGTAAACCTGAATCTGGAATCCCGGATAAGCTTCAGGAAATAATCTCTTTTTTTCTGATAAAAGGAATTCAACTTTAGGTAATGGGTAGGGTCTTTTAGATATTCGGAATAGGCTTTTTGCATAGGGTGGTTCACCGAAAACACAGTAAGCTCATGTATTTTCCTGATCTCCCGCATCAATTCTTCAGGAGCCACGCAATAACCGGTTTTCCATCCGGTATTATGGAAGGTCTTCCCGAAAGACGCACAAACAATGGCTCTTTCTGAAAGATTCTGAAACCTGGACGCACTCTGGTGTTCCAGGTCATCATAGATCAAATGCTCATAAACTTCATCGCTAAGGAGAATGATCTCGGTGTCCTTTAATATGCTTTCCAGTTCCTGCATATCCTCTTTGGTAAGAACAGTGCCGGTTGGATTATGAGGGGTATTGATGATGATCATCCTGGTTCTGGGAGTAATAGAATCCCTTACTTCCTGCCAGTCAACTTTATAATTTTCACCCTTTAGCTGAACGAGTACGGGTTTGCCGCCATTTAGTTTAATACAGGGTTCATAACTATCATAGGCTGGTTTGAGGACGATGACTTCATCTCCCTTTGAAACGAATGCCGAAATAGCATCGAAGAGCGCTTCGGTAGCTCCCGAAGTCACAATTATTTCGGTCTCTGGATCGTATTTTTTGCCATATAAAGATTCGATCTTTTTGGTTATTTCCCGCCGAAGATCCAGTACTCCGGCGTCGGGAGGATATTGGTTAAATCCGTCCCTCATGGCTTGGGTAACCAGGTCTTTTAACTCCTGGTCTGTTTCGAAATTCGGAAATCCCTGTGAGAGATTAATGGCTTTATATTGGTTTGCCATCTGGCTCATCACGGAAAAAATGCTGGGGCTAGTATTAGGTAACTTTGAAAAAGATACACTTAGGTCCGGCATGTTGGTTAATTTTCAATGAAAATGCATAAAAAAACCCGGACTGCAAAGCCCGGGTTCTTCCTATTTGATTAAACAAAAGTTAATTTTACTTAAGGCTTGCTTTAAGATATTCGCGATTCATTCTGGCGATGTTCTCCAGGGAAATTCCTTTTGGACATTCGATCTCGCATGCCCCGGTATTGGTACAGTTCCCAAAACCTTCCTTATCCATCTGCTCCACCATTTGCAGAACCCGGCGATCGGCTTCAACTTCTCCCTGAGGCAGCAGCGCGAACTGGCTTACCTTGGCTGAGGTGAATAGCATCGCACTCGCATTCTTACAGGCAGCTACACAGGCTCCACATCCAATACAGGTAGCAGCGTAAAAAGACATATCTGCATTATCCTTTTCAATTGGAATAGAGTTGGCATCCTGGGTGTTTCCTGAGGTGTTGACAGAAATATATCCACCAGCCTGTTGAATTCGGTCAAAAGAGCTGCGGTCTACAACCAGGTCTTTTATGATTGGAAATGCCTTGGCTCTGAATGGTTCAATAACGATGGTATCGCCGTCCTTGAATCTTCTCATGTGCAGCTGGCAGGTAGTAACTCCACGGTCTGGCCCGTGAGGTTCACCATTGATCTGTAGGTTACAGGATCCGCAAATCCCCTCACGACAGTCATGATCAAAAGCTACCGGCTCATCTCCCTTTTCGATAAGCTGCTCGTTAAGAACATCCATCATTTCAAGGAAAGACATATCTGGAGAAATATCAGAAACCTGATAGGTAACAACTTTTCCTTTTGCGTTAGCGTTCTTTTGACGCCATATTTTAAGTGTAAGGTTCATATCTTCAATTTGAAAATATGAAAATTTGAAAATGAATCAATTCAATTGAACAATTTTCAAATTCTCAAATTATTTATAGCTCCTTGTTTTTACTTCTATATTCTCATAGTTGAGTTCTTCCTTATGCAGGATAGCTTCTGAAGGATTACCGGTGTATTCCCATGCTGCTACATACATAAAGTTCTCGTCATCACGAAGGGCTTCCCCTTCTTCGGTCTGGTATTCTTCCCTGAAATGACCACCACAGGATTCATTCCTGTGAAGTGCGTCCTTGGCGAATAGTTCACCAAGCTCCAAAAAATCGGCCACTCGGCCTGCTTTTTCAAGTTCGGCATTCATTTCGTCTGCCGATCCTGGTACACGTACATCTTTCCAGAACTCTTCTCTAAGTTCTTTGATCTCGCTGATCGCTTCTTTTAGGCCCTGCTCATTTCTGGCCATTCCAACCTTGTTCCACATGATCTTTCCAAGCAATTTATGGAAATGATCTACAGATTTGGTCCCTTTATTATTGACCAGTTTTTCAATTCGCTCACGAACCTCTTTTTCAGCTGCCTCGAACTCTGGCGTATCGGTCGAGATCGCTCCGGTTCTAATATCATCGGCAAGGTAATTTCCAATGGTGTATGGTAGAACAAAATATCCATCAGCCAGACCTTGCATCAAGGCAGAAGCACCCAGCCTGTTAGCTCCGTGATCTGAAAAGTTTGCTTCCCCAATCGCGTAGCATCCCGGAATGGTGGTTTGAAGGTTGTAATCAACCCAAACACCTCCCATGGTATAGTGAACGGCCGGATAGATCATCATTGGAGTTTCATATGGATTCTGATCCACGATCTTTTCATACATCTGGAACAGGTTACCATATTTTGCCTCTACAACTTCTTTTCCAAGCTCTTTTATTTTCGCGTCTGAAGGATTGTCTATTTTCTGGGTAGTAGCTGCCTCCTTACCATAACGCATGATAGCTGAGCTGAAATCAAGATAAACAGCTTCTCCAGTTTTATTTACCCCGAAACCAGCATCACAACGCTCCTTGGCAGCTCTGGAAGCCACATCACGAGGCACCAGGTTACCAAAGGCCGGATATCTTCTTTCCAGGTAATAATCTCTTTCTTCTTCTGAAAGCTCGGTTGGTTTTTTCTTTCCGGCTCTAATAGCTTCAGCATCTTCTTTTTTCTTCGGAACCCAGATTCTACCATCATTACGTAGAGATTCAGACATCAGTGTTAGCTTGGACTGATGATCTCCCGATACTGGAATGCAGGTTGGGTGAATCTGAGTAAAGCAAGGGTTTGCAAAATAAGCTCCCTTTTTATGTATTTTCCAGCTGGCGGTAACGTTACTTCCCATCGCATTGGTGGAAAGGAAGAATACGTTTCCGTAACCTCCTGAAGCGATCACTACTGCGTGAGCTGAATGTCTTTCCAGTTCGCCGGTTACGAGGTTTCTCGCGATAATTCCACGAGCCTTTCCATCAACCTTAACGATATCCAGCATCTCATGCCTGTTATAGGCTTTGATCTTACCACGATTGATCTGTCTGTTCATTGCGGAATATGCTCCAAGCAATAACTGCTGTCCTGTTTGTCCTTTTGCGTAGAATGTTCTCGAAACAAGAACCCCACCAAAAGAACGGTTGTCCAGCAAACCACCATATTCACGGGCAAAAGGAACTCCCTGTGCCACGCACTGGTCGATGATATTTCCAGAAACTTCCGCAAGGCGATAAACGTTCTCTTCTCTGGAACGATAATCTCCACCTTTAATGGTATCGTAAAATAGTCGGTAGATGGAATCTCCATCGCCCTGGTAGTTCTTGGCTGCGTTGATCCCTCCCTGGGCAGCGATAGAGTGTGCTCGTCGAGGAGAATCCTGGTAGCAGAATGTTTTTACATTATAGCCTAGTTCAGCAAGAGTTGCCGCGGCACTACCCCCGGCAAGTCCTGTTCCCACAACGATCACGTCGATATTACGTTTGTTGGCCGGGTTAACCAGGTTTATATTGTTCTTATGATTGGTCCACTTTTCTGCCAATGGGCCTTTAGGTGTATTTGATTCGAATGTTCCCATAGCTTAAATTTTTTCTAGTACAAAGTGAATATAAAAAGGGATCACGGCAAATGCCAGAGGTACCAGGATCGCGAAAGCCCATCCTGTTTTTCTAATGAACCCGTTGTACTTCGGGTGATTCACTCCTAGTGACTGAAATCCGCTGGAAAATCCATGAGAAAGGTGAAAACCTATTGCAACCATGGCTAAAGCATAGGCAACAGCCCACCATAAACCATATTCGGCATCCTGAAATGTCTTAACTGTAAGCGTATAAAGATCCCTTACTTCCTGGCCATTTTCTGTGGTGTAGACTGTATCTTCCAGTCCTCCAAACTTCAGTTCGCCCCAGAACATCGCCATATGCACCACGATGAACGCAAGGATGATAGTACCTAAAACCCCCATATTTCTTGAAGACCACATGGTGTTGGTAGAAGGTTTAAAACTTACATAACCAGTAGGCCTTGCCTTTCGGTTATTAATAGTAAGTATGATCCCATCAATAGCATGAAAGATGATACTAAAATACGTAAGATAGGATAATACCTTCACCGCAGGATTGGTGGTCATGAACAAAGCATATTCATTAAACTGGTCTCTAGCTCCTTCACTTACAGGAATAAGGAGTTGAAGATTTCCGAAAAGATGTCCTACTAAAAACAGGCACAGAAAAAGGCCGGTGAAAGCCATCCAGTATTTTTTTGCCAGTGATGACTTTAAAAGCGCAGATTTCGCCATAAATTGTATGAATTATTTTGATAAAGCGGAGCAAAAATACACTTCATTCTTTTTTTTAACAAACTTTGACAGTCTTTTTAAGGTCAATTTAGAACTAGTTTAAAGTACTTTAAGTCTTGTTGATTCTTTTGAATTCTAGTGGCTTGAGGATACTTCTAAATTTGCATCCTGAAAAAGCCTATTGCCGGTTTTTGGCAAAAGCTTAACTGCACTTAAAAACCCATTTTTGTAATTTTCGGTTTCATCATGATGCCATGAAAAAGAGAATTAACGAGCTCATTAGGTTGCTATCCGAAACTTTTGAGGGAGAACCCTGGTACGGACAATCGGTTATGAGAAAACTGGAGAACGTTCCTTATAAAATAGGTTATAAGACCTGTGTGCCAGATTCTCATAGCGTGGCAGAAATACTAGGGCATCTTATCACCTGGAAAAAATACGCGATCAGGCTGTTAAAAAAAGAGAAGACTTTTCATGTTGACACAGACTCTGAGTGGGATTGGCCCAGCATCGAGGTGAAGACGCGTGATGAATGGGAACACTTAAAAAGAGATCTGGTCGCGGCGCAAAGCGAGATCTATGCAATCCTGGAGAAGATCGATCACGATGATTTTCTTAATGAACAGGTGCATGGGAAAGATTATACCTATGAACATCTTATTAAAGGTCTGGTGCACCATGATATTTACCATTTGGGCCAGATAGGTCTTATCGAAAGTCAGTTAAAACGAAAAGAACAGGACTCAGGTGTGTTTAAAGCTTAAAATTCTTTGATTAAATGGAATTTATAGATTACTACAAACTCCTAGAATTAGACAGATCGGCTACCAAGGCCGATATTAAAAAAGCCTACCGAAGACTGGCGCGCAAGTACCATCCAGATCTAAATCCTAACGACAAGGACGCGCAAATGCGGTTTCAATTGATCAACGAGGCTCACGAGGTGTTGAGCGACCCGGAAAAACGAAAGAAATATGATGAATACGGTAAGGACTGGAAGCACGCCGAACAATTTGAAGAAGCCAAAAGGCAGCAGACTGCGAGCGGTGGCGGATTCGGCGGTGGTTTTGGTGGTGGCCAGTCTTATTCCTATTCCGGTAGTTTTGATGATGATACATTTTCAGATTTCTTTGAACAGATGTTTGGTGGAAGAGCCAGGGCAGAGGGCGCCCATCGTGGCAGGCATTTCAAGGGGCAGGATTATAATGCTGAGCTTCAGTTAAGGCTTAGCGATGTATTTGAAAGCCGTAAGCATACGCTTACCGTTAACGGAAAAAATATTCGGCTAACCATACCTGCCGGGGTTGAAAATGGCCAGACCATTAAGATCAAGGGACATGGTGGTCCTGGAGTTCAGGGAGGTCCCAAAGGTGATCTGTATATCACCTTCAATATTCTAAACGATACCTCCTTCCGAAGAGAAAAGGAAAATCTGTATTCAACAGAAGAAATAGACCTTACAACCGCGGTCCTTGGCGGAGAAATCCAGGTGAAAACCTTTGATGGTCGCGTGAAACTGAAGGTGAAACCAGGTACTCAGAACGGAAGTAAGATCAAACTTTCCGGCAAGGGCTTTCCGAAGTATAAAAAACCCAATCAATTTGGCGATCTGTATGTTACTTACAAGATCAGGATACCCCAAGATTTGACGGAAGAGCAGAAAAAATTATTCCAGCAACTTCAAAAAACAGGCTTATGAACAGGGAAGACCTAATCACAACCGAAGAGATCTGCATACGATATAAAGTAGAACATCAATTCGTGAGTTCGTTGTTCGAAAGCGGCATCATCGAGATCGTGAAAATTGAAGAAGTGGAATATATCCCTCAGGAACAATTGAGCGAATTCGAGAAAATGATGCGCTTACACGAGGATCTGGATATCAATATGGAAGGCCTGGAAGCCATCAGCCATCTTTTAAGGCAGATCAATAAACTTCAAAAAGACAACAGGCGACTAAGGAACAGGCTGGGACTTTACGAATGAATTTACAGGTCTAATTTGTAGTGCATCAGTTCTTCAGGATCATTGGGAATCCTAATAGTTCCCTTAAGTTCAAAACCCAGTTTTTCCAACAATTTTCTTGAGCCCGCATTTTCTTCCAGAGTTATCGCTTCCAGACGATCGATCCCAAATTCTTCTTTTGCTGCTCTTACAATTTCTGAAGCTGCTTCAATTGCATATCCTTTTCCTTCATAGTCGGGAAGAAAGGCGAAACCCAGGTCGATTCCTTCCAACCCCTCTCGATCATATAAGCCACAGCTTCCCATTTTCCTGCCATCGCTTTTCCTGATGACGATATTGTTCGAAAAACCATGAGATCTCAACTGCGGAAGCATCACATCTTCAATATATTTCCGCGCGTCTTCTTCGGTTTTAAGATTACGATCCCCAATGAATTGCAGCCATTTAGGAGAATTAAATAGCTCCAGAATAAAACCGGCATCCTCGATGGATGCCGGCCTGATCAAAAGTCGTTCAGTTTCAAAACTTTTGTAATCGCTCATTACTTCACTTCAAATTTGGTGGTAGCAGATTTTCCATTCTGGTTTATTTCCAGGATATATTTACCCTTCGGAATATAGAATTTCTCATCTTCTGCCTTTCCTATTCTTAGCTTCTCATCTTTTTTCTCGAGTTCTTTGGAAGCTTTTTCGGTGATGCTCAGGTCGTATTTACCGGTATTGAATCCCTTATCTCCCTTGAGTTCAAATTCCTGAAGTTTTAGTCCTTCTTCGGTCTTCACGGTGAATTTTGCAGTTCCCTCCCTGGCGGCATACCAGGTGAAGCCTAATTCCGGCTGGTAAGGATCCATCCAATTGTTATAGGAGTTACCCCATCTGGACGAGAATCGAATGCTTTCTTCAGCAGAAAGACTTAACGCATCTTTCATTTCATCCTTGTTCATTTTGGAAACAGGAGCGATATCTGCCAGGTAAATTGAGCGACCGTGAGTTCCCACTACCAGGTGGTTCTCTTCTGGATGTAGCCTAAGATCATGAACCGCTACGTTGGGTAAATTGGTGCTAAAAGGCTCCCAGCTTTCTCCACGATTCATAGATACGTACAATCCATTATCGGTTCCCAGATAAAGTACATCTTCGTTGTGCGGATCCTCTCTAATCACATTAACCGGTGATAAGGGCAGGTTGGAGCTGATCTTTTTCCAGTTCTGGCCATAGTCTTCTGAAACATATACATAAGGAGTGAAATCGTCCCAACGGTAACCATTTAGGGTAGCATATACGCGTTCCTTTTCGTGTTCTGAAGCGATCACGCGGGAAACCCAAAGATCCTGAGGTAAATCATCACTTATTTTAGTCCAGCTTCCGCCGCCGTCCTTAGTAACATGAATGAGTCCATCGTCACTTCCGGTATAGATCAGTCCGAACTGAAATGGCGATTCGCTGATCATGGCCAGTGTGCCGTAAGGTACATCGCCTTTACGAGCACCGCCGGTAAGATCTTCTGAAATTGGGGTCCAGGTATCTCCCTGGTCCATGCTTCTCATTAGTTTATTGCCGCCCAGATAAAGGATGTCCTGGTTATGCGGTGATAACAAAATAGGCGTTTGCCAGTTGAACCGGTATGGGCTTTCTCCTAATTCATGTTTTGGTTGAATGTATTTCCGTTCCCCGGTCTTTCTGTTGATCCTGAAGTAGGATCCAAACTGAAACCCGGTATAAATGATATCCGGGTTGCGGGAATCGATCTCCACCTGCATACCATCGCCGCCCATCAGTCTTTTATAATTATAATCTCCTGAAGCATTCCAGGAAACTCCTTCTTCGTTAGTGTGAGGTCCAACCCAAACTCCGTTATCCTGTAGCCCGCCATACACATTATAGGGTTTTGCATTGTCTATGCTCACCGTGTAAAACTGGCCTACTGAAGGTGAATTGTTCAGGGTCCAGTTCTCGCCATCATCGTAGGAAATATTGATCCCCCCGTCATTACCATCGATCAGGTGGCCGCTTCTTTCCGGATTGATCCATAGAGCATGGTGATCTGCATGAACATTTTGCGCGTCGATGGAAGTAAAGCTCTTTCCGCCATCTTTAGATTTTAGAATTGGCACTCCATATATATAAATGGCATTTTCATCCTGTGGATCCACATGCACCATTCCGAAGTAATACCCGTAGCTGTAATACAGGTCGTCCAGGTAGTCTTCATGGGTTCGCTTCCAGGTTTTTCCGCCATCGGTACTTTTATAGACTTCAGCACCAATCACCGGGGTGTCGAACATCGCGGTGGAAGCGTCTTCCAGGTATAGCGCCAGGTCTTCAGGATCGGCATCCTGCTTTCTGATCATATCTTTAACCGATTTTGCGGTATACTTATCCTGGAAGTTATTAGAACGAAGGTATTTCTCTAACTCATCATCCTTAAGTTTCAGAAATTCGGAACGTTCCATGTTCTTAAAATCATCTTTCTGAAGACCTTCTTTTTTCTCCTCCTTTTTGTCTTCGGCCTTTCTTCGGTCCTGATTGTCCACTATTGCATAGACAATATCATCATTGAAGACACTCAGGCCTATTCTTCCAACTCCGTCTCCTGTAGGAAAACCAGAGCCTTCTGTTGAGATAAGACTCCAGGTATTACCGGCATCGGTGCTTTTGTAAATGCCGCTGTTCTTACCGCTTTCTCGAAAATCCCAGGCCTTACGGTCTTTGTCCCAGGCTGCGGCGTACATTTCCTGGTAATTGTCAGGATTTACAGCCACATCAATGATTCCAGTATTCTCGTCGATAAACAGGGTTTTATTCCATGTTTTTCCTCCATCGGTGGTTTTAAAAATTCCGCGCTCCTTATTCGAAGAATACAAATGTCCAGTGACACCTACCACTACTTCCTGTGGATTTTGAGGGTTGATAAGAATTCGGCTGATATGATGGGAATCTGGCAATCCCATGAACTCCCAGGTTTCTCCCTTGTCATTCGACTTGAGCAGGCCAATTCCGGCGTAAGATGACCGGGAAGCATTCACTTCTCCGGTTCCTACCCAGATGGTTCCGTTATCCCAGTCCACTGCTATATCGCCCACATTCTGGGTTGGACTGTTATCCATAATGGAGGTAAAACTGGTCCCGTTATTATTGGTGTACCAGACGCCTCCCGTTGCATAGGCCGCATAGAATTCGGTTGGATCATCTGGATTTACTGCGAAATCCACGATCCTTCCGCTCATGACGGTTGGTCCAATGTTTTTTAATGGAATATTTTTAACGATCGAACTATTGGTTCGTTCTTCCTTTTTCTGAAGAGATTCTTTTAGAGCGGTTCCATTAGTTGCTGGTTGCTGTGCCAATAATGGAGAAACTGAAAAGAGTAACAGGCTGAAAAATTTGTGATGTTGCTTCATAAGATTTTTAGTGAGTGCTCTAAAATAGCAAAACCCCGGATTAACTGAAATTTTAATTTCCTTTTCTGGCAATTGAGCTTAAATGCCTTAATTTTGAAAAAATTGAAAAGTTTTATTATGAAATATGACAGAATTGATTCAAAACTCTTTATAAAGAACCGTAAAAACTTCATGCGACAAATGAAGCCGAGCAGTCTTGCGGTTTTTAATTCCAACGATATTTACCCTATTGGAGCCGACAGTACCATGGCTTTTCAGCAGAACAGGGATCTTTTTTACCTGAGTGGAGTAGATCAGGAGGAGAGCATCCTGGTTCTATTTCCGGATGCGCCGGAAGAAAAGCACCGGGAGATCCTTTTTTTAACCGAAACCAATGAGCATATCGCAGTTTGGGAAGGAGCCAAGCTTACCAAGGAAGATGCATTTGAAGTAAGTGGGGTGAAAACGGTTTACTGGATGAAGGATTTCGAGAAGATCTTTTTCGAGGTCATGACGCAATGCGATACGGTTTATTTCAACACCAATGAACATTATCGCGCTGCTCATAAAACCGAAACCAGGGACGAGCGTTTTATTAAGTGGTGCAAGAAGAAATATCCGGCTCATCAGGTGGCAAAAGCGAATCCAATTCTGCAAAGATTGAGATCGGTAAAAGATCCTATAGAGCTGGAATTAATGCAGAAGGCCTGTAATATTACAGAAAAGGCTTTCAGAAGAACACTTGGCTTTGTAAAACCGGGTGTGTGGGAATACGAGATAGAAGCCGAATATTATCATGAAATGATCAGGAACCGTTCCCGCGGGTTTGCTTATACGCCAATTATCGCCAGTGGAAAGAATGCCTGCGTGCTTCATTATATCGAAAATAATCAGCAATGTAAAGAGGGAGAATTGATCCTGCTTGATACTGGTGCTGAATACGCGAATTATTCGAGTGACCTTAGCCGAACCATTCCGGTTTCAGGAAGATATACCGACAGGCAGAAGCAGGTGTACAATTCAGTTAACAAAGTGAAGAAGGAGGCGACCAAAATGCTGGTTCCGGGAACGCTTTGGAAAGAATTCCATGTTGAGGTTGGGAAAATGATGACTTCAGAACTACTGGATCTTGGATTGTTGGATAAGGCCGATGTTCAGAACGAGAATCCGGACTGGCCTGCCTATAAAAAGTATTTTATGCATGGGACTTCTCATCATATAGGCCTGGATACTCATGATTATGGGATTTTAACCGAACCAATGAAAGCCAACCAGGTGTTTACCGTGGAGCCGGGAATCTATATTCCTGAGGAAGGCTTCGGAATTAGGCTGGAAGATGATGTGGTAATCCAGGAAAAAGGAGAGCCTTTCAACTTAATGAGAAATATCCCTATCGAGATCGAAGAAATTGAAGATCTGATGAATTCCTGATCTACAGGTTTTTATAAACTATAAAATACAGCCGCGAATTCCTGGAGATCATTTCCGAGATTCGCGGCTTTTTTAATTATGGCTACTATAGAATTTAAAGGAGCAAAGATAAATTTTGAAGTTAGCGGCCACGGATTAAAAAGACCGCTGGTGCTTCTACACGGGTTCCTGGAGGATCTTCAGATTTGGAAACCAATTGTTAAGGAAATCAAAAAAGAACGGCAGGTTGTTTGCATAGATTTACCCGGACATGGAAAATCTGAAGGAATTTCAGAAGTACATAGCATGGAACTGATGGCCGGTGCTGTTCATGAAGTGCTAAAAAGCCTCGGGATACAGGATATCAGTATAGCGGGACACAGTATGGGAGGTTATGTGAGTTTGGAATTTTTAAAGAATTTTCCTATGATGGTAAAGAGCATCGTGTTGATAAATTCTACACCTGCTGCAGATTCTGTAGAAAAACGGCAGATACGTGAAAGATCTGTTAAACTGGTTGGTCGAAACAAGGAGGCTTATATCAGGATGGCGATCATGAATCTGTATTCTGAAAATTCCAGGAGGGAATTCAAGGTACAAATTGAGGATTTAGTGACACGTGCCTTAAAAATGAAAGTGAAAAATGTACAGGCGGCGTTAATAGGTATGAAAATTCGTACAAATTATTTTGAGGTGCTCCAAAGCTTTGAAGAACAAAAGGTCATCATCGCCTCTAAAGAGGATCCAATCCTTGATATCAGGGAGATAGAAGCGATTTCAGGGAAGACGGGATGTGGGTTTTTCAGCCTGAAAAACGGTCATAATTCCTACATGGAAGACCTATCAAATTTGATGCAAATAATGCATTTCATCGATTAATTAACGCTTTTTGTCGAACCATTAACTTTTTTTTATACTTTAGAAATCTAGAAACCAGAAATTTAAGCCTACACATGAAAGAAATACAACCTGCTTTGTTTTCATTAGGAAAAGTTTTCTGTAGTATTTTCGGACATAAATTAAAAGTATCGAAGAACATCACCAACCATGTGCATGAATATAAATGTGCAAAGTGCGGGATGGAAATGACCGATACTGCAGACGGCTTTTTAGCGAGATTAACCCCGAAATTTAAGGAAACCAACGCTTACCTGGCAAAGATTCATGAGAAAAGGAAAAGACTTTTTCTCGCCAAGGCCTCTTAGTTTTCTTCCTTATTCATAGAATTCCAGCCCCTTGCGATCAAAGGTAATTTTTGATTCGCCCTGGTGATCAAATGCATTCCCTCGTTCTCCGCAGTCATATGGCCAATAACGGTCAGGTTTGGATTCCCTTTTATTTTATCGTAATCGTTCTGCGAGATGGTGAATAGCAATTCATAATCTTCGCCACCGCTTAGTGTGACCATGGTACTGTCTATTTCAAATTCTTCGCAAACAGAGATCAGAGCAGGATCGAGTGGGATCTTTTCTTCGAACAGGTTAGCACCTACCTTGGAATTCTTACATAGATGTATGATTTCAGAAGAAAGTCCGTCGCTAATATCGATCATCGAGGTTGGCTTCACGTCAAGCTCTTTTAGAAGTGGTGGAATGTCTTTTCGTGCTTCAGGCTTTAATTGTCTTTCGATCAAATAGGTGTACTGGTCGAGATCTGGTTGCGAATTCGGGTTTGCTTTAAATACCTCTTTCTCGCGTTCCAGAACCTGTAAGCCCATATAAGCGGCGCCAAGATCGCCGGTAACGACGAGAAGGTCGTTAGGTTTCGCTCCGGATCGATATACAATATCTTCAGCTTCAGCAACTCCGAGGGCAGTCACGCTAATCAAAAGCCCGGAGGTAGATGAGGTGGTGTCTCCGCCTACCACGTCTACATTATAGATCTTTGCGGCCAGTTCTATGCCTGAATATAATTCTTCCAGCGCTTCCACGGGGAACCGGTTAGATACAGCGATAGAAACCGTGACCTGGGTTGCCGTAGCATTCATCGCATAGATGTCTGAAAGGTTCACCATAACTGCTTTGTAACCCAGGTGTTTCAGCGGCATATAGGCCAGGTCAAAATGTACTCCCTCTATCAACAGGTCGGTAGAAACAACGGTGTGTTTGTTTTCAAAATCGAGAACGGCGGCATCATCACCAATGGCTTTTACTGTAGATTTCAATTTGGGTTTGAAATTCGCGGTAAGGTGATCGATCAATCCAAATTCTCCTAATTCTGAAAGGTTGGTCCTGTTTTCCTGACTATTCTGAAGCATGTGATTCGGTTTAAAGTGCAAAAGTAAGCATATAAATAAGAATCGGGTGTTAATGAAAATGCACAATTTTGGCAAAAAAGCAGAGCTTATTTCCTGGGAATTCAGCTGGAGTTTTTTATTGAAGGGCTCTATAAGACAATTCTCAAAACATATGTTTAGTCTATGGTTAAACCCATGCTTTGTAGTATATTTGTGCCCAATTTAGAATTAATCTTTATTGCTTATGATCAAGGTTAGCGAAGAGGCTAAAAATAAAATTTCTACCCTTATGGGCGAAGAAGGATTCAATATAAAGGATCACTTCGTGCGTGTAGGTGTGAAAAGCGGCGGATGCTCTGGTCTTTCGTATGAACTGAAGTTCGATGAAAGTCAGGCAGAAGGTGATAAGGTGTTCGAAGACAACGATGTGCGAATCGTCGTTGATAAACGAAGCGTGCTTTATCTGGCCGGAACCATCCTGGAATATTCAGGTGGCCTCAACGGTAAGGGTTTTGTTTTCAATAACCCAAACGCCCAAAGAACCTGCGGCTGCGGGGAGAGTTTTTCGCTGTAAATTTCCGGTTCAAGGTTTAAAGTTCAAAATTCAGGAATGGGTAGAATAGAAAAATTTGAAGATCTTGAAGTATGGCAAAAAGCCAGGGAAATTTGCAAAAAGGTATTTGAAATAAGAAATAGTTCGGAACTAAAATCTGATTTTAGGTTGTATGATCAGATCAACGCTGCATCAGGTTCCATAATGGATAATATAGCTGAAGGTTTCGAGCGAAATGGGAACAGGGAATTTTTACAATTTCTGTCTATAGCTAAGGCCTCTTGCGGAGAAGTAAGATCCCAGCTTTACAGACTTCGGGATAGAAATTATATTTCTTCCGAAGAATTGAAAATCTTTTGGAAGATTTGAGATCCCTGAGCAAACAAATTGGAGGTTTTATCATCTACCTACAAAAAAGTGATTATAAGGGAACAAAGTTTAAATAATTTTGAACTTTAAATCTTGAATATAGAATTATCAGAACATGGCATATACTGAAGACGATTTAAAGAAAGAGCTCGAAACCAAAGAGTATGAGTACGGATTTTATACCGATATAGAATCTGAGACTTTTCCTGTTGGTTTGAACGAAGACATCGTCAGGGCGATTTCTAAAAAGAAAGAAGAACCGGAATGGATGACCGAGTGGAGGCTGGAAGCTTTCCGGGAATGGCAGAAGATGGAGGAGCCGGAATGGGCGAATGTAAAGTATCCAAAGCCGGATTTTCAGAATATTTCCTATTACTCGGCACCGAATAAAAAGCCGAAATATGAAAGCCTTGATGAGGTAGATCCTGAGTTGCTGGATACCTTTAAAAAACTGGGTATTTCCCTTGATGAGCAAAAAAAGCTAGCCGGTGTGGCTGTGGATGTAGTGATGGATTCGGTTTCTGTGACCACCACTTTTAAAAAGACACTTGCTGAAAAAGGGATCATTTTCTGCTCTATTTCTGAAGCGATCCAGGAGCACCCTGAACTGGTTAAAAAATATATCGGTTCGGTAGTGCCTAAGAAAGACAACTTTTATGCTGCATTGAATTCGGCGGTATTTAGTGATGGTTCTTTCTGTTATATTCCGAAGGGCGTAAGATGCCCGATGGAACTTTCAACCTATTTCCGAATCAACCAGGCCGGAACTGGTCAGTTCGAGAGGACCCTGGTGATCGCGGAACCTGGAAGCTACGTTAGCTACCTGGAAGGATGTACGGCACCGATGCGTGATGAGAACCAATTGCATGCTGCAGTGGTGGAACTTATTGCTTTAGATGATGCTGAAATAAAATATTCTACCGTTCAAAACTGGTATCCCGGAAATAAAGAAGGAAAAGGAGGAGTTTACAACTTCGTGACCAAGCGAGGGCTTTGCGAAAAAGGTGCGAAGATCTCCTGGACTCAGGTTGAGACCGGTTCGGCCGTTACATGGAAATATCCAAGTTGTATCCTGAAAGGGGATAATTCGGTTGGGGAATTTTACTCGATCGCGGTTACCAATAATTTTCAGCAGGCTGATACGGGAACAAAAATGATCCACCTTGGAAAGAACACCAAGAGTACGATTATTTCAAAAGGTATTTCTGCCGGTAAATCACAGAATTCCTATCGCGGACTGGTTCAAATAAACCCACGTGCAGAGAACGCGCGAAACTTTTCACAATGTGATTCCCTGTTGATGGGAAATAAATGTGGAGCGCATACCTTCCCGTACATAGAAGTAAAAAACAAATCGGCCAAGGTAGAGCACGAGGCGACCACCAGTAAAATTGGTGAAGACCAGATCTTCTACTGTAACCAGAGGGGGATTGATACCGAAAAGGCGATCGCATTGATCGTTAATGGATTCAGTAAGGAAGTGCTTAACAAACTTCCAATGGAATTCGCGGTGGAAGCCCAGAAATTGCTTGAAATTTCATTAGAAGGTTCAGTAGGATAAAAAATTACCGAAGGAACTGTTATGAAGAAATTTATAGGATTTCTGTTCACGATCATTTTACTGAGTGCCTGTCAGGATGAAGACCGAAAGGAGTTAATGGATCAGCCTGAAACCGAAAAAGTTCCCGACAGTATTCAGGTGCTGGAAGGCGATTTTGTGCTGGGCAGCAATACGGCGGTTTTACGCGGAGCGGATTTTGTCTATGCGGTGGCCGTTGATTCAATGTCCAGGGTTCTTGCAAGAAAGATCGAGCCGTTGAAGCAGGATGATTTCGATATGATCCCGGTAAGGGTGAAGGCGAAGATTGAGCTTAATCCGTCGCAGGAAGGATTAGAGGAAATGATCAGGATTCAGGAGATCCTGGAAGTGCCGGAATCGGAAGAAAAAGATACAATAGAAGAACAATAAATAGAAGAATTAATCCATCTGCGCAATCGCAGATTCAGAATTGATAAAAATGCTTACAATAAAGAATTTACACGCCAGTATAGAGGATAAGGAAATACTTAAAGGTATTAACCTGGAGATCAAACCGGGAGAGGTTCATGCGATCATGGGGCCTAATGGTTCCGGAAAAAGTACCTTGTCTTCGGTGATCGCCGGTAGAGAGGAGTATGAAATGACCGAGGGTGAGATCACTTTTGAGGGTGAAGACCTTTCAGAAATGGATCCTGAAGAAAGAGCTCATAAAGGGGTTTTCCTTTCGTTTCAGTACCCGGTTGAAATTCCTGGTGTTTCGGTAACTAACTTTATTAAGACAGCTATCAACGCGCAGCGTAAAGCTCACGGAAAAGAAGATATGCCAGCAAACGAAATGCTGAAAATGATCCGTGAAAAATCTGAAATGCTTGCGATAGACAGAAAGTTTCTTTCGCGTTCTCTTAACGAAGGTTTTTCCGGAGGGGAGAAGAAACGAAACGAGATCTTCCAGATGGCCATGCTGGACCCGAAACTTTCAATTCTTGATGAAACCGATTCAGGCCTTGATATTGACGCACTGAAGATCGTTGCCGATGGAGTGAATAAGCTTAGAAGAGAAGATAATGCGGTATTGCTTATTACTCACTACCAGAGATTACTGAATTATATCGTGCCAGATGTGGTACATGTCCTGGTAGACGGAAAGATCGTGAAGTCTGGTGGCAAAGAACTGGCGCTGGAACTCGAAGAAAGAGGTTACGACTGGGTAAAGCAGGAAAAAACAGTTTAATCAATTTGAAAATTTGAAGATTCTTCAATTCGATAATTGGAAAGTTTAATGTTACTAGAAGGTTGTATCGTTTTTTAAACCTTCAGCATTAAACCCTAAACATTTAAATGGAATGGAATTAAAAGATAAATTAGTATCCTCATTTTTTGCACTGGAGGAGGAGTTTGATGCTGAAAACGGGATCTATGATATCCGAAATCAGGCGATCAAGGATTTCGAGACTCTAGGATTTCCGAACAGAAAAGATGAGAACTGGAAGTATACTTCGCTTAATACTATTCTTAAGCATGACTATAGTCTGTTTCCAAAGAAAGAGGATGCGTTGGAATACAGGGATATCAAGAAGTATCTTATTCATGATATCGACACGTATAACCTGGTTTTTATAGATGGGATCTATTCTTCTCATCTTTCGCAAACCACCCATGATAAAATAGATGTTTGTTTGATGTCTTCTGCTCTTAGCAAAGACAAGTACCGGCCTCTCATCGAAAACTACTATAACAAACTGGCTCCAAAAACTGGACTTAATTCGTTGAACACGGCATTTGCCAGGGAGGGTGCGTTTATTCATATTCATAAAAACCTGCAGGCCGATAAGCCTATTCAGATCATTAATTTTGCTACGGGGAACGAGTCTGCGCTGATGCTGCAGCCACGCAACCTGATCATGGTGGACGAAAATTCTCATGTTCAGATCATAGAGAGACATCAGAGTCTTACCGATCATCCCGTGCTAACCAATTCGGTTACCGAGTTGTTTGCAGGCAAGCGAGCCTTCGTTGATTATTATAAGATTCAAAACGATAAGGATTCTGCATCTTTGATAGATAACACCTTTATCGAGCAGCAGGGAGAAAGCAATGTTTCAGTACACACTTTTTCTTTCGGCGGAAAATTGACGCGTAATAACCTTAATTTCTATCAGAAAGGGGAGCGAATAGATTCCACGATGAAAGGAGTGACCATAATCGAGGATAAACAGCATGTAGATCACAATACCCTGGTTCACCATATCGAACCTAATTGTGAAAGCCACCAGGATTACAAAGGCATCTATGGCGATCGTTCTACCGGGGTATTCAATGGAAAAGTGATCGTGGAAAAAGAGGCTCAGAAGACCAACGCTTACCAGGCTAACAATAATATCCTGGCAGATGACAAAGCTACCATTAACTCAAAGCCGCAGCTGGAGATCTTTGCTGATGATGTAAAATGTAGCCACGGATGTACGATCGGGCAGTTAGACGAAGAGGCTTTGTTTTATCTTCAGTCCCGCGGAATTCCAAGAAAAGAGGCGCGTGGATTGCTGATGTATGCTTTTGCTAATAATGTACTGGAAAGCGTGAAGATCCCTGAAGTCAAGAAACGCATCAATAAGCTTATCGCTACCAAACTTGGAGTGGAGCTGGGCTTTAATCTGTAATCAAAATATTTAAAACCGAAAAAAGGATGAGTCAGCAAACTCAGGCTACAACATTTGATGTGGAAAGAATCCGCGAGGATTTTCCTATTCTGAAGCGAAAGGTGAATGGCTATCCTTTGGTTTATCTGGATAATGCGGCCACCTCCCAGACCCCTAGACAGGTTATGGAGGTGATCGTTGATTATTATTCCAATTACAATGCGAACATACATCGCGGTGTTCATACGCTTTCACAGGAAGCAACCGATAAATATGAACAGGCCCGGAAAACGGTTCAGGAGCATTTAAATGCTGAAAAGGCTCACGAGATCATCTTCACTTCGGGAACCACTCATGGGATCAACCTGGTGGCGAATGGATTCGCTTCGATACTGAAGGAAGGTGATGAGATCCTGGTTTCGGCCATGGAGCATCACTCCAATATCGTTCCATGGCAAATGCTTTGCGAAAAGACCGGTGCGAAGCTGAAGGTGATCCCTATGGATCAAAAAGGTCAGCTTATTTTTTCAGAATACGAAAAGCTTTTAAGCGACCGGACCAGACTGGTGTTTCTGAATCATGTTTCGAATGCGCTTGGAACCGTGAATCCTGTTAAGAATATTATCGATCTTGCACATAAAAAAGAGGCTGCAGTTCTTATTGACGGAGCCCAGGCTGCACCTCACATAAAAGCTGATGTTCAGGAACTGGATGTTGATTTTTACGTGGTTTCTGCTCATAAAATGTGTGGCCCAACCGGAGTAGGCGTTTTATATGGTAAGGAGGAATGGCTTGAAAAACTGCCGCCCTACCAGGGAGGTGGTGAAATGATCGCAACTGTTTCCTTCGAAAAAACCACCTATGCTGGTCTTCCACATAAATTCGAGGCCGGAACTCCAAATATTTGTGGCGGGATCGCCTTTGCTGCTGCCCTGGATTATATGAATGCGATCGGCTTTAGAGAGATCGCTGCTTACGAACAGGAATTACTGGAATATGCCACTCGCAAATTAAAGGAGATCGAAGGCATGAAGATCTATGGTGAAGCTGCAGAAAAGACCGCGGTAATTTCTTTTAATATTGAAGGCCTGCATCCCTATGATATCGGTACTCTCCTTGATAAAATGGGCATAGCCGTAAGAACCGGTCATCATTGTGCCCAACCTATTATGGACTTCTTCAAAATCCCCGGAACGGTTCGAGCTTCCTTTTCCTTCTATAATACTTTTGAGGAAGTTGATCGGTTTATCGAGGCAGTAAGAAAAGCCAAAATGATGCTTCAATAGCATTGTTTCTTCCATCTATTAGATAAAAATTCAAAATTTTAACATTGCCGCTGAGTCGTTGAAATCACTGGTTTCATCGACGTATGTAAGTTTTTGCGTTATTTTCGTTTGCATTAGCGTTAAGGATGTCTTAATGCTTTGGTTATATTCGGCCACTGTTTTTCAATAAATGCCTTGAAAAGTCAGTTAATTGTTTAAGCTTAAACCGAACAATTGAGATTTTGACAAAATTGTGAAAATTGCGCAATTCGCATTTTGTCGAAAAAACATTAACCTAAACAAACCTTTTTTATGAAAAGAATTTACGTACTGGCATCAGCCTTATGTATGGTATTTGCATCCTGTCAAAAAAATCAGGAGGAGTCTACAGAAGATGTAATGGCGCTTCCACAGGAGGAGTTGTCAATTTCCAAGGAGCAATGTGGAACCATGGGTGTACTTGAAGACAAGATCGCCGAAAATCCTGGTTTGATCCAGGATATGGCTGCCGTAGAAGCCCATACTAAACTTGCCCTGGAGGGAGGCTTCACCAAGCGTCTGGCCGCAGATGGAAAAATTGAAATTCCAATCGTTTTTCATGTGCTTTATAATGCCGATAGCGAGAATATCCCGCTTTCTCAACTGGAAGACCAGGTGGCCGCATTAAATGAGGATTTCAATCTTCAGAACCCTGGAAGAAACACCATCCCTGCTGAATTTTCTGCTGTAGAAGGCAATGTTGGATTACGCTTCGTCCTGGAAGATGTAATACGCGTGAAGACTAAAAAACGCCAGTGGAGACCAGACGATAGTATGAAGTTTTCTTCCAGCGATGGATCTGATGTAGTGAACCCTCAGGAATTCCTTAATATCTGGGTGGTTAGCAATATGCCTTATCGTGGTGGAAACATTCTTGGATATGCTCAATTCCCTGGAGGTAGCTGGGCTACTGATGGAGTCGTAATGGATCACAGATTCACTGGAACTACTCCATATTCAACCGGACGTACCGCTACTCATGAAGTGGGTCACTGGTTGAACCTTCGCCACATCTGGGGCGACGGAGGATGTGGCGCTACCGATTATGTAGCAGATACTCCTGATTCTGACGGCCCTTCCAGAGGTTGTCCTTCTTACCCTACCGTTAACTGCGGAACCGCAGATATGACCATGAACTTCATGGATTATTCAGATGATCCATGTTTGAATATGTTTACCGAAGGTCAGAAGGCAAGAATGCTTAGCGTATTCACTAACGGAGGTTTCCGCGCCACCATGGCCGATTAATTTTTTCGTTAATTAAACTTAAAAGAGGCGCCAAAATGGCGCCTCTTTTTGTAATATATAGTTGATAAATAGGAATTATGAGAACGAGAATAATGATTTTAAGCATCCTGGTCCTGATCACAGGCAGTTGTTCATCGCAGGATTACGAGGAGGTGGAGAAGATACAGTATGAAATGTATACCCGTGGGTCTTCGACCACAATAGATATTTCAAAGGAAGAGATTGAGGTGATTTCAACAGGTCTTAATGCTGATCAGTCCAGCATGAAGCTTAAAGAAGAAGAATGGGAAGGCCTGGTGGAGACTATGAAAGTGCTGGATATTGAAAAACTGAAAGACCTGGAGGTTTCCAGTGATCTTAGGGCTTCAGACGCCGCTCCCCATGCCGTATTGAAACTGCATAAAAATGATACGGTATATGAATCCAATACCTTTGACCACGGCAATCCACCGCAGTCCATCAGGCCATTGGTTCAGGCTATTTTAAGATTGTCAGAAAATGTTGAATAGCAGTTCTTCTTATTGTACTTTTGCCTAAAATTAAGCTATGACAATACAAGAGAAACAGGAACAGATCATAGACGAATTCGCAATGTTCGAGGACTGGATGCAGCGCTACGAATACATGATCGAGCTGGGAAAATCTCTGCCCATGATCGACGAAAAATATAAGATCGATGAAAACCTGATCAAAGGATGCCAGAGCAAGGTTTGGGTTCATGCTGAACTGGATGGAGATAAACTTGTTTTTACAGCCGATAGTGACGCGATCATTACCAAAGGGATCGTTGCTATTCTTATCAGGGTTTTCTCCAATCAGCATCCTTCAGAAATCATTGAAGCCGATACGGCCTTTATCGATGAGATCGGGCTTAAAGAACATCTTTCTCCAACCCGTGCAAATGGCTTGGTAAGTATGATCAAACAACTTAAAATGTATGCTGTGGCGTACCAAACTCAACTGAATTAAAATGGAACAGGAAATAGACACTCAGGAACTTGGAGAAAAGATCGTAAAGGTCTTAAAGACCATTTATGACCCGGAAATACCCGTTGATATCTACGAGCTTGGGCTCATCTACGACGTAATGGTAAGCACCGATTATGATGTGAAGATCCTCATGACCCTTACCACACCTAACTGCCCGGTGGCCGAATCGCTACCTATGGAAGTAGAGGAAAAGGTAAAGTCCCTGGACATGGTAAAGGACGCCGAAGTGGAGATTACTTTCGATCCGCCATGGAGCCAGGATTTGATGAGCGAAGGCGCCAAGCTGGAGCTGGGATTATTATAATTAAAAAGAATTATGGCAGAAGAGATCGTTAACAGGGTCGCTCAAAGTAAACTCGTAACCTTTAACCTGGAGGACTATTATCCAAAAGGTCAAAGGTTTGTATTTGATATCAGCCAGTGGCTTCTGGAAGGCTTTGTTTTGAGAGAAAAAGATTTTAGAGAACAGGCCAAAAACCATGACTGGTCGCAGTACAAAGATCAGTTCGTGGCACTGGATTGTTCTACAGATGCCATCGTGCCGGCCTGGGCCTATATGCTTATAGCTACTTACCTGGAGCCTTATGCTTCAAAAGTGGTGATTGGCGATCTTGAAAATCTTGAAAGTCATTTGTACCAGGAAGTGATAGACCAACTTGATGTGACGGCGTTCAGGGACAAACCGGTAATTATTAAGGGTTGTTCAAATAAGCCTGTTCCAAAAAATGCGTATATTTTCATTATTAAAAAGCTCCAACCTGTTGTGAAAAGCCTTATGTATGGTGAAGCATGTTCATCTGTACCTTTATTTAAACAACCAAAAAAATAAGTATGAAGAAAACTTTACTATTCGCCGTTTCGATCTTATTGAGTACCGGGGTGGCCTTTTCACAGGAAGAAGAAGCGAATGACACGATTCCCAACGGATGGAGAACCGAAGGAAACGTCCAGTTGCTTTTTAACCAGTCTGCTTTCAACGATGAGTGGACGGGAGGAGGAGTTTCCAGCGTTGCCGGTAACCTTTCCATTAACTATAAGTTCAATTACAAAAAAGATAAATTCACCTGGAACAACATGATCTTTGCAGATTATGGATTGACCAAGCTGAAGGATGACGAATTCACCCGTAAGACCAGTGACAGGCTGGAATTAACCTCGATCGCCGGAAAGCAGATCCAGGAAACCAATTTTTACTGGTCATGGTTCCTGAATTTCAGAACCCAGTTTGATAAAGGTTATAATTTTAGCGAAGATCCAGATACCGGGGAGACGATCAGGACCGAAATTTCAGATTTTATGTCGCCGGCTTACCTACAAACCGGTCCTGGTTTGATGTATAAGAAAAGTGAGAATTTCGTTCTCAATTTCGCGCCAGCTACGGCACGTTTCATCTTTGTAAGCAAAGATTTTACCACCCGCCCGGGTTATGTAGACGGAGATTATTTTGGAGTGGATGAGGGTAAATCCATGAGGTTCGAACTTGGTGCCTCTTTAAGCGGGTACCTTCAATACGAAATCCTGAAAAATGTGATGATGGAGCATACCCTTAACCTGTATTCGAATTATCTCGATAAACCAGGGAATATCGATATCGATTACCTGCTGAATCTTGATATGGGAATAAACGATTATCTTTCGGCTAACCTGGTTTTCCAGGCGATCTATGACGATAATGCCGTGGGAGCTTTCCAGATCAGGGAAGTATTTGGACTTGGGATCAATTTCGGGTTCTAAAAAGAAAAATAAAAGATTCTGAAAAGGCTCGCAGGATCTGCGGGCCTTTTTTCAGTTAAATTTTTGTTGAAGTCTGGTCTGCTTTCAGGCCGAAGTAATGTATTGATTACCTTTGTATTTATGATTGAAAAAACCGATTTATCCTTTGAACGAGCTGTTCTCATCGGGATCGTTACCCGGGAACAGGATGAAGATAAACTAGAGGAATACCTGGACGAGCTGGAATTCCTTACCTATACTGCCGGTGGTGAAGTGATCAAGCGCTTTTCCCAGAAGATGGATGTGCCTAATCCCAAGACCTTTATCGGGACTGGAAAAATGGATGAGGTACGTGAATTTGTTAAGGAGAACGATATAGGAGCGGTTATTTTTGATGATGAATTATCACCTGCCCAGCAAAAGAACGTCGAAAAGATACTGAAGGTTAAGATCCTGGACAGGACCGGCCTGATCCTGGATATTTTCGCGCAAAGAGCCAAGACGAGCTATGCGAGAACCCAGGTAGAACTGGCCCAATATGAATATTTATTGCCCCGACTTGCGGGGATGTGGACTCACCTGGAAAGACAGCGTGGTGGTATTGGAATGCGTGGACCTGGTGAAACCGAGATCGAAACCGACCGTAGGATCGTTCGGGACAAGATCTCTTTATTGAAGAAAAAGCTGGCGACCATTGACAAGCAAATGGAAGTGCAGCGAGGAAATCGCGGCCAGTTGGTTCGTGTGGCACTGGTTGGATATACCAACGTAGGAAAATCAACCCTTATGAACGTGGTGAGCAAAAGCGATGTATTTGCTGAAAATAAACTGTTCGCGACCCTCGATACCACGGTTCGGAAAGTGGTGATACGAAATCTGCCATTTTTGCTGACCGATACAGTTGGATTCATCAGAAAGCTTCCTACCCAGCTGGTAGAATCATTTAAATCTACCCTGGACGAGGTTCGGGAAGCCGATCTTCTTTTGCACGTGGTGGATATTTCCCATCCCAATTTCGAGGAGCATATCGCTTCAGTTAACCAGATCCTTACCGAGATCGAGGCTCTTGGTAAACCAACTATTATGGTATTTAATAAGATAGATGCCTATGAGCCTGAAAAGCTGGACGAGGACGATTTGATCACCGAAAGGACTTCGGCGCATTACAGCCTGAAGGAATGGAAAAAGACCTGGATGAACAAAATGGGAGAAAATGTCTTGTTCATTTCAGCCTTGAATAAAGATAACCTGGAAGATTTCCGAAGAAAGGTTTACGAAGCTGTAAGAGAGATACATATCACCAGATTCCCTTATAACAATTTCCTTTACCCGGAATACGATAAATACGGTGAGCCTAAAGAGTAGCTTAATAAAGCTTTAACTCAATTTGGACAGAATCTTTTTAAATTTATAAGTAACCAATATTTATAGATTATGAAAAGATTGATTTTACTTGCGATAATTTTAATGAATACCGGCCTTTATGCCCAATCTCTTGAGGGCTCCTGGAAACTTGTTGAAGAGAATGGCCGGGAGATCACAGATAAGGAAGTGATCAGGATTTACCAGGATGGTTACTTCGCTGAAGGAGCCAAAAGCACCCAGGATAACTCGTTCCTTTGGGCGCAGGGAGGTGAATACGATACCGGTGATTATACCGAAACCATCGATTTCCATACCATGAATAAGGCCCTTGTGGGAGTGGATCTGAATCCAAAATTGACCTGGGAAGGTGAAGACCGGATAAAACTCAATAATGTAAAGGAAGTACAGGTTTGGGAACGGGTTTCAGATAACGAAAACGAACTTACCGGAAACTGGGTGATCACCGGAAGACAGCGGGACGGCGAAATGAGAAGATCTACGCCCGGTGACCGCAGAACCATCAAGATCCTGGCTGGTGACCGATTCCAGTGGGTGGCTTTTAATTCGGCTACCGGAGAATTCATGGGGTCTGGTGGAGGAACTTACTCGGCAAAGGATGGTAAATACAGCGAAAACATTGAATTCTTTTCCCGTGATGATAGCAGGGTTGGAGCAAAGCTTGGTTTTGACTATGAAGTAAAGGATGGTGAATGGCACCATTCCGGAAAAAGCTCCAAGGGCGAACCCATGTACGAGGTGTGGTCGCCATATGCCGCCGCTTATCTAGGAAATCAATAAAATATAAAGACCCTTTCGAGGTTATTTTTTAATTAAATGGAATGCCTGAAATCGAATTTCAGCTCATTCCGGACCTTCTGTGAACTGATCTTTTTTCCTTTTGAAGCTTCAGAATGATCAAATTGGGGTGTTGGCAGTCCTTTTTCAGTGGCTATTTTCGAGTAATAGATTTCCTTTTCGGGATGTTCAGGGTAAACAAGGTTCCAGATGGAATTATCGGTTTTTCGGTCGACCAGTTTTAGTATCGCGTTGATGCAATCTTCCTGGTGCACAAGGTTTACGGGTGCTTTCGGGTTTTTAATGTCTTTCCTTCCGGAAAGATGTTTCACCGGATGACGTTCGGGGCCGATGAGTCCGCCAAACCTGATGATCGAAGCATGGAAATTCGTATTGTTCAGCAAAACCAATTCAGCATTATGCAGCTGTACAGCGGTATTATTTGAATTATCTGTCGCAGAATTTTCGGTATAGGTAGGCATGGCTTCGGTGTCTTCATAAACCGAAGTGGAGCTGGTAAAGATCACCCGGTTCACCCGGCATCTTTCGATATACGGGACCAGGTTCTGGATCTTTTTCACAAAATCCAGTTCCGGATTCTTCCGCAGTCCTGGAGGAATATCAATGATAAGAATTTCAACCCCAGAAAGGAAAGAGGTGAAATCTCCCTGAATGCCGCTTTCAAAAACCTTGATGAGATATGGAATGATCCCGGCATTTCTGAGGTCCTGCAAGCCATCTCTTCGGGTAACCGAACCTCTCACTTCATGATTGGCTTCCCTAAGCCGTTTTCCCAGTTCCAATCCTAACCAACCGCAACCTAAAATTGCTATTCTCATCCTTCTAATTTAGTTTTATTGTTTTTTTCAATATCGTTGCATCATTCAGTACAAAAGGTCTCGGGATCATCTCATTGGTCCGTTCAGGAACATTGAGTTCTTTATTTTCAAAAAGATCATAAGCCGATTCATAAAGAACGAATTCCGGTTTATCTCCTTTTTCGATGCTGAATTCGATCCTTAAGGTGTCTCGATTGTCTGGATAATACGTTAGCAATCGTTCCCTCCATCTCTTCCTGAACATATGAAAACGATTCTCACCAAGATAGACATCACCTGCTTCCAGCGAATTTACCCTGAAATCTTCAAAATCGATATTTCTGGTTTCATAAAGTTCCATTCGGTTCACCTTTCGGTTTGGAGCGATCTTAAGCGAATACCATTGTTTTTGTAAACTGTCTGTTTGCTCTTTCTGAAGCTGAATATAAGGTTCCGGAAGCTCTATGTTAGGAGCTTCACTACGGTAGGTAAAGTTACTGCCGTACTTGCTACTGAAATTAGATTCTCCATTCGAGCTTTTTACCGGATCTTTCCCAAAATATTTAGCAGTCCATTCATCGATCATTCCGTCGTAGGAATACCAGTTAGCAGTATTGGTGTCAAGATCCTTCAGATATACCAGGCTATTTGGTTTAGGCCTTTCAGTATTAAAATCATTATAAAAATGGGCGATAAATACCAGGATATTGAAAATAAGGAAACTGAGAATGGCAAATAACTTCAGTTTCCTGAAATAGGTAAACACCGGTAAAAAGAACAGGAACAGTAAACTAGTAAGCATGCCGGTTACAAAAAGCATTTTTAGGCCAAGTGCCACCGGAAGACTATAAATAAGTGTTAGTAGAACGAATATAGCCGGGGAGGATAATAGTACCATTAGAATCCTGTTTGGATGCTCCACCCGAATCATAATGAATAAATGAAGCAGGGCGAAATAGACCGGAATGATCAAATAGGAAGCGCCCTTAAGGTACATAGCTAAAATTGTGCAAATGCTTAGCCATAGTAGGAGGGGAGCGATCATCACAGAAGCCGCCCGGGTCTTCTTCCTAACCAGGTGGTAGAAGATAAAACAACAGCTCAATGCCAGGAAAATGGCGATAGGTATATACCAGTAGCCATTATAGGTGAAGCCATGCTCCATTTCGGAATATTCAGGGTAGATGAATAAGCAGAATTTCCAAAAGGCCCATACCAGCAAGCCAGAGAATAGCAGGCTCATTAGCAATGGAACAAATCCCCAGATCACTTCCATCACCTTCAGACTTTCCTTTTTAAAGCCATAAACGATCAATCCCAGGAATATCAGGATGGCCAGGATAAGCATGGGCATGATCCAGTCGAATGGATAACTCACCAGGCCCACAAAGGGTAGATTCAGATAAATGAGGTCCCGGTCGCTTGATAATTCTTCCAGGTCGGCATCGCTGAAATAGGCGAGCAGTGGCATGAGGTAAATGCTCTGGTGGGCGAGGCTTTCATCATCGAGATTTTCCGGTGTATCATTAGCGGTATGGTAATCGAAATGATCGTCTATAAAGGCGAAATTATAACCGTTAATATCTCCCTGTTCCCGAAGAACCGTAAGGTCTGTATCGTTCGGGAGCATTTTATAAATACTATAGTAGAGGGAATTGGTGACGGGATATTTAACCCCAGCCTGTTTAAAGGCTTCAATCAGTCTCGCATTTTTTCCATTGGTCTCGAGCAGCATATAGGGAGTGCCTCCACTGCCCCGCGCTTCAAAATTAAGGGCAAGCTTGGCATCTGCTGCCCAGGGATGATCCTTAATGAAAAGATCGGCGCCGTTAAGACCAAGCTCTTCAGCATCGGTAAAAAGGAGGATAATATCATTCTTTGGAGTTTGGTTGGTTTCCAGGTAAGCACGAATTCCTTCCAGGATAGTGGCCACACCACTGCCTGCATCGCTGGCACCCAGGGAAGAATGAGGCTGAGAATCGTAATGAGTCATCACCACCAAAGCATCCTCGCCTTCGCTGCCTTCGATTCGGGAAAGGATGTTCTTTGGCCTTGTAAGGATTCCGCTCGCGTTGAGATTATAAGCTTCCTGGGTTTGGACTACAAGCCCCATTTGCTGTAACTGGTCTACAATATAGTTGCGCACCTGGCTATGGGCCGGGCTTCCTAAATAATGTGGTTCCTGGGCTATGGCTTTCACATGTTCCTTAGCACGGGAAAGGGAGAATTGGGTTAAGGCTTTTTCCTGATCTGGTTCTGGAGATGGCTGGTCGAAGTTGAAATTTATCCATACCAGTATGATAATGAGCAAAAAGGCAATGAGGCCGGTAAACTTGTTGTTCATAGGTTGGTTTCAAAAATCTTAAAGTTAACCAAGTTTTTAAATTTTTGAGGAAAGATTTTTAATCCCCGGGCAATAGAACAAAAATTAGTATATTTAAGTAATTAGGAATCAAAACAGTAAGCGATGGGAATCAAAAGTTTTATGGGAAAAAGGGCAGAGCCTGAAAAGCCTGCTGAAGTGCCCATTCTGGTGAGAGATTATATGGTCGAAGACCTGATCACCTTCAGGGAACATGAGAATATTATGGACGTAATGGAAAAACTGATCAAAAATGGTATTTCCGGTGGTTGTATCGTAAATGAAAAAAACGAACTACTGGGAATCATTTCTGAAGGAGACTGTATGAAAGAGATCTCAGACAGCCGCTATTATAATATGCCTATGACCGACCTAACAGTTGGTAAACGAATGAAGACCGATGTACTTACCATCGATGCAAATATGAATGTACTGGAAGCTGCTAAAAGATTCACCGATCTCAAAGTAAGAAGATTCCCGATTGTTGAAAACGGCAAACTTATAGGTCAGATTAGTCAGCGAGATGTTTTAAAAGCCGCTGTAAGATTCCGCTCCAATACATGGAATCATTAATTAGTTCCTGGATTTCTCCAAATAAAAATTTGAATCAGACTGAGGGCGAGTAGCACTATAAACCAAAAAACCTGAAGCTCGAAAGTGGTTTCCGGGAACCGGGCCGATTGGGTTAAAAAAGCAAGCGCTCCTAAAGGGATAAGGACCAAACTTGCAATTGAAAACACCAGTTTTGAAGCCAGGTTTGAGGAACGCCCAGGTTGAAGTTCTTTATTTTTTTGTTTAAAGGAGGTTTCTAACGCTTCTTCTAATTTTTTTATTGAATAGGCTCTGGGATTTACCTCGCCATTTTCTATTCGCTGAATGGACCTCAGGCTAAGACCGGTCTTTTCTCCAAGTGCGGCCTGGGTAAGTCCTTTTTCCTTTCGCGATCTTTTAACTTGTTCCGCTATTTCTTCTTTTCCTAAATCCAATCCTGATGAAAATTTTGATATTTAGTTTACGCCATTCTTACGACATTCCGGTGACAACGGCCAGTGGAGCTAAAATTAAGGATAATAAAGCATAGTGGCTTCTTTAAGCGTATTAATTCAATTTAAGCTTACGACATTACTATATCCCTGGACTTTCAGGGAAAAAAATGCTGCATAAAAGCCTAATTTTGACTGAAAATTTCAAAGATGCTGGCTATCGTAATTTGCCTAATAGGAACAGGAATAATTATCGCCCTAACGAAAACAAAACCTTCGGTGCTGGGAATAAAACCGAATCGGAAAAGACTGTTGCAAGCCACTGCTGGTTTTGGATTTGCCTTCCTGGCAGGGCTAATTTATTACGGATTATGCTTATGGTTACTGAAAGCCGATTGGGAAATCAATCCCCTTTACGATTTTTCAGAAATGCTGACTGCAGCTTTCTGGACGCTCAGGTCGGTCCTGTTCGAAGAGCTCGTATGGAGAGGAATACTACTGTATTTTTTGATGAAATACCTGGGCGCGCGTACTGGTATTCTAATTTCTGCCATCAGCTTCGGAATCTTTCACTGGTTCAGTTACGAGATCCTGGGGAACTATGGGCAAATGCTGGCTGTCTTTTTACTTACAGGGATTGCCGGAATCATGTTTGGATATGCTTATAAATTAACCGGGTCTTTATATCTCCCGGTAAGCCTCCATTTTGGGTGGAATTTTGTTTCTATCGTTATTTTTTCCCAGGGCCCGCTCGGGGATCAATTGCTATTGGTTACTACCCAGAACGAGTTGGAAGGATTGATTTCCCTTTTCGTTTTTCTACTTCAAATATTCCTCCTTCCGGGAATCGTGCTTTTATATTTCTACTTTTTAAAGCGGAAAGAAAAATTTCCGGTAGTGGTTTAGTCAATTGTTTTTTCGTCGCATTTCGGCCTGCCGCATGGGCATGGAATCGATGAGATCGAAAATTTCTTCTGGCTGAACGATCTTTGGTTCTCTTAATTTTGCGCCTCCGTCAAGGCCAATCAGGACAACTTCAAAACCCGAATCCTTCTTTTTTTGCTGAAATAATTCGGAATTCTGCCATTGGGTTTGAACGGGCAGCAATTCTCGTTGCTTCCCAGGTATCACATGGATCAATTTCAATTTACGTTCCTCGAATTCCTCCTTCTTCTTCTTTAGGAGTTTTAGCTGTTCCTGAAGTAAGTTGCTTTCGGCTTCTTCAGTAAAGACCAGAAAAAGCCTGTGCTTCCATTGATATTTATCTAAAGATTGACCAAAAATTGCCTGACTCATAATCACACAGCATATTAATAGGATAGCTCTCATTTTTAAAAGATACAAAAGCAAAGGCCTGTTCAAGCATAAAGAAATGCTAATTCCTTTTCACCAGTGCATAAAAGTCGTTCTCCAAAGGCAGGTAGCCCTGGTCATAGACAAAATAATAACGGTTACCGGTCTTGGTTGTATAAATACTGGTGAAATATTCAAAATCGAATCCGCTGGATAATAATTTGCTTCTGGGAACCGAGGTTTTTCCATTTGGATTGAGTTCCTCCAGGATACGATGATTACGGCGAAGGGAATTGTTGATATTGCGCACCAGGTTAGTGCTTTCTTTGTTCAGTTTATTATGGTAGCTGTTGCGGCAGTAATCGCTGCAGAATTTTTTATCGGTACGGCCCCGTAGTTTTTCCCCGCATTCCGGACATGCTTTTTCCATGATCGAAAATTTAAAGTGTAGGGATTTTGGTTGAATGATTATGAGAGAGTAAGTTACATATAAATTTCAAAAGTTGGGAAAAAGCTAATTTGTTTCAAATGTGTAATGCCTTTCTACCTTGCTGATTCGTAATGAATAACTTTTATACCATTTGGTTTTTCCAAGTTCCTGTGCCAGCAGATGTTCAGATTGGTTCTTCCAGTTGCTGATGCTTTCCAGGTCCTTCCAGTAAGATACGCTGATCCCAATTCCAGACCTTGCCGATTCGATCCCAAGGTAACACGGCTGCTGTGTTGCCAGTTCCTCCATCCTAATTGCCATTTCTTCGTAGCCGGGATGATCCTTTTTCAGAATAGAGGTGAAAATAACGGCATAATAAGGTGGTTCTGGAGTATTGGGTATCATGATTTTTTAAATAACAGGCTCAAAAGTCGGGGTATTTTATTTCCATCTTCATCAAAATGTTCCTGAAGCTTACTTAGCTGAAAACCTGCTTTGGTTGCAGAATTAAGATATTCTGAAACATGATGAGTAAAGGTTTCCAGTTCGATGAGCCTATCTTCGGAATGAAACCTGGCCTTAGTGCCGGAATACTGCTTAAAAGGATGTAATTCTGAAATAAAGAAATGTCCGCCGGGCTTTAGTTTTGAAAATGCCTGATCGAAAACAACTTGCAGATCTTCGATATGTTCCAGGATGAGGTTGCAGGTCACCAGGTCAAATTTTTCTGATGTCCATTCCCATTTCTTAGTGATATCGGCCTTGTGAAACCGGATATTTTCATTGGTAATCTTCTTTTTTGCGATAGAAAGCATTTCTTCTGAAAAGTCTACGGCCAGTATGTTAGAAGCTTTATCCCGCAGCCACTCGGTATTCTTGCCGGTTCCGCAGCCCAGTTCGAGTACCGATTCAAAATCCAGATCTCGAAGCATTTCCCAGCTGACCTGCTTGTCCAGGTCGCGGGTTCTGTTCTTATTGGTGTCGTATTGAGAAGACCACTCGTTATACGCATTTTCAATGCTCATGAAACGGAAATTGCTATGGTAATATTAAATTTTTAAGTGAATTTAATCAATCAGGATCCGGAAAAAACTATCGTCTACCTCTTCATAATCTCCGGCAGTGATCTCTAGGTCAGAAATAATGCGACTAGAACAACAATCTGATCTACTTGTTTCGATTTCAACATTCATTTCCAGTACCGGGCTTGAATCCAGGTTCACCGTTACCATATGATCTCCATTAGTCCAGTTGCCTATAAAAAGAAAGATTTCGCTGCCGGTTTCGGTAAAATCAACTTCGGAAGTCTGAAGGCCTGAAACCTCTATTTGAATTCGCTCTGCATTGATCGTTTCGTTTTCCAGTAAGTTTTCACCAGAATCCTTATCAATGAATTCGAGCATGATGCCCGGGGAAATACAGGAAATGGTACTACAGTCCACATCATCATCGCTTCCGCAGGAACTTATAAAAAGGCTGGTAAGGACAAGGAAAAGGGCGCTTAATTTTTTCATTTTTAAATTTTTAAGTTCGAAGTGATTTTAATTAAGACGCCTTTATAGCCTATTGGTTGCGTGGAGAATAAAAAATTGGCTTATCTTTTTTCATACCGGCCAGATTTATTATCGAGTGGAGCTCGTTATTCCTAATCCTGGAAGTTTCAAACCTTATTTTTTAAGTAATTGTGAAGAGTCCTTTGATTAATAAGACGGGATTATTTTTTCATTTAAAATAAAAAAGAAAAACCTATTTCGATTTTCTAATCGCATCCTTAAACAAGGAGATAAAATTCCTATTGGTATCAAGTAGGATAGATTCATTAAAATGAAGTTCTATTTTTCTATTTTCAGGATAATTTATTAGTATACCATGATCAGCATTTAAAATATCAGAGAATTTTTCAAGGTCGATATCTTGCGACCTAAGGAAGACTATGTTAGTTCCTTCTGTAGGTTTTTCGATGGATAATTCTTCTAAAGTATTCAGTTCCCGCATCAGCTCCTCAGATTGGCTTTTCATATTTTGAAGACGATCTTCAAGTCCATCCATTAAATAATTGGCAACGGCAGCATTGGTCCAATTTCTAAAAACGGTACCCCCAAGAATTTTGATGTAATGTCTCATTGGCGCTATGATAGGTTCAGGACCACATAACATGGCGCCACCGGCGGCTCCAAGATATTTGTACAGGGAGATATAAATGGTGCCGAAAATGGAAGCATACTGCTTTACAGAAATTCCGGAGTAGGTAGATGCCATGTGAATACGGGCGCCATCCAAATGGGTTCGTATGTTGTTGGAATGAGCAAATTCCGTAATTTCTTTCATCTGGTTAAAATCTACCCTTTTACCGTGATGTCTTCTCACTGGACATTCAATAAATAAGGCTCCAATCCCATTATAAAATGATTCCCCCTGCTCCAATTGCTCTATTTTTGTTTTTAAGTCGCCAAGGGAAAATGACTGTGAAGTTGTTTTAATAGGAACTAAACGAATATTATGTATCGCCTGGGCAGAATCCCCTTCATCCCTGTAAATATGACTTTCTTCGTGAACAATTGCTTTTGTCTTTTTACCAGAAAGAAAATTTAAAGCTACTTCATTAGCCATAGTGCCAGAAGGCATATAAATAGCAGATTCCTTTCCGGTAATTTTTTTAAATTTTTCCTCTAAGGTCGCTACCACACCGCCCTGGGAATAAAAGTCACCGTTTATTGGATGCTCATTCTCTATTTCGCTTAATTTCTGAATATATTGTTTCGGCGAAAAAAAATGTCCTTCCAGGATAAAATTTATTGTATACTTAGTTGATGATTTGATCTTCCTTGCAGCCAGTTGTGTTGCAGGTAATCCAGCCATCAAGGGAATGGAAAAAAGCCCCGTTGAGTTTAAAAATGTTCGTCTATTCATTCTTGGAAATTTTAAATAGGAAGTTGATAGGTATGAGTGGTTTTAAATTTTAGATGATTGAAATCCTGTTTAGTACAGTGAATGTTGATGTAATTTAATGCTTTTATTTCCTGAAATTGCATTATTTGGTTTTTAAGAAAAGCAATGCGTTTTATTCCGGTTTTCATTTTAAGGAATGTGGTTAAAGAAAATATCGGTTTTTAATACGGTGTACGAATCTTTCTTTTATTAAGAACTTACCTATCTAAAAATACTGAAAAGTCTGAAGCCCTTTAAATTTCGTGATTTTATCGTTTACAAACGTTTACAAACGAAAGTAAACACATACAAATATTTTTCATACAACTATACTTGAAGAGCTGTAGCACATTTGTCCTGTTGAAATGAACGAATGATTTTCAACTGCAATAAATTCTATAGTTATGAGCACTTTAAGAAACTCAGTACAATTGATCGGACATGTAGGTAATGATCCGGAAATCGTTAATCTTGAATCAGGAAAGAAACTGGCCAAGTTTTCAATCGCCACCAATGAGATCTATAAAAATCAAAAAGGGGAGAGGATCACTAACACTCAATGGCACAATATCGTTGCCTGGGGTAAAACAGCCGAGATCGTGGAGAATTATGTTCCCAAGGGAAAAGAAGTAGGGATAGAAGGGAAACTAACTACCCGAAGCTATGAAGACAAAGACGGACAGAAACGCTATATCACTGAAGTGGTATGCAACGAACTGTTACTTTTAGGAAAATGATTTTTATGTAAGCAATTAAAGAAACCTTCCAGATACTGGAGGGTTTCTTTTTTTAATTAGTGCTGGGACGCTTCACCGGCACCAGATGGAATACGAATGTCTTCTACAATATTCTGAACCTCCTGAGGGGGGGCTGGAGTAAGCCTTGAAATTACTAAAGCTGTGATGATGTTCAGTGCCATAGCCACCACCCCAAAACCTTCAGGGGAAGTGCCAAACCACCATTCAGATGCTGGCAGCGGTTCCACGCCAAAGAAACCGGTTTTAAATCTGATCATATAAAAAAGCATGATGCTGATGCCTACTACCATCCCGGCAACGGCTCCTTCCTTGTTCATGCGTTTATCAAAGATCCCCAGCACGATCGCTGGAAAAAAGGAGGCTGCCGCGAGTCCGAAGGCAAGGGCCACCACCGCAGCCACAAACCCAGGAGGATATATTCCGAATAATCCAGCGACCAAAACCGCCAGTAAAATGCTAATTCTCGCTGCAAGCAGTTCCTGCTTGTCTGTGATTTCAGGCATCAATTGTTTCTTCAAAAGATCGTGAGAGATCGAAGTTGAGATAACCAATAATAATCCTGCAGCCGTTGATAAGGCTGCTGCCAGTCCGCCTGCAGCTACGAGGGCGATGACCCAGTTGGGGAGTTTGGCAATTTCCGGGTTGGCAAGCACCATGATATCCCTGTCTACATACAATTCATTTTCGGTATTGCTGGCATTGGAAACCAAACGTTCATTATTTGCTCCACGTGCTTCGGTGAATTCGGGTTTTCCAATTACTGCATTAGAATTCGAATATTGTATTTTTCCGTCCTTATTTTTATCGGTCCATGCAATAAGGCCCGTGTTTTCCCAATTCCTGAACCAGGTAGGCAGCGAACTATATTCCTTGTCCATCACCGTTTCAATCAGGTTGGTTCTGGCAAAAACCGCAACCGCTGGAGCTGTGGTATACAGAACAGCGATCAGTAAAAGTGCATATCCAGCCGACTTCCGGGCATCCCTGACCTTTGGAACTGTGAAAAATCGTACGATCACATGAGGCAGACCGGAAGTTCCGGCCATTAATGCAAGGGTGATCGCAAAAACATCCCAGGTGGACTTTGAGCCATCTGTATATTCCCTGAACCCTAGTTGGGTATGTAAATTATCCAATTTATCGAGAAGGTAAGTTCCGTTTTCTAATTGAGAACCCATCCCAAACTGTGGAATGGGATTGCCCGTCATTTGAATGGATATAAAAATAGCGGGTACCATAAAGGCAAATATGAGCACACAGTATTGTGCTACCTGTGTATAGGTAATTCCCTTCATTCCGCCTAAAAAAGCAAAGACCAAAACCACAGCCATCCCGATAAGTACGCCGTTGGTGATCTCTACCTGGAGAAATTGAGAAAAAACGATTCCTACTCCTCTCATCTGCCCGGCTACATAGGTAAAGGATACGATTAGTGCACAAACAATTGCTACGGTACGTGCTGCATTGGAGTAGTAGCGGTCTCCAATGAAATCGGGGACGGTAAATTTTCCAAATTTCCGAAGATAGGGAGCCAGCAGAAGCGCTAACAAAACATAACCACCTGTCCAGCCCATCAGGAAAACGGAACCATCATAACCAATAAAAGAGATGATCCCGGCCATGGAAATAAACGAAGCAGCGCTCATCCAGTCGGCTGCTGTGGCCATTCCATTTGCGAGTGGAGAAACACCGCTTCCGGCTATATAAAAATCTTTAGTTGAAGAAGCTCTTGCCCAGATGGCAATTCCGAAATATAAAGCAAAGCTTAAACCTACCAGTAGCCAGGTCCACAGTTGTACATCCATAATTTTAAATTCGGGGAGTTGAAGGTTTATTCGCTATATCCATGTTTTTTATCCAGTTTGTTCATGAGATGGATATAAATAAAGATGAGGATCACGAAGACGTAAATAGAACCCTGCTGGGCAAACCAGAAACCGAGTTTAAATCCTCCAAGACGAATCTCGTCAAGGCTGTCCTTAAACAATATTCCGGCTCCAAAAGATACCAGGAACCAGATGCTTAGTAGAATTAAAAGATATTTAAGATTAGCCCTCCAGTAAGCCTGGGCATTCGTTCGAGTTTTCATTCGTAAAAAATAAAGTAGATCTTTACGAATATAACAGGTTTATTCTAAAAAAGGTACTTTAAGTAGCGCTTTGAATCTGTATTTATGATAAATACTTAAAAGTAGATTTCCTGTGCAAGCCGGTAAGTGTTAGCATGTGCCTCGATGATCAATCTGATCTCTTTAGAATAACCACCGCCCATACTGCATTCAACCGGAATTTGAAGTTCATGGCAGGTTTCAAGCACATAGCGGTCTCTTTCCTTACAGCCCGAAATCGTACAGGAAAGCCTCCCAAGTTTATCGGTTTCCAGGATATCGACTCCGCAAAGGTAGAAGATGAAATCCGGTTGCGTATTTTCGATAAGATCTGGAAGTGTGTTTTTAAGTGTATTCAGGTATTCCTTATCGCCAGTTCCATCGGGCAGTTCGATGTCCAGGTCTGATTTTTCCTTTCGGAATGGATAATTTCCTTTTCCGTGCATGGAAAATGTAAAAACCGAATCGTCATTTTTGAAGATTTCGGCAGTACCGTTTCCCTGGTGTACGTCCAGGTCTACGATCAGGATCTTTTTAGCCAAGTCTTTTTCCTGAAGATACCTCGCGCCAATTGCCTGGTCATTAAGCAGGCAAAATGCTTCGGCCCGATTGGTAAATGCGTGGTGGGTACCACCGGCAATGTTCATGGCTATACCATTTTCAAGGGCATAATTGCAGGCTTTTATAGTGCCGTCTGCAATGATCTGTTCCCTGTCCACTAACGCCTGGGAAAGCGGAAAGCCGGAAACCCGTATTTCTTTCCTGGATAGTTCGAGGTTCTTTAAACGCCTGAAATAATCCTTGTCATGGACAGCAAGAATAGGTTCAGGGTCTGGAAATTCAGGTTTGAAGAAATTTTCCTCTTCACAAGTGCCTTCATGTAATAACTGCTTCGGAAGCAGATCGTACTTTTCCATCGGGAAACGATGTCCTTCGGGTAAGGGGTGTTTATAAATGGGATGGAAGGCTATTTTTAGCATAAAAATGAAAAACCTCACAGGTTTCGAAAAACTGTGAGGTTTATTTTCAATTTATAGTAGTTCCGCTTTTAACTCCTTCTTCATCGGGATTCACAAAAACCAGCTTTCCTTCGGCATTTTCAGTCATCAGGATCATTCCCTGGCTTTCCACTCCGCGTAATTTTCTTGGAGCAAGGTTGACCAGTACCGTCACTTTTTTACCGATGATTTCCTCAGCCTTGAAATGTTCAGCAATTCCGGAAACCACGGTTCTTTTATCCAGTCCGGTATCTACCTTTAAAACCATAAGTTTTTTGGTTTTTGGCATTTTTTCGGCTTCGATGATGGTTCCTACCCGAAGGTCCATCTTAGTAAAATCTTCGAAAGTTGCCGTTTCTTTTTGAGGTTCAGCCTTTTTATTTTCCATTTCGTTCGCCGTTTTGGTAGCTTCCAGTTTATCGAGTTGTTTCTGAATTTGTTCATCTTCGATCTTGCTGAAAAGCAATTCGGCTTTGCCGATTTGATGTCCCGCCGGGATCAGCGCTTCTTTGGTGCCGATTATATCCCAGTCTGGGGTCTGATCGGAATTTGAATTGGCCTGGTTCAGCATATTTTTCAGTTTAACCGAAGTGAATGGCAAAAATGGTTCGCTTAGAATGGACAGGGCAGAAGCGATCTGAAGCGCCACGTACATGATAGTCTTCGTTCTTTCTTCATCTGATTTTATCAGTTTCCAGGGCTCTTCGTCTGCCAGATATTTATTTCCTAACCTGGCCAGGTTCATCAATTCTGCCTGTGCTTCCCTGAATCTGTAGCGTTCGATCGAACTCGCAATTACTGATGGGTAAGCTTTCAGTTCTGCGATCGTTTTTTCATCTACTTCAGAATATTCACCCGGTTCTGGAACAATTCCGTTGTAATATTTATTGGTCAAAACGATGACCCGGTTGATAAAGTTTCCGAAGATGGCTACCAGTTCATTATTGTTTCTAGCCTGGAAATCCTTCCAGGTAAAATCGTTGTCTTTTGTTTCTGGGGCATTAGCGGTAAGTACATATCGCAGCACATCCTGCTGATCTGGGAAATCTTCCAGGTATTCATGCAACCAGACCGCCCAGTTCTTAGAAGTGGACAATTTCTTTCCTTCAAGATTCAGGAATTCATTCGCCGGAACATTATCTGGCAGAATGTAATCGCCGTGAGCTTTCAGCATTACCGGAAAAATGATACAGTGAAACACGATATTGTCTTTCCCAATGAAGTGCACCAGTTTGGTGTTTTCATCTTTCCAGTAAGGCTCCCAGTCCTTTCCTTCACGTTCCGCCCATTCTTTTGTGGAAGAAATATATCCAATTGGTGCATCGAACCAGACGTAAAGAACTTTTCCCTCTCCGCCTTCAACCGGAACAGGGATTCCCCAATCCAGGTCACGGGTTACAGCTCTTGCACGAAGTCCGTCATCGATCCAGGATTTTACCTGTCCGTAAACGTTCGATTTCCAGTCGGCTTTATGTCCTTTCAGGATCCATTCCTTCAGCCAGTCCTCATACTGGTCGAGGGGAAGAAACCAGTGTTTGGTATTCTTCAGTGTAGGAACTGCGCCGGTAATTGCCGATTTTGGATTGATTAGGTCTGTCGCGTTTAGAGAAGTTCCGCAGCTTTCGCACTGGTCTCCATATGCTTCTTCATTTCCACATTTCGGGCAGGTTCCCGTAACAAAACGATCTGCCAGAAACTGCTGAGCCTCTTCATCATATAGCTGCCTGGTGGTTTCTTCAATAAATTTTCCGTCTTCATACATCTTCTTAAAAAATGCCGAAGCGGTATCATGATGTGTCTTTCCCGAAGTACGGGAGTAATTATCGAAACTAACCCCGAATTCCTCAAAGGATTTTTTAATGATCCCATTGTATTTATCAACTACATCCTGCGGACTTACCCCTTCTTTCTTAGCTTTGATGGTAATAGGCACTCCGTGTTCATCACTTCCGCATACAAAGGCAACATCGTGACCCTGCATTCGAAGAAAACGGGAATAAATATCTGCCGGAACATACACGCCGGCTAAATGTCCAATATGAATAGGCCCGTTGGTATATGGCAAGGCCGCTGTAATCGTAAATCTCTGAGGATTTTTGTTCATTATTCTAATTCCTTTTTAAAGAGCCACAAAGTTAAGCAATGAGGCCCGAATACGCGTTAAATTCTTGTAAAACACAAAAGGCTTACAGATTTACTATTTTACTTTTACCCCAAACCATTAGAAAATGAGAAAAATATTGATCATTCTGAGTATCATTAGTTTTGTTGCATGTAATTCCTCTAAGAAATCTACTGCAGGCAACACGGCGAAGTATACCCTGGAGAATCTTGAAAATATGGATTCTGAAGAACTTGCCAAAGCCTTCCCCGACGCAAATATTGAAGAAGGAAGCGATTTTTATGATGAAGGAACCGATGAAAGGCCTTACAGTATTCTTTATCCCGGAACTACCGATGAGCTACATATCACCTGGCAGGATGAAGACCGAAAAAAGATCCACGATCTCAGGTATACTAAAAACGGGAAATGGAATACCAAAACAGGAATAAAGATCGGGGATTCCTATGACCAGCTGGTTACCCTGAACAAGGCGCCGATTTCATTCTATGGCTTCGGCTGGGATTACAGTGGCGCAGTTGACTGGAAAGATGGAAGACTGAAAAACAGTGAGATCAGGGCATTTTTGAGTCCGCAGAACGAGATTCCTAATGAATTCTATGGTGATCATGTGATCGAAGCAACCCCGGAACAAATACAGGCTCTCGATCTAAAAGTTTCATCGATTATTATAAATTACGGTGTCTAGTTAAAAAAGCTACATCATGGCCGATCATAACAAACTGGGAAAAAAGGGCGAGAAACTGGCCGTGGAATACCTAATGCTAAAGGAATTCGAGATCCTCGAACGAAATTACCGGTTTCAGAAAGCCGAAATCGATATTATTGCCCAACGAGGAAATGTATTGATCGCTGCTGAAGTTAAAACCAGAAGTACTCCCGATTTTGGTAATCCCCAGGATTTCGTGAAGCCAAAACAAATCAAACGCCTTGTCAAAGCCATGAATCATTATGTGGAAGAAAATGACCTGGATGTGGATGTTCGTTTTGATATCATTGCCATCATCAAAAACAAAGCTGGCACCAGGATAGAACATATCCAGGATGCTTTTTTGTATTTCTAGGATTGATCTCTGGACCTCGCTAGAAGATGGAAAGAAATATGATTTAATTAGATTAGTCATTTCGAGCAAAGCGAGAAATCTGCATTTAGATTTCTCAGTCCCTTCGGAACTTCGAAATGACCTTTTTAAGCAAGGAGATAATTGAATTTAGCCAATTATATAAAACGGTCAGGTCGAGCGGAGTCGAGACCTATTGTTATGAAACAGTATTTCGTTTACATACTTGAATGTTCAGATGGTCTACTTTATACAGGAATCACCAATGATCCAAACAGAAGGCTTAATGAACACAATTCCGGCTTTGACAAAGAATCTTTTACTTTCAAGCGAAGACCTGTGAAGATCATTTTTCTTCAGGATTTTAATGAGGTGGAACAGGCGATCTATTTTGAAAAGAAGATCAAGAGGTGGAGTGCTAAAAAGAAACTGGCACTGGCTAAGGGTGAATACGATCTTCTTCCACTTTTATCAGAATGCAGGAATTCTTCCCACTCAAAGAATTATAAAAGATAGGGTTAATAAATCTACCGGATGACCTCTCGACTCCGCTCGAGGTGACGCTAGAAAGTGGTAGTGAGGAAAAAAGCTATTCAGTCTTCAATTTAATCCAGTTTATACTTTTCACGGTTATGACCTCTCGACTCCGCTCGAGGTGACACTAAAAAGTTATAGTTAGAAAAAAGCTTTATTAAACTTTTAATTTAATCCAGTTTATACTTTTCACGATTATGACCTCTCGACTCCCTGCCTACCGGCAGGCAGGCGCTCGAGGCGACACTAGGTAGGAGGGTTCGAGGTGACTCTAAGGAGAAGTGGATCGAGGTAGAAAAGTAAAATGCTCCAGGCAATTAATCTGTCAGGTCGAGCGGAGTCGAGACCTAAAACAAAAAAGGCCGGTTTTTACCGGCCTTTTTTAATATTATCAAACTGGAATTACCAGATCCTTACCCGTTCTGCTGGTGGTACATACATAGCATCACCTTCCTCGATCACGAAAGCATCATACCAGGCATCGATATTCTGAAGCGGTACATAAGCCCTGTACATTCCTGGAGAATGCGGATCTGTTTTGATCCTGTTCTTCAATGCCTCATCACGCATTTTGGTTCTCCAAACGGTAGCCCAGGACAGGAAGAAACGTTGCTCTGGAGTAAATCCATCGATCTTTCCAGGATCTCCATGCTCTTCTAAATGAATTTGAAGTCCGTCATAAGCAGCATTTACACCACCAAGATCTCCAATGTTCTCACCAAGGGTAAATTCTCCGTTGATGAACACGCTGTCAAGAACCTCGATGTTACTGTATTGATCGGCAAGGTCGGCACCAAGCTCCTCGAATTGCTCAAGGTCTTTATCGGTCCACCAGTTGTTCAGGTTTCCTTCCGCGTCAAAACGAGCACCGCTATCGTCGAATCCATGAGAGATTTCGTGACCTATCACAGCACCAATTCCACCATAATTTACAGCTGCATCAGCTTTATAATCGTAGAACGGAGGCTGAAGAATAGCCGCCGGGAACACGATCTCGTTGAAACTTGGGTTATAGTAAGCGTTCACCGTTTGCGGAGGCATGAACCATTTGGTCTTGTCTACCGGCTGACCTAATTCAGCCATATTTTCGGCAACTCTCCATTTTTGTGCGTTCAGCATATTCTGGAAATAAGAACCTCCATTTTCAGGACCGGTGATCTCCAAATCGCTATAATCTTTCCATTTATCTGGATAACCAACCTTTACGGTAAAAGTGCTCAGTTTTTCAAGCGCCTTCTTCTTGGTTTCCTCGCTCATCCAGCTAAGGTTATTGATCCTGCTTTCGTAAGCCTTTACGATATTAGCGATCATTTCCTGAGCCTTTTCTTTGGCTTCAGCCGGGAAATGCTCATCTACGTAAAGTTTTCCAAGGGCTTCTCCCACGGTCCCGTTAACGGTAGAAAGCGCTCTTTCGTTTCTAGGTCTTTGCTCCTGAGCTCCCTGAAGGGTTTTGTCATAGAATTCCCATGATTTGCGCTCTAGTTCAGTAGTTAGAGCAGGGGCTGCATCGTTGAAAAGGTTCCACTTCAGGTAGGCTTTCCAGTCTTCAACCGAATTCTTAGCGATGATCTGCTGAAGAGCTTCCATATATCCAGGCTGAGAAACGATAATAGTATCCAGGTCTTTCGCCCCGATACCTTCAAAATAGTTGTTCCATTTCATTCCCGGAACGGTCTTCTGAAGTTCAGCAACCGTCATTGGGTTATAGGTCTTTCTGGCATCACGGCGCTCCACCTTGTCTAGCTGAGGCTCAGCCAGGCTGGTTTCAAATGCAAGGATGGTCTCTGCTTCGGCTTTAGCTTCCTCTTCAGAATAATTAAGATACTGAAGCATCTCGGCGATATAAGCCTTGTACTTTTCTCTCTTATCTTTCGAATCGGCGTCATCAGCTACATAATAATCCCTGTCTGGAAGTCCAAGTCCGGAAGGATAGATATAGGCAGCATTCATATTGCTGTCTTTTCTATCTGGCTGCACTCCAAAACTGAAGAATCCGGCGCTTCCAAATTTGCTCATTTCAACCAGGAAAGCCTGAAGATCTTCCTTGTTCTGGATTGCGTCGATCTTCTCAAGATAAGGTTTTACCGGCTCAATACCCTGCTCATTTCGGGTCAACGTATCCATGATACTTTTATAAAGGAAAACGGCTTTAGCCTGGTCGCTGGAAGCATCCAGGTTTTCGTTTTCTGAAGAACTTTCCAGAAGCGCCAGTGCATCCTCATCAGTTCTTTGTCTTAATTCCTGGAAACTTCCCCAGGTAGTACGGTCTCCCGGAATTTCGGTTGAATCTAACCAGGCTCCGTTTACGTATCTGAAGAAATCTTCTTTAGGGGAAGTAGTAGTGTCCATATAGGCCAAATTGATCCCATGAACTTCTTCTTTCTCCACCTTTTTTTCATCATCATTACAACTGCTTAAAACTCCCAGTCCTAAAAATGATAAAAGCAATAGATTATTGATCTTTTTCATTAATGTTAATTTTTTAAAATCGCGGCTAATATATTAAAAAGAACCTGCAATAAATACATTATTTATCTTCCAGGTCATACTGAAGATCTTTTCCTTTCATGACGGCCGGAACGCCTTCTGTCATCCATACCGGAGCCGGTTCATCCTTGAGATAATGATCAAAAAACTGCATCATCCTGATCGAAAGATCCTGGCGATTCTTCATCTTTCTTAGATTATGTGCCTCGTCATTATAAACCAGCAGCCACGCAGGTTTGTTCAATCTTCTCATCCCCATGAACATTTCGATTCCCTGGTAATAAGGCACAGCTCCATCTGCATCGTTATGCATCATCAATAAGGGTGTTTCAATTTCCGGAATTCCGAATAATGGTGAGTTTTCCAGGTAAAGATCCAGACCTTCCCAGAGGTTCTTCCCTATACGGCTTTGGGTTTGCTCGTACTGGAAGGCGCGGCTGAGTCCGCTGCCCCATCTAATCCCTCCATAGGCAGAGGTCATGTTGCTAACCGGTGCCCCAGCCATTGCCGCAGCGAACTTATCGGTTTTGGTCACCAGGTAAGCGACCTGGTAGCCACCCCAGCTCTGTCCCTGGATCGCCATATTTTCCTGGTCGATATAACCGAGTTCCTCAAGGGCTTCTACTCCGGAAACGATACAGTTATAGGCGCTTTCGCCTGGCTTACCTTCGGTATAAACGATGTCTGGAACAAACACCACATAATCATTGCTTACCAGGTAAGACATATTCACTACTGATGCACTTGGCTGCGGAGAATAATATCGATTCAGATTATCGCTTCTTCGCTCATAGAAATAAGTGATTAATGGATATTTCTTATTCGGATCGAAATTTTCTGGCTTGTAAATAATGCCTTCCAGTTCCGTGCCGTCGTAGGCCGTCCATGAAAAAGGTTCAGAAGTTCCCCATTTGAAATCCTTTTGCTGCGGATTTGCATTGGTTAACCTGATAGCATTCGAATTTTTGTTTTCGAACAAATAGAGGTCAGGGTAATTCTGGAAATTACTTTTTCTATAGATCAGTACATCGGCATCATCGGCCACCGCAATATCGTCTAACACCATTCCTTCGGGTGAAAGCAGGCTTTCCATTTTCCCGTTTTTGGGATTCAATAGAAGCAGACTTTCGGTTTTATCATTTTTATCGAATGCGGTTACCAGTAAACGATCCTTGAAATAAGATGCCGAATTACGATCTTCCCTGTCCAGCCTTAAACTGCGATAAACGATATTATTATACCTTCCGTTCTCGGTAATATTTTCAGGAGTTTTGTCCTTGTCTAGGTCTGCCATCCAGATGTCGAACTGGTCGAAAATAAGAGCTTTTCCATCTTCGGTAAATCCGCCAAAGCCATAGGAACCCGCAGAGGCGGGAACATCATTTTCCACATCCTGGAAATCGATCTCCAAACTTCCGGTAAGGTTTCTTTTTTCATTTTTTTCCAGGTCCAGGGCATACCAGTTTTGATCATCACGGTTAAAATACACCGCATATTTTCCGTCAGGTGAAAGATCGGGATTGGCAGAACTTTCTTCAATTGCCAGTCTTTTGGTTCCGTTTTTAGTGTCTACGATATAAAAATCACGGCTCCATGGATATTTCCAGGAGCGGGAAACATCGTACGGGGAAGTGGTATAGCCCAGGATATATCGTTGCTCACGATCTTTATCCAGTTCCAGGTATTCCAGTTCCTTGTCGTGCAGGGTTACGATCCTGTCACTTTCGGTATCCAGGTAAGATAGGTAAGCCTTATCTTCCAATTGTTTTAATTTCACTTTTTGCTCCGGCTGAATAAGCTTGTCCTGATAGTTCCAGACGTCTACTTCCGGCACTTCTTCTTCAAGAAGGGTGGTATCTACATCAAAATTCCTGGCGGGACGGGAATAAAAGAACAGTCTTTTCGCATTTTCTGAAAAGAATGGTGCCTGAGCCGCGCTCAATTCCCAGTCTTTTCTAAGATTCTTGCCAAGCGTGTCGGTAATTTGATTCAACTTATCATTTCTTAAATGAAATAATTCGAATTTTAAACTGTCATTTTCGGTAGAGTCCCGGGCGGCGATATACGCCATTTGATCACCCTTGTTACTTACCGCAATTTTCGAATAGGCGAATCTGCCGGTATCGATCACTTTCTCTGATCGGTTTCGAAGATCGTATTGGTAAATACCGATATCACCTTTCTTTTCTCCTTTGGTTTTCGAATAGAAAAGGGCAGGAGCATCCTCGGCCATTTTAAAGTTTTTGATCTGGAAAATGGTATCAGCCATTTTTGAATTAAGATCATAGATCAGGGCATATTCGGCTTCGAGTGCGAGGTTTTTCTTAGGTTCGGCAAGGCTGTCTTTTTTTTCTGTCGCGGAGCTGTCTTTTGATTTTTCTGGTTTCAGATCCTTGAACTTTTCGATCACTACCCAGCCGGAATATTCTTCTGGAGCTTCATATTTCTTAACCCGGTGTATACTGTCTACTAATTTGCCCTGGTTCACATCGAAAATGAAAAAGGCCTCTTTAGACTGCTTATCCTTTTTTACATCGTCTTTTTTCTCCTGTCTTATCTGCTCGTAATCGGGTTTTCTCAGGAAGAAAATGTAATTCTCATCACTGGAAACAGTGGCGTCATGGCCGTTATGGTATTGAGAACTGTTACCGGTTTTTCTGTTGAAGATCTTCAGGTAGCCATCTCCGCGGCCGGTGGTGGTATTTACCTCGGTTATGATGAGGTTCCCGGAATCGGATATCTGAGAGCTTTGAACTGATTTCCAGAGATCATAATCTTCGTGGGTGAGGGCTCTTTTTTCCTGTGAAAATCCTATTGCTGAAATAAACAACAGGCAAAGGGCGATACGTAAATGCATAATTAAGTTCTATTTATATTTTAGATAGGTTTGAGGCTGAAAGGTTTAATTTTTCTTCAGTTTTTTAAGTTGTTCCTCATCAAAGGTCTTCTTTATTTCGGTTATCTGGTCTACGTTTTCATTTGGAATGGTCATGGACAATACATAATGATGGATCTTCCATTTTCCGTCTTCCTTGGTGAGCACGCCCGAGCCACGGCAAATTCCCATATGGGTTTCCAGCAGCTCGTCAAACCAGACAACGCCCATATTTTCATGAACAAAAACATTGCGATCCAGAGTTTTGAAGGTCCACGCCTTTCCGGAGTCGAAATAGGGTTTTGCAAACTTTTTAAACTCCTTGGCATTCCAGTTTTCTGTGGGATCGGTACCAATGAATATGGCATCCTTGGTCATTAAATTAAAATAGTCATCAAAATTGGCGGAAGCAGCGGCTTTATGCCAGCTTCCTATAGTATTATTCACCTGCCTTTCCACGGCTTTGATATTCTTTTCGGTATATTTTACCTGGGCGTTCAAAGCTGGAAGAAAGAAGATTCCCGAGAGGAGGATGCTTATAAAAATCGATTTTTTCATTGATTGTGATTGATTAATTGTTCTGAATTTATTGTTGGTTGCTGGCATTTGCTGCTGAATCCATCTGTCGTTCCATTTTTTCGAATTCATCCAGTTCCTTTTCAAAATCCTCCAGGCTTTTCAGGAAAATTTCATTTAGCTGAATCTTTAAATTATTGAATTCGGTATATAATTCCTGGCCGGTTTCAGATATCTTTTGTGCATCTGGTTCCTGTTTTCTGGAATATTGCTGAAGCAGCTGTGCTTTGGTATTTACGACATTCAACCTGGCTTCCACGGCTACTGAACGCAGGCTGTCTGGAATGGAATTCGAGAGTGAAGACATGATCTGGGCGATGGCACCGGCATCGTTCATCAATTCACGAACACTGGAGTTTTTCAGTTTATCGATCTCGTTCTGCGCTGTGATATATTCTACCCAGTTCAGGGCATAATCCCTTGCTTCAGGATTTAATCCAATTTGCTGATCATCGATATTCAATGAAGCCTGGAAAGCAGTTGAATCAATCACGGTCCCGGCCGATTCTTCCGCATCCTGTTCAGTCTTACAAGCGAAAATTGACAGAATGCCTAGAAAAAGGATGAATTTTTTCATGTTACGGTTTAGATGTCTTACAAAGTTATTGATTATTTGCTGTTTTAACTTGTCAAATTCATATTGTTGAATTCCTAAAAAGCAACCCGAAGAAAATTAGATTATTGCGATTTCCGGTTTATAATTAAATATATTTGCAAAAAATTTAATGTATGGCGCGAAAAATTTTGATCATTGGTGCTTGCGGGCAGATTGGAACAGAACTCACCATGAAGTTACGAGAGATGCATGGCAACGAAAATGTAGTTGCCAGTGATATCAGGGAAGGTGCAGGGGAGTTGATGGAATCCGGACCATTTGAGATATTGAATGCTACTGATGAGGACCATATTCGTGAGATCGTAGAGAAATATGAGATAAATGAGGTTTATCTGATGGCTGCCATGCTTAGCGCCACTGCCGAAAAAGCTCCAATGAAAGCCTGGGACCTCAACATGGATTCTCTTTTTCATATTCTGAAATTAGGAAGAGAGGGCAAGCTTGATAAGATATTCTGGCCTTCCAGCATTGCGGTTTTTGGACCTTCTACTCCAAAGGAAGGAACCCCTCAAACCACCATTATGGAACCTACCACCGTTTACGGAATAAGCAAACAAACCGGAGAACGCTGGTGTGAATATTTCCACAGAAAGTTTGGCGTGGATGTGCGTAGCATACGCTACCCTGGAATCATCAGTTATAAAACATTGCCAGGTGGTGGAACTACCGATTATGCCATTGAGATCTTTCACGAGGCACTGAAGAATGGGGAATATACCAGTTTTCTTTCACAGGATGCCGCGTTGCCAATGATGTATATGGATGATGCTATCAAGGCAACCATCGATATCATGGAAGCTCCTGCTGAAAAAATAAAGGTAAGATCATCTTACAATCTGGCAGCTATCAGCTTTACTCCAGAAATTCTTGCCGAGGAAATCAAAAAACATATAGCCGATTTCAAAATTTCCTATGAACCGGATTTCCGCCAGGCAATTGCTGAATCATGGCCGTCTAGTATAGATGATTCTGCTGCCCGTGAGGACTGGGGCTGGAAACATGAATTTGACCTTTCCAGAATGACCAAGGTCATGCTTAAAGGTGTAAGCGAAACCCTTAAGGAAAATGCCTGATTGGAGTCGAAACGCGTTAAAAGAAAAGCCCCACGCTATTGCATGGGGCTTTTTTACTCGGTAATCAGAAAAAATATATTATTCGATCACGCGTACTTCTGTAGCGTTCACTCCTTTTCTTCCTTCTGTTTCTTCGTACTCTACTCTGTCACCTTCCTGAATAGTTTCTCCATTCAAACCGGTTACGTGTACGAAAATGTCTCTTTTGGTGTCGTCGTTTGTAATGAATCCATAACCTTTTGATTCATTGAAAAATTTAACTGTGCCTTGCATAAAAATAATAAATTAATAAAGCACAAACATACAGGTAAAAAATTTAGAATCGACTGAAAATCAGAATTTTTTGTAAATTTTTTTTGATTATCTTTTAATCAATTCCCCGATCCCTCATTTTTTTCATGTTCTCTTCGGATAGAGTGTAGTCTTTCAATCTTTTGCCTTTCCAGCGAACATAGAGGAAGATGGGCATAAAGATAAAAGCACTTACCAGGACCGAAATCCCAATGATTCGATCTCCGGTTAGTATTTCACCGGTAAGCCTGAAGTAGAATCCAGTTCCAATCGCGATAAGAATGGCTATTCCCAGTATTTTTAAAAATAAGTTCATTTTGTTTTTTAATTTTTGAAATGCTAAGATTAGACCGTAACCTCGATGAGTTTCTTACGATAGGCCGTTAGCATTTTCGATTTTGATATAAAGCCAACATACTTGCCTTCCCTTACTACCGGCAGGTTCCAGGCATCGCTTTGCTGGAATTTCTGCATGATGTCTTTCATCCTGTCTTTTTCCAGATCAATTATTTCCGGCGCCTGTTGCATGATATCCTGGACCTTCACTTCGTCATAAAGTTTGTCATTGAACATAATGGGTCTAATATCATCTAAAAGTATGATGCCCATGAAATTACGATTTTCATCTACCACCGGAAAAATATTCCGCGAAGATTTTACCACCCCTTCATGTATCACGTTACCAAGATTCATATCGATATCCAGCGGAATAAAATTCTTTTCAATAACCTGAGAAATGTTCATCAGGGTAAGGATGGTGTGGTCCTTATCATGGGTGAGCAGGTCGCCACGTTGCGCGAGTTCCATGGTATAGACCGAATGCGGCTGAAATTTACTGGTGATCATGTACGAAATGGCTGCTGTGATCATAAGCGGAATGAACAGTTCATAACCGTGAGTTAACTCGGCAATAAGGAAAATAGCTGTGAGCGGAGCATGTAAAACTCCTGCCATAAGTCCCGCCATGCCAACCAACGTAAAATTACTTACTGAAATCTGATTATTAAAAAGTCCCAGGTTGTTCAACAGTAAGGCAAAACCATGTCCCATGGCACTTCCCATGAACATCACCGGGGCGAAGATTCCGCCGATACCACCGGCACTGAGCGTAAGGGAAGTAGCTATAATCTTAAAGATCACCAGCCCGGTGAGCAAAAAAATCACGACCCAGATATTTTCCAGGTAGGCGTTAAAGAGATTGGTACCCAATGCCTCCAGGTAATTTTCCTGCAAGAGGTTATTCACTACGTTATATCCTTCCCCGTATAGCGGCGGGATAAAGAAAATGATTAAACCCAGCAGCAATCCTGAAGTTAGAAGCCGCATGATCTGTGACCTGATCCTGAGCATTGTTTTCATCAATTTAAAATGAATCCAGGTAAAATAAATAGAGCATCCTGCTGCCAGTGTCCCAAGCAAAATATAGTATGGAACCTCTGAAATGGTAAAGGCATCTTCCAGTTTAAAGGGTAAAATAATTTCGCTTCCGTAGAAAAAATAGGAGGTAAGCACTGCCGAAACCGAAGCGATCAGCAATGGCAGTAAGGATGCTAGGGTAAGGTCCAGACTGAAAACTTCCACCGCGAAAATGATGGCTGCGATGGGAGCATTAAAGATCGAAGACATGGCTCCTGCCGCCGCACAGCCTATTAATAGTGTTCTGGAGGTTTGATTCAGTAAAAATAGTCGGGAAAGATTAGAGCCAATCGATGCCCCGGAAGCCACCGTAGGTGCTTCAAGTCCCACCGAACCGCCAAATCCAACTGTGATTGGGGCGGTTATGAGAGATGAATACATCTGGAATCGTTTCATAATCCCTTTCTGCCTTGAAATGGCGTAGAGGGTGGATGGAATTCCCTGCCCAATTCTCCGGCGAATAATGAATTTGAAGATGAGGTAGACAATCAATAATCCTACAACCGGAAAAATAAAATAATAGGCGTTGTGGTAGCTTATGAAGGGATCTCCTTTTAAGAGCACCTGGATAAAGTGCGTAAGGTTCTTGATGGTCACCGCGCATATTCCGGCAATAAATCCAATAAGCGCACTAATGATCATTAGGAACTGGCGATGCGAAAGGTTCCTGGATTTCCAGTTCAGGAACTTGTGCAACAAAGATTTACGGAATTTTGCCACCTTTAGGGAATTAGCCTATGAATATAAAAAATCCCGCATTACGCGGGATGTGATTTCTTATAATTTCAGTTGAAGATGTAACTCGTCTAACTGCTCCTTGTCAAGTTTGGCAGGTGCATCGATCATCACGTCACGTCCCGCATTGTTTTTCGGGAAGGCGATGAAATCCCTGATGCTTTCCTGGCCGCCCAATATTGCTACCAAACGGTCAAAACCAAAGGCGATTCCACCATGAGGCGGAGCACCATACTGGAAAGCGTCCATTAAAAATCCGAATTGTTCCCTGGCCTCTTCAGGAGTGAAACCAAGATATTTGAACATTTGAGACTGAGTTTCCTTATCGTGGATCCTGATGGAGCCACCACCAATTTCGTTTCCGTTCAGTACAAGGTCGTATGCATTGGCTCTTACCTTTCCAGGTTCGGTTTCCAGAAGCTCGAAATCTTCTTTTTTCGGTGAGGTAAAAGGGTGGTGCATCGCATGGAAACGTTCGGTTTCTTCATCCCATTCCAGTAGTGGGAAGTCTACTACCCACAGGGGAGCGAATTCGTCGGCTTTTCTTAAGCCAAGTTCATTTCCCAGATGCATTCTTAATGCGCTAAGCTGAGTTCTTGTTTTATCTGCGTCACCGGCCATTACCAGGATAAGATCCCCAGGTTTGGCTCCTGTTGCTTGAGCCCATGCCTTCAGGTCGTCTTCTGAATAAAATTTATCTACTGAAGATTTCAGGCTTCCATCTTCATTGTATTTTGCCCAAACCAGTCCGTTAGCTCCAACCTGTGGTCGCTTTACCCAGGAGATCAGGTTATCTATCTCTTTTCTGGTAAATGAAGCGGCGCCGGGAACGGCTATTCCAACAACTAATTCCTGCTGATCGAATACATTGAAGCCTTTGTTCTTTGCCAATTCGTTAAGTTCTGCGAATTCCATCCCAAAACGAATATCCGGTTTATCGTTTCCATATTTTTTCATGGCCTCCTCGTAGGTCATTCTTGGAAATTCGGCGACCTCAACACCTTTGATCTCTTTCAGTAGATGCCTGGTAAGACCTTCAAAAATGTTCAGAATATCTTCCTGTTCCACAAAGGCCATTTCGCAGTCTATCTGGGTGAATTCAGGTTGACGGTCGGCACGTAGATCTTCGTCACGGAAACATTTCACGATCTGGAAATATTTGTCCATTCCACCAACCATCAATAACTGCTTGAAAGTTTGCGGAGATTGTGGAAGGGCGTAGAACTGACCTTCATTCATCCTGCTGGGAACCACGAAATCGCGGGCACCTTCCGGAGTTGATTTGATCAAATAAGGTGTTTCAACCTCGATAAATCCTTCATTGGAAAGGTAATTTCTTACCTTCATTCCAACCTGGTGGCGGAACATCAGTTTATTCTTTACCGGGTTCCTTCTTATGTCCAGATAGCGGTATTTCATTCTAAGGTCTTCACCGCCATCGGTATCGTCTTCGATGGTAAAAGGAGGAGTTTTTGAAGTATTCAGAATTTTGAAATTCTCAACCAGTACTTCGATCTCACCGGTGGGGATATTCGGGTTTTTAGACTCCCTTTCGATCACTTCCCCTTCAACCTGAATTACGAACTCACGTGCCAGGCTGTCTGCCTTTTCCATAAGTTCGCTGGAAGAACGCTCTTCATCAAAAATAAGCTGGGTGATTCCGTAGCGATCACGAAGATCCACCCAGATCATAAACCCTTTATTTCTAACTTTTTGAACCCATCCAGAGAGGGTTACCTTATTACCAATTTGCTGAGCGTTCAGTTCCCCGCAGGTATGACTTCTGTACATAGTATTCGTAATGATTTAGAATGGGCACAAAAGTAAGAAGTTAAACAGTTTTACTGAACCTTTCCGCCTGAAAAATTATCGGTTTTTAGCCGGATTCTATCTCAGCTAAAAGTCATAAGCTTTTGAAAAACAGATTAAAAGGCCTCCAATGTTAACTTAATGTTACGTAAACATTGATTGTTTGTAAACTTTCGCTATATTTGTAAGGATAAGGTTAACTAAAGAAGCTATGAAGACTATACAAAAAATATTATTGGGGGCGCTGTTCGTATGTGGAACTGCTGCTATTGGACAGAATGAGGCTCCTAAGCCTGTTTTTGAAAAGCAGGGAGATCTAATTAAAGGAACGTTTTATTATGAAGATGGAAGTATTAGACAGGAAGGTACGTACCAGGATGGAAAACTCCATGGAGAATGGGTTTCTTATGACCAAAACGGTGAAAAGACTGCCATCGCAACTTACAACCAGGGAAAAAAAGACGGAAAATGGTTTTTTTGGAATGGTAATAAGCTTACTGAAGTAGATTACGATAATAGCGTTATCGCTTCGGTTAACAGCTGGAAAAATGAAAGTTCTCTGGTGAAAAACTAGTGAAAGATTATATATAAAAAAACCCGCCAATCGGCGGGTTTTTTTATTTGATCAGGCTTCTACAAGTTCCTGTTCCTTTTTCTCCTGTACATCGGGTTCCTTTTTTCTGAATCTCAGTTTAGCCCTGTTTACCAGGTAGAACATTACCGGCACCACAACAAGGGTTAGGAATGTGGCGAAAACCAATCCGAAGATCACGGTCCATGCGAGTGGCCCCCAGAAGATCACGTTATCACCTCCAATATATACACCCGGATCATAATCTGTGATCAAACCGAAGAAATCGATGTTCAGTCCTACCGCTAACGGGATCAATCCCAGAACCGTAGTGATAGCCGTTAGAAGTACCGGTCTTAACCTCGATTTACCTCCCGCTACTATGACATCAAAATATTGTTTCCTGGTTAACATCTCATCATCTTCCAGACCCAGTTCTATCTTTTTCCGGTCTATCAGGATCTGGGTATAATCGATCAATACGATCGCGTTGTTCACTACAATTCCCGCAAGAGAAATGATTCCCATCATGGTCATGATGATGATAAAGTCCATTTGGAAAATGATCAATCCAAGGAACACCCCAACCAGACTCAGCACCACGGCCATCAAAATGATGATGGGTTTGGAAACCGAGTTAAACTGCGCAACAAGAATTAGAAGGATTCCTCCAATCGCTATTAAAAGTGCCTTTAACAGGAAGTTCATGTTCTTTTGCTGTTCCTCCTGTTCTCCGGTGAAAGACAGGCTCATGCTTTCTGGAAGGTCATAGTTCTTAAGAGCTGTTTGAAGCTGCTCCACGATCTGGTTCCCGTTATAACCCTGTAACACGTTCGAATAAATGGTGATCACCTTCTTAAGGTCTTTCCTTTTTATTGCACTGAAGGAAGAAGTTATATTGGTCTCTACCAGCGAGCTGATAGGCACCTGTTTGATCTGTCCTGAATTCTGGTCTCTGAAGGTAATAGGCTGGTTGAATAATACGCTCTCATTGTAACGATAATCCTCACCAAATCTAACGTTCACTTCGTAATCGTCTTCACCTTCTTTATAAGTGGAAACCTCTTCTCCATAAATCGCTCTACGCAGGGTTTGTCCCACCTGTGATGTGGAAATTCCAAGCTGACCCGCTTTTCTACGGTCTACCCTTACGTCCAGTTCAGGCTTTGATTTATTTACATCAATATTGAGCTCTTCGATTCCAGGAATGTTAAGATCATTAATATAAGACCTGATATTCTCGGTTTCAGCAAGCATTTGCTCGTAATCTTCGCCTTTAATCTCAATGTTTATTGGATATCCTGCTGGAGGCCCTGCTGCATCCTTTTCCACGATAATGGAAGCTCCGGGGAACTGGCTTACAGCCTCGCGCACCTCGCTCAATACCTGCGAGCTTGGTACACCACGACGCTCCTTGAACTCACGCATTACGATAGTTACCTTTCCTTTATGTGGCATGGCGTTTTGCTGCCCACCATCGGTTTGCGGGTTTCCGGCACCTTCACCAACCTGTGAAATAACCGACTCTACCATAAAATTGTAGCCATCTGCATCTTCGTATTTCTCGATCACATCGAAGATCTGCTGTTCAACTTTTTTGGTAAGCTCATTGGTTTTTTTGATGTCGGTTCCTTCCGGGTATTCGATATAGGTAATTACCTGTTTCGGCTGGTTTTCCGGGAAGAACAACACATTAGGCTGTACCAGTCCAACCAGGATAAAAGAAAGGATCAACATCAGAACGGTTCCGAAGAAAAAGCCATAAGCCTTTCTTCCTCTAAGAGCGAATTTCAGAAATCGTTCATAATTTGATTCCAGTTTTTTAAGGGCCTTGAACTGGAAATAATCTACTGCCCTTGAAAGCACATATTTATAGAACCAAAGCAGGAGTACTCCAAGAAGCAACAGGTTTCCAAGAGCTCTTAAGACTCCCATATCGATTACGTAACCTGCGGTAAGGAAAAGAAATCCTATTCCTCCCATAATAATACTGGTTCTGATCATTTTCTTTTTCGAGATACGGCCTTCTTCGGTTTTCATGAACTGTGAGGTCAACATGGAGTTGATGATAAGGGCCACAAAAAGAGAAGACCCTAACACGATAGACAGGGTGATTGGAAAAATCACCATGAATTTACCAATGGTTCCAGGCCAGAGTCCGAGTGGAAAGAATGCCATAAGGGTGGTCGCCGTTGACGCGATGATTGGCCAGGCAATTTCTCCCAGACCTTGTTTCGCAGCTTTGATGCGCGGCATTCCCTCATCCATAAGACTATAGACGTTCTCTACAACCACGATCCCGTTATCTACGAGCATTCCCAGTCCCATGACCAGTGCGAAAAGCACCATGGTGTTCAGGGTGTATCCTAAACTTGAAAGGATGATATAAGAAAGGAACATGGAAAGTGGGATAGCAAGCCCAACAAATAAGGAGTTTCTGAATCCAAGGAAGAACATTAGTACCAATACTACCAGAATTACCCCGAAAATGATATTGTTCACAAGGTCGTTCACCTGGTTTCGGGTATCGGTAGAAAGGTCGTTGGTAAGACTGATGTGGAGCGACTCTGGAAGGTATTCTTCCTGTTCGGTCCTGATGATCTCCTTGATCTCATCTACCGCCTCGATCATATTCTTACCACTACGTTTTTTTACGTCCAGCATCACCACCGGCTGCCCATATTCTCTAGCATAGGTGGTTGGATCTTTCTCCTGAAAATTGATCTCGGCGATATCTTTTAGAAAAATATTTCCGCCATCCTGCTTAACGACCACGTTCTCCAGCTCCTTGGGATCTTCGATCTCACCAATGATCCTGATGTTCTTCTGAATTCCACTGGTGATGATGTTACCTCCAGAAATGGTTCGGTTTTCGGCGCTAACCGCGCTGATGATATCCTGAAAACTCACCTTAGAAGCACTCATCTTGTAGATATCCACAGCGATCTCCACTTCCATTTCTTCAGCACCTCGAATGCTTGCCTCCTTGATCTGCGGCAGCAATTCGATCTTTTCCTGGAGGTATTCGGCGTAATCCTTTAGTTGCTGAACCGTATAATCACCAGTTAGGTTGATATTCAGGATAGGTTGTTCTTCAGAAATATTGAGGTCGAAAACATTTGGTTCCACCTTTGCTCCGTTATCCATAGTAGGCCAGGTGGTTTCGGCCTTTACCATATCTACCTTGTCCTTGATCTTCTGTTTCGCGACATCTACATTTACTTCTTCTTCGAATTCCACGATCACCAGGGAATAATCCTGAAGCGTGGTCGAGGAGATCTCGCGCACCCCTCCAACATCATTGAACTCTTCCTCCAGAGGTTCGGTAATGAACTTTTCCACATCCTCGGCAGAGTTTCCTGGGTTGATGGAACTCACATAGATCTTGGTTTCGATGATTTCCGGAAAGGATTCCCGGGGCATGCTGTAGTACGATAACAATCCACCAATGAGCAATATCCCAATAATGACGTAGACCGTCATCTTGTTGTCTATTGCCCAGGAGGAGAGTTTAAATTCTCTATCTATCTTATTCATCTCCTACTTCTTTATTTGTTGTTCTCACTTCCTGTCCTTCCCTTAAGTTTCTTGCGCCTTCGGTAATAAGAATGTCTCCAGCTTCCAGGCCGCTTTTAACCTCAATAGAATCCTCGTAGGTGTAGCCAACTTCGATCACCTTTTTCTGAGCCTCCCCTGAATTGCCATTTGCACCGGGCTTTAAAAGGTACACAAGGCTTTCGCCAAGAGAGTTTTTCTGAATACTGTTTTCCGGGACCACGATAGTTTCTTCCGCAGTATAATCATTCAGCTTAATAGTTGCGATCTGGTTAGGTTTGATCAGGTTTTTTTCATTCGGGATCTTCACTTCGATCCTGAAAGTTCGGTTGGATGGATTGATGTTGTTACCAACCAGGCTAACCTCTCCGTCGAATTCCTTACCTACGGAAGAAATAAAGATCTTTACATCGGTTCCTTTCTGGATCTGGCTCAGGTAATTTTCAGGCACATCGGCTTCCACGTACATATTGTCAAGGCTTATCAGTCTGAAAAGCATGCTTTGTCCGGGAGAAACAACTTCTCCCTGTTCGCTCATCACATCATCTACAACTCCGCTGAAGGGGGCCCTGACAACAGTTTTGGCAAGTTGAGCCTCAAGCCTGCTAACTGAACTTTGTAATGCTTCGTAATTGGTTTTAGCTTCTAAATACTGGATCTCAGAACCGATATTCTGATTCCAGAGACGTTCCTGTTTTTCGAAAGTGGTTTTTGCCAGCTGCGCCTGAGCCTGTAGTTCTGAAAGCTGGTTTCTTAATCCACCATCATCTATGGTTGCCAGTACCTGGCCTTTAGAAACACGATCTCCCTCATCTACCTTTACACTGGTCAGGATTCCGGAATATTCAGGATAAATAACGATATTCTCATCGGTCGCAACATTTCCCTGAACTTCTGCATAGTGCTTGAAGGTAGTTGGATTAAGGGTGTCCACTCTAACCAAAGCATAATTTCTATTTTTGTCCAGTTTTTTGATGGCTTCGTCCAACTGGTCTATTTCTTTGGAAAGTTCACTTTGTTCATTGCTGAGTTCGGCTTTTTTAGCTCTTATCTGACTCAGGTCTCCGGAACTAATAACGTCATCTATCGATTGTTCCTGGTTATTTCCGCAGGCGATGAACAGGCCAAAAATACCGGCTAATAGAATTAATTTTTTCATGGAGTGTATAGGATGTTTAGTTTTCATTGTCATAGGTTCTTGTGTCCAGTAAATTTTCCAGTTGTACTTTGGCGCTGAGCACTTCCAGCATGGATTGCAGGTAATTCTGTTGCGCGGTGTACAACTGTCTTTGCGCTTCGTTTAATTCAAAACTGCTTGCAATACCTTCAAAGAATTTCACCTCGTTTTTCTTCTCGATCCTTTCGGCCAGCTCTAAATTTCGAACAGCGTTCTCATAATTTTCAAGGCTGAACTCGTATTCGTTCCTGGCCATATTGATCTGTCTTTTTACTTCATTTTCAGTACGCTCGAGGTCAAGAAGTGCCTGTTCGTATTCGATCTCCCGCTGTTGGGTAAGCGAACTTCTCATCCCGCTACTAAAGATGGGAATGTTAAGGCTTAAGCCCAGGATCGACTGTGAAAAGTATTCCTGGTCGCTTTGAAAAAAGGTGAACTTATCATTAAATCCCTGGAAGCCGTAGTTAACAAAACCGGTTAAAGTTGGCAAAGCCTTGGCCTTTTGAAGGCGCACCTGTATAGCTGCCGACTCTGCCGTGTTCTTTGCAATACGATAATCGATATTTTCTTCGATGGGTATTTCCTTCTGAAGCAGATAAGGGTCGTAATTCTGCATGGTAAGCTCGGTAAGGTCTTCAGTAAGTACCACCGGCGTCTCAACAGGAATTCCAAGGCTAAGGTTAAAAAGCTCATAGGCGATCTCCCTCATTCTTCTGCTGCGCTGAAGATTGTTTTGGAGCCCGATAAGCGTGATCTCCAGTTGTTCCACGTCTTCCTGTTCAGTAAGACCGTTTTCGTAGATCTTTTTGGTATCGTCATAATTCTTCTGAACGGCAGCCACGTTATTTTCAAGAATTTCAACACTTTCCTCGTTCAGCAGCACATTGCCATACGCATTGAACACGGCCTCCTTGATTTGAAGATCGGTCTTGGTCTTGGCGTTTTTTGAGATCTGTAAAAGCGTTTTTACCGACTGAATTCCCACGATATAGGATCCGTCAAAGATCAACTGGTTCCAGGTTCCGGTCGCATTCATGCTTTGTTCGGTTCCGAAAGTAACAGGTACGAAAGTTCCGGGTTCGCCTCCTGCAATTTCACCTGGAATTAGGGTGACCGGCTGTTTTAAATAGTTTTGATAATCTACAGACCCATCTATTTGAGGTAGTCCCTGTGAAATGATCTCCCATTTCTGTTTCAGGGATTTATCAACGTCTTTCTGGGCGATTTGAGACTGGTAGTTGTTTTCCAGCGCAAATGCTATAGCTTCCTGAAGGCTGAACCGGTAAGTGGTTAAAGTATCTTCCTGGGCATATAGACTTCCAATAACCAAACTGAAAAAGCTTAATATAAAGAGTGTTCTATTTTTCATTCTGAATATATTCTTCTAGGTTCTTTATTCCTTTTGGGGTGCAAATGGCGCGTAAGTGATAGTTTAAAAACTCATCTGCCAGGTCTTTTTCGCTGAACTGTTCCAGCGGAAAAATATTCTTGTCCTTGACTCCCATCATTCCAACAAAATGGATCCGGCATACAAATGGGATGTTGATATCCTCGCGATAATCACCGGTTTTAATTCCCCTGCTGATGTTTTCCCCCACACAGTTCTGCAAAACATTGAACTGTTCATTGATGAGGTTATAAAAGATCTTTGGGTAGTATTTCTTTAATTGATAATGCGGGGAAGTCTTTTCACCTTTTAAATGCTGATTGACAAATTTTTTGATCTCAAAATTCTCTACCACGGGATTCAAATTCTTCTCGATCACCTTTTCGATCCCTTTCGAAATATTATCCAGTAAATGTGAGCTCGAAGCTTGCACCAATTTGGACTTGGTAGAAAAATGTGTATAAATCGTCTTTTTAGACATGCCCAGATTTTCGGCAATATCATCCATGGTCACACTCTTGAAACCATAATTCAGAAACATGTCTGTAGAAGCTTCCAGGATTTTCTCTTTCACTGTTTAAAAATTTTCGGCAAAAGTAAGGCATGGAAACTTTAAAAACAATAATAGTTTCCTAAGTTTTAAGTTTATTTAACGTTTGCTTAAAATTTGAAATATTTTCATTTATGGTATTTTAGCGGAAAATTTTTCGTTTCATGCTCGCTATTCCCCAGTACAGACAAGCTATAACTGACTATTTACATCAAAAAATACAGGTGAAGGAACCAGCCAACCTGTATGAGCCCATGGTCTATATTCTTGAACAGGGAGGCAAGCGACTGAGACCAGTGCTTGTTCTGATGGCTACCGAGATCTTCGATTGTGATCATAAAAAGGCGCTGGATGCGGCACTGGCTATCGAGATTTTTCATAATTTCTCACTGGTTCACGATGATATCATGGATGATGCGCCTATTAGGAGAGGTAAAGAAACCGTGCATGAAAAGTGGGATATCAATACGGGAATTCTTTCCGGAGACGCTATGCTTATCAATGCATATCAGCTTTTTGAAAGCTACGAGGGAGACACCTTCAAGGATCTTTCAAAATTATTCACCCGTACGGCTATACAGGTGTGTGAAGGGCAACAATATGACATCGATTTTGAGACCCGGGATAATGTAAGCATCGAAGATTATCTTTTGATGATCGAATATAAAACGGCGGTTCTTGTTGGAGCATCGCTGCAAATGGGAGCCATTGTTGCCGGGACGAGCCAGGAATGTAGGGATGCGATCTATCAATACGGTAGATTGCTGGGAATTGCCTTCCAGCTACAGGATGATTACCTGGATGCTTTCGGAGACCCGGAAACCTTCGGAAAACAGGCCGGAGGGGATATTATAGAAAATAAGAAGACCTTTTTGTATTTGAAAACCCTTGAGCTGGCCGAACCTCATGAGGCTCTTCAATTGGAACATCTTTATACCATCAATCCTGCCGATAATTCAGGGAAGATCGAAGCGGTAAAGGCCCTTTTTCAAAGTAGTGGCGCTGCCGATCTTGCCAAAAAGGAAATCGAAGAATATACCCAAAAGGCCTTCGAAGTCTTGGACAGGATCGAGATCTCTGAGGAAAAAAAAGAGCCTTTGCGCAAATTCGGGAAGATGCTGATGGAGCGTCAGGTTTAAGGATTTTAATGAATTATCCTTGGTTTTTGATCAAAATAGCCTGTTAAAATTCCTATAATCCAATAGATAATTATCATAAAGCTTACAAGCTGTTTTTTTTAAATTCTGTATTTTTGCTAATGTTTTTAAAAACAGAAGAAACATTGGTTTCAATTTTATGGATAGATTTTCATTTCTAAATGCTGCTCATACTGCATATTTCGCAGAACTTTACGATCAATATTTAAAACATCCCGATAGTGTAGAGCCCAGTTGGAGGGCTTTTTTTCAAGGATTTGACTTCGGAATGCAACAAAATGGGGTCTCTGAAGAAGTACTTGGTGAAGCACCGGTAAATTTCGAAGAAGGAGAAATTCCAGAACACGTTGTAAAAGAATTCCAGGTGATTCGCCTTATCGATGGGTATCGTACTCGTGGACATTTGTTCACAAAAACGAACCCGGTAAGGGAAAGAAGAAAGTATACGCCTACTCTTGATATTTCCAATTTCGGACTTGAGGAGAGCGACCTTAATAGCACTTTCAATGCTGGAGAAGTTCTTGGTATAGGGCCTACTTCACTGAAGGAGATCATCAGGCACCTTGAGAATATTTACTGTGAATCCATCGGGATCGAGTATATGTACATTCGAAAGCCCGAGGAGATCGAATGGATTCAGAATAAACTGAACATCAACGAAAATCATCCCGATTTTGACGAAACACAGAAGAAACAGATCTTAAAGAAGCTAAATGAAGCGGTTTCTTTTGAATCTTTTCTTCATACCAAATATGTTGGGCAAAAGCGTTTTTCACTGGAAGGTGGAGAAAGCCTTATTCCGGCACTTGATGCCCTTATCGAAAAAGCGGCCGAGCTTGGAGTGAAGGATTTCGTGATGGGGATGGCCCACCGCGGTAGGCTTAACACCCTTACCAATATCTTCGGAAAAAGTGCCAAGGATATTTTTAGTGAATTCGATGGAAAGGATTACGAACAGGATATCTTCGATGGTGACGTGAAATATCACCTGGGCTGGACTTCCTGCCGAACCACCGATAACGGAAACGAGATCAATATCAATATCGCGCCAAACCCATCACACCTGGAAACAGTTGGTGCGGTAGTGGAAGGAATCGCGCGTGCCAAGCAGGACAGGCGTTACGAAAGAGATAATTCCAAAGTTCTACCAATTCTTGTACATGGAGATGCTGCGATTGCAGGCCAGGGACTGGTGTACGAAATCATTCAAATGGCTCAGCTGGAAGGTTACCAAACCGGCGGAACCATTCATATCGTAGTGAATAACCAGATCGGGTTCACCACCAACTACCTGGATGCGCGAAGTTCTACTTACTGTACTGATGTTGGTAAAGTGACCCTCTCCCCGGTGTTGCATGTAAATGCCGATGATGCAGAAGCTGTGGTACATGCTATTCTATTCGCACTTGATTTCAGAATGAAGTTCAAAAGAGACGTGTTCATCGACCTGTTAGGATATAGAAAATATGGCCATAACGAGGGTGATGAACCTAGATTCACCCAGCCAAAATTATATAAAGCGATCGCCAAGCATGAAAATGCCCGTGATATCTATGCTGAAAAGCTGAAGAAAGCCGGGGTGATCGACGACGATTATCTGAAAAACCTCGAGAAAAAATATAAGGATTCACTGGAGGAAAAACTGGAGGATTCCAGGAAAGAAGAAACTACAAGGATCACCCCGTTCATGCAGGATGAATGGGAAGGTTTCGAGAACGTTCAGGAAGATGCCATGATGGATGAGATCGATACTACTTACGATCTTGAGAAACTGGATAAGGTTGCCGAAGCCGTTTCACAACTTCCAGAGGGCAAGAAATTCATGAGAAAGATCAAGAAGCTTATAGAAGGCCGTCATAAGATGTACTTTGAAGACAATAAGCTGGACTGGTCGATGGCTGAACACCTGGCTTACGGGTCCCTGATGACCGAAGGTTACAATGTACGAATTACCGGTCAGGATGTGGAAAGGGGAACTTTTTCACACAGGCATGCGGTAGTAAAGGTAGAAGACAGTGAAGAGGAAATCATTCTTCATAATAATATAGAAGCCAGGGAAGGCGATTTCTTTATCTATAATTCCCTGCTTTCAGAATATGGAGTGGTAGGTTTTGATTATGGTTATGCCATGGCAAGCCCCACCACCTTAACTATCTGGGAAGCTCAGTTCGGAGATTTTGTGAATGGAGCCCAGATCATGATAGATCAGTATATTTCTGCTGCGGAAGATAAATGGAAGCTTCAGAATGGGTTGGTCATGCTATTGCCACACGGCTATGAAGGCCAGGGAGCGGAACATTCTTCAGGAAGAATGGAACGTTTTCTTCAGCTTTGCGCAAAAGATAATATGTATGTGGCAGATGTGACCACGCCTGCCAATATGTTCCATATTTTAAGGAGGCAGATGAAGGCTAAATTCAGAAAGCCGCTTATCATTTTTACTCCTAAAAGTTTACTGCGTCATCCAAAGGTGATCTCTACTAAAGAGGAATTCGCTAAAGGAAGTTTCCAGACGCTAATAGATGATACAGAAGCGAATCCTGAAAAAGTGAAAAGCCTGGTTTTCTGTACCGGTAAATTTTATTACGATCTGCTGAAGCATAAGGAAGAGAATGACCGTGAGGATGTGGCACTGGTACGAATCGAGCAATTATTCCCATTACCAACTTCAAGAATGAAGGAAATGATGGAAAAATATAAGAACGCAGACGACGTGGTTTGGGCGCAGGAAGAACCAAGAAACATGGGTGCTTACGCACATATGTTATTGCACTTCCCGGAAGCCAGAAACTTCAGGGTTTGCAGCCGTAAATTCTACGGTTCACCGGCTGCCGGTAGCGCTGTAAGGTTCAGGAAACGACACGAGCGTGTCATTGGCAGTGTGTTCGATAAAAATCTGAACGAAGAAGAAAATAATTAAGAATCAATTTCCTGAGATCAGGAACCAAAAATAGAAAACAATCATGGCCTTAGAAATGAAAGTTCCTTCACCCGGGGAATCCATCACTGAAGTTGAAATAGCCCAGTGGCTGGTAGAAGACGGGGATTACGTTGAAAAAGATCAGGCGATAGCCGAAGTAGATAGCGATAAAGCAACCCTTGAGCTTCCTGCTGAAGCCAGCGGGATCATCACCCTGAAAGCCGAAGAAGGCGATGTGGTGGAAGTAGGTGAAGTTGTTTGTTTGATCGATACCGAGGCTGAAAAGCCGGGCGGGGGAGATGATTCAGACGACGATAAGCCTGCAGAAAAGGAAGAAAAGGAACGCCAGGAAAGCAAGGAAGATAAGAAGGATAGCGACAAGGCTGAGCCAAAGACCGAGGAGCCTTCTAAATCGAGCACCCCTAAGCAAAAACAGGATACCTATGCAACCGGTAGTCCTTCTCCTGCAGCTAAAAAGATCCTTGACGAAAAAGGGATCGATCCTAAGGAAGTAAAAGGTTCGGGTAAAGATGGCAGAGTGACCAAACAGGATGCCGTTGAAGCCAAAGCTTCCATGGGAACTCCGGGAACAGGATCCAGAGGCGAGGAGCGTAAGAAAATGTCTATGTTCCGTCGTAAACTGGCCGAACGTCTCGTAAGTGCGAAGAATGATACCGCCATGCTTACCACTTTTAATGAGGTAGACATGAGTGCGATCTTCAGCCTACGAAAGAAATACAAAGAAGAATTTAAAGATAAGCATGGTGTAAGCCTTGGTTTCATGTCTTTCTTCACGCTAGCCGTGATCCGTGCATTGGATGAATATCCAGCCGTAAATTCTATGATAGACGGAGATTATATGGTAAGCTATGACTTTAAGGATATCAGCATCGCTGTTTCGGGACCTAAAGGTCTTACTGTACCGGTGATAAGAAATGCTGAAAATCTTAGTTTCCGTGGTGTGGAATCTGAAGTTAAGAGATTGGCACTTAGAGCGCGTGACGGGAAGATCACCGTGGATGAGATGACCGGAGGAACCTTTACCATTACCAATGGTGGAGTGTTTGGTTCGATGTTATCTACCCCGATTATCAATCCTCCACAAAGTGCTATTCTTGGTATGCATAATATCGTAGAGAGACCAGTAGCCATAGATGGTCATGTTGAAATAAGGCCGATCATGTATGTAGCCTTATCGTATGATCATAGAATTATCGACGGAAGAGAATCTGTAGGCTTCCTGGTAGCCGTTAAAGAGGCGCTGGAGAATCCAGAAGAGCTGTTGATGGATAATGATGTAAAAAGGGCTTTGGAACTTTAAAAGTTGTCCACAATAAAGATTATTTAAAAACCAGTCGCTCAACAGCGGCTGGTTTTATTTTTCAGCTAACCCCTGAATACGATTTTCTATTACTTCTAAAAGGTTTATAATAAGAGATGGGTCGAGTTCGGCGATGAATAGCTCGTGCTTTTGGCCTTTCATTTCGCAAATAACTTCATAATTTTTAACACCGATTATGTTTACTAGCTCAGTATCCATAAAAAAGTATAGTTTCTCACCTTCGATTTTGCTGAACTGTATTTCCCTGTCAAAATACTCGTTAAGCCGGTCAACCACTTCTTGTATTGCTTTATAACTGAGCTTTTCCAGCTCCTCTCTTAAGGATTGCGCAGACGGGTACATGGTATCAGGAATTGGATCTTCTTAAATCTAAATTACGTTTTTTCAGTAAGTAAAAGGCTACGAAAAAGAAGTTTAAACAATTTATAACAAGATATTAAGAGTGTATTTTTTGAATTTTTGTAATGGGCTATGTAGTTTTCAACTTGCAGATTCAATATAAATAGGATCATTGACCTGGAAACAGAATTGTTTATGAAAGTAGATTACGTTGAATAAAAAAGTCCGCAAACGCGGACCTTTTTATTTCTAACAAAATTAAAACAAAACTAACAAACGAATAAGATTCAAAGCCAGGACTCCCGCCACCAGTGAAACTAGTACAAGGAAAATGAAACGGTGAAGGAGTTTACTTTTAGTCATACCTGAAATTAAATTCGTAACTATTCAAATCTAGGATTTATAATACTTCATTAAAAGGGGATTTTTCCCCTTATTAAAAAGGCGTGGGAATTGGTCTCTTAACAAAATTATAGCTATCGCTATTTATCTATTTTAACAGCATATTAAAATGCTAAGTATCAGCATTTTGTAAGTTTGATTAAACCTAAAATCAATGAAGATGAAAAAGTATCTAGTAATGCTGGTGGTAGCCATCTTAGCCGCTACTGCCTGCGAAGATGAAAATAAGCAGCTTCAGCAAGATCTGGACAAGCTAATGACTGAAAACGATAGTATAGAAAAGGTTCATTCCGATTTTGAGGGAATTCACCAGCAAATGACTTCTAAATATGAAGAACTTTCGCAACGGCTGGAAAGTGCTGCGATAGAGGATTCTTCCATGCTGGAGAACCTGGCCGCACATGAAGTGGTTTTACAAAAACACGAAACCTGGATGAAATCACATCAGGAAATGATCTCCAATCATAAGGAGCTTAAAGCTGATTTCGAAACCATGACCGATGCCGAGAAAGAGGCACAGATCTCCAAGATGAAAACCGATCACCAAAACATCATGATGGAGCATGAAACCATGAGAAGTGAGCACGACAAAATGAAAAAGGATTTTGATGAAGTGACTAAAAGTTTAACCGAATCAGAAACCGGTTCTGAAGAGACTTCATAAATTTGGCAAACATAGAAGAAAAGAAGCCCGCCTTTGAGCGGGTTTTTTATGAGCCTTATTTGAGATAAATGGCCTTGCCTTTGTAATCGATAATTGCTTTACCTCTTTTAAGGAGGTCGGCACCTATAATTCCCTGAACCTTTTCAGCCTTGTGATTTACGAGAGCCTCGTTTACATGTTTTAGATCGAAAACAACCAGGTCTACTTTTTTCTTTTTCCACTCGTTGATTTCAAAAGTATTCTTCTGTGAGATCTGGGTAAGCATATTACTGGCACCTGCACCAGCAGCTTTGATGTCACTGTCTTCTGAAAGAAGTTTGAAGTATTCTATCGCATCAAGGCCCACACAGGTACTTGAGGCGCCCGTATCTACCAGAAAAGTTCCTTCAATTCCGTTGATCTTGGCATGAATCTCCAGGTGTTTGGTTTTGGTAATGCTAAGCTTAAAACGATGATATCCTTTCTCTTTCAAAAGCTTCTTTAGCGACATTTTCTTTTTTTTACAAATATAGGTTTTTCAATAGCTTGAACGGGAATGGAGCACGAAATTCAAAATGCACATAAATTTTAGCATAAAATGGAAACTATATTTTTCGTATCTTAATTGGTCAAAACCAAAAAACCATCTAATATGAAAGGCTCTTCAGGAAAACGCAGGCTGGTAAAGAAATATGTTTCTGATTTTATTTTTTCAGAAAAGACCAGATTTGTCCTGGAAGGCACAAATTATCATATCCCCAGTGATGAGCCGACCGGAAAATTCATCAAATTTAAATTTGAAAAAGATCCAAACAGGAAAAAGCGAAAGCTGGTATTTAAATGCATCTATAAGATGATGAAAAATTTTCAGTCTTCCCTTAACTAAATACTAAGCCCTTGTTTTTGAAAGGGCTTTTTTGTTTCATTCTACTGGTCAGCATTAAAGATCGGGATCTGAAGCTTGAGAATAAAAACCTATGAAATCCAGGATATCTCTATTTATAATTTACATTTTGCTTTTATCCTGTGTTCGTTCCCAGGAAAATAAAGATTTTAAACTAGTAGGCGGTCCCTGTGAAGGATGCGAAGCTGTTCTGGAATTCAGCGGAAAATTGAATAGTGTTGATACTCTTCCCGATTTTAAATCAGCAAAAAATAAACTAAAAATCACCGGCACCATCTATAAACCAGACGGTAAAACTCCCGCAGAGAATGTGATCCTGTATATACATCATACTAATGCCGAAGGAGTTTATCCTACCCGGGGAGATGAAGAGGGTTGGGCAGCCAGGCATGGATATCTTCGGGGATGGATCAAAACCGGCAAGGACGGCCATTTTACTTTTTATACGCAGATTCCTGGCAGTTATCCCGATGGCAAAACTCCAGCTCACATACATCCAATTATTCTGGAACCTAATGGCAACTATTATTATTTATCGGGATATTTCTTTAAAGGAGATCCTTTGCTTAGCGAACATCATATCGAAGATCCGCCTCGTGGAAGTAAGGGGGTGGTCAGTTTGGAAAAGGATGGCGAACTAGCTATTATTGAAAGGAATTTTATTCTGGGACGAGGTGTACCGGACTACCAGGAATAAGTTTTATCAGGTGAATTACGATAATTTTTCGGTGGTCTCGTACAAAGTCTTGCTTTTTCCTGGGTTTAACTTGAAGAACCGCTTCAGCTTTAAAAATGGTAATTCTATAAATCGGTACGATGCCCAGGCCAGAAGAATCAGAATTATAAAATCGCTAATCAAAATAAAATTCTGATTCTCAAATATCGGTTTTAATGAAGGTAGAAAGCCCTGAATTTTAAACCGGAACATCCAGGTAAAGCTGGGTAGTATCTTATGAAATAGATAAATGCCATAACTGATTTTACCAATATTAACCAGGACAGGCAGGTTCAGAAAATAAGTAAAGCCCGGGCTATTCGAATTCCTATTCAGATATATATAGGTGATTCCCCAGGCAGCAATAATAGAATCGACCGTTCCCTGCGGGATTGGAAACCAGTAACCTTCTTCAGTGAAAACTAAATGACCTATCAAATTTCCAATTACCAGAATGCCTACGATTCGAATCCAATAATAAAATCTGGGAAGTAGTTCCTGTTTGAAAATGACGAACCAGGAGAGCAAGGCGCCTAAACCCAGCGAGTCGAAACAGGTGGTGGTGAGAATCCTGCTCCATTCATCATCATGAAAAAGCAGACGCGATCCCAGCCCTATTATGATAAAAAGGGCGATGATATGGATAAGGTACTTTTTCCGGGTAAAAATGATTAGCCATGGCCAGAATAGATAAAATTGTTCTTCTACTGCCAACGACCATAAGTGAGAAAGCATCCCATCCCATTCCTCTCTTATAAAAAAATTGAAATTGGAAGTGTAGGTTAGATAGTAAATAAAATCCTCTTTTATCTTCGTGTTCGTATAATTATGAAGGAGCAATAAGCTGAAAATTGTGAGATAATAGATCGGGAATATTCTCAATATTCTCCTTGCGTAAAAAGACCTGATGATCCTTCCGCTGGAAGCTGTGGAATGCCGGTTCTGAAACAGGATGGATGTAATCAAAAATCCGCTTAGCACAAAGAAAATATTTACTCCAGTAACCCCGATTGGAAACTGATTCACCAAACTGGTCTTCGGGAACCAGTGGCTTATGATAACCAAAAGAACAGCGATCGCCCTAACACTATCCAGTTGTTTGATATATTTCATTTAACGCGGATCACGGAATGAGTACTGAATTAATTTTCAGATGTTTAAAAATATTCTTTTGAACTAAGATAGAAAAAAGCCGATTATTTAGATTCCATCTGATTTTTTGAATTCTTACCAATCAATAAAAAAACCCGCCTGTTGGGGCGGGTCTAACAATTTAAAATTCAGGTCCTTCTAAAAGAAATCTTCCTGGTAAGTGCCATTTCGAGGCTGGTAACTTCCGGTAATGATCCCGATCAGGTCGATCAAAGCCCAGATGCCCAGTCCTCCAAGGGTAAGGATGTAAAGCACATTCCAGTACCATGGGCTACCAAGATACCATCTGTGTGCTGCAACAATACCTGCGAATAGCAATAACAATAAGGCTACACCCTGACTCTTTTCTCCGGCGAATGCTGCTGGAGAGAAAAGTTCTTCATCCACTTCGGTTTCTACAATTGCCGTTTCAGTAACGGCTTGTGTTCTCTGAACTGGAAATGAAGCATAGCTGGAAGTAAAAGCTAAGGCAAATAGGAAAACACTTAGAAATAATTTTAATTTCATAAAAATAAAATTAACGGTTAGGTGTGCAAGCTAAATAAAATTGTGATGCAAAGGCCCGGAAAATCGAGGGTTTTTCAATTATTTATGCGTGTGAAAGCGTTGCCTGAAGCAAAGCATTGATTTAGTGATTGATAGGAGGGATACATTAGAATGCCGCCTTTAAGCGAAATAGATTAGAAGAGGTCTAAATGGACCTAAAGAGTTTCGAAAACGGAATCGTATGGAAATAAAAAACCCGTCTCAGGACGGGTTTTTATGATTTTATAGTATGCTAGATCCTAAAAGAAACTATCCTTGTAAGAACCATTGCGTGGTGCATATCTACCGGTAATAATACCAATAATATCTATAATCCACCAGATACCAGCACCTCCCGCTGTTACGATGAATAGCAGGTTCCAGTACCACTTGCTACCCAGGTACCATTTGTGACCAGCTACAAACCCCAGGAAAATAGCGAGTAATAATGCTACTCCTTTACTTTTCTGACCCTGGGCGGCTGCCGGGGAGAAAAGTTCTGCTCCATCTTCAGCGTTGGTTGCTACAACTTCGGTTGAAGAAAGGCTTCGCTCAACCGGGAAGGATGCGTAACTAAGGTTAGCGGCCAGTGAAAGAACGAAAATCGAAAGTAATAGTTTTAGTTTCATAGTTGCCTTTTTAAGGTTATGTTTATTAAATTATTAAAAAAAATTGATTCATGTTCAAGAAGCTCTTACTATTAACATTTTTTATAGTTTTTTCCAGTTACTCCCAGCAAAATCCTGATTTTATGGGTGTTATTCAGCTTAATGACACTTCCTTTATTTCCTATAAGATCGCTTTTCAGATTCAAAATGATAGTATTTCCGGTTATTCGATAACCGACCTTGGGGGGAAACATGAGACTAAATCCAACCTGAAAGGGAGGTACAATGAAGATAGCGGCGAAATTAGCTTTCGGGAATCAGATATCATCTATACCAAATCACCCATCGTGGAAGATGATTTTTGTTTTGTTCATTTCCGTGGAAAGGTCAAGGATATCTATGACGTGGAAGAGATAGAAGGAGCTTTCAAAGGAATGTATGCCGATGGCCAAAGCTGCCTCGATGGTGATATTAAAATGGTAAGTATCGAAAAGATCAAGAAAAAGGCTGCGAAGGTGGATAAAAAGATTCAGAATTTTAAAAAGCTGGACGATAGTATTAAAAAGAAGGTTAGCCTTGCCAAAACCATGGATACTTTAAGTATGAACATCATCGCGAAAGATGAGAATTTGAACATACTTACTGCAGACGAGCAGGTGGAACTCACCATTTTCGATGCCGGTAAGGAAGATGATGACCGTATTGACCTCATCATTAATGGAAAAAAGATACTGGAGAATTTCGTAGTTACCAGGGAGAAAAAGATCATTCCTGTAAAGCTTACCGAAGACCAAACTCAAATAGACGTGGTGGCGCTAAATGTTGGAACTTCGGCACCTAATACTGTAAAGATTCATTTTAAGGATACCCAAAATTATGTGACCACGCTCACTAATCTTAAGGAAGGAGAAAAAGCGGGAATCAATATCGTCAAACGCAAATAAAAAAAGGCCCACCGCTTAGCGGAAGGCCTTTTATCTTAAATCTAATTTCTCAGATCTAACTTAGTATCTGTAGTATTCTGGTTTGAAAGGTCCTTTAACTTCAACACCAATATAATCTGCCTGTTCCTGGCTAAGCTCTGTAAGCTCCACACCAATTCGTTCCAGGTGAAGTTTAGCTACTTTTTCATCAAGGTGTTTAGGTAGCATATACACTTCGTTTTTGTATTGATCGGTATTGTTCCAAAGTTCGATCTGAGCCAGGGTTTGGTTAGTGAATGAGTTACTCATCACAAAACTTGGGTGACCAGTTGCGCAACCAAGGTTCACAAGTCTACCTTCGGCAAGCAGGATGATATCTTTCCCGTTGATGGTGTATTTATCAACCTGAGGCTTGATCTCTACTTTAGTATCTCCGTGATTCTTATTCAACCAGGCAACGGCAATTTCATTATCGAAGTGACCAATATTAGCAACGATAGTCTTGTCTTTCATGGCTTCAAAATGCTCTCCACGAACGATGTCTTTATTTCCGGTGGTAGTGATCACGATATCTGCCTTAGGAAGCACGGTTTCCAGTTTCTTAACCTCGAATCCGTCCATAGCGGCCTGAAGTGCACAAATTGGATCGATCTCAGTAACAGTTACGATAGATCCGGCGCCTCTGAAAGACTGGGCAGTTCCTTTTCCAACGTCACCATAGCCACAAACCACCACTCGTTTTCCGGCAAGCATCACATCGGTAGCACGACGAATCGCATCTACCGCGCTTTCTCTACATCCGTATTTGTTGTCGAATTTTGATTTGGTAACAGAATCGTTCACGTTGATCGCAGGCATAGGAAGCGTTCCTTTTTTCATGCGCTCATACAATCTGTGAACACCGGTAGTGGTTTCTTCTGAAAGTCCCTTGATGCCTTCAGCAAGTTCAGGATATTCGTCCAGTACCATATTGGTAAGGTCTCCACCATCGTCAAGGATCATATTCAGTGGTTTGCGCTCTTCCCCAAAGAAAAGGGTTTGCTCGATACACCAGTTGAATTCCTCTTCGGTCATTCCTTTCCATGCATAAACCGGAATTCCGGCAGCAGCGATGGCAGCGGCAGCATGGTCCTGGGTAGAGAAAATATTACATGAACTCCAGGTTACTTCAGCTCCAAGCTCCACAAGAGTTTCGATTAGGACCGCTGTCTGAATGGTCATGTGTAAACATCCCGCAATTCTCGCTCCTTTTAAAGGTTTTTGCTTTCCGTACTCTTCTCGAAGGGCCATTAAACCTGGCATTTCGGCTTCAGCAAGCTCGATCTCGCGACGGCCGTACTCGGCAAGCTCAATATCTTTAACTTTATAGGCGGTATACGGTACTGTTTTAGTCGACATATTATTATATTTGAATATTAGCAATTTTGTGCCTGCAAAAATAAGGAAAAGCTTAGAAAATATATGCCTCTTTATAAAACAATAACAGTTGATCAAGCTACTAAAGTATTCATTTGGAAGGTAGAAGAGTCGATGGAGTGGCTTTCTGAAGGAATCACTCTAACCGATCATTGCCGGAAGCGAGTGGAAGGGATGAAATCTGAGATCCATCAGCGCGGTTTTATGAGTATCAGGCATTTGCTGGCGGAGGCAGGCTATACCGATCATGATCTATATTATGATGACCACGGAAAGCCTCACTTAAAGGATGATAAACATATTTCCATAACTCATTCTTTCAATTTTACAGCCATCATTGTGAGTGACAGGGAAGTGGGTATCGATATCGAGAAACAGCGGAATAAGATCTTAACGATCGCCAATAAATTCACACCGCTGGAGGAATACCATACGCTGGCCAATGAAGAGGCCCTTATTCGGAAGCTTACCATTGTTTGGGGTGCCAAGGAATCGGTTTATAAGCTAATAGCTCAACCGGGCGTTGGTTTTCTTCAACACATCAACGTGACCGATTTTGATTTTGATGATGCCAAAACCACTACCCATGTTCGGTATAATGGCATCGATGACTGGTTTGACATCGATTTCTTGGAATTCGAGAACTTCACCTGCGTATATGCCATGCCTGCTAATACAAAAGTCAAGGCATAATGATCCAGGTAGCGGGCTATCTTGAAGAGATACAGAAAGCGACTTCTGAAAACCAGAAACTTCTTGCCATTCTTATCGACCCTGATAAATTCAAGGAAGAAGATTCATTAAATTTTCTGAAGTGTTTACCCGAAGAGACTTCGCATATTTTTGTGGGTGGTAGTTCGGTTGGTGAAGGTCGTACCTGCGAAGTGGTGAAAAGCTTAAAAAGCTATTGCAAATTCCCGATCGTTTTATTTCCCGGGGACCATTCTCAAATCTCTCCTTACGCTGATGCCCTACTATTTTTAAGTTTGATCTCCGGAAGAAATCCTGAGTTTCTGATCGAACAACAGGTACGTTCTGTAGAAAAGATAAGGAGTACGAATCTTGAAATTATTCCAACCGGATATATACTTATTGATGGTGGGAAAGAAACGTCGGTTCAGAAAGTAAGCAATACCCTGCCTCTGCCGCAATCCGATGTATCCCAGATAGTAAATACGGCTCTTGCCGGACAGTATTCCGGAAAAAAATTGATTTACCTGGAAGCCGGAAGCGGGGCTGAATATCCGGTTTCTCCTGAAATTGTCAGGGCCGTAAAGTCGGTTCTTGAAATCCCGGTTATCGTTGGAGGCGGTATCCGTAGCACAAAACAACTTCAAAAGGCCTATGAGGCTGGAGCCGATATAGTGGTGATCGGGACCGCTTTTGAAAATGATTCTTTCCAGAGATAATCGTCATCCTGAGCGCAGTCGAAGGATATTTTTAATTATCGATCCACGTCATTTCGACCGAAGGGAGAAATCTATTTTAACTTCAACTTTTTTAATATTTCTCAGTCGCTTCGCTCCTTCGAAATGACTTTTAATGATTTATCATGACCTGATGATGGAGCCTCCAAATTACAGAGATATCCCCTTCCTTTTTTGTCATCCTGGGCGCGGTCGAAGGATATTTTTACTGTACTTATTATCCTGGTCATTTCGACCGAAGGGAGAAATCTATTTTAACTTCAACCTTTTTAAAGATCTCAGTCGCTTCGTTCCTTCGAAATGACTTTAAATATTCTATCATGGTCTGTTGATGGAGCCTCCAAATTACTGAGATATTCCCTTCCTTTTTTGTCATCCTGAGCGCAGTCGAAGGATATTTTTACTGTACTTATTATCCTGGTCATTTCGACCGAAGGGAGAGATCTATTTTAACTTCAACTTTTTAAAGATTTCTCAGTCGCTTCGCTCTTTCGAAATGACTTTAAATAGTCTATCTTGGCCTGTTGATGGAGTCTTCCAATTACTGAGATATTCCCTTCCTTTTTTGTACCATCCTGAGCGCAGTCAAGGGATATTTTTACTTATCGATCCACATCATTTCGACCGAAGGGAGAAATCTACACTCATTTCAGACAAAAAAACAGCAAAAACTCCACTTTATTTTCAGTCACAAAAAAGCGTAAATTAAACCTGTTTAATTCCTAATCAATAAGTTATGAAAGAAGTGAATCCTGTGGTCTGGTTCGAGATCTACGTAAATGACCTGGACCGGGCAAAAAAATTCTATGAGAACGTTTTTAAAGTTGAACTTACAGAGCTTGCAAATCCAGAAGGAGACGGACTAAAAATGCTTTCTTTTCCTGGAGATATGGAAACCAAGGGACGGGCTTCCGGGGCTCTGGTTCATGTGGAAGGTATGGAGGCTGGCGGCAATAGCACCATCGTTTATTTTGGAAGTGAAGATTGTAGTGTAGAAGAGGGCCGTGTTGTGAGCGCCGGCGGAAAGGTAGAACGTTCTAAAATGTCTATTGGAGAGTATGGTTTTGTAAGCCTGGTTATCGACACAGAAGGGAATATGATCGGAATACATTCTATGGGTTAGTCTTTTCTACATGGAATATAAAATCAATTCAATAAGGCCATTTATAGGTGCAAAAGATTATAAATTGTCCTGTCAGTTTTATGTCGATCTTGGATTTGAAGAAATTAAAACAGGTTTCAAAATGTCTTTTTTCCACATTGGGAATTTCGGATTTTATCTCCAGGATGCCTACGTAAAAGATTGGGTGGATAATAGTATGATCTTTATGGAGGTGGACGATCTCCAGTTACATTTAAAATTGATCAGAGATAAAAACCTGGAGCGGAACTATCCCGATCTGCGGCTATCGGAAATTCATTTTAACGACTGGGGGAATGAATTCTTTAAGTATGATCCCTCCGGAATTCTATGGCATATTGGGGAATTCCGAAAAAAATAGAGATAACACGCCATGCTGAACGCAGTTGAGGTATAGATTTTCTTACCAATTTCGTAATACTCATTTCGACCGAAGGGAGAAATCTATTTTTTAATTATCCATTGTCAATTATCCATTGTCAATTGTCCATTACCAATTGTCAATTTTCCATATAGTTTTGTCTAACTTTGAACTGAAAATTGTAAAACATGAAAATTTCAGTAGAACTTACCCTTACCCCAATTCAGGATAACTACGAACCGGCGATCATCAGTTTTATAAAAAAGATGCGTGAATCGGGGCTTACAGTAAAGGAAAACCCTTTAAGCACCCAGGTTTATGGCGATTACGATGAAGTGATGGGACTTTTAAATAAAGAGATCAAAAATGCTTTTGAAGCTATAGACCGCGGACTTATGTATGTAAAGATCGTAAAATCTGACCGCAGCGAGTATGCAGCCGATTTTTGATTTTTTCTTTGATCAGTATTCCGGATATCCAACGCTTTTTATAATTCTTGAGATCATAGCGGTGATCTTCGGTTTCCTTTCGGTTTGGTATTCCAAGCAAAATAATATCCTGGTTTATCCCACGGGTATCGTTAGTACCCTGATATTCGTATACCTGCTTTGGCAGTGGGAGCTGCTGGGAGATATGATGATCAACGCTTATTATTTTTCCATGAGCATTTACGGCTGGTATATCTGGACCCGCAAGGTAGATCCTGAACATTATACACCCATTACATCTGCCACCCGGAAAGAGCAGATTCAGTCGGTTTTTATCTTTATAGGTACTTTGCTCTTCGTCTTTGCGGTATATGAATATTTTGAAAAATGGAATAATTGGACGGCCTATGTAGATACCGTTACAACCGCGATCTTCTTCGTGGGAATGTGGCTGATGGCCAAGCGAAAGATCGAGAACTGGATCTACTGGATCGTTGGTGATATCATTTCGGTTCCGCTGTATTTCTACAAAGGCCTTACCTTTACCAGTCTGCAATACCTGGTATTTACCATTATTGCGATTTATGGTTATCAAGCATGGAAGAAAAACTTGCGCAACGACCTGCGTCCTGTATAAAGATAGTCCTTTTTGGACCTGAATCTACCGGGAAGACGACACTTTCAGAAGACCTGGCAAACTATTTCAATGCGCCCATGGTCAAGGAATATATGCGGGAATACCTTCAGCAGGTATGGGATTCTGAAAAGCGAATTTGCGAACCACGTGATATCATTCCCATAGCTGAAGGGCAAATGGAAGCTGAAAACCAGTTGGCATCTGAAGCTGATGACCTGTTGATCTGTGATACAGACCTGCTGGAACTTAAGGTTTATTCCGAAGCTTATTATGATGGATATTGCGACCCTCAACTTCTTAAACATGCGTTAAACAACCGGTACCATCTCTACTTTTTGACGTATATTGATGTGCCCTGGACACCAGACGACCTGCGGGACAGGCCGAATGATCGCGAAGGGATGTTTCAACGATTCAAAAACGCTTTGGATCAGTATCAAAAACCTTATTTCATACTTAAGGGTGACCGGGAAAAGCGCCTGAAAACGGCCATTGAAAAGATTGACCAACTATTAAAAACCAAATAACGTGAATTTCACAGAGAAGGATATTTTACAGATCCAGGAAAAGGGACTTAGCACCAGCGAAGTCGAAGACCAGATCTCCATTTTCAAAAGAGGGAACATCAAAGTAAATATCACCGAAGCTGCAACGGTGGGGAATGGGATAAGTAGGATAAATGAGGATGAAAAAAAGAAATTGATCTCGTATTATGAATCTGAAAAGGAACAGGATAGTTTACTAAAATTCGTTCCGGCTTCGGGTGCAGCCACACGGATGTTCAAGGCGTTGCATAATTTCAATGATGAATTCGATCCCGGAAAACATGATCTTAAGGAATATCTAGATTCAACCGGGGATAAAGATCTGCAGCGTTTCTTCAAGCATCTCGAAAAGCTGCCGTTCTATGGTCACGCGCTAGAGAAAGCCCGAAACAATCATTCAGATTTTGATGAAAGATCGACTGATGCGCAAACCAAATTGCTGGTGCAAACCATCCTTGAACCTAATGGTCTTTATTTAAGCAATCTTCCAAAAGGCCTGGTGCCTTTTCATAAATATAGTACCCATATCGCAACCGCTTTTGAAGAGCATCTCATCGAAGCCGCGCGCTACATAAGCGTGAACGGAGTGGTGAAGGTTCATTTTACGGTGGCTGAAGAGGATAAGGAGAAATTTCAATCTGAATGGAAGCAGGTGAGAAGCCGTGTGGAGGATAAGACAGGTGTGAAGTTCGAGATCGAATATTCCTATCAGGACCCAAAAACCGATACCATTGCGGTAGATAATGATTTCAAACCTTTCAGGACTACTGATGATGAGTTATTCTTCAGGCCCGGAGGACACGGTGCGCTTATCGAGAACCTGGATCAGCTGGAAGAAGAGATCGTTTTTATAAAGAATATTGATAATGTGGTAACTGAAGCTAACATCGGGAAGGTAGTGGAATTCAAAAAAATGCTTGGCGGTAAGCTATTCCAGGTTCAACGCAGTATATTTCAATATTTGAAGATTTTAGATAGCGGAGAAGTGCCTCGTGATAAACTAAACGAAATTCATAGTTTCATCAAAAAGGAATTATTTCTTCAGTCTGATTCTCAAAAAGAGATCACTGCTGGATATCTAAAAGATAAATTGCACCGACCATTACGCGTATGCGGAATGGTAAAAAATGAAGGCGAACCAGGAGGTGGTCCTTTCCTGGTAAAGGATAAGGACGGCGAAATTTCTTTACAGATTATTGAAGGAGCGCAGATAGATAACGACAATCCTGAACAATCAAAAATTGCCAGGGAAGCCACGCATTTTAATCCTGTAGACATTGTTTGCGGACTTAAGGATCACAAAGGAAAATCCTATGAACTACATCAATATGTAGATGAAGATATGAGTTTTATAGCCGATAAGACCAAGGATGGGAAACCGCTAAAAGCCCTGGAAAGACCAGGATTGTGGAATGGTGGAATGGCGAAATGGAATACCATTTTCGTGGAAGTTCCGGTTGATACCTTTAATCCTGTGAAAACGGTTTCCGACCTTTTAAAAGAATCTCACCAGCCGGCTTAGAAAATGGACGAATCGATCTTGCTGAACGAACTCGAATTTAAAGCGGTTCGGAGTTCAGGACCCGGAGGGCAACACGCAAACAAAATCTCTACTAAAGTTGAACTTAGTTTTGATGTTGAGGCTTCTGAAGGGCTTTTAGAAAATGAAAAAGCCAGAATTTCAAAAAAGCTTGCTTCCCGAATTACGAAGGAAGGAATCCTGAAAATGAGCAGCGAGGAATCACGAAGTCAGCATTCCAACAAGGAAATTGTCATTCAGAATTTCATAGAAGAGATAAAAAGATCACTGATTAAACCCAAGCCCAGGAAAAAGACGAAACCAAGTAAGGCGTCCAAAATTAAAAGGTTAAAAGCCAAAAAGAGAAAGTCGGAAATTAAGGCTAATAGAAAGGATCCCTTAAAATAAAAACATGGGGAATAATTCTACACTTTTTGGGGCATGTCTACACGCATACCCAGTCCTGATAGAGGGCTTAAAAATCATCAAAATCGCCTAAAGCCTTATTTTTCAGGTTTTAGTCGAAAACTTTAAGAGCTTTTAACGAATGGTACAGTTTTTACAATAGTCTTTATAGGTTAGTATTGGGAATGGAATAAATTACTAACTAGTAATTATTCTGTTTTATAATTTAGATTTTCGGATTGAAAAGGCTCCTTCACAGGGGCCTTTTCTATTTTCCTGTAGTTAGGAGTTTCTGGAATGGGTTGATATCGAGCATATTTTCCACAAATTTGACAGCCGAATTCTTAAAATTCTACATAATTATTTGTGAAAATTTAAATGTTTTGAATATAAACAGCCTGATTGCCGGGGTTTTAAGAGAATCGTGCAAAATCGGCATAATTATTTATCTATATCTATCAACAATTCTTAAATGATAGAAATTATGAAAAAGATTGCATTAAGTATTATGTGTACCGGAGCCTTGTTCTTTGCAACCCAGAATATGAATGCTCAGGTAGAAGAAGTAGAAGAGATCGAAACCGAGGTCGAAACTACTATGCAGGAGGAATACACAAGTCTGGAAGTAAGTGAGCTTCCTCAGGCTGTAAAAGATGCTCTTGAAGCAGATTACAGCGGAGCGATGGCTACCGAAGCATGGATGAAAACCAAGGATGGTAAAAAGGTATATAAGCTTAAACTCGATGTAGATGGAAAAAAAGAGAAGGTTTATATAGATGAAGACGGAAACTGGCTTAAAAAAGATAAAGCTGATGATACTGAGTAAAAATGCCCGTTAATAGAGATACCAACTCGGGGCTGGCAGATGAATGATGATAATTTAGGGAATTCTACCCCGGCAAAAGCAAACAAAAAGGTGGTTTTTGAGTCAAATCTTAACTGCTTAACTAACTAACACTAGACCACCACTTTTTTGTTTGTTTTTAATGATAACAGGAAATCTGCTAAATGGAATGCAAGACAGGATTAACTGTCTTAAAAGGGAAGTTAAAATTAACTTCCCTTTTTTATGTTTTATTTTAAAATTTTATGATTTAAAGATTCTTACCTTTGCTCTGCATTAAAATTTGTTTATGTCTAAAGTTCTGGTAGTTGAAGACGATGTGGCCTTTGGTACCATGTTAAAAACCTTCCTTGAAAAGAGGGATTATCAGGTTAGTTTGGTCTATTCGGCTGCAGAAGCCTTCAGTAAAATATCAGCTAATAAATTTGATTTAGTTCTAACCGATGTTCGGTTGCCCGATAATGATGGTTTGGAGATCCTTCAGAAAGTGAAGAATGAGAATCCATCCACTCAGGTGATCGTAATGACGAGTTATGCTGAAATCAGTATGGCTGTAAAGGCTATGAAAGAAGGAGCATTTGATTATGTTTCCAAACCTTTCAGACCAGAATCTATTCTTCAGACTATAAATAATGCGCTTGAAAGCGGCGAGGTGATCACAGAACCAGCCAAACCCAAACCGGTTAAAAAATCTGGTGCTGCCAATCTTAGTAGCGATTCAGAAATGGTGAAGGGGGTAAGCGAAGCTTCCAGGCGTCTCAACGATTATGTGGAATTGGTGGCGCCTACCAATATGTCTGTACTTATCACCGGTGAAAGCGGTACCGGGAAGGAACAGATCGCTAAAAGCATCCATCTTCAAAGCAAACGACGTTCAGCACCCTTTATAGCGGTAGATTGTGGTGCTATCCCTAAAGAGATCGCATCCAGTGAATTTTTTGGGCATATCAAAGGTTCATTTACTGGAGCAATCAGCGATAAAACCGGACATTTTGAAGCCGCCAACGGAGGAACTTTATTTCTGGATGAAATAGGGAACCTCACTTATGAGCTTCAGGTGCAGTTGTTAAGAGCGCTTCAGGAAAGACGAGTGAAACCTGTGGGTAGCAATACAGAAGTTCAGGTAGATATCAGGGTGGTTACTGCGACCAACGAGGATCTTTCCCAGGCGGTAAAAGAAGGAGACTTTAGAGAAGACCTTTATCACAGGCTGAACGAATTTTCCATAAAAGTTCCGGCGTTAAGAGAAAGAAAGGAAGATTTGATGCTTTTCGCCAACCAATTTCTGGAAGAAGCCAATAGAGATCTTGAAAAAGACGTGGTAGGATTTACCGATGAAGCCATACACGCATTTAAAAATTACAACTGGCCTGGAAATTTAAGAGAGCTGAAGAATATGGTAAAACGCGCGGTTTTGCTTACCAGGGACGAATTGATCCCTTTGAAAGTGCTTCCGCACGAAATTGCCACCGCAACTCGTAATAACGATAATGATTACGGGCTTTTCAAAAATAAAAATGAAGAGCAATTAATCCTGGATGCTCTCGAAAAGACGGGTGGCAATAAAAGCAAGGCGGCCAGAATGCTTTCCATCGACAGAAAAACTCTTTATAATAAGCTCAAGCAATACGGAATTAAACTGTAGGTTCAGTTTTTAGATTGGCCATCAGGTTATTCAATCGGTCTTTCAGGTCCTTGAATTCTGATTGTTTTACAGTCTCTCGTTCTTCTAGTTTCATCAGGGTCTTTACGATTTCCCTTGCTTTCATCTGGCGCAACATTGGCAACATTCGGTGGGCTAATTTACCCAATTTATCCTGATCATCATTTTTATAGGCCTGTTCCAGGTCTTTTAAACTTTCGCCGGCACCTTCCAGGAATGCGTTTAAGATGGTTTGCATGGCTGCTTCATCCTGCCCTGAAAATTCGTAGATCTCACTCAGGTCGTAATTTTCGCCTACCAGTCTCTCGGTTTTTAAGTTCGTTTCAGGAGTTTCTTTTTGATATTTAAGGGCCAGCAGGTTGGCAATTGCCTTTTTCAAATCTGCCGGTTTATAAGGTTTTAATAAATTGGTGTTGAAGCCATGTTTGGTGTAAACTTCATTAGAAACATCAGTTCGGCCAGATAAGGCTATCACGGGTAAATCTCTTAGTTCTTCCTGTTCCCTGATGATCTCGATAAGGTCAAATCCATCCAGAATAGGCATTTGGATATCGGTAAGAATGATATCATATTCCTTTTCCGAAAGCTTTTCCAGTGCTATTTTACCATTTCCAGCGGTATCGATCTCGAATCCCATGGATTTAGCCAGTTCTACGGTGAGGGAAAGCTGCCCTGGCTCATCATCGACGATAAGGGCACGTAAACCAATATTTTCGAATTCCTTAGACATGATTTCTTCTGGCTCCTGTTCTTCCTTTTCTACCTCTTCCCGTGCTCCTGAAAGTTTTTTCACCGGAATTTCTATACTGAATTCGCTTCCCTTTCCTGGTTCACTTTCCACTGAAATGGTTCCTTCCAGAAGCTCTGTAAGCCTTTTAGTAATAGCAAGACCCAGGCCAGAACCCCCAAAACGCTTTTCTATACTGCTGTTCTCCTGGCTGAACTCATCGAAGATAGTTTCCTGCATCCCTTTAGATATGCCTATTCCCGTGTCTTTCACCTTCAGTTTCAGGATGTGATCATCACCCTGCTTTCCAATTAGTTCGGCACTGATGAGAATGTGGCCTTTTTCCGTAAATTTCCACGCATTTGAGATCAAATTCGCCAGTATCTGCTTGATCCTGAATGGATCACCCTGAATCTGAGCGTTGGTTTCCGGTGAAACTTCAACTTTGATCTCTACTTCTTTTTTCTTTTCAGCAGGAATCACATTGTTGATGGTATCTTCGATCAGTTTTTTCGGGTTAAAGGAGATCTTTTCGATCAGCATTTTCCCGGCTTCCAGCTTCGAAAGATCCAGAAGATCATTTACGAGCCGAAGGATGAATTGAGAGGATTTCTTGATCTGGGTGAGATAGTGCTTTTGTTTGTCATCCAGCCCGGTCTTCTGAATAAGATCGGTATACCCCATTACGGTAGTAAGCGGACTTCGAAGATCATGCGTAATAGCGGCCATAAATTGCTCTCGCCTGGCCAGAAGGGATTCAGCGAATTCTTTGGCTTCCTCGAGTTCCATACGATAACGCTGGCTACGGGTAATATCACCGATGATATTGATGATAAAGAAGATGATGATAAGCGCGATAATAGAGCCCCCAAAAATGATAATGGTTTGGGTTTCGTTAAGCATCTCCTGGAAAACCTGCGCGCGTTGCACCGAATTTTCCCTTTCCTTTTGTTCTAGTCCCGACAGCAATCGCCTTAATTGCTGGTTCACGATCATATCATTGTTCAGCAGCTGATTCTCTTTCTGGATCACCTCGTTTTGAAACTGCCTGTTCGCAAATTCCAGGTCGGTAAGTACCCGTTTTACCGATTGGACTACCGAATCCAGCCGCTGACTGGTGATCTGTTCAGCATTGTCTTCCCGGGAATATTCCAGCCATTTGATCAAAACATCTTTCTGGTAGGGTTTGAGGTTTCTAAAGCGGTTTTCGTAATTATAATCCTTGAAGGAGGCGTCGATATTCCGTAATTCGGCGAGGGCTTTGGAGTAATAATTCGTATTCCGGTCGGTATCCCTAAGCGCAACCAGTTCCTTAAGGTTTTCGGTCTTTTTCTCAAGTAGGCTGGACATGCTGTCCACCTCGGTTTCCATGTCGATATCCTGATAGGTGTCTTCGAGTTCCCTGAGTTTATATTTGATACTGTCTATTTGAGCATTATAAAGCTCGAGTTCCTCTTTATTCCCGGTTTGTATCAGGCGCCGGCTAATGTTTTCAGATTCGTTAAGGTCGGTTGAAATTTCACTTACCAGGATGAGCTGCTGGTTGTTTTCGGTATTAGACTGGGCAATTTCTGAGTAAGAAATCACCTGGTTGTAGATATACCACACAGCAAGACCAGCGAGAATGGCCACAATGAGGTAACCGGCAACTACTTTTAGGGTGATGTAGCGTCTACTGTTGAACATGGAGTAAAATTTAACCAAAATTAAGCCAATTCTGGTAAATCTCATGAATTGTATTGCTTTTCTGAAAAAGCGTCTTACATTTGCGCAAAATCTCAAAGGGGTGCCATGTTCATCATGGCTGAGATCATACCCAATGAACCTGGGCAGGTAATGCTGCCAAGGGAATGTGCGAAAGCACAGTGTATGCACTCCTGTTATTGCCTTATGCAGTATCAGGATTTTTTTATTTAAACCAAAACCAAAGAATAATCGCCCCTTTTATTCGTAAAAATCTTTACGGATGAAATTTGTATTATCTTTTTTGGGTCTTTTCTTTCTGACCCTACAGGCCCAGGCCCAGCAATTTACTGTTTCGGGAACAGTGACCGAAAATGGGGTTCCCGTTGAGGAAGCCTCGGTTTACGTTAGGAGCACAGGCTCCGGAACCCTTACCGATGAAAATGGAAACTACCAGATAAGCCTCCAGGAAGGAGATTATGTACTGGTATTCTCTTTCGGAAATCAAAAAGTGAAGGAGATCGATCTCACAGGAAATATGAAGCTCAATGTAGATCTTTCGGGCGCCAGGGAATCGCTGGAAGAGGTGTTCCTGTCTTCGGTTCGTGTGAGCGCACAATCGCCAATAACCTATAGCAATCTCACCAATGAGGAGATCGAAGACCGAAACCTTGGTCAGGATATTCCGGTGCTGATGAGTTATATGCCGAACGTTGTCACTACCACAGATGCTGGTAATGGCGTTGGGTATACCGGGATAAGAGTTCGTGGTAGTGACGCGACTCGAGTTAATGTTACCATTAACGGAATCCCTTATAACGATGCGGAAAGCCAGGGAACCTTTTGGGTAAACCTGGGGGACTTCGCCTCTTCAGTAGAGAATTTACAACTGCAGCGCGGAGTTGGAACTTCCACTAACGGTGCTGGTGCCTTTGGAGCGAGTTTGAACATTTTAACCGATTCCTATAAAAAGGAGGCCCAGGCCGAACTGGCCAATAGTGTGGGATCTTTCAACACGTTCAAGCATACCTTTAAGTTTAGCACGGGGCTAATTAACGATCACTGGGAGTTTGCAGGTCGTGCATCCAAGATCAGGAGTGACGGTTATATAGACCGCGCGAGTTCAGACCTGAAATCCTATTTCCTGCAGGGGACCTATGTAGATGAAAATACGCTGGTAAAAGCCCTTGGATTTGGCGGAAGTGAGCGCACTTACCAGGCCTGGTACGGTATAGACGCCGAAACTCTTGAAAATGACCGCACCTTCAACCCGGCGGGTATTTATACCGATGAAGACGGGAATACGAAATATTACGACAACCAGACCGACAACTACAAGCAGGATCACTACCAGTTGCTCTGGAACCAGGAATACGGTGGCAACTGGTCTTCTAATATCGCCCTTCACTATACCTACGGAAGAGGATATTATGAAGAATACAACGAGGATGCCGATCTTGCTGAATTCGGTCTTCCTTCTTTCGTGGCAAATGGAGAGGAAGTGACCACTTCAGATATCGTGGGTACCAAATGGCTGGATAATCATTTCTACGGAAGTGTTTTCAGCCTGAATTACCAGAATACCAACTGGGACATCACCCTGGGTGGTGGCTGGAATAAATATGAAGGTGATCATTTTGGGGAAGTGCTCTACACCAGGTTCGCAAAAAATAACGATCCTTATGAACCCTATTATTTTAACCAGGCAGATAAGACCGATTTCAATATCTACGGAAAGGCCAATTTCGCCATCACCGAAAAACTGGCGGGGTATGCCGATCTTCAGCTTAGAACCATCAATTATGAGACCGATGGCGTGCTGGATGATCAAAGCAGGTTTTTAAACGAGGACAATTTCAGTTTTTTCAACCCGAAAGCTGGTTTGACCTATGAATTGAACAGCGCTAACCAGTTCTATTTTTCATACGCCCGTGCTCACCGTGAACCCAGCCGAAACGATTATGAAAACGGTGACCCGGAGCCGGAAGAGCTGAATGATTTTGAACTGGGATGGAGAGTAAGCAAACCGTCTTTTCAAATAAATTCCAACCTGTATTTCATGGATTACCAGAATCAGTTGGTGTTAACCGGTGGTATTGACGATGTAGGTGCCTTTATTAGGGCTAATAGTGGTAACAGTTATAGACTGGGCCTTGAAGTAGATGCGACCTTCAGGCTTTCAGATAAATTCAATGTACGGCCAAATATCGCCCTGAGCAGGAATAAGAATGTGGATTTCGTTTCAACCTTTAATGGAGAACTGGTAAACTATGGCGATACCGATATTTCCTATTCTCCTGAGATCGTTGCCGGGAATATCATCGAATACAGGCCTGCAGATGGTCTTGAGCTAAAGCTCCTGTCTAAATATGTTGGCGAGCAGTACATGAGCAATATAGAGGCTGAAAACTCCAGGCTGGATGCCTATTTCGTGAACGATTTTAATGTTCAATACAGTTTTGGAAATTTCTGGGAGTTCAGAGATGTAATTGTTACCGGGCTGGTGAACAACATCTTCAATGAAAAATATGTCTCCAATGGGTATTATTATACCTATGATGTTCCCAACGAGGATCTGCCTTCTGGCGTTGAAACCTTTGATGGTGCAGGATATTATCCGCAGGCTACTACCAACTTTTTAATAGGTTTAAGCCTGAAATTTTAAATAGAGTGTTTGATTCGGTAAAGCCTCCTTTTCCAAAGTCTAACTCTGGAAGGGGAGGTTTTTTAGTTCCACACCTCAATGATGTTTCCCGACTTTTGAACTCGGTACGGCTTCATGGTATACTGGCCTTCACCTTCGGAAAGTTCACCGGTGATGATATTATAGGAATTCTCTTCACAGTCGCAGGTAGCGATAATGCCTTCCACCTTCATCCCGGAACACTGACTTGGCGGATGATTGGGATCGCTCAACTCAAAGGCTGAATATTGGGAATTGTTGATATTATAAACCACCACCCCTTTCACTCCCTGCTGGTAAGTGACGAATGAATTTCCAGCGTAACTAAGGTCGTTATATTCCGGAAAGTTAAGGTTGAGTTGCAGCCTCACCGTAAGATCAGGTAAATTAGGGTTTCTCCTGAAGTCGTCGTCAGAATCTGAACAGCTTAAAAGCGTTATAAAAACCAGTAAAACCAGGCTGAATTTTTTCATTTCAAATCTTTATTTGGCGAAAATAATATAATTGTTCCTAAAGATTAAATTTCATACATTTGTTAAAAGAAATCCCGCTGAGACTGGGATTTTTTTAGTTAATGACATTAGTTTAAAACCTCCGAACTAGGCTGTTAGATTCGGATTGATCCCGATCCAGGGAGTCTGAAATTTTACTAAAAATCATTATTAGGGATTTAGAGGAACAGGAAAATTTTTTCCGGGTTCCCGAGTATTAAAACGAGAAAGTTATGAGTAAAGTATCTTATTATACCCCGGAAGGCTTAAAAAAGCTCAGAGATGAACTGAATCATCTTAAGGACGTAGAAAGACCAAAGGCATCTCAGGCGATCGCAGAGGCAAGAGACAAGGGGGATTTAAGTGAGAACGCCGAGTATGATGCTGCCAAGGAAGCTCAGGGCTTGCTGGAAATGAAAATATCAAAACTGGAAGAAGTGGTTGCAAACGCCAGAGTAATAGATGAGTCCCAATTGGATACTTCTAAAGTGCTGGTGCATTCCCATGTAAAAATAAAGAATAAAACCAATGGCGCCGAAATGGAATACAAGCTGGTAGCCCAGAGTGAAGCCGATCTTAAATCGGGGAAAATTTCGGTAGATTCTCCAATTGGAAAAGGTCTTCTGGGAAAACAGGTTGGTGATATAGCAGAAATCGAAGTGCCGAATGGAACGGTTAAGTTCGAGGTGATCGAGATCTGGAGAGACTAGTTCTTCATCCTTGCATAAACTTTAATCCTTTTCTAACATCTATAATTTCAGATTTGAGAAAAGGATTTTTATTTTTAGTAAAAACCAACCAGTTATGTCAACATTATTCACCAAGATCATAAAGGGAGAGATCCCATCCTATAAAGTAGCCGAAAACAGCCAGTTTTTGGCATTTCTTGATATCAGGCCAAACGCTAAAGGACATACCTTGTGTATTCCCAAAAAGGAGGTTGATAAGATCTGGGACCTGGAAGCAGAAGTTTACCAGGAACTGATGCGTTTTTCGAGGCAGGTGGCAATCGCACTTGAGTCTACGGTACCCTGTAAACGGGTAGGAATGGCCGTAGTTGGGCTGGAAGTGCCTCATGTTCATGTACACCTGATCCCCCTTAACAAGATGGGTGATATGGATTTTTCCAACAATGTAGAAATGAGCGAGGAAGAATTTAAAGAACTGGCAGCCAAAATTGCTTCAAAAGTAGACCTGTGAGTGACGATAGGGATTTTAAGCTAAGCCTCGAGATCCGAATAGATTGGAGCGACCTGGATATGTATGAGCATGTGAACAATGTTTCGTACATGCGCTACCTTCAAAGCGGAAGGGTGAATTTCTGGGAAGCCAGTGGAATCCACGAATTTTATCGGAATTCAGACCAGGGCACCATGCTGGTTTCCACCAAATGCGACTTCAGGAAGCCTTTGTTCTATCCAGGGAAGGCCGTTGTAAAAACACGCCTTGATTTTATTGGCAATAAAAGTTTTGGCCTTGAACATATTATTTTGACTGAAAGGAACGAGATCTCTGCCGAGGGCAAAGATATAGTGGTATGCTTCGATTTCAGTAAAAATGAAACCTTTCCAGTTCCAGACTGGTTAAGAGATAAAATTTCAGAATATTAAACCTTTTTCAGGCTTATCTGGAAAGTAGAGCCCTTGTTGATCTCACTTTTGGCAACCTTGATTTTGCCCCGGTGGTACTCTTCAATAATTCTTTTCGCAAGAGATAGTCCCAATCCCCAGCCCCTTTTTTTACTTGTTTGTCCAGGTTCAAAAATAGACCGGAAGCGATTCTTATCAATGCCTTTCCCGGTATCGGTAATATAGATATGCGCCTGTTTCTGGTCCTGCTTGATCTCGATCTTTAGGCTTCCCTTACCTCGCATGGCGTCAATCGCATTTTTCACCAGGTTTTCGATTGTCCAGCTGTACAATTGTTCATTGAGGTTCACATAAATTGGCTGGCGTGGTGTTTTTAAACTGAAATCGATCAGTGTCGAACTTCTGGCTTTCAGGTATTCGAAACTATTTCGGGTGGCAGCGACAATATCGGTTTTTGGAAGATTTGGAAGGGAACCAATTTTCGAAAAACGTTCAGTAATTGTCTTGAGGCGTTCTATATCCTTTTCCATTTCTTCCACATAGGAAGGATTTACGTTTTCAGCTTTTAGAATTTCAGTCCAGCCAATCAGCGAACTTAATGGTGTTCCAATCTGGTGAGCGGTTTCCTTGGCCATTCCAGCCCACAATTTGTTCTGTTCGCTACTTTTAGTGGTGGTGTAAAAGAAATAGACCACTCCAACAAACAGAAATCCAATGAGCGTTAAGCCAATAGGATAATATTTGAGCTTGTTCAGGGCCGGCGAATTCCCATAATAGACATATTGAATTTGTCCGTCGCCCAGGTCAATTTCGATAGGTTCGTTCTCGTCCCTGAGATCGTCAAAATAATCCTGTAATCTTTCCTGGTCTTCCAGGATTTCAGGGTCGATATTGGTGGTATATTCGATCTCTCCATGCTCATTGGTGTGAATGATGGGGATACTGGTGTTGTTGTTCAGAATTTCCAGAACAAGGTCCAGATCGGCATCTTCAGGGGCGTGGGCCAGTTCTTCCTGGGCCTGGGCCCAGATATTCATTTTAGCCCGCTCATCTTCCTTAAGTCGCTGGAAAAAGATGCTGGTGTTCCATAATACCAAAATGATGACCGCGAAACAGGAAATTATGATAAACCAGCGGTTAAAGCTGCGCTCGTCGGGTAGATGCATGAATGATTCCGGCTTTTAAACGAAAATAAATATAAGCGTTTTAAATCTATTTTTATTGTGAGCCATCGCTTTTCATTCCTTAGCTGTTTCTGTATCTTTGGCAAAAATCGAAACTATGCTCAGTCTGGAACCTAAAGACCTTAGTGTTGGTAAATTGCATCAGTACCTGTTAGGGGCCATTGGCCCAAGGCCTATTGCGTTTGCAAGCACTATAGATGAAAAAGGAAGACCTAATTTGTCACCGTTCAGCTTTTTCAATGTTTTTGGATCCAATCCGCCGGTTTTGATCTTTTCTCCTGCCAGAAGGGGAAGGGACAATACCACCAAGCATACCTTCGAAAATGCCCGTAAAGTAGATGAGGTGGTGATCAATATCGTGAATTTCGATATCGTTCAGCAAATGTCACTTTCCAGTACAGAATATGCTGAAGGAGTGAATGAATTCGATAAGGCAGGTCTGACCATGCTTAAATCTGATCTTGTGAAACCATTCCGGGTTGCGGAATCACCGGTACAATTTGAATGTAAGATCAAAGAAGTAGTAGAAACCGGAGCTGAAGGCGGGGCAGGAAATCTGGTGATCTGTCATGTAATAAAAATGCATATCAAGGAGGAAATCCTGGACGAAAATGGATATATAGATCAGTATAAGATAGATCAGGTGGCCCGAATGGGAGGAAACTGGTATACCAGGGCCCGGGAAGGAATGTTTGAAGTGCCCAAACCATTATCGACCTTAGGAATAGGAATTGATGCTATTCCGAAGCATATCAAAAACAGCCGGGTACTTACCGGGAACGACCTGGGGAAACTTGGCAATGTGGAAGCCTTACCCAAAAATGGAGAAATTGAGGCTTTCCTTAAGGAAAATGAGGAAGATGCCAAACTAGTGAGGAGTGGTGAACTGGATATAATTCATAAAAGAGCCCAAATGTTTCTGGAGAAGAATGAACCAGAAAATGCCTGGAAAATATTATTAGCAAAATAAAAGAAATGGAAGTACAAGGAAAGATCAAAATCATCGGAGAAACAAAAACCTTTGGAAACAATGGTTTTCAGAAGAGAGAAGTAGTGATTACTACAGAAGAGCAATATCCACAAACCCTAATGATCGAATTCGTTCAGGACAAGACCAGCCTTTTAGATAGTTACAAAGTTGGGCAGCCTGTAAAGATAGGGATCAACCTTAGAGGGCGCGAATGGGTGAGCCCACAGGGAGAGACCAAGTACTTCAATTCTATACAGGGATGGAGAATTGAAAATCTTGCTGCTCAGCAGCCAGGAGGACAGAATGTGCCACCACCAGACCAGTTCGAACCTGCAAACGACCTGAACGAGGAGGATTATGATGATCTACCGTTCTAAGAAGAAAGAATAATAATTTAAAGGTCCGGTCCTGTTAAGGTAGCCGGACTTTTTTTTATTTTAAGACTTTAAATCTGACCCATTGTACTTTATAGGACCACATGATAAACTCCCTCCGGCCGAAATGGCCAATGGGGATGGATTGCTTGCAGCGGGAACCGACCTGAATCCGGAGAGACTGAAGGAGGCCTATCTAAAAGGCATTTTCCCCTGGTACAGCGAAGGCCAGCCGGTACTGTGGTGGTCACCAGATCCCAGGATGGTCTTATTTCCTGAAAATCTTAGGATAAGGAAAAGCATGAGGCCCTTGCTTAACAAGAACAGGTTTCAGGTGACCTTCAATCACACATTTGAAAAGGTAATCGATGAATGTGGAAAGATCGATAGGAAGGGCCAGGACGGAACCTGGATCACTCCAGAGATCAGGGAAAGTTATCTTCAGCTTCATAAGGAAGGTATGGCCATTTCAGTTGAAGTATGGGACGAAGAGCAGCTTGCTGGTGGATTGTACGGCGTTTATTTGAAAGAAAAGAAGATGTTTTGTGGTGAAAGTATGTTCTCCCGGGTAAGTAATGCCTCAAAATTCGGATTTATCAAGCTCGTTCAGCATTTAGAAAAAGAGGGAGTGAGGATCATAGACTGCCAGGTCTATACCAGGCATCTTGAAAGCCTGGGTGCCGACGAGATTCCGCGGGAAGAATTCCTGGAATACCTTAAATGATCAAAGGCTTAAGTTAAGGCCGGTTAAAAAGAACAATTCGTGAACTGTAGATTGGTTGTAATTGGCAAGGCGGTATTCCGTTCCGAAGTCGATTTTGATTCCTTTGGAAATTTCCTTTCCCAGGCTCAGACCTATTCGCTGTTCCAGACTGGGTTTTATGGCGGAGCCCATACTCAATAGCGCTTCCGTATTTCCAACCAGGAAAAATTCATCCGGGTCCAGGCGCTGGCCATTCAAAGCCAGCTGGGCAGAGAATTCATATCGGGTTCGGTAAATCGTATTTGCCCTGAACCGTTGTTCAAAGCGAATGCGGTGAGCCAGCTTAAGGGAATTGTATTTTCGCGATCGGCTGTATTGCTGGGTAAGCCTTATCTCATCTCTTGAAGTATCTTCAAATAATTCATTGAAGCGGTAGCGAAGCCCCAGGCTCAATTTCCCGTAAAAACCAACTTCGTAACTGGTAAAATGGCTTAGTTCAAAAAACCTGGCATTGAATAAAGTCTCTCCTTCAGAATGGATCAGGTTGCGGTTTGATATGCCGAAATTAAATGACCACCTGTTGGGCCTTTCCAGGTTTAAATTGATGTCTGGTTCCAGAAACGAGCTGAAATTCTGTGATCGTACCTGGAAACCTAGAATCAGAAAAAGAACTAGTATGGCGATCCTAGAAAATGAGGTAGTCATACGAATTCCTAATTACTTTACGTTCTTTCACAAAATTTCCCTCAGCGTCAAACAGCATTTCAAATTTCCTAATTTTCCCTTGATTCTTGGTGGCCACGATCAGCTCATAATTATCGGGGCTTGCATGTTCATTGATCCCACCTGGCAGAACTTTCGCTGTGTGTTTTTCTCCGGAAAGGTATTGCGCCTGTATTTTTTCAATTCTGAAACGATCATGCCGGGTTGATAAATAAACCTCAATTTTTTGAAGCAAATTTCTATCGAGTTCTTTTTTCTTCAGAACTACTTCTATATCCTCAAGTTTCCCGGCCTGGTTGAACTCCACGCTATACCTGTTGCCATCAAATTTGAATTTTGCTTCGTAGCTTTCCTTCTGGCCATCGGTTTCGTAATAGCATCTCAATTTTCGGTAATTTTCCGGAAGATTATTCTTGATGTATCTCTGAGCTGTTTCTGGCATTTCCTTCAGGGCTATATCTTTTTCCCGCTCTATCTTTTTGTTCTGGGACAGTGCAAAAATGGGCATAAAAAGGAGAATGCTCAGTAACAATTGTTTCATAGGATTTCTATCTTCTGTCCTAATTCCTTTATTTTCTGATGCCTGAAGCAGTCAGTTTCATGGTCGTTAACCATTCCGGTAGCCTGCATATGCGCGTAGACTACTGTGGAACCGACGAATTTGAATCCTCTTTTTTTTAGATCCTTACTTAGGGTGTCACTTATTTCAGTAGTTGAAGGAGCATTTTTGTAATCTGTGATAGTATTCTGTTTTGGTTCTCCTTCTACGAATCCCCAGATATAGCGGCAAAAACTGCCAAATTCATCCTGTATCTTTATAAAAGCCTGTGCATTAGTGATCGTTGCCCTGATCTTCATCTGATTCCTGATAATTCTAGGATTTTGCATCAATTCGGTGACCTTGGGTTCCTCATACTGTGCGATCTTACGGTAATCGAAATTATCGAATGCTTCCCTGAAATTATTGCGTTTTCTCAAAACCGTGATCCAGCTCAGTCCCGCCTGAAAAGTTTCCAGGATCAGGAACTCGAACATCTTGTCATCTTCCAGAACAGGTACTCCCCATTCCAGGTCGTGATAGGCCTCGTAAAGGTCGTCGCCCACGCACCAGCCACATCTTTTTAGTTCTTCCATTTATCAGGATTTAAAGTAGTAGGTAATAGTTCCTGGCTGAGAGTCCCTTCCGGCAAGTTTTGTAAATTTTGCGCCTGCCGAGTATTCCAGTGCACGTTCCAAAAGGCATTCATTGGTAGTATTGGAACTTCGGCGATTGATGGAAGTGTCTATCACGTAGCCATTGGCATCCACTGTGATGTTCACCACCACTTTTCCTGCCGTGTCACAGGTGTAGACCGGATTAGGAATCTTTACCGCATTTCTGCCTTTCAGCGAAAAAGAGATCGAGCTATAATCATAGGCAGCAGACGCCTGTGATTTTTCTTCGGAAGAGTCATTGCCATCAGATCCCTGTTGTTTTTTATCTGAATTCTTTTTGTTCACCGCAACACGGCCTTCAGAATCAGCCGATTCTTCATTTTCGGTTTCTTCCTGTTGCGCGCTGTTCTTTTCAAAGATCTGGTTCAGCCTTTTATTGAAATCGGCCTCCCGGGTTTTTTTGTCCTGGTTGTAGGCCTGGTGGGTCTGAACGTTGCGGCGGGATTTAGGTTGAGGTGTTTCTTCTTCCGGTTTAAGCTCTTCTTTTTCGTCAACCTTGAACTGTTCCAGATCCACCAGCATTTCAGCGGTCTCCTGGTTCCCACTGGCAAGCTTGAAATTATACAGGGCCAGTATCAGAACGGCAAAGGACAGCGTGGTTAGGATAAGCGCCTTATGCTTATCGAAAAACTTATCGAAAAACTCCATATCTAATTAACAGTCAGGGGACTTAATTATTCTCTCGTGAAGGTAGCAATTTTTCGAAAGATTCAATACTCATGGCATTTTCTACGGAAAAGTCTCCGATGGCTGTTCTTCTCAAGGCTGAAAGATGGGCGCCGCTGTTAAGGGCCTGTCCAAATTCGTTGGCAAGGCTCCTGATGTAAGTTCCCCTGCTGCAAACCACCCTGAAATGGACCTTCGGGAATTCCTGAGTTTTGATCTCGAATTCCGAAATTTCCACCTTCCTTTTCTTTACCTCAACTTCCTTGCCTTCGCGGGCATATTCGTAAAGTCTTTTTCCGTCTTTCTTTAAAGCCGAGAAAACAGGCGGTGTCTGCTCAATTTCACCAATAAACTTTTTGGTGGTTTCCTGAAGCAGCTCTTCAGTGATATGATCAATGGGGAAATTCTGGTCAATTTCGGTCTCCAGGTCAAATGAAGGAGTGGTAGACCCAATCGTGAAAGTTCCAGTGTATTCCTTAACCTGACCCTGAAGTTCCGGAATGGACTTGGTAGACTTCCCGGTGCAGATGATCAAAAGTCCGGTGGCAAGGGGGTCCAGTGTCCCGGCATGACCAACCTTTATCTTTTTGATCTTGCAGCTTCTTTTAATGAGCCATCTCACTTTATTAACGAGCTGGAAAGAAGTCCAGTTCAGTGGCTTATCAAAAAGAAGGGTTTCTCCGGTCTTAAATTCTTCGAGGCTGAATTCCTTATTGCGCATATGCAAAAATAATGGCCCCGAGTCCCACTACAAAACAATAAACCGCAAACCATGAAAGTTTGCTTTTTCTTACCAGGGCGATCATCCAGGTACAGGCAGCCAGTCCTGCTAAAAATGCTGCTACAAAACCAATTGCCAAAATGGAGAATTCGGTTGAGCTTTCCATTAGTTCCCCGCTTAAGATATCCTTGGCGATTTTACCGAAGATCAACGGAACGACCATCAGGAATGAAAATCTTGCAGCTTTGGTTTTGTCGTTGCCGAGTAAAACAGAAGTAGAGATCGTGGCGCCTGATCGGGAAATTCCCGGAAGCATGGCGATAGCCTGTGAAACACCGATCACAAATGCATTCAGGTAGCTCACTTTTTTACCGGTGTCCCTGGCTTTATCGGCAAGCCAGAGCAAAAGAGCGGTTATCAAAAGCATAAATCCTACGAAAAGGATGTTTCCGCCAAATAAGGCTTCAAGTTGTTCTTCAAATAACAAACCTACGATCACGGCTGGGATCATCGAGATGATGATCTTGAGGGAAAACTGGGTTTCCTCGTTCCATTTGAAGCTAAACAGGCCTTTGATGATATCAAAAACATCTTTTCTAAAAACAACAAGCGTGCTCAAAGCGGTTGCGAAATGAAGCACGACGGTAAACATCAGGGATTCTTCAGGAACGCTGGTGTCTCCTAAAATAGCTTTTCCAAGTTCTAAATGTCCGCTGGATGAAACAGGTAAAAATTCGGTAAGTCCCTGGATGATTCCAAGGATGGCAGCATCAAATGCGTTCAATTCAGTTATTTTTTATGGGGATTCAACAGGATGGCATATACTTCAATTCCGAAGCCAATCAATACAAGTGCGGGCGCAAGCCGGATTCTCTGAAAATTATAGATCGCGTCATTGAATTCGTTTGGGTCTTCGCTTCCGCCGCCAGACATAAGGATAAAGCCCAGGGCAATGACGGCCAGGCCTATGAACATGAAGGTGTAGTTCTTTTTTCCGAATACGAATCCAGTATTGAAGCTTCCTTTGTTTCTATTTTCTGCCATAATTCTATTTTCTGCCACGAATGCACGAATAAATTATAATACTATTCTTTGATGTATTAATCTTTAAGGTTCAAAATTAGCTAATATCGCCAACTTATTGCCTGAAACCTTTAGATAATTAATGCATTGAGCCACATGTCTGTCATTTAGGGCTGCTACCGATTTAATTTCCAGGATAATTTTATCATATACTACAAAATCAGCGATGTATTGATGTGGCAGTATTAATTCCTTATAAATAACCTGATATTTCTTCTCTCTATCAAAAGGGATCTTCCGGGATCTCAATTCGTATTCTATAGCATCGGAATAAACTGCTTCCAGAAATCCGCCACCTAATTCATTATGAACATCAAACAGTACACCTATGAGTTCATAACTTTCTTTTTTATAGGTGAGGTTTGCCATAATGTCTCGTAAAACATTCGTGAATTAGTGGCCTGATGATATACTAATAGTAAAGTTCGTCAGTTTTCAAGTTCAGGAATCGCGTGGTCGCAAAATACGTACTTATCCAGGTAATCACAATTCCCATCAGGAAAATACCGATGAACAGGCCTGCAAGCAATTTTACATCGCCAAGGATATTTAATTCAGAAAAGCTGTTATCGAGGTAATACAGCACTGCAGCCATTCCAATTAAAGCCAGGGCTGCGCCAATTAGTCCCAGTTTAACGCTTTGCCATATAAAAGGTCTTCGTATGAATCCTTTGGTGGCTCCAACCATCTGCATGGTTTTGATGATAAATCTTTTGGAATATACGGCCAGTCGTATACTGCTGTTAATAAGCAATACAGCGATAAAGGTGAAAACGGCGCTCGCGATCAACACCCAGAAACTGATCTTTTTCACATTATCATTCAACAGGGCGATCAGGGGTTTGTCGTATACCACTTCATCTACGAAATTCTTTGACGTAAGATCGGAAGCGATCTTATCAACCTGTTCTGAAGAGACGAAATCGGCTTTCATATACACATCAATGGAATTCTGCAGCGGGTTATAGCCTAAAAATTCCATGAAATCCTCGCCTATTTCCTTACTATGAGCCTCGGCTGCGTCTTCTTTTGAAACATAGGTGGTAGATTTCGTATAATCGGCCATGGCCAGGCTTTTCTTCAACTGCTCCATCTCCACTTCCTTGGCATTGTCTTTCAGGTAAACGGTAAGAGCGATCTGTTCCTTGAAATGATCGGCTACCTTTTTGGTGTTAAGGACTAAAAGACCTAGCATTCCCAAAAGGAACAATACCAGGGAAATACTGATTACGACTGAAAAATAGGAAGATATGAGTCGGCGTTTCTGATACCTTTCAAAAGATGTGGTCATATAAAGACTTCAGATTTTGTGTAAAAATAAGAAAGTTCAGGTTTCTCGAAATTAAAACGTTCAAAGTTTTGAAAATATTGGGAATAAGAAAATATATCTGAAGGCATCATTTCGAGCGCAACGAGAAATCTCTTCAGTTCTAAGAGATTCCTCAGTCGTTTCCCTCCTTCGGAATGACTTCTCTCATGATGTCGCCATGCTGAACGCCGCCGAAGCATGAATTATTGAAAGTCACATTTCGACTGCGCTCAATGTGACCTATCGAGTAAACTTCACAATAGAATTATTATTGACAAGTCATTGCGAGCAGAGCGAAGCAATCTCATATTGGCAGAATTTCTTCAATTTCAAATGAGTGTTTGCATTGTTTCTAAACTAGGCTAAAATAAGGTCATTTCGAGCTCAGCGAGAAATCTCTATGAAAATTTTTCTCAGTCGTGCAGAACCATCGAAACCCCTTCGAAATGATTCATCCATTTATATCATCATACTGAACTCGATTCAGCATCTCCAGAGACCCTGAAACAAGTTCAGGGTGACGGTGAAGACTAATAGGTGATGCTGAGTGTCGTCGAAGCATGATTTATGGAAAATTACATTCCAACTTCGCTCAATGTGACAAGCGTTTTGTCATTTCGAGCAAAGCGAGAAATCTGTTCTAAGTTTCCTAAATTTGAGAAAACACGATTTATGGAAATACTGGTTTACGGAGTCGGGGGCGTTGGCGGTTATTTTGGAGGAAGATTGGCTAAGGCCGGGCTGAATGTAAGCATGATCGCTCGCGGTGAGCACCTAAAAGCCATTCAGGAAAACGGACTCGAAGTTGAAAGTATCAAAGGAAATTTTAAAGTCCATCCGAAGGTGGTAACTTCAGAGGTTTCAGAAATTCCGAAACCAGATCTTATTATTTTGGGCATCAAATCATGGCAAATCCCTTTAGTCGCTGCTGAGCTGAAATCAATTATTGGCGAAAATACAGTGATCCTTCCTCTGCAAAATGGAGCCGATAATTATGAAAAACTGGTTGAAATACTTCCGAAGAAGAACGTGCTGGCCGGGCTATGTTTTATCGTGAGTTATGTGGAGAAGCCAGGCAAGATCAAACACGCGGCTTATGAACCCAAGATCGTGTTCGGTGAGAAGGATAATTCCAAATCTGAAAGGGTTCTGAAAATTCATGATATCCTCGATGAAGCCGGGATCGAAAACAAGATTCCTGAAAATATCGGCCTGGAGATCTGGAAAAAGTTCCTGTTCATTTGTACGGTTAGTGGCATTGGCGGCCTCACTCGTGTTCCGATCGATAAGATCCGGGATAGCGAATTTCTGTACAGGATGATGCGCGATTCTGCCAATGAGATCATTGAGGTTGGAAAGGCCAAAGGAATTCCGCTTACCAATGAACACCTGGAGATGGTCTTCGAGATCATTAACGGTCAGCCCAAAGGAACTACCGCCTCGACCCAGCGCGATATCATGAATGGAAAGCCATCAGAACTGGATAATTTCAATGGATATATCGTTCGGGAGGGTTCTAAACTAGGTGTAAAAACGCCTGTGAACCGCTTTATCTACGAATGCCTGAAACCCATGGAAGAGGAGGCGCGCAAGACTTCAGAATAGAGCTTCCAATCTTTCCTTTTAAGTCCCTGAAAATTGTATTTTTGCAGGCGATTAGTGATTAACGTCACTGCGAACGAAGTTGAAGCAGTCTCATTTAGATTGCGTCGTCATTTCATTCCTCGCAATGACTCCTATGATAACAGGATAATAGTAAGAAAGAAGATGAGTTACCACTTTAATAAGATCGAAGAGAAATGGCAGAAATACTGGGCCGAAAACCGGACTTTTCAAGCCCAAAACGATTCTGATAAACCAAAATATTACGTGCTGGACATGTTCCCTTATCCATCCGGGGCGGGGCTGCATGTGGGCCACCCGCTGGGATATATCGCCAGTGATATCTATGCCCGTTTCAAAAGGCATAAGGGTTTCAATGTACTGCATCCGCAGGGCTATGATAGTTTTGGGCTTCCGGCTGAGCAGTATGCTATCCAGACCGGTCAGCACCCGGCGGTAACAACCGAAAATAATATTGCCCGTTACCGCGAGCAGCTTGATAAGATCGGGTTTTCCTTCGATTGGAGCCGCGAAGTAAGGACCAGTGATCCCGAGTATTATAAATGGACACAATGGATCTTTATTCAACTTTTCGAAGGCTGGTATGATCTGGAGGCTGAAAAGTCAAGGCCTATCACCGAGCTGGAGGAGATCTTTGCTTCGGAAGGTAACTCGAGAGTGAACGCGTCCTGCGATGATGATGTGGAGCAATTCTCTTCAGAGGAATGGAAAGCTTATTCTCAGGATGAAAAGGAGCGTGTTTTATTAAAATATCGACTGACTTACCTGGCGGAAGCTGAGGTGAACTGGTGCCCTCAACTTGGAACCGTACTTGCGAACGACGAGATCGTGAATGGAGTTTCAGAGCGTGGAGGTTACCCGGTGGTACGAAAGAAAATGACCCAGTGGAGCATGCGTATTTCTGCTTTTGCTGAAAGGCTGCTTCAGGATCTTAATAAGATCGACTGGACCGAAAGTTTGAAAGAGAGTCAGCGTAACTGGATCGGGAAATCGGTTGGGGCTATGGTACATTTCAATCTTTATGGTGAGACCCTGAAACAAGTTCAGGGTGACGCTAGTTCAGCATCCCAACCAAAGATTTCTGTATTCACCACCCGCCCTGATACTATTTTCGGAGTATCGTTTATGACGCTTGCGCCTGAACATGAACTGGTAGAAAAAATCACTACCGAAGATCAGAAGGCAGAAGTTCAGGCTTATATCGAAGCAACTGCGAAACGAAGCGAGCGTGAGCGTATGGCTGATGTCAAGACCATAAGTGGTGTTTTCACCGGAGCCTATGCTGAACACCCATTTACCAAAGAACCGGTGCCGATCTGGATTGGAGATTATGTGCTTGCGGGTTATGGAACCGGCGCTGTGATGGCCGTACCATGTGGTGACCAGCGTGACCATGATTTCGCGAGACATTTCGATCTTCCTATTCCGAATATTTTTGAAAATGTGGATGTATCTGAAGAAGCCCATGCGGGGAAAGAAGGCACGGTTATCGCCAATTCAGATTTTCTAAGCGGACTCGAATACAAGGAAGCACTACAAAAAGTTATCCTCGAACTGGAAAAAACAAGCCAGGGGTATGGAAAGACCAATTACAGGTTGAGAGACGCTGTCTTCAGCCGTCAAAGATACTGGGGAGAGCCATTCCCGGTTTATTATGTGAATGGACTTCCGAAGATGATCGACCCAAGGTATCTTCCGTTAAGGTTACCTGAAGTGGAGAAATATCTCCCAACCGAAACAGGCGAGCCGCCACTTGGTAATGCGACCGATTGGGCCTGGGATACAAAAAATAATAAAGTGGTTTCCAATAAAATGCTGAAACAAGTTCAGCATGAGGAAAATGGAGATGTCACGCCGAGCGGAGTCGAGGCGTCTGAAGATAACGGAGTTTATCCACTCGAGCTGAACACCATGCCTGGCTGGGCAGGGAGCAGCTGGTACCTGTTCCGGTATATGGATGCCGGCAATCCGGATCGTTTTGTTTCAAAAGAAGCCCAGGAATACTGGGAAAATGTAGATCTGTATATCGGTGGTAGTGAACACGCTACCGGGCATTTATTATATTCAAGATTCTGGACTAAATTCCTTCACGATCGAGGCTGGTTAACGGTTGAAGAACCATTCAAGAAATTGATCAACCAGGGGATGATCCTTGGAACCAGTGCTTTTGTATACAGATTGGAAGGAGAAAATGTATTTGTTTCCAAAAACCAGGTAAAGGGCAATAATGTTCAGCCAATTCATGCCGATGTTTCTTTGGTGAATGCTTCAGATGAGCTGGATATCGAAGGCTTTAAAAAATGGCGTCCTGAATTCGCAGATGCCAAGTTCCTTACCGAAGATGGAAAGTATATCGTAGGAAGGGAAGTGGAGAAAATGTCCAAATCCAAGTACAACGTTGTGAACCCTGATGAGATCTGTAAGGATTATGGTGCCGATACCTTAAGAATGTATGAAATGTTTCTTGGTCCGCTGGAACAGGCGAAGCCATGGAATACAGCCGGTATTACCGGGGTACATAACTTTCTGAAGAAACTTTGGAAATTGTACCATAATGGCGAAGAATTTTCGGTTTCTGATGAGAAGGCTTCAGCTGACTCCCTGAAAACTTTACATAAGACCATCAAAAAAGTAACCGAAGATATCGAGGAATTCAGTTTCAATACTTCGGTTTCTACTTTTATGATCTGTGTAAACGAATTGACCGCTCAGAAATGCAATAGCAGGGAAGTGCTCGAGCCTCTTGCCGTATTGATCGCTCCCTACGCTCCGCATATCGCAGAGGAATTGTGGGAGAAATTAGGTCACTCCGAATCTGTTTCCACTGCAAAATATCCTGAATATGAAGAGAAGTATTTAGTAGAAAGCAAGAAGAACTACCCGGTTTCGTTTAATGGTAAGATGAGATTTACCATGGAACTTCCATTGGATATGGGGAAGGACGAGATTGAGAAAAATGTGCTGGAGGATGAGCGTACGAAAAATCAATTAGACGGATCAACCCCTAAAAAAGTAATAGTTGTTCCGGGTAAAATTGTAAATATCGTAGTTTAACCCCCTTTAAAATATAAATTTGGGGTGTGAAATGTGAAAAAAAGCATTTTACACCCCTTTTTTATTTTTCTTTCTTACTTTTCGGAAACCAAAAACTTCTATTATGAAAATCGGCATTCCGAAAGAGATCAAAAACAATGAAAGCCGTGTGGGGATGACTCCCGCTGGCGTCCTGGAACTAACCAAACTCGGGCATGAAGTATACATTCAGTCCACCGCCGGTGAAGGCAGCGGATTCGATGATGAGGATTATCATGTTGCAGGGGCTAAAGTCTTACCAACTATAGGCCGGATCTACGAGATCGCAGATATGATCGTGAAGGTCAAGGAGCCTATTGAACAGGAATATGAACTGATCAGGGAAGACCAGGTCATTTTCACTTATTTTCATTTCGCTTCCAATCAGAAGCTCACCGAGGCAATGATGAAAAGCAAATCTATTTGTATCGCTTATGAAACCGTTGAAACATCGGGTGGTGCTTTGCCTTTGTTAACACCCATGAGCGAGGTTGCCGGTAGGATGGCGATTCAGCAGGGAGCAAAATACCTTGAAAAACCAGTTAAGGGAAAAGGCCTTTTACTAGGAGGAGTCCCTGGTGTGCCACCAGGAAAGGTGTTGGTGCTCGGTGCTGGAACGGTAGGGATTCAGGCAGCAAAAATGGCTGCAGGTCTGGGTGCCCAGGTTACCGTGCTCGATGTGAACATGGACAGGTTGCGTTACGTAAATGATATTATGCCCAGTCATGTGGTGACCGAATTTTCCAATGAATACAACATCAGAAAACATATTAAGACCAGTGATCTTATTATTGGTGGGGTGCTTATTACCGGTGCTAAAGCACCAAAGCTAATCACTCGTGATATGCTAAAAGAGATGCAGCCGGGAACAGTGATCGTGGATGTTGCCGTAGACCAGGGAGGTTGTATCGAGACCACCAGACCCACCACCCACGAAGAGCCTGCATATATCATAGATGATATCGTGCATTATTGTGTGGCAAACATGCCGGGCGCAGTTCCGCATACCTCAACAATAGCCCTGACGAATGTTACCTTGCCTTATGTATTGAAACTGGCAGAGAATGGATGGCAAAAAGCCTGTGAAGCTGATGATGCTCTTACTAAAGGGGTGAATATCGTAAATGGAAAGGTGGTCTATGAACCAATTCTGGAAGCATTTGGATGGAACGAGGCTTTTGCCTGATGCCTAACCCAGGTATAGGTCAATCAATCCTTCAGGAGTGACAACCTTAATTTCTTTATTCTTTTTATCTACCTTTTGAATGAACTCATCGTTCATCGGGATCAGGATTTGTTTTCCGTCTTTTTCGATCTCGAAAAGGGCCTGTGCCGTGGAATCGTTCACTGAAACGATCTGGCCAATATTGCCGTGGTCCGCATCGATCACGTCAAAACCAATGATCTCGTGGAAGTAGAATTTGTCTTCGGGAAGTTCGGGAAGCATGCTAAGTGGTAGGTACAATTCGGCTCCTACCATATCCTCGGCATCATCTTCGGTGTCTATATCTTCAAATTTGACTCTTAAAAGAGTGCTTTTGTGAAGTGAAGATCGATCAATAAAAAATGGAACCAGATTTTCATTGTATTCAATGAAAACTGATTCCATTTCAGTGTAAGTTTCAGGCTCATCGGTGTCTAGTTTTACTAGCACCTCGCCTTTAAAGCTAAATTTTCCAACGATTTTTCCCAGGTAGAAGCATTCTTCCTTTGTGATCATCGCCGGCAGCTATATTAAGCGTCTTTCTTTTCTTCAGTAGAAGCTTCTTCTGCAGTTGCAGCTCCAACTTCTTCCTCAGCGCTCTCTACGGTAGCTTCATCTGTAGCTTCTGCAGTTCTTTCAGCTTCAGCAGCGGCGGCAGCCTCTTCAGCTTCCTTGGCTTCAGCTTCACGCTTAGCGTTCACTTCTTTTTCAGCTTCAAGAGCTTTTGCTCTCTCTTCTTCTTTAGCTTTTTCTACTGAATCTTTTTTAGACCCAATCTTACCTTCTTTTTCCTCTAACCAGGCTTTGAATTTCTCTTCAGCCTGCTCTTCGGTCAAAGCACCTTTCTTTACACCTACAGCAAGGTGTTTCTTAAGAAGGGCTCCTTTGTAAGAAAGGATTGCGCGAGCAGTATCGGTTGGCTGGGCACCATTTTGCAACCAGGTTACAGCTCCGTCTACATCTAGTTCGATAGTAGCAGGATTTGTGTTAGGGTTGTAGATCCCCAGTTTTTCCAAAAATTTACCGTCTCTTTTTGCGCGTGAATCAGCAGCGACAATCCAGAAAAAAGGTTTTCCTTTTTTACCGTGTCTTTGTAGTCTTATTTTTACTGGCATAAAAATTAAATTTTGGGGTTCTCGACCCCGGTTATTAATAAGGTCTGCAAAGATACTACATTTTTCTAATAATCAAGACTTTCTGTAATTATTTTGAAATGAACTAAATGAGTGAAAATACCTACTGGTTTTAAGCTGGATTTAGGAAGATTTTTCGTTAAAAAAGAGGCCCGTTGTTAAAAGAGGTTAATTAATGCTAAACGCTGTTAAATAGGTTGTTAAGCGCTAATTGCACTGTTATCTTTATGACAAAGAAAAATCAAAAATTAATTATGAGTTATTCAGAAAAGATTGCTGGAAAATTAAACGAATTATTAGAAAAGAATTATGATGCTGAAAAAGGTTACAAGCTAGCCGCTGAAAAGGTGAAAAGAGAAGACCTTAAAAAATTCTTTACCGCCAGAGCCCAGGAGCGTTATGATTATGGACATGAAATAAAGTCTGAGATCAGAAATTTTGGAGAAAGTCCAGATAAGGGTTCAAGTACGGCTGGAGATGCTCACAGATCATGGATGAACATCAAGGCCAGCTTAAGCAATGATACCGACGAAGCAGTGCTGGAGGAAGCCCTAAGAGGTGAAAAGAAAGCGGTAGATGAATATGAAGACGTTATCAACGAATCTGAAATTCCGGTTTCAACCAAGCAGGTACTGGTTAAACAAAAAAATGGAATAGTTGCAGCTCTAAATGAAGTAAAAGCTTTAGAGAAACAAGCTTAAATAAGTTTACTACTATCACATCTTTCGGGAAATCACCCCAATGAACACGATATCGAAAGAATGTAAATATACAGATGCGAGCAATGTTTGATTGAAGTAGTAGTAGTTTTTAGTGTTCGTATCAGGCCTCACATCGATCTGTTGATCAGATCTTTGTGAGGCTTCTTTTTTTGGTTGATAAATCCTGAAAAGTATCTTTTAAATCAGCCGTAAAGTTCCTTATTTTAGCCGGAATGGTTTATAGTTTGTAAACCATTTTTGATTCTTCATAAAGGCTTAAAACACAAAGGAATGTACCTTATTTTTGATACCGAAACCACCGGTCTTCCCAAGAGATGGGATGCCCCTTTAACCGATTCAGACAACTGGCCGCGATGTATACAGATCGCCTGGCAGGTTCATGATGAAATGGGCCGGTTAGTTGAAAGCCAGGATTACCTGGTGAAGCCGGAAGGTTTTGATATTCCTTATGATTCTGAACGAATTCACGGAATCTCTACCGAGCTGGCTGCCGAAGAGGGTATTCCCCTGGATGAGGTGCTGGAAAAGTTCAATGCGGCCCTGAAGAAATCTAAATTTGTTGTTGGACAAAATGTAGGTTTTGACCTTAATATAATGGGAGCCGAATTCCACAGAAGAGATTTCGAGAACTCCCTGCAGGAAATGCCAGTGCTGGATACCTGTACCGAGAGAACCGCGGAATTGTGTAAAATTCCAGGTGGTCGTGGAGGTAAATTTAAATTGCCTACACTTACGGAGCTTCATGAATTCCTTTTTGACGAGGCTTTCGCCGAAGCCCACAATGCTACAGCCGATGTTGAAGCAACCACTCGTTGTTTCCTGGAGCTAATCCGTCAGCGAATCTATACCATCGAAGAGCTGGATGTGCCGGCAAATTATTTTGAGAATTTTTCAGAAGCTAATCCGAAGCCAATTGAGCTGATAGGTCTGAAGCATATCAACCTTAAAAAAGCTTCAGATAAGATCAGGCAAAGGCTAGCGAAACAACAGCCATCTGATGATATTTCCAAAGAAGAGATACAGGAAAACCTGGAAATGCTGGACGAGCTTCCATTTGCTCATTTGCATAACCACTCCCAGTTTTCAGTTTTACAGTCTACGATAAGTATTCCTGATCTGGTAGCGGCGGCCACTGAGGAAAACATGAATGCAGTTGCGCTTACCGATCATGCCAATATGATGGGAGCCTTCCATTTTGTGAAAGAAGTTGGAACTTATAATAAAATTATCGCAGAACATAATGCTGCAGCCGAAGAGAATGGTGAAAAACCGAAGCAGCCGTTAAAGGCTATCGTGGGTTGTGAATTCTTTGTTTGTGAAAACCATGCCGATAAAAGCCGAAAAGATAACGGCTACCAGATCGTGATGCTAGCCAAGAACAAGAATGGTTATCACAACCTGGCGAAGATGTCTTCCATGGCCTATACCAACGGGTTCTATTATGTGCCTCGTATAGACAAAGAAATCATTAAAAAATATAAGGAGGACGTGATCGTGCTCACCGGAAATCTATACGGAGAGGTTCCTAGCAAGATCCTGAACGTTGGTGAAAAGCAGGCAGAAGAGGCTTTGCTATGGTGGAAGGAAGAATTTGGTGAGGATCTTTATATAGAGATCATGCGCCACAACCAGGAAGATGAGAACAGGGTAAACCCTGTGCTGGTTGAGTTCTCTAAAAAACATGATATAAAGCTGGTCGCGACCAATAACACGTACTACTGGAAACAGGAAGATGCCAATGCCCACGATATTTTGCTGTGTGTAAAGGATGGGGAAAAGCAGGCGACTCCAATTGGCCGTGGACGAGGATACAGATACGGTTTGCCGAACGAAGAATATTACTTCAAAAGTAGTGATGAAATGAAACGCCTATTTAAGGATCTTCCGGAGGCGATCAGCAATATTCAGGAGGTCGTTGACAAGATCGAGCCATTTGAACTGGCACGAGACGTACTCCTTCCCGCTTTTGAGATACCTCAGGAATTCCAGAGCGAAGAGGATAAGCTGGACGGAGGCAAAAGAGGTGAAAATGCTTATTTAAAACATATAACTTTCGAAGGAGCCAAAAAACGCTATGGGGAGATCACCGATTCTATCGCGGAGCGACTGAATTTCGAATTATCGGTTATTGAAAATACAGGTTATCCGGGTTACTTCCTTATCGTGGAAGACTTTATACGAGCTGCTCGGGAAATGGGCGTTTCGGTTGGGCCGGGCCGGGGGTCGGCTGCTGGTTCTGCCGTAGCTTATTGTCTTGGAATTACCAATATCGACCCGATCAAATACGATCTGCTTTTTGAGAGGTTCCTGAATCCGGATCGTGTGAGCATGCCCGATATCGATATCGATTTTGATGATGAAGGTCGAAGCCGGGTAATGGACTATGTGATCAAAAAATATGGCGCCAACCAGGTGGCACAGATCATCACCTACGGAACCATGGCTGCTAAATCATCTATTAGGGATACAGCTCGAGTGCTTGACCTTCCGCTCATGGAAGCCGACAGGATCGCTAAACTGATCCCGAATACCAAGTTGGGCAAGATCTTCGGAATGGATGAAAAATCCTTGAAAGCAAAGTTCAGGTCGGAAGAAGTTGAAAAGATCAACGAACTGTTGAATATTGCTGAAGGTGACGACCTTGAAGCCGAAACCCTGAACCAGGCACGTATCCTGGAAGGTTCGGTGCGAAATACGGGAATTCATGCCTGTGGGGTGATCATTACCCCGGGAGATATTACTAATTATGTTCCGGTATCGGTAGCCAAGGATTCCGATCTTTATGTGACACAGTTCGATAACTCGGTCGTAGAAAGCGCCGGGCTGCTAAAAATGGATTTCCTGGGTCTGAAGACTCTTACCTTAATTAAGGACACGGTAAAAATCGTAAAGGGAAGACATAATATAGACCTGGATCCGGATAGTTTCCCGCTGGACGATGAAGAAACTTATAAACTGTTCCAGCGAGGAGAGACGATCGGGATCTTCCAGTACGAATCTCCGGGGATGCAGAAGCATATGCAGTCGTTAAAACCAACGGTTTTTGATGACCTTATTGCCATGAACGCATTATACCGTCCGGGACCTATGGAATATATTCCTAGTTTCATTGCCCGTAAGCATGGGGATGAGGAGATCTCTTATGACCTTCCGGAAATGGAAGAATATCTGGAAGAGACCTACGGAATTACGGTCTACCAGGAGCAGGTAATGCTGCTGTCGCAGAAGCTTGCCGGCTTTACCAAAGGTGAAGCTGATATGCTTCGAAAAGCCATGGGTAAAAAGATCGCTGCCCTGCTGGCGCAGTTAAAACCGAAGTTCATTGACGGTGGTAAGGAAAAAGGACATCCGGAAGAAGTGCTGGAGAAGATCTGGAAAGACTGGGAAGCATTCGCTTCCTATGCCTTTAACAAGTCGCACTCCACCTGTTACGCATGGATCGCCTACCAAACCGCTTATCTGAAAGCACATTACCCTGCCGAATATATGGCCGCGGTACTTTCCAACAATATGAACGATATCAAGCAGGTGACCTTCTTTATGGAGGAATGTAAGCGTATGAAGCTGAACGTGCTTGGGCCGGACGTTAATGAGTCTTACTACAAGTTCTCTGTAAACAAGGACAACGCGGTTCGGTTTGGAATGGGGGCGATCAAGGGGGTTGGTGCAGGAGCCGTAGCGACCATAGTAGAGAACCGAAAAACAAAAGAAGGTCCGTATCGATCTATATTCGATATGGCCAAACGAATAGACCTGAGGGCAGCCAATAAAAAAGCATTCGAGAACCTGGCACTGGCCGGCGGATTTGATGGTTTTGGCGGAACTCACCGTGCACAATATTTCCATGATGACGGCAGCGGAATGAGCTTCCTGGAGAAAGTGGTGAAATATGCACAAAAATACCAGGAAAACCAGAATTCATCCCAGGTTAGCCTTTTTGGCGAAGCCAGTGATGTACAGATCCCGGAGCCAGAAGTTCCGCCATGCGAGGAATGGGGAACCATGGAGAAATTACGCCGTGAGAAAGAGGTGGTGGGAATTTATATTTCAGGACACCCGCTGGATGATTTTAAGATCGAGATGAACTATTTCTGTAACGGGAAATTATCAGATTGTCGTGACCTGGAATCGATCGTGAATCGGGAGCTTACCATTGGTTGCGTGGTGGTGGATGTTCAGCACCGAACCTCGAAGAACGGGAAGGGCTGGGCTATATTTACCGTGGAGGACTATGATGAATCTTATGAGTTCAAGATCTTCGGTGAAGAGTATTTGAAGATGAAGCATTTCTTTGTTCCGAACAATTTCATACATCTGCGAATTTTCGTGAAGGAAGGATGGACCAATAAAGATACCGGTAAGAAAGGTGAGCCAAGGATACAGTTCAGGGATATCAACCTGTTGCAGGATGTGCTGGATAAAAATGCGAGAAAGCTAACCATTCAGTTAAACGTCGCAGATCTTAAAACCGAAAAGATCGAATGGTTAAAGGAAACATTTGATATGCACCAGGGTGACAGCAGGCTGAATTTCGTGGTCTATGAAATGAAAGAACAGGTGAAATTGCATATGCCAAGCAGGAAGCAAAAGGTGAAGATCTCGCAGGAGCTTATTGAAAGCCTGGAGAAGGAGCAGTTTATGTATAAGTTGAACTAGCCCATTCTGGCCTTTTTTATTGAGAGGTATTTGAAAATCTGGTGTCATGCTTCGACTGCGCTCAGCATGACATTTGCGCTCAGTATGACATAGGAATGGGCCAGGGATTGAGGTGAGCTATCCTGCTGAAGGCAGATAGCACCGAAAGCCCGGTTCCTCAAAGCATAGCGAAGAGGAAGGCCCCCGGATAAAGCTTAACAATAAGCTTATAGTCAAATAAAATATTGGGGGTGTAAGGAAAAATTATTTTATTGACTACTTTTACGAATCAAATTAAAAACACAGAAAAATAACATATTATGGCTGTAGAAATAACTGACGCGAATTTTGAAGAGCAGGTGCTAAAAAGCGATAAGCCTGTAATGGTAGATTTTTGGGCTGCATGGTGCGGACCTTGTAGAATGGTTGGACCGATCATTGACGAATTAAGTTCGGAATACGACGGGAAAGCTGTTGTGGGAAAGCTTGATGTAGATGCGAACCAGGAATTCGCGGCTAAATACGGTGTAAGAAATATCCCTACCGTACTGGTATTTCAGAACGGAGAGGTTGTAGGTCGCCAGGTAGGTGTTGCGCCTAAGCAAACTTACGCTGACGCTCTTGAGCAACTATTGTAATAGAAAATTCAGAATATAGAATGAATGAGCCACGTGAACGCGTGGCTTTTTTATTTTCAGAATTTAGAACAACATTCTTTCAGTTTTCTTCAAATCGTATCTTTTGTCTTCATTTCTTTTGCCACGATTTCCTCTCCTATGCCCTTTTATAAATTTAGTTTGGTAAATTACTTCTATAGGTGGAAGAATTATCCCAATGCTAAAAACTCCTTTGGGCTTAGTACCGGTAATTTAGCACTTTTAAAATCCTTTTTATTTCGGGTGATAATTAAGTCAACTTCATTTTCGATGGCCGAATAATATTGTAATCCATCTTCAAAATCAGAAAATTCTTCATCATTTAAAGCGAGGTCTATAATTTTTTCATCAAGAGCTAGGACCTCCACGAGAACTTTTAATTTTCTTAAAATTTCGCGGGCTTCTTTCGCCGATCTCAATTTTGTAAGGATATAATTGGTATTTGCGAAGGTTAAGGACGAAATGCTTAGCTGAATTTGATTTTTGTCTGCCTGTGAGAATAACCTGGCAGCGTCATTATAAAATCCTTGCCTTTTTGAGAGCAGATCAATAATTATATTGGTGTCGATCAATAATTTTATCATTTATATTTATCGATCAAATATTGGGTATACTCTTGCTTTTCATCAAAATCCTCACCTACAGAAATTACTCCGCTAAGACTTTTTACCAGGGGAGTGATTTCAGTTTTCTTTAATTCTTTTTTGGTCAAGGTAGCAAGATAAGATTCTATTAATTTTGAAAGGCTCGTATTATTGGATTTAGCATAACGCTTGGCTGTTTCAATTATAGTACTATCTAAACTTAAAGTGAGCTTTTTGTCCATCGCACCTATATTTTACGTGTAAATGTAATAAATAATTACGTGCAACAATAAGCCTTATTTTTTTATCATCTTGATTATCAGTAATTATAAAATTCACTGAGTTGATTTTACATTGCTTCTGCTACTTTTTTTATTCATAAAGTATAGCTATTTTAAGGCTTGCTATGAACATAGAAAAAGAACTTCACGAAACGGGTGGCTTTTTAAACCTGGATCTCCTGGCCAGGCAGGTGGTGGAAGGTTATATTTCGGGTATGCATAAGAGTCCGTTTCACGGTTTTTCTGCCGAATTTGCCGAGCATAAGATCTACAATTCGGGGGAGAGCACCAGGCACATCGACTGGAAGCTGTTTGCGAAGACCGATAAGTTATATACTCGCCGATATGAAGAGGAGACCAATCTAAGGTGCCATCTTATCCTGGATAATTCGGCTTCGATGCATTATCCAAAATTAAAGTCCCAGAGCCTGAGCTCGCTGAATAAAATTGGATTTTCTGTCCTGGCCTCGGCCTGTTTGATGGAAATTCTGAAACGGCAGCGTGACGCGGTGGGTGCCAGCATTTACAGCGACGAATTCGAGTTCTACGCACCGGAAAAGTCAAGTGAGCGGCATCATCATATGTTGCTGGATAAGCTGAATGCTATTTTACAGAATCCGTCTAAAAATAAAACGACAGATACTTACACCTATTTACACCAGATCGCTGAAAAACTGAAGCGCAGGTCCCTGATCTTCCTTTTTACCGATATGTTCCAGGCAGATGCCGATGAGGAGAAGTTATTTCAAGCACTGCGGCATTTGAAATATAACAGGCATGAGGTGATCCTTTTTCATGTTATTGATGAAAAACGAGAGCTGAATTTTGATTTCGAGAATACTCCCAGGCGGTTTACCGATGTGGAAACAGGGGCTGAGGTAGACCTTTATTCTGAAAATATTCGTGAAAATTATAAAAATGCGGTACAGGAATACCTGAAAGATCTTCAAATGCAGTGTGCAAAATACCGGATCAAGTATGTGGAAGCCGATATCAATAAAAATTTTGACAACATCATGACGACCTATTTGCTTGAGAAGCAAAAGTTTGGATAGGGCAGGAAAAATTCCGCTAAAAAATTTTAAAAAAAGGTTTGGTGAATCTAAAAAGGGGCGTATATTTGCCCTCGCCTAACAGAAAAGATAGGCAAGCAATAAAGCAACGGTCTGGTAGTTCAGTTGGTTAGAATACCTGCCTGTCACGCAGGGGGTCGCGAGTTCGAGTCTCGTCCAGACCGCAAAGTTGCAAAAAGCTCCTACGAAACTGGGGGCTTTTTTTGGCACTAAAGATTAGTTGTGTTGTTTTGTCCCAGGAGACTGGGATGTGTAGTTAACCGAGTTATAATCCTATGTTGTGAGGATTTTGGTTAACCAATGAAAAGCTTTTTTCCATTTAATTGGAAGAAGGCTTTTTTGTTTTTAGTGCTTTCCGTTAAATCGTATTTGAAAGACTTTTTCTTCAAATTTTGGTGTCCCATACGGTGTCCCATTTTTCACCGTGGTGTCCCACTTTTTTAATTAACCTACATAAAGTGAAGAAAAATGAAGATTTTGTTCTTAATTCAACGTTCGAAAGTGAATAAGAGAGGACTGGTTCCTATAATGTGTAGGCTCACACATCTAAAACAAAGAAAAGAATTTTCTACAGGTTTGATGATAAGGCCAGAAGAATGGAGTGGAAATAAAAGGAGGCTAAAGGAATCGGCCAGTAATAAAGGGATTAACTCTGAGTTGGAGATAATTCATCAAAAGATTCACAAAGCTTATTTGTTACTCCAGGTTAGAGAGCTTCCGTTTACCCTGGAAGATGTTCTAAAAGAATTTAGAGGTGAGACTTTAAAAATAGATTTGGGGGTTATTGAGGTATATAATGAACACAATGATTATTATAAGAAATTAGTTGGAAAGGATATTAAAGAAGTATCCTGGCAGAAGTTTGAAAACACTAAATCTCATCTTAAAGAATTTATTAGGTGGAAATTCAATCAGAGGGACTTCAAGCTGAATAAATTAAAATTCCAGTTTATTAAGGAGTTTGAATACTATCTACGGACGGAAAAGGATATGCAGCAGAGCACAATAAATAAAACTCTTCAAAGATTTAAAAAGTTAGTAAACTTTGCCGTAGCTCATGAATACCTCGATAGGAATCCGTTCCTGATGCATAAGCCTAAGCAAGTGAAAAAAGAAGTCGTTTATCTCAAGATTGAGGAGCTTAAACATCTCCAGGAAAAAGAGATAAAGAATAAACGAATAGAAGAGGTTAGAGATTGCTTTGTGTTCTGTTGCTATACAGGTTTGGCTTTTAACGAAATGAGCAACCTTAATAGTGGTCACATCGTTAAGGGTGAGGATGGAAGGAATTGGATTAAGATGTATAGGCAAAAAACCAATAAGTCGCTATCTATCCCAATCTTGCCAACCGCCCAAAACATTTTAAATAAGTATTTAGGAAAATTAGATAATGATAAGGTTTTGCCGTCAAAGACAAATGCACACTTCAATGCGTATCTCAAGGAGATAGCTGACCTCTGTGAAATTAAAATTAATTTAACTCACCATATAGCCAGAAAGACATTTGCTACTACTGTATTACTATTGAATGATGTACCTATGGAGATAGTAAGTAAGCTTCTGGGACATTCCAGGATTGGTATTACCCAGGCGCATTATGGTCAAATAGTCGAAAAGAAAGTTGGTGAACAAATGGATAGGGTGGCAAAGAAATTAACTAAGTGAAATAAAACATTTCATCTCCCTTTTCATCTTCGAAATATGCTTTTATTAATGCAAATTAGTATTGTTTCTTATAGTTTATACTGATAACTCCAAAAATATCCTCTGTAATGAGGTTTGAAACCACCACAAACTTTGGTTACACAATTTGGATAAAATCCCTCCAATGCAGTTTCCGATGCCCAACTCCATGAACGAATAAATTCTCCATTTAAAGTGTACTGGTATACCTGTTTTCTTCTACTTTTCCCCGCCCGAAGATGTGCGTCCTCATGAGTTAAGTTGGTGGAAATGCTTACCCATTCGAGATTGTCTATGTGATTATTTGAACGATTACAATCTTTATGATTTACGACTGGGTGTCCATCAGGATTTGGTATAAAATGAAGAGCAACTAATCGATGTACATCTATTTGTCCCCACTGCCGCCAATCTTTTTTACACAGGCGAACAGAAATATAACCTCGGCTCTTATTAGGTTTTAGGGAAAGCATTCGGTCTTTGTAATTACGAATACTCCCATCCTTAGCATGAATAGTTCTTCCTAAGGATTTTATTCTTCCCCAGTTACTTATTAAATATCTGTTTTCATATCCTTTTATAGGTTTCCATATTTCTTCATTCATTTCTTCTTTCTAAATAAATATTTGCCGAAGAAGAAAAGGTTGACTTATTTTTAGGAATATCTATTCACAGTTGATTCGATTTAAATAAATTGAGGCTATTTTTTTGCGAAAAATTTTGGCAGAAATTTTTTCTTGAGGAAACCTGGTATATATTTATTGAACTTTCCTACCAGGGGTGGTATAAGAGGGGACACCGCCACCCAGGGGTAAAGCAGGTCTTGAGCACTAGGGAGGGGTTAAATTATGTTGAATACGCTTTAAAGTACCCCTAAGTACCCAGTGAAGCCTGCTTTATTGTTTTCCTTTTTTAGCAATATCTTTGTGTTTAATTCTTGAAGAGACGACCTCTTTGAAAGCAATCCATTTCTTCTTGCTTTTTTCAAGTTTGGAGATTACATCCTTCTTGTATGGCGTAGATGGCCGAACATTGTACATAGGTTTATGAAAATTTGATTTTACTTTATAATCAGGGATTTTGAAACCCTCACTATTGAAATACCATTTTCGTTTAGATTTATATAAATTAGTGACCCTAAGGGCGGGAACCTGTTTTATAAATCTTATAATCCGTTTTGATGCTTCAACTCTACATTCAGCATATTCGATAAGATGGGTGAGTTCTTGATGTTCATAGTGCAATAGGACCTCTTCTGTTATGCTCAGTACTTGACAGGGACTCTTAAATTCACGACCTTGCTTAACCCAGAGATTTTCCACGTAAAAATAAAGTTCTTCATGTATCTCTTTAAAAGCTTCTATTTTTTGGGCCTTATCAGGATTCGATAGATATTCAACCAAGGTTGGCATCTTTCTATGTTGTATCTCTCCAGAAAATTCTTCTATAATATTTTCGGGATTATAGAGTTTGTAGTTAGTGATTTTTAAATTCATAATTTTATAAAAGTTTGAATCTTAAATTACTGTATCTGGTGGTGGCAGCCGATTCACAACCCCAGTAATTTATTTAATAGGTTATTTAAGTTGTTGAAATAAAGATGTTTATGTCCAAACGAACTCAAGTCCACCAAGGCTTATTTCTATATACTTATAGTTTATTGGACAAGTTTCATTTCTTTTAGAACACAATGATGATTTATAGGTGTTGAATTGGTTTTTCCTTCATAATTAAGTTGTTTATTAGTATAATAGCCAATACGGAATTCATATCCATTAAAGTTAGTCGATAGACTCAGATTCTCAGCTTCCCATAAGGGAACAACAATAGCATCATGAAATCTAAAGCTTTGACATTCCAAATAGTCTTGATAATTTTCGATTAGGTCCTGTTCATATCTTACCATCTTCTTATAGTAGCTCCCTTCTTGTACTCTTGCGGTGTTGATGGCGAGTTTTTCAGAATTCTCCTTGGTGTAATTACATATATTGTAATAGAATTCCATTGATTTACTTCTTCGGGAGCGATGATTGTTTAAATACATGTTGTATCTATATTTTGCTTGATGCCTGGAGCATCCTTCTGTGGTAGCAATTCTTTCATATAAGTTTTGATAATTCGAGCAGCCTAGAAATCTATCTGTAAATTGAGCATTCGCAGCTACAATATCACATTCTACATATACCAAAGGTAGAAAGGGTCTTAACTTTCTTGGGAGGGCTGTCAATGGATTATATTCCCTAAAATTTGTTTCTTTGATAGTGTAATTATTTTGATAATACAGGAAGCCAATAGTATTTATAAATTTTGTTTTGTTGATTGACCTGCTATTGTGGTTAGGTAGTTTAAACTTCTTCTTTGTATCAGTATCTTCAATTTCCAATAAAGCGTCATCGATTGTTTTATAGACTTTTTTAACTTCTTCCCCAATGTCAAAGATTTCATCTTCCGTGGGCGTATAATCTAACGCTTGCATAGTATTGCAAATTGAACTAATGGTATTTCTGACCCGATGATTTTTATCCTCTATGTGAGGCTTATAGTATCTGAAATCAGTAGGAATTTCCAGAATAGAAAGAACTCTGTTTAATTCATCCATTTCTGATAATCCGTCAGCTATAATTGATTCTTTTCTTTTTAGATGTTTTAGTTTATGAATATGGTATAGCAACATCCAATCCTGAACTATACTGTCCAAATCAGCTCCAGAGAAATCTCCAGATAAGTCACGGGCGAAATATTTATAAATGGATGGCCACTTCTGTTTTGCTTTTAGGAGCCTTTCCGAATCTAAACTACGGGTGCAATACTTATTTATATTGGTGTGAAGGCGGAACATATTCTCAAGGTCATCATAAAACCTATGCGGTTTAACGGAAGTATCATTTAAGTCTTTAATGAGAATTTTCAAATTCCACTCTTTCACTATAAATGAAGTAAGATACTGTAAGGCAATTTCGTAATTGAAAGAACCCACTTGGCCAACCCTTACACATCTCTTTATGGTCAAATAATCACTCCATAATAGACCAGAGTCTAGTTCAAGGAGGTTCTTTATACGTTCTCCAAATGTCAGACTGCTGAACTCAACTGAATCAGAATCTGAATGAAGCTGTTGGTATTTCTCTAATCGAAATTTGTATTCATTTAGAGTTTTAACTAAAACCTCCCAATTGTAAAGCTGATACTCATCAATAACTTCCAGTACAGATTGAGCTAGATAATTTCTATTGACATATCCATGAGGTGTAAAATTTTTATCCTTTAGTTTTCTATTAGTTGTTTGTTGTCTTTTATAATGGATGAGCGAGCTTTTATAAAACTTTATTTCCTCCTCAACATCATCAAGAGATGGTGGTATGAAATCTTTTGCTGGTGGGATATTAATAAATAATGCATCGTGAACTTTGTTCCTGCAACGACCATATGCCTGAACCACGTTATTGACATTTACAGTGGTAGCCTGATGCCTACCTTGGTTTATAATTACAATACAGCAGTCAGGATATATATCTGTTCCCGCAAAGTTTGCAGAGGAGAGAAAAACCACCTGGTTTTCTGTAAAAACAGAATCATCCAGGATATCATATTGGGCCTTTCCCATTGGTTGAAGTTTTATCCTAAGGTTTTCTCCAACGACATTACCAGTAATCAGGCCCTTATATTGTTTCATATGAATTTTAGGGTTATTAGTGAAAACACAAACTAAATGCCCGTCCAAAACTTTTTCGTTTATGAATTTGAAAGCATCATTCAAATTTTCAGAATATTTTAGCTCTCTTACGGGTTGATGTTGACGTTCTATTCCAATAAAATCTATGGCTATATCTTCAGGGAGAGTCAAATGCCTATAAATTGGTGTTGCGGTAGAAAGAGTGAATGCTGCCTCCCATTCATTATAAACTAGCTCCATAAAAACCCCAAAACTTTTTCTATAATCAGCATCGGCACTATATGCATGGGCCTCATCCACAAACACAGGTTGTTCTTTCAGCCAGTCGTAGAGTTTTGGATAGCTATTTCTAACTATAACAACCTGGTCAGGGGTAGTATTTATTTTCAAAATACCCTTCGGGCTTTTCTTAATGTAACCAAGAACATGTTTCCAATTATCGGGGCTCCTACCGTAGATAAAAAACACCCTTTGATTGGGATATTTATGACGGGCTTTAGATTTAATCATTCCAACGTTTGGACTAATAACCAGCCAGTTTTGATATGTGTCTTTTAATACTGATGTTGTTCCTCCCATACCAGTGACACCCTTGCGAACATACTTTGGATTTTCTGTAAGGAGTAATGCCTCGTTCGCTTCAGGGCTATCACCTATGTGGAATTCACCCTGTTTTAAAAAGATTTTTTTTTCTGACATATTACAATCGAATTATTTTATTGCAAAATTATCAGCTAAATGGCTTTTTGTCAAAAAGAACAATATTTAAAAGGCATAATTATTGATAATGTAATAAATTTATTCCCACTATATAGATTATATAAGAATTGAGTAATAGTATCTATTTGATTTCGAAATAGAGGATTACAGGTGGTGCCATCAATTGAGGTATTGAGTCAACTTATTAAATTTAAGGTTGATTTTATAAGGCTCTTTAAACCCCAGCTTAAAATCCGAAATGAAATACAAAATATTTTTTTTGGTAAACCCAAGAATTGTCTTACATTTGAATCTGAAACGATATACAAATGAAAAAATATCAGGTTAAAAAAATTGGTGAAATCGCAGAAATCCAATTTGGACCTTACATAAAGCCAACTGCTGATGGTAATATAAGGTATTTACTTGCAAGTCACTTTGATGAGAATATCGTTCCTGCTAAGGCAGATGATAGTTTTATCGAGAGTAATAAGAAATTAGAAAAATTTATTCTTCAACCTAATGATGTAATCTTGGCAGGTAAAGGTCATAGAACATTTGCGTGGGCATATGATAAATCTATAGGGTCAGTTATACCATCCTCGTTATTTTATATACTACGGGCATCTAAGGATATTATAATTGGAAAATACCTGGCGGCCGTTCTCAATTCTGAACATTTACAATATCAGCTTGGAATCATCGGTGCGGGTGTAACGGTGACCTCAATTCCTAAGAAAGAACTTCAGGAGATAGAACTCACAATACCATCAATACATGAACAAAAGAAATTCTTAGAGTTATATGATATTCTAAACAGGGATATCGAGCTTACAGATAAATTGCTACAAGAAAAAAGAAACCTCAAGCGTGGGGTGGTAAATGATTTATTAACCAATAAAACCAAAAGCTGACCTGAAATAACAAAGCCTCAGAATTTAGTCAATCCAGAGGCCTTATTGGTATCGGAGTCATCAGCGGCTTGTCACCTAACTGACGCTCACTCTTTCACAAAGACAAAAGTATACCAACTATGGTTACCAACCAAATCCTGGTGACCGACTCGGTATTTACATCCTGTACCGTTAGCAGATAGGATGATAAATTTAAATTTTGTAATTATGTCAAACACAAGACATGTAACACCTAACTCTAATGGTGGCTGGGATTCTAAGAAAGGAGGTTCTGATAGAGCTTCCAAACATTTTGAAACCAAAAAAGAGGCTGAGAAATACAGCCGTGACCTATCTCGAAAGGAAGGCTCTGAATTATTCATCCACGGTAAGGACGGTAAGATTCAGCGAAAGGATTCACATGGAATTGATAAATTCCCACCGAGGGGCTAAAACTTAAAATTTACTAACATGAGGAAGTGTTAATCCACCTCCTTTCAATCAAAATATTATGAGCAATAAATTAACTCAAGAAACAATAAATAAAAAGGTCTGGAATGCCTGTGATACGTTCCGTGGAACCATTGATGCTGGACAGTATAAAGATTATATCCTGACCATGCTCTTTATAAAGTACATAACCGATGTGCACAAGGAGAAAAAAGAAGAGTATCTGAAGAAGTACAATGGTGATGAAGTTCGTGTAGAACGTGCACTCAAACACGAACGCTTTAAAGTCCCAGAGAACAGTTCGTTTGATTATCTCTATGAGCACCGAAATGAATCGAACCTGGGTGAACTTATTAACATTGGACTGGAAGATTTAGAGGATGCCAACCGCTCTAAACTGGAGAAGGTATTTCGTAACATAGATTATAATTCTGAAGCGAATCTGGGGCCAACCAAGGACCGTAACAGACGTCTAAAGCATTTACTGACCGATTTCTCTGAGCTGGACCTTAGACCTTCTAATTTAGTGGGAAATGATGTTATCGGGGATGCTTACGAATACCTCATCGCAAATTTTGCTTCAGATGCAGGGAAAAAAGCAGGTGAGTTCTATACTGCTTCACAGGTCTCTGTACTATTAGCCAAGTTAGTCGAACCTAATGAAGGTGACCGAGTAGCAGACTGGACGTGTGGTTCGAGCTCACTTTTATTAAAGGTAGCAAATGAAATTGGCTCAAAGAATGTATCGCTATATGGCCAGGAGCTAAATGGAAGCACATGGGCATTAGCAAGGATGAATATGTTCCTACACGAGATGGATAACGCAACCATTGAATGGGGTGATTCAATTAATAACCCGAAACTGCGTGAGGGTGATAACCTGATGAAGTTTGACAAAATCGTGATGAATCCGCCATTTTCGTTAGATAAATGGGGAGCTGAAGATGCATCGGCTGACCGTTACAACCGCTTTCATCGTGGTATCCCACCAAAGAGCAAGGGAGATTATGCTTTTATTACTCAAATGATTGAAACCTTGAACGAGCACGGTCGTGGCGGTATTATTTTACCTCACGGGGTTTTGTTTAGAGGAAGCTCAGAAGGTAAAATACGAAAACAACTTATTGAGGAGAATTTGCTAAAGGCAGTGGTTGGTCTTCCCGCCAATCTTTTTTATGGAACTGGTATTCCAGCAACCATTCTCATCTTTGATAAGAATAAGGGTAAGAATACTGATGTATTATTTATCGATGCCAGTAACGAATTTGAAAATGGGAAAAACCAGAACCGATTAAGAGATTCTGATATTGAAAAAATAGTAGATACCTACAAAAACTGGGAAACTATCGATAAATACAGTTATGTGGCCAGCTTTGATGAGATTAAGGAAAATGACTTCAATTTGAACATCCCTCGTTATGTAGATACCTTCGAAGAGGAGGAACCTGTGGATATTACACAGACCCAAAAGGAAATTTCACGGTTGAAGAAAGAGTTGGCGGAAGTGGAGAATCAGATGTCTAATTATTTGACTGAATTAGGTTATTAATATGGATTCAACTAACATACAACTAAAAGAAGCCAATCTCCAACCAAAAAGTGAATGGAAGCACTGTTCTTTAGGAGATTTATGTGTCGATAACGGAAAGTATGGAATTAATGCGTCAGCCGTTAATTTTAGCCCTGACCTTCCAGCATACATCAGAATTACAGATATTGATGAAAATGGAAACTTTTCACCTTTAAAACGAAAATCAGTTAAAAAGGAAGGTTGGGAGGATTTTCTACTTGAGGATGGTGATATTTTATTTGTTCGGACGGGTAGTACAACTGGAAAATCTTATTTATATAAATCACGAGATGGTAAATTGGTATACGCTGGTTTCCTTATACGATTCCGCCCAATAAAAAGTAAATTACTTCCAGAATTCTTGGCTCATTTTACTTCAACATCATACTACAAAAAATGGGTTTCAGTGATGTCGGTGAGAAGCGGACAACCTGGAATCAATAGTAGTGAGTATGCTAAATTACCAATCCTTACTCCACCAATCGAGGAACAGATAAAAATATCAAGACTTCTCGCTAGTTGGGACCAGGCTATTGAAAAAATCCAAAAGCTTATTGAACAGCTTGAACTTCGTAAAAAAGGTTTGATGCAGCAATTGCTTTCTGGCAAAAAGAGGTTGCCTGGGTTTGATGGTGATTGGAAAGAATATAATTTGGGTTATATTACAGAAAGGATTACTACTAAGAATGAAGAACTGGATGATACCGTAGTTACCATTTCAGCTCAGCGTGGATTTGTTAAGCAAGAAGAGTTTTTTAAGAAACGGGTCGCAAGCTCCACTTTATCGGGATACTATTTAATTAAGAGGGGTGATTTTGCCTACAATAAGAGCTATTCCAATGGTTACCCTATGGGAGCATTTAAACGTTTGGATGATTTTGATAAGGCTGTAGTAACTACTTTGTATATCTGTTTTTCAGTTAAGGATAATGTTGATTCCGATTATTTAGTCAACTATTTTGAAGGTGGTCTACTCGTAAGAAACCTAACTCGAATAGCCCAAGAAGGCGGTCGTGCCCATGGATTATTAAACATTGGAATTTCCGATTTCTTTGACCTTAAACTTACGCTTCCACCAAAAGATGAGCAGATTGCAATTTCAGGTGTGCTTAATTCGGTTGATGATGAAATCAAACTTCACAAGGATAAATTGGAACAACTAAACAAACAAAAGAAAGGATTGATGCAGCAATTATTAACTGGGAAAAAGCGTGTAACCTGTTAAAATCAAAATGTTATCAAAATGACTATAGCGGAAATTATCAAACTCAAAGAATCTGAAGACCGTGTAGAATTTAAACAGGCTAAAGGTGGCAATATTTCCTACAATGGTGGTAATAAACCAGACATATCAAAAAGAAGGAGATGTATTCTAGGGTACGTTACGGCTTTAGCTAATGAGGGAGGTGGTTATCTAGTCTTTGGCGTAAAGGAAAGCAGCCCTCATGAGGTTGTAGGTACTCAGCAAAATTTGCAACAGGTAGGTGTCTTAGAAAGTAACATTTATCGTGATACTGGGATAAGAATTGACATTGAGGAACTATATGACCAAAAGGGAAAAAGAGTTTTAGTTATTAAAATTCCCCCACGTCCCATTGGAAAAGTATTTAAGTTTGAGGATGTCCCCCTGATGCGTGTGGGAGAAGAATTAAAGCCGATGTCAGATGAGATGTTTTTAAAAATAGTTCAGGAACAGGAGCCAGACTTCTCACAAAAGATATGTGCCGAGATTTCTATCGATGATATTGATGACAGAGCTGTTGAAGAACTAAAGCAGGCTTATTCAAAAAAACAGAATAATCCGCAATTTCTTACCCAGAATAAAATGCAAGTACTAACGGACCTTGATTTAGTAGATGGTTCCAAAGTTACCTATGCAGCCTTAATTCTTTTGGGAAAAAAAGAGGTGATAAAGAGAATTATCCCCCAGGCTTCTATAAGATTGGAATATAGAAGGAATTCCGATAACATTGTATTTGACAAGAGATATGAATTTAATGGTCCTTTTTTCTTAGAAACCGAAGAGCTATGGGAAACCATAAATCTAAGGAATGGTTCTATCCCCATACAAGAGGGACCTTTTATTTTTGATATTCCATATTTTAATCAGGAGGTAATTCGGGAAGCTATAAATAATGCGGTAGCTCATAGAAATTACCGTATTTCAAGTGAGATAGTTATTAAACAATCGAACACAAGGTTGGATATCATTAGTCCAGGAGGGTTTCCATTGGGAGTATCAGTTCACAATTTAATCGGTATTTCCAGTACTCCAAGAAACAGACTCTTGACAGATGTGTTACAGAAAACAGGAGTGGTTGAACGCTCTGGACAAGGTGTAGATAAAATTTACTATCAAACGCTGAAAGAGGGCAAGAGTGCTCCTAATTACAATAAATCAGATGACTTTCAAGTTGAGTTAAATCTTTCCGCAACCATAGAAGACCAAGCTTTTGCTGTTTTTATTGAATCAGTTCAGTCAGAGCTTAAGAATGATGAAAAATTAAGTGTACATGAAGTGATTCATTTAAATCAGATAAGAAAAAATAAAAGAAATTTCCATTACGATAAATCTGTTCTCTCCAAATTATTGGATAGAGATTTAATTGAAAAGAGAGGAAAAACGAGTGGTACTTATTATGTTTTATCTAAAGAGTTCTATGAGTTCGCAGATGAAAAAGGTAAATACAGCAGGACTGACTGGGACCAAAATCAGGCTTTTTATATTATTCTTCAACACTTGAACAAATTCAATGAAGCTAAAATGAGCGATTTTGTGGACCTATTTCAAGGTCGCATGACGAGAAAGCAGGTGAGAAATGTTGTGGGAAAATTGGTAAAGAAGAAAGAGCTATCTAAAAAAGGTTCAGGTAAGGGAACTTATTATGTCGTAGGAGAAAACTACAAGAGGAGTATGGATATAGCCAATGAGGCTTTAAAAATCGGTCTCAAAAAATTAAAAGACGAGGGAAAATTAGATTAAATAAAATTTTAAGGGCCAGAAAAGGACCAGAAATGGGCCAAAAAAGGGCCAGTTATTCACAGTTTTCCCTGTTAAGAATGTTGAAAACTCAGATATAATGTTGATAAACAGCAACAATCGAATAAAATAAAAGGGCCAAAAAAATGAATACACCATCGTTTTTAGAAGACCATATTTCTCAAATTCCAGCATTACAAATGTTGATTAATCTTGGGTACAACTATGTTTCACCTCAAAAAGCTTTAGCCTGGCGGGGAGAAAAAACCTCGCATGTTCTATTGGAAGATGTTCTTCGAAATCAATTGAAAAAGATTAACACAATTCAGCGCAAGGGTAAGGAATATAAGTTTTCTGATTCTAACATTGGCTCGGCTATTCTTGCTCTCAAAGACTTACCTATCCAGGATGGTTTCCTTAATGCCAATGCAGCATTCTATGATTTAATAACATTGGGCAAAGCCTTTGAGCAAAGTATAGATGGTGATAAGAAGAGTCATACGCTTCATTACGTGGACTGGAATAATCCAGGTAAAAATGTTTACCATGTCACTGAGGAATATGCAGTGGCTCGTGAAGGTAGAACAGACCATTACCGTCCCGATGTAGTTCTTTTTGTCAACGGTATTCCAATGGGTATAATTGAATGCAAAAGCCCATCTTTAAATAGTACCAAGTCACCCACTGAGTTGGGAATTGAGCAACACATCAGAAATTTTGGTAAAAAAGGTATTCGGGCCCTGTATGTGTACTCAAACTTATTAATGAGTATCGCTGTAAATGATGGTAGTTATGCCACAACAGGAACCAGTAAAGAATTTTGGGCAAAATGGAAAGAGCAATTTCCAAACAGTGATGCAGAGCAAAAATACAAGGCAGAATTAGGACGGCTGAAAAACAAACCTTTAACTCAGCAGCAAAAAGAGGAGCTATATTCCGAAAAATTCAATTACGTAAGAAAATATTTTGATGACCTTGAATCGGAAATTCGGCCCACCAACAAACAGGATGAATTACTTTACAGTTTATGTAGACCAGAGCGTTTGTTAGACCTTATCAGAAACTTCACTGTGTATGACGATGGAATAAAAAAGATAGCACGTTATCAGCAGTATTTTGCCGTGAATCATACATTGAAGAGAATTACTGGGTTTGATAATACAGGTAAAAGACGTGGCGGGGTTATCTGGCATACACAGGGGTCGGGAAAATCACTTACCATGGTGATGCTAGCACAATTGATTGCCTCTAACGAGAACATATCAAATCCTAAGATATTACTAGTAACCGATAGAATTGACCTGGATGACCAGATATCAGATACATTTAAAAAGTGCCAAAAGGAAGTAAAGCAAGCTAGAACGGGCTCACATCTTACTGAGTTGATACATGATAATAGTGATGCAATAATTACCACCATCATTAACAAGTTTGAGGCGGCCGTGAAGCAGACCAAAAAACCTTTTGAATCACCCAACATTTTTATTCTGATTGATGAAGGACACCGCACACAATATGGAACTTTCAATGTAAGCATGCAGCGGGTTTTTCCTAATGCCTGTTTCCTGGCTTTCACAGGTACACCATTGATGAAAAAGGAAAAGAGTACTGCCAACAAGTTTGGTGGCTATATCGGCACTCCATATACGGTTAAAGATGCGGTTGAAGATGGTGCTGTTGTTCCATTACTATATGAAGGTCGGCATAACTTAATTAAGTTAAATGAAGACCCGATAAACAGGTACTTTGATAAAGTATCAGAGCCGCTAAGTGACTATGGAAAAGCATCTTTAAAAAGAAAGTTCAATACCATTGACCAATTAAATAAGGCCGAACAGGTAATCTATGCACGAGCCTGGGATATCAGCGAACATTACACCGAGTTTTTTCAGACCAATGCTGACAGATACAAACCCAAAGCGCAATTGGTGGCTCCATCGGTAAAAGCGGCACTCCTATACAAAGAATATCTTGATGACATCAATATGGTCTCAAGTGAAGTAATTGTTACAAGAAGTGACCAGCGAGAAGGAGCTGATGATGGTTTCCACAACGTAAATCCTGATAAGGAACGTGAAGATAAGTACTTTGATGCGATGATTGATAAGTATGGAGACCTTGACTCTTTTGAGAAGAGTGTAATTAGTCAGTTTAAAAAGCGTGAACACCCAGAAATTCTAATAGTTGTAATGAAATTACTAACGGGATTTGACGCTCCAAATAACACAGTACTATACCTCTGTAGGTCACTAAAAGAGCATACGTTGTTACAGGCGGTCGCAAGAGTGAATCGTGTTTATCCAGGTAAGGATTACGGATATATTATTGATTATTATGGCAATCTTGAAAACCTCGATAATGCCTTGAGCACGTACTCTGGATTATCAGATTTTAATGAGGAAGATATTGAAGGAACCCTAACTCAAATCAGTGAAGAAATAAAGAAGTTACCCCAAGCCCACTCCGATTTATGGGATATTTTCAGAAGTCTTAAGGATAAAAATGTAGAGCCTACTGCTTATGAAGAGCTACTGCAACCTGAAGACATTAGAAACAGGTTTTATGAGAAATTGAGTTATTTCTCACGTCTTTTAAAGATGGCACTTTCTTCAATAGATTTTGTACGGAACACAGATGAATCCAGGATTAATAAATATAAGGCCGATGCTAATTTCTTTTTGAAATTAAGAGTGGATGTGAAGCGAAGGTATAATGATGAATTATCTTATCGAGAATTTGAACCTCAGATTCAAAAGTTAATTAATAAACATATCTCTACTGAAGGGGATATCATGAAGGTCACGGAATTGGTAAATGTATTCGATAAGGAAGAACGCCAGGCAGAAATTGAAAAGATTACGGGTAAGGCGGCTCAGGCAGACCATATTGCCAGCAGGACCATTAAGGCAATTAATGTAAAAATGCAGGAAGACCCTGTTTACTACAAAAAGCTGGCCGACTTAATTAAGGAAACCATTGCTGAGTATTACCAGAAACGAATTACGGAAGCTGAGTTTCTAAAACGCACCAAGGAATATGAAGATAAATTCTTTCATGGACGTTCTGAAGATGCTCCAGAAGCTATAGCGGATAATGATGCAGCAATGGCGTTTTACAACTTCAGTAAGTCAATTTATGATAATGGTACTCCTGAAGCATTCCATATTGAGACCAGTGTCGCTACCGATAATACTGTGAAAGACCACATCTATATCAACGGTAAGAAAATGGTGGAATGGCATAAAGATGATGATGTGGTAGGTAAAATCAACATTGCTTTAGGTGATGCCTTATATGAGATACTTCAAAAGTATGACATGGATACCAATTGGGATAAAATCGATACTCTGATTGAAGAAAATATTAAGGTAGCAATATTGAAATACAAATAAATATGTTGGATTTTATACTTAAAGTTTTAGAGGTTATTAGAAATAATCAAGCAGCATTCATTGGGCTTAATTGGTATTCTCATTACTTGGTATTTTTCAAGACTGAATAAGCAAAGGGAAAGTGACAAAATGTTGAAGGAATTATTTGAAGATTTCAATAAACGATATGATTCTCTAAATAATAAACTTTACAACATCGTGACAGATTCAAAAGATAATATGAAGGTTGATAGCTTATCTCAATTATCTAAGAGTCAGAAAAAAACTATTATTGATTATTTCAATTTATGTGCAGAGGAGTATTTCTGGTATAAAAGGGGTCGTATCGATAACAAAATTTGGAATAGTTGGCAAGCAGGAATGAATTTTTGGTATAAACATAAAATTATTTCTGATATGTGGCACGAGGAGGTAAAATCAAAAAATGGCAAATTGAGCTATTATATTAATAACGGTGATGAGTTTTTTGAAAACTATAAATGATGAATAATTCAATTAAATACGGGAATAGCATCATAGAATATGACTTAGATTTTTCTGAGCGTAAAACATTGGGAATAAAAGTTCATCCAGATAAGAGTGTTCGGGTTACCGCACCAATGGATACTGATGAAGAAAAGATAAAGAGAAAAATTTTATCTAAGGCTGCCTGGATATTAAAGCAACAGGATTTCTTCCTCTCGTTTCACCCGATAACTCCACCACGAAAATATGTGAGTGGCGAAACACATTTATATTTGGGTAGGCAGTATCGATTAAAGTTAATTGAGGCGAGCAAGGAATCGGTTAAGCTTAGTGCTGGATACATTATAGTTTCCCTCAGGGATAAGACAAATAAAAGCCGTGTGAAACGGTTGTTGCGGTCTTGGTATAAAACCAAAGCTGAATTACATTTTAATAAGCTATTCAGCGAAAACGTCCACATTGCCGAATCCTTAACAGAAGAATCACCATCTCTTAAATACAGATGGATGGAGAAACGCTGGGGAAGTTGTGACCGCAACGGCACCATCCTCTTAAATCTGGAACTTATCAAAGCTCCAAAGGTTTGTATTGAGTATGTTATCATTCATGAAATATGTCACTTGGCTCATCTAAATCATAGCTCTGCTTTTTATGAATTGTTGGGAAGATTGTATCCTAACTGGAGGGAGACTAAGGATAAGTTGGAGCGGCTAATGGTATAGGGATACCACCCAAGGTTTATTTTTTCTTTATTAGCTGCTTAAGTTTGGCAAGTGTACTTTCATCAATATTTTCAGCAATCGTGTGACTCTTAGATTTTCTTTTCGGAACAATCTTCTTATTTAAAGTCTTCAACTTTTTCTTCTTCTTAGCTTTCCTTCTTTTAATAAATGGTTTGTCAATTAAATAACTCTTAAGTAGGAATGGCTGATTAGCATAACCGCAATAGGCCTTATAGGAATTTACACCCTTTAAGGCTAATGCTCTTTTTTTAATACTCAATCTTCTAAAAAGTTTAAGACTCTCGCCTTGAAGAGAGGACTCAGTACCAAATAAATTGCACAGTTCTTTAAAATCTTGGGAAGTTTTAGAAGTCCTTTTCTTCTTTTTGCCCGTATCGATAGGCTTAAAAAATATTGACGGATTTGAAGGACTCCCGCCAGGGCTCCATCTTTTCCCAAAATATTTTGTAGCTGAACGACTGCCGTTTTTGCTCATAATAATCCCATAGATTATGTTATCAATTTAATAAAATTATTTTAGACCAAGGAGTTAATTACTTTTTCCTCCTGTTGATTCTGGATGATTAGGATAGCAAGTCTTTGTTCATTTTTAGACTAAATGCAGGAACTGTGCAGAATAAAAAAAAAGAATGGTGAAATTAATTTAAAATTTCACCATTCAGTTTTAAATTGAGTTTAGTTAGATTGTTCAAGGCGTTCCTTGTTACTTTTCTGACGATTGAAATATCTAAGAACAAGTTGAGCATTTTCAACTTCTGTTTTTCCTCCCTTGGAATAAGGTATAATGTGGTCTACTTCAGCATCTTCTATGGCCAGAATCTGTTGACCAGAAATAGCACAAGTCGGATTTCTTTCGAAAAGTTCTTTTTTTGTTTGATAAGAAAAAGTACGTTTTTCATATTCATTATTCCCTATAATTTCGTCTAGCTTATTAAACCAAATTTTGAATCTTGTTTTTAAAACTGTTTTATCTGATGTTTGGATTAAGATAGAATCAATAAAATCATTATTATTAATCATTAAATCTAACATAGCCTCTCGAATATAGTCTGCATTTCTCATAACTTCATTTTTTGAGTAATTTGCAAATCCACACATTTGAACATCATATAAGGCCATATTTATTCTTGTTGCAATCCACTTACCTGACTCATTTTCGTTATCCCCAGGAATATATCTCCTAAAGGCATTCTCCCCGAAAACCACCTTGACCATATCGACACAATCATGAAACCTATTTCTATATTCTTTAGCCTTTTCTTCTGCTAAATATCGATTATCTCGCAATTCACGGTTGCAAAATTGTTTCATACTGGGTTTATAATTCAAGTAAGTTTTCTCGCTAAGTGCGAAAAATCGGAGAATCATTCCACGGTATATCATTCTCTTTTTGAAATTATCCTTTCTTACAAGTTGATGATACGTTTCATTTTGTTCTAATTCAGCGAGTAGTCGAACATATTCACCACGATAAACCGTATTTCTAATTTCATCCTCATTCAATTTGATAGAACCTGTGTTGAGCCTTTCAAATATTTCAAACTTTACATCTTCATTGGACTCTTTTTTAATTACAATGGTGTGTAAGGTGGTTGTTCTAATTTTATTCTGATATTCTTTCTCTAATTCAGCAAATGTTTTCCTATTTAATTCTTTAAACACTTTAAGACCTGTGAGTTTAAACTGTTCTCCATCGGGGAAAGCTCCATTAATAAAAGATAAAAAAGAGGTTAACCTTTGTTGTCCATCAATAACACTATAAGTACTGTCTTTCTCTTCAGCGAGATAAATTACAGGTATTGGAACTTCCATGAGAACCGACTCAATTAACTTACTCGCAATTTTTGGTGTAGCCACAAAATTCCTTTGATATTCAGGTTGTAGCTCTAAATCTCCATCTTGAAGCATAGAAGAGAATTCCCTAATTGAGAAATCTTTGGCTTGCCAGATAATTTTTCTTTCATCTTCATTCTTTTCAAGTTCTAATTCATAATCATCCGTTACATCTAAGAAATCCTGTTCTTCTTCTTGTTGTAATTCCTCCAGTGTTTTCTGACTCATTGAATTTGTATAGTTAAGGTTGGACATGGTTACATCGTAGGGAATTCTTATTCTTGGTTAAATATATAAGAATTTTTTTTAGAATTTCTCCAATACACCAAGACCGAATAGTGCAAAATCATATTTAACTGGGTTTAATGGGTCCAGTTTACGAAGTGAAGCCTCAAGTTCTTTGAAGGCTTTTACATCATTTTGATTACGCTTTAGTAACCCTAATTTGCGAGCAACATTTCCAGAATGTACGTCAAGTTGACATTATAAAACAGGAGGAAATAAATTACTATAACCCAAAGACTAAAATTTTCCATTTCGAAATCTCTAGTTCTCAATTAAGGCAGGTTTGTACGGTGGTAAATATTTTGGAAAAAATAGCCAATACTAGACTTGGTAAGCCTTTAAAGAAAAGTACTTGAAAAATTAGTCATAACAACCTTCCTAGCTCTACCCTGTCATTATAAACCGTATTTTGGACATAAAAGTACCGTTTAAGCGGTATTACGGTCATTTATTTTAATTAAGCCCAGTTGATATAATTTCCGCTGATTTTAGGAATTATTTAAATTTATTTTCTGGTGTATTATTCATAATATCAGTTAATTGAAAGAGTGATTTAATATTCCTGTGATGCCAATTTCCGATAACAACTTTCAATGGAGGCCTAATGACAACGGCTCATTGACAAATTTGAGATATGATTTGGAGGCTGAGAAGTGGATTCAATCCGTAAGGCGAGCTGAAACCAAATTGTCAAGGCGGTCAATTAAACATGTGAAAGGAGATTTGGGTATAATTTCGATGGTTCTCACGATACCCTTGCTATTATTAATATTCATGATACTTATACCCGTTCAAATTGTCAAAGTGGTATTTAGGTATAACTTTAAAATATTTCCTGGTGACCCTCCAACAGGCAAAATTCTTACAGATAAAGAAAAGTTTGATATTAGAATCAAGGAAATTAAAAGAAGATACTCTTCCTCAACATCAAGACGTACTATTCCCACCGATATGACGGAGGAAGAAATGATAGAACTTGCTGCATATGTTAGAGTCACTAATAATGGTAAATGAAACTGTTCAATTCGCATAAAGTACCCAGAAATTCCTTGTTGATTTAAATTTAGGCTGTAATCTTAAATGAAGTCAATTAGTGTTGGTCTCAGCTCAGAAAATCTGTTGATTTTGGTTTAAAAAAATTAGGAGGCTAAAAGTAAATCAATTATATTTGATTTCTCGCTAAAATTTACTCTAATGAACTTTTTCTTTTATTCTCGCATCTCCACTATAGGGCAAAATGTAAGTAGGCAAATTGAAAATTTTAAAACAGTTCCAGGATTCCATTCTCAAAATCTATTTGTGGATAAAATTCAGGGGAACGTTCCTTTTATAGAACGCCCTGAAGCTGCCAAACTATTTGATGCGGTAACTACAATAAAAAGGGATGGTGATAATGTTACAGTGGTCATTGATAGTATAGACCGATTGGGAAGAAATTTATTGGATATTCTTCATACAATTGAGCGGTTCACTAAAAATGGAATCAATGTTCAATCTATGAAAGAAGGATTTCAAACATTGGTGAATGGAAAGGAGAATCCCATTGCCAAAGTAGTCGTAAGCGTTATGGGCTCGATTGCCGAAATGGAGCGAGATAGAATTAAGGAAAGGACTAAGGAGGGTATTCATATTGCTAAGGCTCAGGGTAAATTCAAAGGGAGGAAGCCTGGTTCGGTGCAACCTGATACAAAATTGTTAGAGAGGCATCCTATAATCGTTGCTAAGCTCAAAAAAGGATTGACCTATAGGGAGATTGCTGATATTACAGGTAAGAGTACGGCTACGGTGGCTAAGGTGAAAAAGGTTTTGAATAAGCGGTCTATATTATAGGTTGAATAACAGCTTTTTTTTTTAAAAAAAAGGTATATCATGTACTATAATTAGAGAATATTTATATTCCGAAACTGGTATGAAAAATCATTTACTATTTGAAAGATTATCAAATTTTTCTTTCATAGTGGGATTTCCATGAGTTAATTTTTTAATTGTTAAATCATCAGCTTTATTATTCGCAAGGCGTAAATTATTTTCAGAGGATAATAATGCGTCCTTTGTTTTCTGAAGATGCGAAATAGTCTTATCAATCTCATCAATAGCTTTTTTAAATTTTCGACTAGCTAAATCATAATTTCTCGCAAATCCCGTCTTAAATGTATTTATTTTTTCTTCAAAATTTGTGATATCTATATTTTGGTTTCTGATTAGATTTAATTCTGCTTTATATTTCAAAGAATTCATAGCAGCGTTTCTAAGAAGAGTGATAATGGGAATGAAAAATTGTGGTCTCACAACGTACATTTTCTTGTGTTTATGGCTAACATCGACTATCCCAGTGTTGTAAAATTCATTATCCAATTCAAGTAGAGAAACAAGTACAGCATATTCACAATTTTTGTTATTGCGGTCCTTATCTAATTTGGTGAAGAAATCTTCATTTTTCTTTTTAGTGGCTGTCTCCTCATTCTCATTTTTCATTTCAAACATAATAGAAGTAATTTCATTCCCATCCTCATCTGTTTCTCTATAGATATAATCTCCTTTACTACCTCCACTTGAATCATTGTCCTTTTCAAAATAGGCATTTTGAAAAGCAGTCGCTCTTATTTTATTGAATTCCGCTTCACAATGTTGTTCTAGGGTCTCACCTATCATTTTGGTAGAAAGTTTAAGCTTAAAATCTTTCAAACGAGCAATTTCCTCGTCTTTCATTTTGATAGTTTCATCTTTAATAATAAGCTTCCCGTTAAACTCTTCTTTTATGGACTTTTCAAGTAATTCTTTTTCTGTTTCTTTTATTTTCAAATCGTTGGCCAAGCTATCCCTCTCTTTTTCTATGTTTTTTACCGCTTCTGAAACTTCCAATTTTTTTGCTGTCTCCGCATTTTCGATTTGAGCCTTCATATGAGAAATCTCCAATTCTTTATCAGCTAATCTTTTGGCTAAAACACTCTTACTTTCTGCTTTTAATTCTGTTAGTTCTTTATCCTTTTTTGCTAATTTTTCTTGTAAAGATTGTCGAATTTTAGCTTCAGCCAGTTCCACAGCATTTTCTTTTTCTTTCTCAGCCAGAGCTAATCTTTTATTTAATTCTTCATTAAATTCATGATTTCTAACTTGTTTAAGAATATCAGCGTACCCAGCTTCATCTACTTTAAAAGCTTTTTTACAATTCGGACAAATAATTTCATTCATGACTTTAGTTTTAAATGAGCTAAAATGGCATAAGTCAACCAAACGGTTTCGATGGAGTAAGCATAGAAAAATCTGTAATCAGAGATTACTTTTTCCGAATTGAATGTAACCCTACAAAACCAATCTTTACAGCGGTTGAGTGCGAAAGATATCTAATGAAAATAATAATTTTTTAATAATTTCTCTGGATTAGTTCGGTATGGAGCCTTTTTGGCAAGAGGAAGAGTTTTTAAAACACCCAGAGTTAATTACTTAATTTGATTGTTTGTTAAAGATATTCCTCTGACCAAAAAATATACTAATAATCAATCCCATTCCTATAATATTATCAACCATATTCCAAATTTCTCTTCCCAATGCAATTTTAAAAAAGGGTTGGAAGAGTAGAGCGAGCCCAATATAAATTATGATTTCAATTTCATTATTCTTTTTATTTGCTTTATATGCTAAAACTCCAAAGCCAAAAAAGGCGGCAAATCGAACAAGCTCATAAAATCCGTATGGCATATCCAATAGGCATACGAACAATAAAATTGCTAATAAAGCTTTAATAAAAGCTTCAAGTTTCATTCTTATTTTCTTTAAAACTATTCAAGGTTTCATCATCCATTTCACTTATTAATTCAAATTCATTTTCAATATGGGTGTCAAAAAAATCGTCTTGAAGCCTAGATAAATAGGAATCCGTAATAATGTCCTGTTCCAAATAGTCTTCAAAATCTGGATGTATGTTCAAAATTACTTCGTTGTTAATTTTTAATTTTGAGCGGATGACTTTAAAAAACTTGATTTCGCTATATTCAACCTTGTCATCAGCTTTTATTGTTTGTATAGCAACTTCAATTAGCTTTAATTCTTTTGACTCTGATAAATCTGAAGTAGTTAATTCTTTAAAATAGTTTTTTAAAAATTCCTGCCCATTCTTGTTGATAGCAAGTAATAAGGCATCTAATTCCACATCGATATCAATGTCGCCAAAAGTTTTGTTCTCCTTGTGCAGTTTCTTAATAAGTTTTACTTCTCGTTTATCTATATCGCCATCACAGGCCATACATGAAAATGCAGTCTTGAGTAATAGTTTGTTAAAAAGTATAACATCCATGTCTATTTATTATTAAAGCCGATTTGTGGTCGGTCATTATTACCTCCTGAAAGGCCTTCCATTTTCGATTTAATAGCTTTATAACTACTTAAATCTTTTAGGGAGATTGAAGGTTTGTTAGTTTGAATAGTTTCGAGTAAAATCTCTTTTGAAATCCTTGATTTAAGTTTTAGTGCCTTTCTTGAGGCTTCATCACAAAGGAATTTTATGTCGCTTGAAACATAATTTTCTGTTGCCTTCGCAAGTAGTGAGTAATCTAACCCAATTTCACGAGGTCTTTTTTCTAGATAAAGCTTAAACATGAGTTCACGGGCTTCATGGTCAGGCGGAGGTATATAGATAACCTTATCTAATCTTCCCGCCCTTAAAATAGCGGGGTCAATTGAATTGGGACGATTAGTTGCACCAATAGTAAAAATGCCATCATCACCGCAATTGTTCATTTGTGCTAGGAACTCATTTACCGCACTGGTATTCATGTGATTTATGCTAGAATTATCACGATTAGGAACAACTGCATCTAATTCATCAATGAAAATAATACTGGGGGCATTTTCACGGGCTTCATCAAATATATTTTTAATATTTTCCTGTGAAGCATTTACCCATTTACTTTGAATGTCAGAAGGTTTAAGCTGATAAAAATTAAAACCGATTTCTTCTGCCATTTGTTCTGCAAAAAACGTTTTACCACAACCTGGTGGGCCATAAAGCAACATTCCGTTTGGGATGGTCAAGCCATACTCTGCATATTGCTCTTTTTCGTTCAATGCATCAATTACATCCAATTTGATAGTATCTTTCAGTTCTTGCATTCCTGCAATTGCCGAAAATCCTTTTCCTTTCTTGAATTCTTTTAGTTTAGGTTTTAAGGTTTGTTGTGGCGAAGACAATTGTTGTACTTCTAATTCACCGTTAATAGCTTTTACAAAATCACTAACGTTATTAAAACGATTCTCGGCATTTGGTTGTAAAGCCTTGCTGATAATATTTTGGGTTTGTTCATCAGTAATATTCGAGAATCTTAAAGGCTTTTTTCGTTCGGCAATAACAGCATCTTCTAATTTTATGGTATCTGCCTTGTACTTTGAAATTTCTACGAACCAAGGTGGCAGACCTTCTAACAAATGATAATACAAAGCACCGACAGAAAATACATCACTATGAACAGAGAAGATTTTATTAAATGCTTCATTCGCTTGATAAAATGAGTTTAACCCTTCCTTCAAAAAATCTTTGTTGGATTGACATAAAAAACGAGCATATCCAAAATCAATAATTTTTGCAATAGAAAATTTACCTGATAAATCCAACATTACATTTAAGTTGGTAATATCATTGTGAATAATTGGATTGTTTGAAGAATGTAAATACTTCAATCCGTTTAATACACCTAAAATAATTTCTTTAGCTTCATAAATATTTAGCGACTGCTCACGTTTTAATTTATCCGCTAAAGTTTCACCACTAATAAAATCAAGAATAGCATAAGCGTATTTTTGGCCATTCAGAAGTAATTCACCACTATCACAGTATTTAACCAAATTAGGATGTTGGACTTCCTTCAAAATTTCAACTTCCAATACATCACCATTTTTAGTAAACTGCGTTCTATCCAATTTGGAATAAGCAAACAGTTTCAAAAATTTTGTTTTACCTTCTTGGTCTATAACACGATAGGTTTCGGCATAACTTCCTTTTTTCAGAAAGAAAATTATTTTATATTTCTCATTAATGGATTGACCCTTCGTTAATATGTGATTTGTCTGGTTCATTTAATTTCTGGACGTTGATACATAGAAACTCCATTCATAAACATAATTACTTTGCATATTTTCAGTTCCATAGTCTGGTAAGACACCAGGTGCCGATGCTCTATATGTATATGAACCTGAGGAAGAAGTCAATGTTTTTCTTTCTTGAGGTGAAAATGTATATAATTCACTATTCAATTTTAAAGTTAGTGTAAGACTTGTATTGTTATGGATTTTGATAATTGGCTTTGTAGAACTTGTCTTTCCAATAGGTGTGAAAATACCATTTTCATTTTTAGGTAATGCTCTGTCCAGTTGAACGAAACTTGAATGGACAAATCCCTCTTCATTTGTTTCAATGTTTAGAACCTGATAAAATCCATTTATTTTCTCTTTTGAAATGACAAAAAGTGCAGCTCCACTTGGTAAAGATGATATAATCTCACATGTAGTATTTGATTCAGTTCTGAAATTCACTTGCTTAATTACATACCCTAAATAGCTCTGAGCGTTTGAAAAGGTGACTAAGCTCAAGAATAATATCAGAGATAATAAGTATTTTTTCATTTTATTAAAATTTTATCCAACCAATACAGAATCATCCCCACTTGGTCTTTCATCATTTGGTAATAAGTCTATAAGTGAAATGACAATAGGATGTAATTCATCTACATCAGGATTTTCTCCAATAATTTGCAACCCATTATTTAAAAGAGTTCTCGCTTTGTTACTGTCTTTCCAATTGTAGGAAACAAAATTATCGTTATGGTGTCTTAGAAAACCTATTAACTGATAAATAAAAGTCAACTGAACAAAAAAGCCATTGATTTCTTCTAAAAGTACATTTCCAAGTTTAACATCTTTTACTCGAATTATTTCTTCCAATTGCGAACGAAACTGATTAACCACTTGTGTCGTTTTATCATTTCCTAAATCATTGTTGGCTTTTTCTAATCGATAAAACTCTTCTTTCAAAGTTTCTTCCAATTTTGGCCATTCCGTTGTTTCGTTAAGGTCATCAATTGTTTTTAAAGACTTTCTTAAGTTGGTCAACACTTCCTGTTTGCCGTCAACATCATGTTTGTTGTTTTCAAACGATTTTTCAATTTGCTCTAATTCCGCCTCAACTTTTAGTAATTGCCCATTATTAGAATTACCGTCTTGTTTTAATTCGGTAATACTTCCTTTAGCTTTTCTAATTTCATTAGCTAACCAAGAAGTTTCAATGGATGTTTTGGTACTGTCAACTTCTATTTCGGTTGAATAGTCTAAATATGGGAAATAGGCTGTTACCGTGATTTTCTCTGACCTGTCAATATTTACAGTCAAATCAACATCACTGTTTTCAGGCAATAAAGAAGGTAAATCTGCTCCGCTAATTTTAATATCAGTAACGTGTTCATTGTAGATTGCTCTAGTCCCCTCTGATGCGTGTTCGCCTTCGTAAACGGGAATTTTGATAAAATCAGAATCCATTCCTGGGCGAATTTGCTTTTGTGTTTTCAATCCGTTTCGAGTACCAACTGCTGGGATAGATGAATTTTTCTCCAGTCCTTTTATTGTAGTAAAGCGCACTTTTCCTGTTGTTCTGTCCTTTAATTCAATACCAACATTATAAGGAAGAGTAGCACTTCCAATTTTAGAACCTTGTATGACACTGAAAGATGTTGGTTCACATTCTAAAATATTTCCTTTATCATCATAAAGAACAACCTCAAAAAGGTTAGTTTTGCCTTCATTTAGTTGGATTTCAACAACTTCACCAATAGTATTGATTTCTACTTTTCCACTTGACCAAGCTTTATCTCCTCTGGTAACTTCTGCAAAAACAGTTTCTGGAATAGTACCTTCTGTTTTGTCCGCCAAAATTTTAATTGGTACAAATTCTTCGGTTTCAACTGTTGATGCTTCGTGTGCTATTTCAAGTTGAATTTTTGTTTTATCTCGTGTTTGTTCTCTTAATTCTTCAGATACGTCAACAGTTGATGCGTATAATGCAGCTCCTTTTGAAACAACTGTCATAGGGTCAACACTTGTATCAGGCTTGCAAATTTGTTCTGCCAACATTTTTCTTAAAACGGGTGAGAAAGTTGGACCACCGACAAGTATAAGTGAATCTAAAGATGAACCCTTTAAATTGTTTCTTTCCAAAAGTCTTAAACTAACGTCAATTGCCTTCTGAAAAACTGGTGAAAGAGCTTTAGAAATGTCTGCTTGGGTAACTGTAATGTCCAATTCAAATTCTTCGCCTTCGTCATCTTCTCCTGGGATATCACCTAAATCTGATAAAATGTTGTGAGTATCTTTGAAAGAAAGCTGAATTTTAGTTGTTTCAGCATACTTTTTCATGGCATTTCGCAGAATTTGTTTTTTAGTATCATCCGCTAAAATGGAATCTATGACAAAGTTTTCTTTCAGGTAGGGCAGGATAATTTCATCAACAATTGCGAAGTCCAAGTTTTTACCACCAAGATAATTGTCTCCTTCAGTATCAATTACTTTCATAATCCCTTCTTCAACTTTTAACAATGCTGCATCGAACGTTCCACCACCAAAGTCAAAGACTAACCAAAAACCGTCTTTTTTGTCAGAATCCAATCCGTAAGCCATAGAGGCTGCTACTGGCTCTTGCAACAATTCAATATGATTGAAGCCTGCTAATTTCGCAGCTTCTCTTGTAGCTTCCTTTTGATTGTTTTTGAAAGCCGCAGGAACTGTAATTACAATAGAATTTACAGTTTCATCTTTTACAAAAGACTTTAATGTTTTTAATACTTCAGCTGACAACTCTTCACTAGTCAGTTCTTTTTCGAGATTGGAACTCTCATAAACTTTATCAGTTCCCATTGTTCGTTTAAATTCAATGAATGCATTATCCTTTTCAGAACTCCAAGTTTTCATTGCAATTTTTTTCTGCCTATCCAAAGCATTGTAGGCACTATCACCAACTTGAATAGCTTTCTTCTTGTTTATATATACACAGGAAGGCATTGTATCTTTTAACGTGTCCGTTTTTTTAATGGTTGGTTCTCCACTTTCCATTCTTGAAATAGCGGAATTGGTGGTTCCTAAATCAATTCCGTAGTCAATTTTAGTTCTCGCCATTTGATGTTTTTTTATTCTCCAACACTTACTTCAATTTGAGCTGCTTGTATCATTTCTCCTTTGAAGTTAACTTGGGGTTTTATGATTCTTGTAATTATTTGTTTTCCTGTTTCTAAGTCATCACTTGGGACAAAGTTTGCAGATACTTTCATACCATCATTGTATTCTTTTCCAAGCATACCTACTAATTCATAACCGTTAGAAGCAAAGTTGTCTTGAATACGTTTTACAGAAGAATTTAATTGTTTCAATCCTTTGGTGCTTTCGTCCATTCTGCTCAAATTTTTTTGAATACGAATGATTTCATCAGCCACTTTTACAGCCAAAGAGTGGTCAGCTTTTTCAGGGGAGGAAACTGGTTGTGATTTGCTTGTTTCGTTTTGTAATTTTAATTGTGTTTCTAATGCTTCTACCAATTTGTTATCCAACTTCACGCTCTCTTCTTCAAGTGAGGCTTTGGTAATTCTAATTTGTGTTTCTACATCTGTTTTGCTCGATTTGATGCGTTTGCCTAATAACCAATAAACCAAACCACCTAATAAAAGTGTTACTAAAGTGGCGATTATCCAATACAGTCTATTTTTCTCTACGCTACTATCCAATTCGGCTATTTGTGAATCTGCTTTTTTCTCTGTGTCTTGGATTCTAGAATCGAGTTGTTCATTGATGCTAACCAGTCTTTGGTTACTTTCATCTATAAGAGCGTTTAAGCTATCAATAACTTCTTCCTGTTTTTCTATGATTTTTTTATTCAAATCTTCCCTAACAATTCGATATGTTCTATATTCTTTATCCAATTCAGAATATAACCTTTGAATATCATTTTGTTGCTGATTTACTTTTGTTTCTAGCTTTTGTATAGTATTTGTCAAAGTTGAATCTTGTTGCTGTGCAACTAGATTTGTAACTCCAAAAAAGAGTGCTAATAGTACAAGTTTCTTCATTAATTTCTGATTGTTTTTATGAATTGGTCTAATGCTTTTCGGATTATAAAGTTGATTGATTGTTTGTTTTTTAGTCTTTCAACTAATCGTGGAGAATATTTGTAGTAAAAATTGATAAAAATTCTGCCTAATATTGTTTTACTCAAAAAGTCATCTCTGAATTTTCTCAACTCCAAAACTTGTGGATGGTCGTAATCACCATAGGCCATTGTTGCAATGTAACATCCTCCTTTATCTGCTGCACTGCTAATAGTTGAACCAACTTTTTTTGCTGTGGCTGATGCTTGAGCGGTACGTACATCTTTCCAATAACATAAATATTTTAACTTGTTAATTTGAATCGGTCCAAGTTTGTCAAATAGAAAATTTACAAGGGTTTTATATTCCGAAACTTTGTTATTATTTGGGCAACGCTGAATGGTTTCAACGTCATTGATAGTTATACCATTATTGACAACTTCTACAACTTTATCCCAATTCAAGCAGCTTGCTTTCATTTTGGCCACCTTCGTATAATTAATCGTTTGATTAAATGACATTGTCCTTTGCATTCTTGCAACTTGGGTATCAATTTCACTGATTGCTTTTTCGTAGGCCAATTTAATAGAGGTTAATACTGCAATAGCTTTATTGAGCTCTCGGTCTTTCATATCGGTGAGACTCCCTAGATTGTCTTTTGCTCTATCTTTTACTAGTTTTCCAACTGCAATTGAGGCAGCTAATTTTGTAAGCTTTTGAGCCGATTCGAGATAATTTTCATTGGCATCTTGTTTTTGACTTTCATTAAAATAATCAATACCACATTGCATTATTTCATTTGCCAATTGGTCAGCAATTGATTTATATTTTAAGTCATTCAACCCCAGCAAGGATTTTAAAAATTCTAAATCTTTCTTGGTCTCGGTGAATAAATTCAAGCCAAATTTATAGGCTCCAATTTTATTTCCTTTTCGCTTCTTTTTGCAGCTTTCAATTTTACTCTCGATTTGATGAAGAGGCCCTTCGGTAAATTTTTTGGAAAGATATTTTTGAGTGGTTCCGTTACAACCGCTGAATAGTTGCAATGTCTCTGTATTTGAAAATTTTTCTTTGAATTGTCTTAGCAATTCATCAATCAAACTTTCAGATTGTTTTTGTTTATCAATTTTAAACGTTTCATCTGCAACACTATGAATAAACTCATCAAAATAATTAGATTCAATTAGTTTTATTTTAGCTTCAATACCAGCCTTTAAATGGGATTTGTTCTTGCTTAATAGTTTCAAGGTTCCCAGGTTATTGAAAGCAGAAAAATTTTTCGAATTTACCTCTTTGTGAATTGTTACCTTTTCCCATATTTCAGCGGCTTTTTCTTCATTGCCATTTCTCAGATGCTCAAGAGCGGTCTTATCTAATGGACTTAGGTTTAAGAACCAAAACAAGGCATAATTTACTTTGTCCTGATTTTGCTGAACATTAGAAAATGCTTTGTTAACAGAATCTTCTGTCCTGGTAATAGTTTCAAGAACCTGAAAATCGTAATCTGATTTAATTTCTTTTCCAACCTTTGTGAAGGCTTTAATTTTGGTCTTTTGCTTTTGTAGTTCTCTTTCGGAAGCATTAGAAAGGATGCCAGCTATCCTAAAAGGATTATTGTGTATTGAATTCATAGGAAAGGTTAGTAGTCATTGGGATGGTTAAAAGAAGTTAGGGCTTAAAAATTTCTATATTAATTATAATAAAAAAGTGTAAAGTATTTTGGAACACTCTATTTGTAATTGCTTTACTGAAGTAGGGATATAAAGCTTATTACATCGGCATGAAATTAACAAAAAATTTAGATATATTAAAAATGTTTTTATTTTTCTATTTTTGAAATGAGAAATTGTTCTCTGAAATATATTTTAACAAGGAATAAAGCGTCCAACTAATCTTTAGTGGCCAAAAAACCTTTTCTGCCTTGATGAAAGGGTGAAATTTTCGAGTCTCGTCCAGACCGCAAAAACAAATAAAGCTCCTACAAAAATGGGAGCTTTTTTTGGCGCTAAGAATTTAGTTGTGTTGTTTGTCCCGACGTGTCGGGATGTGTAGTTAACCGAGTTATAATCCTGTGTTGTGAGGATTTTGGTTAACCAATGAAAAGCTTTTTTCCATTAGATTGGAAGAAGGCTTTTTTGTTTTTTAGGGGTATGCGTTATTCTTTTTTGACCAGCTAATCGATCAATTAAGCTTTTACATTCTTAACTGCCTGCAGATTCATTGCTTTGAATTGATTTAAATGCCTACCTCAAAATTTTATTAGGAATTAAGAATAGACCACAAGCTTAAAGCTAATAGAGGAGAAGAGTCTTGGGTTGGGATGTGAATTATGATCCACCATGAATTAACTCCATTTTTAATACCTTAAGGCTTCTAATCAATCCTAATCATGAGAATCTTCACTTTAATTTTAGTATTCAGCTTTTTTAATTCAGGACTGGCCCAGAATCATACCGCAGTTTTTAATCATTCTAAAGATATTGGCGAACCCGCAATAAAAGGTTCTGTCACCTATGATAAGGAGAGTCAGTTATACACCTTGAGAGGAGCCGGAAATAATATCTGGTTCGATAGCGATGAATTTTTTTATTTATATAAAGAAATTGAGGGAGATTTCATCATCACTGCAAATTTTAAATTGCCTCAGGGGGATGGGGATCCTCATCGAAAAACCGGTATAATGATAAGGGAATCTGATGCCCAGGACGCCGCCCATGCTAGCGCGGTGTTGCATGGCGATGGATTGACTTCCATGCAATGGAGATCTACCCGGGGTGAAGAAATGGGAGAAGCTAATGAATCCAGAGCGCCAAAATACAATTATCAAACTCTCCAACTGGAACGCTCTGGAAAAACGGTGATCATGCGGGCGGCACATTGGGGTGAATCTTTACAAAAGATTGGAACCCGGGAATTTGAAGACCTGGCTGGAAATGTTCTGGTAGGCCTATTTATTAATTCCCACGATCCTAAGCTGACTGAACAAGCCTATGCCTGGAATGTGCGCATGGACAAACCTGTTTCAGATACCTATGATCCCTATGAAGAAGGCTGGATAGGATGCAGGTTAGAGACCATTGATATCGAAACCGGTAACAGAAAGGTGGTTTTTACAAAAGACGACAGGTTTGAAGCTCCTAACTGGATGCCTAATGGAAAAGAGCTGTTATTCAATATGGATGGATCTTTATATACTATTCCGGTAAAAGGAGGTGAGCCTTCAAAATTGAATACTGGTTTTGCAGATAATCTGAATAACGATCATGGCATTTCTTTTAATGGCGAATTGTTGGCCATAAGTCATAGTCCCGAGGGTGAAGGCTCTGCAGTTTACGTCCTCCCACTGGCTGGTGGTGAACCTCGGAGGGTGACCGAAAAAACGCCTTCATACTGGCATGGCTGGGCTCCAAATAATAAAGAGGTTGTTTATGTCGCAACCAGGGCAGGCGATCCTACCTACGATATTTATAAAAAGGATATCAGCGGTGGTGAAGAAATTAAGTTGACAAACACAAAAGAAAATGAACACGTTGATGGATGTGAATATTCCCCGGATGGCGAATATATCTATTATAATGGGAGTGCTTCTGGAACCATGCAAATCTGGAGAATGAAGCCGGACGGGTCTGATAAAGAGCAGATCACCTATGATGCGAATAATGACTGGTTTCCACATATTTCTCCCGATGGGAAATGGATCGCCTATATCTCCTTTCCTGCTGAAATTCCAGTGAACGATCATCCTTCCTTTAAAAGAGTTACTCTGAATATTATTCCGGCAAATGGGGGAGCTCCCAGGGTGATTGCCTATCTGTATGGCGGGCAGGGAACCATCAATGTCCCTTCGTGGTCGCCGGATAGCAAATATTTAGCATTTGTAAGTAATTCAGGCACCCGGAAAGATTAGATATAGATAAGACATTAAGTTGAAAAATTTAAAGTTGAAAGCCTTTTTGCATTGAGTTGTAGAAAGGCTTTTTCGTTTTTCTGTGATTTACAGATCATTAAGTTTGAAAACCCTCTTCCACTGAAATGAATATTCTTTTTAAATGTATTTTATACATATTTGAACTTTCAGGGCAAAAAAACTATTTTAGTCAGGGAAAGCTTTTGGTTTTAGCCGGTAATTTCCAGAGATGAATAGTTTTTAATCTCAATTGGACAATTGGAATTTATTAAAAGACCAGTTTGTTCGCCGCATGATAATATGAAAAATCAGAATAGTCTTGAAAATGAAAAGTACCGGAATATATATGCGGACATTCGCTTTTTCCTGATCGTATTTCTCATTTTCAGCTACGTAAACCACGCTCAAAATGGGGGTTCTGGGATTCTGGATGAAAAGGAGCCAGTCAGAAAGCAAATTTTCGATAAAAACTGGCAGTTCTTTTTAGGAGATTCGGTGACTGCCTTTTCTTCTGAAAACTGGCGGAATTTAAACCTCCCTCACGACTGGAGCATTGAAGGTGAATTCGATAAGGATCACCCGGCCGGTCTGGGTGGCGGATATCTTCCTGGTGGACTGGGTTGGTACAAAAAGACCTTTAAAGTAGAGGATTCTACAAAACTAACTTCCATTCAGTTCGATGGTGTTTATATGGATAGCGAGGTATGGATAAACGGAACCTACCTTGGAAAAAGACCTAACGGATATATTTCTTTTGAATATGACCTAACTCCTTACCTTAAATATAACAGACAGGAAAACGAAATCCTCGTAAAAGTTGATAACTCAAAACAACCGAATTCCAGGTGGTATTCAGGTTCCGGGATTTACAGGCATGTCTGGCTGAATACCACAGATAATTTGCATGTCTCCAATTGGGGGACTTTTGTGACCACGCCTTTGGTTTCTGAAGATAGCGCCGAAGTTGTCATCGAGTTACATATCGAAAATGAATATTCCAATTCCAGGAAGGCTACGCTTGAAACCAGCATTCTTTTAAATGAAACTGAAATTGCTTCCACAGTAGAAAACTTCAGCTTGAATGCTAATACCAGCAAAAACATTCAGCAGAAAATCACTTTAGAAAACCCCGGATTATGGTCGATTGATACACCGAATATGTATACCGCCAGAACTGATATAATCGAAGATGGCGAGATCGTGGATTCTTATAAAACTCCTTTCGGAATACGAACTTTTGAATTCGATCTGGATAAAGGTTTTATACTGAATGGTGAACAGGTGAAGATCAAGGGAGTTTGTCTGCATCACGATCTTGGTCCATTAGGAGCTGCGGTTAATACCCGAGCAATTGAAAGACAGTTAGAGATCATGAAAGAAATGGGGGTTAACGGAATACGAACTGCTCATAACCCGCCAACTCCTGAACTGCTGGATCTTTGTGACAAAATGGGATTTGTCGTAATGGACGAGTCTTTTGATATGTGGAACAATACCAAGACCAAATACGATTATGCCAATTACTGGGATGAGTGGCATAAGAAGGACCTGGAAGATTTCATAATCCGTGACCGGAATCATCCAAGTATCATTATCTGGAGCATCGGGAACGAGATCCAGGAGCAATGGAATGAAGAAGGAGTAAGGACCGCTAAGGAGCTAAAAGCAATTGTGAGGGAACTGGATACCACCAGGCCTATTACAGTCGCAATGAATCCGCCGGTTAATATGCCGGATGCCGATGTTACCACCCAGTTCGATGCTTCAGAAGTTTCCCTGAACCCGGTTGCAGCTTCTGGCATTCTGGATATCATCGGGTACAATTATGCGCATCAAACCTATGAGCATCATCAAAAGAACTTCCCCGAAACTCCCTTTATCGCTACGGAAACCACCTCGGGATTACAAACTCGAGGATATTATGAATTTCCTTCAGATACTTTGAAGATCTGGCCGGTGAGATGGGACATCCCCTTTGATGGCGGGAATCCAGATCATACCATTTCAGCATTCGACCAGGTAAGGGTACCATGGGGATCTTTGCACGAAACTACCTTGAAGATCATCAAAAAACACGATTTCCTTTCTGGTATGTTCATCTGGACCGGATTTGATTATATAGGCGAACCTACACCATATACCTGGCCCTCGAGAAGCTCTTATTTCGGGATTGTAGACCTGGCCGGTTTTCCTAAAGATGTCTATTATATGTATCAAAGCGAATGGACCAGGAAGGACGTGCTGCATATACTTCCTCACTGGAACTGGGAAAAGGGTCAAACTGTAAATGTATGGGCCTATTATAACAATGCCGATGAGGTTGAATTATTCGTGAATGGGAAATCCAAGGGAGTGAGAAAAAAGCTGGGAGATGAGCTTCACGTTATGTGGCGAATTCCTTTTGAAGCCGGAACTCTGAAGGCGATCTCGAGAAAAAACGGGCAGGTAGTCCTGGAAAGAGAAGTAAAGACAGCGGGTGAGCCATCTAACCTGCGTCTTTCAGCAGACAGGCAGAAGATCAGGGCAGATGGCAGTGACCTGTCTTTTGTCACGGTAGAAATTGTGGATAAGCAAGCTAACCTGGTACCAAAAGCAAATAACCAGCTTAATTTTTCGGTAGAGGGAGAAGGAACGATCGTAGGTGTGGCCAGCGGTGATCCTACCAATCATGAATCCTTTAAGGGGAATACCCACAAGGCTATGAATGGAAAATGCCTGGTAATTGTACAGGGAACACAAACTTCAGGAAATATCATTCTGAAAGTTTCTGCGGAGGGCCTGGAGGAACAGCAGCTGATCATTATTTCAGAATAAAATGATGAAAACCTGATGAAATTTTCAGGTATAAATAGAGATAAAAATCATAGCAAACTGGAATTAGAATTTCATTTCAGTTTTAGAATTGGATAAAAAATGAGAAAATTAAGAATACTTCCCGGTTTGATCCTATTGATCCTTGTTGGGACCACTGTTAGAGGTCAACTTCAAAATAACAATGTTCTTAATGAACCGCCAGATATTAGTAAGGATTTTGTAGACTATCGAAACACTTATTTCCTGGCAGATGAGCTTGTTAGTTTTGATCCGGAAACGGGAAAGGGAAGCATTAAGTACATCAGGCACAACTTTTCCACCAGCCAGGCCTTCAACAATATGTTAAGCAGACTCAGCGCGGTTGGAGCGAACGAATTTCCTTCTACCGAATATGCGGCCCAACCAGAATTGCCGTTTTCGCTGCAGTTTGTTTCAGACAAAACCATCAGGCTGAAAATGACTTCCGGGCCTCAATTCAGAAAAGAAGAAAATTCACTAATGCTGGTTGAAGGGCAGGCTCCCATTGATAGATCTTCATGGAATTATTCAAAAATTGAAGGAGGACATAAATACTCTAATTCCAACGGTTCGGTAACTATCCAGCAAAAGCCCTGGAAGATCTCATTTTTCGATGCTGAAGGTAAATTGCTAACAAGCACCATGCACCTTAGCGATTTTTCCAATACCTATACGCCGGTTACTCCATTTTCATTCGTGCGCAGGGCTGATGACTATTCCAGGAGCATGGATGCGGTATTTTCGTTGTCTCCCGATGAGAAAATATTCGGTTTAGGGGAATCTTTTACCCAGTTCAACAAGCGCGGGCAGAAAGTGATCTTATGGACAGATGATGCCAACGGCGTTCAGAACGAGACCATGTATAAACCCATTCCGTTCTATATGAGCAGCCGCGGATATGGCGTTTTTATGCATACTTCCTCACCAATCTCGGTAGATTTTGGTAAATATTTCAACGCAGCAAATTCTATGTACATCGGGGATGACGAGGCCGATCTTTTTATTTTCCTGGGAAAGCCGAAAGATATCCTGGATGAATACACCAATTTAACGGGCAAAGCCGAAATGCCACCACTCTGGTCCTTTGGCTTCTGGATGAGTCGAATCACTTATTTTTCCGAAGAAGAAGGGCGCGAAATAGCCAGGAACTTAAGAAAATATGAGATTCCGAGTGATGTTATTCATTTTGATACCGGTTGGTTCGATGTAGACTGGCGTAACAATTATGAGTTTGCTGAAGAAAGGTTCGATGATCCCGTGGATATGATGGCCGACCTTAAAAATGAGGGTTTCCATGTTTCCCTTTGGCAATTGCCTTATTTTACTCCGAAGAATAGCCTGTTCGATGAAATTGTTGAGAACGGATATGCGGTAAAGGATAAAAAAGGCAATATTCCGTACGAAGATGCGATCCTGGATTTCTCCAATCCTGAAACCGTTGAATGGTACCAATCCAAACTTAAAAAATTGTTCGACCAGGGTGTAGGCGTCTTTAAAGTCGATTTTGGTGAAGCGGCGCCAGCTTCCGGAATTTATCATTCTGGAAGAACTGGATTCTATGAGCACAATCTTTACCCACTTCGGTATAACAAGACGGTGGCCGATATCACAAAAGAAGTGAAAGGTTACAGCCTTATCTGGGCCAGAAGTACCTGGGCAGGTAGCCAGCGTTATCCATTGCACTGGGGCGGTGATGCTGCCACCACGAATACGGCCATGTCGGCAACATTGCGCGGTGGGCTTTCGTTGGGATTAAGCGGTTTCAGTTTCTGGAGCCATGATGTGGGAGGTTTTACCACCGCTTCCCCCGAGGATGTTTACCGAAGATGGACTCCTTTTGGAATGCTTACTTCTCATGTTCGTAGCCACGGCGAGCCGCCAACAGAACCCTGGGAATTCAGTGAAAGCTTTCTAAGAGATTTTCGCAAGGCCGATAATATGCGTTACAGACTGATGCCTTATATCTATGCCCAGGCGAAATTGTCTTCGGAAAAAGGACTTCCCATGCTTCGGGCTCTGTTCGTGGAATATCCGGATGATCCGGGATCCTGGCTTGTTGATGATCAATATCTTTTTGGTTCAGATATGTTAGTCGCTCCCTTGTTCGAAGAAGTGACTGAACGTAATGTGTATCTGCCACCGGGAACCTGGATAGATTATCAAACCAAAAAAGTGTACGAAGGTGGCTGGCATAAGATCGAGGCAGGAGAGATCCCTATCGTCGTGCTGGTAAAGGATGGAACTGTAATTCCGCATATAGAGTTGGCTCAGTCAACCAGCGATATGGACTGGAGCGAACTTGATTTAAAGGTATATGCTTCAGATGATACAGATTCGGCAAAAGCAAAGATCTATCTTCCGGATAGCGAAATGGTGGAAACCATGGAACTTTCCAGGGAAAATGGAGAGTTCAGTATTAAAAACAATCCTTTTGATTCAAAGGTTGGCTTCAATATTCAATGGGATAAATAAGGAATAGAATATAATGCCCTCCGGTTAAATTGTTCCAGGCAGCGAAAATAGGTGCAAAGGTCTTTTTTAATTGTTAACAGTCGGCGGAGTAGCCAGAGTAAAATGCACCCGATCAAAGCTTTTCACCCTCTTACGATGTGTGCTGAATTTAATTAACTGGATAATAAAAATGATCAGAAATGGTATAAAGGCAATGCAGAGGAATACTATTTCCCAGGTAAAATGCATCTTCAGAACTCCAAGGAACCCGGCACCTAGAGCCCTACCCATATTAGACAAGGCCATATATAAGGTGAACTGCGTTGCGGCAACCGTTTTCCAGCATAAATGCATGGCCGAAGCGAAAATACCTATGCATAAAAAAGTATAAAGCGTATAATAAGATAAAATAAAGGCTATTGCAACCATGCTGCTTGACCATAGATTGGTCATAAATGCAAATGTCGCTATCAGGCTGGTTGTAAAAACCAGGTAAATGCTCAGCATTTTGATCTTTCCAAAATAGTCCACCAGGTAGCCGCCCAGCAACATTCCTAAAACCCCGCCAATTACCGTAGTTATGGATAAAATATTGGAAAAATAGGAATTGTCCCAGCCTAATTCCTGGATGCTGAAGATGGGTAACAAGGTATCAACAAGTCCAAACATGATACCGAGTAAGAAAATGCCGAGGCATAGTATAAGACTGGACCTTAGTATAACCACACGATAAAGATTTTTCAGAATTCGGCCCCAGCTTTTTAACTGGATCTTTTTGGAGTGTTGTGAAATTTTTCCTGCTGTCCATGGAAGCAATTTTTCTCCTGGCCTTTCCTTGAAGTATAAGGGAAAGATCATGATACAGGCAACCGCTATAGACAAGGAGGAAATCGCCAAACTAAAGCCAATATTATTTATTAGCCAGGTACCCGTGACGAGGGATAATGCGATCCCTACGGTTTTTGATCCCCACATGAGGCCGTTGGCCCGGGCCTGCTGATTAGGAGGAATCACCTCCACAGCCAGTCCGTCTGTGGCCACATCCTGGAAAGCTCCAAAGAAATTTACCAGAAAGCCGGCGATCATTAATCCACTTAGGTTATTAACCGGATCTGTTACCAGTCCCAGATTAATGAAACTTAAAATAAGTCCCAGCTGGCCGAAGATCACCCAGGGTCGTTTACGGCCCATAGACAGGAAGGTAAAGCGGTCCATTAATGGAGCAATTAGGATTTTAAAGCTCCACGGCATTAGCATGACGCTCACCAGCGAAGCGATTTCGATAGCCGACCTGCCATTCATGGCCAGCCAGGCTGGAAGCGCAAAATAGGTAATGCCTTCAGGAATACCCTGTGCGGTATAAAGCGCTGAAAAGGTAAAATAACGGGCTTTGGAATTTTCCGTCAGGCTTCTGCCTGGTATTCTTTCTATCATGTCCCGGAAATATTAAAGTTAGCTGAAGTTTAAAATTAGGGTCGGGGGGTGAAAGAACCTTTAAGTTCCATGAATAGAGGCCTGCTTAAGATTGATGCTGAATGACCCATTAAATTTGATGAAATTTATCGGGTGCTGGCCTCTATTTTGCCCCGACCTTTATTGTGATGAATGATGAATGTGTATTTGGTTCAACTTTTAAAACACCTGTCTAAATAACGGCTAATTTGAATTTTAATTAAACCGATTAGGACGAAGGGGCCGATAGACTGTCCGGGAAAAATCAAATTTTTAGCGGTTAATTAAATGGTTTGAAGTCTTTTAAGTAATTCCTTTTTTAAGGATTTACTAATAGGGATCGCTTTCCTCCCAATAATAATATGGGTGGTAGCTATTTCCTGGATCTTGGAAATATTGATTATATAAGAACGATGTATACGCATAAAATGTTTTACAGGCAGTTTTTTATCCATTTCCTTGAGGGTTATAACCAGTAGATGTTCTTTATTACTTGTAAAGATGCGGCAGTAATTTCTTTCGGCTTCGATATATAATATATCCTGAATAGTCACCTTAACCAGTGATGTAGAATGACGGACGAAAATCGCATCTTCCAGGATAGCGATATGTTCATTTTGATTTTCAGAATCTTCAATTCTATCTTCATTTGTTACAGCCTGAGACATGGTTAGCTCTATGGCTCGTTGCAGGTCGAGTTTTTTATAGGGTTTGGCGATGAAAGCATAGGGACGGGTTTTTTTGGCTCTTTGAAAATGGGCGTCATCTGAATTAGCGGTTAAATAAATAACAGGAATGTTATGTTTTTCCTGCATTTTTAGCGCCGTTTCTATTCCGTCTAATTCACCTTTCAAATTGATGTCCAACAATAAAATATCAGGGGGATCAGATTCAATTTGAGTTAAGGCTTCTTCGCCCCGGGGAATGATCCCGGTAACCTCGTATCCCATTTCCGTTAGTTGTAAAGAGATGTTAGCAGCAATGACCATTTCATCCTCAACTATAAGTATTTTGGTTTTTTGGGTCATCAGGCGGTTTTTCTGATTAAAAAGTCGAATTCGATATACGTTCCCTGTTCGTTCCGTTCTGTCATTTTTCCATTTAACTGCCTGGTTAGCAGTTTTACCAGCTGGGAGCCAAAACCTGTTCCTTTTGGAGCGAGGCCTTCGGTTTTTCCGATCCCGTTATCTCTTACCAATAATTTCAGGTTTTCCTGATCATCTTTTTCCAGGCTCAATTCAATGACGCCTTCCTGCTGATCGGGGAAGGCATATTTAAGGGCGTTCGTAAGCAATTCGTTTACTATGAGCCCAATGGGTACAGCGGTATCCACGTCCAGGTCCAGGTTGTCCATGGCGCATTCTATTTTGATCCTGTCTTCAGCATTGAAAGTATCCAGGATGCCTTCGCTTAAATTGATGAAATAATCCTTCATCTCAATACTGCCCAGGTTGGTCCCCTGATACAATTTCTGATGGATGATCCCCATGGACTGTACCCGGTTCTGACTGGCGATCATGGCGTCTTTGGTAGCTGGATCTTCTATTTGTGCCGATTGTAGCGCGATCAGGCTTTTTACCATTTCCAGGTTATTCTTAACCCGGTGATGGATTTCTTTTAGCAGCAATTCATTCTCAGCATTTTTTGCCCGTATAATTCTGGTGGCTTTTCTGCTTTTATAGAAGAAATAGAGTATGGAAAGCAGGAAGATAAAGAGAAGCGAGGCGATCACGATAAAAAGCGTCTGGGTCTTGCTTTTTTGGTCTAAAAGAGCTGCCTGGGCTGCCAGGGCCTCATCTTTCTTTTCGGTCTCATACTTGATGGCCATTTCAGATTCGATATTTTCGATCTTGCCTTCCAGCATATTCGTATTATTAGTGTAGGCCTTTTCACGATATTCCAGGGCGTTCTCAAAATCACCCAGCTGTGCATAGGCTTCTGAAAGATCTAAATATGGCTGAACAAGCCCCGCCTGGCCTTTATCCTCGTAGGCCTCTACACCGGCCAGGAGGTGTTCCCGGGCCTGTTCGTAATTTCCCTGAAGCAGGTATATCTGTCCGATTTCGGTTCTATAAGTGGTACAGCGTTCTTCACCTATATGTTGTTTGCATAATTCCCAGGCCATCAAATAATCATCCAGTGCTTTAGCATAATTCCCGGCTTTAACGTGCACCTCACCCCGGTATGAATAGGCCCTCACCGGGATAAAGATCTCTTCCGGAGCTTTGGTTCGTACTATCTCCAGACAGGTTTCTGTAGCTTCATAGGCTTTTTGATATTCTCCTATTTTCCCGTAACCTATGATTAGGTTAAATTGCGAAATAGCCAGTTCACTATAATTTTCAGCCTTTGTGAGATATGGAAGCGCCTGTTGAGTATATTCGATAGACTTATCATAATCTTCCATTACCTGGTACAGGGTTCCTAATGTACGATAGGCGCTTCCAAGGCCGCCGTCATCCTCCAGCTCTTCATACAATTCGATCGATTTGAACAGCACCTCCTGGGCTTTATCCAGGTCGCCGGTATTTAAATAATCGATAGCCAGAGACCTGTAGGTTTCGGCAATCTTTTTTTTATTATTTGCTTTTTGATAATAGGAAAGAGCATGCTCGGCATGATGAACCACCGAATCTGGCGGGAAAAGTCCGTTATAGGCATGCCAGCTCGCCATTGCTTCATGTACCTGTGCTATTAAAGTGTCGTTTTGGGTTGATCGGGCTCTTTCCAAGGTAGCTAATCCATAATCCAGAAATCTGTCCAGGTTATCTTCACTGGTGATATTTGCCTGCATCCAGGCCAGGCTGGAGTCTATAGGTTGTTCAGCCAGCTGCTGCCCGGTAGTTCCTGATGGCTGGGTATAACCGGAACCATAAAGGCTAAATATCAGTATGAATGAATAAATGATATGCCGCATCAGAAAAATAAATCTTACTTAAATGGAAGTATGAGTTAGACTTAAATATACTGAAAATCAACAGGATAAAAGTCTGTTATTAGGAAGTTAAGTTTCTGAAATACAGTATTTTCCGTGAAGTGATCAGATTAATCGGTAAGAGAAATAAAATAGATCTGTCCAGAATGAATTTGAGAGAATTTAACGACCAGGATATCATTTATAGATAGGTTTATGATCTTAAACCAGGGGCGATGAATAATCAGAAAAGGCTTTAACTCAGGAAATTCTTTAAGACATTTTTTACTACCGCCTGGGATTTTGGATCCAGGGTTTGGATATGATGCAAATAATTTGAAAGAGTTTGCGAATCATATCCTTCATGCCGGGTTGCGAAATCGGCTTTGTATCCATCTATGGCCGCCTTGACGATGGAGTGATTAAAGATCACGATGATATTTTCGTGTCTATTGTCTGCCTTGATTTTATTAAATAATGAAGTGATGATCTCCGGTTCGCCTTCGGTCACCTGGAAAAAATTCCCGTCCGAATAAACTAAAATCCCCGAGATATCCCTTTCTATGTTATTAGTCTGACTCTTCCGTAAAAGGTCTTTTATTTCCTGTTCAGAAGTAGATGGGGATTTCTGACTTACGTATGCGATGGCTTGTGGCATGGAATAAATTTTTGATTGATTAGGCTTGAAATTAACCATAATATGTCAATCAGAAAAAACAGTTTTTTAAGGTAAGGTTATTCTTAACGAAGTGCTGTTGGGAACCATTTATTAAAAGCCTTGGTTTTGGAAGTTCATTCAAAATATTCAGGAATATAGACCTCATTAAAACTTAATGGTTTCTTCCCGACTACCGGTGTTTACGCCTGTTTCAAATAATGTTACCGACTGTTAATACACCTATTGCATAATCGATGAAATACCTATATATTCGATGAAATTTACTATAAACAAATTCTAGGTTTTACTAATGCCTATAGGAGTTGGAAGATGAAGTATTTAAAAATTTTTGAAGCCCTAACGGAGCCTTCTCTGCTACTCGAATATGGTGGTGGGAAAATGAGAATTCATAATGCGAATTCAGAATTTCTGAAATTAACTGCTTTGCAACCAGAATATCTCAATGGTAGCGATATATGTGATGTTCTCAAAGCCTTAAAGCTTCCTTCAAAAGGCTTAAAACTGGTGACCGGGAATTTGGAAAAATGTCTGCAACAAAATCAGGTTTTAGCTTTAGAACAATTCCAGTTTAATTTAAAAAGAAATTTGCCGGAGAGCGAGACAACCACACAGTACTGGAACCTGCGCTTTATTCCGGTGGAGTGTGAAAAGGAGAATTTTGAGAATATGGTACTGCTTAGCTGCTCGGATGTAAGCCTCCAGGTTGAGAAAGAAAAGAAAAATGCACTGGAAATGGAAGGCTTGAAAGAAAGCGCTCAAAGGTACTGGCAATATCTGGATGAAAATGCGAACGGCCTTTTTTCTCTGGATGAAAATGGAAGATTTCAAAGCGTCAATGAAGGATTGCTCGAAATTGCCGAGGTCAGTGAAAAGCAAATGCTGGAAATGAATTTCCTGCCATTTGTTGCAGAACATCATAAGGGATTGGTGCTCGAATATTTCCAAAAAGCGCTGAAAGGAGAAAGAAATCAGTTTCAGGCCGATTTTATTTCTTTTAAAGGCAGTAAAGTAGTTCTAGATATTTCGCTTGTTCCTTTAAACTGCCACGGAAAAATTAAAGGCGTATACGGAATCGCAAAGGATATCACTGAGAAGCTAAAGACCGAAAAACGCGTGGAAGCATTTGAACGGGAACTTATAAAAAGCGAACAGAAGTTCAAAGCCCTGGTACAGGAGGCTTCCGATCTTATTGCGATAATAGACCTTAATGGCAATTATAAATTTGCCAGTGAATCCTGTGTGTCCATTTTAGGGATGTCACCTGAAGAATATATTGGAAATAATGCTTTTGACTTTATTCATGCCGATGACCAGGCCTGGGTTTACGAAAAGCTGAAATCTCTTTACCAACAGAAACAGGTGAACATCAAACCTTTCCGATTTAAAAATGGAGAGGGAGAGTGGCGCTGGCTTGAATCTCGGGCGACTAATCTATTAGATGATCCTAATGTGGAAGGGATCGTGGTCAATTCAAAAGATGTGACCGAAACCTATATTTCAAAAAAGGAAATTGAAAGCCTTAATGAAAGATTCAGGTTAGCATCTTATGCCACCGAAGATCTCGTTTACGACTGGGATCTCATAAATGATTCCATTTACCGGAACAGGGTTTTTCAAATTAATTATGGTTTTGGGCCAGAGGAATGTCTATGCCCAAATAAGATCTGGTTTGATAGAATCGATAATAAGGACCGCAAGAGGGTACAAAGAAGCCTGGAAGCGGCAAGAAAGGATCCAACAGTAAAAAACTGGACTGAAGAGTATTGTTTTTTGAAGAAAAATGGTGAACAGGCCTGTTTGAAAGATAGAGCTTATATTTTACGGGATGAAGACGGAAAAGCCATAAGAATGGTAGGTGCTGTGGTGGATCTGACGGAGTCTATGAACTATCTAAAGAAGATCGAAAAACAGAATGCCCTTTTAAAAGAACTGGCGTGGGAACAGGCACATGTGATCAGAGCACCCCTTGCCAGGTTAAAAGTGCTGGCAAATGCTTTACATGAATCAAATTATGAATGCTGGAATGAAGATGAATTGAAGAAGTTCATTGAAAGTTCGGTCAATGAACTGGACGAGATCATTAGTTCCAGGATCTTGAAAATTGAAAAAATAATTGAATAAACTACGAGAAATTAGGGTGGATGAAGTCCTGGTGATCGAGGATGATCCTATATTTTCTACCTTGAATGCACATTTGATAAAAACCAGTCTGGGCGCAACATGCAGGATCTTTGAAGATGCCAGCGCGGCGATGAATTACCTGGATGATGCTAAGCCAAATGACGGAAAGAAACTGATCCTGCTTGATCTCAATTTGCCCGGAATGAGTGGCTGGGATTTCCTGGATGCGGTAGCAAAAAAATCGTACAGGGATGAATTAGTGGTGATCATTATCACTTCGTCGCTTTTTAAAGAGGATAAAAGCCGATCTAAAAACTACAGTCAGGTGATCGCCTATTTTACCAAGCCAGTAAAGCGCAATGAATTCAATGATTTTTTGAGCAACCAAAGTATCATTGCGAATAAGATAGACGGGAAGGAACTATAAATAGAAAACAAAAGATCCCGTTTTTCTTTGGGATGAAAAAGTGAATGAAAATGGAAGTTGAAGAAAGAAAAGACCTGGAATATTCCAGAATAAAAAGTCTGAACCAATTAGATCTCGATTATAAAAGGCTACAGGAAGAGTTTCGAAATTTGGTTGAACTGGCTGCAAGTATCGCCGGTACAAGAATTTCGCTCATCAATCTTATTGATAATCATACTCAATGGACCGTCGCCTCAAATTCCACAGAATTGTTTCAGGTAGATAAAGAAGAGAGCGTATGTTATAGAACGATTCGCGGGGATTCCTATCTGGAGATATCCAGGCTAGATGAGGACGAACGATTTCGTGATAAGCCCTATGTAAAAGGGAAGGATGGATTAACCTATTACCTCGGGATTCCATTGAAAATAGAAGGAGGAGCGAACATTGGCGCATTGTGCGTGGTAGACCGGGAAGAGAAGCGAATTTCTGAAGAAAAAAAAGAGTTGCTAAAATTAATCGCCAGGGAGATCATGGAAAAACTGGCTGCAAAAAGGAAAATCAATTCTTTACAGGTCAAATTATCTAAAGAAGCAGTGAAGCGAAACCAGTTAGCCCACGATATCCGGGGACCTTTGGCCGGGATACAGGGTATTGCTGAACTGGCCGAATTGGAATGTAATGATGAAAACCAAAGAGAATACTTATCCATGATCAACAGTGCGGCCTCCGGATTGATGAATCTAACCGAAGATATTTTGAATAAGTATAAAAATGAGCTTGCTGAAAAACAGTTTAGTTTATCAAAGCTAAGGGATAGGCTTATAGATCTTTATGAGCCAACAGCCATCAGGAAAAAAATTAAACTGATGGTTTTACATAATAAGGCTCAGGATTCGGTTAAATTTCCAAGAAAGAAATTGCTGCCAATCATAGGAAACATCATAGCCAACTCAATCAAGTTTACCGATGAAGGAGGGGAGGTCAAGGTGAATCTGGACGTTATAGAAACCAATCAAAGTTCCAGGCTTTTTATTCAGGTAACCGATAATGGACGTGGCATTTCTCCTGAAAAACTTCGGAAAATGGAGTCTCTGGAGTCTGAAGATAGTATGGGAACGAACGGCGAGTTGGGCTATGGACTGGGCTTAAGATTGGTTAGAGAGATGGTGGCCGAACTGAATGGAAATTTCGATATCCAGTCAATAGAAAAAGAAGGAACCAAGGTAAGGATCGAGATTCCATTGCTATAATTTTTATTCAATAAGTTTGAAATGAACGCATTCGTACTTGACGAAGAATTTCAAAAACTCAGCGATTCCGGCAAATTATATAAACAGGCCTTATTCTTGAAACAAGCTAAGAATTTCTGGCATCAAATAATAATTCAGAAAATTTGAATTGTTGAAAACGAGGAATTTATCTCAAAAATTCTATTTTTGCGCGCTGTAAAATGTGAATAGAGTTAAAAAATTGTTTCAAAAGAGCACAGCGAGATTGAATGCTATGAGGAGAATTTTATACTTATTTTTTTTAATAGGTATTTGTGCCACTGCCCAGAAAGATAAATTAAAGCCGGCCGATAGCCTCTTCTATTCCGAAATCTATAAGAAAGCCCAGGAACTTAGAGAAACCAACCTGGATTCTTCCCTTTATTATTTTCAGCAATTAGATAACTTCCTGGCAGATAAGGATTATTCTAAAAAACGATTCAGGGTGATGCTGGATATCGGGAATGTATACCTCACCCAGGGCCAGTCAGACAGGGCGCTCGAAACCTATTTAAAAATTGCTGAAGCTTCCCAACTGGACGAGGATGCTCAATTTAAATTATATGCAGAGATCAGTATTGCTAATATCTATCTCGATTCCGAAGAATATCAAAAGGCCTTAGAGCGCTTTCGAAGCATTCGCGAGAATCATTCGGTAACAGATTCTTCTAAGATCAACCTTGTGCCATATTGCGTGATCTATAATAATGAGGGAATTGCGAATGAAAATCTGGGTAATTATGAAGAGGCAGAGGAGTTGTACCAAATGGCTATTTCCCTTTCTTCGGAACTCGATGAAGATTACTATTTGGCAAATGCCTACAGCAATATGGGTTCCCTGGAAGTTAAGAGAGAAAACTATCCTGAAGCACTTGACTGGCACCGGAAGGCACTTGAAATTAGGGAAGCCAGTAATTATACACTTGGAATCGCCCAGTCTGAAACCCATATAGGTGGAATTTTACTAAACCTGGCAAGACCCGAAGAGGCAGAAACCTACCTTAGACGTTCCCTGGAGCGCTCAGTTAAAATGGGTTATGAAAAACAGATCATAGAGAATACTACGGCCCTGAAGGAAATTTATGAGCAAAGAGGCGATTTTGAAAATGCCTTTGAGATGCAGCGACTGGAAATGGATTCACGTGCTGCCGTTCTGAATGAGGAAAGCATCAAGAACCAGGAGCGGTTAAAGGCGAAGTATGAATATGAGTTGGAAAAGCAAATGGAGGAGGAGAACCGCAGGTATCGAGAAACGGTTTATAAATTTATCTTCGGACTCCTTATTTTACTACTGATCATCGCCTTTATCCTCTATCGGCTTCAAACCATTAAGACCAGGAAGGAGCAGCTTCAAACAGAGAATATTAAAAAAGAAAAGCACCTGCTACACCAGGAACTGGATTACAAGAACAAGAAGCTGATGTCTAATTTGATGTTTCTGCTTCAGAAGAATGAAATGATCTCCGGGCTGATCGAAAAACTACGGGAGACCAAAAAACAAACCAAGACCCAAACCGATAAGACCATTTCCTCAATTATCAGGGAACTTAAACATTCTCATAATAAAGAATCCTGGGATGAATTCGATCTTTACTTCCAGGAAGTTCATTCCGAATTCTACGAAAAGCTGTCTTCCAATTATCAGTTAACACCAAACGAAATGAAACTGGCAGCTTTTACAAAGCTCAAACTTTCCTCGAAAGAAATCTCTTCCTTAACCGGTCAAAGCATCCGAACAATTGATGTTGGGAGGTACCGTTTACGTAAGAAATTAGGAATTACAAACTCCGAAACCAACCTTACCACCTTTTTAAATAGTTTATAAGTAAATACTTGTAAAACAATTATTTAAATCCTTTTGTATAGGTATTGTAACCTTGAAAATTAGCTATGTATAGTTTTTGTCACGGCATTTTTTAAGGATGACTTAACATTCTTTTTTCATTTGAGTAATCATAAACCGGCGCTAAGAGTTGAGCGCCAAAAACTTAATTGAAAAATGAAAAAATTATTGTTTTGGTTACTCCTGATACCTTTATCCATGAAGGTAGGATTTGCTCAGGAGAGCTCGGGGGTGCAGTCCACTGCGGCCCCCTTCCTGTTAATCGTTCCGGATGCCCGAAGTGGGGGTATGGCCGATATGGGTGTTTCTACCTCTACCGATGCCTACTCCCAGTTCTTCAACCCTGCCAAATATACCTTTATGGAGGGTGATATGCTGCTGGGTGTGAACTATACTCCGTGGCTAAGGAACCTGACGAATGATGTATTCCTTGGAAGTTTTTCCTTTGCAAGAAGGATCAACGAAAGAAGCACCTGGGGTGTGGGAATGCGTTATTTCTCTTATGGTAGTATGGACCTTTCGGATGCTGCCGGAAATAACATGGGAACCCAGAATCCTTACGAGGTTGCCATCGATGGTTCTTACTCGCTGAAACTAAGCGAAAACTTTTCTACCGCTGTTACCGGAAGGTATGTACGTGCCGATTACGCGCTTGGCGATGAAGGTTCAGATATGAACACGTTCGTAGCCGATGTGGGTGCGTATTACCAGTCTGATATGATGAAACTTGGTAAGAACCAGGGTATCTGGCGTGCAGGTATGTCTTTAAGCAATATCGGTTTTGATGTGGAACTTGTTGAAGGAGCTCCAAAATCTCAAATGCCAACCAATTTAAAGCTGGGTTCTGGTTATGAACTGATCATGGACCCGAAGAACTCGATCGCTGCAAACGTAGAGATCAATTCTCTTTTAGTAAAGGATAGTGATTTTGGGTCATTGGTATACGCTCTTGGAGCAGAATACAAGTATAATGATGTCTTCGCTTTACGTACTGGATATTTCCACGAAGCGGAATCTTCAGGGAACAGGCAGTTCGCGACCGTAGGTGGTGGGATCGCATTTAAAAGTGCCAGGTTCGATCTTTCTTACCTGTTCAATACCTCAGATGTTGCCAGCCCATTGGAAAACACCCTAAGATTCTCGTTAAGCTATGCCTTCGGAAACAATAACAAAGCTGGCGATGTGGAGATAGAAAATGAAGAAGTAGTAGCTCAAACCGAATAAACTCAATGAAAGAGCGTGAAAATGAGAGTGTCGATAACTGGCTTAGCCGTAGCGCTTCCCAAAGAAAGGCACTTCGCTCCATGTTAAATATGTTGAAAAGCAAGGAATTGCCTGAGATCGATTCAGATCTGGATCAAAATCAGCCGATTCCGAATAAAAACAAAATCATGAATAAAATTACACATTTGTTTAAAAAACTGGGGATCCTTACCGTGTTGTTCTGGATCGTTGGTTCTTTAAATGTTTTGGCTCAGAATCCCGATTTTGTGCCTGGTAAGGTCCGTATAAAGATCAAGGCAAATCAACTGGAAACAGTAGTGAAAGGAATGAAGCAATCCTCCACTGACGGACAGTTAAAAACCGGTCTTCAAAGCTTCGATAAGGTAAGTGAGAAATATGCTGCCTCCAAAATGGTACGCGTATTTCCTGATGCCGGAAAAAATGAATTCAAACACGTAAAGCACGGACTTCTCCTTTGGTATGAAGTAGAAGTTCAAAACGAGGCCGACATTGCTTCCGTAGCTCAGGAATATGGTGGAGTGGAATATGTTGAGCTGGCCGAACCTATTCGCCAGAAATCTTTGAATTATTCCGGAAGCAGCGTAGTGGAAAGACCTACTGCCGCAGCCCTGGAAACCACTACTAACGACCCTTATTTAGCCGATCAGTGGCATTTGTCTAACGACGGAAGTCTGGAAGGATCGGTTGCAGGATCTGATATCAATGCGCCAAAAGCATGGGACATTAGCATGGGTAATTCCAATGTGATTGTTGCCGTGGTTGATGGAGGTATCGATACAGACCACGAGGACCTTAAGGACAATATGTGGATCAATACCGCAGAATTGAACGGTACTCCTGGAGTAGATGACGACGGTAACGGGTATATTGATGATATATGGATATAACTTTGCCGAGAACCAGGGAGAGATCACAGGTCACGACCATGGTACTCACGTTGCCGGAACAGTAGCTGCCACCAGCAACAACGGAAAAGGGGTAGCCGGCGTTGCAGGTGGATCCGGTAACGGTGACGGGGTGAAGATCATGTCTGCCCAGGTATTCAGTGATAACGGTTCGGGAAGCTTTGCTCCTGCGATCGTTTATGGAGCCGATAATGGCGCGGTGATCTCGCAAAACTCTTGGGGATACCAGAGCGCCGGAGTTTTTGAGCAGGCAGTATTAGATGCGATCGACTATTTTATCGAGGAAGCAGGAAATTATCCTGGAAGCCCTATGAAAGGTGGAGTGGTGCTATTCGCTGCCGGGAACAATGGGAGAGACGAATTACATTACCCTAGTTATTACGGTCAAACTATAGCGATCGCTTCTACAGGAACCGATTATAAAAAAGCGAATTACTCCAATTATGGTGATTGGGTAGACCTAACTACCACCGGGGGTAATGTGAGGCAGGGAAATAAAAGCCAGGTTTTGAGTACGCTGCCAGATAACCGTTATGGTTATATGCAGGGAACATCCATGGCGACCCCTCATGCTTCTGGTATCGCAGCGCTTGTTGTATCCAAGTATGGATCTGAAACCTTTACTAATGAAGACCTTAAAAAACGTTTATTGCGTGGGATCAGGGAGATCGATTCTCATAACCCTGACTTCGAAGGAAAACTAGGTCTTGGATTTATGGATGCTTACCTGGCACTTATGCCAAATGACGAACAGGCACCCGAAACCATCAGTGACCTGACTCTTTTAGGAACTTCTGAAGATTTTGCAACTTTTAGCTTCACGGTTCCTTCAGATGCAGGAGATACGACTCCTTATGAGTATAAGCTTCAGTGGTCTAAAAATGTGGATATGAGCGAAGCTTCAGAAATGATGGTTGCAAATGATTTCCGAAGTGTAGGAGATCTTATAGAAACTACCATTGAAGGTCTTGATTTCGAAACTACTTATTACTTCACCGTAACGGCTGTAGACCGTTGGGGGAACGCAGCTGATGCTTCCAACCAGGTTGAAGCGACTACCAACCAGGGACCAGATATCGCTACAGATGTAGCTAGCATTAATGTTAGTATCGATGCCCAGGTTGATATGAATGCTCTGGAGACTTTCAAGATCCTTAACCAGCAGGATGGGATCCTTAACTGGGATTCAGAAACACGTCAGGTTTCTAACTTCCAGTCATTTACAAGGGCTTCCCTGCCGGCCAGAGGAACCCCGGTTAGCGCAAACCAGCTTACTGTAAAGCAAGAAGCTGTAGAGCCAATCTTGAAATTCGAAACCAGAAATGCGGTTCAGAACGCCTGGGAAGCTTCCGAAAAGAAGTACCACGGAACAACTCCAATTTATATTATTGGTGAGACTGATACCACAGCCACCAACTCTTCTGCAACTAGATTTAGAGTGGACGAGGCTGATGGATTCAACCTTTCTTTTGTAAGAGCTTATTTAAATTTGGACCAGGAAGACGGTCCTGCAATTTTAGAGATCTATAGAGGAGAGGAAATTCATGAGGATAATCTTATTTATTCAGACGACCAGTTCGTAGGTCGCAGCGAGAATGATTCCAGATACCATGGGTATAACCTGAAAGAACAATTGTTCTTTGAGCAGGGAACTACCTTCTGGATCGTATTCCATATTCCTGCCGGTAACCTTTACCCGCTTGGGGTTGGGCCGGAGCAAAGTCCAGAACATTCAGATAATGCCTTGATGAGTTTTGACCTTGGAGAAACCTGGGTGCCACTTGCCGGGGCTATGAACAACGAGAATTTCGTTTGGGCGGTAACTGCAGCCAGCACTGTGGAACCTCTTCACAAATACATGACTTTGAACCCTGCCGAGGGACAGATTCTTGGAGTTGGAGAGCAGGACATGGAAGTTGCAATTGACGCTAGCCAGTTGATCAATGGTAACTACAAGTCTAATATCCTAATTAACTCGAACGATTCAGATACGCCTATTCACAGAGTAGCTGCCGATGTGACTGTTTCTGGTCATAAACCGGCGCTTGCTACCAATAATATCCTTGACTTCGGAAGTGTTTTTAACGGGCTTTCCGCAACCAGGGAAATGACCATTCAGAATACAGGTTTTGGAAGATTCAGAACTCGTACAGTGACCTCTTCGAGCCCAAGCTTTAAGGTGAATACTTCTTCCTATTCTTTGAACGTTGCAGCAAAATCTGAAACTACCATGTCTATTACCTATACTCCATCTGGGATAGGTAACGAAAATGCCGAGATCACCCTTACCAGCTGGGATGGAGATGTTCATACTTTCAACGTATTTGGTGTTGGAACAGAGACGGCGCATATCGAAGCAGATCCTGCAGTGGTGAATTTCGAAAAAATTAATGTTGGTGATAATGTACAGGCTAGTTTTACCTTGAAGAATACAGGTGAATATCCACTTCAGTATGGTTTCCCTGCATTTACCAATGATTTGAGTCATATCGAGAACCTGCCTGGAAATGTGCAACGCTTCCCATATGTAATGGAGAAAAGTCCTTATAATAGATATGAGTTCAATGATATTTCTAATTCTGGAACCGATGTTACCGATTTCTTTAAGGCTGATCCAAGAAATGAATATTATAATGTAGATCTTGGATTCGATTTCCCATTCTTCGGAAAATCGGTTGACCATATGTTTATCACTAAAACTGGCGTTCTAACGCTAGGTGAAAATGGTAACTTTAATTCTACGGCTCAGTTCCACGGTTCACAATTGCCAGATGGATACATCGCAGGTTTGTTAAAGGATTGGGCACTTTCAAAAGCCGGAAGCATCCACTTCAAAAGAGAAGTTGGTAAACTGATCGTTCAGTATACCAATGTTAGACATGCGAACGACAGGGACAATGTTGCGATCACTTTCCAGATCGAGCTTTACAGCGATGGAGACATCAAATTGATCTATGATAAGTTCGACGGATTATTTTCTTACCAGTTAAGAAGTTTCTATAGCGCTGTTGAAAATGAGGCTAAGAATGACGGGGTCTTAATTAATTCAAGCTATGATAAGGTTGAATTACCACTGATGCCTCAGCAGATCGTTCATATTCACAGCCCAGGCCTTGGTCTTATCAAAGAGGTTGCCGAAGCCAAAGGAATGATCCAGCCGGGAGCGTCTAAAGAGATCATGATCACCCTGGACGGAGAAAAACTGATCGAGGGAACCCATAAGGAATATATCTCTGTTCTTTCCAATGATCCTTTTAACAGCTCTATTCCAGTTGAAGTGAATATCGATGTTGTTGGTGGAGGAGAATCTCAACTGGTCCTTAGCGAAACCGAAGTGGATCTTGGTGAAGTTTTTCAGCAGGCAGAAGTAAGAGGAATCGTAGGAGCTAAGAACGAAGGTTCTAAGCAAATCAATATTTCTGATATCAATTTTGCGAATGCCAGCCTTAGCTTTGAAGGAGAAACCAATGTAGTGATCGAGCCAAACCAGACGTTGTTCATCGAATATACCCTGAACACTTCGGAACTGGGAGCTGTAGATAATACCCTTACGTTAACTGATAATGAAGGTTCGACTTACGAAGTGGCCTTCACAGGAAATGTGATCGATGCTCCGGCTATCCAAGTGATGGAGACTGAATATTCAGTTTCTATGAACCCTGATGAGGAATTGACTAAAAGTTTCAAGGTGACCAACACCGGGAAGTCAACCCTGGAATATGCGATCGCGGCTACAGAGCACGTGACTGTTCAGCAACCAGCAGCCCAGAATTCGGTTCCTGAATTCACTTACGTGAATCGTACTTCTTACGATGAGAGTATGCAGCCAACTGCACAGTGGATAAAACTTAACGAAGAAGATAAAGTTCAATTCTATGTGTCTGAAGGTGATATCTGGGAAGTTCTTGATTTGCCTTTTGAATTTGAATTCTATGAGGAAAAATATGATAAAGTCTGGATGAGTAGTCAGGGTGTGTTAAGCTTTGATGAGATCGAGGATGAATCACTTTCTTACTTCGTACCACCAATGGTACCTAATGATGATGAACTTAACAATATCATAGCTCCATATTTTGCGGCAGGAGGTCCAAATAATACCCTTGCGGAAGATAAATGGGGTAGATATATGAAAGCCTTTGATGATAAAGTGGTATTCGAGTGGAGAGGGTATAACAACCTGTTTTTTATAGGAAGCGAATTTAGCATACAGGCGATCCTTTATAAGAATGGAAAGATCAAGTTCCAGTATAAGCATGATCCTTTACAGCCAATTAGAGCCTTCTATGGTTTGATCGGGATCGAGAATAAGGATGGGTCTGAAGGTACTCAGGTAGCATACTATCAGGACTACCTTGCAAACGATGTGGCAGTAGAGTTCAATCCTGCGGTTAAAGAAACTTTGGAGCCTGGCGCAAGCAGGGAATACGAACTAACTTTCAGTACTATTGGAACCAATGCGGGAACTTATGAGGAATCCTTAAAAGTGATGAATAACACCCCATTGACTCCTGAAGTGGTAGTGCCGATAAACCTTGAAGTATCAGGAGATGCCGAATTAACGTTTATTCCTGAAACGGTAGATCTAGGCGAAGAAATGGTAGGTGCAAATGCAGCATACCTCCATGATGTAGCCTTCAAAAATACCGGGACTAAAACCATGACGGTTAATAACCTGCGAGTGGAAGATGGATCTACAGCCAAAATTGAGCATCTGGTATGGCACTATAGATGGGGTTGGAGCTGGCAGCCTGTATTGCCTACAGATTCATTCACAGTGGAACCTGGTTTTGAATCTAAAACCTTTAGGCTTACTGTAAGTCCGCAAACTCCGGATGATGCCTATACCAATAAAGTGCTGGCAGATACCGATTTTGGTACGACTGAAGAACTGCCAATTACAGCGGTGTTCAAACTGCCACCATCCTTTACAGTGAACAGTGAGGAGATCTATCATATCGCTTTTAATGATGATGTGTACTCTCATACCCTTAATATGGGCAACGAGAATGGAGAATCTCCACTGAACTATACTATCGGGATGAACTACCTGAGAACTGATGTAAGCCCTGCAGCGGCTCCACAAAATTCTGATGTAGACGCAACCCTGTTGAGAAACGAGGTGAATTTGGAGCCAAATACAACGATCGTTCAGAATAACGAGAATTTCGCTAATGTCCTGGCTCATGAGGATACTCAAACACCATGGACTTCGGTAGGATTTAATGGAGATCGAGCATTCTCCGGTTCTACGCGTTTTGTAGCTCCTGAAACCGGATTCAACCTGTCGCATATCCAAACCTGGTATGCATGGGGTGACTGGCTAAACTCAGATCTAATTGTAGAGATCAGGGTAGGAAATCAACTGGAAGATTCAGATGTACTTTATAAGGAAACTTTGAATTATACTGCTGAAACTGCCAACGAAGACGGAGAATTGATCACCCTTGCTCTTGGGGAAACCGTAGAACTTCAGCCTTATGAAAAATTCTTCGTGGTGATCACGTATCCGCTTGGAGCGAATTACCCTCAGGGAATCGGATATGTAGATGCTCATGTAAGCAATAGGTTTAAGTTCTATAATGCCGGTTTCTGGTGGGATATCGCTGATGCGGGATTGTCAACCTCCGGTTGGATTGTACGTGCCGGTGAAGTAGAGGCTGCTCAAAAGAACTGGCTGAACATTACGGGAGAGGCCAGTGGTGAGATCGCTGCTGGAGCAAGTATGGATATGGGTGTTGAATTACATCCAGCCAGGGCTACTCAGGCGAGCAATCACGCGATGCTAACCATAGAGTCGAACGACCCTGATATGGAATTAGTAAGCATTCCGGTGACCCTGTATATCAACCAGGCTCCAGACCTAGTTACCGATGATATGTATTATGTAAACGAGAATGAAACCCTGAATATCACTTTATCTACTTCAGACCTTGAAGGAGATATGGTAGCTGGAGCAAGGATGGCCGAGGAAAATCCTAAGACCGAACTTGTCTTCGCAGAGGGAATGGTAGACTTCTCATTCAGTCCGGATTTTGAAGATGCCGGTATTCACACTTTCGATGTGATCCTTGAGGATGAAAATGGGATCGAAGGAACTTCAACCATTAAAGTTGAGGTGATCGACGTGAACAGAGCGCCTGAAGCAAACCTTATCGGAAATCAGACGCTGAACCTTTATACAGGCGAATATCGTTTAGATCTAAGTTCAGTTTTCACAGATCCTGATGGAGACCAGGTAAATTCATTGACTCCAACTGCGAGCAACGATGTTGTTGAGATCTTTGTGAACGATAACAATATGCTTGTTAGTCCATCAACATTAGGGACTTCTACTATTACCCTAAAAGGTGTAGATAGCAGAGGAGGAGAGGTTACCACTACTTTCGATGTATTGGTAGTTGACAAAGTAACTAAAGATAGCGATCTCGAAGAAAGCTGGAAAGTTCATCCAAATCCTGTTAACGAGGTAATGTACATTAAGATGTACAGCCCGGTAATGGAGAAGATGAGCATCAAGTTCTTTAATACGCTGGGAGCCCTGGTGAAGACTTCACAGTCTGAAGGTTCAGACTCGATGATCGAAGTGCCTGTAGCCAACCTAAGCCCTGGAATTTACTTTGTGGAGATTGCCACAGAGAATGCCAGATCAGTAAAAAAGATAGTGAAGAACTAGTTTGATTTAAATTCCATCTTTTTAACCCGGCTCCACCCTACGGAGCCGGGTTTTTTTATTTTTAGAAAAATAAATAATTAAAGAGAATGGATTGATAGCTTTTTACAGCAGGTAGTTAGGCGTTATCAGAAGTTTGAATTAAGAATAATAAGTATTTGAACCTTAATTTTGATTTGTTAATATTTTTTTAATGAAATATTATTCAAATTATTTGTTGTAATTGGGCTAAATGGCAGGTAACAAGCTGTTTATCAATAATTAAATAAATTCATAAAAAAATTAGCATGTCACAAAAATTTAAAAAATTAACAGAAACATGTTTGTAAAAAACATTCTATTTCTTAAATTCACCTCATGGTTGAAAGTTTAATTAACTGACATTTAAGAAATTACACTTATTTACTAGCCCCTAACCCTTACACTTTACCTTTTTGATAATTCCCCCCGAACCTTAGGTCATTACCTTTTGGGTAATAATCGAATTTTATTAAAGTGATCCGTAATGGGATTGTTGTGGCGAAGCCTTGTTTTCAGAATAAAATATCCTTCGCACGTCTCCATATAACTGGAACGCTTTTAGAATTTCGGAGCTGGAAATTTAGCTCACTATTGTTGGGATATTTTGTTTAACATTAAGAAGAAAATATATGGGATGGTTTGTACTATATACTAAGCCAAAATCTGAAATTAGTGTGGCGCAGGCATTAGAAAAAGCCAATTTTGAAGTTTATTGTCCTACTACTAAGGTTGTTCGACAGTGGAGTGATCGTAAAAAGAAAATAGAAGTGCCCTTATTCACTTCATATGTGTTCATTAGGATTAGGAATTGTGAAAGGGCCAAAGTATTCGGTTTTCCGGGAGTGATTCGATATTTGTTCTGGTTGGGAAAACCTGCTATAGCACGAGATGAAGAAATAGAATTGATCCAGTCATGGTTAAATGATGATAGAGTTGGAGATGTTCAGGTAGCTGACATATCGCCTGGAGACCGAGTTAAAATTAAGTCCGGTCCCTTTCAGGAAAGAGTTGGACTTGTGCAGGAATTGGGTTCAAAAAGGATTCGATTGGTGCTGCACGAATTAGGAGTGACGGTTAACTTAAGGCTTAATGAAGTAAATATTTACACCTAACCGTTAGGCATTAAAATGGTCTTTGCAATACTTAATTTCCTGTATTTTTTGATCTAAATTAAATCCGCACTTCAAATAGTCTAGCTTTTTATTGTGATAAGTAAAAAAAATTATTATCTACTTGTAATTCAATTTCCTAGTTGGCAATTCTGCTAGTTCTATTGCTGGCCTTTATCGAATAGATAGGGAGAGATATTAAACCGATCACATTTTCCTTTTTCCCTATACTCACTTATACTTTCCAACTGATAATTTTAGCAATAGTAATTTTAAAATCATTTCAAAATCACCAAAGATGAAAGTCGCATTAATTACTGGGGTCACTGGTCAGGACGGAGCTTATTTAAGTGAACTGCTTTTAGAAAAGGGTTATGTGGTACATGGATTAAAACGCCGTACTTCTCAGTTCAATACTCAAAGGGTTGATCATTTGTATCAAGATCCCCACGAAGTGAATAGGAATTTTATTCTTCATTATAGCGATCTCACCGATAGCACCTCTATAATAAGATTAATTCAGCAAATAAAGCCTGACGAAATATATAATCTGGCAGCGATGAGCCATGTCCAGGTTTCCTTCGAAACTCCGGAATATACTGGTAATACCGATGCTTTGGGAGTATTGAGAATATTAGAGGCTATTAGGCTTTTAGGACTTGAGCGAAAAACGAAATTTTATCAGGCTTCAACCTCAGAATTATATGGAAAAGTAGCTGAAATTCCACAAAATGAAAATACACCCTTTTATCCCCGAAGTCCTTATGCAATTGCTAAGCTATATGCCTATTGGACAACGATCAATTACAGGGAAGCTTACGATATTTTTGCATGTAACGGTATATTATTCAATCATGAGTCACCTATTAGAGGAGAAACTTTTGTAACCAGAAAAATAACAAGAGCTGTGTCAAGGATAGCGTTGGGGATGCAGGAGAAAATATGTCTTGGGAATCTCGACGCTTTAAGAGATTGGGGGCATGCAAAGGACTATGTAAGGGCCATGTGGATGATTCTTCAAACGGATAAGGCTGAAGACTGGGTGATTGCTACTGGCAAGACGACCCCGGTAAGGGAATTTGTTAAAATGGCTTTTAATGAAATAGGAGTTGAACTGGAGTTTCGAGGTGTGGGGCTAGAGGAGAAAGCTTTTATTAAACTTTGCTCTAATCCCGATTATCAGCTCGAAATAGGTAAGGAAGTAATAGCCGTAGATAAAAGATATTTTAGACCTACGGAGGTAGACTTACTGGTAGGAGATCCCACAAAGGCGAACGAAAAGTTAGGCTGGAAACCAACTTATGACCTTTCTGAACTGGTGAAGGAGATGATGGAAGCAGATTTAAATCTCATGCGAAAGGAGAAATATCTTCGCGAAGTAGGATTCGATACTTTAAATTATTACGAATAGTAATGGAACTAAATTCAAAAATATATGTGGCGGGTCATAAGGGCTTAGTAGGTAGAGCTATATATAAAACCCTCAAAGTTATGGGATATAGCCATATTATAACTCGCTCGCATAAAGAACTAGATCTTACTGACTGTAATGCCGTAGACGATTTTTTTAGTGAGGAGAAACCTGAATATGTTTTTCTGGCCGCGGCGAAAGTTGGGGGAATAGAAGCTAACGATAGGTACCGGGGAGATTTTCTCTATGAGAATTTGATGATCCAAACAAATGTAATTCACCAAAGCTATTTAAACCGGGTGAAAAAATTATTATTTCTTGGTAGTACCTGTGTTTACCCAAAAAACTGTCCGCAGCCTATTAAGGAAGAATATCTGTTAACAGGAAGCCTGGAGTACACCAATGAGGCATACGCGATTGCCAAAATCGCGGGAATTAAGATGTGTGAATCTTATAACCTGCAGTACGGAACAGATTTCCTTTCCGTAATGCCCACGAATTTATATGGGCCTGGAGACAATTTTGATCTGGAAAAATCTCATGTTTTACCTGCTATCTTACGCAAGATGTATATAGCCAGGTTATTAGAAGAAGGTGATTCAATGAGACTTCTGGAGCATTTCAAACAATATCCATTAACTGGCATTGATTCATCTTCCTCTTTAAAGGAAACTAAAGTTGCTCTGAAAAAATATGGCATATACCATAGTGATGATAATATAAGAGTTGAGATTTGGGGAAGTGGGAGTCCCTTACGGGAATTCCTTTGGAGTGAGGATATGGCACAAGCTTGCGTGTATGTAATGAACAATTTAAGTTTCTTACAAATAGTCAAAAACTTTAGTGCATTTAACGCGAATGAAGAAGTGCGAAATGTTCATTTAAATATAGGTACAGGAAAGGAGATCTCAATAAAAGACCTAGCTTATTTGGTGAAAGAAATAGTAGGATTTAATGGTGAAGTTTTTTTTAATACGAACAAGAAAGACGGAACTCCTAGAAAAGTAACTGATACTTCAAAAATTAAAAGCCTTGGATGGGAACCTACTATAGACCTGAGAGAAGGTATTAAAAGACTTCTGAAATATTTAACAGGAAATAAAAGTTTTCATTTTGAAAAAACTCCTTCATAGTTTTTTAAGGTAATCACTGAGGTAAATTTTTTCATTATTGATTTGAAAGCCTATATAGAAAAATTACAATCTAATCCCTCCTATACTAAACTGTTAGAATGGGGAAGGCTTTTAAGTGTTACATCTTTAGCCCAAATTTTTGTACAGGTAATTGGATTCCTGAGTGGAATAATTGTTATAAGGTTTTTGTCACTGGAAGAGTATGCGTTCTATACTCTGGCAAATACAATTTTGGGGACAATGACCCTGCTTGCCGATGGTGGGGTTTCAGCGGGAGTGTTATCACAAAGCGGTAAGGTTTGGAAGGAAAAAAGTAAATTAGGAAAGGTGTTGGCCACAGGCCTTAGCCTGCGAAAGAAACTAGCTTTTTTTAGTTTGTGTATTTCGGTTCCATTACTATTTTTTCTTTTAAAACATCATGGCTCTTCATGGTTAATGGCCACCTTGATTGCCCTGGCCTTAATTCCAGCTTTCTATGCAGATCTTTCCAGTGCCCTATTGGTGATTGTTCCGAAGCTACACCAGGATATTCCGCCAATACTGATGAATGACATTAAAGTGGGATTGGGGAGATTGTTTCTTACTACTTTTTTAATTTTTATTTTTCCTTTTACATTCATCGCCTTACTGGCTAATGGATTGCCAAGATTATATGGCAATATTCAATTAAAGAAGATAGCCGCACCGTATTTCAAACCGGAAAAAGTAGATCCTAAAATTGAAAAAAAGATATGGAGTACGGTTAAAAGAATGTTTCCTGGAGTACTTTATTACTGCTTTTCAGGTCAGATAATGTTGTGGATTATTTCATTCTTTGGTAATACCACTTCCTTGGCGCAATTAGGAGCTTTAGCCCGAATAGCAGTCATCCTTGGTTTGATAACCAAATTATCTCAGACTTTGGTGATACCAAGATTTGCTCGGCTTCAGGAAGAAAGGAAAAGGCTATTTAAATATTACCTTCAAATTTGTTTTTTCCTTGTTTTAATTATAGCTGCCTTTATAAGTGTAGGTTATCTTTTTGCTGAAGAAATTCTATGGATTTTAGGAGATAAATATTCTGGACTACAATTCGAACTTCTATTAGTATTATTGGGAGGGGGGATAAATCTTTTAAGTGCTATCTCTTTTGAATTAAATATTAGCAGAGACTGGATAATAAACCCGCTATTCTCTATTTCTTTAAGTATCGCAACTATGATAATTGGCGCAATATTTCTGGATATCGCCCAATTGACAGGCGTTTTAATTTTCAATATCCTATTGGCAGTGGTTCAGTTTTTAATAAATTTTGTTTATGGGTTTACAAGAATGAAGAAACTTCCTTCAATATCTATTAATTAAGCGGAGAATGAAATCCGGGTCATCTATAAAATTATCTGTAGCTATTGTCACCAGAAATCGTCCAGATAGCCTTTACCAAACCCTCAGAAGTTTGGCACAACAAAATATTAAACCATATGAGTTAATAATTTCTGATGATTCGAATAAAGAAGAGTTGAAGGTCAAAATTAAAAGACTTGCCGCCGCTTTTAACTGCAAATATTTCGAAGGGCCAAAAAATGGCTTATATGCTAACAGAAACTTTATAGCGAAAAAATGTAAGGGCACTCACTTTCGAACAATGGATGATGACCATCTTTTTCCACCCAACCATCTGGCTGAATGTTTAAAGGCCATAGAAACGGAGCCGGAAACCATATGGACAATAGGAGAATATTATCCTGAAAATGTAGATAGACCCTTGCCACCACCTGTTCCTGGACAATTGCATCCAAGAGGTTTTTCAGTAGTTCCGAAAAATTTAAACAATTATTTCGGCATTTCATGTGGTGGAACCATTTACCCTATTAAGGTGGTGAAAGATATGGTTCTTAACTTTGAGCAGTACAAATTTGGGAAAGTATATCTAGAATATGGTGCAAGACTAAAACGGTTGGGATACAAAATAAAGTTTTTGCCATCTACCTATTTAATACATAATGATATCCAAACAACGGCCTCAGAACTATCTTCTAAAATTATTTGTGAATCAAGAATATTCGCGATGTTTTGTTTGTCATTTGGATATCAAAATACCGTTTCAAATAAACTACAAACTTTAGGACAAATCGCCTTTGAGATCATTTTTAGTCGGTATGGAATAACCGAGGTTTTGAATGCTTACAAAAATTATAAGCTAGCTACGAAACTTTAAGGTAATTACTCTTTCTACTCGATTTATGTGGTTTTAATATTAGAGTTTTTAGATGAAGATTGTTTTTATATGTGGGTCTTTAGAAATAGGGAAAAACGGAGTAGGAGATTACGTTTTACGTCTAGCAAAAGAATTTGTAGATCGAAGAATTCCAACTGGGATACTTGCCTTGCATGATTCTTACGTAAACGGATTTCAGTATGAATCTCTTGAACATAATAACAAGAGAATTAGTGTTCTTCGACTGGAAGATAGTTTAAAAAGAAAAACCAAGTTAAGTCTAGCTAAGGAATGGCTCATGCAGATAGATCCGGATTGGTTAAGTCTACAATATGTTCCTTATTCTTTTCATAAAAAAGGAATCCCCTTTTTCCTTCAGCATATATTGAAAAGACTGGGTGAGGGACGAAAATGGCATATTATGTTTCATGAATTATGGCTCGGAATGAATCAGGGCAGCCCGTTCAAATTCCAGATATACGGTATAGTTCAGGAATTTATAATTAAAAAAATGATAAGGTCCCTAAATCCCTCCAGCATCCATACCCATGCAACGGTTTATAAATTAAAGTTGGAATCATATGGATTTCAGATTGATCAATTACCCCTTTTTGGTAATATCCAATTTTATCCACCTGATTTACATCATGCAAATTCCGATAAATTTGATTTTGCGGTTTTCGGAAAAATTCTACCAGGGGCGAAGTTTGAAGAGTTTATTAGGTATTTGGTTACAAAGATGAGAGATAAATACTTTTTTCATTTTCTTGGGGATAACGGAAGTGAATTGCAGAAATGGACATCCGTATTAGACACTCATAAAATTAATTATAAAATATACGGCTGGCTTGAAGAAAAGGAAATTTCTAGGAAACTTTCGATTTGTGACCTGGGGATTACTAGTACCCCTTATAACTTAGTGGAGAAGAGCGGTACTGTAGCAGCTATGATTGAGCACCAGTTAGGCGTGATTTGCATTGGAGCAGACTGGATTCCAAAAAATCTGAAAATTGAGAATTTTACCAGTCCTGTTGAAAAATGGAGTAAAAAGTCCCTTATCGATAAATCTATTAGAAGAGATCCTTGTAAAAATAAAAGAGGATTAAAATACGTAACGGATAAATTCATTACTCAACTTGAATTAAGTTAATATGGCTTCACTTGATTATTTATGGAAAAACAGAAAGAAGGTAGATGTATTAGAGCCTGAATTCATGGTAGTATGGGCTAAACGTTTTCTAACATTCCCCACCTTATACAGGAGGTATAGAAAGGTACGTTCAATGATAAAAAAAGGCGCCCATATCAACGAATCAGCCGAGATTGGTGAAGTAAAAATTAATGGTAAGTTAAACAATCTCTCAATTGGCGCTTATTCTTTCATCGGCAGGGCGGAAATTGCTTTACACGACCAGATCTATATTGGAGAAAAGGTTTGTATAAGTGACGGGGTGAAACTTTTAACAGGGACCCACGATATTGAGGATCCTCAGTGGGAGTTGATCACTAAGCCAATAATAATTGAATCGAATGTGTGGATTGCCGAGAGTGCGATTATTCTTCCAGGTGTTCATTTAGGAAAAGGAGCAGTAGTTGGCGCGGGAGCAGTGGTGAGAAAGAATGTGGATCCTTATACGGTAGTGGTTGGTAACCCGGCTAGACCAGTAAGGAAAAGAAGATATGAAGTGTTTGATTATAATCCATGCCAGTTCCTGGCAGGTAACAGTTCATGGCTAAATGGAAAATAGAATAAGACCGAAAATCCTGCTTTATCATCCTACCGGGAATGCTAATGTTCGGGCTATAGCCGATGGATTTCTGAAGCTGGGTATATTGGATAGCTTCTATACATGTATAGCCATTTTTAGAAATACTTTATCATTTAAAATTTTCCAAATAGGGATACTGAAGGAATTTCAAAGGCGAAGCTTTAATGCTGATTTAAAGAGGTTTACCAGGGTGAGGCCATTAAGGGAGTTGTGTAGATTAATCTCACAAAAATTTGGACTTAAGAGATATATAGAAAATGAGGTCGGTATTTTTTCCGTAGATAATATATATAGAGATCTGGATAGATATGTTTCTAAGAACCTTAAAAATATTGATGCCATTTACGCATATGAGGATGGAGCCCTGGAATCTTTTAGGAAAGCAAAATTGAAAGGGGTCAAGTGTTTTTATGAATTGCCTACAGGTTATTGGAGAGCCCATAGAAAATATTTAGGTGGTGAGCTTTTAGAAAAATCGGATTGGTCGAAAACCCTAAACTGCTTTTTAAATTCTTCAGAAAAATTAGCTCGAAAAGATGCCGAAATTGCTCTGGCAGATTCCATAATCGTGGCAAGTGATTTTACAAAGAAAACTTTAGACCTGTATCCCGGTGCACTTCCACCTGTGCATGTGATTCCCTATGGATTCCCTCCCGTGTACAAAGATAGAATCTATTCTTCCATGGGAGCTCGGAAATTAAAAGTGCTGTTTGTAGGAGGTATGACTCAACTGAAGGGAGTTGCTAATATTTTGGAAGCTTTTGATGAATTTAAAAACAGCGCAGAATTAACCCTAGTAGGCCGGAAATCTTTTGATAAATGTGCAGCGCTTGAAAGAGGTCTTGCAGAACATACTTGGATACCATCTTTACCACATAAGAAAGTATTAGAACTGATGAGGGAACATGATGTTTTGCTTTTTCCCTCTCTTTTTGAAGGCTACGGATTGGTGATTACTGAAGCCATGGCGCAGGGAACTCCTGTAATTACTACCAATAGAACCTGCGGTGCTAATTTTATAGTCGATGGCCAGAATGGGTGGATGGTCGAACCAGGTAATACAGCTTCTATTGTTAACAAGCTTCGCGAAGTTATAGAAAACGTCGATTCATTGCCGGATATTGGCAGAGCCGCCATGCAGTCTGCAGACGGATTACCGATAGAAACTTTTGGAGTAAGAGTAGCCAGAGCTCTCGAAATACATCTTCAATGAATATTAGTGTCCAAAATGATACCACCTTAAAGAATTTAAAATTATGGGTTTGGATCTACTTCATTCTATTAATTTTCGAAGGGGCACTTCGAAAATGGGTGCTACCTCAATTGGCTGAGCCAATTCTGGTGATAAGGGATCCGGTTGCGATATGGATAATCTATAAATCCTTTACCGAGGGGTATTGGAAACCAGCACCTCTGATTAATATTATAGTATTAATAACCGTCCTGTCTGTAATATTAGCTCTCATAATAGGACATGGAAATATTTTTGTGGCTTTATATGGATTAAGAATCACGGCAATTCATTTTCCTTTGATCTTTGCAATAGGCACTATTCTCGATTGGGAGGATGTAGTTAAAATTGGAAAAGTCACACTTTGGATCACGGTTGGAATGACTTTACTGGTAGGGATTCAGTTTTACAGTCCGCAATCTGCCTGGGTTAACCGGGGCATTGGGGGAGATATGGCAGGCTCTGGATTTGGTGGAGCTGCAGGCTTCTATAGAGTTCCCGGAACATTTTCCTTCACGAACGGCCTTGCCTTTTATTATGGCTTAGCTACCGCTTTTATAGTTTACTTTTGGATGAGCGGCAAAAAACAGGTGTCCAAAATTTTACTAATTATTTCAACTATTGCTCTTCTAGCCGCTATTCCTTTGAGTATTAGCAGGACGGTACTGTTCCAGATAGTAGTTACGTTTGCATTTTGTGCAGCTATTTCTAAAAAAAATCCAGGTATCCTTACTAAGATCATGGGGATAGGAGTTCTAATTGCAATTCTGCTAACAATTCTTAACAATTTTGCCTTTTTCCAAACAGCAACTTATGCTTTTACAGAGAGGTTTACTAATGCTAACGAAACGGAAGGTGGAGTGGAAGGAGTTTTTATAGATCGGTTTTTAGGTGGGATGTATAAAGCAGTTACAGATGAATCTTTTTCATTTTGGGGTGATGGTCTGGGCCTGGGAACGAATGCCGGTGCAAAAATTATGACGGGCGAGAGAGGGTTTTTAATTTCTGAAGGAGAATGGGGTCGAATAATTGGAGAAATGGGATTTATCCTTGGTTTAGCGGTAATTTTTATTCGGGGCGGAGTCGTTTTTAAACTTCTGCTGGACTCCTGGCGTTCAGTAAAAAAGGATAATATTTTACCCTGGATGCTTACAAGCTTCGGAATGTTTATGATATTGCAAGGCCCCTGGGCACAACCAACTACACTTGGGTTTAGCGTACTTGCAGGAGGGCTAATTATGGCTTCTATAAAACAGATTTAAAAACAAAAATTGCTACAGCTTAATTTTATCATTCAAGCTCCCTTTTTTTCCTAATAGGTAAAAATACTATTAGACCTAAGTAGATTTAGTATAATTCGGTTCTCTAATAGCCAGTGGCTATTTTCCAATTGCCTCAGACGCAGGGGGGCTTCCTGGGGCAGTTGGTTGAACCGAATTTCTAAATCACTTCACACTCTTAAAATTTTTTACCCCATATAACCAACATAAAACTTCCTTTAGCTTTCATATTTGAGAATAGATTTATAATCCAATAGTTAAATAATTTCAAATGCACATCGTCTTCTTTGTACATCCAGACTTTATAAGTTCTCAAAGCATGCCTCGTTATGCGAAAATGCTTGTAGAAGGAATGCGTGAAAGGAAACACACGGTGGAAATTTGGACAGCAAAACAAAAATTTTACAAAATTCCTTCACCTTCTTTTTTTAAAAAATGGCTAGGATACCTCGATCAGTTCATCCTTTTTCCTTTGGAAGTGAAAAGAAAACTAAAAAGATGTTCATCAAATACCTTATTTGTTTTTGCCGACCAGGCCCTTGGACCATGGATGCCATTAGTATCTAGACGGCCATTCGTAGTCCACTGCCATGATTTTCTGGCGCAGCGCTCAGCCCTAGGAAAAATTGCAGAAAATGAAGTTAAGTTCACAGGGAAATTATATCAGAAAATGATAAGGAATGGTTATAGAAAAGGGAAATATTTTATTTCTGTTTCTAGAAAAACCAGGCAGGATTTACATGAATTTCTTGAAAAAGATCCTGAAGTTTCGAAAGTTGTTTATAATGGATTAAATCAGAATTTCAGCCCAGGAGATCCTATTAAAGTCCGCGAATTTTTAGCCAAAAAGTTTCTGGTCGATCTAAAGGAAGGCTATTTGCTTCATGTGGGAGGAAACCAGTTTTACAAGAATAGAAGGGGAGTAATTAGAATTTATAATTCCTGGAGAAAAATTTGTAAAAAGGCATTACCATTATTAATGATAGGAGCAGAGCCCGATGAAGAACTGAGGGCGATCAGGCAAGATAGTCCATATTTTTCCTCTATACATTTTCATACTGGAATTTCTGATGAGCTATTAAGACTCAGTTATCAGGGTGCTACCGTATTTCTCTTTCCATCTTTGGAGGAAGGTTTTGGGTGGCCTATCGCCGAGGCAATGGCGAGTGGATGTCCTGTAGTGACCACAGGAGAAGCACCCATGAACGAAGTAGGAGGCGAAGTTGGAATTTATATCCCCAGAATGCCAGAGAATCCCAAGAACATTTCAGGATGGGCTAAATATTCGGCAAGTATTTTAAACGATGTGACCGAATTAACAAGCCTGGAAAGAAAGCGTCTTATTGAATCTGGTCTTATACAGGCTAAACGTTTCGATACAACCTTGGCTCTTGAAAATATTGAAAAAATTTATAAAGAAATTCATCAAATGGGGATGGCATGAAATACTTAAGAATTATTGCTACGATGAACCCAAATAGCGGTGGCCCTTGCCAGGGTATTAGAAATATGATACCCGTTCAGCAAAGGGCCGGAATCGAAAATGAGGTGTTGTGCTTTGATACTCCTGGTTCAGATTTTCTAGAGGGTTCTAATTTTAAAATTCACGCGATTGGACCGGCCATTGGTCCCTATGCATACTGCTCCAACCTGAACACGTGGTTATCGGATAATATTCATCGTTTCGATGTTCTAATTATTCACGGGTTATGGTTGTATAACAGTTTCGGAACCTACCTGAAGTGGAAAAAACTTAAAGAACATAAAAACCATTTTCCTCAATTATTTGTAATGCCGCATGGAATGCTCGATCCGTATTTTCAACGGGCTAAGTCAAGAAAACTTAAAGCCATTAGAAACTGGTTTTTCTGGCACCTGGTGGAAAAGCAGGTGGTAAATGGAGTGGATGGCTTGTTATTTACTTGTGAGCGAGAATTAGAATTGGCTAAAGAAGCCTTTACTCATTACAATCCAAGGAATGAATTGAATGTAGGTTATGGGATACCAGAACCTCCTGAAATCAAACCTAAAGCGACCGATGCATTTTTTAGAAAATGTGCTGGCCTATCCAGAAAACCGTTTTGGTTGTTTCTAAGCCGAATTCATCCTAAAAAAGGTGTTGATATCCTGATTGAGGCGTATTCAAAATTAAGGAAAGAATATCCGTATTTACCTGAACTGGTGATTGCTGGTCCAGGTTTAAACTCCAAATTCGGAATGAAAATTTATGAAATAGGAAGAAAAGAGGGAATTTATTTCCCAGGAATGCTTAGGGGTTCTGAAAAATGGGCGGCCTTTAAAGAATGTGAAGCTTTTATTCTTCCTAGCCATCAGGAAAATTTTGGAATTGCCATAGTTGAAGCAATGGCGTGTAGAAAACCAGTCTTGATTACCAATAAGGTAAATATTTGGAAGGAGATTGAGGCTGGTAATGCGGGAATAATAGCTGAGGACAATTTAGAAGCTGTATTTACTATGTTACAAACTTGGAATAAGATGTCTTTAGAAGAGAAAAAGGAGAAAAGTATAAAAGCCTATCAATTGTTTAAGGAAAAATTTTCCGTGGAAAATACTGCTATTAAAATGGCCAATAAAATAGAGAATTCCAGACAGGTTACAATAAATGAAAAAGGTAGCATTGTAGAAGTTAAGGCCTAAAAGCATCGATTTATGGACTCAGAATTTTCAAATACTAAAGTTTCAGTTATAATTCCTGCCTATAATGCGGAAAGGTTTATTGAAAAATGTCTTCGAAGTATTTGTAATCAAACCTATACGAATCTAGAGATTATTGTCCTTAATGATGGAAGCAGCGATTCAACAGAAAAACTGGCTAAGCAATTTTCAGAAAAAGATAATAGGGTAACCCTAATTACAAAGGAAAATTCTGGAACCTATTCTACAAGGAAATTAGGAATTTTCTATTCTACCGGGCAGGTTATATTGAACGTAGATGCAGACGACTATTTGGAACTTGATGCTATAATGAACCTTGTGGATAAAATGAGGGAGACCAAAGCAAATTTGGTAATTGGAAATCATTATCATTTGTTTAGGGGCAAGAAGAAATTAATCTCGAATAGATTACCTGCTAAACAATCCAAAATGGAATTGGTACGCAGCCTACTCACCAATAATATTAAAGGTTATATATGGGGAAAACTATATCGAAGGGAATTATTAACAGATCTTGATTATGAAGTTGAAAATATGCTTCAGGAAGATTTCTTAGCAAATCTTCATGTTTTTCTCACAAAAAAAGTCAGAATTGCCCAGGTGGATTTACCTGTATATAATTACTTAGTTCATGCTAATAGTGCGAATACCTCTAAAAATGAGGTTTTCATAGAAAATGTAATTCGCTTTAATAAAATTGCAGAGGATCTTTTAAGAGCTCATGATTGCTTCGAGCCTTTAAAAAAGGAATTTCAGCTTTACAAATGTCGAAACTGGGTAGTTTATGCACGAATGGGGGGAGTTCTTGCGAAGGATAAAGAATTTATTAAAAATTTTTATAAAGAAAATTACACTTCCTACTCGCGCAATAGACTTCCTGTTTATCAAAATTTGGAGATGCAGGTTTATAGGCAGAATTATTTTGCCGGTAAATTGTTAACACGGTCATTTAAAAAAATTCAGGAATTAATTTATTAGAAAACCGGTTATGGATAGAATACTGGTAGAAACGAATAGCTTTAGTCTAAAGAATAAGATATTTAGGGTAATATGGAGAATTACCTTTCTAATCCTGATTAGGCCCTTTTTCTTGAATGTTTTTAGGTCATGGCGATGTATGATCCTCAGGTTGTTTGGTGCAAAAATAGGTAGTAATTCCAATGTGAGAGCCAGCGTGAGGATATGGGCGCCGTGGAATCTTCAGTTAGGTAGTTACTCAAGTATAGGACCGGATACAGAAATTTATAATCAAGGCGAAATTATCATAGGAGATAAGACCATAATCTCTCAAAAATCCTATTTATGTGCCTCAACCCACAATCATTACCTGCCAAATTTCCCTTTGGTGAAGAAGCCTATTAAAATAGGGAATCAGGTATGGATAGCTGCAGATGCCTTTATTGGTCCAGGTGTGGAAATAGGAGATGGAGTGGTGGTTGGTTCACGTTCCGCCGTATTTAATACAATTGAACCATGGACTATAATAGGTGGGAATCCTGCCCGGTTCCTTAAATACCGCAAACTGAGAAAGAATGGAGCGACCGGGAGAAAGGTTTCTGTAAATTCTCAAGAATTTAAGCGAGTAATTGTAAATAAAAAAAAATAGTAAGGTGGTTAAACCAATGGTTTCAGTTGTCATTCTTACCAAAAACGAGGAAAACGATATAGGCAAATGCCTCGATTCTTTGGATTGGACCAACGATGTGCATGTTTTGGACTCAGGTAGCGAAGACAGAACCATAGAAATAGCCAAATCTTATAATGCTAGTATTTCTTATCATGACTTCCAAAGTTTCGGTAAACAAAGAAATTATGCTCTGGATCATCTAAATCTCAAGTATGACTGGATTCTCTTTCTTGATGCTGATGAGGTTGCAACGCCAGAATTTAGAGATGAGGTTTTAAACGCAATTTCTCAGGCAGATCACAAAATTGCTGGTTTTTATTGTTGTTGGAAAATGATGCTAGAGGATAGGTGGTTAAAGCATTGTGATAATTTCCCAAAATGGCAGTTCAGATTATTGAGGAAAGGGAGGGCGAGATTTACCGATTTTGGACATGGTCAAAAGGAAGGGGAGGTAGATGGAGAGTTGGATTATATAAAAGAACCCTACCTTCACTATAGTTTTTCAAAAGGTTGGCAAGAGTGGATGGAAAGACATAATAAATATTCCACTCAAGAAGCTAAAGCCCGTTTAAAGAATTGTCCCCCGTTCCGGAATATATTTAATAAAACTTCAAGTATTAGAAACCCAGCTCTAAAGTCCTGGCTCATTCGAGTACCAGGATGGCCCCTTCTACGATTTCTTCATGCCTATTTTTTTAACCTTGGATTTCTCGAGGGATCTCCAGGTTTTATCTACTGCGTTAATATGGCTTATCATGAGTTCCTTATTTATATCAAAATAAGGGAATTAAAGAGGAATAGTACCTCTCAAGATCTTCTCCCAAGTCCGGCTCCACCCTACAAATAATTTCAAATTCTTTTACCCGGCTATTAAAGCTGAGTATTTATAAGGCTTCTCGCTGATTTATCTTTTAAGAAAGAAAAGAGAAGCCCCCCTACAATTTTGTTTAATAATCTTTTCTTAAAACTAAAGGTATGTCTATTTCTAAGTTATTACCCAACTCGTTTGCTGCCTCATTTCTTTTATTAGTATTTGTGCTTTCTGCAGAAGTTTCAGCACAAAGCTTTTCTCAAAATTCAATAGATTTTAATGGTTTTGAGACGGTTAACAATGGGACCTCAATAATGTATGGTCCCGATGGTCGATTGTACATTACTGAGTATACCGGCGCAATCAAGATCTATACAATTGAACGTACTGGTCCTGGTAGTTATGTAGTGCAGGATTTAGAAGTGCTAACTGATATTTATAACATCCAGGATCATAATGACGACGGATCCTTATACTCAAGTACCTTTAGAGAGACCATAGGAATTACGGTAACAGGTACTGCTACCAATCCAGTTTTCTATGTTACCTCCAGTGACTTTAGGATTGGCGGTGGAGGTGGCGGAGGAAGCGGAGACCAAAATCTGGATACGAATTCAGGAATTATCACCCGCTTTTCCTGGAATGGTACGACCTGGGATGTGGTGGACATTGTTAGAGGACTTCCGAGATCGGAGGAAAATCATGCGACTAATGGCCTTGAATTCGTAACTGTAAACGGAATTGATTATTTAATTGTTGCCCAGGGCGGACATACCAATGCGGGTGCTCCATCTCAGAATTTCGCCTACACTACAGAATATGCTCTTTCTGCTGCTGTCCTCTCGATAAACCTTACGCAGTTAGAAGCAATGCCCATTTTAGACGATAACGGTAGAAAATATATCTATGATATACCAACGGTAGACGATCCCAGCCGGCCGAATGTAAATGGTATTATTGATCCCGATGTGCCTGGATATGATGGAAATGACGTGAATGATCCCTGGGGAGGGAATGATGGTTTGAATCAGGCAATGATAGTACCAGGAGGTCCTGTTCAGATCTTTTCACCTGGTTACAGAAATGCTTATGACCTCGTGGTTACAGAGAGCGGAGCTGTTTATGTTACTGATAATGGTGCTAACGGCGGTTGGGGAGGTTTTCCTGTTAATGAAGGTAGCGGTCTAGCAACAAATGACTATGATCCTGCAGAACCTGGCAGTAGCACTGCTATTGATGGAGAACAGGTAAATAATAAAGATCATTTGAGCCTTGTAACTACAGATATACAGAATTATACTTTTGGTAGTTTTTATGGAGGACATCCAACTCCTATCAGGGCAAATCCTTCTGCAGCCGGGCTTTACACGAATCCTTCAGTTACAGGTACAACCGGAGCAATCTTCAGAACATTAAAATATCACCCAACTAAGGTAGAAGCCGGTTACACTCAGGATCCCAATTTGGGGCTTCCTGCCAATTGGCCTCCTGTGCCTGTAGCTAATCCAGTAGAGGGAGATTGGCGTGGACCAGACATGAACAATCCTGATGGACCAAATGATGCTGTGGTGACCAGCTGGGGTACTAATACTAATGCCATTGATGAATATACCGCTTCCAATTTTGAAGGAGCAATGAAAGGTAATTTATTAGCAGGAGTGAATAATGGAAATATAAGGCGTGTTGAGTTGAATGCTGACGGAAGTTTGAAAACCCTCACCTCGTCATTCTTCTCCGGGCTAGGTGGTAACGCTCTTGGAGTAACGTGTAATAGTGATACTGATATATTTCCTGGTACCATTTGGGTAGTTACTCTTGAAGGTATACTTACCGTGATGGAGCCTCAGGATTTTGGAGATTGTATTTTACCTGGGGAAGAAGGTTACGATGCCCTGGCCGATTACGATTTTGATGGGTATTCTAATCAGGATGAACAGGATAACGGGACCGATGCTTGTAATGGAGGTTCCCAGCCTCAGGATTTTGACAAAGCTGCTGGAGGTGCCCTTATTTCTGATATTAATGATCTTGATGATGATAGTGATGGGATTCAGGATAAAGACGATCCTTTTCAGTTAGGTGATTTTACTAAAACAGGCTCCGACGCATTTAGTATACCTGTTACCAATGAATTATTTTCCAGTAATACCCAATTAAAAGGATATTTAGGCCTTGGTATGACAGGCTTGATGAATAATGGAGATGCAAACCCCAACTGGTTAAATTGGATCGATAGAAGGGATGATCCGGCTGACCCCAACCCAAATGACATTCTTGGCGGTGCAATTGGAGCGATGACTATGCAAATGACTTCAGGTACCGCCTATGGAACTACCAATACCCAGGAAAAGGCTTTTCAGTATGGAGTACAAACCGATTTGACTACGGGTGTTTTCACAGTTGCCGGAGGGATATTTAATTTTTCGGCACCTCTTCAATTGTACGGAAATACCAGTGCTCCTAATGGTGAATTAGGTTTTTTTATTGGAGATGGAACGCAAAGTAACTATATCAAGTTCATAATATCTCCCCAGGGGTTGGTTGCTCAGCAGGAGATTATGGATGTTCCTGAAACTCCTATAATCCTTAATCTTGCTCTAGAGGAACGACCATCTGCAGGAGTGAATTTTTATTTCGAGGTAGATCCTGCAACAGGGATAATAAGTCTTGAATTTAGCCTGGATGACGGGCCACGTCAAGATTTGGGTTCTATCACCGCCAAAGGAACTATTCTGGAGGCCATACAGCAAAATACCCGTGATCTGGCCGTAGGGTTTATTGGTACTTCAAATGCGGAAGGAGTGGAAGTAGAAGGAACCTGGGACTTCTTAAATGTTAATTCCAGCAAACCAGGTTTGCTAACTAATCTGCCTGATATTGAAAGAACCACTTCCAGTCCTCAAGATGTTATAAATCTGGAAGAATACTTCTTTGACGACCAGGGTGCAGCCAACCTTGTCTATACCGTCCAGTCAAATTCTGACCCTTCGATTGTTGCTACTATATCCGGAAGCGTCCTTAACCTCTCCTATCCTTCAACTCCTGCAGTTTCAGATATTACCATTAGAGCAACAGATCCTGATAATAATTTTGTAGAAGATAGCTTCACCGTTACCGTGAATCAGGCGCCTTCTGTTCTTTACCGCGTTAATGCAGGAGGAATTGTGGTTGCATCTATTGATGAAGAGATGGATTGGACTACAGATTCCTCAGTGTCCCCATCACCCTATTTATCTGAACCTGGTACAGGTGGAATCTATAATGGAACTATTGTAAGTCTTTCCGGAGAGGTTGATGGTTCAACAACTCCTTTAGAAATTTTCAAGAATGAACGATATGATGGTTCAGCAGGTATTCCTAATCTTACCTATACATTTCCGGTGGCACAGGAGGGGAATTATGAAGTGAGATTATATATGGGAAATGGATGGAGTGGAACTTCAGAACCCGGCACTCGGATTTTTGATGTGGCTATAGAAGGGGTGGTACATCCCACCCTTAATGACATAGATCTTTCGGCAAGATTTGGTCATCAGGTAGGTGGCGTCATATCGCAAGTAGTAAATATAACAGATGGCGCTATTGACATTTCCTTTATTCATGGCGTGCAGAATCCTCTTGTTAATGGAATAGAAATTCTAAGTTATTTTGGATCCATTGAAACACCCATTACAGTAGCCGCTATTCTTGATCAAACGAATTATGTAAATGACGCACTGGATGGAAGCCTTGCGGTTTCTGCATCTGGTGGAGATGGAAATCTTAATTATTCAATGGAAGGAGCTCCAGCAGGAGTTAGCATTGAACCAACCAATGGCCAAATAGGGGGAACTATCGCCCCAGACGCTGATCTATTAAGCCCATACACCGTAACAGTATATGTTAATGACAGCGATGGCACAAGCTCCGATGAGGTTTCTGTTACTTTTCAATGGTTTATTAATGGAACTGAACCCATAGTTTCAGAAGAAATTCCAGATCTGGTAAGAAGTGTGGGTAGTTCAGAAGAAGAAATCGATCTGCACAACTATTTTTCAGATAACTTGGGGACTGAAAACCTCATTTATACAATTGAACAGAATACCGATCCTTCGATAGGAGCAACAATTTCGGGCAATGTTCTTGCTTTAACCTTTCCAAATATTCCAGCAACAACTTCAATCACTATTAGGGCTACAGATAGTGATAATAATTTTGTGGAAGATACTTTCCAGGTCACTGTAAATTCACTTCCCTTGGTACTGTATAGGGTGAATGCCGGAGGTCCAACGATTACCTCCATAGATTCTGAAATAAATTGGGCAGCAGATAACCTTACGTCACCATCTATTTATCTATCTGAACCTGGTACGGGAAGTGTATATAATGGTACTATAATTAATTATACTGCCGAGGTGGATCAGGAGAGTGTACCCACTAGTATTTTTAATTCTGAACGCTATGATAATATTCCTGGCATCCCTAATCTAACATATTCCTTCCCAGTTACGGTACCCGGGAATTATGAGATACGGTTATACATGGGGAATGGATATTCTGGTACCTCCCAGCCCGGTACAAGATTATTTGATGTTTCAATTGAAAATATAATTTATTCCAATCTTGATGACCTGGACTTGTCAGCTACTTTTGGCCATCAAACCGGAGGAATGATAAGTTATATTGTAAACGTTACCGACGGATTTATTGATATTTCCTTTATACATGAAAAAGAGAACCCGGTAATCAATGCAATTGAGATAATAAACGCACTCGACTCTCCATTGCCCATTCAGGTTTGGGAAATTGCTGATCAGATTAATTACCGTGGGGAAGAACTGGATGGAAGCCTTGCAGTACAAGCCAGTGGTGGTGATGGTACTTTAACTTATTCCTTAGAAGGTGCACCTCCAGGTGTGTCTATCAACTCCACCACCGGAGTCATCACAGGCACCATTTCACCTGATGCAGATTTTACCATTCCTTATCAGGTAAAGGTGATTGTAGATGATAATGATTCAGATCTGACCGATTTTGCAGAGAGAAGTTTTTTCTGGACAATCACTGAGTCTGCCCCATTAGCATGGATAGATAAAGATGAAAGTGAAAATTATACTGGAAGACATGAATGCTCTTTTGTCCAGGCGGGAGATAAGTTTTACCTGGTAGGTGGTAGAGAAAGTGCCAAAACCCTGGATATATATGATTATACATCAAATACCTGGACCTCTCTTATTGATTCTGCGCCCTTTGAGTTTAACCACTATCAGGCTACAGAATACCAGGGTTTGATCTGGGTAATAGGAGCATTTAAAACTAACGGATTTCCTGATGAAATTCCTGCAGATTATATATGGGCATTCGATCCAGCTAATCAGGAATGGATACAGGTCACAGAAATTCCTGTAGATAGAAGAAGAGGCTCGGCTGGGCTGGTGATGTATAATGATAAATTCTACATAACTGGGGGAAATAACCTGGGCCATAATGGGGGCTATGTTTCTTGGTTTGATGAATACGACCCGAAAACTGGAGTTTGGACCTCTTTAGCAGATGCTCCCAGGGCAAGAGACCATTTTCATGCCGCGGTCATAGGAGATAAGATGTATTTAGCTGGCGGAAGACTTTCAGGAGGAACGGGGGGCACTTTTAAGCCTTTAATTCCGGAAATAGATGTTTATGATTTTACCACCAGTAGTTGGTCCACACTCCCCGTTGATAAAAATATACCTACTCCCAGAGCTGCTGCTTCGGCTGTTAACTTCAAGGGTAAATTGGTTGTGATTGGTGGAGAGGTAGATAATGAAGTAATTGATGGGGCAACGGTTTCGGATGCTCTTAAAATTACAGAAGAATATGATCCGATTACGGGTAACTGGAACCGGTTAGCCGATTTGAATTATGAAAGGCACGGAACCCAGGCGATCGTTTCGGGAGATGGAATATTCACTCTGGCTGGATCTCCAAACAGAGGAGGGGGAAGTCAAAAAAATATGGAATATCTAGGAGAAGATTCACCTGTAGGATCTCCAAGTGTTGCCAGTAGCTTAACTGGACCGGAAAACCTGTCTCTTTTAGCAGGTTCAGAAGGTGAAATCCAATTGGAAATCTTGAATGGGAATGTAGGTTTGATCATCACTTCCGCAGTAATTTCTGGCCCGAATGCTGAAAATTTTCAGATAATAAGTGGAAATATTTCCGGAACTCTTTGGAAACCGAATTCCACCAATAAAATAAATGTAAGTCACCTTGGAAACCAGGCTTCGGAATCAGCGACTTTGACCATTAATTATGGTTTAAATGGTCAGTTTACGATAAATCTTGAAACAATTGAAGGAATTGTTCTAGATCCGATCCCAGACCAGACCAATTCGCTTGGAGACCAGTTGGATGGTAGCTTGATTGCCAGTGCTAGTGGAGGGGAAGGTGAACTTAACTATACAATGACCGGTGCTCCGGCAGGTGTGGTCATTGATCCTGTAACTGGAATAATAAGCGGTAGTATTAATGCAGATGCAGTAAACGGCAGTCCGTATACAGTTAACATTAGTGTAGATGACGCTGATCTTACCGATACCGATGCGGTAAATACGAGTTTTACCTGGACCGTTTTGCCAGGCGAACCGATAGTGGTGCAGACCATTGGTGATATTGAAGTCTTTACCAACGAACCTGGAATAGATTTTGACTTAAATAATTATTTTGCTGATAACAATGGAACCGAAAACCTGGTTTATAGTGTTACAGAAAATACCGATCCGAGTATTTCGGCTAACATAACAGGATCCACTCTAAATATAACATTCCCTTCCACTCCTGCCGTTTCTCAAATCACAGTTCGGGCTACAGATGAGTTTGGCAATTTTAATGAAATTAGCTTTCAGGTTAGTGTGTTAGAAGATCCAAATCTTGCACCAGTTGTTTCTATTACTGCTCCGGTGGATGGTGCCAGATTTATTGCACCCGGAGATATTTTGATCACTGCAGATGCGTCAGATACTGATGGAGTGATCACACAGGTGGAGTTTTTGGAGGGAACTAATTCGTTGGGAATTGATACCGATGGAAGTGATGGCTGGAGTGTGAGCTGGACCGGAGTTTGGGCAGGTAGTTATACACTAACGGCAGTGGCAACCGATGATGACCTTACAAGCTCTACTTCCGAGATTGTAACAATAACTGTGGAAGATCCGAATGTACTGCCGACCATCTCAATCACTTCACCATTGAATAATGATACTTTCACTGCGCCTGCAGAAATATTGATCACTGCTGATGCCGCTGATTCTGATGGAGCGATCTCGCAGGTGGAGTTTTTCGAGGGAACCAATTCATTAGGAGTTGATACTGACGGTAGTGATGGTTGGAGTGTGAATTGGACCGGTGTTTCTGCAAGCAATTATAAATTAACAGCCATTGCAACAGACGATGATCTGGAAAGTACTACTTCCGAAATTGTCAGTATTACCGTTGAAGATCCAAATGTATTACCAACAGTGGTGATCACCTCGCCACTGGAAACCGATAGCTTTACCGCGCCGGCTGATATTCTGATCACGGCTGATGCTTCGGATGCTGACGGTAGCATTGCTCAGGTCGAATTCTTTGAGGGAGCTAATTCACTTGGAGTGGACACCGATAGTAGCGATGGCTGGAGCTTTAGCTGGACTGGCGTTGTATCGGGCAGTTATGGTTTAACCGCTGTGGCCACCGATAATGAGGGTGGCAGTACGACTTCCTCGGTAATTAACAATGCGTTACCAACAGTAACGATCACTTATCCACTTGAAACCGATAGCTTTACAGCACCAGCGGATATTTTGATCACGGCTGATGCTTCGGATGCTGACGGTAGCATTACTCAGGTCGAATTCTTTGAGGGAGCTAATTCACTTGGAGTGGACACCGATGGCAGCGATGGCTGGAGTTTGAACTGGACCGGAGTGGGATCTGGCAGTTATGCATTAACCGCTGTGGCTACCGATAATGAAGGAGGTAGTACGGCTTCTTCAGTAATTAATATCGGAGTGGACAATGCGCTACCAACAGTAACGATCACTTCTCCACTTGAAACGGATAACTTTACAGCACCTGCGGATATTCTGATCACGGCTGATGCGAACGATGCAGATGGCCGCATAACACAGGTGGAATTTTTTGAAGGAACTACTTCCCTTGGAATTGATACCGATGGCAGTGATGGCTGGAGTGTGAACTGGACCGGAGTGGGAGCTGGCAGTTATGCATTAACCGCTGTGGCTACCGATAATGAAGGAGGCAGTACGGCTTCTTCAGTAATTAATATAGGAGTAGACAATGCGTTACCAACAGTAACGATCACTTCTCCATTGGAAACCGATAACTTTACAGCACCTGCGGATATTGTGATCACGGCTGATGCGAGCGATGCTGACGGTAGCATTACCCAGGTCGAATTCTTTGAGGGAGTTAATTCACTTGGAGTGGACACCGATAGTAGCGATGGCTGGAGCTTTAGCTGGAATGGTGTTGGATCTGGCAGTTATGGTTTAACCGCTGTAGCCACCGATAATGAGGGTGGCAGTACAACTTCCTCGGTAGTTAATATAGGAGTAGACAATGCGTTACCAACAGTAACGATCATTTCTCCACTTGAAACCGATAACTTTACAGCACCTGCGGATATTGTGATTACGGCTGATGCGAGCGATGCTGATGGTGGTATTACCCAGGTCGAGTTCTTTGAGGGAGCTAATTCACTTGGAGTGGACACCGATAGTAGCGATGGCTGGAGCTTTAGCTGGACTGGCGTTGTATCGGGCAGTTATGGTTTAACCGCTGTGGCCACCGATAATGAGGGTGGCAGTACGACTTCCTCGGTAATTA
>SRSL01000002.1 GCA_009735695.1 Christiangramia bathymodioli
AGGTGGCTATAGCAACGGGGCTCACCTCTTCCCATTCCGAACAGAGAAGTTAAGCCCGTTAGCGCCGATGGTACTGCTATCATTGTGGGAGAGTAGGTCGCCGCCTTCCTTTGAAACCCCTTCAGTAATCCTGAAGGGGTTTTTTTATTGAATAAAGTCAATAAGTACTTTTCTTTTTTTCATAAAAAAAACAGCCACAAAGGACTGCTTTATTTAATAGGATTAAAATCTTATTCTATAGTGAATTCTACATATAAACCTCTTCCTACCGGATCATCAACCTCTGCCACTAAGGCGTAATCTCCTTTTTGAAGAACTGCAGTAAAATAACCTGTTGAACCCGCCGGTAATTCCTGGACTCCGCCCATAAAAGTAAAACCTTCAGGTACAGGAGCCATTAATCCTTCCAGGTCGTCTCCAATATATAACCAGTTCATCCAATTGTTCAGTTTGCTGGTATTTTCTTCTGAAAAACCATTTTCGAATTTTACCAGATGCACATCATGTCCTAAAAGATTTCCATAGGCAGTCTGGTCCAGATAATCTACTGAGAAAGTATGATTTCCTGGTCTGTTAATATTGCCCAATAAGGAGATATTATCAGTAGAAACCTCAATGGTTACATTGGCATCAGGTTCTTTCCTGTTATTATCTTCTTCGGTTACTTCTAATTCGGTTATCATACCATTATAGGAGTGGAATTTACCATTTCTGCCTTTTACATAACATTCAACCACATAGTTCCCGGGTTGCATATCTAAAGTGGTGTGAGAAGAACTATAAGGAGATATCATTCCTGATCCTCCCAGAATACTCATATTTCCATACCATGCCGGAAGGCCTCCAAATCCTTCTGCACCAAAGGCATTAGCGAAGTCACCTTCCCGATAGTAGTCCATACCCGCCTGGAAAACGGGAGTAACCTCTTCAAGGTAATCCTCCAGGGTTTTATCTTCAGGTAATTGCAATAAAAGAAAGAAGTGTGTCATTCCGCTTTCGTTCTTATACTTGAAATTCGTCCAGCCTGAAGGTATTCGGTCTGGCATATCGAAATTTAAACCAGTAGAAGTAATTTTAACCGACTCGGTAGAATTCACATTCAGATCTGCAGTTTCGAACTCTGAATAGTCTGGCTCATTAGTACAGGATATTCCGGTGATGAATAGCAGGCAAATTACCATGCTCAGGAATATCCTGCTCTTTTTGATTCTTAAGATTGTCATAATTATCTAATTTTTGGTTAAACATCTGTAAATTAATTGTTTATATAGATAATCTTTGGGTAGAATGTATAATCGGCGAACTGAAATATATAGTTTGTATTTCCTGTTTTTAGAAGATGATATATTCAGATTATAAGTGCAATCAAGCCATTCATACAATCTTTTCGTATCGGTATTTTCTTTTTTGTAAATTAAGGAAGCTAAAAACCTGGCCAAATGATCCGGAGTATCCTTGTAGATGATGAGATTACTGCCATTAAAAGTTTGAAATGGGAGATCGAAAAGTACTGTCCCGAGATCGAGGTAGTTCAGCATTTTACCGATCCGGTTGAAGCCATTTCAGGAATTAATACTATTAAACCCGATTGTGTGTTTATGGATATTGAAATGCCCGGCCTGGATGCCTTTCAATTACTGAATAGACTAAGCTTTAAGGATTTCGACCTGATCTTTACTACGGCATATGACAATTATGCCATTAAAGCCTTTCGGGAAGAAGCTACCGATTATCTTCTAAAGCCTATAGATCCCGAAGATCTGAGCCTTGCAGTTGAACGGGTGAAGAAACGAAAGCAGGAAAACAGCCTGGGAAAAGCATTTCAGGATCTGGTATCCAACACGAATTTATCTCAAAAGAATAATGATAAAATTCCTCTTCATTTCGCAGACAGGACACTGTTCCTCAAAATTTCTGAGATCATTTTTTGTAAATCTGATGGGAACTACACCGAGATCTTTCTTAAAAATGGTCAAAAAGAAGTGCTTTCCAAAAAGCTCAAATATGTGCAGGAGCTTATTAATGATCCAGTTTTTTTCAGGGTACATCATTCCTACCTGGTAAACCTAAAATACATTCAAGAATATTTTAAAAATGAAGGTCATTACCTGGTACTGGAAGATGGTTCCTCGATTCCGGTTGCCAGGTCCAGGAAAAAGGAGCTTTTAGAATTTCTCAATTCCTAATTCAAAAAGGTGTTTGTGATAGATTTTCCCGATTTTCTTGTTAAGCCTAATGAAAGCGGTTTCATCACCTTCCTTATGGGGATACTTTTTATTCTGGGTGTTTATCACCTCCTCTTATATTTTCAGCAGGGTATCAAGTCCTATTTATATTATTCCATCTACCTGCTACTTGTTTTTTTATCGATGTTGACCGTGGATACCCACAGTTTTCTTTATGATATTTCCAGCTCCTGGCAATACCTTCTGGATGCAGTTGACCTGTTTGTGGTTGAATGTTCCTATGCGGTTTATTTCTTTTTTGCTTTTGCGTTTCTGGATATGCATGAGCATTCACCTAAATGGAATCGAGGCATTCTTTTAGCGACTAAGATTTTCCTGGTTTTTTGCCTTTTTGTGGAGATACTTTTTTTGATTTCCGGAGAACAAAAATTTGAAAGCTTTGGTTACCTATTCTTTTTGTTCTACATCCCAATTTTGTCTTTGATCGCCTATTATCCAATTTTCAAACTTTCCAGTGACCTCAGGTATTATATCATTTTTGGTTCGCTGATACTTTTTACGACTTCCATGGTTCCGGTTTTTCTGTATATCATGGGAATTATGAACCCGGAAAATTCTATGATTGGCTACGGAATCTTTTACTGCGGGCTAATTCTTGAAAACACGGTTTTTTCCCTTGGACTTGGGCATAAGCAGAAAAGAATCCTTCAGGAGAACGAAAGGGCGAATAAAGAAATCAGGAGGCAGCTAGCTGAAAATGACACATTACGAGAAGAAATAGAAATTCAGTTTAAGCAAAACCTTCAGTTACTGGAAGAAAAAGCTGAAAAGGAGAAGCTGGAAAAACTGAAGGCAACTTACGAGAAAGAAATGGCAGAGCTAAAGATTTCCGCATTAAAGAATCAAATGAATCCGCATTTCATTTTCAATTCCCTTAATGCCATAAAGCTCTATATCATCGATAACGATATTGATAACGCGGTTTTCTATCTGAATAAATTTTCAAAGCTTATCCGCCGTATTCTTGCTTCCACCCGAATCAAACAAATATCACTTTCCGAAGAAATCGAAATTGTAAAATTATACCTAAGTATTGAGAATATCAGGTTTCAGAATGAAATCAACTATTCGGTTGAAATAGGGGAGGAAGTGAATACAGATACCATTCAAATACCTTCACTGATCCTGCAACCTTTTCTGGAAAATTCCATCTGGCATGGTCTGCCAGGGAGAAAGGGAGAAAAAATTATTAAGCTGAAAATCTCAAAGGAAAACGAGCAATTCCTGCTAATTTGTATCGAAGACAACGGAATTGGCCGGGAAGCCGCTCAAAAAATCAAGAAGAATAAATTACATAAACGAGAATCACTGGGAATAAAAATTACAAAAGAACGTCTGAAAAGTTTTTTCAGAAACTCCACTAATAACTATAAGCTCGAATTTATCGATTTAAAGGATGAAACTGGAAAGCCAAAGGGTACTAAAGTTTTGCTTAAAATTCCGCTGGAATAATTTCGGAATTTAATTTTGCGAAGATTGCTACATCGATAAATTTGCCATTTTTCATTTCAGACTCCTGCATAGTTCCTTCATGAAGGAACCCCAATTTTTGCAGAACCCTGGACGAATTGGAATTTCCTCCTTCCACATATGCCTCTAGCCTGTGTAATTTCATATCCTGAAAAAGATGATCTATTACGGCTTCAGCAGCCTCTTTTGTAAAACCTTTTCCCCAATATTCCGGTAGTAACCAAAATCCTATTTCAGCTTTTTTATGTTCCGGGTGATGATCGTTGATGCCTATGGCTCCACAAAATTCATTGGATCTTTTCTCCCGAATGCTCCACCACCTGCCAGCACCCGATTTCTCTAAATTGGAATACCAGTTCATTTGTTCTTTGGTCTCCTCGAAGCTTGTATAATTCACTCCATAAAACCGGATCACTTCAGGATGAGATAAACCTTTATAAATATTACGCTGGTCTTGATCAGTAATTTTTTGGAGGATAAGTCGGGAAGTTTCCAGTTCAGGGATTTGCATTTTATTGACACTTTCTCAATTATGGCTAAAAATAAGAAAAGCCGGCAACTCTGCCGGCTTTTAATTGCAACTTTGCTGCAAACAATTCAATCCATAAACTCTTCACCCTGCTTAATTGGTTGAAGATCTTCGAGTTCTTCAGCTTTGAATAACCTGGATTTAATAACAAAACGAACCCCCATAGGGATTTCAAGAGAAAAACTGGAACCTCTTCCGTTTGTGACATCTACCAAAAGATGGGTGTGTTTCCAGTATTCGAACTGGTCCCGACTCATGAAGAATTCGCAACCATGAACCGTTCCCAGCCACACATCATTCTCGTTCAGTAAAAGATCTCCTTTTTCGAGGCACATGGGAGAAGATCCATCACAGCAACCACCGCTCTGGTGAAACATTAAATCTCCGTGGCGCTCCTTCAGCTGGTCCAGAACCTTAGCTGCATCGTTTGTTATATCTACTCTTTTATGCATTTCTAGAAGAATCCCATTGGTTTCTTGTCATAAGAGATAAGCATATTCTTGGTTTGGCGGTAGTGAGATAACATCATTTTGTGGTTTTCACGACCAATACCAGATTTCTTATAACCTCCAAAAGGAGCGTGAGCAGGGTAGTTGTGATAATTGTTCACCCAAACGCGTCCGGCTTTGATAGCCCTTGATATTTTGTAAGCCTGGTGCATATCTCTGGTCCACACTCCTGCACCAAGTCCGTATAGGGTATCATTCGAAATTTCGATGGCTTCAGCTTCATCTTTAAAGGTGGTTACACAAACTACCGGTCCAAATATTTCTTCCTGGAAGACTCTCATTTTGTTGTTTCCTTTTAGAATAGTTGGTTTAATATAATAACCGCCTTCCAATCCTTCATTAAAGGCTTTTTCTCCTCCGGTTAGAACTTCACAGCCTTCTTCTTTCCCGATATTGATATAATTTAGGATCTTCTCATATTGATCGTTAGAGGCCTGTGCTCCCATCATGGTTTCAGAGTCCAGCGGATGACCAAGTTTAATGGCTTCGGTTCTTTCGATCACACGTGCTATGAATTTATCATAGATGCTTTCCTGTATGAGTAATCTGGAGGGACAGGTACAAACTTCACCCTGGTTTAGCGCGAACATGACTGCACCTTCGATACATTTGTCAAAGAAGTCATCATCGGCTTCCATAATACTTTCGAAGAATACATTAGGAGATTTGCCTCCAAGCTCTAGGGTAACCGGGGTGATATTTTTTGATGCATACTGCATGATCAATTGCCCGGTTGTGGTTTCCCCGGTAAAGGCAACCTTATTGATCCTAGGGCTGGAAGCTAAGGGTTTCCCAGCTTCAGCACCAAAACCGTTCACGATATTTAGCACACCTGCAGGAAGTACATCTTCAATAAGCTCCATCAGCAAAAGAATACCAACCGGTGTTTGTTCAGCAGGTTTTAAGACCACGCAATTCCCGGCAGCAAGTGCGGGTGCAAGTTTCCAGGCAGCCATCAGGATTGGAAAGTTCCATGGAATGATCTGTCCAACTACGCCCAATGGTTCGGTAACATTTACACAAACCGTATTTTCATCCAGTTCACTAACCGAGCCTTCCTCGGCCCTGATCACTCCTGCAAAATATCTGAAATGGTCTACAGCAAGAGGCATATCGGCAGCCATAGTTTCTCTAACTGCTTTTCCATTATCCCATGTCTCGGCCCTGGCCAGGTCTTCCAGGTTTTCTTCCATGATATCAGCAATCTTCAATAAAAGATTACTACGATAGGCTGCTGAAGAATTATTCCATTCTGGAGCAGCTTTCCAGGCTGCATCAATGGCCTTATTGATGTCTTCTTCAGTAGATCTGGCGACCTTAGTAAAGCTATTTCCATCTACGGGGGAGATATTATCGAAATATTCGCCCTTGACCGGTGCGGTCCATTTTCCTCCTATGAAATTATCATAGCTGTCTTTGAACTTTGGTTTCTGGATTTGCTTTTTCTCGGTCGTTTGTGTTGTACTCATAATTTTAAAATTTTTAATTAGTAAAAAGACAAGTGCATTCGTGATCCAGGAAGGTTAGGAGGGAGTGGAAAAAAGGTTGAAATGCCTTTCTCACAAAAGCTATTTAATATACTAATAATAGCTTAAAAATCAGATGCTTTTAATGAGTAAATCGGAAAAAATTCAGTTGATATTTTAGAAATCTGAAATTGATTAGAAATATGGCAAGAAAGATCTAAATACGATTAACTTTTAATGAAATCGCTGAAATCTTTAAAGAATTCTTCCAGCTGAATCATGTTTTTAGCCAGAAATGTTTTTACAACAGGCCAGTCGGCTTCTTTATGAATACTCACATTATCAAGCTGAACGTAAACCCGGGAAATGATCTTTCCTTCCGGAAGCTCGTAATTGGCATCTAAGATCACATCTGGTAAATATTCTTCGGCAAGTATCTTCTGAAGGGACTGTATCTTTTCAAAATAATAGGCCCGAATAAGCTCATCTTCATCTGAAATATCCAGCGAGACCTGGGCTTTTTTCCGGTCAAAAGTGAATTTGAGCTGGATCTCCTTCATTCTGGTATTGTACAGCAGCCATTTATGCGGAAATTCTTTTCCGAAGCTGGTCCAGAATTCCTGCCTGATCCTTTTTGATTCTTCCCTGCTGAACATTTTAAATGAAATAGGCTAAAAGTATCCCGAGGATCACTACTCCTAGCTTGGTGGCGTTAAAAGAATGATTCTTTGAAGACTCAAAGAGGATGGTAGTAGACACATGAAGAAAGATCCCAATTACCACCGCGTTCACATACTGGGAGTAATCTTCGATCAATTCAATATTATTCTTGAGCCAGTTTCCTAAGGGAGTCATGGCAGCGAACAGGGCGAGGAACAGGAATACTTTTGGTTTGCTTAATTTGCTGTGGATCAGAAAAACCGAAAGGATCGCAGCAACCGGGATTTTATGGATCACCACTCCATGCAGTAGATGCGTATTCTCATCCAGGGGAAAACCTTCCAGTAAGGAATGCAGGCTTAAACTAACCAGCAGGAGTAATGGAAAGCTCGACTTTTCATGTAAATGCAGATGCCCGTGTTCCACTCCTTTCGAGAGAAATTCAAGAAAAATCTGCAGTAATAAGCCTAGCATGATAAAGATCCCTATCTCTGAATTTCCGCTTTGATATACGTCGGGTAATAGTTCCAGGACAGTAACCGAAAGCAGGTAAGCCCCACTGAATGCGAGCAATAATTTAAATCCTGAGGAACTTCCGGGTTTTAAGAACAGTGAGATCAGGTAACCGGCTACTACCGCGAGTACCGGGAGTAGATAAATATAAAGTTGTGATTGCAAATTCTTCCTGGTTGGTTGAAGGCTGGTAGCGGGAAGTTCTCCCAACTATCCGGCAATAATTATAGTTACCCTACAAAATTAACTTATTTTTGTCGTTCTATAAAGCAGGATTATGGCGAATAACTATAAGATGATCGCGAAGACCCTTTACGGTTTTGAAGCGATTCTGGAAAAGGAATTGTTAGACCTTGGAGCGATGGATGTTAAACAGGGTAACCGTATGGTTAGTTTTGTAGGTGATAAAGGATTTATGTACAAGGCAAATCTGTGCCTTAGAACTGCCATTAAGATCCTGAAGCCTTATAAAAGTTTCAAGGTAAATTCGGAAGAGGAACTCTACGATAACATCAAGAAATTACCCTGGGAGGATTTTCTGGATGTTAACGGAAGTCTTGCCATCGACTCTGCCGTACATTCCGATATTTTCACGCATTCCCAGTATGTAGCGCTTAAATCGAAGGATGCGATCGTAGATCGATTCAGGGAGAAATTTGGGAAAAGGCCCGATGTGGATCTCGATTTTCCAGATCTGCGTATCAATATTCATATTGAAAAGAATTATTGTAATGTGTCGCTGGATAGTTCTGGTGATTCGCTACACAAACGTGGTTATCGCGGAGCTACCAATATTGCTCCGATAAACGAAGTTTTCGCTGCCGGTTTATTATTGCTTTCAGGTTGGCAGGGGCAATGCGATTTCCTGGATCCTATGTGCGGGAGTGGTACCATTCCAATCGAGGCGGCCATGATCGCCTGTAATATTCCGCCGAATTTGAACCGAAAGGAATTCGCCTTCGAAAAATGGAAAGACTGGGATGAAGACCTCTTTGAAAAGATCGAGGAGTCTTCCATGAAAAAGATAAGGGATTTCAAATTCAAGATCAGAGGTTTTGATAAGGCTCCTTCAGCAGTTATGAAAGCCAAGGAAAATGTGAAGAATGCAAACCTTACCGATTTTATAGAAATCCATAAACAGAATTTCTTTGACACCAAAAAGGAGAACGAAGACTATTTACATATGGTGTTTAATCCGCCTTATGGGGAAAGGCTTGAAATTAATGTGGAGGAATTTTATTCGAAAATAGGAGATACGCTTAAGCAGAATTACCACGGAACCCATGCCTGGTTCTTTACTTCGAATTCTGAAGCTATCAAGAGCGTTGGCCTACGAGCATCACGAAAAATCAAGTTGTTCAATGCCGGGCTAGAGGGAAGATTGTTGAAATATGTGATCTACCAGGGATCTAAAAAAGCAGCGAAGAATTAATTATTGTACGTTCTTTTTGAAGAATGGGATCAGGTAGGTGACGGTATATCCGAAACCGGTTCCGAAGCTACTGTCATCATAAGTTCTACCAAAGCCAGGAATCACCAGATTGTCGAAATTGGAAGGTGCATTCTGGCCGATCCTTCGTTTTAACTGAATATTCAGCGAAAGAAAAAGGTTATTTAAAACCTCGACCTTGATCCCTGCTGCCAGTTCTACCCAGTTAGACGTTAAACCGGTAACCTCTACATCTTCTTCGCGGATATCGGGACCAAAGTAATCTGAGCTGGTATAGATACGATATTCTTCCAGGGTTTGAGAAAAAGTGGCGAACCCATAACGAACACCCACGAAAATAGCATTCTGCATATCCTGCCAGTTATCATAGGCGTTATAATCACCGCCCAGTTTGATATAACTTCCGGTGGTGCTGGTTTGAATATTATCGCCTTCAAAAGTTCTTTGTTCGTTCCCTAATTCGGCAGCGGCATAAAAATTCTTATAAACCCGGTAGTCTCCAACGATCTCCAGTCCGCTGTAGGTATCGTCGATCAGGCTTCTGATGGGTTTGCTGATATCCACTCCAACTCGTAAGCCGAATTTTTCCTTATACTGAATACTATCATTTGCTGCCTGATTTTGGGCAGTCATGCTTCCGAAGCAGATCAATAGAATAAAGAGACTAGAAAAATATCGAAACATGCGCCTGGTTTTGATCGTCTATATTTGCTTCTTCTATTTGAACGTCTTCTATCCAACTACCATCTTCACCTGCTTCCAGTTCAATTTTTAAGCCCACGTAATTCACTTTGAATGCACAGGCTCTGTTCAGGTACTCTTCCTGTCTTCCGTAGGAAAACCTTAAAACATCTGTATTTCCGGGTACTTCAGGTTCGTCTTCTGAAGCCTGAGGGGTATTAACAGTGAATTCGTAATTGGTCACATCATTATCTGTTCTCAAAGGAATGGCCAGGCTATCCTGGGTATATCTGAAATATCGAATCAGGTTGCCAGACTGACTTCTAACCGTAGCATATTCTTCGTTGCCTTCTTCGCGAATACTCAGGTTCTGAGGAGCCGTGGGATCAAACGGATCCACATTCTCATAAAATCGAATCACCATTAATGGGGTAGTGGTCGTGGATTCGGGACAAATATCATCCCGTTGACATCCCATAAGGATCAAAATACCAAGCATAAGGAAGGCGGAATATCTGTTCATTTAGCGTCTTTCTAAGCATACCACATTCTCAACGTGGTGAGTCTGTGGGAACATATCTACGGCCTGAGTTGCAGTAACTTTATAATGTTCATCCAGCAGGGCAAGGTCTCTTGCCTGGGTAGCCGAATTACAACTCACATATACGATACGTTCCGGCAATATACCAATTATTTGCGCCACCACGTCTTTATGCATTCCATCGCGCGGCGGATCGGTAATGATCACATCCGGTTTCCCGTGTTTAGCTATAAAAGATTCGGTAAAAACCTTGCGCATATCACCTACATAGAATTCGGTATTGTCGATATTATTGCGTTCGGCATTTTCTTTTGCATCCTTTATGGCTTCAGGCACCGCTTCCACACCGATAACCTTCTTAGCGTTTTTAGCCACGAATTGTGCGATGGTTCCGGTTCCGGTGTACAGATCGTAAACCAGTTCATCTCCTTTTAAACTGGCATAATCGCGTGCGATCTTATAAAGATTGTATGCCTGATCAGAATTGGTCTGATAAAAGGATTTGGCATTGATCTTAAATTTAAGCCCCTCCATTTTTTCAAAAATATGGTCCCGGCCTTTATAGCAGATCACGTCCTGATCGTAAATGGTATCGTTTGGCTTATTATTGACTACGTATTGCAGCGAAGTGATCTCTGGAAATTTTTCTGAAATCGCATCCAGCAAGAGTTCTCGCTGATCTTTTCGGTCTTCAAAAAACTGAACAAGAACCATGATCTCGCCGGTTGAAGAGGTTCTGATCATAAGTGTACGAAGCAGACCTTCCTGGTTTCGGGTATTGAAGAATTCCAGTCCGTTTTCGGTAGCGAATTCCTTTACGAAATTCCGAATGGCGTTGCTTGGGTCTTCCTGTAGATGACATTTTTTGATGTCCAGTATCTTGTCCCACATTCCCGGAATGTGAAAACCAAGTGCATTACGGTTTTCAATATCTTTTCCGCTTTGGATCTCTTCCTGGGTTAGCCAGCGGGCATCGCTAAAAGAAAATTCCATCTTATTGCGATAAAAATAGGTCTTTTCGCTGCCAAGAATGGGAGTTACTTCCGGAAGCTCGATCTTTCCGAGACGCCGAAGGTTATTTACCACTTCGTTTTGCTTGTATTCAAGCTGATATTTGTAGTCCATGTTCTGCCATTTGCAACCTCCGCAGGTTCCAAAATGCTGGCAAACCGGTTCTGTTCTTTTTTCTGAAAATTTATGGAACTGGGTAGCCGTTCCCTGGTAATAAGACTTTCTTCTTTTGGTGGTCTGTACATCGGCCACATCTCCCGGAACAGCATTGTCAATAAAAATCACTCTGCCATCTGGGGATTTGGCGATCGCCTTACCTTTTGCACCTGCATCAACAACCTCAATTTCTGTAAAAAGTTTGTTCTTATTTCGTCTTCCCATAGCGCAAAAATAGGATAATTAACAAGATTTAAATAAATGCGGCTTGAAATTTTCAGCAAACATTTAGTAATTTGCAGGAATTCGAAAATGGGATGATTTCTCTCCCTTCCGGCCTTATTTTATGGGATAAAGAAGGAATTGTAAAAGACTAAATCAAAAATCAAATTTACATGCCATTACCTAAGATCAATTCTTCAGAAGAAGCTATTAAACTCGAAGACCAGCATGGTGCTCATAATTATCATCCATTGCCAGCAGTGCTGAGCAGGGGAGAAGGAGTGCATGTTTGGGATGTAGAAGGTAATAAATATTACGATTTTCTTTCGGCCTATTCCGCGGTGAACCAGGGGCATTGTCACCCCAAAATCGTAGGAGCCATGCACGAACAGGCGTCGAAACTGGCCCTGACTTCTAGAGCCTTCCATAATGATGTTTTAGGAGCCTACGAAAAGTATGCGACCGACTATTTTGGATTCGATAAATTGCTGCCGATGAACACCGGGGCAGAAGCGGTTGAAACAGCTATTAAAATCGCTCGAAAATGGGCTTACGAACGCAAAGGAGTAAAGGAAACTGAAGCTGAGATCATCGTTTGTGAAAACAATTTCCACGGAAGAACCACCACGGTGATCTCCTTCTCGAATGATGAGGATGCCAGACGTAATTTTGGTCCATATACACCTGGATTCACCAAAATACCATATGATGATACAGAAGCCCTGGAAGAGGCGATCAAGGCCAATCCTAATGTTGCGGGATTCCTTGTTGAGCCAATTCAGGGAGAAGCAGGAGTGTATGTTCCAACTGATGATTTTATTCAGAAAGCCAAGGATATCTGTTCCAAACATAATGTGCTTTTTATGGCCGATGAGATCCAGACGGGAATTGGAAGGACCGGCGGATTGTTAGCTGTATGCGGGCACTGTACCTGTGAAAATCATTGTGAACGCCAGGAAACCTACACGAAACCTGATATACTTATCCTTGGAAAAGCGCTTTCCGGAGGAAATTATCCGGTCTCTGCGGTGCTGGCAGACAACGAGGTAATGGATGTTATACAACCAGGACAACATGGTTCTACGTTTGGTGGTAACCCGGTAGCCGCCGCTGTTGCAGTTGCTGCTCTGGATGTGATCAAGGATGAGCATCTTACTCAGAATGCACGAAGAATGGGAAAATTATTTCGAAGACTGATGGATGACTATATTCGTGAATCGAATATCGTTAACCTGGTAAGAGGTCGCGGCCTGTTAAATGCCATCGTGATCAACGATTCTCCCGAAAGCACTACCGCCTGGGATATTTGTATGGCGCTTAAGGAAAATGGCTTACTAGCAAAACCAACTCACGGAAATATCATCAGGTTTGCACCACCTTTGGTGATGAACGAAGAACAGCTAAGAGATTGTGTAAATATCATTACTTCAACCTTGAAGCAATTTGAGAAATAATATTCGAATAGACATAAATAAAAAAGATCCCTGAGAAGGGATCTTTTTTTTGGCGCTAAGTGAATTTGAATTATCCACCATATTCTCTAAGGATCTCCTGTTGCATTTCATTGATTCCTTCAACGCCTCCATATATTATAAAACTAACGATCACACTAATAAGGCTGAATGCACTAAGAACTAAACCAATAATGGCAAGGATTCGACCTGTTTTTACATTTTGATATCCTGTATAAAGCTCCGGATTGGCATTATAAAGTTCTATGGCACGTTTAGACATGACCAGGGCAATGATCCCGAAGACCACACCCAGCACACCATAACAGCAGCAGCCAAGTATAGATAGGATTCCAAATACTAAAATCAGGGTGGAGTTAGGTAATTCTCTTCTTTCCATAAATAGGTTTTAATTGGTTAGTTGAAATAATGATACATTTTGATGATATAGGCGCCACCAATTACAATGGCATTAAATACGATCAACCCGATCTTGATAGAATAGGCATGTCTAAATTTAAAAAAAAGATCGAGGAAGAGGAAAATCAGTAGAATAATTAGGCTGTAAATAGCGGGATACATTTGAAATGCTGCAGCAAATTCTCCCCGAAATAATAAAACAGCAGCTCTTTGCGCACCACAACCAGTGCATTCCATACCAAACAAGGTACGGTTAAGGCAGGGCAACATATATTCTTCCAAGCCGGTCAATTTTTAACTCCTATCTTTTTAGTAAGCTCTTTGTTATCGCTTGTTTTCACCTTAGCAATATAAACAGCCGGACTTAATTTTCCAGTTGAAAAGTTAAATTCTTTTGGACTGCCTTTTAAATTTTCCTTGAAGATCAGCTTTCCATTCAGATCAAAAAGCTGAACTGATTCAAGCCCTGTATCATACAGAATCTTTACTTCCAGTTGTTCCAGTTTATTATTCTGAAAAATATCGATGGTGTTCAGCAGAACATTTGGAGGTTTAGGTTTGAAGACACCTTCGTTCTGTCCCGTGGTTGTGACCAGGGGAAGTTTTTCAAGGAAACTGATGAAAAAACGATCGGAATAAGTGCCGGCGGGTAACTTCAGTTTCAGATATCCTGTTTTTATACCAAAGTAAAGGTCGTCTTTGGAATCATAAAGAAAAATTCTATCTGGATCAAAATTGAGTAGTTCTTCAATATAGAATTTCAGTTCAGTTTCCTTATCGAGTTCGATGGAAAGCGGAATCAGTTCCTCGTCCTGTTTAGGTCTTACATTCACCACAAAATTTTCACCAGATAGTTCCCAGCTTACATCGCCCGAAGTTTTATCCATTCTTCGGGCATCCATGGCATGATCATCATCTTTTGTACTGTCTTCTCGAAAAGCGAGAACGATCTGCCGGGTAAACAGGGAATCTATTTCAATATTTATTCTCATGGCCGGAATGGATGTTTCAGGCAATTTAAATTCTGAAATTCCTTTTTCCATTTTTTGATAGATTCTTTGCGAATTCTCAAAGCTGATAGTTCCATCCGATTTACCCATTATCAAAAAACCCTGACCAACAGGAGCATATTTTCGACCAATATAAGCACCTGTTTCCCCAGTTTCACCTCCAGGATATTTTCGGAATATCGCCGGAACGTAGAGCCCTGCACCGGGAGAATAAGTTCCGTAGCCGCCTTCATAATCGGCCAGGTAATGCGAGGTTCCGCCAGGCTTGGAATCCCAGAAGTAGGCAATTCCGGTACTTGATTTATTTTCAAATAGAAATTTATCCAGGTTTAGTGCTGATGGGTAAGGGTTACCCACCAAAAGCATCTGGTCTTTTGCAATAACTATCTCGATTTTCCCGTCGTTTGGTAAACCTCTGAAATCATAGGTCTGGGCCGAACCAGGATTCACTGGTTTCTCTTCGATTTCTAACAGGTTGCTTCCATTTACTCCTTTCATCGTAAATCCAATTCCTGGTTTTGCTGAAAAATGGTTGCCCGCATATTCCCAATTGGAATAGGAAGTACCTGCAAATGTATAGATCCAACGGTTCGAGATATTAAGAGGCGAGGCCTGGCCATCCAGCCCGGAGATCAAATTCGCTTTCCGACTTTCGGTCTTGTCTAAGGGTTCGAAAATATAATCGTTCAGCCTATTGCCCGGACTATCTGAATAAACAGGTAAACTCCAGTAATTATAATCGAAGGCGTTGGAGGTACCGGTCTGGAATACTGAAAGGCTTCCGTTACCTGAATTTTTGCTGGATTCCTTATTACCCTGGAGTAATTGTGAGTCCTTCCGAAGAAAGATGCTGGCTGCAGTCTCTTTCTTTTTATTCTCAGAAAGTTCGATGCCGTCCCTCACAAAGAGCAGCCGGTCTTTTACATAGATATAACTATCTCCTTCCTGCGATGGTCCCACATAAAGTTGGGCAGAAAGGCAGTTAAAACTAAAAATCATCAAAAAAAGCAGAGGAAGCTTCATGAAAGCCATAAATTTGCCTGAAATTAGTAAATAAAGCTTCTGAAACTTTATTCTGAACGCTTAAATCGTTGAAAATGAATAATTCACAGGTGTTAAACACGGTTCTGATCGTGGTTGGAGCAGGAATTCTTATTTATACGTTGACCGGTGAGGAGGTAAGTCCTTATTTTAAGATCCTTGGTTTGGTGATCATCATGTTTGGTCTTTACCGGGCGACCAACTTCTGGGTGGCGACCAAAGACGATCATGAACAAGACGCTGAAAATAAATCTGACCGACCATGAAATTTGAACCGGGTGATAAAGTTGAATTGCTGGACGATGACCTGAGTGGCAGGGTGGAAAGCGTGAATGGTGACCAAATCCGGATCAGGACCGAAGATGGATTTATTATGGACTTCCCGGCAGATGAGCTGGTAAAGATTTCTGAAGATATCGAAGACCTGGACCATGAAGAGGTTGATCTCCATGAAGTACTGAAGGAAAAAGCGATTCCTAAAAAGCCGAAATCGACTCCGCAGCGCGCTAAGGATAAAAAACAGCCTCCGATGGAAGTTGACCTACATGTCCATCAATTGGTGAAATCTTCTAAAGGAATGAGCAACCACGAAATCCTGAATCTTCAGTTAGACACGGCCAGGCATAAACTGGAATTCGCCATTCGAAAACGTATTCAGCGAATCGTGTTTATTCACGGGGTAGGAGAAGGTGTGCTGAAAATGGAATTGGAATACCTTTTAGGCAGGTATGCGAATGTAAAATTCTATGATGCCGATTACCAGCAATACGGTTTGGGTGCTACTGAAGTCTATATTTTCCAGAATGCCTAATTAATTTCCTCAGGCTCTTCTTCAGTTTCTTCATCATTGCAATCAGGATCCTGTTCCGGACACAATTCATAACTTACACCTCCTTGTGAATACGACCCGAGATTATAGGTCTCATATCTGATCGTTTCCCCGGAACCATCGGTGTTCGTAAGGCTTAAGTCATCGAAGATTACCTGGTAACGATAAGCACGGGTGATATTATGCGAAATATATTCGTCATGTTCGAACCTTTGAGTCTGTTCTGGATTTAGGTAATTAGGGATTCCTTCGGCAGTTTGAAATAAAGCTGGAGTTTCAGGGGCATCTTCCGTAACCTCTAGACGGGTTGGGACACCGTCTCCATCGTCATCTGGATTAAGGTAATTAGGAGGCCCATCTGGATTTAAGCTTTCAATTGTAAGCTCTGTAACGGTTGGTACATTATCTCCATCATCATCTACATCCAGGTAATCTGGAATTCCGTCTGAATCAGTATCCGGTAAATTACTTAGATCAGCATTCCAGCCTTCATCGATATTATCCACATTATCATTGTCTGAATCAGCACCGCTGGTTTCATCGGCAAAAAAAGTACGAATGATCACCGTTCCTCCCGAGGCACTTACCCATTCCTCGATCACCTGGGGTTCCCTTGGAGGTACCACGCTACAAAAATAATTATTGGTTCCGGTGGGCACACTATTACTATAAATCCTGAAAACCGCTCTGTTGTTAGAATTCAAAGGGATTCGTGTAGGTTCTAAAGTAGGGTCACCTGGAATGAGATCTCCATCCTCATCCAGGTCCAGTTCGCTATTGGAGATCTCCAGTGAAAAGCTTTCAAAAACATCCTGAGAATTCAAGGCATAGAATACGCTCTTGTCTGGCCCGTTACAAAAATCAAGATCACTTTCCTCAAAATCAAAACTGGTGACGATCAGGTCTCCGTCATCACAGGAATTCAGAAATATCAGCAAGGAAATAGCCAGGAATAATCGTTTCATTCAGGATGCTTTTTCAACAAAAATAAAGGAATCAAACTTATAAGGAAGAGAAGTGGGAAATTATTTTATTTACTTTATTTTTGCCGCCTATGAAAAACGTTTATTTCGATTCGGCAGCAACCACTCAAATTAGAGAGGAAGTGGTAGATAAAATGACACGGGTTTTAAAAGATAACTACGGAAACCCTTCTTCCACACATAGTTATGGCAGGTCATCTAAATCTTTGATCGAGCAGGCTCGCAAAACAGTAGCTGGAATTCTGAACGTGAAAGCGTCTGAAATCGTTTTCACTTCCGGTGGGACCGAGGCCGATAACCTCGCCCTGAACTCAGCTGTTCGAGACCTCGGAGTTGAACGTATCATAACTTCAAAAATCGAGCATCACGCGGTACTGTATACGGTGAACCAGTTACAGGAATGTTATGATGTGGAGATCGAGTATGTAGATCTTGATGAAAAAGGGAATATCAGGCTTTCCGACCTGGAAAACCGCCTGAAAAGTTCAGATAGAAAAACCCTGGTGAGTTTGATGCACGTGAACAACGAGATCGGGAATATGATCGATCTTAAGCAAACCGCCGAGCTTGTCAAATCTCATGGGGCTTTATTTCATTCAGATACCGTGCAGTCCATAGGTCATTTTAAGGTTGATCTTGCTGAAATTCCAGTTGATTTTACCGCTGTTAGCGCACATAAATTCCATGGGCCTAAGGGAGTTGGTTTTGCTTTTGTAAGAAAGAATTCAGGTTTAAAGCCGCTGATCTTTGGAGGAGAGCAGGAGAGAGGTCACCGTGCTGGTACCGAAGGTGTACATAATATTGTTGGTCTTGAAGAGGCATTGAAACTGGCTTACGAAAACATCGATGAAGAACGCGAATACGTACATTCGCTGAAGCAGCATTTTATTAGCGAATTAAAAGCTAACATTCCCGGTGTAAAATTCAATGGGGAGTGTTCCAATCCTGAAAAAAGCACCTATACCCTCATCAATGTTTGCCTGCCGGTGAGTGCAGAGAAAGCCCTAATGTTGTTATTTCAGCTGGATTTGAAAGGAATTGCCTGTTCTAAGGGTAGTGCCTGCCAGAGCGGAAGTGATAAGGGGTCTCATGTTTTGAGCGCTTTCCTGCCGGAAGAAGACCTTAAAAAACCATCAATTAGATTCTCTTTTTCAAGATATAATACCAAAGAGGAGATCGACTACGTGGTAAAAACCTTAAAAGAATTTATCGAAAGTTAGATCGGATTCAAATTGATAATAAATGAAAAAGCTGAACGAACCGGTTCAGCTTTTTTTTATTCTTTATCGCGTCAGCCTGTCCCGAAGCATCGGGAGTTTCAGGGTTTCCCTTCGAGTTATTTAGATTCTGAAATGAATTCAGAATGACGAACACCTAAATGCAGGTTTCTTATTTCCTGAAGAATTTGGCGTTATAAGTTGTGGTATTTCCCACATTATCGGTCACGATCACCTTCAGGTCATTTTCGGTATCGGTAACCACTCCATCATCAAAATGGTGGGTAAGCGTATTATTTTTATACTCGTATTCCATCAGGATAAACTTTCCGTTAACGGTGGCGCGGTATGAATTGATTCCTGAAAGATCGTCTGAAATTTTTACTTTCAGCGTTTCATTGGAAGAGATCCATTGCCCGTCATAAAAATTGACGGGTCTCACATCTGGCGCTTTGGTGTCCTTCCGAAGGGTATACCTTCCAAAGGTCCGGGTTCCGGTGGTAAAGCGGTTTCCTTTTTTATAGGTAGTGGAATAGCTTGGCCAGCCATTATCTGAAAGCCTGGCGATAAAAAGTTGTTCCTTTTCCTCTTCAGGATAATTGCTTACGTCAAATCCGATCGTAAAATTCGAGTGAACCGGGATCTCGTCCCGGTGTATGTCCACGGTGTCTCCCAAAAAGTTGATATCAAGATAGGCGTCCTGGTAAAGACTTCCGGCGGGAATATAGATATCAATATTGCCGTTTCTGGCTGAAAGTCCTTCAGTAGCGCTGGCTAAATAATCTGTGCTGTTGTCTGGTCTTTTTTTAATGTTCTGGCTATATTCACCCTTAATCGGGATCCTCACCAGCTTTTCGTTGCCTTTAATGTCGGTAACTTTTATGGTGTACTGGTAATCCATGCTGTCTTTGATGTTCAGTTTTCCCTCATTTTCAAGGTTTCCGTAAATGCTTAGCGGATTGCTGGGCTCTCTGAAGAGTTTCTGAACCCGGCTTCGGTGATTGGCATAATATTCATAATCGATAAGCTGATTCAGATGCCTAGTTTCAGCAAAGGAAAACTTCTCGAAGTTCACTTCAAATACCTGGTCACCATTGAGGTTGGCCTCGATTCGGTAAACTCCATTTTTGTTATAGGCCATATCCTGCTGGTCTACGGTTGAAATGCCGAAGCCAATTTCTCCGCATGCCTCCACCTCGTTCGTAGTATAGGTTCCATCCTGAAGCGGGATCAGTCTTAATTTCTGTCTTTCCTGAGCATTATTTACGTGGGCATCTTCTCCAATCGCATAGGCAAAAACACCCTCGATAAGCGGTTTACGGGTGTCTTCCACATCGATCCCGAACATCTGGGCGTTCATGGGACGCTGGCTGCCGTCCCTGATCTCGAAATGAAGATGGGGTCCGCCGCTTCCGCCGGTATTTCCACTGTAGGCGATCACTTCGCCCTGTTCCAGCTGCAGTTCTCCCGCCTCCGGAAACAGTTCTACTTCGTAAGATTCCTTCTGGTATTGATGTTTTCTCACATATTCCTTGATCTTGGGTGCCAGTTCCTTTAAATGTGCATATACAGTGGTGTAACCATTCGGATGCTGCACATACAGGGCCTTTCCGTAGCCATAATGCTGAATATTGATCCGGCTGATGTGGCCAGCGGCCGAAGCTAGTACCGGAAGGCCTTCCACACCCTGGGTCTTGATGTCGAGTCCGCTGTGAAAATGGTTGGAACGCAATTCACCAAAGGTGCCTGATAACACCAATGGAATCTCTAAAGGACTTTGAAAATAATCTTCAGAAACCGGCGCCTGGGCCAGTGTGATAGTGGATACAAAAAGTAGAAAAAACAGGCTTGTTACACGCTTCATAAATCTGGGGTAAATTCATTTATAAACCTCGGGGTAAAGTTACATAAACTTAACTCAAAATTAAACGGCTTAAGTACAGAGAATTATCAGGATTGTTGATTAATCCCTGAAATGCGCCAAAAAAAGTATTGGATATTTGAAAGCGTATGTTAACTTTGTAAGGGTTCACATCGGTTTTTGTGCTTATGAGTGAAATAACGGAAATAGTTGATAACCTTGAGAATAGAATCAGTAAACTGCTTCATAAACATGAGTTGTTAAAGCAGTCGAACGAGGCTCTTCAAAAGGAACTGGATTCTGTTAAAACTGAATATGAAAAACTGGAAGGTGATTTACAGCTTTCCAAAGATCAGGTTCAGTCACTAAAAGCGGCAAACGCGATGCTTGGCAGTACCGATCATAAAAAAGAGACAAAGCTCAAGATAAACAGCCTGATCCGGGAGATCGATCAGTGTATCGTTCAGTTATCTGAATAATTCAGGATCATGGAAGAGAAGTTAAAGATCAAAATATCGATTGCAGACCGGGTTTACCCGCTCACCATTCAGCCCAGCCAGGAAGAAGGTTTGCGGAAGGCGGCAAAAAAGATCGAAGCGATGATCAAACAATTTGAGCAAAATTATGCCGTTAGGGATAAGCAGGATGTTCTGGCCATGTGTGCCTTGCAATTCGCTGCCCAGACCGAGCAGAAAAATATTGATAAATCGAGTGAAATGATTGAAGCTGAAGAGAAGTTAAGGTCCCTTAACGATCTGTTGCAGCAACATTTAATTTCATAAGTTCTTAAAATAAACAAGGTTACTGCCTGTATTAGTGCTTTTTTGATAAACTCAACACGAATTCTTTAAAAAGGATGAGTCTAAGTTGTAAAAGCGTGCCGTGTCCCTTATGGGAGAGCGGATTCTTGATCAGCTTGTTAGTCCTAAACTTGATTTTAAGGAGTTTATAACAAAACCCAACTAATACAGGCTTTTTTTATATATATCTAAACAATGATTTAATGGAAATACTAACTATAGCAATTGCCGTGGTAATTGGACTGGCCATCGGTTTTGGAATTGCGAAAATGCTGGAAAAGAAACAGGCCTCCAATACGATCGCCAGCGCAAAGAAAGAAGCAGCCAGTATAATTAAGGAAGCAAAAGCTGAAGGAGAAAGCATTAAAAAAGATAAGATCCTCCAGGCCAAGGAAAAGTTCATCGAACTAAAATCGGAACACGAGAAAGTGATCCTGGCTCGTGATAAAAAGATCAATGATGCCGAAAAAAGAATAAAAGACAAAGAATCCCATGTTTCCAACGAGCTTGGGAAAAACAAAAAGCTCAATAAAGACCTTGAAGACAAGATCGCCGATTATAATCATCGCGTTGAATATCTTGAAAAGAAACAGGAAGAAATAGACAGGCTTCATAACAGCAAGGTTCAGCAACTGGAAGTGATTTCCGGTCTTTCTGCTGAAGATGCCAAGGCGCAACTGGTGGAATCTTTAAAAGACCAGGCCAAGACCGATGCGATGACCCTGATCCAGGATACTGTGGAAGAGGCTAAACTTACCGCCCAACAGGAAGCTAAGAAGATCATTATCAACACCATTCAGCGAATAGGAACCGAAGAGGCCATCGAAAACTGCGTTTCGGTATTCAACCTTGAAAGCGATGACGTAAAAGGACGAATCATTGGTCGTGAGGGCCGTAACATTCGTGCGTTGGAAGCGGCTACAGGAGTTGAGATCATCGTTGATGATACTCCGGAAGCGATCATCTTGAGCTGCTTTGATTCGGTTAGGAGAGAGGTAGCAAGACTTTCTCTTCATAAACTGGTTACTGATGGAAGAATTCACCCTGCCCGTATTGAGGAAGTGGTTAAGAAGACGCGTAAGCAAATCGAGGAGGAAATCATCGATATTGGTAAAAGAACGGTTATCGATCTTGGAATTCACGGTCTGCAACCAGAATTGATCAAAATGGTAGGAAGAATGAAGTACCGTTCTTCTTACGGTCAGAACCTGCTGCAACACTCGCGTGAAGTTGCCAAACTTTGTGGTGTGATGGCTGCTGAACTCGGAATAAACCCGAAACTGGCAAAACGTGCCGGACTGCTACACGATATCGGTAAAGTACCGGAAACCGAAACTGAAGTACCTCATGCCATCCTTGGTATGCAGTGGGCTGAAAAACACGGAGAGAAGCCTGAGGTTTGTAACGCCATTGGAGCTCACCACGACGAGATAGAAATGACTTCTCTGCTTTCTCCTATTGTCCAGGTTTGTGATGCGATTAGTGGTGCAAGACCGGGAGCAAGAAGACAGGTGCTCGATTCTTATATCCAGAGATTAAAGGATCTTGAAGATATCGCCTTCGGATTTGGAGGAGTTAAAAAGGCTTATGCTATCCAGGCGGGTAGAGAACTGCGTGTGATCGTGGAAAGCGAAAAGGTTTCAGATGAAAAGGCTTCAAACCTTTCGTTCGAAATTTCACAAAAGATCCAAACCGACATGACCTATCCTGGTCAGGTTAAAGTAACTGTAATCCGGGAAACCAGGGCAGTGAATGTTGCCAAGTAAAATTTTACCTGATTCATAGAAAAAGGCCGTTCGATCGAACGGCCTTTTTTATTTACATTTTATTGTCGTATGTCATTTCGAACCTGGTTAGGCCAGGTGAGAAATCTCTTTTTATTCAGATTTCTCCCTTCGGTCGAAATAACAATAAGTCTAATCATCATAAATATTGGAATAGGAATTCCCTTCCATTTCAAAGAATTTTCCCGTGACATACCTGTAATGTCTGTCGAGATCGGCGATCTCTTTTAGATCATCCTCGTCCAGCTGGTAGCCGGCGCTTTGTAAATTCTCCTTGATCCTTTTCTCATTGGTCGATTTTGGAATTACAGCAGTTCCTCTTTGTTCACTCCATTTGATCAGGATCTGTCCCGGAGAGGCTCCGTGCTTCTTCGCGATCTTTTTAATGGTTGGATTTTCTAACAGTGAAGGTTCGTCATCGGCCTTCATCCCATCTGGACGATCACCGCTTCCTAAAGGCGAATATGCCGTCACATTGATCTTATTTTTACTGCAGAATTCCAGTAATTCATTTTGTTGAAGATAGGGGTGGAGTTCTACCTGGTTCATTTCCGGAGCATGATCGGTGTCGGCCATTAATTCCTTCAATTTTGGAATGCTGAAATTGGAAACTCCTATATGTTTAACCAAGCCCTGTTTTTTGGCTTCCAGCATCGCTCCCCAGGTTTCAGATAGGGGAACTTCATCCAGTGAAAGATAATCATCTGCAGATTCCGGGAAACCATTCACTTCAGGTTTAAATGCCACCGGCCAGTGCATCAGGTATAGATCCAGGTAATCCAGTTGAAGATCTTTCAATGTCTTTTTCAACGCGGGGATCACATCGTCTTTTTTGTGGGCGTTGTTCCAGAGTTTGGAAGTTATCCAAACATCTTCCCGCTTGATCTTTCCATTTCTAAAGACTACTGAAAAGGCCTCTCCCACTTCAGCTTCATTCCCATAAACTGCAGCGCAGTCGATATGTTTATAACCATTATCCAGTGCGATCTTTACCGCTTTGGTCACCTCACCTTTTTCAGATTTCCAGGTGCCCAGTCCAATGGCGTCCATAGTGTCGCCATTCTTGAATTTCAATTGCTTCATAATTCAGTTTTTCATGAATTTAAAGCTTCGGCTATTCGGAAGAAAATTTTGAGCCTGGTTTAGCAGAATTTTAATACCTATTTCCTGGGATGAAAGCTTTCCATGACCTCCCGTAAATGCGAGCGATCCACATGTACATAGACTTCGGTGGTGGTGATGCTCTCATGCCCGAGCATTTGCTGTATCGCCCTTAGATCGGCTCCATTTTCAAGCAGGTGGGTTGCAAAGGAATGCCGGAAGGTATGCGGGCTCACTTTCTTCCTGATCCCGGCGGCTTCTGTAAGCCTTCGAACGATCGTAAAGATCATCGCACGGGTAAGTTTATTGCCTCTTCGGTTCAGGAAAAGCGTATCGGTAGCCTGGGCTTTGATATCCTGGTGTACCCGTACTTCGTCTTTGTAGATATTGATGAATTTCTGGGTGTATTCTGAAATTGGCACGAATCGCTGTTTGTCTCCTTTCCCGGTAACCTTGATGAATCCTTCCTCGAAAAACAGGTCTGAAATTCGTAATTCGATCAGCTCAGAAACCCTGAGGCCACATCCATATAGGGTTTCGATGATCGCACGGTTTCGCTCACCTTCATTCTTGCTTAAATCTACAGCGGCGATGATCCTGTCTACTTCTTCTACGGAAATGGTATCTGGTAATTTCCGGCCGATTTTTGGTGCTTCCAAAAGATCGAGGGGATTGTCTTTACGATAATCTTCAAAGACCAGGTACCCGAAGAAACTTCGCAAACCTGAGATCAGCCTTGCCTGGGAGCGGGCGTTCAGTCCTTTTGAAGCATCATAGATGAATTCCTGAACCGTTTTATCTGAAATTTCCAGTGGTCCGGTGCTGATCTTGTTAACATCCAGGTAATTGATGAGTTTGCTTACATCCAGACTGTAGTTGTCGATGGAATTTGCTGATAATCCGCGTTCAAGCTTTAGATAATGAAGATAATCCTTCAATGCATGCTGCCATTTCATGTGTTAAATATAGGAATAAAGTGTATTAAGCTTAGGAATACTTTAGCCAGGGCTTAAATATTTTTTAACAGGATGCCACCTACTTTTGACCACAAATAAATATGAAAAATGATGAAAAAGACACTTTTATTAATCGCAATCGCAATTTTTGGATTTAGTGCAGGCACTCAGGCCCAGGAATACTGGAATTTTGGAGTAAAGGGTGGTGTAAATTTTACGAATATGACCTCTAATGGTTTCGAGGAGAACAACAGCCGTACCGGTTTCCATATTGGTCTTTTAGCTGAAATTCCTGTAAGTGACCGATTTTCCATCCAGCCGGAGGCTTTGTACTCAACCCAGGGAACCGAAGCTACTCGCGTATTTTTTGGTGACCGGATTACCGGTGAGTATCAATTGGATTATGTTCAGGTACCCGTAATCGCTAAGTTTTATATCATTGACGGACTGGCCCTGGAAGCCGGACCATCTTTTAACTTCCTGGTAGAGGAGGAGTATGATTTTGAAAGCAACAATATAAACCTGGAAACCGACTCAGAACTGGCTGCCAGCTTTGAATTTGGTGGGGCCTTTGGTGCCAGTTATAAATTCAACAATGGATTTTTCGTGAATGGTAGATATGTTCAGGGCTTCACCGATGCCTTCGACAGCGATAGCTTTGACGATGATGCCATCAAGAACAATGGTTTCCAGCTGGGAGTTGGATTTCAGTTCTAAAAATATCTAAAATACTAATCTTATTAAATGCAGGAAAATTCCTGCATTTTTTATTTAATATGTTTAGGTTCAGAATTTTATTATCTTAGATGGACTAAACAAAACGTATTGATTATGAGAAAGTTATTACTATTTTTTGGAATGATTATTCTTGGGGTGACCGCCTCTGCCCAGAAAAATTTAACGGCCGGTTTGTATGCCGGGGTACCGGTTAGCGATACTGAGGATTACAGTTTTCATGGAAGTGCAGAGATCGCCTATCGTGTGAATTTGATCAATCTTCTCGATGTGGGAGGATTGGTAGGTTATTCTCATTATTTTGATGATGATGTGAGAACCGATTTTGGCTTGTTCGACAACGGCGACCTTCAATATCTACCCATAGCAGCTTCTGCCAGGTTACGCCTGCTGGCCATCCTCTTTGTAGGAACCGATCTTGGTTATGCCATTGGACTTGGAAATGATGGAGGCTTTTATTTCAGGCCACAGGTTGGAGTGGACCTGGGTATAGTTAATTTAGTGGGGAACTATGAAAGCATCTCACCAGATGGAGCTAATGTGGGCTCGGTGAACGCAGGAATCGAATTCAGGTTCTGATAATACTTATACTTAATGTGGAAAGCGGAAATTTTATTTCCGCTTTTTTTATGCTTGGATTTTAGAATACTGGATAACTGCTATAATGCCACCAGGCCAGGTATGGCCTGACTGGAGAAGGCCTGGTCTCTTTTTCTATGTTTTTCTGGAATGCAGAGATGCCACTTGTTTTTTTAGGTTAAAACGTTATGTTTGCAACGCCCTGATATTTCAATCGTATTTATAGAAAAACCAGTACTAACTTAAGAAATCAACCTAATTATGTTTAAAAAATTGACATTGCTTGCGATTTTCGCAATGTGCTCTCTTTATGTCCAGGCCCAGGAAAATGAATCGAATGACAAACCTTCCAAATTTGGTTTTACAGCAGGGTATATTCAATCTGAATTAAACTCAGAATATATCAATAAAACCGACCAGCCAATTCCATTTAGCACAGTGCCAATTGGAGGAGAAGGTTTATTCTTGGGTGTTACTTTTGATGCCGAAATAGCAAAGGATTTGGGAGTAAGTTCTGAGTTCCTTTGGGCCTTCACCTATAATGGTGCTCATCATTGGAGATTAAATACCTTACTGAAATACCGGCTTTTTAGTTCAAAATTTCACTTACTGGCTGGTCCAGAAATAAAAATGATTGACTCTGATGCTCCCAATAATGATCACGGAAATCGCTTTGGATTGAACGTAACCGGTGGATTGGAATATGATATTTCCAATAGATATTCCGTTTATTTTAAATACTCCGAAGAATTGACCAATCGGTATAACGGAGGTGTACTTGAAGATGATTATAAAGGATCTTACAGTGGCTTCAGGCTTGGTCTTAAATTCAAATTCTAGTCTAATTATATCCAACTCATTAATTAATCTATAAATCAAACTACTATGTTTAAAAATTTCTCATTAATTGCCATTTTGGTGATGACCTCTCTTTCGTCATTCGCCCAGGAAACCGACTCGAATGACAAACCTTCCAAATTTGGATTTACTGCTGGATATATGTATAACTCATTGAATGTTGATTATGAGGGATACCTTTTTTATGGTGATGACCCTACGAATACTGTTGGTGGCGACGGCTACTATGCCGGGCTCACTTATGATACCGAATTGGGAGGTGATTTTGGTTTGACCTCTGAACTTACCTATTCGATTGCAGGTACTAAAAACATAAGATTAGCCACCTTATTAAAATATAGATTATTCGATTCCAATTTTCATTTTACAATGGGACCCGAATTGAATTATTTAATGCGTGGTGTTATCACCAAGGAAACCGGCCTAGGTGATTATGGTAATGACCTGGGACTTGATCTTACAGGCGGACTGGAATATGACATCAACAACCGGGTTTCACTTTATGGAAGATACTCTTATGAATTGACCGACAGGTATAAAGGAAAACAATTCGAAAACCGTCAATCAGGAGGTTTCCAGACACTTCGTTTCGGGATCAAGTTTAAGTTCTAAATCCATATAAATTTTAGGCCTATCCGTTACTTAATTAAATTTTACTATTTTCGAGCGCCTATTAATCTAAATAACTTTTTCCATGAAAAAATTTCTATTTCTATCGGTATTTTTTATTGCCGGATTTCAACTAGTAAAGGCCCAGGAAACAAAATTTGGTTTGACTGCTGGTTACTTAAATGCAGAGTCCAGCTATAGTTTCGAAGGATCAAAAAGTTCTGAAACAGCCTCAGGATTTTTTGTAGGAGCACTAGCTGATTTTACCATCAACGAGTCTTTCCATATTACCCCGGGAGTAAATTATGGAAAAGCTGAGGAAGTCAGTTTTCTTTATATCCCTGTAATGGCTCAGTATTATATCGCAGAATCTTCATTTTTTTTGCAGGCTGGACCTCAGGTAAGCATACTTTTGGATAATAATGGAAATGATTCGGCCAACAAATTTGGCCTTGATCTCGGTCTGGGAGTAGGATATCATATAACCGAAAATTTCTTTATAGACGCCAAATATTCATTTGAGCTTACTAATCGTTTGGGAGAATTGAACCGGGATGGTGAGGATAATAGATTAAATGGCTTATTCTTAGGAGTAGGTTACAAATTCTAATGAATATCACTTACTTAAAAAAAGCAGGTTTCAACCTGCTTTTTTTATAGCCAAGCGTTAAATACTATTAAATGCCCTAACTCCTGCTCATATAATTTGTAAATTCATTAGGTAAATAAATTACTGATCATGAAAGCTTTACTAATTCTTGCAATTATTTTTCTGGCCTCCGCAGGTTTTTCCCAGGAACTTGAGGAAAATAGCCTTCAGAAATACGAGGCAGGGAATCCTGTTAAAAGTGCACAGGTTCAGAATAATTCAGAATTCATGGAAGAACGAAGCTTGTTCAATAGATACAATTACAGCCTTGAATCGCTTGTACCGGGTCTTTCTCTCCGGCCTGAACGAATCTCACTGGATTCTCCTTTTATCAATGCCTACGGAACGGGCTTCAACCTGAAGTATTATCCGTTTAAGGAAGATCTTTATATTTTCAGCGGTATACAGTATGCCCGATATGATACCCCGGAAACCGAAAGAGTGCATACTTTTGGTTTAAATGCTGGTCTGGGCTATGATCTCAACGAGAATACACAAATTGAGGGAAGGTTATATCATAGTTTGTATAATTCAATAGATACTGAAGCCTTTCAACCGGTGCAATTCATGCCGGTTCAGCCTCTAAGCCTGGGTATTAAAACCAAATTTTAAGCTTTCCTAATTAAAATGCCAGCTTTATACCTGCATTTTTCTAAATTTAGAGCATGAAGCTATTAATACTGAACGGCCCAAACCTGAACCTGCTCGGGACACGTGAACCTGAGAAATACGGAACCAAAAGTTTTGAAGATTACTTTTCAGAACTTCAGTTTAAATTCAGAAATATTGAACTGTCTTACGATCAAACCAATATCGAAGGAGAATTGATCGATAAGATTCAGCAGGCACGGAAAGATTATGATGGTATAATCTTGAACGCTGCAGCCTATACGCATACCTCTGTTGGTATAGGTGATGCCGTGGCAGCTATAGATGTTCCGGTTGTTGAAGTTCATATTTCCAATACCTTTTCTAGGGAAGACTTCAGGCATAAATCCTATATTTCTCCAAATGCAAAGGGCATAGTGGTTGGTTTCGGGCTGCAAAGTTATGACCTGGCCATTCAAAGTTTTTTAAAGGATGAATAAAGCTTACCTGAACTGGAGCAGCGGGAAGGATTCTGCGCTAAGCCTTTATTATATCAAAAAGCAGCAGGATTTCAGCATCGAGAAGCTTTTCACTACGATTAATAAAGATGCCAAACGGGTTAGTATGCATGGCGTTAGGAAAGACTTATTGCTTCAGCAGGCCGAAAAGCTTGATTTGCCAATTCTTATTTCTGAATTACCTTCTGAAACCGGGATGGAAGAGTATAACCGGAAGATGAAACAGGCCACTGATAGCTTGAAGAATGAAGGTTTTACACATAGTATTTTCGGAGATATTTTCCTGGAAGATCTGAAAGAATACCGGGAAGATCAATTAAAACTGGTGGGTTTGGAAGCTGTTTTTCCATTATGGAAAAGAGACACCAAAGAGCTTATCACAGAATTTGTGAATCTCGGTTTCAAGGCCGTGGTGGTTTGTACCAATTCTAAATACCTGGATGATTCCTTTTGCGGAAGGATCATCGATGAGCAATTCATTAATGATCTGCCTGAAAATGTTGATCCCTGTGGTGAAAATGGGGAATTTCACAGCTTCGTTTTTGATGGACCAATTTTTTCCGGGCCTGTACTATTCGAAATAGGAGAGAAGGTACACCGAACGTATTCACCTTCCAAAGATGACGACGACTGTTTTCAGGATGACCAATCCTGGGATACGGCATTCTGTTTCTGTGACCTGATTCCAGTTTAAGCGGCTTAATTTCAGATATCAACACAAATTTTATTTTTTCTTTAGATTCTATCTTTTTGATAATTAATAAATTAGGTGGTGTAACCATCTAAAAAAAGATAATTATGAAGAAATTACTAGTTCTCAGCCTGATGCTGCTTTTCAGCTTCCATTCGTTCTCCCAGGTTTCACCAGATGAAATGGAATATATCCAATCTATTTTCGGAATGGAGAAAAGAGCAGCAGTTAAAGAGATGATTAATCTGAATGCAAATTCAAATGCATTCTGGAGCCTCTATGACGAATATGAAATGGAGCGAAAAGATCTGGGAAAGGAACGTATTTCCCTGTTGGAGAAATATGCCAATAATTATGAGAGTATGAGCAATGAAAATGTAGACCAGCTCATCAAGGAATCGATGGACCTTTCCATGAAAACCGATAAGCTCATCAGCAAGTATTATAAAAAGATGAAAAATGAGGTGGGCTCAGTTCCTGCCGCGCAATTCTATCAGCTGGAGCACTATCTTCTTAGTGAAATAAGAGCATCCATCATGGGTGAAATGCCCTTGATCGAATCGGTAAGACAATAGTTTCAAATTCATCCAATAAAAAATCCCGCGTTCTTTTGAAGCGGGATTTTTTTATTTTTCTAACGTCTAACGTCTAACGTCTAACGTCTAACGTCTAACGTCTAAAGCCTAACGTCTAACGTCTTTTAGATGTGTATCACTTCATCATAAGCGGCTGCAACAGCTTCCATCACTGCTTCACTCATGGTTGGGTGAGGGTGAACCGCTTTTAAAACTTCATGTCCTGTAGTTTCCAGTTTTCTACCTAAGACAGCTTCAGCGATCATATCGGTAACACCGGCACCTATCATATGGCAGCCCAGCCATTCACCGTATTTTGCATCGAAGATCACTTTTACGAATCCGTCAGATTTTCCTGCAGCCTTAGCTTTTCCTGAAGCAGAGAATGGGAATTTTCCAACCTTGATATCGTAACCGGCTTCCTTAGCCTGCTTTTCGGTCATACCTACTGAAGCGATCTCCGGAGTAGCGTAGGTACATCCAGGAATATTTCCGTAGTCAAGTGGCTGTACATCCATTCCCTTGATCTTTTCAACCGTGATGATCCCTTCCGCAGAAGCGACGTGAGCAAGAGCTGGACCATGTACCACGTCACCAATGGCGTAAATTCCATCAACATTGGTCTTATAGAAATCGTCTACCACGATCTTATCCTTATCGGTTTTGATGCCTAATTCCTCAAGCCCGATATTTTCGATATTTGTTTTAATTCCAACTGCGGAAAGAACGATATCGGCTTCCAGTTTTTCTTCACCTTTCTTGGTCTTCACCTTGGCGATCACTTTTCCGTTTTTTTTCTCTACGCTTTCAACCGAAGAGTTTGTCATTACCTTGATTCCGGCTTTCTTAACGCTTCTTTCGAATTGTTTGGAAACTTCTTCGTCTTCTAAAGGTACCAGGTTTGGAAGGAATTCCACGATGGTCACTTCGGTGCCCATTGAATTATAGAAATGAGCGAACTCTACTCCGATGGCTCCTGAACCAACCACGATCATTTTCTTTGGCTGCTTGTCCAGTGTCATTGCCTCGCGGTAACCTATAACGGTCTTTCCATCCTGTTTCAGGTTTGGAAGTTCACGAGAGCGTGCTCCGGTAGCCACGATGATATGGTCTGCGGAATATTCCTTTTTCTTATCGTCCTTATCGGTAACTTCTACTTTTTTTCCTTTTTTGAGTTTTCCGAAGCCTTCGATCACATCGATCTTGTTCTTTTTCATCAGGAATTGAACTCCTTTGCTCATTCCCTGTGCTACATCCCGGCTTCTTTTAATAACCGCTCCAAAATCCTTATCGGCTTTTTCCAGTTTTAAACCATAGTCTTCGGCGTGTTTCAGGTAATCAAAAACCTCGGCACTTTTTAGAAGCGCTTTGGTTGGGATACATCCCCAGTTCAAGCAAACGCCTCCCAGGCTTTCCTTTTCTACGATCGCGGTCTTGAAACCAAGTTGTGAAGCCCTGATGGCCGTTACATAGCCTCCCGGGCCACTACCTAAAACTATAATATCATATTTACTCATATTCGGTATATTTTGAATCGGTTACAGAAGTTGCGAATTTAAACATTTTAAGCTTAAACTGAAAGCTGGCAGAAAGAGATAAAAACTTAAAAAAAACCCATCCGGATTGGATGGGTCTCTTCTCAAATTATTTAATGATATTTATTTCTGAAGCTGCGCTTTCATAACAGGTTTTTTATCCAGATCAAGAGCAGTTTTTACAGCCTGATAACTGTTGATATCCACTCCAGAGTCCAACGCAAAATCTGAAGGCACTACTACCATCCTGAAGGTCTGGTCATCTGTAAAAGCAGTTCCAAGAGTATTCAGGTCTATACGGCCGTGCAGATAGATGTTCACATCAAAAGTGGTGTGATTATAATTATACTGTACTTCTCCATCATCGAAATAGAAGGTTTGGGGAAGCGGGCTCCATACGTCGGCACCGTCCTCTACAGATTCCAAAAGGTAAACCAGAATAATATCTGATTCCAGTACCTCGATGCCGTCAGGAATAGTTACAAACTCCGAGTATTCATCGTCAAAATCAAAAGTGATCTCAAAGGTTTGGCCAACTACATTTATCCCATCCTGTCCTGGAGGTCCCGGAGGTCCTTGGTCTCCTTCACAGGCTACCAGAAACAGACTAAAAATTGCAAAAAGTGATAAAAATTTTTTCATAATCGTTGATTTAAGTTATTTATTAAAGTCGATACTTGCCGAGTTCACGCAGTAACGCTGACCGGTATCTGTAGGACCATCATCAAAAACGTGGCCAAGATGACTTCCGCAGTTCGCGCAAAGGATCTCGGTACGTATCATTCCGAAGCTACGGTCCTGAATATATTCTATTTTTCCGTCGATGGCTTCATCAAAACTTGGCCACCCGCAACCGCTTTCGAACTTAGCATCGCTATCGAACAATTTCTCGCCGCAGGCTGCGCATTTATAGGTTCCTTCCTCGAAATGAAGGTTGTATTCTCCGGTATGTGGAGCTTCAGTTCCCTTCTCTCTAAGAATTCGGTATTGCTCCGGGCTCAGCTTTTTTTTCCACTCTTCCGGGGATTTTTCTACTTTATATTTTTTCATCTTATTTTCCTTCTGCAGGTTTAAAATCCATCGCTATTCCATTTATACAATGCCTTTTTCCAGTAGTCTCTTCAGGTCCATCATTAAAAACGTGACCTAAATGTCCCCCGCATCGGGCACAATGTACTTCATCCCGCTGGTAGCCTAGTTTGGTGTCGCTGCCATAAGCCACGCCACCATCAATGGCCCGGTCAAAACTTGGCCAGCCAGTTCCGCTTTCAAATTTGTGCTCGGTTTCGTAAAGTTCATTTCCACAAGCGGCACATACGAAAGTACCAGGTTGCTTAATGTCGAGCAGATCGCTTGAAAATGGACGTTCGGTTTGAGCTTCACGTAGTACAGCGAATTCCTGAGGAGTCAGAATTTCTTTCCACTCTTCTTTAGTTTTAGTTACCTCGTAGGTTTCAGAAGTTTTCTTTTCAGATTTCTGGGCATTTCCATTACAGCTAATTAAGAAGATGCTTAGAAATGCGGTAATAAATAAACGGGTCATGACAATCTTTTCTCTAAAATTACAAAGATTGTGCCGTGATAAAAGTTGTGATTTTGTTAATTACCTCTTTATTACCAAGGATTCTGCGGTGTCCAAGTCCATTAGTGATCATGATTTCACTGTTGGGCAGTGCATCATGAATTTCATACGCATCTTTTACATCTACGTCAACATCCTGCTCATCATGGATGACCAGGGTAGGAACCTGGACTCCTTTAGCTGAAACCGCTCCTGAATAGTCATCCATATCCTGGCCGAATTTTTCATCCAGGTAATTCTTCATTCTCCTGGCAACTTCCTGGCTCATCTGCATATTTTCAGCAAAATCGCGGGTTATTTTAGTCACGTTGTTCGCAGTTCCAATTATGATCAGTTTTTCGGTTTTAAGGCCATCAGAGATTGCCCTAAGGGAAGACATTCCCCCAAGCGAATGCCCTATCACCGCATCAAATGGCCCGTATTTTTCATTCAGGTAATGAACGCTCTTAATAAAGAAAGGCATCATGCTTATCTTTCCGGGAGCTTCACCATGAGCGGGAGCATCAAAACTGATTGTTGAATAGCCTTCCTTTTTTAAAGCTTTGGCTATTTTGGACAACTGGGTGCCCCGGCCGCTCCAGCCGTGTACCAGTAAAATTCGCTTCTCACTTTTTCCATACTCATAGATAACGATCTCACGATCTATAGAAGGAACCTGTTCTTTCCTGATGCTGGATTCTTCGAACATTTCCCGTTCTCTTTCCGGCAACCTGTATTTAAATGGTGTTAGGAATAAACGTGCCGCGAACCGGCTGGCCACGAAAGGTGAAACTTTGGATAGAAATCGTGATATTTTTAAGATATAACCCGGTACCAGCAATTGCTGAACAGGCAGTTTATCTTTGGTTTCTTTAGTCATTTTTTAAGAATTCAGGCGATCTTGAGCCTGGCAAAATTAGAAATTCTCAATGATTCTTTGGCTGCCTGAAACCAGATAAAATCAAGATTGGTACCGTTTTTGGGTAAATCTTAACTGTTAAATCCTACTTAAACACAAATGGACGGGTATTTAGCTTTTGTAATTTTAACCACCTAAACCCAATAAATATGAAACTTAAAAATTTATTTATAGCTTTTGGAATACTGATCTTAGTGGTTGCCTGTAAGTCGAATCCCTTTACAGGTGAAAAAGATCTGAACTTTGTAAGCAATGAACAATTGTTTCCTGCTTCCTTTGAACAATATAATCAATTCCTATCCGAAGCGGAGGTAATTAGGAACACAGAAGAATCCAGGGCGGTGAAGCAAATAGGTAATGAAATTGTAAATGCTGCCGAAAGATATTTGAATGCGAATGGTCACCAGGGCTTTATGAAGGACTTTGAATGGGAATTCAACCTTGTGAAAAATGACCAGGCTAACGCCTTTGCCATGCCTGGAGGTAAGGTGGTAGTGTTTTCAGGAATACTGGATATCGCCAAGACCAAAAGTGGCCTGGCTACCGTTATGGCTCACGAGATCGCTCACGCACTTGCAGACCACGGTGCACAACGTATGAGTGCAGCCCAGTTGCAACAGGTTGGTGGCGCGGTTGTAGGTGTTGCTGCCAGCGGAAGAAGTGAAAGCACACAACAGATCATAGCCCAGGCTTATGGATTAGGTACAACGGTAGGAGGGATGTTACCTTTTAGCCGAAGCCATGAAGCGGAAGCAGATCGTATAGGACTTACCATGATGGCCATAGCCGGTTATGATCCGGATGAAGCTGCTGAACTTTGGAAAAGAATGCAGCAGAACAGCGGGGGACAGGCGCCACCAGAATTTCTGAGCACTCACCCTTCTAACCAGACAAGGATCAATAATCTTCAGAAGTGGGCTCCAGAAGCAAAAGCTGAAGCTCGAAAATATGGAGTGACCAGTTTCAAATAAGGAATTCAAAAAATATAAATGGGAAAGCCACTGTATTCAGTGGCTTTTTCTATTTTTAGGGAATGAAGAAACTGCCAAAAGGAAGTAAAAAGCTTATCACTGCCTGGGCTTTTTACGATTGGGCCAATTCGGTTTATAGTCTGGTAATTAGCTCTGCTATCTTTCCTATTTTTTATGGAGCCCTTACCATTCTGAAAGACGAGAACGGAAAGGTTTTAGATGATACGGTTCACTTTCTAGGCTATGATTTTAATAATGATGCCTTGATTAGCTATGTGACAGCCCTGGCATTTCTGGTGGTTAGCTTTCTTAGTCCCTTCCTTTCTGGTATCGCCGATTATGTGGGTAATAAAAAGAATTTCCTCAAATTCTTTTGTTACCTCGGAGCTATATCCTGTATAGGTTTGTTCTGGTTTAACCTGGAGACACTTTGGTTTGGACTGCTTTGTTATTTTCTTGCACTGATAGGCTTCTGGGCCAGCCTGGTCTTTTATAATTCCTATCTCCCTGATATCGCCTATCCCGAACAGCAGGATAAGGCGAGTGCCAAAGGCTTTTCTCTTGGGTATATCGGGAGTGTGATCCTGTTGGTGATCTGTCTCATTATGATCCTGTACCATGATCTATTCGGTTTTGAAAGCGAGGGGCTGCCAACCCGTATTTCTTTTGTGCTCACCGGGATCTGGTGGATTGGTTTCAGCCAGTATACCTATTACTATCTGCCTAAAGGAAATAAAAAATCCGGATTAACCCGGAATATACTTTTTAATGGATTTCGTGAACTAAAAGGGATCTGGGAAGCTTTAAAAGAGAATAAAGTCCTTAAAAGATATCTTGGAGCTTTCTTCGTCTATAGCATGGCGGTACAAACCATTATGCTGGTAGCCACCTATTTTGGTATCGAAGAATTAGACTGGGGGCAGCAGGATTCTACTTTTGGACTGATAATAAGCATACTTCTCATTCAACTTGTGGCGATCGTGGGTGCTACTTTAACCTCACGGCTGGCCATTAAATATGGGAATATCAAGATCCTGATCTTTATCAATCTTATCTGGATCGCCATATGTGGATACGCCTATTTTATCACTACACCATTTCAGTTCTATTTTGCAGCTGCTTCGGTTGGGCTGGTGATGGGAGGGATTCAGTCCTTATCCCGTTCTACCTATTCTAAAATGCTTCCTCCCGATGCAGTTGATACAGCGAGTTACTTCAGTTTTTATGATGTTTTCGAAAAGATCGGGATCGTGATAGGAATGTTCCTGTATGGCTTGGTTGCCCAGCTTACTGGCAGCATCCGAAATTCGATTTTGTTCCTGGTGATCTTTTTTATCGCTGGCGTATTGTTGCTTCTAAGAGTTCCAAGAGTTGTAAAATCGGCATAAAAAAACCACGCTAAAGCGTGGTTAATTTTTTAGTAGTTTTTTTCTTAGTTGGAAGAAACTCGTCCAGAGCCGTAGGTCTTGAAATCCTGTTTTTCAGGGCTTCCTTTAAAGTTGATATCCCCGGAACCAGCTACAGAAGCCTTCAAAGAATTTTTCGCATGTACGCGAATGTCTCCAGAACCCGCAACACTTGCTTTTACATCCTGAGCTTCCAGTTCATAGGCCTTGAAATCTCCACTACCGGTCACTGTGCAATCGAAATACTGGCTTCTACCAGCCAGTTCAATATCTCCAGAACCAGTAACGATTCCTTCCAGGTCTTCTACCTCAAGCTTCAGAACCATGTCGCCCGAGCCGGTAACTTCAACCTTTAGATCAGATCCTTTCAATACATCTCTGTTCCACATTTCTCCAGACCCGGTAACCGACAGTCTGGAAAGACTCTCAAAAGGAACGGTGATCTTTACCTCTTTGGTTGGGTTTAGGTTTACACCTTTCTCGGTGGTGATCTTTAATACGCCGTTCTTTACTTCGGTTACTATGTATTTCTGCAAATTACTTTCGGCCGCTATTTTAAGATTTCCTTCTTTTCCAGAAACCAATTCAACATTAAACGATCCTACTAATTTGACTTCGTCATAAGAATCGGTGGTGCGGGATTTGGTTTGCATATCTCTGTTACCTTTCACTTTTTCTGATCGCCACCATTGTGCGTTTGCTGTGGTTACGGTGATGAACAGGGCGGCGAGGATTAAGATTGATTTTTTCATTGTTTTACATTTTAAGATTGATGATTATTGTTTTGAAAATTGAACGTTTCCGTAGCTGGTATTGATGTTAAAGGCTGCTGCGTTTCCTCCAGATCCATAAGTACCTGAAATATTCTTGCTGGTATTGCCCTGGTTGCTTTTTTCCAGGTTTAGACCCTCCGTTCCCTTAATGCTTCCGTAAGAGGTCTTCACGTCGAATCTAAAGTTCATCTCGTTGTCATAACCAAGCTTCACACCGGCATAATCTGTATTTATATTTATATTCCTGGCTCCCTTGATCACCTTTCCTATGGATAGGGATCCGTAATCCAGAGTCAGGTCTGCCGAGGTGAACAACCTGTTGATCTTAGTAGTGAGATAATCCCCATTTCCAATAAGTACCTTTACCTTATCGATTTCCACGCTTCCGTAGTCGCAATTGAACTCCAGCTTTGACACCTTCATGATCTTGGAATCGGTATAATCAGCATTAACAATAAGGTTTTCCGCTTCTTCGATCAGGTAGTCAGAATAATCGGCATTCACTTCGGCATTGGTAACATACTCCACGCGGCTGTTTCGGGTATAATCGAAATTCAGGTAATTAGAGCGACCTCTTAGTTCACCAATATCGATCTTTCCATAATCACAGCTGATCTTTGCATTTCCGGTGGATTTATCAATATAGATTCCGCCGTAATCATTATCGATGTCCAGGTTGTTGCTTTCAGGAGCACGAATTATGTAATTTACCTCCATGTTCACGTTATTGAACCCGCTGAAGATCTCTTTCCACCAGGATTTTTCTTCTTTTGAAAACCGGGTACGAGCACTCACTCCAGATGAGGTTTGATTAAATTCTACATTGATGTCTTCCAGTTTTTCTTCAACCTTTTCCTCATCGTCTCCATTGGTCTTAATAATCACTTCAATGACCACGCGATTCTGATCCCAGGTCGTGATATCTACATTTCCATAACTGTTTTTGATGCTAAGATCTGAATTCGCATTCACCTGGAACTCTTTTTTGAGTTTCTTTTCCCTGGTGTGTTTGCCTTCCAGTTCAGAAACTTCCATGATTCCGGGTTTTCCCGTAATGCTGTTAAAGGAAGGGATGCCGGGGGCCAGCACCGCAAAAAGGATGATACTAGATAATATTGCTTTCATGATTTTGAGTCTTTAGTGTTTTAATATTTTCGATTTGAGAAAGTACGTTGTTCAAAAGGTCGATGCGTTGCTGGAAATTCTGAATCATCGCATGAATTACCCGGTTGTCTTTACCGCTATCGGCCAGATCTTTCTTCAGGCTTTCATATTCGCTCTCCAGTTTTTCCATCTGGGTAAGGGCATCATTGATAATTGCTTCGGTTTCAGGAGACTTTTCGGCTTTAAGAGCGTTCAGTTCCCGGCTTATCAGCCCCGTGTAAAATTCCTGGGTTTGTTTCATTTCAGGAGAGATACTGGCCAGGTCGGCTGATTTCGCATTCAGGTTGGTTCCAAACACTTCGCCTAATAATAGAAAGGCTACAAGGAAACTCGCTGCGATTCCCATAGCTGGCAGCCATAGCTTACGAACCCTGCCTTTTTCCACAGGCTGTTCCTGCTGGCGATCCAGTTTTTTGAAGAATCGCTCTCTGTGGCCAGAGTGAGGTTCCTGGATGTCAAAATCAAGTCCCTCAAAAATGCTATCAAAGTCATTATTTTTCATGATGCTCCAATTTTTTTCTTAAACTTTCTTTTGCCCTGGAAATCATCGTTCTGCAGTTGGCATAAGAAATATTCATTATTTCACAAATTTCCTCGTAGTCGTAGCCCTCAATTAGGTGCAGTGTAAGCCCGAGTCGATAATTCTCTTTAAGTGATTTAATCCCGTTGAGGATCTTTTTCACTCTGGCTGAATTCTCATCGTTCTCGTCCAGAACTACCCCGTCATGATCGGCTTCATGTTTAAGCTCATCGTTATAACTCACTTCACCCAGTCTGTCCATTTTGCGATAGGCGGTAAGACTTTCGTTTACCACGATCCTTTTTAACCAGGCTCCAAAGGTGGAGGTTTCGTTGAAACTGTCGATCTTTGTAAAGGCGCTTAAAAAAGCCTCCTGCATCGCATCTTCAGCTTCTGCCGAATGACCGGTTATTCTAAAAGCGGTATTATACATCGCCTTATAATAGCGGTCATAGATTTCCATTTGAGCTCGCTGTTCGCCATGACGGCAACGTTCTACCAGGTCTTTAATATGTGTGATGGTTGGTGTCAATTAAAACTTGGTTTCTGTAATAAAGATGAAGCAGATTTCACTTTGTTACACTTTTGAAAAAATAATTTAAAAAAGCATGGCATAAGAATTGAGTATTTGAAATAGAAAATCTAAAATAATAAAGAAGCCCTTACTAATCAGGCTTTTCAAATAACTTGTCAAAATCTGGAAAGTTTGGTTTTGATGACAGTTTGACTTACAATATAACTATGGCGAAAACGAAATTTATGAATATTGACAGTTTGTCATTGCAGGGAATCGATGAGGATGCTGAATTAATTCCTTTAATGACTCCTGAAGATGAAGAGGAAATAAATAAGGAAAATCTACCAGAAACCCTTCCTATTCTTCCTTTAAGGAACACGGTACTGTTCCCAGGGGTGGTGATCCCTATCACAGCTGGGCGCGATGCCTCTATTAAATTGATCAATGAAGCGAATAATGGCAGCAAGATCATTGGAGTGGTTTCCCAGAAAGATGAGGAAGTTGAAAATCCGTCGGCCAAGGATATCAATAAAGTTGGTGTGGTGGCCAGGATTCTTAGGGTTTTGAAAATGCCAGATGGTAACACCACCGTGATCATCCAGGGTAAAAAGAGGTTCCAGATTACGCAGGTAATGACCGAAGAGCCTTATATGAATGCGACTGTGGCTGAAATTCCTGAAAACAGACCCGAAAAGGGCAATGCAGAATTCAGCGCTATCATCGAGTCTATCAAGGATCTCGCCCTGCAGATCATTAAAGGCAGCCCGAATATCCCTTCGGAAGCATCTTTTGCGATCAAAAATATTGAAAGCAATTCGTTCCTGATCAATTTTGTCTCTTCCAACATGAGCTTAAGTGTGGATGAAAAGCAGAAATTGCTAGAGATGAACGACCTGAAGGAGCGCGCACTTGCTACGCTGAAGCATATGAATACCGAGAACCAGAAACTGGAGTTGAAGAACGATATCCAGAGCAAGGTTCAAAGCGATATGAGCCAGCAGCAGCGAGAGTATTTCCTTCACCAGCAGTTAAAGACTATACAGGAAGAACTGGGTGGTGTTTCTCATGAAGGAGAGATCGAGGAACTCAGAATTCGAGCTAAGGATAAAAAATGGGATGAGAACATCCAGCAGCATTTTGAAAAGGAACTTTCCAAGATGCAGCGAATGAATCCACAGGTTGCCGAATATTCCATTCAAAGGAATTATTTAGACCTGTTCCTGGATCTTCCGTGGAATGAATTCAGCAAGGATAAATTCGATCTTAAAAGAGCGAAGCGAATTCTGGACCGCGATCACTACGGGCTTGATGATGTAAAAAGAAGGATCATCGAATATCTGGCAGTTTTGAAATTGCGTAACGATATGAAGTCGCCCATTCTTTGTCTTTATGGACCTCCGGGAGTTGGTAAGACCTCTTTGGGGCGTTCTATAGCCGAAGCTTTGGGTAGAGAATATGTTCGAATTTCTTTGGGAGGACTACGTGATGAGGCAGAAATCCGCGGGCATAGGAAAACTTATATCGGTGCCATGCCGGGTAGGATCATTCAGAGTTTAAAGAAAGCTGGAACCAGCAACCCGGTTTTTGTGCTGGACGAGATCGATAAGTTAAGCATTGGTAATGCCGGAGATCCCTCTTCAGCCTTACTCGAAGTGCTGGATCCAGAGCAGAACAGCGAATTCCATGATAATTTCCTGGAAATGGGCTTCGACCTTTCCAAGGTGATGTTCATTGCGACCTGTAACTCATTAAGCAGTATTCAGCCTGCATTGAGAGACAGGATGGAGATCATCAACGTGACCGGCTACACCATCGAGGAAAAGGTGCAGATCGCGAAAAGGCACTTACTTCCGAAGCAATTGGAAGAGCATGGGCTAAATTCTGAACACCTGAAAATTGGTAAAAAGCAGCTCGAAAAGATCGTGGAGGGCTACACCAGGGAATCTGGAGTTCGTGGCCTTGAAAAACAGATCGCAAAGGTGGTGCGATATGCAGCCAAAAATATCGCGATGGAAGAAGAATACAACATTAAGATCTCTAATGAAGATATCCTCGAGATCCTGGGTAGTCCGAAAATGGAACGGGATAAATACGAGAATAACGAGGTTGCCGGAGTGGTTACCGGACTTGCCTGGACAAGTGTTGGTGGAGATATCCTGTTTATCGAATCTATTCTTTCTAAAGGTAAGGGTAATCTTAGCATAACTGGTAACCTTGGAAAAGTGATGAAAGAGTCGGCTACCATTGCCATGGAATATATCAAGGCAAATGCTGAAAGACTGGGGATCATACCTTCGATTTTTGATCAATATAATGTACATATTCACGTGCCGGAAGGAGCAACTCCAAAGGATGGTCCTAGTGCAGGGATCACCATGCTAACTTCGCTGGTTTCTCTCTTTACTCAAAAGAAGGTGAAGAAGAGTATAGCCATGACCGGTGAGATCACATTAAGAGGCAAAGTGCTTCCGGTTGGAGGAATTAAAGAAAAGATCCTGGCGGCCAAAAGAGCGAGGATTAAAGAGATCATCCTTTGCGAGGATAACAAGCGTGATATCGAAGAGATCAAGGAAGAATACCTTCAGGGGCTTACTTTTCATTACGTAAAGGAAATGAGCGAGGTGATCGATATCGCTATTCTGGATGAAAAAGTGAAATACGCTAAGGAATTATAGAATTTTATAAAGGATTATATGGAAGCACGGGTTTTTAGGATCCGTGCTTTTTTTTGCCTAGTTCTGAAACGAAATTATCAAAGCTGTCTTCTGAAATTTTCCATTTTGGCGGCTCAATATCGCCCCATGCTTTTGGTGTGTCCTGGCTATTGAAGTATATGGCCGCGTGAATTCGGTTTTCTGAAGAGATCTTTTCCGCAGCCTCTTTCAGCCACTGGTTCTGAAATTCAGAATCACCCTTCACACCAAATTCAGCAATGATATACGGGCGGGGAAGATAGCGCAACCTTCGGTCTTTTCTATTGTAGATCTTTCCAAAACTTTCCTGGGCTTTGGGATCGGTTATATCTTTATCTGGAAGACCATAAATTGCCATACTGATGTAATCCACATAATTTGCCCCAGGCCAGTAGTTCATGCTGCCTTTATCGCCTGCCGGGCCCCAAACCTTTTTTATATAATCGCGGGATAAGGCCGGTTTCATAAAATACCGGAAACTTTTATTGTAAAGTTCCGGAGGATGGCTCTGCCAGGGGTACCGGGTAATTGGTATCTCCATTTCATGGGCAAACCTTAGAAATACGGTAGAGCCCATTTCGTCAAGCATTTTATAAAGCTGCTCAATATATTGGTCAAATTTTCCATCCAGGATCTCGGTTAGAACCTTTCTGTTCTCCCTGTTTACAGGATCAAAAGGTTCCATACTGACAAAAGGAATGGCATTTCGGGATTTTATATCGGTTAATTTTTTTTCCAGATTTCCATTTTCGATTTCCTCAAAATCAGAAAAAATATGTTCAATTTCTATATATGGTTTTTGGACGTGTTCCAGGTCTGGATCGTATGCTCCCAGTAATAGCTCTTCATTCCAGGTTCTTGTTTTGTCTATGAAAAGGTCCTGGGAGACCGTAAAATCAACCGATCGACATTCCGTTTCCAGGGCCTTGAGGTCAACCGAGGCTTCTTCAGAAAATATAAATAATGGTTTGCTGCTGAACCTCATATTAAAAATACGGCTCTCTTCATCAGAAAGGTTAAAACCAGCGGCCTGGTTTAAATTTCCCGGGAAATATTCCATTAATCCAGTTTGTCCGGCAGGGCTCCACAGCAGTTGTGCTTTTGGTGCTACTGAATTCAGCAATTGATGGATTTTCTCAAAAACCCGGTTATAATCATCGCCACGGTTTCCCCACGGATTGGTATTGCTCAGTTCCATATTTGGTAACCAACGTATATAAATTTCATCGAATTTCAGGTCATTGATTTTTTCAAAGAAGACTTTTAATTCTTTATCAAACTCACCTCTCAGGGTCTGATCCAGGATTCCCAATTCCCAATGTTTAATGCTAAGCACAAGCTTCCTGTTTTTTAACTGGCTCAGCTTAGGGAAATCGATATTCCAATTACCGTCTTTAAGACTCAGTTCAATATTGGTAATATCAGGGCTATTATTAAAAATCCGTGTGGCAGGGTCATAAATCGCAACCAGTTTTTCTTCCGGATCCATATCAATTCCTTCCTCAATATGGCTATAAGGGAAAAAGCGCTTTTTGATTTTGGGGTAACTGAAATAGGCCCCAATCAAAAAGACTGTTAATAAGATGATTGTAAGTAGTTTTCGGTTCATTTTGATCTAATGTAAGGATAAATGCCTATTCGCTCAACGGTGCTGTATATAATTTTTAACTTTGCAGGCCTAAGTAAAATTTGAATGAACAAAAAGATTACAATTGCCATAGACGGGCATTCCTCCACAGGTAAAAGCACGGTTGCCAGAAGACTGGCGAAGGAACTGGGATATATTTACGTAGATACAGGGGCCATGTATCGCGCAGTAACCCTATATATGATGAGAAAGGTATTCGTTTCCGAATCCAATTTCAACGAGGAAGCGATTTTGCGTCATCTGCCGTTTGTAGACCTGGAATTCAAGTTCAATGACAAAACCGGAAAGGCAGATATGTACCTTGAAAATGAGAATGTGGAAGAAGAGATTAGGTATATGGAGGTGTCTAAACATGTGAGTCAGGTTTCTGCAATTCCTGAGGTTAGGAGAAAACTAGTAGAGCAGCAACAGGAAATGGGTAAGGAAAAAGGCGTTGTGATGGATGGCCGCGACATCGGAACAGTTGTATTTCCCGATGCAGAATTGAAGATCTTTATGACCGCTTCTACCGAAAAGCGTGCGCACAGGCGTTATGCCGAACTGAAAGCCAGGGGAGAAGAGGTTGAATATGATGAGGTGGAAAAGAATGTGAAAGAACGAGATTATTTAGACTCTACCCGGGAAGACAGTCCGTTGGTTAGAGCCGAGGATGCCATAGAATTCGATAATTCTGATATGGACCTGGAGGAACAATTCGAAAAGATCCTGAAAATAGCTCAAGATAAGATCCAAGAGGTGAATTCTTAAGCTTTTGAAATTAAATTTGAAAGGGCACAATTAATTGGAATATTAGTTGTGCCTTTTTATTTAGTTGCGTATTTTTGCACTCCTTTTTGGCAGAAGACCGGAAATCCAAAAGGGATTGATAATCAAAATTATAAACAACTTCTGAAATTTCTTTTTTGCTGAAATGGTTTCCGGGGAAGTTCAGAATACAAATTTTATAGTCAGTAATGGCTGAAGAAAACAAAAACACAGAGCAGGATCTTGAGGTACAGGACGTAGCTGGAATGGCTGCCGAGTCTCAACCTGAAGTTGAAAAACAACAGGAAAATCCTGAGAAATTCCTTAAAGAATTCAACTGGCACAATTACGAAGAAGGAATCGATCCTATCGACGATGACAAGCTGGAAGAATTTGAAAAGCTGGTTGAAGAAAATTTCGTAGACACTTTAGACGACGAAGTTGTAACAGGAAAGGTAATCAATATTACCGATCGTGATGCAATTATCGATATAAACGCCAAGAGTGAAGGAGTTATTTCTCTTAACGAATTTCGTTACAATCCAGACCTTAAAGTTGGAGACGACGTTGAGGTTTTAATCGATGTTCGTGAAGATGCTACCGGGCAGTTGATCCTTTCTCACCGTAAGGCGAGAGTTATCAAGGCATGGGAGCGTGTAAACAAAGCTCATGATGAGAGCCTTGTTGTAAACGGATTCATTAAATGTCGTACCAAAGGTGGTATGATCGTAGACGTATTTGGTATCGAGGCGTTCCTTCCAGGATCTCAGATCGATGTGAAGCCAATTCGTGATTACGATGCTTACGTTGGTAAGAACATGGAATTCAAAGTGGTTAAGATCAACCACGAGTTCAAGAACGTTGTTGTATCTCACAAAGCGCTTATCGAAGCAGATATCGAGGAGCAGAAAAAAGAGATCATCGGGCAGCTTGAAAAAGGTCAGGTATTGGAAGGTACTGTTAAGAACATCACTTCTTACGGTGTATTCGTTGACCTTGGAGGTGTTGACGGACTTGTACACATTACAGATCTTAGCTGGTCTAGAATTAACCATCCAAATGAGATCGTTGAACTTGACCAGAAACTAAACGTAGTAATTCTTGACTTCGATGAGTCTAAGTCTAGAATCCAGTTAGGTCTTAAGCAACTTTCTCAGCACCCATGGGATGCTCTTGATGAGAACCTGAAAGTTGGTGACAAAGTAAAAGGTAAGGTAGTTGTGATCGCAGATTACGGTGCATTTATCGAAGTTGCTGAAGGTGTTGAAGGTCTTATCCACGTTTCTGAAATGTCTTGGAGCACTCACTTGAGATCTGCTCAGGATTTCGTAAACGTTGGTGATGAGGTAGAAGCTCAGATCCTTACCCTGGATAGAGAAGACAGAAAAATGTCTCTTGGTATCAAGCAATTGACTCCAGATCCATGGACCGATATCACTTCTAAATACCCTGTTGGTTCCAAGCACACTGGTATCGTACGTAACTTCACCAACTTTGGTGTATTCGTAGAGCTGGAAGAAGGAATCGACGGATTGATCTATATCTCTGATCTTTCATGGACTAAGAAGATCAAGCACCCATCTGAGTTCTGTAACGTAGGTGATAAGCTTGAGGTTGTAGTTCTTGAATTGGATGTAGAAGGAAGAAAACTTAGTCTTGGTCACAAGCAAATCGAAGACAATCCTTGGGATAAATACGAAGAGGATTACGGTGTAGGTACTACCCACACTGCTGAGATCGCTGAGATCGTAGACAAAGGAGCTACTATCGACTTTAACGAAGATATCACGGCATTTGTTCCGCAGAGACACCTTGAAAAAGAAGACGGTAACAAACTGAAGAAAGGTGAGAAAGCTGAATTCCAGATCATTGAATTCAACAAAGAATTCAAGAGAGTGGTAGCTTCTCATACTGCAATTCACAAAGAAGAAGAGCAGAAGATCGTTAAGCAGGCTGCTAAGAAAGCCGCTGCACAAAACCAGGAGAAAACTACTATTGGTGATGTGAATGCTGATCTTCAGGCACTGAAGGATAAAATGGAAGGGAAGAAATAATTCCTGAAAATTTATAAATTAAAAACCTCCTTAGGCGACTAAGGAGGTTTTTTTATGCTCTAAATTTAATTTCTTAACTACTGAAATTATATTTTTCCTTAAAGCTTAGAATAGCCTTTTCGAAATCTTCTTTGTTTTCCTGGAAAGGAAGGTGTCCTACTTCGCTTTTCCATAAAAGCATATTCGGAAAATGCACATTTTTATAATGCTCAGGCCCAACCATCCAGTCTGTGGTGCCGTAGAAGAATAAGACCGGTATTTCTATGTTCGTTGTAGCAGGTAAATAGTTTTTCATGTAATCTTCATAATTCCAGGCAGCATTTCCAAAATCGTAGTTCCAGTTTTCAATTTCAGCATAAGTGGCATCCATAATGGCTTCACTTTCCTTTTTTGCATAAGCCATTTTCCAGAACAGATCTTTTTCTTTCAGTTTTGAAACCAGGTAACCCAAGCGTTCCGTGATTTTCATAGGATCATTCTCGCAACCTGTATATTCCTCTTCGATCAATTCTGAAGCCTTCGGATTCCAGCTTTTACAAAAACTGTCCGTCAGCGAAAGACTGTTGTTGATCATCATCATGGCTTCCTGTGCCTGCGGATAATTTTCTGCATATCCCATTTGCAAGATTCCACCGAAGGAATGCCCGATAGTTAACCACTTATCGTAGCCTAGAGCTTTTCGAACCTCTTCAAAATCCAGGGTCATTCGTTCCATGCTGAAATCTCCATTTTCCGGACTTCCAGATCTTCCCACACCTCGCTGATCCAGGTAGATCATGGTGAAGTTCTCTTCCATGAAGTCACCCACGAATTTCTCGAACCAGTAACTTCCCGAACCCGGACCTCCATGAAGGTACAGGCAGGGCTTTCCCTTGCCTTCAACTTTTACATACAATTCCACTCCATCTGAAGTGGTAATGCGTTTTTCTTCTGCCTGTGTAGATAAGGTCAAAAAGGAGATCCCAATAAAGAATAATATTTTTTTCATGATTTATAGTATTACTTATGTAGCTATTGACGCATGGGCGAATCTTTTGTTACTGTTACAACTAAAATTATTTTAATTACAGGGAATTTTTCATAAAAGGCCTTACATAAAAAAAGACTCCAGGCTTTGGAGGCGTGTCATTTTCAGACTGATGTCTGGAACTATTCAATCTTAGGGAGAGTCCAGGCATTCCAATAACAAAAAGGCTTTCGCTTTGCTAAAGGCTAAAAATTATTTTAGGTTACTGTGAAGGTCGTTCCGCCGAGTTTAGGTCAATTCAATTTTAGCATCATTTCGTACTGGCGAATGCTTTCTTTAAAACCAACACCTGAAAGAAAATTGATGGTTTCGGTCGCCCGGGCATCTATATTTAATAGGCTCATTTTATTTTCAACTCGTTTGCTGACCTCTGAAAACAAAAATTTCATCAAGCCCTGTCTTCTATAGGGCTGTTTTATGCTGAAATTAATGATCCTGGCGTTTTCCGGGTTAAAAATTAAGTATCCGACAACATTTGAATTTTTCTCCAGCTGAATTAATTTCAGATTATTTTCAGATCGTTTAATGCTTTCCCATGAATTTTGCCAGGTTGGTGTCCAATCTGAAAATTTGGATAACTCCTCATAATTGATCTTTCGGGGTTCGATAAATTTAAAGGAGTCTGAAAGGGAACCGGCTGTATTAATATTTTCAGCTTTAAAACAGATCAACTCCCGTTCTGTTTTAAAACCTATAGTCTCATAAACTTTTAAAGCTTTGTGATTGGTAGTGATGACTTCTAAAACAGACTGTTCGATTCCCTTTTTTCTTAATTCTGGCAGAATAAATTCATAAAGCTGAGAGGTAATTCGATTTCCACGGAAATCGGGGATCACACCGGTGCCACCGTTATAGGCGGTTAGCCGATTATTATAGGCTCCAATACCATGTAAAATGAAGCCAATAAGCTTTTCATCCTGGAACGCCCCGGCTGAGTGTTCAGGCTTGATACCATCTGCAATAAGTTTATTTTGAAGCTGTTCCTTTGTGAGCTGAAGCGGTACCAGGTAGTCTGAAAAAGCCTCGTTGAAGGTGCCTGCCAACTCCTGAATGCTAACTTCCTTTAAAGTTTTAAATTCCATATTCTTACAAAGCTTCCGTTATATTTAAGGAAAGCTTGACAAATTAAAAATAATATTACTCTTATACTTGTACGAAATAGTAAAAGAAAAATGAAAAAATCCATCTGGATCCCCGGCCTCATCCTTCTTATCCTCGCTATTGGCTATTTTTCAGGACCGGTGCCAAAAGAACCTACTTACTCCTATGACCTACCTGAATTACCTTCAGATATTAAGAAACTCGAGAGCTATATAGATAAACAGGAACAGGCCAAACCTGTCCGGGAAGATAACGAGGCGCGAATAATGTGGTTTCAGGAAAAGCCGGTGAAAACAGAATTCAGCATTGTTTACTTACATGGATTTGCTGGAAGCTATATGGATGGGTATCCTGTGAACAAGATCGTTGCCGATACGCTGAAGGCGAATCTATATCTTTCAAGATGGGCCGGGCATGGTCTTAGAGCTCCACATTCATTAAATTCATTTTCGCCCGAGGAAGCCTGGGAGTCGGCCAAAGAGGCTTTGATGATTGGTAATCGCATTGGTGAAAAAACGATCATCCTCAGCACGTCAACTGGAGGCACGCTCGCGACAAAGCTTGCTGCGGCCTATCCTGATATGGTTCATGCACTTATTAATCTTTCTCCGAATTTCGAAGATGACCAGCCGGGAACCTTTGTTCTTAACTCCCCGTGGGGTTATGATATCGCCAGGATCGTTTCCTTTGGAGAAAACAAAAAGATCGATCATGAACAGGAGATCGCAACCCAATACTGGGATACTATCTATCCTTCAAGAGCGCTGGTGGATCTTCAGCTTTTAGTAGATAGCACTATGCGGCCAGCGGTTTTTGAAAAGGTAGAATGTCCGGTTCTCACACTTTATTACCATGAAAATTTCCTCGAAGAAGACCAGCATGTGGAAGTAAGTGTGTATGATGAATACCACCGGCAGTTTTCAACCCCGGATTCGCTGAATGTTTTAAAAGCATTAGATACACCCGGTACCCATTTTATTGGCAGTGATATAAAATCAAAAGATACAGAGGTGGTGGTGAAAGCGATCGTACAATTCCTTTCTGAAAGAATGAATATCGAGCTATAACAAAAGCCGCTAGAAATTACTCGAAGGTTCCAGTTTCAGAATAAAGTCGGCGTAGCCCATCGAACTATCTGTAGGAAATTGTTCAGAACCCAACAGGTCTTTTAAGAATGCCGGAGGGATCTCGAGCTGTTGGTCTCCGAACCATTCCAGGCCGAAGGTATACCATGTCTCCTGCTCTGTTTCAACACGGGTATATTCAACCTGGCAGCCAAAATCAACTATTTCGTCCAGTTCCATCCGTGTTACTTCAGAATCTTTTTCGGTAAGGATAAAACCCAGGCGGGTCTTTTTAAGCGCGATCCAGTCATATTTATTTTCATGGATGATCTGGTTGCTCAAAGGATCGTCTTCAGCAGCATTAAAGCTCCATTTGATATAGGATTCCATCAGGCCATTCAAATTTTCGACGATTTCAGCAGATTTTGGAACACCGGTTCGGTGTTTTACCTCGATATTTCCTTCACGAAGTTTAATCCCGATTCCTTTACGATTTTCTATCGGCAGATAATAATCTGTTCTGGCTTCGGTTTGATCGAAATGATAGCAATGATCATTAAACCAGGTCAATACCGGCCGGCTTAGCTCTTTGCTGAACCATCTAATTTCGGTAGTGCTAAACATATATTTCAATTAGTTATTTAAAGTACGAAAATTTAAACGCACTTGTATTTAGCCGATTTTGATACTCGATTCTGCAGGAGCGAATTCAAAAAAAACCTTACTTTTGTTGCAATCTACAATACGTCTTATGAGCCGGAAAGTACTGCTTGACTCGAACCAGATCCATATAATTCTCCATCGGTTGGCGTGTCAGTTAGTAGAAAATCATACCGATTTCAAGGATACTGTTCTAATTGGCATACAGCCAAGGGGCATTTTCGTGGCTAAAAGGATCGAAGAAATCCTGAAACAAGAATACGGTTTAACCGATCTTAGAACCGGGCAGCTGGATATTACCTTTTACCGGGACGACTTTAGAAGAGGAGAAAAACCTTTGGAAGCTAATAAGACCCGTATCGATTTTATAGTCGAAGACAAACGAGTTGTCTTTATAGATGATGTTCTTTATACCGGCCGAAGTATCAGGGCGGCATTAACAGCCATTCAATCTTTTGGTCGGCCTCGAGAAATAGAGCTCCTTAGCCTCATAGACCGAAGGTTTAGCAGGCATCTGCCAATTCAACCCGATTATAACGGAAGACAGGTAGATGCGATCAACGAAGAAAAAGTGAAGGTAAGCTGGCAGGAGAACGATGGGGAGGATGCGGTTTATTTAATTTCAAAATAAAAGGAAAATGAGCAGCGAATTAAGTGTAAAGCACTTATTGGGAATCAAATATCTTCAGAAGGAGGATATAGAATTAATTTTCAAGACTGCCGATCATTTTAAGGAAGTAATTAACCGGCCCATTAAAAAGGTTCCTTCGCTACGGGATATCACCATTGCCAATCTTTTCTTTGAAAATAGTACCCGTACCAGGCTTTCCTTTGAACTCGCTGAAAAAAGATTGAGCGCCGATGTGATCAATTTTTCTGCGGCATCCAGTTCAGTGAAAAAAGGAGAAACCCTTATAGATACCGTTAATAATATACTTTCCATGAAAGTGGATATGGTGGTGATGCGCCATCCTAATCCCGGAGCCGGTATTTTTCTCTCCAAACATGTAAATGCCAGTATCGTGAATGCTGGTGATGGTGCTCATGAACATCCTACCCAGGCATTGCTGGATTCTTATTCGATTCGTGAGCGACTTGGTGAAGTTGCCGGTAAGAAGGTGGTGATCGTAGGAGATATTCTGCACAGCAGGGTTGCGCTTTCCAACATTTTCGCCCTGAAATTACAGGGAGCTGAGGTGAAGGTATGTGGGCCAAAAACTCTTATTCCAAAACATATCGAATCCCTTGGAGTTGGCGTAGAGACCAATTTGAAAGCGGCACTCGAATGGTGTGATGTAGCCAATATGCTACGTGTTCAGAACGAACGGATGGATATAAGCTATTTCCCGAGTACGCGGGAATATGTAAAACAATTCGGATTGAATCTGCCATTGCTGGAAAGCCTTAAAAAGGAGATCGTTATCATGCACCCGGGGCCTATAAACAGGGGAGTAGAGATCACCAGCGATGTGGCCGACTCTGATCATGCGATCATTCTGGATCAGGTTCAGAATGGTGTGGCTGTTAGGATGGCCGTGATCTATCTGCTGGCTGCGAAGATCAAGCAATAGGTTCTTTCTTTTTAGAGCGAACTGTTTTTGTTAACTTTAAACTGAAATTCAGAAGAGAATAAAATGAAAACCACCCAGAAAGAAAATTACCTGTTAATTGAAAATGAAGCGGAGTCTCTAACTGATTTTACTTCTGAAATCACCCGGAATGAAGAGCTTTTTAAAGACAAGAATGTGGTAGTAGATCTTCGAAAACACCAGGGCATTCAAAGGGAACATTTCCTGGGATTTCTTGAAATATCTAATTTCCACAGGAATTCGAATAATAGTTTCGTGATCATCAGCGATGCGATTAGCATCGATGAACTGCCAGATGAACTTATAGTAGTTCCCACCCTGCAGGAAGCCGAAGATATGATACAAATGGATGAGATCCAGCGCGACCTGGGTTTTTAAAAGTCGCTGATATCAAAAAGCCGATCAATGAAAGTAAGCATTTTAGGTTGTTATGCTGCCACGCCTCGTAGTTTCACGAATCCTACTTCGCAGGTACTGGAAATAAAAAACCACCTGTTTTTGATCGATTGTGGCGAGGGAACCCAGATCCAGCTTAGGAGAAACAAGGTGAAATTTTCAAAGATCAGGCATATCTTTATCTCCCATTTACACGGAGATCATTTTTACGGGCTGGTAGGGCTTATTTCAACCTTCAGGCTACTGAACAGGGAAAATGAACTTCATGTATATGGCCCAAAAGGGATCAAAGAGATCATCACGTTACAGTTAAAACTGGCGAATTCCTGGACCAACTATCCACTTATCTTCCACGAACTTCAATCAAAGGAATCTGAATTATTGTACGAGGATTCGACGGTGACGGTAAAAACCATTCCGCTCAAACATCGTATTTATACCAACGGCTTTTTATTCCAGGAAAAGCCTGGTGAACGAAAGTTGCTTATCAACGAGGCGGTTAAATATAATATTGATGTAAGTCTTTATAATAGTCTTAAAAAAGGCAAGGATGTGGTTTCTGAAGACGGAACTCTCATCGAAAACCACCTGGTAACTGCCGATCCGCCGCCGCCAAAAAGCTATGCTTTTTGCAGTGATACGGTCTTTGATCCGGATATCGTTCCGCTTATCGAAGGGGTGAATGGGCTTTACCACGAATCCACATTCCTGGAATCTGAAATGGATCTTGCTTTTCCTACAAAGCATTCTACAGCAAAACAGGCTGCGACCATCGCTAAACTTGCCGGTGTTAAAAAGCTTATTCTGGGTCATTACTCTACACGTTATACCGATATCAGTTTTTTCCGCCAGGAAGCGGAAAGCATCTTTCCCGAAGTAGTTCTTGCAGACGACGGAGCTGAAATTATCGTTGAATAACACTTCATCTCCTTCTGCTATCCTGCGCCGTTAATCGAATTACAAGGCGAATATTTAACGTAAATTCCTACAAAAACTGTTAAATTTTGAATAAAATTAGTATTTTATTAATGCGATAATGCATTTAGTCGGTAAAAAATGTACATTAGTCTTTCCTGAATCTAACATTTTAACCGATGAAAAGAATTCTACTTACCAGCCTTAATTTAATTTTTTGTGGGATGTTACTTACATCTTGTTCAAAAGATAGTCTGAATGATGATGTGACCGCCTATAACCAGGTCGTGACCGAGAAGGCAGAATATGATTATTCGGCCATTGAAGTCGAAATCATAGAAGATCTTAATATTTACAGAAAGGCGATTGGTCTCCAGGAATTGAAGCCCTTGGCCGAACTCTCCGTAGAATCTGAAGGTCATAATGAATATATGATCGAGCAGGGTAAGGTGAGCCATGATAACTTTCCGCAAAGAGCATCTACGATCATGAATAAGGTTGGAGCTAAAAGTGTAAGTGAGAACGTAGCATTTGGATATTTCACCGCAGATGATGTGGTAGACGCCTGGTTAAAGAGTAAAAGTCATCGCGAGAATATCGAATCCAATCATACCCATGTTGGGATTTCGGTTAGACAGGATGAAAATGGAAAGAATTATTTCACTAATATCTTTATAAAAAAATAAACCGCAAGTTTTGTTTTCCCCCCAAATCGATAAAAAAGGGTTCAGGCTAGAGGCTGGCCCTTTTTTTATTTAATTTCGGTTTTTACCAACAAAAAGATCCCGCAAAAGCGGGATCTTCTTCTTCAAGCTAAGTTGACCTACTAGCTTTTTGGGTCTAGTATTGGGGGAAGTTCTTCAATGAACATTCTTTGGTAACCAGGTTCATTCATTCCAGATTCACCCAGTTGATTGTATTTATAGGCGGCTGTGGATTGTTTTACTGGTGCCTTGCCCAGAATATTGTTGATCGCTGCCTGTAGCAGAGGTTCTTCAGGATCACCTAGTATTCCCATATTTCCGAGGTCCTCGGTCAATGAGATATCAGGAGTTAATCCATCTATATAATCTGATCTCCCTTCCGCATTGATCGATTTGAAAACCAGTGGTTGCATGGCGTACGTGTGATCTGGATCTCTTCCTTCCTTGGAGAAGTCAGGACTATCATAAAGTGTTACCGAAGCCTGGAATTTCCCAGTGGTATTGGTTCCAATCTGTACGATATCTATATACGGATCCAAACCGTTAATCACGAGCTCACTCGCCGAGGCCGTCGCCCCCGTGGTAAGCACATATACTTTGTTCAAATTAAGACTATTGGTGGCTTCGCCGGTTCTGATGGATGAATCGAACCTGTTTACGATTCTTTCAGGGTCATTTTCTTCAAAATAAGCCTGGTATTTTTCATTCCATTGTTCTTTCATAAAGACTTCACCTTCAAACTGCCCTGTGATCATGCTGGCCAGGTCGATGGCAGATACTACCGATCCTCCTCCGTTATACCTAAGGTCCAGTACCAGGTCATCAATTCCTTCCGCCTTGAAATCGGCAAAGGCTGCGTTCAATTCAGCATCAAAATCGGCAATAAAGCTGTTGTACATCAAATACCCGATCTTTCTGTTTTCGATGTTTAATACTTCGGAAATAAAAACAGGGTTGGAGGTATACGGGTCATCGGTTAGGGTAACCGTTCTATCTGAAAGAATGATGGTTCCATCCTGAACTTCACCTACATTGATGGTAAACGAATTTGAACTTAGCAAATTTTGAAAATTGCTCATCGTAAGACTTTGCCCATCTACCTCTGTAAAAATGTTTCCGCGAACGAGTCCGGCCTCATCAGCCGATGTGCCGGGCAATACATATTGGATAAATCCAAAAATATTACTGGTGCCGCTAATTTGCCCGATTCCGTATTTGATCCCGGTACTACCGCTTATTCCCTGGAATCGCTCCTCCAGACTCTCGTAATCGTCGGTAATAAAACTAAAGCGGTCCTGGCTGTAAAGTAGGTTGTCGAACAGTTCTTCCGGGCTAGAGAAATTATCCAGGTATTCGAACTTATCAGAATCGTTGGAGAAATAAGAATCTGCCAGTTCAGGCACTTCAGCCTTATACAAATAGATCTCATTTAAACCGGAATACACAAAATCTTCAATTTCAAGATCTTCTGAAATATCTGTTGTATTCTCAGCATTATTTTCTGAAGTGGTTTCGGTAAAATTGTCTTCATCCTTCTCACAGGAGGTAAACAAAAAACCAACTATACCCAGCATCATTAATACCTTCTTCATAGTATAAATATTATATATTGAATTGCTTTTACTCATAATCATTGCAAATTATGCAGCAATTATGCCAAATTTAGTTAAAGTTCATTCTAAACAATCTTGAAAGTTAACCTGATCTTTAAATATTAACGAATAAAGGTGGAAGATGGATTTCTAAAATGCTATAAATAGAAAAAGGTTCAGGCTAGAGGCTGAACCTTTTTCATTTGCATCGATTTGTAGGGGTCGATTTCTCTTAAACTTCTTAGGGTAAATTGATTTAAGTAGTAAAGATTTTAAATTTTTCCAATGATAAAAAAGAAAGAGGTAAACTGAACATTTGCAGAATCCCTGGTGATTCGGATAGATCTGGGGATTCCTAGCTATTCAGAAAACCTCTTTTCATTCAGGTTAGTTAGTCCATCTTTACCACGCTGAACATTGATCTTCTGTTCAACTGGTGGTCTTTTTCGGTACAACGATCACATTCAATGGCCGGTTTGCTTTCTCCGTAGCCTTTATATTCTTTTATGCGTTCAGGAGCCACTCCTTTTGAAACGAGGTAATCGAATGTTGCCCTGGCTCTTCTTTCTGCCAATTTTTGGTTATAGGCATCCGATCCGCGACGATCTGTATGCGACCCAATTTCGATCACCAGATCTGGATATTCGTTTTGCATCAGGTTCACCAGTTTGTCGAGTTCTGCTGCCGCATCTGGCCGTATGGTAGCCTTGTCGAAATCAAAGTAGATATTTTCTATTTCAGCCAGATATTCCACATCCTTTACAGGATTTAGCTGAATGTCGTATTCCAGGATATCCTGATCATCAGTATTATCTGTATTCACCGAACCGTTGAACATTTCGTACTCGATCTCTTTTGCTTCAATAGGGTAGGAGGTATTCCTGTTGACTTCGGTTTTATAATTCCCATCCTCATCGGTTTCAAGGAAAGCGATCTGTTCACCTTCCTGATTCATCAGCCTAACGGTTGCCTGGGGAATAGGGTTCCCATTCACGGCATCGGTTACCTGGCCCTGAAGCACCAACGGATTTAATTTATCGAATACATAGATGTTATCACTTCCGCCTTCACGGTTGGTGGAAATATATCCTTCTTTGGAATCAGCCACCTGAAAATAGGCGAAATCATCCATATTGCTGTTTACAGGCTCTCCAAGGTTCTCAACTTCTCCGTCTTCCAGTTTAAAAATGTCGAACAAACCAAGTCCCGCATGTCCGTTAGAGGAGAAGTAAAGCGTTCCGTCAGTATCCATAAACGGAAAGCTCTCATCAAATTCGGTATTCACTGGTTCCCCCATATTTTCGGCAGTACCGAAATTTCCATTTTCATCGATAGAAACCTTGTAAATATCGGTTCCTCCCATACCTCCCGGCATATCGGAAGTGAAATAAAGGGTTTTTCCGTCAGGGGAAAGCGCAGGATGACCTACTGAATATTCGTTATTATTGAAAGCAAGTTCCTTAACATTGGTCCATTTTCCGCCTTCGTTAGTTGCAGAATACAACTTGAGGTGATTGGTCTTATCATCATCTCGTTTTCCTTCCTTATTGTTCAGGTAGTTATTCCGGGTAAAATAGATGGTATTTCCATCTGGGCTCACTATTGCAGGCCCATCATGTAATTTGGTGTTGATATCTCCAGGAATAGGCGACACGGTTCCGGATGCTTTATCCATTACATAGATGTCAAGAAATGGTTCGCCATTCCAGCTATAGGTTTTGTTCTTAACATCCACGCCTTCTGCACGGGCCGAAACGAAATAAACCTTATCGTCTTTCACAAACACTCCAAAATCACTTACTCCGGAATTGAATTCTGAAGGTTTTACCTTGTAAGTGGTCTTTAGATCGAATTCTTTCTTTTCGATCATTTCCCTGATCTCACCCGAGTTTCTTCCAGATTCCAGGTATTTTCTCAACCATTCTCTGGATTCGTCGTAACGCTTGGTTCCTCTCAGGGCCTGGGCATACTTGTAATAATATTCAGGAGATAGCGTTGAATCCTGGATCACATCCCCGTAGTAGAATACAGCGTTTTCCGGACTTCTCAGCATCATATAGGCATCGCCTAATTTTTTGCTGTTATAGACCACATTATAATCGTTCTCGATGAGTTCTTTATAAACATCGGTCGCTTCCAGGTAGGCAAATTCATCAAATAGTCTATCTGCTTTCTTTTGTTTTGATTTCTGAGCCTGCATGCCAAATGAGCAGGAGAAAATTATCAGGAGTAAAAAGTAAAAGTTTTTCATAATAAACAGGCTTTAGATTAGAAGAAACGGGGTGATTTGTACCTGGTCTTTTTAAATCTGAATTCATAGATCAACAGGATCTCGTGAGAACCTGAAGTATACGGTCTGATATCTGAAATTGGATATTCATAGGCATAGCCGGCCCTGAATCCGTCAAATAACTGAATGTCCAGGAATCCTCCAATGGCATCATCAATTCGGTAATTGGCTCCCACATAGAATTTCTCATTGAAAATAGTAGTCGCTGAAAGATCAACTGAAAGTGGTGCACCTTTGGTAGCCTTCAACAGGGTGGTAGGTCTTAACTTCACATTTTCGCTTAGATCGAAAACGTAACCTCCTGTTAAATAATAATGAACCTGTTCCAGAGCCAAATATTCACTAAACTCATTATTGTCATTGTTGATTAGTTTAGGAGCAGAACCTCCTATATACCAGTTCTGGGACGACAAATAAAAACCTAGCCCGAAATTTGGAGTCCACCGATTTAACTGGTCCTGAAAAAATGGGTCATTCAGAACATCTGGCTCAGTGAACAGTTCATCTTCAAGATTATAATAACTCATACCGGCTTTTAGTCCAAGTCTCAAGGTCACATCTTCACTAAGATCCAGCCTGTAGGAGAAATCACCGTATGCATAGGTGTAATTTTCATAACCCGCATTATCATTAATAATAGACAATCCTAAACCAACCTTGTCATTTCTCAAAGGAGAATGAACGGAAAGTGTCTGGGTTGTTGGAGCTCCTTCAAAATCGGCCCACTGACTTCTGTGAAGACCCACTATCGAGAATCCATCTCTACTACCGGCATAGGCAGGGTTTATGGAGATCGTATTATACATATACTGCGTGAATTGAGGGAGCTGTTGCGAAAATCCTGGGGCTGCAACAAATAAAATCAATATGATTAGGTATACTTTTTTCATGGTTTCCCTTTTTTATTTTGTTCCTAAGTAGATATATCCTTGAATTGGTGCGAAATCGCTGTTGCGTATTTCGATCACATAATAGTAGGTTCCTGATGGCAGCTGGTTAGAGCTGGTAAAAGAGCTATCTGAATAGCCATCCCAGTTGTTCTGGTAATTCTGTGCATCGAATACTTTTGCACCCCAACGGTTGAATATTTTCACATCATAGGTGAATCCACAATCTGTATCCAGATCCACTTCAAAGAAATCGTTCCTGTTATCACCGTTTGGTGTCACTGCTTTAGAAATACTGTTCCTGATATCCTCTAGTTCGCATGGTAGCACTTCAGCTTCCTGAATGGTCACACTCACCTCGGTGCTTGAAGGACAGTTGCCTTCCAGCTCATAAGTGAAAAAGTAAGTACCTGGTTCCATTGAAGCCGGATTGATAAATCCATTATCCAGGGCTCCTGAGTCATCTGTATCTACCCAGGTTCCAGACTGGTCTACATCGCCGATCAGCAGTTCAAAAAGATCAAAGGAAGTTACATTTCCATCATTATAGAATTGAGGTGAAGGTGCTACTTCGATCTCCTCGGCTACAGGTGCATCTATAGTGATAACGGTTACTTCTGAAACCTGACCAAATTCATCTCTGGCGGTCACTTCGTAAGTTCCAGGCTCCAACATGTCAAATACTCCGCTTTCCTGGTAATTCTCCCCATCGATGCTGTAAGTAAGACCTTCCTGAGTATCTACTGTGATGGCTCCAAACGGATCCTCACAGGTAGCAGGAATGCTTATGTTAGCCACCGGTGCTGCGGGTGCATCAGGAAGTTCTTCCTCCATCACGCTTACAGTGAACGAACATTCTGCAGTATTTCCGGCTGCATCGGTTACCCTGTAGGTTACAGTTGTGCTACCTAATGGGAACTCTTCACCAGATGCAAATCCTTCGATAAGCTCAATAGTAGTTCCTTCACAGTTATCGGTAGTAGTAACCGCATCGTATTCCACAGTGGCAGAAGTGGTGCCTCTTTCTACTATCAGATCTATGTTTTCAGGACACTCGATTGCCGGTGCCTCGTTATCTACCACGGTCACGGTAAAGCTTGAAGTGGTAGTGTTTCCATTAGAATCGGTTGCAGTATAGGTTACTACAGTGTCTCCCAGTGGGAATTCAGAACCTGAATTCAATCCACCTGTAAGAACAAGGCTTTCGATTCCACAATTATCGGTTGCTTCGGGAGCGGTATAGTCTACGACTGCTCCGCAGCTTCCTGAATCGGTATTTACAGTTATATCGTCTTTTTGCTCGATTTGCGGTGCTTCATCGTCATTAACAGTTACGGTAAAGCTACAAGTAGCGGTATTTCCAGCCTCATCGGTAGCAGTGAAGGCTACGGTGGTTGTTCCAACCGGGAATACTTCGCCTGAAGCAGGGCCTCCAGTTTGTACTAATTCAACGTTTCCGGAATTATCACTTACAGTAGGCATGTCAAATTCTACAACTGCTCCACAAACTCCGGCATCCACACCCATTTCCATATCTGCCGGGCAGGTAAGTTCAGGAGCTTCAGAATCTTCAACCGTGATGCTGAAACTACATTCAGTAGTATTTCCAGCTGCATCGGTTGCAGTGAAAGTAACAGTGGTGGTTCCAAGCGGGAACTGAGATCCTGAAACAGGGCCGGCAGTTTGCTCAATGCTTACCTCACAGTTATCAGTGGCTGTAGCCGGTGCGAAATCAACGATCGCGTAATTCTCACCTTCCATGGTGCTTACTGTAAAACTTTCCGGGCAGCTTACTACTGGAGCTTCGGTATCGGTAACGGTCACGTTAAAGCTTGAAGTAGTGGTGTTTCCAGAAGCATCTGTAGCGATCCAGGTAACGGTAGTGGTTCCAACCGGGAATTCAGAACCAGAAGTTAAACCTCCGGTTACTTCAACTGAAGCCAGTTCACAATTATCATCTGCTCCAATCATCCCAAATTCCACAACAGCGCCACAGCTTCCAGGATCGGTTTCCACGCTGATGTCGTCCATTCCTTCAACTACAGGAGCCTGATCGTCTATTACGGTAACGGTTTGTGTACAGCTGCTGCTATTTCCAGCTTCGTCTGTCACCGTCCAGGTTACAATAGTGTCTCCAAGTTCAAAAACTTCAGGAGCATCGTTAGTGATGCTAACTTCAGAATCACAATTATCGCTAGCGCTTATCATTCCAAGATCAACTTCAGAAGCTGAACATAGTCCGGCATCGGCAGCTACGGTAATTGAAGCTGGACATTCGGTGATCACAGGAGCCTCTTCATCGGTTACCGTTACCGTTTGAGTACAGGTAGTAGTATTTCCTGCATTATCTTCAACAGTCCAGGTTACAATGGTTTCTCCTAATTCGAAAACTTCCGGAGCATCGTTAGTAATGCTAAGTTGAGTATCGCAATTATCGGTAGCTACCAGTGAACCAAGGTTCACTTCAGCAGCTGAACAAAGTCCTGCATCGGCTGAAATGTTAACCGGAACAGCACATTCGGTAATTACCGGTGCCTGGTTGTCTTCAACAGTTACCAGTTGAGTACAGCTTGAAGAGTTTCCGGCAGCATCGGTCGCGGTCCAAACCACTTCAGTAGTTCCCAGTGGGAAAACTTCAGGAGCATTATTGGTAATAGTAATTTCTTCGTCACAATTATCGGTAGCGGTTGCCATTCCTAGCTCGATGTTTTCAAGGGAAGCTGAACACATATCGGTTTCAGATCCAATTGTGATATCGGCAGGACAGCTTATCGCTGGTGCTTCCGCATCATTTACAGTCACATCGAATGAACAGCTAACAGAATTATTATCAGAATCGGTTGCTGTAAAGCTTATAGTGGTAGTTCCTACAGGGAATACCTCTCCGCTTGCAGGTCCTTCGGTTTGAACCAGAGTCACATCTCCTGAGTTATCAGAAGCTACAGGTAGCTCGAAGTTTACAACTGCACCGCAAAGACCTTCGTCAGAATCCATATTGATATCGGCAGGACAGCTGATCACTGGCGGCTCTCCGTCGGTCACTGTTATACTGAAGCTGCAAACCACAGTATTTCCACTGTCATCGGTTGCGGTAAATTCAATTTCGTACTGACCAATAGCGAATTGCGAACCAGAGGCAGGACCTTTGGTTTGCTCAACAGTTGCGTTGCAATTATCGGTTACGCTGGCAGCATCGAAAGTCACGATGGCAAAGCTTTCACCTTCTTCGGTAGCCACGGTCATATCACCAGGACAGCTTAACACCGGCGCCTCGTCATCGACCACAGTAACTGTGAAAGAAGTGGTAGTGCTATTGCCAGAAGCATCGGTCACTTCCCAAGTAACTTCAGTAGTACCAACAGGGAAAAGAGATCCAGATTCAAATCCTTTGATCACTTCTACGCTTGCGATCTCGCAGTTATCGGTTGCACCGATCATATTGAAATTCACAATTGCACCACATTCACCGGCATCGGTAGTCATTTCGATATCACCCATAGTTTCAACCACAGGAGCTTCAGTATCTTCAACGATCACAGTTTGAGTACAGGTAGTTTCATTTCCAGCATCATCGGTCACCGTCCAGGTAACTATGGTTTCTCCAAGCTCAAAAACTGAAGGCGCGTTATTGGTTATTTCAAGTTCAGCATCACAATTGTCGGTCGCGGTCAATTCACCAAGATCTACATTGGAAGCTGAGCAAAGCCCTTCATCTGAACTTACTGTAACAGTAGCAGGGCAGGAGGTGATTTCCGGCGCCTCGTTGTCAAGCACGGTTACGGTTTGAGTACAGGTTGAAGTGTTTCCGGCCACATCGGTAACGGTCCAGGTAACTACAGTTTCTCCTGCATTGAATACCTCGGGAGCATCATTAGTGATAGTTAGATCACCGCTGCAATTGTCGCTGGCTGCAAGGCTTCCAAGGTTTACTTCAGAAGCTGTACACATTCCGGCATCGGCGTCTATAGTAAGATCAGCCGGGCAGGTTGTGATCATCGGAGCTTCGGTATCGCTTACGATCACGTTGAAAGAAGTAGTAGTAGAATTTCCGGAAGCATCGGTTACCTCCCAGGTAACTTCAGTAGTTCCTACAGGGAACATGGCTCCGGACTCAAATCCTTTGATCACTCGAATTGATTCGATCTCACAATTATCGGTAGCGCCGATCATATTGAAAGTTACCATAGCGCCACATTCTCCGGCATCGTTGTTCACTTCGATATTTTCCATGGTCTCCACAACAGGAGCTTCATTATCTTCTACAATCACCGTTTGAGTACAGGTAGTTTGGTTACCAAACTCATCGGTAACGGTCCAGGTAACAGTAGTCTCTCCCAGTTCAAAAACTGATGGTGCGTTATTGGTTATAGTAAGATTAGCATCGCAATTATCGGTAGCTTCTAGAGTTCCAAGATCAACATTGGATGCTGAACAAAGTCCTTCATCTGAAGATACGGTCACCGTTGCCGGGCAGTTAGTGATAACTGGAGCCTCAGTGTCCTGTACAGTGATAGTTTGAGTACAGGTTGAGAAATTCCCTGCAACATCGGTCACGGTCCAGGTTACAATGGTTTCTCCTAATTGGAAAACTTCAGGAGCATCATTGGTGATCGTTAGTTCTCCGCTGCAGTTATCGGTAGCGGTTACAGAACCAAGATCCACTTCAGAAGCTGTACATATTCCGGCATCGGCGGAAATGGTACGATCAGGAGCACAAGCGGTAATGCTTGGCGCTTCTCTGTCTTCGATAGTTACTGTTTGCTCACACTGGCTGGTATTTCCAGCGGCATCTCTGGCTGTCCAGGTAACGATGGTTTCGCCTAAAGGAAATACAGATGGAGCGTTATTGGTGATGGTGATCTCTCCGTCGCAATTATCGGTTGCGGTAGCCATTCCAAGTTCCATATTGGCAAGGGAAGCTGAACAGATTCCTTCTTCTGAACCCAGCGTGATATCTGCAGGACAGGTTATCGCAGGAGCCTCGTTGTCGATCACATTTACATTAAAGCTACAGCTAACAGAGTTTCCATCATCATCGGTAGCTTCAAAAGTTACCAGTGTAGTTCCAACAGGAAATTCAGATCCTGAGGCTAAACCGGCTGTTTGAGTTACGGTTACATTTCCTGAATTATCGGTTGCTTCGGGAGTATCGAAAGTCACGATGGCCCCGCAAAGTCCAGCGTCAGAATTCATGGTGATATCTGAAGGACAATTGATAACCGGAGCTTCGCTATCGGTTACATTAATGGTGAAGCTACAAACAGATGTATTTCCATTTTCATCGGTAGCTGTAAACTCGATCTCGTGAGAACCAAGACTGAATTCTGAACCAGATGGCAGGCCAGCTGTTTGAGTCACCGTAACATCACAATTGTCGGTAGCTACTGCATCGTCAAAATTTACAATTGCATAATCCTCCCCATCCATGGTAGGAACATTTCTTCCGCCAGGGCAGGTTATCACAGGAGCTTCATGATCGGTAACGGTTACTGTAAAAGAAGTAGTGGTAGAATTACCAGCTTCATCTTTAACTTCCCAGGTTACTTTAGTTTCACCAACAGGAAAGGTAGATCCGGAAGGCAGACCTTCGATCACTTCTACTGAAGCCAAGCCGCAATTATCGGTCGCGCCTATCATTCCGAAGGTAACCACCGCACCACAAACTCCGGCATCGGTATTTACATTTCTGTCTCCCATGCTTTCTACAACAGGAGCTTCATCGTCAGTCACAATAACAGCTATACTAGCTGTAGCAGTATTGCCGGCTGCATCAGTGACAGTATAATTGATCTGGGTAGTTCCTTTATTAAAGCTCGCTGTACCAACCTGGCCATTTCCAGAACCGGTAGTTGCGCCGGTAAAGGTGTAAGCTAGGCTGCTTCCAGAACAATTATCGTCAAAACTGGCATCAGGAATAGCGATTGAAGCTGAACATAATCCAGCATCGGTAGTTTCCGTAATATCAGAACCAACAGTGATTGCAGGAGCTTCTTCATCATTGATAATAACATCAAGGCTGGCAGTGGTAGTGTTACCCGCATCGTCGGTCACTGTATACTGAATGGTGGTAGTACCTAAATTGAAGGTCTTAGTACCAACCTGTCCGTCTCCTGAACCGGAGGTAGCACCGCTGAATTCGTAAGAGATAGCTGCGTCCGGACAGTTGTCATCGAAAGTGGCATCCGGTACCATAACTGAAGCTGTACAGCTTCCGGCATCGGCATCCTGAACTATATTTCCGGAAAGACTTACTGAAGGATTTTCATTATCATTAACGGTTACATCAAGACTGGCCTGGGTTGTGTTCCCGGCAGAATCTGACACGGTATAAGTAATGGTAGTCACTCCTTTGTTAAGCTCAATGCTTCCAACCTGGCCATTTCCTGAACCAGTAGTGGCACCGCTCAATTCATAAGTTAGCGTGGCGTCACAATTGTCATCGAAGGAGGCATTTGGAACACTTACCTGTGCAGTACACACCCCGGCATCGGTAGATTCGCTGAACGAGGCTGCAGCGGTGATCTCAGGATCTTCGTTATCGGTAATAGTTACCTGTACAGTTGCGTTTACTTCATTTCCAGCCGCATCGGTCACGGTGTAGGTGATAGTGGTTAGTCCCTTGTTGAAAGTAGCGTTTCCAACCTGCCCGTTTCCGGAACCTGTTGTATCTCCGCTGAATGTATAGGAAAGGCCGCTGCCATCACAATTATCGCTAAAAGTGGCATCTGGAACGCTTACAACAGCTGAACATACACCCGCATTGGTATTTTGTGATATAGCTGAAGCTACACTTAAAGAAGGATCTTCAGTATCAGGAGTTGCTTCAATTACTACTTCGGTAGCTTCAGAAGTACAGTTAGGTGAACTTGCAGTCACGAAATATGTTCCAACTGCAAGATTTGAAACAGTACCACTTGAATGAGAATAGGTATTATTATTCGAATCTGTGATAGAGTAGGTAAGTCCGCTTTCAGTATTAAAGCTGAAGCTTCCATTATCAAGATCACAGGTGGTATTGGTGGTTGAATTAATAACCGGTTTTGCCGGAACTTCGTTTAAAGTCAAAGTAACTGCGGTTCTATCTAAACTGGAACAACCGTCGATAACCTTGGCAGCATAATAGGTAACGCTTCCAACACTGTTTAAGGTTGGAGATGCCACTTCGTTTCCGTCCTGAGCAGCATCATACCAAACCACATTTGTTGGATCGGCTAGACCGTCATTAGCATTTAAGGTTTGAACAGGATCCTGAGCACAAGCTGTTAGAGTTGTCCTGGTTGTTGTAGGTGCCTCTGGTGTAGGATTTACAGTTACATCAAAACTGCAGGTTTCTTGAATAACAGGAACACAACCATTACAAGTTGCAGTATAGGTTACAGTGGTAGTTCCAACTGGAAAAAAATCTCCAGGGCTATGACTTGAAACAACCGCGAAATTGGCTTCAGCAGCACAGGCAGAACCAAATAGTCCTGCATCGATTGTAATGAATTCTATGTAGTTCTTATTACTTAATCTTGTTCCATTTATGGCAGAAAACCTGTAGTAGATCCTGAATACTTTTCCTGTGGCTGCAGTGAAATCGGCAGGATTAAAGCTATAGTTATATTCTGTAAGCTGATCATTACCAATCACATTGAAGGAAGTAAGAACACCAGATTGTGCACCACCTGCTTCTTTTAAATAGACATCTACCTTGAAATCCTGACCGGTTTCTGCAAAGATGTCCATAGAAGCATTTACTACTTCATCCATATAAAAGGAAGGAGTAGTAACCTCTGCTACACCTGAGGCATTACCATCAGAACTCCATAGTCTTAGAACTCCAGATCCGGTTCCAACTCTTTGTACCTTATTGAATAACCAGCATTCTTCCTGGCCTTCTGGGAGGTCAAAGGAAATTTGATACTGGTAAGTATTTCCATCTCCGCATTCCAGGGAATAATCTGGTTCCGTCCAGGTAATATAATTTCCAATTAAGTCACCTACTGTAACATTGCCACATGGTTCATAAAGGTCATCTGGCGGACAACCTGTTTCAATAATATCACACTCTGCAGTTGTTTGCGCCTGTAGATCCAGTACTCCTGAAAAGGAAAGAATTAGGAGTACGGTGAATAGCGGAGACCTGGAAGACACTTTACCTCCAGCATTAAAAAGTTCCGCAATTTTAGTAGTAGTAGTTTTCCAAATCATATTAATAATGCTTAGAATTATCAATTTTTTCTCCCATACGGGCATGTCAATTCATTAACTAAAGACTTTCAACGAAAGCCAGCTATATCTGATTTGGGGACTCAGTTACAATATGTTCTTAAGGGTATTGCACAACGGTAATTTTGAGGGGATTACCTATAGAAGCGTGGGGGTGACTCTATTTGTAGTGCTTTCCGGAGGTAAAATTATTATAATAAATCGCTAAAAAAGGATTTATCAGAATTATTAGATATAACGGTAAAAAACTTCGTTAAACAACATAATTTGTTAAAATCATGGAAGACAAAATGAGCTAAATGGAGTACAAATTTGTGAGAATCTTGTAGGAAAAAATAAAAATCTATAAGGGAAATCCCCTAAAAAAGTCCTCAAAACCGGTAATTTATCCTTCAAACCAGTTTAAAATTTTTGTAGTCCTAGAAATATAAAATGCAAGTTAATTCTGAGAATCGATAAGCCTGGATCTTGGCAATTAATAATTCGTGTCAAATTAAAATAACCAGACCCCTGCGAGCTTATCAAAAAACATTTTAGCCTTGTTTAATAAACTTGTAAATTGCAGTAAACTTTCCATAAACTATGCAGAAGGACTTAAAACACTACAGAAAGTCTTATGAAAAAGGTGAATTGCTGGAAGACGATCTTCCAGATGATCCTTATATCCTATTCGAATCCTGGTTTAGCATGGCCGATGATAGTGAGGCCATCCTGGAAGCTAATGCCATGCATCTTTCCACGGTGGGAGAAAACGGTATGCCTAAAACGCGAGTGGTACTTTTAAAATCATTTAGTCGGGAAGGTTTTATCTTCTTCACTAATTATGATTCAGAAAAAGGCAAACATATAAAGGAGAATCCTCAGTGTTGCCTTTCATTCTTCTGGCCAAACCTGGAGAAACAGGTGATCATTCAGGGCGCCGTTAGCAAACTGGATGAACAGGCTTCTACCGACTATTTTCAATCCCGCCCAAAAGGAAGTCAGTTGGGAGCTCATGCTTCAGAACAAAGTTCTGTGATTGCTTCAAGGAAGATCCTCGAAAATAATCTGGCCCGGCTGGAAGCAAAATATAAAGATTCTCAAATTCCCAAACCCGAACATTGGGGCGGATTCGTAGTAAAACCGCTGAATATGGAGTTCTGGCAGGGGAGGAAGAACAGGTTGCACGACCGGATACTCTACACGCATATTAACGATAACTGGAAAATCGAACGACTGGCACCATAAATTATGAAAAGACTTATTTTAGTAAGACACGGAAAATCATCCTGGGATAACGAGCGTTTACCAGATCATAAAAGACCTTTAAAAAAAAGAGCCTATAATGATGCTGAACTTGTTCTAAACGCATTCGATCATTTTTACGAACCTCCGGCCTTGTTCTGGACCAGCCATGCTGTTCGGGCACATGAAACCGCAAAGTTATTCAAGGAAAGGCTTAATGTGCCAGATGAAAAATTCGAGGTAAAAGACGAGCTTTATACCTTTAACCAAAATGACCTCCTTTCTGTGATCAGATCCTGTGATGATGACGTAGATAAGCTATTCGTGTTTGGCCATAATCCGGCGATGACCATAGTGGTGAATCATCTTGGTGACAAAAAAATAGATAATTTACCTACAACAGGCCTTTGTGTAATAGATTTTGAAACAGACTCCTGGAAGGATGTTCAAAATGGTAAAACACTGCTTAGCCTGTTTCCAAAGAATCTTCGATAATTTAGTGCATGGTCGAAAAACGTTATACTAACCGGGAACTTAGCTGGCTGTCTTTTAATGCCAGAGTATTACAGGAAGCCGCCGATGAAACGGTTCCGCTTATAGAAAGATTGAGATTTTTAGGGATCTTTTCCAATAACCTGGATGAATTCTTCAAAGTCAGGTACGCTACGGTAAAACGTATCGACCTTGCCGGAAAGACTGGAAAAAGTGCGCTGGGCGGAATCAAGGCCAGTAAATTGCTTGAAGAGATCACCAAGATCGTGATCGATCAACAGGCAGAAAGTTTGAAGATCCTGGAAGATATACAGTCCAAATTAAGGGAACATAATATTCATATAATCAAAGAGGACCAGGTTTCAGAATCTCACCAGGATTTTATCAAGAATTTCTTTTTAAGCAAAGTAAGTCCGGCTCTGGTAACCATAATTTTGAATGAGCTTCCGGAAATGCCTTCTTTAAAAGATAGTGCCGCATACCTCGCCGTTAAAATGGTCATGGCAGAAGAGGCGCCTGCTAAAAATGGAATTTCTAAAATTCTGAATCGAACCGAAAAGGACATTCGGTACGTGCTCATCGAAATTCCACGAAATATCGAACGTTTTGTAGTACTTCCGGAAGAGAATGGAAACCAGTATATCATTCTGTTAGATGACCTTATTCGCTATAACCTGCATACGATTTTCAATATTTTCAAATATGAAAGCCTTTCGGCTCATATGATCAAAATTACCAGGGATGCTGAACTGGACCTTGACAGCGACTTAAGTAAGAGCTTTATCGAAAAAATATCAGATAGTGTAAAGGACCGAATAAAAGGAGACCCGGTAAGATTCGTCTATGATAAGAACATTGAAGAAGATACGCTTACCTATTTAATGAATAAAATGGGAATTGATGCTACTGACAGTATTATTCCCGGAGGGCGGTATCATAACCGAAGGGATTATATGGAATTTCCCAGCCTGGGAAGAGGTGATCTTCAATATGAAGTAAAAGATCCGCTGCCTATTCCGGGACTTATTTTGCAAACAAGCGTATTAAAGGGTATAGCCAACAAGGATTATTTGCTCTATGCTCCTTATCAAAGTTTTGCCTACGTGGTGAAATTCCTCCGTGAAGCTGCGCTGGATCCTAAGGTAAGGACCATTAAGATCACCATTTATAGACTTGCCAAGATCTCTCATATTGCCAGCTCCCTGATCAATGCAGTGAAAAATGGTAAAAAAGTGACTGTGCAAATTGAATTGCGGGCGCGCTTTGACGAGGTGGCCAATATTCGCTATGCGGAACAGATGCAGGAAGAAGGGGTGAAGCTCATCTTTGGTGTTCCCGGCCTGAAAGTTCATTGCAAGGCCTGTGTGATCGAACGTGAGGAAGAAGGAAAATTAAAGCGCTATGGTTTTATAAGTACAGGAAATTTTAATGAGAACACTGCGAAGGTTTATACCGATTATACCTTATTCACAGCCGATCATGAGATTCTGAAGGAGGTGAACAAGGTTTTCGATTTTTTTGAGATCAACTATAAGGTGAATAAGTATAAACACCTGATCGTTTCCCCTCATTACACCCGAAGTGCTCTTTACAAGCTCATTCAGAATGAGATCGATAATAAGAAAAACGGACTACCGGCAGGTATTCGCCTTAAACTGAACAGTATTTCAGATACCGGGATCATCGATAAGTTATATATGGCCAGTAAAGCCGGGGTAAAGATCAAGTTGCTGGTACGTGGAATTTGCTGCCTGGTGCCGGGTATCCCAGGCCTGAGCGAAAATATTGAAGCCATAAGCATAGTAGATAAATTCCTGGAACATCCGCGGGTATTTATTTTTGAAAATGCCGGGAATCCGAAAGTTTATATTTCTTCAGCAGATTTTATGACCAGGAACCTCGACCAGAGAGTGGAGATTTCCTGTCCTATCTATGATGAAGATATCAAGAGTGAATTAATAGAGACCTTTGAAATTAGCTGGAGCGATAATGTGAAGGCGCGAAATCACTGCCGGGGGATCGAAAATCCTTACCGTAAGACCGACGGGCCGGTGATTCGATCACAGCTGGCCTTATATGACTATTATCTGAAAAAAATTGAAATCAACGAGTAATGATAAAGCAACGAGTTTACGCAGCAATCGATATTGGGTCTAATGCCGTTCGGCTTCTGATCTCAACAATCACTGAAAAGAAAGGGATGGATACCGATTTCAGGAAAACTTCCCTGGTGCGGGTTCCCATCCGCCTTGGGGCCGATGTTTTCCTACGTCAGAAGGTTTCTGAAAAGAATATCCAGAGAATGGTGGATACCATGCAGGCTTTCAATTTATTGATGAAATCTCATGGCGTTGAAAAATACGAAGCCTACGCTACCTCTGCCATGAGGGAAGCCAAGAACGGAAAGGAAGTGGGCCAGTTGATCAGGGAAAAGACGGGCGTAAATATTGAAATTATCGATGGATCCCACGAGGCAGCCATCATTGCAGCTACAGATCTGCATGCCCTGATCCAGAATGATTGCAACTACCTATATGTAGATGTGGGTGGGGGTAGTACCGAGTATACCTTATATAGTAATGGTAAAACCATCGCATCAAGGTCTTTTAAAGTTGGTACCGTAAGAATGATGGAAGACCTGGTGGAACATCGAACCTGGGAAGAAATGCAGGACTGGGTGAAAGAAACCACTAATGGTTATGATGAAATCGACCTGATAGGTTCGGGTGGAAACATCAACAATATCTTCAAGACTAGTGGTAAGAAAGATGGAAAGCCATTAAGCCTGAAATATCTTAAAGACTATAACGAAAAGCTGAATAGCTATACCTACGAAGAGCGAATTACCGAATTAGGTTTGAAGAACGACCGTGCCGATGTGATCATTCCTGCCGCGAAGATCTATGTGAATTCGATGAAATGGGCGAAGGCCAACCGCATTTTCGTCCCCAAGATAGGGCTGGCAGATGGAATCATAAAATCGCTTTATAATCGGGCTACGAAAAAGGCCTAACCATGTATGCTTTCAGATTTATTGAAATCTTTCATGATTTCGGCCTCGTAATCGAGTAGGGCCTGCCATTTCTGGTCGACTTCCTCTCGATCACCATATTTTCTGGCAAATTTCAGGAACATGGTGTAGTGGTTCGCCTCGCTTACCATAAGATCCCTGTAGAATTTCGCCAGTTCCTGGTCTTCCAGCTCTTCTGAAAGTAATCTGAAGCGTTCACAACTGCGGGCTTCAATCAGGCCAGCTATCAGTAGGCGATGAACCAGTTGTGTGTCCCGGCTGCCTCCTTTGGGAAAGAATTTCAATAATCTTAGAACATATTCATCTTTTCGCTCGCGTCCCATGGTATAACCCCGCTGAAGGATCTTGTCGTGTACCATTCTGAAATGTCCCATTTCTTCCCTCGCCAGGGCGGTCATTGCGGTTACCAGTTCAGAATATTCCGGAAAGGTAACTATCAGGGAAATGGCCGTTGAAGCCGCTTTTTGTTCACAATAGGCGTGGTCTATAAGGATTTCCTTAATATTCTTTGTTGCGATATCGGTCCACCTGGGATCGGTGGGTAGTTTAAGTCCTAACATAATTATACGTCCAGATCGAAAGTTGCTCTCAATTTATCGATAAGAGGATTAGCCTCTTTTAGTTTCTCATATTTTTCCTGCGGCGTAAAGGCATATTTTCTGGAAACCTGCTCATCTACTTTGATGACCAACGAAATATGGGTATTTCTAAGCTTCTTCTTAAGGTAGCCCATCAGGCGATTTTCTTCCTTCTCCAGGTCTAACTTCATGGTTTCATTCGGAAAAGTAAGTTGAATATCCCGACCATTCAGAGTGGGCGTCTGGGATTCAAGAATAGAAGCAAGGATCTTTTCACCCTTTTTCTTAAGCCTTTCGGTATAATTTTTCCATTCCTCCACCAACTTTTCTTCATCAAAATCCTCGTCCATCACCTCCTCAACAGGCTCATTATCTCTTAATTTTTCAGCAATCTCTTTCTTTTTTGAAATGCTTTTCAGAGATAAACCTGAAACCTTTTCCCGTTTTATTGCCGGTAATCCGTTTGAGGTTGGGGGAGGAGCGGTGGCAGTTGCGACTTCTTCTTCCACCACAGTTTCGCTTTTGATCGAATTGGAATTAGGTTTTTCAGCTATTCTGTTGGTAGGCTGCTGTATGACTTCTTCAGGTTCTATTTTCTCTTCCTTTTGAATCTGCGGAACAGTGGCGGGACTAGTTTCTGAATAATAGGCTTGTTCTTCCTTTTTAGCGCAGGTTTCCGGAGCATTTTCGGTTTCAGGAAGGCTTATTTCTTCGGAAGGAGATGAGACATCATGCTCATTTTCTCGAACGAGCTCTCTTTTCTGCCTGTTGATCTTAACCGCTTCCTTTTCGAAATTGGAAGGTGGAATGATCTTTACTTCAGGCTTTTTTTTTTCAGAATTAAAGCTCAGTGAAGCCAGTTGCATCAGGCATAATTCAACCAGTAATCGTTGATTATGACTGTTCTTATATTTAAGGTCGCAGTCATTTGCCAGGTCTATAGCCTGTAAAAGAAACTGAAGGGAAGTTTTCTGAGACTGTTCAAAATATCTTGCCTTGGTTTCTTCACCAACCTCAAGAAGATCTATAGTTCTCTGGTCTTTGCATACCAGCAGATCTCTGAAGTGGGATGCCAGGCCGGCAATAAAATGATGACCGTCAAAACCACTGGAAAGGGTTTCGTTGAAATTAACCAGTAGCTGAGGGATATTATTTTCAAGAATTAGATCGGTAGCCTGCATGTAGGTATCGTAATCCAGTACATTCAGGTTTTCGGTCACCGCTTTCCTGGTAAGATCATTCCCGCTGAAGCTTACCACTCGATCATAAATAGAAAGTGCATCCCTCATGGCACCATCAGCCTTTTGGGCGATGATATGCAGAGCATCGTCTTCGGCATTCACACCTTCCTGCTCCGCGATATAAGCCAGGTAATTCTTGGCATCGGTTACTGTGATCCTTTTAAAATCAAAGATCTGGCAACGGGACAGGATGGTAGGGATGATCTTGTGTTTTTCTGTAGTAGCCAGGATGAAAATCGCATGTTTTGGCGGTTCTTCCAGCGTCTTAAGGAAGGCATTGAAAGCCGCCTGCGACAACATGTGAACCTCATCAATGATATACACCTTGTAATTTCCAACCTGTGGGGGGATACGAACCTGATCTATCAGGTTCCTGATGTCGTCTACCGAGTTATTTGAAGCGGCATCTAACTCGAAAATATTGAAGGCAAAATCTTCATCGGGATTTTGAGTACCATCCTGGTTGATCATTTTGGCCAGGATTCGGGCACAGGTGGTTTTTCCAACTCCTCTGGGGCCGGTGAACAACAAGGCCTGGGCCAGGTGATTGTTCCTGATGGCATTTTCCAGGGTGTTGGTTATGGCCTGTTGTCCTACCACATCCCTGAAGGTTTGTGGTCGGTATTTCCGCGCTGATACTACAAAATGTTCCATTAAAAAATATTGAAACACAAAGATAAAAATAGCAGACCTAAAGTCCAGCCAGATAGGCCTTATTTATGAACAAATCCGGTAAGAAATCAACATAAATTGCCTTACATTTGCGCTAAGCAGGTCGCCTTATCGCTCCGACCAATTTCGGGGAGGAAAGTCCGGACACCATAGAGCAGCATAGTGGGTAACGCCCACCGGTCGTGAGATCAGGACCAGTGCAACAGAAAGAATGTACAGGTAAGGCTGTAGTGAAATCAGGTAAACTCTATGCGGTGCAATGCCATGTATACCGGTATTTAAGGACTGCTCGTCCGTTGCCGGAGGGTAGGCAGCTAAAGATCCTGGGTAACCTTGATCTCAGATAAATGATAAGGAACCCGGTCTCACTTACCGGGTGACAGAATCCGGCTTATAGACCTGCTTTTTTTCTTTCAAAATTGTTTCCTGTGAAATTCTGCTTTATTAAGGTTGAGGTTACGGCATGAAGAGGGTTTGATAACTTGTCCTGGTGAGATTACGGAATTTTGGTTCCTCGTTTTTAATTACACTTTTTCCAAAACCCAAATCTTTTTATCATTCAAGGAAATCAATTTTAAATTTCCATTTTCTGAATTTTCAATTAAGAATTTTTGAGTTGCTGGCTGAGCATTTTCCATGCGGACTTTAGTAAAATAGATGTCTATGGTGGAATTATAGCCTAAAAGAGGTTTCAGATCAACTTCAATATCATGTTTTCCTAGTGATGAAAACTTTAAGAATTGTATTGTTTCGTTGAATAAACTAAAGGCGTTACTTGACTCAATGAAAGTAGCAAGAACTATTTCCTTATTCTTATTATTAAAATGGACAATGGCATTTGGATTCTCTTTTTCGTCCTTGTAATGAATTTTTACAAAAAGATCTGTCTGGAGTTTTTGTAAACTGTCGTCTCGTACGATTTTGTTTTTCCTGTTTATTACAAAATTTCTTTGTTCTAAATTCTTGAAATTTAAAATAAGAGTATCGCCTTCAACCTGAAAATTTCCTTTCCTTATGGTGGAATTTTCTAAATGACCAAGAGTAGTTTCCTTAAATAAACCATTCCCCTGAAATTCCATGATCGTACTTTCTTCTGTGTCAGGAATTTTATCTATCCTTTGATAGTTACCGGTGATATCCTGTGCGTAGGTGGTAAGGCTAAGTAATATGCCTAAAATTAGAAGTAGAAATTTTCTCATAGATTTAATTTCAACGGAATTTTAAGATCCCATCTTATCCCGGCTATTCCTCATTTACCATCCCATTTGCCCAAATCAGGGCTTCTTCCCGGTTTTCAAAAAGTTCATAGGGCACCGGAGAGAAGTTGCGTTCAAAATTGGCAGTTTGCAATCTTTCTATTTTATCGCTTAGCACCGCGATGCCTTTTAATGTCCCAATTTTAACAAGATCCAGGTAGATCACGGGATTGACGTTATAATTGTATTTTCGATTAGTGATGTATACAAAATCCCTGGCGCCAAAGTGTTCAAGACAGATCTGCCTTAACTGGTGAACATGTTCATGTTCAAAGATCAGGTTTTCTTTAATGGTAGAAATTACAGCAGATTCATAGAACTCAAGTTCAGTGAAACTGAGTTTTAGCTTCCTGGTAGATTTGGTCATACCTAAAGGTAAGCTTTATTCAAAGAAACTAAAAACGGAACTTCCGTATTTTCGTCCTTCCCTGAAATGGTCCAGGTCTGAAAGATCGGTATGCTTGGAGTGTTCAATGATCAATTGCCCGTCTTCCGTGAGAAGTTTTTTTTCGAATACCAGCTGGGCGATTCGGGCGAAATCATCCTTTTCCATATCGTATGGAGGATCGGCAAAGATCACATCGGCCTTGCTGGCTGCTTTTTCAAGGTATTTATACACATCGCTTTTAATGGTAGTGATGGGAAATTCAAGTTCAGCAGAAGTTTTTTTAATGAACTTTACACAGTCGTAATTAGCATCTACAGCGGTAATATTTTCAGCACCACGTGCGGCAAATTCGTAAGAGATATTCCCGGTTCCAGAAAATAGGTCCAGCACCTTTAAAGAAGCGATATGATAATGATTGTTCAGAATGTTAAAAAGTGCCTCCTTGGCGACATCGGTTGTTGGTCGTACCGGTAATTTTGCCGGAGCGGTAAGTCTTTTTCCTTTGTATTTTCCAGAGATAATTCTCATGCCAGTGATTTGATTAAAAGATATTCTGATAATTCCTCTTCCGGCCTTCCGTTTTCAAAGTCATAGCTGTGAAAAGGTCCCATGAATGAAATGTTTCTCACGTAATTCCAAGTTATTTCATATTCCTCAGAATCTTTTGTGATCGCTCCAAGCAGGATCAATTCGAATGATCGCGGATCGAGCTCCAGCTGTTCGGCCGTAAATAAAAGGTAATACAGGAAGTCTTCCGGAGTTTCATATTCAAAGGAATTGGCAAATACCAGTTTTCCGTTTTCGATAATCACCAGGTCATAATTGTTCTGCGAGGCATGTAAATAGAGCCGGGTCTTAGGCTCTTTTGGCAATTCGAGCAAGGATTCTATAAGTACGCTAAGGCTGTGTTTGTATTCGAACTCGCCGTACTTTTCGAAAAAATAGTTCGTGATGTTCGCGTAAGGGATGTAGATATTAATGATCTCATCTCTTATCTCATCGTGAGCTATAAAGTCGGTTTTTAGGATCCTGGTGTTGAATTTCAGGTAATTCGAAGCATTATCCTCGTCGAATAGTTCTGCAGGAACAAGACTAAAAAGGGAATTATTGAAGATCAGGCTAACCTCAGCAATTGGTTGCTGAAGTTCTTCATTCGCATCATAAATGCTTTCGATCTGTTCCAGGAGTTTAACCGGGTCCAGTTGTTTTTCGAATTGTATGCTCTTGAAGAATCGAATTACAGCTTGGTCCCTATCCAGGATACAAAAAGAAAGTCCATTCAGGCTAACCTGAATGGACAGTTTATTATTGGAATTAATTTCCTTAGTCGTTATCGCCGTCTCCACCATATCTGTCAAATCCATTACCACTGGTACTAACTTCGGTCATGGAACCAACACTGATATATCTACCGTTAACATCGTCTACAGACTGAACTTCGTTCTCCTGCAATACCAATGTTCTGTCCTGGTCCTGAAGCACAACCGCTTTCGGTATTCTTGCTTCGAAAACAGGGATTTGATTCTCACCTTTCTGGATAAAACCAGCTTGAAGTTCGAACTTGGCATCCACTCCTTCAACAGGAACGTTCATCATAGTTCGGTATCTTTCTTCATTACCGTTGAACAATGAATCTTTAACAGGTACGAAACCTAAAGTGTCTATCACAACACTTTCTATATACTGGTCTACTCCGTAAGTCTTTTTATATTCTTCATCCAGGTAAGTAGTATCACGACGCTGAGTAATAGCAAATTCAGCGGTATCGATGAATTTTACAAGGCTATCCCAGTCTCCCTGAAATTTCCCGATCACTTCCTGATGAGCTAATTCAGCTGCTCTGATATCCTTTAGATTTTTGATAACTTTGGTGTATCTTTTCTCTTTTACTTTGTTAAACTGGATTGGTTCGTAAACCGCATTGAAAGTAAGATATGCCAGGAAGATAATCACTGCCCAAAGAAGAATCTGAATTACAAATCTCATTTTTTTTAATTTATGTTAAATTTCAGGGTTAAGGTTACCGACAAATCTACAACTTTTTTTTATTCGGAAAAGTTTCTGTCATAAAAATCCGTTCTTATCTTTGAGATTTTATGCGCTTTCTATGGATAAACCCACTCCAGATTCCTTTTATAAATTACTGATTGAAGACTTAGGTTTTTCACCTACCAACAAGCAAAACCTTGCCTTACAGATGCTATCTGAGTTTGCGGTGCAAGGAGGAGATAACCGGTTATTTTTACTGAAAGGATTCGCTGGAACCGGAAAGACCACCATTATTAGTAGCCTGGTAAAAAACCTGTGGAAGATCAGGAAATCGGGCGTGCTGCTTGCTCCAACAGGACGAGCCGCGAAGGTGATCTCAAATTATTCTGGAAAGGAAGCCTTTACCATTCATAAAAAGATCTATTTTCCGAAGAAATCAGGTGGTGGAGGCGTGCAATTCACCCTGCAGCCCAATAAACATAAGAATAGTATCTTTATTGTTGATGAAGCCTCGATGATATCAGACGACGGTGGAAATTCAAAATTGTTCGAGAACGGATCTCTCCTGGATGACCTTATCGAATTCGTGTACTCCGGCCACCGATGCCATCTCATTCTTATTGGGGATACCGCGCAGCTCCCACCCGTAAAGATGGAAGTGAGCCCGGCTTTAGAAGAGCAAAAACTTGGTATCAATTATAATAAGGAAGTTTCTTTCATCGAACTCGATGAAGTGGTGCGGCAAAGCGAGGGAAGTGATATTCTTCACAACGCCACCTTGATAAGGGAAAGTCTGCAGGAAGGTTTTTATGAAAGCTTTCAATTTGAATTATCTCAAAATGCCGATGTAGTAAGATTAACCGATGGTTATGAGATAATGGATGCGATCCAGGATTCTTACTCTTCGGTGGGGCATGAGGAAACCAGCATTATAGTTCGGTCTAATAAGCGAGCGAATATGTATAACCAGCAAATCAGGTCCAGGATATTATTCCAGGAAGAAGAGATCTCCGCCGGCGATCACTTGATGGTGGTCAAGAATAATTATTTCTGGCTGAAACCCAGTAGTGAAGCCGGGTTTATTGCGAATGGGGATATTGTGAAAGTCCTGGAAATCTTCGGTTTTAAGGAATTATATGGCTTCCGATTCGCTGAAGTGAAGGTTCAAATGGTAGATTATCCTAAAATGCGACCATTTGAAACCGTTGTAATGCTGGATACTTTAGAAAGCAATACCCCTTCACTCACTTATGAGGAGTCAAATAAACTGTACGAGGAAGTAAAGAAGGATTACGAGAATGAACGCTCTAAATACAAACAGTTTTTAAAGATCAAGAACAACAAATACTTTAATGCCCTCCAGATTAAATTCTCCTATGCCATTACCTGTCACAAATCCCAGGGCGGCCAATGGAGCACCGTGTTCATTGAACAGCCTTATTTACCTAACGGGATAGGAAAGGAATATTTAAGATGGTTGTATACGGCGGTGACCAGGGCAAAAGATAAATTATACCTGATTGGTTTTGGAGATGACTTTTTCGCTTCCAACTAATCCTTAATTTTACCAGATGATGAAAACAGGTTCAAAAAATAAAGTAATAGCCATGATCCCGGCCCGATATGAAGCCTCCAGGTTTCCGGGGAAATTACTCCAGGATCTCAACGGGAAAACCGTGATTAGACGCACCTACGAAGCAGCGGTTGACACCAACCTGTTCGACGATGTTTACGTGGTTACAGATAGTGACAAGATCGAGAAAGAGATCAGAAAACATGGAGGCAAGGTTATCATGAGCCAGAAGGAGCATGAATGTGGCAGTGACCGAATCGCGGAGGCTGTTGAAAATATGGAGGTAGATATCGTTTTGAACGTTCAGGGAGATGAGCCTTTTATTGACAAAAACAGCCTGGCCAAACTCCTGGATGTTTTTGAACAGGACCAGTTAAAAGAGATCGATCTGGCTTCATTAAAAACCGCTTTGTACGAAAGTGACGATATCACCAATCCTAATAATGTGAAGGTGATCACAGATCATAATGGCTTTGCTCTCTATTTTTCAAGATTTCCAATTCCGTACCCCAGGGATACTTCAGCCCAGGTGACCTATTTTAAGCATATCGGGATTTATGCTTTTAGAAAATCGGCATTGATGGATTTTTATCGGCTGCCCATGCTTTCCCTCGAAGCCGCCGAAAAAATAGAATGTATTCGATATCTGGAATATGGAAAGAAGATCAAAATGATTGAAACTTCAGTAAAAAGTATTGGAATAGATACTCCGGAAGACCTTGAAAAAGCCAGGAAGCTGTTAGACTAATTACTAACAGCTTTTTTAAAGGTTTCCAGGGCGCGCTCCCTTGCTTCCTTATGATCGACCATAGGTTCAGGGTAATCGTCCGTGCCAAATTCCTCAACCCACTCCTTTATATATTCTTTATCCTTATCGAATTTATCGATCTGGGTCGTGGGATTAAAGATCCTGAAATAAGGCGCAGCATCTACTCCGCTTCCGGCGATCCATTGCCAGTTCCCCACATTGGAAGACATTTCGTAATCCAGCAGTTTTTCGGCAAAATAGGCTTCTCCCCAGCGCCAGTCGATCAGCAAATGTTTGCATAAAAAAGATCCTACCAGCATCCTGATGCGGTTATGCATATATCCTGATTGATTTAACTGTCGCATTCCTGCATCTACCAGCGGATAACCGGTTTTCCCTTCTTTCCATTTCTGAAAATCACCTTTATTATTTCGCCAGTTAATACGATCGTATTTCTTTTTAAAGGCTTCGGTCACCGTGTTGGGATAATGATGAAGTATTTGCATAAAGAATTCTCTCCACACCAGTTCCTGAAGGAAAGTTTTATTTCGCTGTTTATTAGCTTCCCGAACCATTTGACGTACGCTCACTGTTCCAAACCTAAGATGAGGGCCCAGCCTGGAAGTTCCTTCCACAGCCGGATAATCTCTTTTTTTCTCATAATCCTTGATTAGTCCCGGGGTAACCTGGTAATCTGGAACTTCCAATGAAGATTTTTTAAACCCGATATCACTCAGGCTCAAATTGGGAAGCCTGCTATGCTCGACCAGATTATCCATATACCGCTTGGTATAATGAAAATCGAGCTCGGTATTCCTGAATTTCTCCATCCAGGTGTTTTTATAAGGGGTATAAACTACATAAGGATCACCATCATTCTTGGTCACTTCGTCCTTTTCGAAGATCACCTGGTCTTTAAAATCAAGGAACTCGATGTCATTTTCATTCAAAAGTTTGGCGATCTTTTCGTCTCTTTCCTTTGCGTAGGGTTCGTAATCTCTATTTGTATATATTTTCTGAATGTTATAATCCTGGATTATATTCTGAAAGACTTCTTTCGGTTCTCCATGGTACATGGCGATACTGCTTCCATATTCTTCCTGGATTTGATTTCGCATCTTTTGAAGTGTCTCAAAAATAAAAGTTACTCTTGCATCGTCTTCAGGTAATTTGTCCAGAATTTCGGTATCGAATATAAAAATTGGCATTACTGGCAGGTCGTCCTGTAATGCGGCCCTGAAGCCTGCATTATCATCCAGCCTGAGATCTCTTCGGAACCAGAAAATATTTATTTCGTCCTTCATACTAATTTACGTTAAGGGCCGAAAGTCCGCCATCAACGGCAAGGATCTGACCGGTCATCCAACTGCTATCCTCACCCAGGAGAAAGGTGGCTGCTGAAGCGATATCTTCGGGTTTACCATATCTTTTTAAGGGGTGCCTGGCTTGCATCTTCTTCTTTTTATCGTCTGAGGAAAGTAGCTTTTCAGCTAAAGGGGTGTCGGTTAACGAAGGAGCGATCACATTCACTCTTAGACCTGGAGCATATTCAGCAGCAAGAGATCTTGCGAAGCCTTCAATGGCACCTTTGGCAGCAGCTACGCTGGTATGGAACGGCATGCCAGTACCCACCGCCACCGTACTAAAAAATACCAGGCTTGCCTGCTCAGATTTCTTCAGCTTATCCATAATGCCATTAAGAGTTCTAACCAGTCCGAAGAAATTGAGATTCATTTCTTTTTCGAAATTCTCCACACTCAGCATTTTGAATGGTTTCAGATTAATGCTTCCGGGACAATAGACAAAACCATCGATCTTTTCGGGCAGGTCCAGTTCCTTTACATCATCTTCCAGCGCATCGAACTTAAGATGTTTTATTTGCTTATCGGTTTCGATTTTATTTCTTGAGGCTACAAAAACATTGGCTTTATCGCTTAATCGTTCTGCGATCTCTTTTCCAATACCTGTTGAGCCTCCAATCAATAATATATTCTTTTTCATTGTGTTCAATTTAAAATGTCTTGTTTTAGGGTTTGCCTGCATTCGGTTTCAGGTTGATACTCCCCGAAAAGTTCGATTAGCTTTTTCCTGCGATATTCAAAGATCTCTTCCAGCTTAGGTTTCACCAGGAAAGGCTGAACCATTTGGCCCAGAATTCCGAAGGGAAGTTTATAATCCACAATATCTTCCATTTCAACGCCACCGGGAATAGCCCTGATAAAATGCTTGTGATGCCAGAGGCTATAGGGGCCAAAACGCTGTTCATCAACAAAATATTCGTTTTCCTGAACGTGAGTGATCTCGGTCACCCATTTGTTCCTGATGCCGGAAATGGGCTTTACGATATATTGAATGATCTGTCCTGGATACATAGGCCTGTCTGCCCCCGAAACGATATCAAAACCCATATATTCCGGGGTTATGACCTTTAAATTTTTGGGATCTGAAAGGAAATTCCAGGCTTTCTCTACGCTTATGGGAAGTTTCTGAAACTTATGTAGGGTATAGATTTTCATCAATAGAATTTGAAATAAAAGTAAGTCAGGTTTTGTTTAAAATAAAATATAAACAGTTAAACAAAATATAAACTTCATTTTTTTGAACCTTTATAATTAAACCATTCCCGCTTTTGAACGTCCTTAAGTGCAGAAAATCTTTTGCAGTTGCAGAAATTTGAATAGTTTTCGCAAAATTTTGTGAGTTTTAACGCAACCTTTTTAAAAACAGTTGATCTGAAGAATAGTAAAATCATAATAGAATTAGCCATTTAGCTAACCAAAGTAAATCCCAACTACCTAACCATATTTAATGTACCATAAGTCAAGCTTGTTGCTGATCTTTTGTCTATTGTTTTTGAACTTCTCCAATAGCCAGAATTCCGATCAGGTCTTCAAAATTTTTGATAGCATCGTAGGTCTTGAAAATACCATTCTGTATAATGGATTTGAATTTCAGGACAGTGAAGTGACCATAAATGAAAAAAATAAGTTCTTATTCCCCGAGAGCGATTACCAGATAGGATCTGTAAGATATTCCAATCAATATTTTCCTGAAGTTCCCTTAAAGTTTAATGTGGTGGATGACAGGCTGTTCGTCAAGATCACATATGGCAATACCTCTGCCTTTTTTCAGTTGATTTCAGAAAAGGTTGAAGAGTTCAGCATTCAGGATAAAAACTTTAAACGGCTTGATTTCCCCGAAGAAGTAAATGGTTTTTACCAGGAGCTGTTTACCTCACAGGATTACAGCCTTTACAAGAAATATCGTAAAACTGCCAAAGAGAAATTCGACCGTAATTTTCTTTATTATGAATTTAATTTCTCAGAACCTTCTTACCTGATAGTTCATAACAATCGGGCTTTTCGGGCCGATTCAAAAAACGATTTAACTGACATTTTTCCCGACAGGAAAAAAGAGATCAAGAGCTTTTATAAAGATCAAAAGTCCTTATCTCAACGAAATATGGATGCCTTTATGCAAAACCTTGTGAAGGAAATGACCAACCAGAAAACCATGAATCCCTAATGCAACGATTACTTTTTCTCTTCATTTTTTGTATGAGTCTGCAATCACTAAGTGCTCAGGATTCCATTCAAAAACTCACCATCAACTTCAATGATGTTCCACTAAGAGAAGCTCTTCAGCAGATCGAAGAAAGATCTGGATTGGAGATTTTTTATGCTGAACAGTGGATACCTGAAACGCTGATCTCAAAAACGTTCGAGGAAACACCGCTTAATGAAATTCTCGACGAACTATTTTCTGAAACCATATTGAACTATTATATATTTAATGGTGAAAATATCATCCTAACCAGTAATAGCAGGATCTATGATAAACTTCCGGAAGGATTTTTTGGTCGTGACCCACAGGAAAATATAGACCAGGATCTTGTGCAGGATGAGCCTTCAGCCGCACCGGTGTTTTATAATAATTCGCAGGATCCAAACCAGGAAATCGAAACCGTGCGTATAGGGAAGGAGGGCGCACAACCAAACAGAAGAACCTATCAGCTTTCCGGGTATGTTCTTGACAAGGCAACCGGAGAACCTATTACCAACCTGGCGGTGATTTTAGAAAATACAGGGACCGGTGTATCTACAAACATTAATGGTTATTACGAAATTAAGCTTCGGGCAGGTGAAAACCTGATAAGAACCAGTTCGATCACTAACGAAAATGTGACCAAACGAGTGATCATTTATAGTGACGGTACTTTAAACCTTAATCTGACAGAAAGCCTTGAAAGCCTGGGGGAAGTGCAGATTTCGTCCAATGCGAATAAGAACGTGGAAAATGCCAATACAGGGGAAGAGGAGATCGATATTGAAAATATTAAAAATGTACCCCTGGTTCTTGGAGAAAGGGATATTTTAAAGGTAGCCATGACACTTCCCGGGATTACCACGGCCGGGGAAGGTTCAGCAGGTTATAATGTTCGCGGGGGTAAGGCCGATCAAAACTTAATTTTACTGGATGATGCAGTAATGTATAATCCTGCCCATTTTTTCGGTCTGTTTTCAGCTATTAATCCGTTCACAACCGGTTCTGCCACTATATATAAGGGAAATATTCCAGCAGAATATGGAGGCAGGTTGTCTTCGGTATTCGATTTAAGAACAAAAGACAGCAACACCAGAGAGTTCCAGGGAGAAGCTTCCATAGGGCCCGTAACGAGTAATCTCACGGTTGAACTTCCCATCATAAAGGAGAAATCGGGATTAATGCTGGGAGGAAGAAGCACCTATTCCAACTGGATTCTAAGAAGTCTTGATGAACCTCAATTAAAGAACAGTACCGCTTTTTTTTACGACGGGATCGCGAAATACAATCACGAATTCAATGAAAATAATAAACTTACCGCGACAGCCTATGTAAGTGATGATCGTTTTAGTATTACCTCAGATTCTGTATATAATTACCAGAACAGATTATTGACGCTTCATTACAACCACAGGTTTAATGACAGAAACCGCGGTGCATTGATTCTTACCAATAGTGATTATAAGTTCAATATAGATTATGATAATAGTTTACAGGACAGTTTCAGATCTGGTTACCATATCAATGAAACCGAGGTTAAACTCGATATGAAGCATGTTTTGAACAGCGCTCATCAATTCGATTACGGTGTTTCCACTAAACTATACCAGATCGATCCCGGCTTTATTGAACCTCTGGATTCTGAATCTTCCATAAATGATTTTTCACTTAGTGAGGAACAGGGACTCGAGAGTGCCATCTGGCTGGCCGATAATTATGAGGTTAATGAAAAATTATCTTTAAGTGCCGGACTTCGTTATTCCATATTTACCTCGCTTGGTGCAGAACAAATAAGATATTACGATCCTGCTTCGCCTAAAAATGACAATTCGGTTATTGGCACTGAAGAATTTGAATCTAACGAACCCATTAAAACCTATTCTGGTCCTGAGCTACGTCTTTCGGCAAGATATTTCCTGCTTCCCGATTTATCGGTAAAGGGAAGCTATAACAATACTTACCAGTATATCCATACACTTTCTAATAATGTAACGGTTTCTCCTACTGACACCTATAGATTATCAGGTTACCATATCGAACCTCAAGGAGCCAGACAATTTAGTCTTGGCTTTTTTAAGAACTGGATGGAAAATACTGTAGAAACCAGTATTGAAGGATATTATAAGACTTCAGATAATCTTCTGGATTTTAAAACCGGAGCCAATTTATTTCTTAACGAATTTGTAGAAACCGAGGTTATACAGGGTGAAGGCAAATCATACGGAGCAGAATTACTGATTAAGAAAAAAGCCGGTGATTTTAACGGATGGCTTAGCTACACCTATTCCAGGTCTTTCCTTAAACTGGATGGCGAATTCGATGAGGAAACGGTAAACGATGGGGAATTCTTCCCTTCTAATTATGATAAACCACATGATTTTAGCCTGGTAACGAATTATAAATTAACGCAACGCTTCAGTTTTTCGGCCAATTTCGTGTATCAAACCGGCCGGCCAATTACCTATCCAACAGGGAAATTTGATTATGGAGGATCGGAATATGTATTATATAGCGACCGCAACCAATTCAGGATTCCAGATTATTACCGACTGGATCTTAGCGTAAACCTGGAGGGAAATCATAAACTGGAAAAACTGGGGCATACGTTCTGGAACTTTTCAGTATACAATGTGCTGGGGCGAAATAATCCGTATTCTGTTTTCTTCGTGACCCAGGATGGTGAGGTTGAAGGAAAACAGGCTTCGATATTTTCGGTGCCTGTACCAACAATCAGTTTTAATTTTCAGTTTTAAGAAGTATGAAGAGAAAAAAGATAAAAGCTAGGTACAGGAATTTTTTAAGCCTGGGAATCCTGTTTTTACTCATGGCCTGTGTGGAATCCTATGATTTTAAAAGTGAAGGCACAGCCTCGGTGATCATTGTACAGGGTTTTGTGAGCGATGAATTCAAAAGACACGAGATCAGCTTATCGAATTCTTATGATCTGGAATCAGACGAAAATAGTTTTATAACGAATGCTGCAGTGAGCGTGATAGCTAGTGATGGTGCACAATATGATTATTTTCATACTGAAAATGGTGTATATAAGTCTTACGATGAGTTTCAGGCTGAAGCAGGAAAAACTTATCAGCTTGAAATTCTGCATGAGGGCGTTACCTATTTATCTGAAGAAGAAAAGATTTACGGGCGCTCTGAAATTGGAGAAGTAGAGGCTTCTCTTCGTGTGAACAATGCAGGAATAGAAGGGATAGCTATAACTACCGAAAGATCTTCAAATGAAGATCAGGTTCAGTTTTTCAGGTATGACTATTCTGAAACTTATAAAATCGTTGCTCCATACTCCAGCGGCTATAAATTGGTGGTAGATCCTGATGGACAAAATGCCAGCCTTGTAGAAGCTCCTGACGAAAGACGAGTTTGTTATAACACGGAGGAATCTATAGAATCGGTACTCAAAACCACTAAATTCAGGGAAGATCAAACTGAATTTGAAGATGTGATAAGGTTCCTCCCTGTGAACGATCTAAAAATTAGGTATAGGTACAGTATTTTATTGAAGCAGTATTTAATTTCTCCCGATGCCTATAATTTTTATGAAACTCTGAAAGAGCTGTCTGGTTCTCAGAATGCTTTTAGTCAGAATCAGCCCGGTTTTATTACTGGAAATATCAAAGCTGTTAATAGTAATAATAAAGTACTGGGGTATTTTGAAGTGGCAAGTGCCGATGAAAAAAGGATCTTCGTAGATCCTTTGGAATTTTTCAATGTAACAGATTTTCCTGGTTTTGACCAGTATTGCTCTTTGGTATGGCCCGGGGTTCCAATGAGGCCTAACAGTCCCGATCCTTTGGTAGGTTATATAGAATCTGGAGAATATCAATATGTAGGTGATAGAAATTCACCATATGCTGCCATGATAGATTTACCACCAGATACTCCCGTGGGACCTTATATTCTCGCAAATATCTCCTGTGTAGATTGTAGAACACTTGGAACCAATGTTCAACCTGAATTCTGGATCGAAGATGAATAAACCAATGAAAAACTTCTTTACTCAACTTAGCATATTGCTTTTCGCCTGTTCTTCGATATTTGGTCAGGCCACATTAAAGGAGGTCGAATTGCCGGAAGAAAAGTTATATGTACATATCAATAATTCGCTGGCATTTGCAGGCCAGTATTTGTATTTCAAGATATATACGCTCAAGAATGATCCTGCCGAATTATCAAATATCAGCAAGATCGCTTATTTGAATATAATCGATCGGAATAAAGAAGTGGTTCATCGGCAGGTGGTGGACCTGGAAAAAGGTATGGGATATGGCGATTATTTTATCCCGGTGGAATTCGCCTCCGGAAATTATAAGATCATCGCCTATACTAACTGGATGAAAAATAATCCAGGAAAGAAATATTTTGAGCAGGACCTTTTTATTATCAATCCGTACACATCGGCACAATCTAAAATTCGCAAGGATTCAATCGTTTATGCTGGTTTTTCAGAATTGAAAAATACTGCTTCCGGTATGTTACAGTTGAATTCGGAATATAAGAACAGGGAAGAGGTTCACCTTGACCTGTCTTCCCTGCCTGAAGGAAACTATTCGGTTTCTGTGAGAAAGCTGGATTCCCTGCCTCATCCCGAATTGGAACATGCCCAGGGCCTTGACATTAGAACTGCTGAGAAGATTAAATTATCGAATACTTTGGATCTCCCTGAAGCAAGAGGGAAACTCATTTCCGGTACTATATCAACGCAACTCAATGTTCCATTAAAAAGTTTAAAACTCGCTTTGAGCATACCTGGAAAGGAATATTACTTAAGGATTGCCCACCCCGATGAGAATGGCAAGTTCTTTTTTAGTGTGGATGAAAATTTCGATTCACGGGATGCGATGATACAGGTTCTGGATCATCACAACGAGGATTTTAGTATAGCATTGAACGACCACCAGTTACCAGATCTGGGAGAACTTAATTTTAAGGATTTCGGTATTGATCGTTCTTCGGCCAGGATCATACTTGACCATAGTGTTCAGAATCAAATCGAAAATGCCTATTTCAGTTTAAAGCCCGATACGGTCCAGGTAAAGGACTATAAAAATGTGTTCGACGGGGTAGACAGGCTGGATTACGATCTTGATGACTATACCCGGTTCAAGACACTTAAAGAAACATTTGTAGAGGTGGTTACTGAAATCCAGGTGCGGAAGCGGGATGAGGAATATGAGATGAGGGTTTTAAGGCTTCCCCCGGCTACTACCTATAAATCGAATCCTCTGGTTCTGGTTGACGGAATTATTCTAAAGGATCTGACTGATTTTATTGAATATTATGATGCCAGGAGGATCGATAAGATCAGCATCATAAGGAATAATTATTTTTTAGGTTCCGCCTTTTTTAGTTCAATAGTATTATTTGAAACCTTTGACTCCCATTTTGCTGAAAATTTTTCAGGAGATCCTGTTACAGATCTAAAAATCACCTCCGGAAACCAGCGTAAGAAATATTTTCAACAGAAGTATCCTGGAGAATCTGAAAATCTTCCTGATTACAGAACACAACTTGTATGGGATCCAGATCTGAATTCATCTGAACTATCTGAAATAGAATTCTTCACCTCAGATGTTGACGGATATTTTGAGGTTTCCATCCAGGGATATTCCGTCGATAGAAGCCCGGTAAGCATTACGGAGTTTTTTAGTGTAAAATGATTTATCAGCTTTTAAGGCTTTATTAGTATATTCGATAAACTAAAAACCTTAAAAATGAAGAAAATTCTATTTGGCCTTTTATTTGTCTGTGCCTCTACAGTGGCGCAGATTCAGGCTCCTGCTCCAAGTCCTGCAGCGAAGATTGAACAAAAGGTAGGGCTTACCGATGTAACTGTTGAATATTCCCGGCCTGCAATGAGAGGAAGGGAGATCTTCGGAGACCTGGTCCCTTACGAAGAAGTCTGGAGAACCGGCGCCAATGCCAACACTGTCATCAGTTTCAGCGATGATGTTACCATCAATGGAAAAGAACTTAAAAAAGGTTCTTATGCTATTTATTCAATTCCAAAGGAGAATTCCTGGGAGTTAATGTTCTACAACACTACAGATAACTGGGGTGTGCCACAGAACTGGGATGAAAGCAAGGTGGCTTTAAAAACTTCTGCAGAAGTATCTGAACCTATGTCTGATATCGAAAGCTTCACCATTTGGTTCGCCAATCTGGAAAATGATGCTGCCGATCTAAAATTGGGCTGGGCAGATAAGATCGCTACCGTAAACCTTGGCGTTCCAACCGAGGCCAAGACCATGGCGAGCATTGAACGAGTCATGAACGGCCCAACCGCGAATGATTATTTTGCAGCAGCTTCCTACTATCATGAAAGCGGAAAGGATCTGGATAAAGCTTACGAATGGGTAACCAAGGCTACTGAAATGGCAGGAGACCAGGCTTTCTGGATGCTTAGAAGAAAATCTTTGATAGAAGCCGATATGGGCAAAAAGAAAGAAGCGATTGCAACTGCTAAAAAATCGATGGCCTCTGCTCAAAAAGCCAATAACGCCGATTATGTAAAAATGAACAAGGAATCCATCGCAGAATGGGAGGGAGGTAAGTAAACTTCTTCGAATAATTTAAAAAGGTTTTCTGTTATTTAATGTCGTCAAGCTGAATTTATTTCAGCTTCTCAAAAAATCCTGAAACAAGTTCAGGATGACGTTCAGGATAACAGAGAACCTTTTTTTATTTAATAGGTCAAGCCAGTTTTCTCCCTTATTTCATCAAGAAGTTTCATAAGGTCCAGAGTCTTTTGAAAATCCATTTGATCGCTTTCAGTTTTTTCTTCTAAAAGCATCTGGCTTACATGTTCGGCTTCGTAATTATATCCATTGCCGATATTCTCAAATTCTTTGACCTCCTCCTGGTCACCAGTTATAATTTTAATGCTGGAAGGTTCATGAAATCGTGAATTGATCTTTATCACTGCTTTTTCGAGTTCGATCTCCCCAGTCGTTGGTGTTTTTTCATCCAGGGTGGAATATAGTTCCGCTTCAACATTCGATGGATAATAGAATTGGATCCTGGTAGAAGTATCTACTCCAGTTTTGGCAAAATTCGATTTTGCTCCGATCTTTTCAGGAACTCCAAGCATCGAATAGGCCAGGAAAACAGGATAGATCCCGATGTCCAGCAAACTCCCGCCACCCAGGTCCTTATTGAACAGGCGTTTTTCAGGATCAAATTCGGCTTTAAAACCAAAATCGGCTTTGATGTTTTTAACCTTCCCGTATTTTCCAGATTGAACCAGTTCTCGCGCATACTGAAAATGCGGTAGAAACATCGTCCACATCGCTTCCATCAGGAAGATTTTCTTTTTTTTGGCCAGGTCGATCATGGCTTTAGCCTGTTCCGAATTGATCGCAAAAGGCTTTTCGCACAGAACCGCTTTTCCATGATCAAGACATTCTATAGTTATACTGGCATGATAGGAATGAGGAGTGGCTACATAGATCACGTCAACTTTAGGATCTTCCATTAGTTCCAGGTAACTGCCATAAGCAATACCGGAAAAACGCCTTGAAAAATCCTCAGCCTTAGCTAAATCACGACTTGCTACCGCGTAAAGCTCTGCGTTCGCCACATGCTTCAGGCCCTCGGCAAATTTGCCGGCAATTTTTCCCAGGCCAATAATTCCCCATTTTATTTTTCGGCTCATCCGGTCTGTACTTTTTGGTTGGTATTATTGATCAGTTGAATTACAAATGCGATGGAGATCACCAGCACGCAACCCAGTAAGTTGAGCCATAGGTAAGGCATGATCTCCATTTCGAATACTATAAAAATGATGGCCTGCGTGATGAGTGCGGCTATAAAAACCGCGTTGCTCCTGATCATTTTAATAAAAAATGCCAGCAGGAAGATTCCCAGTACATTTCCATAGAACAGGCTGCCGATAATATTCACCAATTGAATAAGGTTGTCGAAAAGATCTGCAAGGCTGGCGAAAGCTATGGCTATAAGTCCCCACATTAGGGTGAACCACTTGGAAGCATTGAGATAATGTTCTTCACTTTTCTCCTCGCGGTGGTTTCTTTTGTAAAGATCGATCACCGTGGTTGAGGCAAGCGCATTCAGCTCTGAGGCGGTAGAAGACATTGCTGCTGAGAGGATAACCGCCAGTAAAAGTCCAATAAAGCCGCGGGGCAGATTGTTCAGTATAAAATGAATGAATACATAGTCCTTATCATTGCTTTCAGCTTCTACATCTGCAGCATCAATAAATACCTTTGCTTTTTCCCTTAATTCTCGTTCCTGTTTATCCAGACCTAAATAACGGTCGCGCAGATTGTTCATTCCAGCCTTGTTATTGTTCTCTTTTTGCTGAATATATTCCAGACCAATCCTGTTCTTTTGCTCCTGAACCTCCTCATGTTCTACCACCAGGTCTTCATACTGGTGCGCATAATCTGAATTCAATACCGTTTCAGTCGCAGCTGGATTAAAATTTAATGGTGCAGGATTAAACTGGTAAAAAACAAAGACCATCACTCCAACAAGAAGAATGAAGAATTGCATGGGTACTTTCAGAAATCCATTGAAAAGCATTCCCAGCTGACTTTCCCTCACCGATTTTCCTGAAAGATAACGCTGCACCTGGCTTTGATCGGTTCCGAAGTAGGAGAGCATAAGGAAGGTTCCACCAATTAATCCGCTCCAAAGGGTGTAACGGTTTTCCAGGTCGAAAGAATAATCCAGCACATTCATTTTTCCTGAAGTACCAGCGATCTCAAGAGCATTGACAAAACTTATATTTTCGGGGAGGTAATTCAGTATGATAAAAAAGGCTACAATCATCCCGAAAAAGATGACGGCCATTTGTTGTTTATGGGTCACGTTTACCGCCTTTGTTCCTCCGGAAACGGTGTAAATGGTAACCAGGGTGCCTATAATTACCGTGAGATAGGTGAGATTCCAACCCAGCACTGCTGAAAGAACTATGGCCGGAGCAAAAATGGTGATCCCAGCCGCCAGGCCTCGCTGCACAAGAAACAGAATGGCCGTGAGTGTTCGGGTCTTTTTATCGAAGCGGGATTCCAGGTATTCGTAGGCAGTATAGACCTTTAAACGGTGATAAATTGGGATAAATACCATACAAATGATCACCATGGCAATGGGCAGTCCAAAATAGAACTGCACGAAGCCCATCCCGTCATGAAAGGCTTGCCCGGGAGTGGAAAGGAAGGTGATCGCGCTGGCCTGCGTAGCCATTACAGAAAGACCTATGGTCCACCACTTGGCATCTTTCCCGCCGCCTATATAATCCTTTACGTTCTTACTGCCGCGTGATTTGTAAATTCCGTACCATACAATGAAAATGATGGTTCCAATAAGTACGATCCAGTCGATTAACTCCATATCAGGCGAAATAGTTCATGATTAAATAGAACGCCAGGATATAAAGAGCATTGGCGATAAGAACTAGCGTGTAACTTTTTTTCCAGTGGTAGGCTTCGGGCTTTTGCATTATTTTCCTATTGAAATTAGGTTAGCGAAAAGTCTGAACGCGCCGGGAACGGCCTCCGGGAACTGTCTGAAAAAGCTCAATCCGGTATAGATATAGTATCCGTTTCCATATCTGGCCACCAGCAAACTTCCCTGTTTTTCGCTTTCGCCGGGATCGCTCATACTTAGGATAGGGGTGAAGTTTTCATCCCAGCTGCCCGGAAAATATAATCCGCGTTCCTGCACCCAGCCTTCAAAATCTTTTTCACTAAGCTTGTTAGGCGAATTCAAAACCGGATGGTCAGGAGCAAGGAAAAGCACTTCTGCATTTTCATTGGTGACCCTGTCTCTTGAAAGACTCAGTTCATAAGGAGAAAGGTCGTCGAGCAGCAACCCACGGCTGGTATTGTACTGCACGATCATGGTTCCGCCATTTTTTACATATTCAAAAAGAATCTGCTGTTTGTATTTTAATTCCTCCACGATATTGTAAGCCCTGATCCCAAGAACAACGGCATCAAAATTCTGAAGATTACTCTTCGTGATCGATTCAGGAGAAAGAATGCTTACATCATAACCAATTTGCTCCAGGCTCTCGGGCACGATGTCTCCGGCTCCCTCGATATAGGCTATTTTCTGACCTTTTTTCTCGATATCAAGTTTTACCAGCCTGAGAACAGAAGGTACTACCAGGTTTTGATCGGGAAAATGCTCGTAATCTATTTCTATCAGTTTTTCATTATAAAACACCCCATTAATAATGGCTTCTGGAACAAGCTCGGTCTCATCCTGGCCTTCGGGAGGGGTAATGCGGTATCTAAGACTTGCAGAGCCTCCAGATTGTGCGATTTCAAAATCGTTTTCCACGGGTTCTATCTTCCAGCCTTTCCCTGCTGAAAGTTTAAGAATTCCTTTCAATTCAGGTTTATTAGCCTGAACATTAACCAGGACATCCCTTGGCAATTTATTATTGAAAATAAGCACATCTTCCGGAAAGCTAATGGATACCGGAGGAACGATCTCGAAATTTTCGTAGGTTTCCCCATAAACTTCATCAGTATATTTATAAACTATAGGTTTATCAAAACTTATGGGGGTGCCTTCTATAATAAGGTTAAATGTTGCTTTCGTCTTTAAAGGAGTTTCCGGCAGGCCGATGAGTTCCTGATCTTCCACCTTGTACATTCCCATGCTGCCAGCTTTTTCCAGCCAGTAGGGGGTGGTGTATTCGGCATTTTGAGGAATTTTAAAACTCATGCTATTGTTCCATCCCTTATTATTTTCAAGATTAATCTTTGGCTGAATTTTGGAATTATTAGGCGTGAGTTCTACCGAATTCAGGACAATGCTGGCATCGCTTCGGTTGATGGTTTCCAAATTGACCGAAAGATCTTCGGAAGGAACGGCTGATGACTTTTCTGCTACTGCTTCGAGGTAAAGACCGGAGACGGCATAAATGATCTCCTTGATCTCCTCGGTTTTTATCTTTTTCCAGTGCTCATCTTCCAGGTTCCGGATTAGTTTGTAGGCTTCTACCAGGTCTCCCAGACTTCTGGAAGGATCTTCAAAATCAAAATTTTCCTGAACCTCATACAGGATATCGCCGATCTCCTTTCCTCCTTTAATTCGGCTCCAGGAGGTATCGATCCCGTCGAAAAGGCCTGTTTCTTTAGATGGCATATCTCCTTTGATGAGTTCCAAATATTCCATTTGCTCTCCACGGCTCCCAGAACTTCCGAAGCCTTGCGAACGATGCTGACTACGACTTAGTGATGCTATCTCAGGATTTGAAAGTCCTTTTAAAGGAAAATAGGTCCCGGTGTCAAAATCCAGGAACCTTGATTTGTCAACTTCGCTAAAAGCTTCATCTCCGCCATAGAACCACGGCGAAGTGTTGAAGAATAATCGTTTTGGCTGGTAAGGCTGAAGGTGTTCAAGCTGATCCTGATAAGCCGATTTATTTCCGGCCATATCAAATGCTTCCACGCTTAAAATCGCAGAAGAGGTGTGATGACCGTGAGTACTTCCCGGAGTTCGATGATCGAAACGGTTAATGATCACATCGGGCCTGAATTTTCGAATGGTCCAAACCACATCGGCAAGTACCTCTTCTTTATCCCAAATCTGCAGGGTTTCAGATGGATTCTTAGAATAACCAAAGTCGTTCGCCCTGGTGAAAAATTGCTGACCTCCATCTATTCTTCGGGCTGCAAGCAATTCCTGGGTTCTGATCAGTCCTAATTGTTCCCGAAGTTCAGGGCCTATCAGGTTCTGGCCTCCGTCACCTCTGGTAAGGGATAGATAGGCGGTTCGAGCATTCTTTTCATTGGAAAAATAGGAGATCAGCCGGGTGTTTTCATCGTCTGGGTGTGCGGCAACATATAAAACCGAACCTAAAAAGTTTAGTTTTTCGATATGCTGGTAGATCTCTGAGGAACTCCACTTTTCAGGTGCCTGTGCATTGACTAAACCTGAAAATAAAAGTATTAGGGCAAAAAACGAATTTCGCATCAGGATTGTGGTTTTACCAAATATAAAAACTTTCTATTCTCAGCCGGGTATAATTTGGCTTCTTTTCCATTTTACAGGGCTTCCTTGCCATCATCATGGCGTTTATCTCTTTCGATCAGCGAAACCGCTTTCTGTAGAATAAGGTTGTTTGGATAGGTGATTAGCTCACCATCGGAAGTACGAAGATGTAGGTGGAATGCCTTGATATCCTCGATCATGGCCTCCACGGGAATGTCCTTGTCGTGTATCTTTATGGTGTCCCCGATCTTGTATGGGAACGAAAAGAACATGATGATCCCGGAAGTGATATTGCTAAGGATAGACCAGATGGCGAAAAGTGCTACCCCGATCACCGCGAAAACCGATGAGAAAACCAGGGAAACCTCGGTAAAGCCAACGCCCCATGCCAGTGCCAGGAGAAAAGCCGCGATAAGGAAAATAAGGATATTAATGTATTTGAACATTAGCCTGGTTCGCGTGATGTTGATCTCACTTCGTTTACCAACCTTGTTGGCAGCTTTCTTCATTAGGAACTGTATGATCATCAAAAAGATGATCAGGGCCAGCGTGTAACTTAATTCGTATCTATAGGATGTTAGGAACTCGTACATTATTCCAGATTCAGTTTGTCGCGTAAAGGTAGATTTTTATTCGAATTTTTATTCCAGTAGTCGCTAAGAATACGTCCTTTTTTTTCAGCTTTCGTAGTAAGCATTTTAGGATTTTCAGCTGGGCCAAAAGGATAGGTTTCTTCCCATTTTTCAATGCTGTATGGGAAGCTTCGGGTATAGAAGATCTTTAATTCTCGCTTGAGTTCGGGATACTGAAGCCGGTAAACATTAAGATCGTCTACGGTATAGATCTCTCCGAAGGCCTTATAGGCCCTGGTTTCTTCGTGCCCCAATCTTAGAAACTCGAAAGAAGGTATCATTTTAAAATCACCAAGCGGTAAAAGCTCGGGATCAATCCTGATCAGGTTCCATATCTCGTTTTCCAGAGCAGATTTTCCTAGTTTGAACCTTTCATCGGCTTCATCCTGAAAATAGGAATGACTGGTGATCGCAAAGTCATCGCGATTGTTCAACTGCATATAGACCTGGCCGCACCATTCCTGAATAGAGGCCGAAACCTTTAACGCATGTTCCTGCCCGTCGAGCGGAAAAAAGGTGCTTTGCATGATATGATATGGATAGATACCGGTAAGAAAGTTCTTGGTATAATTCAGTTTTAAGACCGATGTATTTTCAGGGTCCTGTGAATTGGCCTTTACCTGTTGGTCTGGAAGGAAATCTTCGGTTACGAAAATCAAGACTGCTTCTCCGTCCCTGATTTCACCGTACCTGGATTGCTTCAGATCATACGAAGTTATCTCGGCTTGTCCGGCGAACCAGTATTTTTTGAATTCTTCCGAAAGTTGGAAATTCTTATCCCGAGATTGATTGTTTCCGCAGGAACTCAAAAGAAGGAGCACTAATAAGATACCGCCAATAAGCCGCATGTTTTTTTCTTAAAGTTACAAATTTCAGGAATTCGTGATCTCCCGCAGTGTTTGATAAACCAGATGAGTAGGCAGGCCTACTACATTGAAATAACTGCCTTCGATCTTTTCGATACCTATCAAACCGATCCATTCCTGAATGGCATAAGCACCAGCCTTGTCGTAAGGCTTATATTTATCCACGTAATATTCGATCTCTTCGAGGCTTAATTGCGAAAAGTAAACCCTGGTCACGTGGTTCAGTACCTTTTGGGATTCTACACTGGTAAAACAAACCGAGGTGATCACCTCATGATCCTTTCCGGAAAGTGACTGGATCATTGCAATAGCTTCTTCCCGACTTTCAGGTTTTCCAAGGGCCTTTCCTTCATTATAGACAATGGTATCGCTGGTGATCAGCACCTGGTTTTTCTTCAGGTCTTTAAATACTGAAGCCTTCAATTTTGCGAGGTAATCGGTGATCTCCTGTTTTTTGAGATTTTCAGGAAATACCTCTTCTATTGGCCTGACATCTATGGTAACCGGGATTTCGAGTTCTTCAAAAAATTTGTGTCTCCTCGGGGAACCAGAAGCCAGGATGATCTCGTAATCTTTTAGTTTGTCTTTCAGCATTTAATTCAGAGTAAAATAAATTGAAGTAAACCTATCGAAATAAGCCCGAAGAAAAGAACGATCTTCAAAACCATACTTAATCGGGTATATTCTTTTTTCTTTTCGGCATTCCAGATATTGATCAGGAAAAATAAAAGTGGCCCCACCAGTAAAATCAGGCAGTAAAGCACAGCCCGGAGGTGCTCGAACAGATATTTGTATATGTAAAATATCAGGAATCCTATTGGGATCAGTGCCAGTGCAAAAAGGACCTTATTGGTTCGGCTTTTTCCAAGCACTATAGGCAGGGTTCGGTAACCTGCGTTATAATCTCCATCGATATCTTCCTGGTCTTTAACGACTTCTCTTAAGAAATTGATCAGGAAGGCAAAGATCGAGTAATCGATCAAAATGGAAAAGATGGTGGATTGTGTTGGCTGATTCTGTTCGGTGATGGCTGGTAAAAGGTCATAAAGTCCAACCCCGATTGGTATGAGCCCTACGATGATACTCACAAGAATATTGCCTACCAGGATGCTTTGCTGAAATTGTGAATTATAAAGGTAAAGTATAGCCGAACCAAAAATAAAGAAGCCTGAAAAACCGGGACGGCCTATCATGTTAGAGAGGTAGAATCCCAGACCAACCCCAATAATGGTTAAGGTGAAAAAGATTCGGTACGCTACTTTTTCTGAAATCCCATTATTGATAATGGTACGCTCGGGTTTATTCTTTAGGTCGGCTTTTACATCGAAAATGTCGTTGATCACGTAACCCGAAGCGGCCACGCATACCACCGCAAGCACCAGTAATGAGAATCCCAGTAAGTTCAAAGTAACCGCTACCCCGAATGGGGCAAACAGGCCATACTTGATTAGGAACATGGTGAGCGCGATAAAAACCAGGTTTCCCGCCCGGATAAGTTTAAAGAATTGAAGCATGCATCAGGATTTTTCTACCCATTTCCCCTGAACTTTCATCACCTGTTCGATCACATCGCGAACACAACCTTCTCCACCTTTTTTATTGGATACATATAATGAAACCTCTTTTACCTCAGGAACCGCATCCTGTGGGCAACAGGGAAGTCCCACCAGTTTCATCGGGTAGTAATCGGGAATATCATCTCCCATATATAATACCTGCTCGGGTTTGATCTGGTAAATATCAAAGAACTCGTCCATTTGCTCCACTTTATCGTCCACACCCAGGTAAATATCGGTAATCCCAAGGTCTCGGAGCCTGGCTCGTACGCCTTCGTTCTTTCCGCCGCTAATGATACAAACGGTGAAACCGGCTTTCTGGGCCATTTTCATCGCATAGCCGTCTTTGGTATTCATGGTCCTAAGCAATTCCCCTTTGGTGGAGATTTGTATGCTTCCATCGGTTAAGACGCCATCTACGTCAAAAACGAAGGTGGTGATCTGGTTAAGATGTTCTTTATAGCTCTTTTCCATGCAATTTCTGTATAGATTGGGTTAAAATAGAATATATGTTTTTTTGATCCTTATTCAGCATTTTTAAATGCTCAGCAATGGTTTTCTGGTCGTTTCTCAATGCCGGTCCCGTCTGGGCCGAGTAGGGTGGAAGTGTCTCAATTTTTGCGGCCGTTTCTTTGATCAAAGGCTGAAGGATCTTGAATGGAAGTCCGTTTTCCTTGCAGTATTCTGCGGCCAGGGCATAAAGGTGGTTGCTGAAATTATTAACGAAAACAGCTGAAAGATGCAGGGCTTTTCGCTGTTCAGAATTGACCTCGAATATTTTATCGCTCACCTTTCCGGCGACTTCTTTTAAAAATTCGAGATTTTCATCTGAACTGGCCTCGAGGCATACCGGGACTTCGCGAAAGTTCACCTCTTTATTTTTTGAAAAAGTTTGAAGCGGATAAAAAACCCCGAAATTTTGAAATTTTGAAAGCGTTTTTAGTGACTGACTTCCCGAAGTATGGGCAACGACACCGCCAGAATCCGGCAAGACATCAGCTATTTCTTCAATGGCTTCATCCTTTACTGCGATGAGAAATAGTTCGGCTTTTTCAAGTTCATTGATATCGGTACATCTTTTTTTGAAGTCCCTCACAAAGCCAAGATTCTCTGCTGTACGGTTGTACACCTGGGAAACCTGAAGATCCTCAGCAGCCGAAATGCTTCTGTACAAATGAGCTGCCACATTACCGGCACCAATAATAACCACGTTGATCATGCGGCTAAAATACCAAAATTTTAATGCAGTTTAAATTAACATTCGTCCACAGGATATTGGCCCGGCTATTGCCTGTAAAACTGATAATAAATCGTTAAATTTGCAGCCGTTTAAATTGACACTACTTACATGCAGAAGAAAATAGCCTCAATCCTCTTTTCTACCCGAATCATGGCCGTTTTATTCATCATTTTCGCGATCGCCATGGCTATGGGCACGTTCATAGAAAGTTGGTATAGTATCGAGACCGCCCGTATTCTTATCTATAATACCTGGTGGTTCGAAGGGATCATGCTTTTCCTTCTTATAAATTTCCTCGGAAATATTAAAAGATACCAACTCTACAAAAAAGAAAAATGGAGCGCACTGGTGCTTCATCTCTCCTTCATTTTGATCCTAATTGGTGCTTTTGTTACCAGGTATATAAGCCACGAAGGGATCATGCCGATTCGCGAAGGGGAGACCACGAATAAATATCTTACCCACGAAACCTATTTCACTTTTTTCATCGATGGCGAGATAAATGGGGAGCCAAGAAGACGGGTTCTGCAGGAAGATGTACTTTTCGGCCCTGAAGTGGAAAACGATTATGTACTTAATACCGATTTTAATGGGCAGCCGGTAAAATTCGAGGTAACCAATTTTATCCACGGTGCTGAAGAAGCCCTGGTTCCAACCGAAGATGGGGAAACCTATCTGAAGATCGTGGAAGCCGGGGATGGTAACCGTCACGATCATTACATCAAGGCAGGGGAGGTGACCAATATTCATAATGTGCTTTTCACGCTGAACAGTCCGCAGGAGGGTGCTATCAATTTACGGGTTACTGAAGATGATCGTTATCTCATCGATTCGCCGTTCGAGGGAACCTATATGAGAATGGCCGATCAGAAACAGGGAGAACTCGTAAAGGATTCTGTTCAGGATCTAATGCTGCGTTCGCTTTACAATATAGGGAATATGCAGTTCGTGATTCCCGAGCCAGCCGTTGTAGGAGAATATGATGTGGTTCCTACCAATCCAAAGACCAAGGAAGACCTGGATGCGGTTACTTTGAAAATTTCTTCTGAAGGAGAGTCTGAAACCATTACGCTACTTGGCGGGCAGGGAACCGTTCCTGATCCACAGAAGATCGATCTTGCCGGACTGGAATTATTTGTTAATTACGGTTCAATTGAAAAGGAACTGCCTTTTGCCCTAAAACTGAATGATTTTATCGCCGAAAAATATCCCGGAACAGCCGACAGGGAGACTCCGGGCTATGCTTCTTTCAAAAGTAAGGTAGAGATCGTTGAAGAAGGAAAAGAACCCCAACCTTATGATATTTATATGAATCACGTACTGGACCACGAGGGATATCGTTTTTTTCAATCCAGTTTTCAGCCTGATGAAAAAGGAACCGTACTTTCTTTGAACCATGATTTCTGGGGAACCTGGATCACCTATATTGGTTATTTCCTGCTTTATTTTGGGTTGATGTGGATACTTTTCGATAAGAATTCAAGATTCGGCCACCTGGAGAAAACGCTTAGCAAGATCAAGGAAAAGAAGAAATCGCTGGCTACGTTGCTTGTTCTGGTAAGTTTCGGTCTTGGAATGAATGCACAGGAAGAAACTCATGATCATGTGGAGAGCAGCTTCAGGCAAATAGACAGCATTATAAAAGAGAATGCCGTAAAACCTGAGCATGCGGCCAAATTTGGAAGGCTGATCATCCAGGATGCCGGCGGAAGGATGAAACCTGCAAATACCTATTCTTCAGAATTACTTCGAAAGCTGAGCAAAAGTGATGAATATGCAGGGCTGAATTCAGACCAGGTGCTGGTCTCGATGACCGAAAATCCCGTTTTCTGGTACCAGGCTCCGCTGATCTATGTTCAGAAAAAGAATGATAGTTTGCATCATTTGCTGGATGTGGAAGAAGGAAGAAAATACCTGAGCCTAACCGATTTCTTTGATAAAGAAGGTTCGTACAAACTTTCTCCCTATCTGGAAGATGCCTACCGGGCCGCGGTTCCGAATAAATTCCAGAAGGATTTTATAGAAACCGATAAAAAGGTAAATCTCCTTTACCAGGCACTTCAGGGAAAAGTGCTTAAGATTTTCCCTATTCCGAACGATGAAAATAACAAGTGGGTTTCCTATCCTGAAGTTGATGAGTCGGCTCTAACGGGAATGGATTCGATCTACGCGAAACAGATCCTTCCGTTATATATGAATGCCCTGAGATCTGCTAAGGAGACAGGGGATTATTCCAAGGCTGAAGAATACCTGGAAAGCATACATTCCTACCAGGAAAAGTTCGGTTCAGAGGTAATGCCTTCCGAAGAAAAAGTGGAGGCAGAGATTGTTTACAATAAATACGATGTATTCAGAAACCTGTTCTGGATGTATATGCTAGCCGGATTGTTAATGCTGGTATTCGTGATCGTTCAGATCTTTAAGGATAATAAATTCATGCGCGGCATGATAAAGGCCAGTGCGATCTCGATCATTATATTATTCGTGGTCCATACCCTGGGTCTTGCTGCGAGGTGGTATATTTCGGGTCATGCGCCGTGGAGTGATGCTTACGAATCGATGATCTACGTTGCCTGGGCAACCATGTTCTTCGGGCTTGCCTTTGGTAGAAAATCCAATCTTACCATCGCCTCTACAGCATTTGTGACGTCCATGATCCTTATGATCGCTCACTGGAACTGGATGGATCCTGCTATTGCCAACCTGCAGCCTGTATTGAATAGCTATTGGTTGATGATTCACGTTTCAGTGATCGTTGGTAGTTATGGGCCGTTTACCCTGGGAATGATTCTGGGAGCGGTAGCTCTTATTCTTATGATCCTTACTAACGAAAAGAACAAAAAGAAAATGGAGATCAATATCCATGAGATCACCGTAATTACCGAAATGGCTCTAACAGTTGGACTGGTAATGCTTACCATTGGAAACTTTCTTGGAGGACAGTGGGCAAATGAAAGCTGGGGACGTTACTGGGGCTGGGATCCAAAAGAAACCTGGGCGCTTATCAGCATTATGATCTATGCTTTCGTGATACATATGAGGCTGGTTCCAGGGCTTCGAAGCAGGTGGTTCTTTAACCTGATGGCCGTAATAGCCTTTGCAAGTATCATGATGACCTATTTTGGAGTGAACTTCTACCTTTCAGGGCTGCATTCTTATGCAAGCGGAGACAAGGTGATCACTCCGAGTTTCGTTTATTATAGTGTGGCGGTGGTTGCCATTTTGGGTGCCCTGTCTTACTGGAAATTCCAGAAATATTTTGTGAAGAAATAGATGAAAATCGAATCGATAAAAAAAGCCCTGGATTCCAGGGCTTTTTTATTTTGAATTTGTTGAATTTAATTGCTGTTTCCAACCATATCTTTAGGATCAACCCATTCGTCGAACTGTTCTTTAGTTACATACCCAAGGTTTACCGCTTCTTCTTTAAGCGTGGTTCCGTTCTTATGTGCAGTATTGGCAATTTCAGCCGCTTTATAATAACCTATCTTGGTATTTAGAGCGGTAACCAGCATTAGGGAATTGTTCAAATGTTCTTTGATTCTGCTTTCGTTGGCTTCGATACCTCTTGCGCAATGCTCTTCAAAAGAAACACAGGCGTCACCAATTAGTTCGGCGCTTTGAAGAAGGGCATTTGCCATAACAGGCTTGAAAACGTTCAGTTCAAACTGTCCCTGCATTCCGCCAACGCTCATTGTGGTGTCATTACCAATTACCTGGGCACATACCATGGTTAAGGCTTCGCATTGGGTAGGATTCACTTTTCCTGGCATGATAGAAGATCCCGGTTCGTTTGCCGGAATGATGATCTCGCCAATTCCACTTCTTGGGCCTGAAGCCAGCATCCTGATATCATTACCGATCTTATTTAGCGATACTGCCAGTTGTTTTAGTGCTCCATGAGTTTCTACAAAGGCATCATGCGCAGCAAGAGCTTCAAATTTATTGCCAGCAGAAACCAATGGCATATCGGTGAATTTCGCAATAAATTCGGCTACCCGTTTAGAATAACCTTTTGGCGTATTCAAACCAGTACCAACAGCGGTGCCTCCAAGAGCTAATTCGGCAAGGTGGGGTAGTGTGTTCTCAAGAGCACGGATCCCATAATCTAATTGGGCCACATAGCCGCTGAATTCCTGTCCGAGGGTTAGGGGAGTGGCATCCATAAAATGGGTACGCCCGATCTTTACGGTATTCTTGAATTCGTCTGATTTCTTTTTGAGTGTATCTCTAAGTTTTTTAACTCCGGGAAGGGTCACTTTAGTGATCTTTCTGTATGCAGCGATGTGCATCCCGGTAGGGAAAGTATCGTTAGAAGATTGTGATTTGTTCACATCGTCATTTGGTTGGAGCGTTTTCTCTCCTTCTCCTATGGTTTTCCCCGCTAGTTGGTGGGCGCGGTTTGCGATTACCTCATTCACGTTCATATTGCTTTGAGTTCCGCTACCGGTTTGCCATATGACCAAAGGGAATTGCTCATCGTGCTTTCCTTCCAGGATCTCATCACAAACTTTGGCGATAAGATCTCTTTTTTCTACCGGAAGCACTCCCAGTTCACAGTTCGTATAAGCGGCTGCCTTTTTTAAATAGGCGAAACCATAAATAATATCCAGTGGCATCGAAGCTGCCGGACCTATTTTAAAATTGTTTCGGGATCTTTCCGTTTGTGCACCCCATAGTTTATCTGAAGGAACTTTAACTTCCCCCATCGTATCTTTCTCTATTCTATAATCCATAATCCTAAAATTGGTTGTCGCGCAAAGTTAAGGTTTAGCAGTTTTCTTTAATTAAAAAAATCTTTAAAAATTGAACGAAATCAGTCATATAAAGGCTGAATTTTGAGCAATAATGCGATCTCTAAAAAATGAAATGATCAAAAAAAGAGGTTTTTTTTGTGATAAGCGTGGCAGACTTCATATCTTTGACCAGATTCAAATCAAACTTTCAGAGCTATGTTCGAATTCGATCAGTATCTTGGTTTCTTGGCGTTCCTGGTGATCCTTACCATGGGATTCTGGTTAATGATTTTTCTTGTGGCATTCGTACCTTACTGGATCGGCGGTTCGGTAGGGGAGCTGATAAAAGAAAAACGTGAAGCTAGAAGAAAAGCGAAAGAAGAAAAACTATAAAAAAAAGGGACTTTTAAAAGTCCCTTTTTTTGTAACCAACAACTAATTAACTATTAAAATTCTCCTCCTTCATCGTCATAATCTTGATCGTCACCTCTTCTTTCCTGGCGTTTCTTTTGCTGATTGAATCTATAGATGAACGATATATTTACGTTTTGACCCTGTCTCCACTGGAATTCACTATCCTGCTCGAAGAAATCGGTTCGGGTATATGAACTTCTTCTTCTTCCGTTAAAAATATCTCTTACGTTTACTGAAAGAGTCGCATTATCATTGAACAGTTCCTTGCTTAATGCCATATCTACTGAAAGGATTCCATCCTGTCTCCCCTGTACTTCATCTGAAGCTCCACGGTAGAATGCATTGGTTTGCCAGTCGATCTTCCATGGAAGGGTTACTTTAGAACTGAATCTTCCAAACCAGCTGGTGTTTTCCTGGCTGTAATCCACACCGTTGAATTCTCCATCTAATTTAAACTGAAAGAAGTTTACACTTCCATTCAGCCTTAACCAGTCGGTTGGGTTATAAAGAGCTCCCACCTCTGCACCGGTACGATCGTTAGTGGCGAGGTTAAAAGGAATGCTTCGAATTACCTCGATATCTGTATTATTAGGTCCCGAAATGATCACTTCTTCCTGAACTCTTTCAAAAGCATCGGTTTCTCTCTGGTAATAAACCGAACCGGTAAGGGTTAGTTTTTCCCAACGTTTAAGATAACCAAGGTCAAAAGCATTCGAGAATGCCGGTCTTAAGTTAGGGTTCCCCTGGAAAATGTTGTTCCTACTACTTCTTGAAGGGAAGGGGTTGATAAACCAGCCACGTGGCCTGTTAATCCTTCTGTTGTATCCAAGGGTGATATTTTCTTCCTCTCCAATTTCATAGATCACATTAACGGTAGGGAAGAGGCCAAGGTAGTTATTGTCAAAATCGGTATCTATATCAAAAGAAAATTCTTCTTCAAGCTCCTCTTCGGTCAATTCAGAATCGATCTTACCGGCAAGGTTAGTATTCTCCAGTCGTAAACCCAAAAGGAAACTGAAATCACCAAATTTGGTTCCGTACTGGGTATATAGTGCCTGTACATTTTCGGTATAATCAAAAATGTTGGTTTGATTTTCGTTAATAACCAGCTCGCCATTCGCGTTTTCCTGGTAGAGAACATAATCTGTGATCTCGTTTTCGAAGGTTCCTCGGTATCCGGCTTCAAATTGTGATTCTTCACCTATTGGTCTCACATAGTCGGCCTGTATCAAATACTCTTTTTGAGTCTCTTCGGTAGTGGTCTCTTCACGGGGGATATCCACGTTTTCCACATCACTGTTGTTGTAAACGATTGGCTCGCGAATAAAACTTGCCTGAGTTTCGCTGTCGTCTTCATATTGAAAATCGGCGGTTAGTTCGTGACCCTCGTTGTCGAATTTTTTGATATAGTTCAATGAGAACTGGAAGCTCTGGTCTTCTTCGGTTTCGAGCTCGATACGCTCAGTTCCAAGCAGCGCATCGCCTTCCAGATAATAATCATTTATGTTAGTGGTTAGATCTTCATCATCCCCATTTCGGTAAAAAATGGCACCAGTAATGGAAGACATGTCTGAAAGATAATATTCCATTCCGAAGTTGGTATTAAAACCTCTGTTGATCCTGTCATAATCGCGATCTTCCACATTTCGGTCGTAGGCCAGCCCTTGAAGGAAGGGGTCATTACGAACGTCAAAATATCGGGTATCGAAGAATCCGCTTCCCGGAGATTCATTATAACGGTAACCAGTCGTAGTGAACAGGTTAAAATTATCAGTACGGTAATTCAGGTTCGCGTTTATCCCGGCATTTTCAGGAAATCCACCGTTTAGGGTTACAGAACCATTAAACCCAAGGGTTTCCTTTTTTCTCAAAATAATATTGATGATACCAGCAGTACCTTCAGCATCATACCGGGCGGAAGGAGAGGTGATCACCTCCACGCGTTCAATAGCTTCTGCGGGTAACTGACCAAGCACATCTGTTCCCCCAAAACCTGCCATAGCCGACGGTTTACCATTAATAAGAATACGAACGTTCTCATTTCCTCTGAGGCTAATCCCACCTTCGATATCTACTGATACCGACGGGACGTTATTCAATGCATCGTTTACCGTACCTCCTGCGGTGGTAAGGTCTTTACCAATATTATAGATCTTTTTATCCAGTCTAACATCCACCTGGGTAGTTTCGGCGCGGACAACGACCTCATCAAGATTTTCAGATCCCAGCCCCAGTTTGATTGTACCAAGGTTCAGGTCACTATTTACCGTTCTGTCATTAAAGGTTTTGGATTCGTATGAAATAAACTCCACAACAATATTGTAGACGCCTTCTTCAACTTCTATAGCGAATTCTCCCTGGGCATTCGTAACGCCTCCGGTGAGGTCATCTGGATTTTGGGTGTTAACTACAGAAATCGTGGCGTATTCCAGCGGAACTTCCAGTTCGTCATCTATAACTTTTCCTGTAATGGTGTATTCTCTGGGCTCGGCTGGCCCCTGTGCCTGAAGGTTAAGTATACATGCAGTGAGCAGACTGAATAGCAGGCTTAAACAAGCTTTCCTTAAGTTGGTCATTGTCAATTTTTCTTTTATGACCAATGAAAGCTTGCATGGTTTAATAGATACCGGTTAATATTTTGTTAAACCAAATAAATAAAACTTATAACAAATTGCCTATCAGGATTTTTTGGTGATCTGTTTATTTAAAAAAATATAATTTTCAAATTGATCATCGTTCATGAACTTCTGAAGAGCTTTATGTTCATTTCTCTGGATGGCCTTTAATTTGGATATCTGGTTTCCTGTAGAAAGACTGGAATTGATGATCTCATTTTTTTTGATGGTGTACTCGATAATTGCATCTTCCAGCAGATCGGTTTGATATTCTGTAAGATTCAACTGGTATTTCCAGGTGTTAGCTAGCTCTGCGGCCACCTCTTTGATTTCCTTCCGGTTCTTTTCGTGAATATAGATCTGTGAATAAACGAAACCAGCCACTGCTGCCGCTGCCACACCCATCAAAGCTATTCTGTGTTGAAGTTTCATTTTTCTGTAGTTTTTTAAAGTAGTTTTTCAATTTCTGAAGGAGGCCTGCCAATAACCGCTTTTTTATCGGTCTCTACTACGGGACGTTCAATCAGTTTTGGGTTTTTTACCATTACGGTGATCAATTCCCTGTCGCTAAGATCCTTGGATTTGTATTCCTCTTTCCATAGTTTTTCATTTCTACGAACTAATTGAAGCGGAGTGATATCCAGTTTTTTGATCAAATTAGCAAGCTCTTCTTCTGAAAGTTCATCTTTCAGGTATTCTCTTGTCTCAAATTCCTTACCAGAATTCTTTAAAATTTCCAGACCTTCTCTCGATTTTTTACATCTCGCGTTATGATAGATCCTTAGCATGCAATAAAAATTTTATATAAAATAATCAATTTATCCTGGTATTAAAAAGATCCGGGAAAAATTACGAAGTTTCTTCTTTTTGTCCCATCATCATCAGGAATGATTTCAGAAACGGGTCTATCTCGCCATTCATCACATCATCCACATTTCCAGTTTCTTCACCGGTACGAACATCCTTTACCAGTTTATAAGGATGCATCACATAATTCCTGATCTGCGACCCCCATTCTATCTTCATCTTCGAATCTTCGATCTCTCTTCTCTGTGCCTGTCTCTTCTGAAGCTCGATTTCAAATAACTGACTCTTCAAAAGCTGCATCGCTTTATTCTTATTTTCAAGCTGTGAACGGGTTTCCGAATTTTCAATTACGATTCCCGTAGGTGCATGTCTTAAGCGAACCGCTGTCTCCACCTTGTTCACATTCTGTCCACCGGCTCCCGAAGCTCTCATCGTTTCCCAGCTAATATCGGCTGGGTTGATATCGATCTCGATGCTTTCGTCCACCAGCGGATATACATAAACCGAGGCAAAAGAGGTATGCCTTTTGGCATTAGAATCAAAAGGCGAAATACGCACCAGGCGGTGAACGCCGTTTTCTCCTTTAAGCCAGCCAAAGGCAAATTCACCTTCGATCTCCAGGGTAACGGTTTTGATACCCGCAACATCACCTCCCTGATAGTTGAGCTCACGAATCTTGAACTTTCGCTTTTCAGCCCACATCAGGTACATTCGCATGAGCATTTCAGCCCAGTCACAGCTTTCAGTACCACCCGCACCGGCGGTAATCTGAAGAACAGCACTCATACTGTCACCTTCTTCTGAAAGCATATTTTTAAACTCCAGCTCCTCGATAAGATCGAGAGCTTTTTCGTGTCTTTCGGTAACGTCTTCGGCAGAAGCTTCCTCCTCCCTGTAAAATTCATAGATGACCTCCAGGTCATCTACAAGGGTTTCGGCTTTTTCATAATCCTCCACCCAGCTTTTTTCAGAATTGACCTCCTTCATGATCTGTTCAGCTTTTTTAGGGTCGTCCCAGAAATCGGGGGCGAAGGTCTTTTCCTCCATATTGGTTATTTCGATCTTTTTGGCATCAATGTCAAAGATACCTCCTTAACGCAACCAGGCGCTCCTTAAGATCTCGAATATTTTCTGTAGTGATCATTCATGATTGATTTGTTGTAAAAATAGAATTTAAGCATGTTTCGGAAAAGTATTTAACGATAATTTTATAGTTTTAGAAGCCAATTAAAAAACCAACCATGAACAGACTTTTTCTTATTTTACTGGTCTTCAGTTGTTCGCTTTCCACCAGTGCACAATTCCTTGAAAAGAAAGAAAACTTAAAAAAATATGAAGGCTTTTTCGATTTCCATTATAATGAGAAGGAAGATGAGATCTACCTTGAAGTAGACAGCCTCGATTATGAATTTCTTTACGTTAACTCCTTAACCTCTGGAATAGGCTCTAATGATATTGGTCTGGACCGCGGAAAACTAGGGGCCGAAAGGATCGTAAAATTTCAGAAAGCAGGAAATAAATTATTACTGGTTCAACCAAATCAAGATTACCGGGCGATAACCGATAATGAAGCTGAAAAACAAAGTGTGGCCGAAGCCTTCGGAAGGTCGGTTTTATTTGGTTTTGAGATCAAGGAAGAGAAAGATGGAAAATATATAATCGATCTTACGCCATTTTTACTTCAGGATACCTACGGAATCACCCAGGTTTTGAAGCGCGGTGACTATGGAACCTATAAACTCGATAAATCGAAAAGCGCGCTTTCCCTGGACCGTACCAAAGCTTTTCCTGAAAATACCGAATTTGAAGCATTGCTAACATTTGAAGGCGAACCAAAAAATCGAACGATTGGTTCTGTGGTTCCCGATGCTCAGAACATTAGTGTAACTCAGCATCATTCGTTCGTAAAACTTCCAGATGATAATTACCAAAAACGGATTTTCGATCCCAGGAGCGGGGCGATCTATATTTCTTATATGGATTATGCCAGCCCGGTTTACGAACCAATCAGGAAAAGGTATGCGGTAAGACATCGCCTAGAAAAGAAGAATCCAGAAGCTGAAGTTAGCGAAGCGGTAGAACCTATCATTTATTATTTAGACCCTGGAACTCCTGAGCCTGTAAGGTCTGCCTTGCTGGATGGAGCCAGGTGGTGGAACCAGGCTTTTGAAGCGATTGGCTATAAAGATGCTTTCCAGGTGAAAATGTTACCGGAGGATGCCGATCCGTTGGACGTACGATATAACGTGATTCAATGGGTACATAGATCAACAAGAGGCTGGAGTTATGGCGCCAGCGTGGTGGACCCACGAACTGGAGAGATCATCAAGGGGCATGTAAGTCTTGGTAGTTTGAGGATTCGCCAGGACTTTATGATCGCACAGGCGATGATGAACAAACCATTTTCCAGAAGTGATGAGGATCATAAACCTATGATGGACCTGGCCCTGGCGAGGATTCGTCAGCTTTCAGCTCACGAGGTTGGTCATACCATAGGTTTTGCTCATAATTTCGCGGCCAGTACTAATGATCGTGCTTCGGTGATGGATTATCCGCATCCCCAGTTCGAATTGAACAATGGTGAGATCGAATTCGCCAATGCCTATGACACCGGAATAGGCGAGTGGGATAAGGTTACCGTAAATTATAGTTACAGTGATGTTCCTGAAGGAATGGATGAAAAGGAATATTTAAATTCCATTCTTGAAAAAGCCAGCCTGGATGGTTTAAAGTTTATCTCAGATTCTGATGCCCGTGCATCAGGCGGAGCCCATGCTTTTGCACATTTGTGGGATAATGGCAAAGACGCGGCAGAAGAACTGGAACGAGTTCTTAAGATCAGAAAACAGGCGATAAGTAATTTTTCTGAAGATAATATTAGAAAAAATGAGCCCTTTACGGTTCTGGAAGATGTATTTGTACCGTTGTATTTTTTCCATAGATACCAAAACGAAGCGGCCGTTAAGATGGTTGGCGCGCTTGAGTATAATTATGCCGTTAAGGGCGGACCGGAACAAGTGGTGGAACATTTAGATGCTAAACTTCAGGAAAAAGCCCTGGAAAATGTTCTGCAAACTTTATCCGCTGAAGAATTAGCGATTCCGCAGGAAAAATTGGCCTTGTTTCCGCCTCGAGCTTTTGGTTATGGAAGAGATCGCGAATCATTTAAAAGCAATACCGATGTAGCTTTTGACGCACTTGGAGCCGCATCTACGGCTAGCGATATGACTATGGGGCTACTCCTTCATCCGGCCAGGGCTGAAAGGCTTATTCAGCAGCATTCGCTTAATAAGGATTTACCCAGCCTGGCTCAGGTGCTGGACGAAATCATGGAGAAAACCATTAAAACGGAACAAAAAGACAGCTATATGCAGGCGGTTCAGAATACCATCAATTTCGTGGTGTTCAAACATCTGCTGAATCTGGCTGTAAGTGATGACGCTACACCCTTGGTTCGTGCACAGACCAATCAGAAGATCGATGAGCTGGCTAACTGGCTGAGAGGAAGAAAGGATGCCGTTTCACAGGAAATGTACCGAAACATCAGCAAGTTCAGGGAAAAGCCGGAAGAATTCAAGCTGGAACTGAATGTTCCAAAGATCCCGGACGGTTCACCGATAGGTTCTTACTAATTATTGCTGTTGCTGTTGTTGAGCGGAAACCTGCACGCTGTATTCTGTTTCATTCTTTCCTGAAGAATAGACCACGCCTTTAAGGGGCGGACAATCTGAATAATCCTTGCCATGGGCAACTTTGATATGATTTTCGGCAGCGATCAGGTTATTGGTAGGATCGAAGCCTATCCAGCCCGTTCCCGGAATATTGCATTCTACCCAGGCATGCATCTGTGAATCGCCAAAATAGCCGTTTCCCTGGTGCAGGTATCCGGAGGCATAACGCGATGGAATTCCGAATTTCCTGGCGATGGCGATAAAAAGGTGGGTGAAATCCTGGCAAACACCCTGTTTGATCTCCAGGATATGATTCAGGTCGGTATCAATGTCGGTGACATTGGTTTTAAAAGTGAACTCATTCTTGATCCAGGAATTCAGGTTCTGAAGGTTTTTGAACAGGTTAATTTTTTCGTTGAATTCAAAGTCAACTTTTTGATGCAGGCTTGTGAGATTAGTAAATCTCAGAAACATGTCATTTTCTGCCCTGAAGGCCAGTGATCTTAAGTCCTGGTATTCCTTTTCTGAAAATTCATGGTTGACCCGCTCAAAGATATTTTCCACCTTTTTGATGATCTGGAAATCAGCCGTGAAAATGATCTCTTCAATGGAAAGTCGGGGCCTGATGCGGTAAGTCCTGAAGCCATATCCGTTGATCGAATTTTCAACTGGAATATTCAGTGAATTGCTGAATTCGTCTGAGACCAGTTGCTGGGAATCATTGTTTTCAGGAATGATCAAAAATTGCCATAAGGCACCATTGGTGGAATTTTCATAGGTGTTTTTGGCGGTATAACGTATTTTATAATCCAGGTTCATTTCCAGAAATTAAGCCTTCAAATTAAGTCTATTTTCATCAATTAATAATGAAAATATTCCTGTTCCAGTTTGATCCCGATCCCATTAAGGTCATCCAGGATTTCTTCAATAAATGTCTGCAGATCGCTTTCGATCTCTTCGATCACCTTGAATCGGTACTTGGCTCTTACCTTGCCAATCATGAATGCCGAAGAATCCTTGGCAGGGCGCTTTTCATGAATAAGATCGTTTATATGTTCCCAGACCTCATTAAGACTGTTCATGACCGATCTTGGACAATCTGTATTCAGAATAAGGAATTCCAGGGTGGTGATACTGGTTGGCGTTTGCCTGTAAAATCTTCTCATCATATCGTAGGATTCGGCACACTTCAAGAGCGTAGTCCATTCGTAACTGTTCTTTAGAGTATCCCCATAACTGCCCTGGGCGATCACTGCGTCCTTATATTTTGAATTAATGATACGGATGATCTGCGTGGCACGTTCGATATTCACTCCCAGCATAATGATGGAATAGACTTCATCATGCAGAAGTGTACCTCTTATTTTAGCCCGAAGGATCGAAGTATTTTCAGTTACCTGGACACTAAAATCATACAGCCCGTTTTTCTTGAAATTTTCAACCGGGTAGTTCAGTACAAAATGATAGAATTTATTGATGGCTTCGTACAATTCAGTTGAAATTAGGTCCCTGGCGCTATTAGCATTCTCCCTGGCAAGCTTCACATAATTAATGATCGAAAAATTTTTGTCAGGATTTAGTGCAATATCATAAAGTACTTCTTCTTCATCCAGTTCGTTTTCGTTCCGAGTGAAATCATCGGCCATAAAAAGCATGGACTGCAATACGAACTGCCTCGATTGGGATAATTCATTGGGGGCATCCAGTGAAGCGAAATAATTAACATTTAAATATCTGGCTACATGTTCTGCACGTTCGATATACCGGCCCATCCAGAACAGGTTATTGGCTACTCTTGCTAACATAAATTAATGATTGTTTTTTAGAACCCAGGTGTCTTTGGAGCCACCGCCCTGAGAAGAATTAACAATAAGGTTTCCTTTTTTAAGTGCTACCCTGGTGAGGCCACCTTTCAGCACGAAATCCTTATCAGCTCCTAATAATGTGAAAGTACGAAGGTCTACATGCCTGGGTTCGAAACATTCCGATTCCTCGATATAGGTTGGATGAACCGAAAGTGACATGATAGGCTGCGCGATATATTTTCGCGGACTGGCTTTTACCGTTTTTCTTACCTCTTCGATCTCTTCCTGGGTGAGCCGGTTTCCTATGGAAATTCCGTAACCGCCTGCTTCGTCAACAGGTTTTACCACCAAATTCTGAATATTATCCAGTACATATTCCAGCTCCTCTGGCCGACTGCAATGATAGGTAGGCACATTGTTAAGAATAGGCTCTTCATCCAGGTAATATTTGATGATCTCGGGCATATAGGTATAAATGGCCTTGTCATCGGCCACACCTGTTCCCGGAGCATTGASCAGGCATACATTTCCTTTTTTGTAAGCCGCCATTAAGCCGGGTACTCCTAGAGCCGAATCTGGTTTGAATTCCAGCGGGTCGAGGAACTGGTCATCGATTCTTCGATAAATCACATCCACTTTTTCCGGGCCGTTGATGGTCTTCATATAAACGAAGTCATTTTCCACAAAAAGATCCTGACCTTCAACCAGCTCCACACCCATGGCTTTCGCCAGGTAGGAATGTTCATAATAGGCGGAATTATAGATCCCCGGGGTGATCACCACGCAATTGGGTACATCCACGCCTTTTGGCTTCACCGTTTCCAGGATCTCCAGAAGATTTTCGGCATAATCGGTTACCGTGTGAGCCTGGTAATGATTAAAAACCCCGAAAAGAGCCCTTTTCAAAGCCGTCCTGTTACAGATCACATAACTAACCCCTGAAGGACAACGAATATTATCTTCCAGCACATAATATTTTCCGTCTGAATGTTTTATCAGGTCGGTTCCTGAAATATGGTTATAAATCCCACCTGGCGGATCAAAACCATTCATCTGGTCGAGGTAATTTTCTGAGGAGCTGATGAGATCCAGCGGAACAATTCCTTCCTTGATAATTTTCTTATCGTGATAGACATCCCAGAGAAAGGCATTGAGAGCCTTACTTCTTTGCAGGACTCCTTTTTCAATATGCTCCCATTCTTCGGAATCTATGATTCGTGGAAAAAGATCGAAAGGAAAGATCTTTTCTTTAATTTCATGATCGCCATAAACCTGGAAAGTAATACCCTGGTTAAAAAAAGAAGCTTTGGCCTTATTATTAAGTCTTCCAAAGTCCTTCGCAGAATGTTCGCTGTAAAGTTCAAATAATGTCTTATAGGTTTCCCTTACGTTGTCATTTTCATCAAAGATCTCATCATAGAGTTTTGGGTCCCGGTTATAGGATTTAAAAGTTGGATTATCATTGCTGCTTTTCATGGATATGATTTGTTATAAAATATAAACAAATTATCTCATATTCAGTAATTTAAATTAAAGGTGACATAATATTTGGTTCCTGATCTTGATAAAATGCCTTTGTACAATCAAAAATTTTAAGCAAAACTCTAATTCGCAAAAAGAGTTTATAAATTTTACCTTAGCATTTCAGAAAAAATAGAACATGAAAGAAATCGATCTTAGAAGTGATACTGTAACCAGACCTACTAAAGAAATGCTCCAGGCCATCATGACCGCTAAAGTAGGGGATGATGTGTATAAGGAAGATCCAACTGTGAACGAGCTGGAAGAAAAACTGGCCAAAATGTTCGGAATGGACGAGGCATTATTCTTTCCAACCGGGAGTATGGCAAATCAGGCGGCCATCAAATTACATACGCAGCCCGGAGAGCAATTAATCTGTGATAAATGGGCCCATGTTTATAATTATGAAGGTGGTGGAGTTTCATTCAACAGCGGGGTTTCCTGCAAACTGGTTGACGGAGACCGCGGAATGATCACCGCAGACCAGGTGGTGGATAATATTAATCCGCCAGATTTCTATCACAGTCCTTTAACCAGCCTGGTTTGTCTTGAAAATACGACCAACAAAGGGGGAGGAGCCTGCTATGACCTGGAGGAGATCAAAAAGATAAGAAAAGTTTGCAATGAGCATGGCCTGGGATTGCACCTGGATGGAGCGAGATTGTTCAATGCCCTTGTAAAAAAAGGAGAAGACCCTAAAGACTACGGAAAGATATTCGATACGATTTCAGTTTGTCTCTCAAAAGGATTGGGTACCCCCATGGGATCGGTGCTTATCGGGAAAAAGGAGCTGATGAAAAACGCGATCCGGGTTAGAAAGGTGCTTGGAGGCGGAATGCGTCAGGTTGGTTTTATGGCCGCGGCGGGAGTTTTTGCCCTCGATCATCATGTGGATCGCCTGAAAAAGGATAACGATCGTGCAGCAGAAATAGGGAACGCGTTATCCAAACAATCTTATATTTCTAAAGTTGAGCCGGTAGAAACCAATATCGTGATCTTTTATCTGAAAGATATTGAAAAAGAAGCTGATTTTCTGAAAGCTCTGACTGAACAAAATATCAGGATCAGTAATATGGGCCACGGAAAGCTGCGCATAGTTACGCATCTGGATTATACCGAAGAAATGCATCAGCGCTTCCTTTCTGTTCTGGAAAACATCCAACTTTAATTTTTTCAATTCTTAACTTAAGATTGGCTTATCCTTAATAGTGAGAGGTGGTTAGATGAAATATTTTTGAAGAAAATCAAGGCATGAAAAACTTAAAACCAGGACAGCAGGTTCCCGATTTAATTTTGGATACTACTAAGGGAGTCAAATGGAATCTTCAGGAAAGTAAACCGGAGAATTTCACCTTGTTAATTGTTTACCGGGGAATTCATTGTCCGGTTTGTAAAAAATACCTCGAAGAACTGAATGAAAAAGTAGATGATTTCAGGGATAAAGGTGTGGAAGTGGTTTGCGTGAGCTCCAATGCTAAGGAGCTGGCCTATCAGACAGTTGAAGAATGGGAAGTTGAAAATCTTGATATCGCCTACGGAATGGATACCGAAGAGGGTAGAAAATGGGGGCTTTATGTTTCCGAAGCTATCAAGGAATCAGAGCCGGAAGCCTTTCTGGAGCCAGCGCTCTTTATCATCAGGCCTGATAATAGCCTTTACTCGGCAAGCATACAGTCGATGCCGTTTGCCAGGCCAAGGATTGAGGAACTATTGAAATCTATTAGTTTTGTTATAAAGGAAGACTATCCAGCCAGAGGTAGTCATTAAGCAAAAAAAACAAAAGGCCAGAATTTGCATTCTGGCCTTTTTAGTTATAAATTTATTTGGATTACTTCAGCATATCTCCCATGCCAGGAATATCTGGCATGCCATCCTTGGCGGCTGCAGCCACTTCCGTCTCGTGAATCTTTCCTGCTTTCTCGATCGCCTTATTCAAAGTAAGAACGAGGTAATCTTCAAGTTGTTCCTTGTCATTCAATAATTCATCGTCGATGGTAATGTTCTTTACTTCACGGTTAGCGGTAACGGTAACCTTCAGGAGGCCATCATTCGATTTTTCCTCCACCATTACTGTATCCATCCTTTTTTTAGTGGCTTCCACGTTTGCCTGGGCTTCCTTCAATTTGTTCATCATGCCCATCATATCTCCAAACATAATTTTCAGATTTTAGATTTTGTGAGCTCAAAATTACTAAATTACCCTCGTAATTCAGTACAAATGATAAGACTATTAGTTATTCTATTAGGATGCGTTACCTTTGCATCTGCTCAAAATAATATCGATTTGAAAAAAGACATTCTGGCCCCCAGGGCGAAAAAAGTTCCGAAGAAACTGGAGATTCACGGCGATGTGAGAGTGGATAATTATTTCTGGATGAACCAAAGGGAAGATCCCGAGGTGATCGCTTACCTGGAAGCTGAAAATGCATACAACGATAAATTAACAGCCCATACTAAAAAGTTCCAGGTAGATCTTTTTAAGGAGATGAAAGCCCGTATCAAGGAAGATGACGAATCGGTTCCGTATAAGCTCAATGGTTACTGGTATATCACCCGTTTTGAAAAGGGATATGATTATCCTGTTTATAGCAGGAAAAAAGAAAGCCTGGATGCCCCGGAAGAGGTCCTGTTTAATGTGAACGAAATGGCCAAGCCTTTTGACTATTATAGTCTTGGCGGTTTGAACGTGAGCCCTGATAATAAGCTGGTTGCATTTGGTACCGATACCGTTAGCCGAAGACAATATACCATCAGAATTAAGAATCTTGAAACCGGTGAGATATATGATGAGAATATCGAAAATACCACCGGTGGATCAACCTGGGCGAACGATAACAAAAGCCTGTATTATGCCAAAAAAGATCCTCAAACCCTGAGGTCGTACCAGATCTTTAAGCATATCCTGGGAACCGACCCAGAAGAAGATCAGCTGGTGTATGAAGAGGAAGACGAAACCTTTAATACCTATGTGTATAAATCCAAATCCAGGGAATACATTATCATTGGTTCACATAGCACTTTGACCACCGAATATCGATTCCTGGATGCCGATACGCCGGAAAAGGAATTTCAGCTATTCCAGCCAAGAACTCGTGGGATGGAATATAGCATTTCTCACTTTAACGGTGATTTTTATATCGTGACCAATAAAGATGGAGCCACGAATTTTAAATTGATGAAAACCCCGGTTGATAAGACCGGGATGGAAAACTGGGTGGACGTGATCCCGCACCGCCAGGATTTTTTACTTGAAGATATCGATATTTTCAAGGATTATTTGGTGGTTAGTGAGCGAAATAACGGGCTTAACAAGATCAGGATCATAAGATGGGATGGTAGCGAAGATTATCATATTCCGTTCGATAACGAAACCTATACGGCCTTTACCGCCATAAATCCTGATTTCGATACTGAATATCTAAGGTATAATTATAACAGTTTGACCACTCCAACTTCGGTGGTGGAATTCAACATGAAGACCCGGGAGAAGGAGGTGCTGAAAGAGCAGGAAGTGCTTGGAGGTAATTTCGATAAAGATAATTATGCGTCTGAAAGGATCTGGGCAACAGCCGAAGATGGTACAAAAATCCCGGTGTCACTGGTTTACCGCAAGGGAATCAAAATGGACGGAAGCAATCCATTGCTTCAGTATGCCTATGGATCCTATGGATCTACCATAGACCCTTATTTTTCATCGGTTAGGTTAAGTTTGCTGGACAGAGGTTTTATCTACGCGATCGCTCACATTCGCGGAGGTGAGTATCTGGGCCGCGAATGGTACGAGAATGGTAAGCTATTTACCAAAAAGAATACGTTTACCGATTTTATCGATGTTTCGAAATACCTTATTGAGCAAAATTACACCTCGCCAGAACATTTATATGCGATGGGAGGTTCAGCAGGCGGATTGCTGATGGGTGCCGTGGTAAATATGGCGCCCGAACTATATAACGGCGTGATCGCTGCCGTGCCTTTCGTAGATGTGGTGACTACCATGCTGGATGACAGTATCCCATTGACTACCGGTGAGTATGATGAATGGGGCAATCCGAACGAAAAGGAATATTATGAATATATGAAATCCTATTCGCCTTACGATAATGTGAAAGCCCAGGATTACCCGAATATGCTGGTAACCACAGGTCTGCATGATTCCCAGGTGCAGTACTGGGAACCGGCGAAATGGGTGGCGAAGTTGAGAGAACTAAAAACCGACAATAATATTCTTCTGTTGCATACCAATATGGATGCTGGCCATGGAGGAGCTTCAGGACGTTTTGAGGCGCTGAAGGAAGTTGCTGAAGAATATGCGTTTTTACTGGACCTGGAAGGGATCAACCAATAATTAAAAAATTTGCCTTAAATTTGACCGGTTTTTGAATTTAACGATTTGAGAGCCTTTCGTAAAAAGAACTTCGATTTATGAGAGAAGACTTGAAGGTTTATGACAATGTATTACAACTCGTAGGTAATACACCGTTAATTCACTTAAACAAAATAACCTCAGGATTTAATGGAGATTTCTATGCTAAAGTAGAAGCATTTAATCCGGGACATTCCTCAAAAGACCGTATCGCGCTTTATATTATTGAGGAGGCTGAAAGAAATGGAATTCTGAAGCCTGGAGATACCATTATTGAAACTACCTCCGGGAATACAGGTTTTAGTATCGCAATGGTAAGTATCATCAAAGGATATGACTGTATCCTTGCTGTGAGTTCCAAATCCTCGAAAGATAAGATCGATATGCTCAGGACGATGGGAGCGAAGGTGTATGTTTGTCCGGCAAACGTTCCGGCAGACGATCCACGTTCTTATTACGAGGTAGCTAAAAGATTACATTCTGAAATTAAGGGCTCTGTTTATATCAATCAGTATTTTAATGAATTAAATATTGATGCACACTTCAATTCAACTGGGCCAGAGATCTGGAAACAAACCGAAGGAAAGATCACCCACCTTGTTGCCTGTAGTGGTACCGGTGGAACCATCTCCGGAACGGCCAGGTATCTCAAATCTCAGAATCCTGATATTCGTATCCTCGGAATCGATGCTTTTGGTTCTGTTTTAAAAAAATACCACGAAACCCGTGAACTGGATAAGGATGAGATTTATCCGTACAGAATTGAAGGCCTAGGGAAGAATTTGATCCCGACGGCTACCGATTTTGATGTGATCGATCAGTTCATGAAGGTATCTGATGAAGATGCTGCCCATGCGGCCCGGGAATTGGCGAGGACCGAGGGAATTTTTGCTGGTTACACCAGTGGCGCGGCCATGCAGGGTCTTAAGCAATATGCCGAAGAGGGCGAATTCGATGAGAATTCGAAGGTAGTGGTTTTGTTCCCAGACCATGGTTCCCGTTATATGAGCAAGATCTACAGTGATGACTGGATGAGCGAGCAGGGCTTTTTCGATGCTCAAAACGAAGTTTCCACTCAGGATATCGAGATCATTAAGTAGAAAAATATTTTAACACTTATTAACAAAAGGCATCCAATTTCTTGTTGGATGCCTTTGTTTTTCTTAGCTTTCGGGGGTTGAAAATTAACTTTGTAGAATTGAGCCAAATTTCAGTATTTTTGCGGCTCGTCTAAAAAATGACTGATGAAGGATTTATTTGATAAAATTTACAAAGACAAAGGGCCATTGGGTAAATGGGCGGAGCAGGCTGAAGGTTACTTCGTTTTTCCTAAACTGGAAGGGCCAATCTCGAATCGAATGAAATTCCGCGGTAAGGAAGTAATTACCTGGAGTATCAACGATTATTTAGGTTTGGCAAACCATCCCGAGGTTCGTAAAGTAGATGCTGAAGCAGCTGCCGAGTACGGTTCTGCTTATCCGATGGGGGCGAGGATGATGAGTGGTCATACAGATCTTCATGAAAGACTACAGGATGAACTGGCTTCTTTTGTACATAAACAGGCAGCTTATCTTTTGAATTTTGGTTACCAGGGAATGGTTTCTACCATCGATGCTTTAGTTTCCAAGCAGGACGTGATCGTTTACGATGTAGATGCACATGCCTGTATCATTGACGGGGTTAGGTTACACCTTGGTCAGCGATTTACCTACAAGCACAACGATATGGAAAGTATCGAAAAGAACCTGAAACGTGCTACCAAGATCGCCGAACAAACCGGAGGAGGAATTCTTCTAATTTCTGAAGGCGTTTTCGGAATGCGAGGTGAGCAGGGAAAACTCAAGGAGATCGTTGAGCTTAAGAAAAAATATAATTTCAGATTATTCGTAGATGATGCTCATGGATTCGGAACACTTGGTAAAACAGGAGCCGGAGCAGGAGAGGAGCAGGGAGTACAGGACGAGATAGACGTTTATTTCGCAACTTTTGCAAAATCTCTTGCGAGTACCGGAGCCTTTATCGCCGGTGACAAAGAGATCATCGACTATTTAAAATACAACCTTCGTTCACAGATGTTCGCTAAATCACTGCAAATGCAGCTGGTTGTTGGCGCATTAAAACGTCTGGAAATGCTTCGCACCATGCCTGAGCTTAAAGAAAAGCTTTGGGATAATGTGAATGCGCTTCAGAATGGATTAAAAGAAAAAGGTTTCGATATTGGTACTACCCAAAGTTGTGTAACCCCGGTATACCTGAAAGGTAGTATTCCGGAGGCTATGGCATTGGTTAAAGACCTTCGCGAAAACCATGGGGTTTTCTGTTCTATCGTGGTTTACCCGGTAATTCCGAAAGGTCTTATCCTTCTAAGAATGATTCCAACTGCCACGCATACTATGCAGGATATCGAAGAGACTTTGGATGCGTTCTCTGCGATCAGGGAAAGACTTGAAAATGGAACTTATAAAAGGCTGTCAGCATCTGTTGAAGAAGCGATGGCTAACAAATAAGAAGCACATATTTTTTGATATAAAAAATGCCGGTTTTTAAACCGGCATTTTTATTTTAAATATTAGCGCTCTTTAATTTCCGTTTCCATTCCCGTTCTCGTTTTCGATCTCTTTCCCAAGCTTTTCACTTCGTTGTCTTCTTTTGTTTCCTTCATTAGAATCTTCTAAAAACTCATCCACTTTATGCAGGTCAAATCGATAGGAAATTCCCGCTGCCACCTGCCATTTTGATGGGGTGTCTTTAAAATTCACCAGGCCGGATACATCAAACTGAAAATCCTTTCCTATAAGATAGGCTGCTCCACCACGCAGGATATCATCTGCATACAGGTCACTTACGATTCCCTGATATTCCCCGAAAATGGCCAGGTTCTCGGTAAGAGTATGGGTAACAGTGATGATTCCCGTATAACTTCTGAAATCTTCTGTGAGTCGGTCTCCAATGAAATTAAGTACCAGCACCCATCGGCCCCAGTTGTTCTGGGTAATAATTGCCGCTTTCGGGCTGAATTTGGATTCCCCCTCGAACAGGTACGGGTTATCTCCAAAGGCAAAATTCGCTCCTGCATAGATTGAAATGGCTGGAATTAATCTTTTCCATTTAAATCTTTGATTCGCTTTCCAGCTGTAAAGGTTAGGCTTGTCTTCTTCCAGGCTTACATAAGGATCGAATATCAGGTATTTGGCACCTATGGTATTAGACCTGAAATTGCTCAGCTGATATTCACTGTCTACCCCTAAAAAATTCTGAATTACATCCTGTGATTCAAAGGAACCGGTTAGATTCAATTCCAGTCTTTCGTAAAGCAGGCCATACCTAAGCTGGTAATCTATTCCCCAAACGTCAGCCTCCGTTCCGTATCCTGTATGGTTTTCGTTTCCAAAAAAGCTGCCCGCTTCCAGTTGGATCACATTGGTCCCCGCAGCAAAGGCTCCCTGAGATTGTCCAGGACGGTTGGAGTTAATGGTTTCGGTGTACTGCGCGTTCATCAAATGGAACGTAAAAAAGAACAGGCTTAAAAATGCTATTTTGCGCATAGGAGGTAGGCTTGTTTTCCCTCAAATATAGGAGATTTATTATAATTTTATGGTCAGAGATACCGGTTTGTGAAGGCTTCTTTTTATTTTTGCAAAAAGCATTCAAATGTTAGAAGCATCATTTTCCGGAGTACTGAAAACGATACTTATCGTTTTGTTAGTATACTTCGGTCTTAAAATATTTTTCCGCTTTTTCGGCCCCATGATCCTGAAATATTTCATGAAAAAAATGGGTAAAAAATTCGAGCAGCAATTCAATCAGCAGTTCGGCGGATACCAGCAGCAAAATCAGAAACAGGAGGGCGAGGTGAGCATCGATAAAAACTCAGGCTCGAAAAGACGTTCCAATAAAAAAGTAGGGGAATATATCGATTACGAAGAAATTGATTAATTTCGATTTTAACAAAGCCTTCCTGAGGGCTTGTTCATTTTTCTGAAATAATCAAAAAGCCCCTTTTAATGGCCAAATTGAAGCAATTCTTACCACACCTGCTCGCACTGGCGGGATTTGTAATTCTATCTCTTTTTTATTTTAGTCCGGTTCTCCAGGGAAAGGAGATCTTTCAGAGCGATATCGTTCAGTACATCGGGATGGCCAAGGAACAGAATGATTTCAGAGCCGAGACAGGTGAAGAACCCTACTGGACCGATTCGGCTTTTGGAGGAATGCCCACTTACCAGCTGGGAGCTTATTACCCGCATAATTATGTAAAGAAACTGGACCTGGCTCTTCGGTTTCTTCCGAGGCCGGCAGATTACGTTTTTTTATATTTCCTGGGATTTTACATTATGTTGCTTTGCATGAAGCTGGATTATAAACTGGCTTTTTTGGGAGCGATAGGATTCGGTTTTTCTACATACCTTATCATCATTCTTGGCGTGGGCCATAATGCCAAGGCTCACGCGATCGCATATATGCCCATGGTGCTGGCCGGGATAATCGCGGTCTTCAGGCACAGAAATATATGGAGTTTCCTTCTGCTTGCGTTGGCCATGGCCCTGGAAATCCAGGCCAATCACTTCCAGATGACCTATTATTTACTACTGCTGGTAATCGTTTTGGGAATTGCCTATCTTGTTGACGCCTGGAAAAAGAAAGTGCTTCCGAAATATTTTAAAGCCCTTGGAATTATGGTCGTAGCCGTGGTTTTAGGTGTGGCGGCCAACGCGACAAATTTAATGGCTACCAGTGAGTATACAGATTTTAGTACCAGGGGGGCATCTGATCTTAGCATTAATCCTGATGGAAGTCCTATTCAGAAAAGCGGGCTCGGGTTCGATTATATCACAGAATACAGTTATGGGATTATCGAAACCTTCAATCTTTTTGTTCCCAGATTCATGGGAGGCGGGAACCAGGAAGATATTGGTAAGAATTCTAACCTGTACCAGGCTCTACGAAAAATGGGAGCTTCTACTGCACAGGCAGCCGATTTCACCGAAAATGCACCTACATACTGGGGAGATCAGAATTATGTAGCAGCGCCTGCCTATATAGGTGCGGCAGTGATCTTTCTATTTGTTTTTGCCTTGTTTCTGATAAGAGGAAGATTGAAATGGTGGATCGTTGGGGGTAGTATTCTTGCACTTCTGCTAAGTTGGGGCAGGAATTTCGAGTTTTTGACCCGTTTCTTTATTGATGTAGTTCCTCTTTATAATAAGTTCAGAGCCGTTTCTTCCATTCAGGTGATCCTTGAATTATGTATCCCTTTAATGGCAGTTATCGGCCTTTGCAAACTGTTTCTTGAAAATATTAAAAAGGAAGAAAAGCTATATGCCTTAAAATGGTCGGCCATCATAACTGGTGGATTGCTCCTGGCCTTCCTGCTTTTTAAATCTATGTTTTTCGATTTTGCCGGAATGAGAGATTCTATGTACAGGCAGCAATATGGAATGGATTTTATGAACGCCCTTAAAGAAGACCGAAAATCGATATTCACTTCAGATGTTATTCGATCCCTGGTATTCGTACTGCTCTCAGCCGGACTTATCTTTGGATATATCAAAGGAAAGATCAACCGGAACCTGGTAATTGGCGGGTTCGTTATTCTGTTCCTGGTAGATCTCATTGGTGTGGATAAGCGCTATGTAAATGAAGATGATTTTGTCCAGGCAAGGGAAATGCAGCAGCCATTCGAGATGATGGAAGCCGATAAAGCCATTCTTCAGGATCAAAGCCATTACAGGGTTTACGACCTTTCAGGAAATCCATTTAATACAGCTCGAACCTCTTATTTCCATAATGCAGTTGGTGGTTACCATGCCGCTAAACCGGGTAGAATTCAGGATTTGTTTGATTTTTATATTTCAGAGAATAATATGGATATCCTGAATATGCTCAACGTGAAGTATTTTATTATCCCAACTGAAGAAGGTAACCAGGCACAGCAGAATCCGAATGCATACGGAAATGCCTGGTTTGTGGATAAACTGGAATGGGTTGAAAATGCCAACCAGGAGATTCTTCAGTTAGGCGAGGTGGATCTTCAGAAAAATGCGGTGATCAATCAGAAATTTAGAAATGAAGTTAACACCGACTTCAATCATAATTCTGAAGCCAGCATTGAGCTCACTCATCAGCAACCCAATGAGCTGAGATATGAGGTGAGCGCTCCATCCCCTCAATTTGCGGTATTTTCGGAATCCTATTATCAGCCTGGCTGGCAAGCCTATTTAGACGGGGAGCCCGTGGAACATGTGCAGGTCAATTACGTGCTTCGGGGGATGAATGTTCCTGCGGGAGAGCATGAGATCACCTTTAAATTTCAGCCTTCGGTCATCGAAACCGGCAGTACTATCTCTTTGATCACTTCCTTGATTTTAGGCCTGATAGTAGTGGGAGGGATAGGTTATGAGCTGAAAAAGAGAAACTAGGCGTATTCTTTCTAATGAAGAGAGTTCTCATCATAACATATTACTGGCCACCTGCGGGAGGCCCCGGCGTTCAACGCTGGCTGAAATTCGTGAAATACCTAAGGGATTTTGAGATCGAGCCGGTGGTATATATTCCCGAAAACCCCGATTATCCAATTGTAGATGAGAGTCTGAATTCTGAAATTCCTGAAAACATTCAAATTCTAAAGAACAGGATCTTTGAACCTTATGCTTTGGCGGGTATTTTTTCAAAAAAACAAACCAGGACCATCAGTTCTGGGATCATTGAAGCAGAAGAAAAGCAATCGGCCTTGCAAAAAGCGATGCTGTACATTCGTGGAAATTTCTTTATTCCGGATGCCAGAAAGTTCTGGATAAAACCTTCAGTTGATTTTCTGAAAAAGGAATTGAAAAAGCAGCACTTTGATGCGATCATTAGCACTGGGCCGCCTCATAGCCTCCACCTGATTGGTCTTCAGTTAAAAGAAAAAACCGGAATAAAATGGATCGCAGATTTCAGAGATCCATGGACTCAGATTGGCTATCATAAAAAGCTGAAACTGACCAGGTCTTCCAGAGAAAAACACGTGGAACTGGAAAAAAAAGTGCTTCAGGCTGCAGATCATATTATCACCACAAGTTTTACAACAAGGGATGAATTCGGTGAAAAGACCTCTAAACCTATAACGGTGATCACCAACGGATTTGACATTGAGATCAATGAAGATTCTGATAAAAAGGAGTTTTTCGAGATCGCTCATGTTGGCTCCCTGTTATCGGGCCGAAATCCTGAAATTTTATGGCAATCCCTGGCCGAAATCATTGAGGAAGATGAAGAATTCAAATCTCAGTTCAAATTGCGACTGGCTGGCCGTATAAGCGAGGAAATCCTAACCGATCTGGATAAGAATAATTTGACCGTATTTCTAATTAACGAGGGCTATGTTGATCATTCTCGTGCAGTTGAAATACAGAGAAATGCTGCTGTTTTACTGCTTATAGAAATCGATTCAGAAGAAACCCGCGGCATTATCCCGGGTAAGATCTTTGAATATCTCGCTGCTAAAAATCCAATTCTGGCCATAGGCCCCGGGAATTGGGACGCGAAAAAGATAATTTCGGAAACCAAAAGCGGTAAAGTCTTTACCTATAACGAACCCAAACAGCTAAAGGCTTATATTAAAGAACTTTTCAAAAATTATAAATCTGGGCATAATGAAATGAATTCGGTACCAATTTCCAGATATCATAGACGTGAATTAACCGGGCAACTGGCCCAGCTAATCAGGGGATTGTAGATGGGTGTGATAATTAACCAGTCGATCAAGAATATGGTCACTACCTATATAGGTTTTGGAATAGGTGCGGTGAATACCTTATTTCTATTCACCTATTTTCTGGATCAGCAATATTACGGACTGGTTAGTTTCCTGTTATCGGCGGCAAATTTGTTCTGGCCATTCCTGGTATTTGGAGTTCACAGTACTCTTATTAAATTCTTTACCTCTTATAAAACAAGAGGGGATAGGGACCGACTCTTGAACCTGGTGTTGGTGATTCCATTGGTCGTTTCTTTGTTGATCGGCCTTTTAGGATTTATCGTTTACGAGCAGTTGCTCGATTATTTTAAGGGTGAAAATAACCTGGTTCAGCCTTATGTATGGCTGATCTTTGTCATCGCCCTTTCGACCGCCTATTTTGAAATTTTCTTTTCCTGGTCTAAACTGTATTATAAGAGCAGCTTCGGAAATTTCATGAAAGAGGTCTTTCACAGGTTTTGTATCAGTTGCCTGTTGTTTGCAGTGTATTTCAAGTTGATACTTGTAGAAAGCTTTATCTACTCCATTTCTGGAATTTTTGTATTGAGAACCATTATTATGGCCATGTACGCTTTTTCGCTGCACCGGCCGCATTTCAGTTTTCGGTTTCCAAAAAACCTTTCTCCGGTTTTAAAATATTCAGCCCTGATCCTGGTTGCAGCTTCGGTTGCTACAGTGCTTTTGGACCTGGACAAGGTGATGATCGAATATTATTTACCAATTGAAAATGTGGCTATTTATGGGATCGCGGTTTATATCGCCACAGTGATATCGGTCCCTCAAAAGGCGATGCACCAGATCACCAATCCGTTAACTGCCGAGATGCTGAATAATAAAGATAAATCGGCTCTTAAAGATCTTTATGCTAAAAGCTCCCTGAATTTACTGATCGTAAGTGGATTGATATTTATCTGGATCATTACGAATGTGGAATCGCTGTATGAGCTTATTCCGGATGAATACGAGATCAGTATTCTGGTAGTCTTGTTGATTTCCCTGGTAAAACTGTATGATAATTTTTTAGGTAATAACAATAGCATTCTTTTTAATTCTGATTATTACCGTATCGTTCTGGGAATAGGTGTGATCCTGGTGGTAATCGCTTTTCTGCTTAATTTATATTTCATTCCTGAATTCGGAATACGGGGAGCGGCCATTGCGAGTTTTATAGCCTTTTTTCTTTACAACAGTTCTAAGATCTTTATCGTATATAACAAATTCGGGGCACATCCCTTTACCAGGTCAAGCGGATTGGTATTTCTCATAATGTGTGTTTTTACCATAAGTTTCTATTATCTGAATACCGGTTTTCATCCCATTTTGAATATTATTATAAAAGGAAGTATTAGCGGGCTACTTTTTATATTTATCATTCACCTATTAAAGCTTTCGCCAGAAATCACAGCGATGATTAATCGATTCAGGAAAGGTATATAAACGAGAAAACCCCATCAGCGAGGGTGCTTCAGGGGTTTTCCAACTAACCAACCAAAAAATTAAATTATGAACTTGTCATCTATTAATTATTATTCATATTTCGTGCCGAACTTCTAGTTCTAACAGATTTTTTTGCTCTTATTTCATTTCTGGAGTTTCCGTTTGAAGATCTACTTCTAACTGAAGAACTCTCTCTCCTTGTTGGACGATTGATAGTTGAATTCCTTTCAACTCGATTTCCAGAACTTTTCATTTGTGGGCTTCTGTTTGATCTTACAGAACGTTCAATTCTTGCTTTTGAGCCAGAATTTTTCACCTGAGAATTTCTAGAAGACCTTACAGATCGTTCTGTTCTGGTATTCGAACGGGCCTCCATTTTCCTGGAATTCCCGTTTGTAGATCTACTTTCACGTACTCCGTAATTAGATGTTCTTTTATTGTTGCTTTCTACCTTAGAATTTCTTCCACGAGAATTAGATCCGCTTTCCGTTCTCCCGCTATAAACCTGTGACCTTCTTGAATTCTGATTACCAGAAATCGCTTTAGAGCGAGAGTCTTTTCTTTCAGAATAACCTCTGGTTACATTAGAATTTCTTCTGCTGTTTTCAGCCTTTGAATAAGAATTTCCTCTACTCTTTCGGTCATTGCTGGTTAGCCTTGAGTTTGATCTTGTTTTGTGAACATCCAGTGGTCTTCTGCTCGAAGTCCTTTTTCCGTAGCTATAACTTCTTACCCTGTCTGAAGGTCTGTAAAAGTTTCTTCGGCCTTTATTCTTTGAGTAATAATTGTTATAAACGGTTACAAAGTTGTTATATGAGATCCTGTTAGGCTGGTAGTAAGCTCTGTAAGGCCTGTTGAATACAATGCTCACATTCACATGCGGGCGCCTATAATACTGGTGCCATGGCCTGTACACATAATGCCTGTTATAAGGATTTATAAAACCTGTATGATGGGTAAAATGGTGATGCCTGTTATAATGAAGGTATAGATTCCCTACGTGGGCAAGTCTCCCAAATTGATTATAGCCTATAACCACATTTCCAGCCTGGATAATTCTACCGTAATAATCGTAATATACAGGTACATGCTCGATCTGTATCACCGCCCCATAATCGTCATACTGAACGTATGGTTCATAATTATAACCGGAATTGTAACTAATATTTACGTTGGGAGTAGCAATACTAACCGAACTTCCATTTCTGAATTGCGGGTTATAATAAAAATCGAATTCACCATTAGGGTATACGGCAAACTCAACGCCTCCTTCGATAAAAATAAATGAATCGTTGTAAAAATTGCCTGGAGGAGCTTTAACAGATGCCGAAGCTGACCATCCAATAAATAACATTGCGAATAAAAAGGTCAGGTTTTTCATGGTAGTAAAGTTTTTAATTAAGAACATTTACTACTTAGTTACAAAGCCTGTGCCAAAGTCCTGATAGCGCTACTTCCGAGGTGATCAATCGCAATCAATTGATTGTTTCACAGCGGCTTAGCCTTTTTGATTTAATTTCTCCTTTAAATATTTTCCTGTGTAAGATTTTTCCACTTTCACCACTTCCTCAGGAGTTCCTGCAGCAATAAGATAACCACCATCTTCACCACCTTCCGGGCCAAGATCGATGATATGATCGGCGCATTTCACCAGGTCCATATTATGCTCGATCACCACGATGCTATGACCTTTCGCTATGAGGGCATTAAACGATTTCAGTAGTTTTTTGATATCGTGGAAATGAAGTCCGGTTGTGGGTTCGTCAAAGATGAACAGGGTTTTTGTTTTGGTACTGCCCTTTACCAGGAAAGAAGCCAGTTTGATTCGCTGTGCTTCTCCACCAGAAAGGGTAGAGGAGCTCTGGCCAAGCTGTACATACCCCAATCCAACATCTCTGAGGGGTTTTAATTTTTTTACGATTTTAGACTCCTTATGATCTTCAAAGAACTGAGTGGCATCATCTATGGTCATATTGAGGATATCGTCAATATTCTTATCCTGAAAGGTTACTTCGAGTACCTCTTTTTTAAATCTTTTCCCATTACAGGTCTCACATTCCAGGTGAACATCGGCCATAAACTGCATTTCGATGGTTACTTCACCTTCACCTTTACAGGTTTCACATCTACCGCCGTCAACATTAAAAGAAAAATGTTTGGCTTTGAATCCCCTTAATTTGGAAAGTTTTTGCGAGGCGAACAAATTCCGAATATCATCATAGGCCTTGATATAGGTTACAGGGTTCGACCTGGAAGATCTTCCAATTGGATTCTGATCGACGAATTCAACCATACCAATAGTTTTAAGATCGCCCTCCATCCCATTGAACTGTCCTGCTTTTTCACCATAACCGCCAATTTCCTTTTGTACGGCAGGATATAAAATTCTTTTTACGAGGGTACTTTTTCCACTACCGGAAACTCCCGTAAGCGCGGTGAAGACTCCCAGCGGAAATTCCACATCGATATTCTTTAGATTATGTTCCCGAACACCCAGCAGTTTCAGTTTATGTTTCGAAGTTCTTCTCTTTACAGGAACCTCGATCTCCATTTTTCCATTAAGGTAACTGGCGGTGAGGGATTCAGAATTAAGGATATCTTCCATAGTGCCTACCGCAACAACATGACCTCCGTTCGTACCTGCTTCCGGGCCAATATCAATGATTTCATCGGCAGCTTTCATAATTTCCTCATCATGTTCCACCACAATTACGGTATTGCCGAGATCACGAAGGTGTTGCAGGACGCCTATTAGTTTTTCCGTGTCTTTTGGATGCAAACCTATGGAAGGTTCATCGAGAATATACATCGATCCCACAAGGCTGCTTCCAAGAGAAGTTGCAAGATTGATCCTTTGGGATTCTCCCCCCGATAAAGTATTCGATTTACGATTCAGGGTAAGATAATCCAGCCCGACATTCGACAGGAATTCAAGTCTGTTTCTGATCTCTGTTAGCAGGCGTTTAGCGATCTTTTGATCGTATTCATTCAGCTCGAGCTCATTAAAAAAAGCTCTTACCTTATCCAGCGGTTTTTCCACCAGGTCGGTGATGCTATGGCCGTTTATTTTGACATATTCAGCTTCAGGTCTTAAACGTTTTCCTTTACATGCAGAACATTTGGTCTTACCCCGATAACGAGAAAGCATCACACGGTTCTGAATTTTATAAGCCTTGCTTTCCAGAAACTCGAAGAACTGGTTGATACCTTCAAAATACCGGTTTCCATTCCAGACAAGGTCTTTTTGCTCATCGGTTAACTCGAAATACGGCTTGTGGATAGGGAAATCGAATTTATGTGAGTTATTCACCAGTTGATCCCTGTACCAGCTCATACTATCACCACGCCAGGGAAAAATGGCATTTTCGTAAATGGAAAGACCGGTATTGGGTATCACAAGGTCTTCATCGATCCCGATCACATCGCCGTAGCCCTCACATTTAGGACAGGCGCCATAGGGATTATTAAAGCTGAAAAGATGCACATTAGGTTCGAGAAAACTCATCCCGTCCAGTTCAAATTTATTGCTGAAATGCCTCCTGGAATTATCGGCCAATTTTTCAATGAACAATTCACCTTTTCCTTCAAAAAAGGCTGCTTCCACAGCATCTGCCAGCCTGTTATAAAAATCTTCCTCGTCTTTTTTAATGATCCGGTCTACCACCAGCCAGGTATTGTGATCTTTGGCTTTCTCCAAATCGGTTTCATCTATCCGTAAAACCTCATCCTCAATTTTGATTCGACTGTAACCCTGTTGAGCAAGAATTTCGATCTTCTTTTTTAGTGATCTGCCTTCCTCGACATGAATAGGGGCGAGGAGAAGTAATTTTTCCCTCTCAGGAAAGTCCTTTACATAATTAATAACATCGGTCACCGTATCTTTCTTCACCTCGTTGCCGGAGATAGGAGAGTAGGTCTTTCCTATCCTGGCAAACAGGAGTTTCAGGTAATCATAGATCTCGGTTGAAGTACCCACAGTAGACCTTGGATTGGTACTGTTTACCTTCTGTTCGATCGCAATAGCCGGCGCAATTCCCTTGATAAAATCAACCTTTGGTTTATTCAGTCTTCCAAGGAACTGGCGGGCATAGGAACTCAAGCTTTCAACATATCGTCGCTGGCCTTCCGCATAAAGCGTATCGAACGCCAAACTGGATTTACCAGAACCCGAAAGTCCGGTAATGACCACCAGTTTATTCCGGGGAATTATGGCATTGATATTTTTTAGATTGTGCAGTTTTGCACCTTTGATTATAATGTTCTTTTTAGGATCGGTTCCGGTAATATCTACTATCATTCCTGGGTTTTGCTAAGACGGCAAAGATACTTAATATGAGTGGGTAAGAAAAGGAGCCTAAAAGCTATAGTAATGTTAAAAATTTAAGGTTTCATTTGCATATCTCAGAATTATCTTACTATATTTGAATCAAGATAACCGAAATCTAAGTGCCTATTTAACACAGTTACTTTTTAAGAACCTAAATAACCTAACCCGCAGGAAGCCCTAAGTTCCTGTACTTAAAAGTAACTATTATGAATAGCACTAAAGTTCCTGACTCTGCTCTCGTCCGTGATTATCTCGACGGAAATGAAAATGCGCTTGGAGCATTAATCGACCGACATCAACACCGTATTTACAGTTTTATCTATTCGAAAGTCTTTGATAAAGATATTTCTGAAGATATCTTTCAGGATACTTTTATTAAGGTGATCAGAACCCTGAAGCGCGGAAAATATAACGAGGAAGGCAAGTTTCTTCCGTGGGTGATGCGTATCGCTCATAACCTGGTGATAGATCACTTCAGAAGAAATAAAAGGATGCCTAAATTCGATAATAACGGTGATTTCAATATTTTTTCAGTTTTAAGCGATGAAGGGCTGAATGCTGAAAAACAGCTTATCAAAGACCAGATAGAATCTGATGTGCAGGAACTCATTAAAGAATTACCTGAAGACCAGCTTGAAGTATTGACCATGCGTATCTATAAGGATATGAGTTTTAAAGAAATTTCAGAGCGCACTGGAGTTAGCATTAACACTGCGCTGGGAAGAATGAGATATGCTTTGATCAACCTTAGAAAGATCATCGAAAAAAGAAATTTGATCCTTACAAATTAATCGAATACAATATCCCCCCGTTTGTAACGTTATTAGTAATACCATCAAAAAAAATAGCAAATGGGGAAACTTTACTTTAAGAAAGCCTCTAATGAGGAAAAATCAGATCGACGCCGCCCTAAACCTGAAACCGTTCAATTTTTGTTGAATTATTCAAAGGCATTGCGGGTGGTAGATCATAAGAAGATGAAATTCGAAACATTTTTGAATTAGGCAAGAACAGGCCTGCTGGAAACGGCAGGCTTTTTTATTTCTTTTTCTTCTTCAGGTATTCATTGATCACGCTTTTTCTTCCAATCGTTTTCGTGATCACATCCTTTTCCAGGTCCCAACCCCGTGCCGGCGAATATTGTCTTCCGTACCAGATGATCTGTAAATGCAGTTTGTTCCAAAGTTCTTTGGGGAACAAGCGTTTGGCGTCCTTTTCGGTTTGAGTCACATTTTTTCCGTTGCTTAAATTCCAGCGATACATTAAACGGTGGATATGCGTATCTACAGGAAACGCAGGAATATTAAAGGCCTGCGAAACCACCACGCTTGCGGTTTTATGACCTACTGAAGGCAATTCTTCCAGGGCCTCAATATCCTCGGGAACCTTTCCATTATATTTTTCAATAAGGATTTTAGACAAGCCATGAATTCCTTTGGATTTCATAGGAGATAGCCCAACGGGTTTAATGATCTCCCTGATCTCTTCAACCGATAATTTCACCATTTTAAACGGTGTGTCTGCTACTTCAAATAGAAGGGGAGTGATCTCATTTACCTTTACATCGGTGCTTTGGGCGGAAAGCAGCACTGCAATCAATAGGGTGTACGGATCTTTATGGTCTAGAGGGATCGGTATTTCGGGATAAATATCATTTAACGTATCTATAACGAAGTCTACCTTTTCCTGTTTGGTCATAAAATTTTAAATTTAAAACAAAAGTAATAATTATGACAACATTGAAAGAAGGTGATAAGGCACCAGATTTTAAAGCAGAAGATCAGGATGGAAATGAAATTAGCCTTTCTGATTATAAAGGAAAAAAACTGATCTTATTTTTCTATCCCAAGGCCAGTACTCCGGGCTGTACTGCAGAAGCCTGCAATCTTAGCGATAACTACGATCGTTTAAAAGAAAAAGGTTACGAGATTCTGGGAGTGAGTGCCGATTCAAAAAAAAGACAGCAGAATTTCAAGAACAAATATGATTTTAAATACCCATTACTGGCCGATGAGGACAAGAAGGTGATCAATGCTTACCAGGTTTGGGGACCCAAGAAATTCATGGGAAAGGAGTATGATGGTATCCACCGAACCACTTTCATCATTGATGAAAATGGGAAAATTGAGGAAGTAATTCAGAAGGTGAAAACCAAGGAACATGCAGAGCAGATCCTTCAGGAATCCTAATAAAAAAAGATTAACCGAAAAAGGGCGAATTTATTCGTCCTTTTTTAATTGTACATTTTTGATCATCGCAATACTGTCGCAGTTTTCGATTTCCAGTTCAATAGGCGCTTCAGAAATTCCACTGATAAAATAAATATTACAAGGCTCTCTGTCTGTTTCACTTTTGGAAAAGTCAACATTTCCGTCCTTCAACACCTTGGAGACGAGACTGGTATCGAGTTTATTATTTTTAAAAAAATCAAGGGAAGCCTGAGAATAGCTTTGTTTTTTGGTTCGAATATTCTTCAGGACCCTGGCATTAGGAGAGTAGTCGCAGGAAGTTTTTTTTCCGCTTAAGAAGAAAATCAGAATAACAATTCCGAAAAAAAGGCCTAAACCATAATAGCCCAGGCGGTGAATCAGCTTCATATCTTAAAAGATCAACAGGTTTATATCACGGTAGGAAAGATTGAACCAGTCGGCAATTGACTTACTGGTCAATATTCCGTGGTAAAAGTACAAACCATTTCGCAATCCGCGGTCAAACCTAAGGGTATTCTCCAGGCCACCTTCCTCAGCGATGTGTAACAAATAGGGCGTAAAGATATTACTGATAGAAAGTGAGGATGTTCTGGCGTACCTTGAAGGGATGTTGGGCACCCCGTAATGAATCACATTGTGCTTGGTGAAAATTGGCTTATCATGTGAAGTGATCTCACTGGTTTCCACGCAACCACCCATATCGATACTAACGTCAATGATAACCGCTCCTCGTTTCATGGAACGCACCATATCTTCGGTAACCAGAACGGGTGAGCGATCCCGGCCTCTTACGGCTCCTATCACTACATCGGCTCTTTTAAGAGCTTTAAACAAATTTTTCGGCTGAATGGTACTGGTGTAGAACGTACGTCCAAGGCTGGCCTGTATATTTCGCAACTTGGTTAAAGAACTATCAAAAACCTTAATGCTTGCACCAAGCCCGAGAGCAGAGCGTGCTGCGTATTCTCCAACGGTACCGGCTCCTATGATAACGATTTCTACCGGAGGCACCCCGCTAATGTTACCGAACATGAGTCCGTTTCCTTCCTCATGATTGCTCATGATTTCTGAAGAGATCAACACAGAAGCAGTTCCAGCGATTTCACTCAGGGCTTTTACGATGGGGTAACTTCCATCATCATCCCTAATGAATTCAAAGCCTAAGGCCGTAATTCGCTTTTTGGCAAGTGTTTCAAAATATTCCTTACACTGGGTTTTGATCTGAAGAGCCGATATTAAAATCGTTTGTGGATTGATGTACTCCAGTTCTTCTTTGGAAGGTGGTTCGATCTTTAAGATAATAGGGCAGGAGAACACCTTTTTAGTGTCGCGAGTGATCTCAGCTCCGGCATCGGAATAATCCTTATCGCTGAATCGGGCCCATTTTCCAGCTCCCGATTCGATCATGACCCTATGGCCATGGGCTGTAATTGCCGCAACAGCATCAGGGCTTAAACAAATACGTTTTTCCTGATAAGCCGTTTCCTTTGGAATCCCTATAAAAAGCTGGCCTTTGCCTTTATATATTTCAAGGGTTTCTTCCTGAGGTAAAAGTTGTTCCCTGGTAAAAGGTGAAACCTGCTGTTTTGCCATTAAATTAAGTTAAGCAGTTAAAATACAACTAAAATAATAAAATGATGGCAAAGCTTTATAGTTTGCGATAGTAGTCTTCAAGAATGCCTTCGGAAGAGTGCTCAACTTCGGCTTCCTCATCCTCTTCCTCTTCCTGGAAACTCCTAATCTCTCTGAGGTCCTTATCTGAAACCGGGGAAAACACAGATACATCGGTTTCATCTAATTCTGAAAGATCTAAACCGTAAACACGATCAAAGATCTGTATCCTAACGAGATAAACAATAGATAGAATTATTATAAAGAAAGGTGCTAGGTAAATCAGTCCATTAATGTCCATAAAAATACTGGTATCCATATAAACATCTTCGTAGAAAGCTACTACCAGCTGAAAGGCGTACATGCCGGTAGGAATAAGTATGGTATGATACCACCAGTGTTTACAGGTGAAAAACCAGATAAGAAGTAAAAAGAGAGGAACAATTTTTCCTAAATATGTCCAGGCAGCAGTAAGTACATCTTCATAATACTTACTTTCATAGGTAAAAAAAGAATTTTCCCAAACGGGAGTGCTTGGGAAAATTTCATATAAATAAAATAAATATGGTGAAAACGCTATTGACAGCGCTATTAGACTACCCAGCAGCAGGTACCTTGATGAGTCTCCTGTCGACTGCTTGCTCTTTAATTTCATCTTTTTTAGTATCGGTTTCAGTAGTTGAAGTTACAAAAATACTAGCTCCAAATATAGCTGCTGCGAAAAGTACTGCTTTTAGTTTCATAATGATAGGTTTTTAAAGTTGGTGTTTCGTTTTGTTTTCTGAGACAAACATATAACAACTTAAAATCCTGTCAGTTAAAATATTAGTCGTACTTTTGCGCCCTTTTTAGAGCCAAAAATCAGCCTAAAAATCGCAAAAAAATCTTTAGATATGTTAGGTTAAATTTATTTATAAATCGTTCAATGAATTAAATTCAAAAATTCGACTTTATTTTAATCAGGTAAAAGTAAAAAAATTCTTACAATCGATTTTTCCCTGAATTTTTCCTAAAAATTTTTTTATTAACAAAACTTTAACGTTCTACTATGGTCAGAATTAAGGGTTAGTTGCAATTTTTGGGTGTTTTCCCCCAACAAATTTTCCACTTTTTCTGGCCATTCGATCAAATTCCAGGATTCAGAAGAGAGATAATCTTCGATTCCCATATCTAATGCCTCGGTCTCATCTTCGATCCTGTAAAAATCAAAATGAAATACCGGCCCGTTATCTGACTCGTAATGATTAACCAATGAAAAGGTAGGACTGGAGGCGATATCACTAACGCCCAGAGCCTTAACAAGCTCCTTTATAAGAGTGGTTTTTCCAACTCCCATGTCGCCGTAGAAAAGCAGGGTTTTGCTTTTTGTGTTACTTAGAATGAAATCTACAGCTAAGTCCAGTTCTTGAAGTTTGTAGGTTAACTCCATAGTTCAAAATGTCAGATTGGGTCTGTAAAGATATGTAAATAATAGATAAGATGCCACATTGCTTTGGCAATCAATCAGATAGCTAAGCTGAAAGTGTTTTTAATCGGTAAAAAAGTGTATTTGGTCGATTATTTTGGATTAAGGACTACAAACGGTATTACAATTTCTTCCAGCGAAATACCACCATGTTGATAGGTATTTCTATAATAGCTCACATAATGATTGTAATTATTCGGATAAGCGAAGAAGAGATCTTCCTTTGCGAAAATGTATGAGCTGCTCATATTTATAGTTGGTAGATGAACTGATTTTGGATCTTCTATCGCTAGTACATCCTTATTTTCATATGTAAGACTTTTACCGGTTTTATACCTTAAATTTAAACTGGTGTTTTTATCACCAATCACCTTGGAGGGGTTTTTCACATTGATAGTACCGTGATCGGTGGTTATGATCAGTTTAAAACCAGACTGCTGAGCTTTCTGAATGATCTCCAGCAAAGGAGAGTTTTTAAACCAACTCTGGGTAAGGCTTCGGTACGACTTATCGTTCGAGGCCAGTTCCTTGATCACCTCCATTTCGGTTTTGGCGTGGGAAAGCATATCCACAAAATTGTAAACCACCACCGTGAGATCATTTGCCTTCTGGGTTTTAAAACTGTCCACCAGTTTTTTTCCGGCTTTAAGGCTACTAATCTTATGGTATTCGAATTTCAGGTCCTTTCCGAGGCGTTTGAGTTGTTCAGCAAGAAATTCAGCTTCATAATTATTTTTTCCTCCTTCTTCGGTATCGTTTTTCCAATACTTCGGAAATAACTTTTCCATTTCGCTAGGCATTAGCCCTGAAAAGATAGCATTCCTGGCATATTGAGTTGCAGTGGGAAGTATACTGTAATAGGCAGATTCCTTTTCTTTTTTATAATAGGTGTTAATGATCGGCTCCAGGGTTTTCCACTGATCGTATCGCAGATTGTCTACCACTACCATCAGGGTTGGCTGATCTTTTTTTAATTCAGGGATCACCATTTTTTTGAAAAGGGTATGAGACATAACCGGTGGCTCCCCAGATTTATCAAACCAATCTTCGTAGTTTTTAGAAATGTATTTAAAGAACTGGTTGTTTGCCTCCAGTTTTTGTGATTCCAGGATTTCAAACATCCCCGAATCTTCGATATCCTCAAGCTGAATTTCCCAATAGATCAATTTCTGATACAGATCTACCCATTCTTCCCAGGAATTCACCTGGGACATATCCATGGCAATTTTTCGGAATTCCTGCTGGTAGTTAGAAGTGGTCTTTTCAGAAATGAGGCGGGAATGATCCAGGTTCTTTTTAATACTTAAAAGGATCTGGTTCGGATTTACCGGTTTTATAAGATAATCGGCTATTTTGGAGCCTATGGCCTCCTCCATAATATATTCTTCCTCACTCTTGGTGATCATCACAATAGGAAGGGTTTCTCTTTTCTCTTTTATTTCGGAAAGGGTTTCTAAACCTGTGAGTCCAGGCATATTTTCATCCAGGAATACGATATCAAAATTTTCGGTTTCTATCAATTCCAGTGCTTCAGTTCCGCTTTTGCCAGTAGTTACTTCGTAGTTACGCGATTCGAGAAACATAATATGGGGTTTCAAAAGATCAATTTCATCGTCTACCCATAGTATTTTTATTTTACTCATATTTACTCTTATTTTGATTGTGGTAAAGCCAGGCTAATTAGCTAATTTACATCAGCTTTTCTTGCGGCTTCCTACATATATGTATCTTTGTTTTAAAATTCAGAAAAGAAAAGCTTGGCCTCGCAAACTAAACTCAAAATATTAAACGATCCAATTTACGGTTTTATTACCATTCCAAACGAGCGGATCTTCAGAATAATCGAGCATCCTTACTTTCAAAGACTGCGTAGAATCTCACAGATGGGCATGTCTTACCTGGTCTATCCCGGTGCTCATCACACCCGTTTCCATCATGCTCTAGGCTGTGTGCATCTTATGCAGAAAGCTGTGCGGGTTCTTCGGTATAAGGGGGTTAAAATTTCCAAAGATGAAGAGGAAGCCTTGTTGATCGCCATTCTCATGCATGATATAGGCCACGGGCCATTTAGCCATGCAATGGAACACAGCCTCGTTGAAGGTCTTGATCATGAGACCATTTCGCTTTTGTTTATGGAGGAAATGAATGCTGAATTTAACCAAAGTTTAACGCTGGCCATAAAGATCTTCAAAGGGGAATATGACCGAAAGTTTATGAATCAGCTTATTTCCAGTCAGATGGATATGGACAGGCTGGATTATTTAAAAAGAGATAGTTTTTATACCGGCGCGGTTGAAGGTAATATCAATAGTGAGCGCCTCACTACCATGCTTAACGTGGTGGACGATGAACTGGTGATCGAAGAAAAAGGTATCTATTCGGTTGAGAAATTTCTGATAGGAAGAAGGCTGATGTACTGGCAGGTTTACCTTCATAAGACCAGCCTGGTGGCAGAACAGTTGTTGATAAGAGTGCTGAAAAGGGCTAAAGAGCTTATAAGTGAAGGCCGTGAACTTCAGGCCAGTGAGCCTTTGATGTATTTTCTTCGGAATAAGATATCCAAAGAAGACCTGGACACCGAAACCCTTCAGATTTTTTCCCGGCTGGATGATTACGATGTGATTTCTGCAATGAAGGAATGGATGTATGCCGAAGATTTTGTGCTTCGGAATCTTTGCGAAATGATCATCAACAGAAATTTGCTGAAGGTAAAAATTAAAAAGAAAAAACCTTCAGCAGAAAAACTGGAAAAGCGCTCCAGGGCTCTTCAGAAGAAATATGGAATTTCAGAAACTGAAGCATCTTATTTCGTTTTTGAAGGGGAGATCACCAATCTTGCTTATAAAAAGGAAAAGGACAATATCAATATCCTGCATAAGAACGGGAAGATTAATGATATCGTTAAGGTATCAGATCAGCTCAATTTGAAGGCCCTTACTCGAACCGTGGTGAAATACTATATGTGTTACCCAAAGGTTACAGATTAAAGCATTTTTTTTACTTTTGCCAGAATGAAGTTTACAGCAGCGCAAATTGCCGAAATATTAAATGGAAGGGTTGAAGGTAACCCCGAGGTTGAAGTTTCTGAACTGGCCAAGATTGAGGAAGGTTCAGAAGGTTCGCTAACATTTTTGAGCAATCCCAAATATACCTCTTTTCTATATACAACCAATGCGTCTATTACGATTGTAAATGAAGAATTCGAGGTCGATGAGCCTGTAAATACTACCTTAATAAAAGTGAAAGATGCCTACAAGGCCTTTTCAACTCTTCTGGAATATTACAACCAGATCAAGCTTAACAAATCTGGTATCGAACAACCTAGTTTCATGGCTGATTCGGTTAGCTGCGGCGACGGACTCTATTTAGGCGCGTTTACCTATATAGGCGAAAATGTGCAGCTAGGTGAAAACGTAAAGATCTATCCTCATTCATATATTGGTGATAATGTGAAGTTAGGTGATAATGTTACTGTGTTTGCAGGAGTAAAGATCTATTCTGAAACTCTTATCGGGAATAATTGTACCATTCATAGTGGTGCCATTATAGGTGCGGACGGATTCGGATTTAGCCCGGGAGAAACGGGGGAATACAGCAAGGTGCCGCAGATCGGGAATGTGATCATCGAAGATAATGTGGATATCGGTGCCGGTACTACCATAGATCGTGCTACGCTTGGTTCTACTATCATTAGAAAGGGTGTCAAACTGGATAACCTGATCCAGATCGCTCATAATGTGGAAATTGGTGAGCATACCGCAATTGCAGCTCAAACTGGAGTTGCCGGTTCAACCAAAATCGGGAAAAATTGCCTTATAGGTGGTCAGGTTGGAATTGCCGGTCATTTAACTATAGGGAACCGGGTGAAGATACAGGCCCAATCGGGAATTGGCAGGGATATCAAGGACGATGAAATGCTGCAGGGATCTCCCGCCATTGGCTATAGTGATTATAACAAATCATATATACATTTTAAGAATCTACCTAAGAGTATGAATTTATTACACCAACTGGAAAAAAAGATGAATAATGGCTGATGATAGAATAGCGAAACAAACAACCATCAAGGAAGAAGTTTCCCTTGAAGGTGTTGGCCTCCATACAGGAAAAGAGGTTAAGCTAACTTTTAAACCAGCTCCCGAGAATACAGGTTATGTTTTTAGAAGAACCGACCTGGAAGGAGCACCCGAGATCGAAGCCGATGCGAGCTATGTGGTAAATACCAGAAGAGGAACCAACCTGGATAAGAATGGGGTTACCATTCAAACTTCTGAACATGTACTGGCTGCCTGCGTGGGACTTGAGATCGATAACCTTTATATCGAGCTGAATGCTTCTGAACCGCCAATCATGGATGGTTCTTCAAAATTCTTTGTCGAGGCACTTGAAAAGGCCGGGAAAGTGGAGCAGGATGCTAACCGGGAGGAATTCGTGGTCAATGAGATCATCTGTTACAGGGATGAAGAGACCGGAAGTGAGATCATCGCCATGCCTGCAGACGAATATCAGGTCACTACAATGGTGGATTTTGGCACTAAAGTCCTGGGAACCCAGAATGCTTCAATTGAGCATCTTTCTGAATTCAAGACCGAAATTGCCGATTCCCGAACCTTTAGTTTTCTGCATGAAATAGAAACCCTGTTAGAACATGGCCTTATTAAAGGTGGAGACCTTAATAATGCGATCGTTTATGTAGATAAAGAAATAGGCGAGGAAACGCTTAAAAAATTAAGGGTAGCTTTTAACCGGGAGGATATTTCAGTAAAACCGAACGGAATATTGGACAACCTTACCCTGCATCATCCCAATGAAGCGGCCAGGCATAAATTGCTGGACGTGATCGGAGATCTGGCGCTTGCCGGAACCAGAATTAGAGGTAAGATCATTGCCAATAAACCAGGTCATCATGTAAATACCCAGTTTGCCAAAAAGCTTTCCAAGATCATCAAGGCTGAAAAAAGGAATAATGTTCCAAAGATCGATCTTAATCAGCCACCATTGATGGATGTGAACGATATCATGGATACCCTTCCGCATCGTTCTCCATTCTTACTGGTTGACAAGATCTATGAGTTAACCGATTCACATGTGATTGGGGTAAAGAATGTCACTATGAATGAACCATTCTTCGTAGGTCACTTTCCTGGAAAGCCAGTTATGCCGGGAGTCCTGCAGGTAGAGGCTATGGCTCAAACGGGAGGAATTCTTGCTTTGAAATCTGTTCCGGATCCTGAAAATTATCTAACCTATTTCATGAAGATCGATAATGTTCGATTCAAGCAACAGGTGGTTCCGGGTGATACCTTAATTTTTAAACTTGAACTTTTAGCTCCTATCAGAAGAGGAATTTGCCAGATGCAGGCCTACGCCTATGCCAATGGTAAACTAGCTACAGAAGCCGTTTTAATGGCTCAAATCGTAAAATCAAAATAAATATTATGAACCAACCATTAGCATATGTTCATCCAGGAGCCAAGATTGCCAAGAACGTGGTAATCGAACCTTTTGCGACCATACATAATAATGTAGTGATTGGAGAGGGAACCTGGATTGGTTCAAATGTTACTATTATGGAAGGTGCCCGCATTGGTAAAAACTGCAGCATTTTTCCAGGTGCGGTTATTTCGGCGGTGCCTCAGGACAAAAAGTTCAATGACGAGGATACGCTCACAGTGATAGGGGATAATACTACCATCAGGGAATGTGTGACCATTAACCGTGGTACTACCGATAGAATGAAAACGGTTATCGGTAACAACTGTTGGATTATGGCTTATTGCCACGTGGCACACGATTGTATCGTTGGAGATAACTGTATTTTTTCAAATAACAGTACGCTGGCCGGACATATCAATGTAGGTGATTATGTGGTCCTGGCAGGAATGGCTGCCATACAGCAATTCTGCAGCATCGGGAAACATGCCTTTGTAACTGGCGGGTCACTGGTAAGAAAGGATGTTCCTCCTTTTGTAAAGGCAGGTAGGGAACCCTTGAGTTATGTAGGGATCAATTCTATCGGACTTCGAAGAAGAGGTTTCAGCACCGAAAAAATTCGCGAGATTCAGGATATTTACAGGATCCTGTATCAAAAAAATTACAATAATTCTCAGGCTGTGGCCATAATCGAAGCTGAAATGCAGGCAACTGCCGAAAGAGACGAAATATTAGAATTTATTAAAAACTCACAACGAGGTATCATGAAAGGATACTTCAGTTCAAATTAATTAAAATATAATGGCTACAACCAGCGATATTAGAAACGGACTTTGCATCCGCTATAATCACGACATCTATAAGATCGTAGAATTCCTTCACGTAAAACCAGGAAAAGGGCCTGCTTTCGTAAGGACAAAATTAAAAAGCGTTACAACCGGTAAGGTATTGGAAAATACTTTTTCCGCAGGACATAAAATTGAAGATATTCGAGTTGAAACTCATAAATACCAGTTCTTATACGAAGATGGAGAGTTCTGGCACTTTATGAATGTGGAGGATTACACCCAGATCAGGCTTACTGAAAATGCCCTGGATATGCCGAAGCTTTTGAAAGAAGGAGAAGTGGTTACCATCCTGATCAATACAGAAGATAATATGCCTCTTTCAGTTGAAATGCCTGCAAGTGTTATCCTTGAGGTTACTCATACCGAGCCCGGTGTAAAAGGAAATACGGCCACCAATGCAACCAAACCTGCTACCGTTGAAACCGGGTTTGAAGTGAATGTTCCGCTTTTCATCAACGAAGGGGACAAAATCAAGATAGAGACCGAAAAAGGCACTTACAAAGAAAGAATTAAAGAATAATCAGTTTTAGATGAAATTCCCCAGACGATATTCCTTAAAGGAGATTGCACAACTTATCGATTGTGAGTATTTTGGACCAGATGATTTCCCGGTTCAGGGAATGAACGAGATCCACGTGGTGACTCCGGGTGATATCGTTTTTGTGGATCATCCAAAATATTATGACAAAGCCCTTAATTCTGCCGCAACCATTATTTTGATCAATAGGGAAGTGGAATGTCCGGAAGGCAAGGCTTTGTTGATTTCAAATGATCCCTTCCGGGATTTCAATAAGCTTACCAGGCATTTTAAGGCATTTGAACCGGCCACTAAAATGATAGCCGATTCGGCTTCGATTGGAGAGGGAACTCATATTCAGCCGAATGCTTATATTGGTCATCGCGTTCAGATAGGAAAAAACTGTTTGATTCAAACCGGAGCGCATATTGGAGATGACTCTGTGATTGGAGATAATGTGATCATACATAGTGGAGTAGTGCTTGGCGGCGATGCGTTTTATTATAAAAAACGCGAATCTGGATTCGACAAATTGCTGTCCGGAGGAAGGGTAGTGGTAGAAAATGATGTGGAGATCGGTGCCAATTCTACTATAGATAGGGGAGTTACCGGTGATACTATTATTGGGGAAGGTTCAAAACTGGATAACCTTATCCAGATTGGCCATGATACCGTGATAGGCAAAAAATGCCTCATCGCCTCCCAGGTTGGGATTGCAGGCTGTGTGAGAGTAGAAGAAGAGGTTACGATTTGGGGGCAGGTTGGTATAAGAAGTGATGTGACCATTGCCAGGGGAACTGTTTTGATGGCTCAGTGTGGAGTTTCTAAAGATACTGAACCAAATACCACCTATTGGGGAACACCTTTCGGTGAGGTTCGCACAAAATTAAAAGAATACGCAGCTATAAAAAAACTGCCTGAAATTGTAAAAACGATAAAATAAGAACGTATGGGCTTAAAAGTTAAAGACGTTGTAACCGAATTCTATCAGTCTAATTTTCATCAAGGCGAGGAAGTGCTGAAGGAAACTCTTCATCCTGATGTAGAACTTGCCTGGTATGGTACCACCGGATTCAGAAAACTTAATTTTAAAGGTATTGCCGATATCAGTAATGAACTCTCCTCTTCTTACGAGTCGCTAAGAGCCGAGATCGAGAAGGTTATTACTAAAAAAGATGAGGTAGCCATACATTTTACCTACCACGTGAGAACCATTGAGAACCCTGATGAGGAAATGCCGTTGGCTCATTTTATCGCCATCTGGGAGATTAAGGATGGTAAGCTCTATAAAGGAGTCCAGATAAGCCAGCTAGGGGAAGAAATAGAAGATAGTCCCTGGGAAGCATCTTAATAATTTTCAACCCTCCAGCGTGAGGGTTTTTTTATATTTATTTCATTCTATGTTTGTAGAATTGAAAAGTTTTTCTACATTTGTAGAGTAATTATTTGAGGAATGGAACTTTCAAACGCAGAAGAACAATTAATGCAGATCCTTTGGAAAAAGGAGAGGGCATTTATGAAAGACCTGGTTGATGCTTACCCGGAGCCAAAACCTGCGCTTACCACTGTGGCAACATTGTTGAAGCGTATGCAGGATAAGCATTTTGTGGGTTATACCCAGGTGGGTAGGTCCAGAGAATATTTTCCAAAGGTGAGCAAAAAGGCCTATTTCGGAAAGCAGTTAAACGGAATGATCAAATCTTTTTTCAATAATTCGGCTTGCCAGTTTGCATCCTATTTTACCAGCGAGACGAATCTTTCTGATGAGGAACTGAAGGAGCTCAGGAAGTTAATAGACGAAAAGATCAAAAATAAATAAGATGTTGATTTACCTTCTAAAATCGGTTTTGTGTTTATTGCTGCTTTTCAGCTTTTACAGGCTATTGTTAGAAGGCGAAAATTGCCATCGGTTCAAAAGATTCTATTTGCTGGGCGCGGTACTTTTTTCGGTAATCATTCCGCAGGTAACCTTTACCTATGAAGTGAATGAACCCATATCATCACCTCCAATTACCGGTAATGAAATGATGGCTTCTGCTGCTTTGGATTCTGAACCAGGAATTTGGGAATCTTACGGAGCCTATTTCCTATTAACTATTTACTTAATCGGTTTTGCAATTTTTTCCTTCCGCTTTGCGAAAAATCTGTTTGGTCTTTATGCTGAAGCCAGGTCGAACGAAAGGCTTGAACAATTCCGCTATATTTTTGTTCTCCTGAAGAAAAAACTGGATCCGCACTCCTTTCTGAATTTTATTTTTCTGAATAAGACCCAATTCGAAGATCAACAGATATCTGAAGCCGTACTGGAGCACGAAAAAGCACATGTAGATCAGAAGCATACACTGGACCTGCTATTGATAGAAATCCTTCAGGTTATCTTTTGGTTCAACCCGGTGTTTCATTTTCTGAAAAGATCGGTTAAGCTCAACCATGAATTCCTTGCCGATGAGCAGGTGCTACAAGGCAATATCGAAGCTTTAGATTATACCAATATTTTATACAATTATGGCTCGGGAGTAACTCAAAATGCGCTCGCAAGCCCCATCAGTCATTCATTAATCAAAAAACGAATTATCATGATCACGAATCAATTTTCGCGAAAGCGTTTTGCATTTCGCATGCTGATCCTGCTTCCCCTTCTGGGCGCGTGTATCTTTCTTTTCAATGAAAAGATCGTAGCTAAAAACATTAACGAGGCCAACCTTATTTTTCAGGAAGAACAGGAGCGCAAGGTCATCAAATTAAAGGTTGAAGGGGAGACCATCTGGTTAAACGGTGAACAGGTTGGTTTAAATGAATTCACTCAAAGACTGGATCAGATCACTTCCAGCTGGACAAAAGCTGAAATGCAAAAGCCCTGGTTCGAGGCCGACTTTCAGAATTCTACCACAACTTTTATTAATAAGCTTAATAAAGAATATCAAAACTCAAAACTGGCGCAGGTGAGTGAGACCGAATTCATCGTTCCTAATGTACCGTCTTCTGCTGAAGGAGAGTTGCCGCCACCACCTCCGCCACCGGTAAAAGCTAAGGACACCGAGCTTCCCGCTCCGCCAACACCTCCAAAAAACAAGGAAGCCGATCTTCCGGCGCCACCTCCGCCGCCGGTGAAATCATCAAAAGCTGGTTCGATTCCGCCACCACCGCCTCCGCCACCAGCTCCTGAAGTTTCAAAAGAAAAGATGGATTCACTTAGAATGGTCGTTCAGCTGCGTAGAGAACGGATGAGGGACGAAATGGATGCTAAAAGAGCTGAACTTAGAGCCGAGGTGGAAGAAAGGCGAAATATTCAAAGAAATCATATGGAACGGCATCGCGACAGCCTGCGGAATTCAATGGAAGAGGTGAGGTTGGCTAGAATAGAAGAAGAACGCGCAATGGTGGAGAAGAAAAGTGAACTAAAAAGGACTATTAATGAACTAGAAAAATTGAATATGGAGCAGGAGAAGAGAGCTGCAAGAATTGTCGAGAGGGAATCTAAGCTGGAAAAGGATAAGGCTCGAATTCAAAAGGAAAGGATTGAAAGGGAAAAGGCTCTTCAAAAGCAAAGAGATTCGATTCGCAAATAGATAATTTTTCAATCTAAATTTTGAAACCAGGCTAAAATGCCTGGTTTTTTATTTCAGAAACCCGCCTGTGTTAGCGGAATTTTATGAATTATCCGGCTAATAATCGCCAAAAAGCCTTTAAGAATTATATTTAAAAACATACTTTTGTAATCCAAATTTCAAAAAACACTTATGAGCGTTTTAGTCAATAAAAATTCTAAAGTAATCGTGCAGGGTTTTACCGGAAGTGAAGGTACTTTCCATGCCGAACAAATGATAGAATACGGTACGAATGTAGTGGGTGGTGTTACTCCAGGTAAAGGAGGGCAAAAGCACCTTGACAAACCGGTATTCAACACCGTTTCAGATGCCGTTGAGCAAACCGGAGCCGATGTTTCCATCATCTTCGTACCACCAGCCTTTGCTGCAGATGCCATTATGGAAGCTGCCGATGCCGGGATCAAAGTGATCATCACTATTACTGAAGGTATTCCTGTTGCCGATATGGTTAAGGCTTCAGATTATATCAAAGATCGTGACTGTAGATTGATCGGGCCAAACTGTCCGGGAGTGATCACTCCAGGTGAAGCAAAAGTTGGTATCATGCCAGGTTTTGTTTTCAAAAAAGGAAAAGTTGGGATCGTTTCTAAATCTGGAACCCTTACTTATGAAGCGGCAGACCAGGTTGTAAAGCAGGGTCTGGGGATTACGACTGCGATCGGAATTGGTGGAGATCCAATCATTGGAACCACTACCAAAGAAGCGGTTGAATTGCTGATGAATGATGATGAGACTGAATGTATCGTAATGATTGGTGAAATTGGAGGTCAGCTTGAGGCAGATGCCGCTAAATGGGTTAAAGAAAACGGGAACAAAAAACCGGTTGTAGGATTTATCGCTGGTGAAACTGCTCCTGCAGGACGTACCATGGGACATGCCGGTGCGATCGTTGGAGGTAGCGAAGATACCGCTCAGGCCAAGAAAAAGATCTTAAAGGAAAATGGAATTCACGTGGTGGATTCTCCTGCCGAAATTGGAATGAAAGTAGCCGAGGTTCTTAAGAACTAAGCTTTTCTAAATAAATTCATTAGATCCTCCTGCGATGTTCGTTAGAATATTTCAGGAGGATTTTTTTATTCGGGGCCTTTCAGGTTTTGTTATATTTGAACAGACAATTAACTAAGAAAGATCAATATGAAATTATTAGAAGGTAAGAATGCTATAATTACAGGCGGAAGCCGTGGTATTGGTAAGGGAATAGCCGAAGTTTTCGCAAAACACGGTGCCAATGTCGCTTTCACATATAACTCTTCAACTGAAGCTGCCGAAGCATTGGCTAAAGAACTTGAAGGATTTGGTGTTAAGGCAAAAGCCTACAAATCGAATGCTGCCAGCTTTTCAGAAGCTCAGGAACTGGTAGATAAGGTTAATGAAGAATTCGGCTCTATTGATATTCTTATAAACAATGCCGGGATCACGAAAGATAATCTGCTTATGCGAATGAGCGAGGAGGATTTTGATAAGGTGATCGAAGTTAACCTGAAATCCATCTTTAATATGACCAAAGCTGTTCAGCGCACCATGCTGAAACAGCGCAGCGGGAGCATCATTAACATGAGTTCTGTAGTTGGTGTAACCGGAAATGCCGGCCAGGCGAATTATGCCGCTTCCAAGGCGGGTATCATCGGTTTCTCCAAGTCTATGGCCCAGGAACTGGGGTCGAGAAATATACGTACCAACGTGATCGCTCCTGGTTTTATTGAAACCGAAATGACCGAAAAGCTGGATGAAAAGACTGTTCAGGGCTGGAGAGATGCGATTCCGTTGAAAAGAGGTGGAAAGCCTGAAGATATTGCGAATGCCTGTGTCTATTTGGGAAGTGACCTGAGTTCTTATGTAACCGGACAGGTAATTCATGTTGACGGTGGGATGCACACCTAATTGCTAATAAATTACTTCGTAAGTTAGATTTTAAAGCCTCTTAGCTGTAAAAATTTTTAAGTAACTTGGAGCTTTAAGGCTACTATCTAACTTTTGAAATGACAATAAGTACCATATTACTCATAACCCTGGCGCTTCTTCTGGCACTGGGGTTTGCTTTTTTTCTTTACCTCTTCCGGAAACCGGTGAGGCACAGAAAAGATTACATTCTTTTCGTTCTTAGAGCATTGGGAATCTTCATTGTACTCTTGATTTTGATCAACCCGAAGATCACTTCCACCAAGTATGAGGTGGAAAAGCCAGACCTGGTGATTCTCCAGGATAATTCAGAGTCTATTTCTTATTTAAACGAGAATGAAAGCCTAGCTAGGATCGGTCGGGAACTGGTGGGTACCAATGGGCTCAATGAGGCATTTGATGTGAATACAACGATCTTCGGAAGTGAGCTTTCCCTGAATGATAGTCTTGATTTCAGTGCCCAGGAGACCAATATCACCAAGGCCCTGAAGGCTATTAATGATATCTATTCCAAGGACCAGACTGCGGTGATATTGTTAACCGACGGAAATCAAAGCCTGGGAAGGGATTATCGCTATTTTAAGCCCAGCGATAATTTGCAGGTTTTTCCGGTGGTGATAGGAGACACGACCACTTATCAGGATCTCAGCATCGAACGCATCAACACCAATCGGTATGCTTTTTTGAACAATCGCTTTCCGGTAGAAGTTTTCCTGAATTATTCAGGAAATCGGGAAGTGGAAACTACTTTTAAAATTACTTCGGGCGGGAACACCTTATATTCTGAACCAGTCTCATTTTCTTCGGAATCCAAATCGAAGATAATCCGAACTGACCTTCCGGCCACCTCTATTGGGGTAAAAACCTACCAGGTTGAAATTACCCCGGAAGCCAATGAAAAGAACCAGGTTAATAACCAGCAGAATTTTGCGGTTGAAGTGGTAGATGAGCGAACTTCGGTTTTGATCCTTAGTGATATGCCTCATCCAGATCTTGGAGCTTTAAAGAAGTCTGTAGAAAAAAATGAACAGCGAAGCGCAGAAATAAAATATCTGAATGAAAATATTCAACTAGAAGAATATCAGTTAGTTATACTTTACCAGGTGAACCGAAAGTTTAATGACGTTTTTAGTGATATACTCAACCGGAAACTTAATTACTTGCTCGTCACAGGGCTACGAACCGACTGGAATTACCTGAATGGCCTGCAGCTTGGTTTTAACAAGAGCAGAACCAACCAACCCCAGGAAATATTCCCGGTTTATAATGATAAATTTTCATCTTTCCAGTTCGAGGATATTGGTTTTAATGACTTTCCGCCACTACTGGATAAGTTCGGTCAATTGGAGATGGATCAAAACAGATTCAATGTGATGCTTTATCAGGAAATTCAGGGTGTAAATACGGGTGAAGCCCTGATGGGAGTTTCGAGGGACTCGCTAAAATCGGGATTTTTGTTTGGGGAAAATATCTGGCGTTGGAGAGCTAAATCTTATCTCGACAATGGGAATTTTGAGGAATTCGATGATTTTTTCGGAAAAATGATTCAGAACCTGGCTTCCAACCGACGGAGAGAGCGGTTGAGTATTGAAAATGAGAACTTCTATTACGAAAATCAAAATGTGATCATCACTGCCCAGTATTTTGATGAAAATTACCAGTTTGACCCTGGCGCTAGCCTTAACATTGAGGTCGTAAATACCGAAACCGAAGAAAGGTTTACTTCAAACCTTGCCGTGAAGAACAACTTCTACCAATTCGATGCAGGTGGTTTACCTGCCGGGGAATACCAGTTTCGCGTGAATGTAGAAGATCGGAATATTTCGGGTACTGGTCGGTTCGAAGTGATCGACTATAACACCGAACAGCAATTTGTTTCCGCAAATCTATCTGGCCTACAGATGTTTGCTGATAATAATCGAACCAGCCTCACTTTTCCGGATAAAATAGGGGAGTTGATCACTTCACTCACAAATAGTGAAAAATTCAGACCTATACAGAAAAGCCGGCAAAAAACCCTACCTTTGATCGACTGGTATTACCTGCTGTTTTTGCTGATATTGATCCTCGCCGCTGAATGGTTCTACCGCAAATATTTAGGACTAATTTAAATTTCAATTATATATATGGAAAGATTGCCGAAAATTGGAATACCATTATTTATCGGTATTGTAATACTAATCATTTTTATCGCCAAGTCTACGGTTACCATCGACTCAGGAGAAGCTGGGGTTCTATACCGAACATTCGGCGGGGGTGTGGTTACCGATGAACCACCTTTATCTGAAGGTTTTCACCTCGTAGCTCCCTGGAACAAGGTGTTTGTTTATGAGGTGCGTCAGCAGTCAATAGACGAAGAAATGCGTGTTCTTTCATCAAACGGACTTGAGATCAGCCTGGATGCTTCGGTTTGGTTTCAGCCAGAATATGAGGCTTTAGGAAAATTACACCAGGAAAAAGGTGAGAATTATATTCAACGATTGCTTCAGCCAGCGATCAGGTCGGCGACTCGTGCGGTAGTTGGGCGTTACAATCCGGAGCAGCTGTATGCCAGCAAAAGAGAGGCTATTCAGAAGGAAATCTTCGACGAGACCAATTTGTTGCTTGAAGAGCAGTATGTTCAGGTTAACGAGGTGCTGGTAAGGGATGTATCGCTTCCGCCAACTATCAAGGATGCGATCGAAAGAAAATTGAGGCAGGAGCAGGAATCACTGGAATACGAATTCCGTCTTTCAAAAGCCGAACAGGAAGCTGAAAGACAGCGTATCGATGCAGAAGGTAAGGCACGTGCCAACCGAATTCTTAGTGAATCGCTAACCGAAAAAGTACTTCAGGAAAAAGGAATCCAGGCCACACTGGAACTGGCTAAATCACCTAATTCCAAGGTAGTTCTTATAGGTTCTGGTGAAGATGGGCTACCGGTAATTTTGGGGAACAACTAATAAACAAAACTTAAATTTTTGAATTCAGGTTTTATTTTTGAATTTTTTGTTTAGTTTTGAAATCACAAATGAGAACAATTTTCGCACATCATCATCATATTTGGTTCCACGCTCAGGCGAGGTGAATATGATATGCTGTAGAAACAATTTATATCATGACCCGTTTGAGCAATCAAACGGGTTTTTTTATTTCTAAAAATCAGCTTTATCGAATTATGGGTCAACAAAAATTAAGAATAGCAGTACAAAAATCGGGACGTCTTTTCGAGGATTCCATCAGGATCCTGAAAGATGCCGGGATTTCGATAGATAACGGAAAGGAGCAACTTAAGGCTTCTTCCAGGAATTTCCCCCTTGAAGTGATGTATCTAAGAAACGGGGACATCCCCCAGTACCTTAGAGACGGAGTGGTGGATGTGGCCATAATTGGCGAGAACGTCCTGATAGAAAAAGGAAAGGATATCCTGAAAGGTGAAAAACTGGGCTTTTCAAAATGCCGGGTTTCCCTTGCTGTTCCTAAATCATTTAAATATTCAGGGATCCAGGACCTGGATGGAAAAAAGATCGCCACTTCCTACCCGAATACGGTGAATGAATTCCTTGCAGAAAAAGGAATTTCAGCCGACCTGCATATCATTAATGGTTCTGTAGAGATCGCTCCAAACATTGGCCTGGCCGATGCGATTTGCGATATCGTTTCAAGCGGGAATACACTTTTCAAGAACGGACTTAAGGAAGTGGAAGTTATGCTGAAAAGCGAAGCTGTTTTGGCCATTTCACCAAAAATTTCTGAGGAACGAAAAGAGATCCTGAAGAAGCTGCAATTCAGGATCAAGTCTGTTTTAAATGCCCGAACCTCAAAATACATTTTGCTGAATGCTCCTAATGATAAACTCGACCAGATCATAGAGTTGTTACCGGGAATGCGAAGCCCTACGGTACTTCCTCTGGCCGAAGAAGGCTGGAGCTCGGTGCATACCGTGATCAACGAGGAGCGATTCTGGGAGGTGATCGACGAGTTGAAGAACTCAGGTGCAGAGGGCATACTTGTGGCTCCTATCGAAAAAATGGTAATCTAAAGGCAAAGTTTTAGAAGAATGAAAAAGATCCTTAATCCAGCCCGAACCGAATGGGAAAATGTCCTGAAAAGGCCCACCCAGACCTTCGACGATATCGAAGACACTGTAAAGGAGATCTTCCAGGAGATTCGAAAGGACGGCAATGCAGCTCTAAAAAAATATACCGAACGTTTTGACGGTGTTAAACTGGAAGATTTCAGAGTTTCGGAAGAGGAGATCGAAAAAGCCAAGCAACTGGTCTCTCCGGAATTAAAAAATGCCATTGAACTTGCTAAGAACAATATTGAAAATTTCCATGCCGCTCAAAGAACTGATCGGGTTAGCCTGGAAACCACAGAGGGTGTTCAATGCTGGCAGGAGAAAAGGCCTATCCAGAAGGTTGGATTATATATCCCCGGCGGTACGGCTCCCTTGTTCTCATCTATCCTGATGCTAGCCATTCCGGCCAGGATCGCGGGTTGTAAGGAGGTGATCTTGTGTACACCTCCAAATAAGCAAGGTGCAATTGATCCGGCAATCCTGTACACCGCAGCTCTCTGCGGACTTAAAAAAATCTTCAAGGTTGGCGGAATCCAGGCAATTGGTGCGATGAGCTTCGGGACAGAAGATATCCCAAAAGTTTATAAGATCTTTGGTCCGGGGAACCAGTATGTGACAGTGGCCAAGCAATTGGCTACCAAGTACGAGGTTGCTATCGATATGCCTGCAGGACCTTCAGAATTACTGGTAATGGCAGATGATTCAGCGTACCCGGCCTATGTGGCTTCTGATCTGCTGAGCCAGGCTGAGCATGGAACCGATAGCCAGGTGATCCTGGTTTCGACTTCAGAAAAGTTGCTGGATTCGGTTTCAGAAGAGATCGAAAGTCAGCTAAAACAACTGCCAAGGGAAGAAATAGCCAGAAAGGCCATTGCCAATTCAAGGCTGATCCTGGTGGATTCCAATGAAGATGCGCTGGATCTTATCAATGAATATGGACCGGAACACTTTATTCTGTGTGTGAAAAATGAAGGTTTCTTCCTTGATGGAATTGCCAATGCCGGTTCGGTATTTATAGGGAATTACACGCCAGAAAGTGCCGGGGATTATGCTTCGGGAACCAATCACACGCTTCCAACGAATGGTTATGCCAAGCAATACAGCGGAGTGAACCTGGACAGTTTTATGAAGAGTATCACTTTTCAGAAGATTTCAGAACAGGGAATAAAGAACATCGGGCCGGCCATTGAGCTGATGGCAGATGCCGAAGGATTGCAGGCACACAAAAACGCGGTAAGTTTAAGATTAAAAGACCTGAATAAGAATGAGTAAGTTTAACCTGGAATCCCTTATCAGGCCCAATGTGGCCAGTTTGACCGCCTATTCTTCAGCCAGGGATGAATTCAAAACGCAGGGCACTGAAATGGTGTTTCTGGATGCCAATGAAAACCCGAACGATAACGGCCTGAATCGTTATCCCGATCCGCAGCAGAGCAAATTAAAGGAAAAACTGGGTGCTGTAAAAGGTGTGAATATGCAAAAGATCCTGCTTGGGAATGGCAGCGATGAAGTGCTGGACCTTATCTTTCGTGCGTTCTGTGAACCTGGCAAAGACAATATAATAAGCCTGCCGCCAACTTATGGGATGTATAAGGTGCTGGCAGATATCAACAATATTGAAAACAGGGAAGTGCTTCTTACTACCGATTTTGAACCTGAGGTCGAGGCTATTCTGGAAAGGATAGATGAACACACCAGGATCATCTTTCTTTGTTCCCCGAATAATCCTTCAGGGAATGCTTTTGAAGCGAAGAGGATAGAAAAGATTCTTAAGAATTTTAATGGGTTGGTCGTCATCGACGAGGCTTATATAGATTTTTCAGAATCTGAAAGCTGGACCAAAAGGCTGGATGAATTTCCTAATTTGATCATTACGCAAACCTTCTCCAAGGCATACGGATTGGCAGCGATCAGGCTGGGAATTTTATTTGCATCCAGGAATATCATCAGTATTTTGAATAAGATCAAACCGCCTTATAATGTAAATCAGCTTACTCAGAACGAGGCTCTTAGAAGGCTGGATGGTGCTTCTGAAATAGACAGGCAAGTTGCTGATATTCTGAATGAAAGAAACAGGCTACTTAAAGCATTACTTCAGGTTAATTTCATTTCAGAAATATATAGATCTGATTCTAATTTTTTGCTTGTAAAAGTAGACGATGCCAATCTAAGGTACGACCAGTTAATCCATAAAGGAGTAGTAGTTCGTAACCGTAGTAACCAGCCGCTTTGTGACAACTGCCTGAGGTTTACCATAGGTACAGCTACCGAAAATGATAAATTACTAAACGCTCTTAAAGAGATACAGAATGACTAAGATTTTATTTGTAGACCGTGACGGAACCCTCATTCACGAACCGGAAGATTACCAGATAGACAGTCTGGATAAGCTCGAATTTTATCCTGAGGTTTTTACTTACCTAGGAAAGATCGCGAAAGAACTGGATTACGAGATCGTGATGGTCACGAACCAGGACGGTCTGGGCACCGACAGTTTCCCGGAAACAGATTTCTGGCCGATACAGAACTTCATTATTAAAACCTTTCAAAACGAAGGCGTGGAATTTAGCGATGTGCTTATAGATCGAACGTTCGCGAAGGATAATGCACCAACCCGTAAACCAAAAACCGGTTTGCTGGAAAAGAATTTTTTGGGAAACAGCGATTATGATCTAAAGAATTCGTTCATGGTTGGTGATAGGCTAACCGATATTGAGTTCGCCCATAACTTCGGGGGGAAAGGCATTTTTATAGATAATCATGAAGGCCTGGCTGAAGATGAAGTTGAAAATGAGAAATCTGAAGTAGAAGCTAATATTGCTTTGCGCACCAAATCCTGGAAGGAGATCTATGAATTTCTGAAGTTACAGGAGAGGACTGCAAGCATTGAAAGAAAGACCAATGAAACCGATATCCATATCGAACTAAACCTTGACGGAACCGGAAAAAGCGAAATTAGCACCGGGATTGCCTTTTTTGATCATATGCTGGACCAATTGGCCAGACATGGACAAATGGATCTTAAGATCAAAGTAAATGGCGACCTGGAGGTGGATGAGCATCATACCATTGAAGATACTGCGATCGCCCTTGGAGAGGTCTTCAGCAAAGCCCTGGGAAACAAGTTGGGGATAGAACGCTATGGATTTTGCCTGCCTATGGATGACTGCCTGGCCCAGGTGGCTATCGATTTTGGTGGAAGGAACTGGCTGGAATGGGATGCAGAATTCAAGCGTGAGATGATCGGGAAAATGCCTACTGAAATGTTCTTTCATTTCTTCAAATCCTTTACCGATGGAGCTAAAGCAAATTTGAATGTCAAGGCTGAAGGTTTGAATGAGCATCACAAGATCGAAGCTATTTTCAAAGCTTTTGCCAAGTCGATCAAAATGGCAGTAAAGCGGGATACAGAGAAAATGATCCTGCCGTCTACAAAAGGAATGCTGTAGAAAGTACGAAGGTAGAAGTACGAATTATGAAGTACGAATTATTAAGTTAGAGGTACGAGGTAAGAAGTTCGAAGGAAGAAAAAAATTTAATCATCGATTCAGCTAGATTTTTAAAATGAAAGAAAATCAAAAGATAGTGATCATAGATTACGGTGCCGGGAATATTCAGAGCATCATGTTTGCCATAAAACGACTTGGATTTGAAGCTGTTTTAAGTCATGACGCAGAAGAGATCAGGAACGCCGATAAGGTAATATTTCCCGGGGTTGGAGAAGCGGGCAGTGCGATGAAAATGCTCAGGTCAACTGGCCTGGATCAATTAATCCCTGAATTGAAGCAACCGGTTCTTGGTATTTGCCTGGGAATGCAGTTGATGTGTAATCATTCTGAAGAAGGTGATACCACTGGACTTGGTATTTTTAACGCAGAGGTGAAGAGATTCAGCAATGAGGTAAAGGTACCGCAAATAGGCTGGAACCAGATCGATAACTTGAATTCCCATCTGTTCGATAATGTGAAAAATGGCGAATATGTTTACCTGGTTCACAGTTACTATGTCCCCGAATGTGCCGATGAGATCGCCCGGACCGAATACGGAGTGAACTATTCAACCGCCCTTCACCGGGATAATTTTTACGGAGTTCAATTTCACCCCGAGAAAAGCAGTAAAACGGGGGAACAGATCTTGAGAAATTTTTTAATGTTAGAGTTACGAAGGTAGAAGTACGAAATTAGAATTTCGTTTAATAAATATTTGAAATATGACGGACCTTAAAGAAAGAACTAAACAATTTGCGATTGATTGCTGGAGGTTTTGTTCCAAGGTTCCAAATTCTCGTGAATTTAACGCCTATGTAAATCAACTTATAAGATCATCAAGTTCAGTGGGAGCTAATTACCGAGCCGCCCAAAGAGCAAAAAGTACTGCAGATTTTATTAATAAATTAAAAATTGTAGAAGAGGAAGCAGACGAAAGCATGTATTTTCTTGAAATATTTATGCAAACCCTAGAAAGTAACATCGAACAAGCCCGAAAACTGCATAAAGAATGTAAGGAGATAGTTTCTATTGTAGTGACTTCAATAAAAACTGCAAAAAGCAAATTAAACAAATGAATAATTCGTACTTCCCAATTCTAAATTCTAACTTAATATGAGGATTATTCCCGCCATAGATATCATCGAAGGAAAATGCGTGAGGCTCTCCAAAGGTGATTATAACACGAAGAAAATATATAACGAGAATCCACTTGAGGTGGCGAAATCTTTCGAGGACCACGGAATTGAATACCTACACCTGGTAGACCTCGACGGAGCTAAATCAAAGCATATCGTAAACTACAGGATCCTTGAGCAGATCGCTTCAAGGACCCGCCTAAAAGTTGATTTTGGCGGAGGACTAAAGTCAGACGAAGACCTGAAGATCGCTTTCGAAAGCGGGGCGAATCAAATTACCGGGGGAAGTATCGCGGTTAAAGATGCCGATACCTTCCAAAGCTGGCTTGAAAAATACGGAAGCGAAAAGATCATCCTTGGAGCAGATGCCAAGCATAGGAAAATCGCGGTTTCCGGCTGGCTGGAGGCTTCAGATGAAGAGATCATTCCCTTTATTCAGAATTATGAGCAGAAAGGGGCGAAATATGTGATCTGTACCGATATTTCCAAAGATGGAATGCTTGAAGGACCTTCTTTTGATCTATATGAGGAAATCCTTTCAGAAACCCAAAATATCAGCCTGATCGCTTCCGGTGGGATCTCCAAATTCGATGAATTACCTAAACTGGAAGAACTGGGCTGCGAAGGGGTGATCATTGGGAAGGCCATTTATGAAAACAGAATTAGTTTAAAACAATTGGAAAGCTATATTTTAAATCACTGAAATACCAACGACGAATTACGAGCGACGAATTTTTACCTAAGGGACCCAGTTTAATAGTTGAGAAATGCAGGACTTAAAGAACCGAACTAAAATTTTTGCTTTGAATTGCTGGAAATTGTGCCAACATATTCCTAAAAACCGGGAATTCGATGCTATCGTAAGACAGCTAATCAGATCGTCAAGTTCTGTAGCAGCAAATTATAGAGCTGCGAATCGAGCTAAATCTGATAAAGATTTTGTGAATAAACTGAAGATTGTTGAGGAAGAAGCAGATGAAAGCCAATTCTGGCTTGAATTTCTCCTTGGAACTTTCGAGGATAAACACAATGAGATTCAAAAATTAATAAAGGAAGTTGATGAACTAATCGCTATATGCGTAGCTTCAATAAAAAAAGTAAGAGCGAGATTATGACTATTTTGAGACCATACAAGAAGCCTATTTCGTCGCTCGTCGCTCCAATTTCAAAAATTTAAAAATGTTAACAAAACGAATCATTCCCTGCCTGGATATTAAAAACGGAAGAACCGTAAAAGGCGTTAATTTTGTCGATCTCAGGGATGCCGGAGACCCGGTGGAACTGGCCGCAGCTTATGCAGAAAAAGGAGCCGACGAACTGGTGTTCCTGGATATTTCAGCTACCGAAGAGAAACGGAAAACCCTCGCCAAACTGGTACTGGATGTCGCAGAACAACTGAACATTCCATTTACCGTTGGCGGAGGAATATCCTCGGTGGAGGATGTGGATATATTGCTGAAGAACGGGGCTGATAAGGTTTCCATCAATTCTTCAGCAGTTAAAAATCCGGATCTCATCAACCAGCTTTCAGAAAAATTCGGAAGTCAGTGTGTAGTGGTGGCCATTGACGCAAAAAACATTGACGGGAATTGGAAGGTTCATCTGGTAGGAGGCAAGGTACCTACAGATTTGGATCTTTTTGAATGGTCCAAAGAAGTAGAACAACGCGGAGCAGGAGAGATCCTGTTTACTTCTATGGACCATGACGGTACCAAGAACGGTTTTGCCAATGAAGCCCTGGCAAAGCTTTCAAAAGAACTGAATATTCCCATCATCGCTTCAGGAGGAGCAGGTAAAATTGAGCATTTTCAGGATACCTTTCAGAAGGGAAAAGCCGATGCTGCATTGGCGGCAAGCGTTTTTCACTTTAAGGAAATAGAAATTATTGAATTGAAAAAACAATTGAGAACAGCGGGTATCCCGGTAAGGCTGTAAATCGATAGGCTGAATTGATTCCAGCATCAAAATACATATCTTACAAAACGATGCTGAAATAAATTCAGGATGACCAAAAATAGAATCATAGAAAAATGAACATAGATTTCGATAAAAATAAAGACGGTCTCGTACCGGCCATCATTCAGGATGTAAACACCAAAAAGGTTTTGATGCTTGGTTATATGAACGAGGAGGCATTCCTGAAAACCAATGAAACCAAAAAGGTGACATTTTATAGTCGGTCAAAAAAGCGATTATGGACCAAAGGTGAGGAAAGCGGAAATTTCCTGAACCTGGTGAACATTAAACTGGATTGTGATAATGATACGCTTTTGATCCAGGTAGAACCTGAAGGCCCTGTTTGCCATAAAGGCACCGATACCTGCTGGGCTGAAGAAAACAAGACCGATTACGGCTTCCTGACAAGGCTGGAAGGCATCATCGAAGATCGCCAAAAATTAAGCGAGGCCGAGCCAGAACTTCGCAAGGAAAACGAGAATAGCTACGTGGTTTCTCTTTTTGATAAAGGTATCAATAAAATTGCCCAGAAAGTGGGCGAAGAGGCTGTGGAAACTGTTATAGAGGCCAAGGATAATAACGATGACCTATTCTTAAATGAAAGTGCAGATCTGCTATTTCATTATTTGATCCTCCTCAAGGCAAAGGGCTTCAAATTAGCCGATATTGTAAAGGTGCTTGAAAAAAGACATGAATAAATTTGGCCGTTTCAGAAGAAAACCCTGAAAATAGTTCAGGGTTTTGCTTTTAAAATATCCTACGTAAAGTGGATGAGGGTTTATTCATCCCAGCCACCCATTTTTCCGGCTTTGTAATCATCATAAGCCTGGCGGATCTCTTCTTCCGAATTCATAACGAACGGTCCACCAAATACCACTTTTTCATCAAAGGGTTCGGCATGACCAAGTAACAGAATACTCTTCTCTTTTGCCACGATGTTCAGGATCTCACTGTTTTTAGAGAATTCTGCAAGGTGAAGTTCCTGAACTTCGATCTCGTTAACCTCTAATTTTCCCCTGATTACATAGAAGAAGATATTATGCTTGGTAGGGATCTGAAGTTCCACCCGTGAATCCTTATCGAAATGAACCAGGGAAAGATCAACCGAGGTTGGCGTATCAAAAGCACCACGAATGCCTTTAAAGTTTCCTGAGATCACCTGCCCGCTCACTGTCTCCTCTTCATTTTTCCATACCGAAATCTCGTCTTTTTGTTTACCCGAATATTGAGGTTCCATCATCTTTAACCTGCTGGGAAGATTTACCCACAACTGGAGAATCTCAAGTGGCCCGCCTTTTTCTTTAAATTCATTTGAAGAAACCTCGGCATGAATCAGTCCTTTTCCTGCGGTCATCCATTGAACACCACCACTTTCTATCACACTTTTGTGACCGCTACTGTCTTTATGAGCGATATCGCCATCAATGATAAAAGTAACGGTTTCCATTCCCCTGTGAGGATGTGGGCCGAATGGAAGACCATTATTGTTTGGAGGATAGGTTTGCGGCCCGTGATGATTCAGAAAAATGAACGGATCTATCATTTGCAGATTCCGGGTAGGAAGAGGGGACCAGGTTTCCAGGTCTCCCATTGGTCGATATTCGGCTTTGTGCAGTTTCTTGATATTCCTCATATGCTTATTTATTTCTTACGTAGATCAATTTGAACTTGGAATTGGCATTTTCGCGTGATTCGATCTCGAATTTATTGATGGAGTTGATCATGGGCGTTAATTTCTGAAAACCATAATTACGGGAATCGAAATTAGGTTGTTTTTTCTGAAGTAAACTTCCAACATCTCCCAGGAATGCCCAGCCGTCCTCGTCGGCAACATCGGAAATAGTTTGGGCGATAAGCCTGATAACGGCAGGCGTGATCTTGTCAACATTCTGCTTTTTGGAAGTTTTGTCTTTCGATTTACCAGAAGAAGAATCAGATTCTTTCGTTTGATCTTTAAGGATCTCGATATAGATAAATTTATCGCAGGCTACGATGAACGGGTCTGGCGTTTTCTTTTCTCCAATGCCTATCACTTTCATACTGGCTTCGCGAAGCCGGGTGGCAAGCCGGGTAAAATCGGAATCACTCGACACCAGGCAAAATCCATCTACTTTATTGGAATACAAAATATCCATCGCATCGATGATCATGGCCGAGTCGGTTGCATTTTTTCCCTGGGTATATCCATATTGCTGAATGGGATGAATAGCGTTTTCCAGGAGCACGCTTTTCCATTTGTTGAGATGCGGCTTCGTCCAGTCACCATATATGCGTTTGATGGTTGGATTGCCATATTTGGCGATCTCTTCCATCATTTCCTTCACGTGGGCAGACGGAATATTATCGCCGTCTATAAGTACTGCGAGGTTGGTTTCCATTAAATATTAATTTGAGGAGGCTAAAGTTAACGAAAATTACTTCAGCAGAATTAAAAAAGGCCCGTATAAACGAGCCTTTCTGAGTTTAATTAAAATCTTAAGAGGGCATTCATTTTGGATTTTTTCTGAGGCATGAACTCATGTTCTACCAGGTAGACCTTTCCGCCCATTTCGATGGTTTTTCGCGCAGCTAGATTCAGCAGGGAAATATCCCCATCGGTTGGCTCATCGCTAAAATCAACCTTCATCTCATCTTCATGATAATTCCCCCAAACTTCAGCCCGATTTTCAATAAACAGGGTGTCTACTTTTCCCTGGTAAACCGCGGGAATAATATCACTAACTGCTGATGTGGTATTTTCGGTGCTGCTTAGTTCTTTATATTTTTCGATCTTTTTATCCCTGGTCTCGTTGAGATAGGGTTCATAAACATCCATAGCGCGGGCGTGGATCCCCATAAGATCGGTGTCATTAGGATTTCCGGCGATCACTTTATCAAATAGATGATTGTAGGTATTTGCATCCTTGTAAATAGGGAAAAGGTAATCCTGGCAGAAAACCAGAAGAGGCAACTTTTCCTTGTTCAGATAATCCTTCAGTCCCTGGTCTACAGCTCGAAAAAACTGTTTGGCTTCTTCCTTTTCATCACGATCGCTTCCACCATGGCCATGGAATTGAGTTTTTTCTCCGCCTTCAGCCTGAGTACGGAACTGAAGCGCTCTTTCCTTATAGTCGTATCCAACCCGGTCTTCCAGCCTGTCTGGGGTAAGATCATCGATCTCAACCGGAGTAATACTGTATTTACTGGCTTCATAAAACTTCACATCTCCAAGCTGAATAGCCAGAATATTGAAACGCCCATCTCCGGTCATTGCTGGTACCAGTGGTTTGACGTAAAATTCTTTGGAAATATAATGGTAAGCTTCAAATTTGATTGGTAAGGTGTAGTATTCAAAAAAATCTTCTGAAGCGAAAATCGCTAGTCCGTCTGACTGGTGCCTCCAGAAATCCCTGTTTTCAATGAGGTCATTTATCGGCTTCCCGATCTTTTCGATCTTTTTGTCATCGGTTCCTTCCTCTTTCAGCTTCTTTTTGATCTCTGTCCATTGAGAGTTCAAATGCTTTTTGTTCTTCTCCTCGAGAACTTCTTTTCCGGCCCGCTGAGTGGGTATAAATATAGATACACAGGGTTCAGCATGATGGCCTGAAAGTTTTTTAAATTCTTGTTCGTTGATCATCGACATAACTCCATTTTTTGTGGTTAATTATCAAAAATAATATACGCTTAAACGTAGAGGTATCAAAGCTTACGAGCCGGTGGTAGTGCTAAATCTTTCTTAATTAACCCACGGAAGTTCTAAAGAAATACTAATGAGTTGTGGAAGTCTTTAAATTTCGTCGTCGGGTTCTACATGAATAAGCACATCTGCTATCTGCGGTAGTTGTTCCAGGATCTCGTCCTTGACGCGGTGGGCTATATCATGCCCCTCTTTAACGCTGATGTTCGCATCTACGGCTATGTGCAGGTCAACATGATAGGTCATGCCGGTTTTACGGATAAAACATTTTTCGGTTTCTACCACACCCGGGTTCTTTTCAGCGACCTTTCGAATCTTCTTTTCGACGCCTTCATAGCGATGTTCATCCATCACTTCACCCAGGGCGGGCCGGAGGATCAGGTAAGCGTTAAACAGAATAAAACCGGAAGCCAGGAGCGCGGCCCAGTCATCGGCATTTTCATATCCTTTTCCCATATAAAGCGCGATAGAAATTCCAATGAATGCCATAAGCGAAGTGATCGCGTCACTGCGATGATGCCAGGCATCGGCTTTTAGAGCAGAACTGGAGGTTTCGGTGCTTTTTTTTGAAACGAACCTGTAAAAGACCTCTTTGATAATGATGATCACCGCCAGGACGATGAGCGTATAGGGTTCCGGGACTTCGTGTGGCGTTTTAATATTTTCGATACTTTCAACAGCGATCAGGGTAGCTGAAGCGACCAGAAAACCAACCACTAAAAAGGTGATTAGCGGTTCAGCCTTGCCATGCCCGTAAGGATGATTTTCATCTGCCGGTTTTGCCGCGTAACGCAGACCTAGCAATACAAGCAGCGAGGAAAAAACATCGGTGGTGGATTCGATCGCATCGGCAATGAGCGCATAGGAATTTCCAAAAATGCCCGTTATGGCCTTTGCGATCGCAAGCAAAGCATTTCCCGCGATGCTTAAATAGGATGTTTTAATGGCTTCCCGGAATTCCGGCTGCATGATTCAGGTTTTGATGGCTCTAATTTATAAAAACTACTTCAGCTGATTGTATATTAAAAGGATTCCGCTAATTACCATCAGGGTGATCAATAATTTTCGGAAGGTGCTGCTTTTCATTTTCGACAGGAACTTCTTTCCGATGATATTTCCGATAACGGCTCCCAGCCCCAGGGTGATCCCGTAGATCCATAATTCAGCATACAAAAGGCCAAAAAAGGCATAGCTTCCAATTTGAGAAATTCCGAGGAAAAAGGAATTGACCGTTTTGGTGGCGATCAGTTCCTCCTTATCAAGTCCTGAATTGAGATAGAACGGATTCAGAATAGGGCCAAGCGCGCCGATTATGGTGCCCAGCAAGGATACTATAAAGCCCAGCGGAATAAAATACCAGAGCTTAACCGGGAATGATTGTTCTTTTTTTCCGAATCTGTACTGAAATATGGTGCTTATCAGAAATAGTCCTACCAGGATCTGAAGCCAGCCTGCATTCACTTTTACAAAGAACCAGCCAGCTATCCAGGCGCCCAACATGGCTGCCGGTACATAATACCAGAATACCTTCCAGTTGATGTGTTTCCAGAAAATGATCAACCGGGCCGGTCTTCCTATAAAGGTTCCCAGGTTGAGTACAGGCGCTGTTTTGGTCGTGCCAATGAGGAAATTCAGAAAAGGAACCAGGATCAGCGCACCGCCGCCACCAGAAATGGTCGAAATTACAAAGGCAACTATTCCGGCAATAAAGAGAATGAATAGATAAAGTATGTTGATATCCTGAAAAATTTCGGCCATATACCTGATTTTAATCGATTCCTGTTAGTTTGCTTCGTCTTTCAAAGATGAGCGTATCTCGCCAGATACCATCGAGTTTGGCTATTTTTTCTCTTCTGCCCAGCAATCGAAAACCATGTTTTTGATGCAGCCTGATGGTGGCTTCGTTTTCAGGAAAGACACTGGAAAATAGTGTCCATATCCCATTTTCTTCAGACGAGCTTATAAGTGCTGCCATAAGTGCTGAGCCGATGCCTTTTCCTGAATGTTTTGGATGTATATAGATGCTCACCTCGGCCACACCTCTATAGACTTCCCGTTTTGAAAAAGGCGTTATGGCCGCCCAGCCATGTAACTGGTCATTCTCAAAATATCCCAGCCTGGAATGAGTGTGAAATTTCTCGTTCCATTCCTTCCATTCAGGAACCCTGGTTTCGAAAGTCGCGTGTCTGGTCTGTAAACCAAAGCCATAAATTTCGAGTACCTGCGCGGCATTTTCATCTTTAATGAATCTAATCATTTACCACCAAACTATAAAAAAACGAATATAGGAGGTTTTGGTTTTCATCCACACCAGCGGTGATTTCTTTTTGCTGAAAAGAATTTCAACCTGCTCCTTAAATTCCTGATAGGACATCCAGTTTGAATTGGCTGAGGGATGACTGGACCAGAAGATCTTTTTTGGCGTATGAAATAAGTTTTCGCGTACGTTCCATTTCAGAAAATTATTCCAGCTGATCCATTTTCCACATTTGCAGGCTGGATTCAGTAAACCAGATTCAGGTTCAGAATCTTCCGGGTAAAAAAGCTGAGCTTTAAAACACAATTGTTGTTCGATATCCTTTGGTTTCAGATCATGGGCTGAAAGATAGGTACGGCACGCCTCATCAAACAGCAATGGGAATTGCCTGTTTTTTAATTTGTTTATTTTTTCAGGCAGACTATCCCTTCGGTTTGGACCTATATATCTTTCTATTTCTTCCTGAAAATTCTTATCGTAAACGTATAATTTATAGACCAATTCAATATGAAGAGGTTTGGAATGTTCTTTATCATAGACTAGAAAGTCCAGTTCCCCGATAGTCCTTTTTTCATGGATCACCTGGATATTGGACGCGATGAGCTCATATCTTTTAGAATATTGAATGGCCAGTTTAAAAAAGCTTTCCATGCGTTTGCCTAAAACCGAAATACGAGGATGATCCAGGCTTTGCAGCTCATTTATCAGCTCATCGCTGAGCTCTATCTTCGGAAATTCAAAAACCGGAAAACCGGGATCTTCCTGCTGTTCAAAAATATCAGGAGTGCTTAAAAATCCTTTGAATTGATCTACAATGCCTGGTTCCTCCAAATTTTAGGTATTTAAGAACTTTCGGACCTTATTTTTCCCTGATGGGAATATAGATATGCTCCTTGCTTTCCGGATTTTCGGGACCTTTATAATCCTTGCCCATCACCTCGAAATGAGGCCGGTCCTCCAGTTCATATCTGGAATTCGGAAGCCACTCTCCAAAAATGGCCTGCGCTGTTTCAGCAAATTTCTTGGAGGTGCCTTCATGTATAAAAACGGCATATTTTCCAGCCGGGATCTTCATGCCCTGTAAGCCCTCCGGTAATTCTGAAAGATCTTTTACCTCCATAGCAGCCCATTTTTCAAAAACCGATTGTGAATTGAACTGACCTTCTATGAATCCGTCGTCATAAACCTGCACGGAATAAAGATCATTGGATTTGGCATTTTTGATCTGGTCTTTATTCTTCATAAAGCGTTTCCAGAGAATTCCTGTTTTATCGTCGGCCAGGCTGGTGTGCAGGCTAATCCCGACTAATTCCTTGGATTCTATATCGACTATTTCTGGTTCTTTCATAGGTTTTTAGTTTGAAGGATCTATCACGAAATCTTCGGGTGGAGTAGCCCCCATCAGGTGTTCTACAAAGTAATCCCAGCGCCGTCTCATCATATAATAAGTGTCTTTTCCGAAGCCATGACGGGCGTGCGGGAAAATGATAAGATCGAAATCCTTATTCGCTTCGATAAGCGCATCTATCATCAGGTAGGTATTGTAAGGAGGTACATTGTCATCCATAGCGCCGTGGGCGAGCATCAGCTTTCCTTCAAGGTTAGCGGCCAGGTTCTGATTGGCCTGTTTTTCATAGTTGGAAACGCCTTCTGCATCTTTTTCTAACAGTCCTATATAACGCTCACCCCAGTCGTCTTCGTAATTCCGGTTATCATGGTTTCCAGATTCTGAAATACCCACCTTGTAGAATTCAGGATATTTGAACATGGCGGCTGCCGTGGCAAAGCCTCCACCGGAATGACCCCAGATGCCAACATGGTCGAGATCCATATACGGATATTTTTCTGCGAGTTGTTTGATGCCAGAGATCTGGTCTTCTAGCGTATTATCGGCCATATTCCCGTAGCAGGCATCGTGGAAAGATTTGGAGCGATCTGGATTACAGGTTCCGTCGATTACCACCACCACAAAACCGAGTTCAGCCAGGGCCTGGTGGTCGCGACGGGAAGGGTAGAAGGAGCGGCTACCAACTCCGCCTCCCTGCGGTCCGGGATAGACATAATTTACAACAGGGTATTTCTTCGATTTGTCCAGGTGAGTAGGGGTGAACATGAGCCCGTATAGATCCCATTTGCCATCCCTTGATTTTACAGTGACTGGTTTTGGTGCTTTCCAGCCTATGGCTTTTAATCTTGAGATATCGGCTTTTTCCAGGGTGTTAATCAGTTTTCCTTTCATATTTCGCAGCTCGGCCACGTTAGGAACATCGGGCTGGGAATAATTGTCGACGAAGTATTCCTCATCTGGAGAAATGGAAACTGAATGATTCCCGTCTTCAGGAGTTAACAATCTTAGGTTCTTTCCGTTGAAATCAATGCTGTAAAAATGACTAAAATACGGGTCGCGGCCTTCTTCCCGACCATTAGCCATAAAATAGAGCTTGCGATCTTTTTCATTTACCAATTTTAACTGGGTAACCACAAAATCACCTTTTGTGATCTGGTTCTTAAAATCACCTGTTTTAGAATCGTAGAGATAAAGATGTCCCCAGTCATCTCGTTCAGAATACCAGATGATCTCATTAGAATCTGAAAGAAATCTCCAGTTGATGGCGCCCTGACCAGATTCATACTGGGTTGCAACCTTTTCCTCGAAAACTTCCCTTACCGCACCGGTTTCAGCATCGGCAATGCGCATTTTGGCGCTTTTATGATCGCGGGAACTGGAAACAAAAGCCAGTTGTTTAGAATCCTTACTCCATTGGTTGTCATCGAAAGCTCCGCTACAGGAAATGTCGTCACAAAGCGTTCCCCTCCTGGGATCGGCTGGAATTTGCATGGGTACCACCTTCGGCTCTTCGGTATGAATTATAACTCTCTCAATTTTGATGACTTCCTCATCGCCTGGAAGAGGGTATTTCCACTTCTGAAGTTCCGGGGAACCCACATTGGTAGTGACCAGGTACATATCATTTACATGTCGCTGGTCCTGCCGGTATGTGGCTATCTTTTTAGAATCGGGAGACCAAAGGAGGATAGGTTTGTCGCTTTTTCTCCAGCCGGCATTGTCTGTAGCATAGCCATAATTTTCCTGTCCGTCAAAAGTAAGCTGGGTACTGTCACCACTTTTGAGGTCTCTCATCCAAAGATTCCAGTCCTTAATAAAAGCGGCTTTTTCCCCATTGGGAGACACGACTTCCGTCCAGGTGGTAGCTGGGCTTGTCTGAGCAGTGGTCGCTCCGGCCATTTGCATGATCTCATCTTCGGAACCTGCAATTTGTTTAGTTCCCGATTTAGGATCTACCAGCACATAGCTGTCGTTGCCATTTTCAGAAACCTTATACCAGAACTGTCCGTTTTTTAACCAGTTCGGGCTAACATAACTTTTATCTACCAGGTCTCGGGTATTGAAACTAAGGAAACGGGTGGCTTTTTCATAATCTTCTGTACTAAGATTTTCTCTTCCAGTTTGCGCATTAATAGTGTAACTACCCAGGAAACATAAAAAAAGGATTTTGAGGCTCTTTTTCATGATATTTGTCGAATTTTTTCGAACTACAAGATAGGAAATTAAGGAAGCTTTTCAAGGTCTCCTGGCAGGCAGTTTCTAATCTTTTAGGTCGTAACAATCCATCCAGACCTCGTTCTTAGCCTTTAATCTGTTTTCAACCGGAGAATCGTATGTTATAAGTATCTTGCCTTCAGGCAGAAAGGCCATACCTTCAGCTTTATCAGCACCATGTTCCAATTCAGCACCCCTTGCGACATCAAATAAACGTTCGGGTTTATGGATCACACTTGAAGGTGAATCTGGCAAACCTCCTTCTATTTTGTAGATGCTTATAGTGCCGTCCAGATCCATCGTTGGCCCGGCGAGGAGGAAGAGATCTCCTTTTTTATCGATATTAAGCTCCCTGATGCCCATTCCCCTAAGATCAAGGAAATGCTTGCGGTAGAGTTTTTCTTCATCAGGCTTTTTTGCCAGCAGTAATTCCCCGTCGAATTCCTTACAACTTATTTCCAGGATCACGGCGAAACCATTCAGTACAGGTCCGCGGAGACCTATAAATATCCGGCCCTGGTGTACCGCCAGACCTTCAATATCAAACCCATTGTCCTTGCAGGGAATCATCATAAAGCGCTCCAGGTGTTTGTCCCTCAGGAGCGCATTGTGCAACTCGGTGCTGGTGGTGCCTCCTCTAAGCATTAATGGCCTGATCTTTTTTGAATCAAATTCGGCTTCTTTCATCAATTCAAAGCCTTCGGAAGTTTTTAGGCATGGGATACACCCCAGGCTGAAGCGGTTTTCGTCAATAGCTATTCTGCTTAAGGATTTCACCTGTTCTTCAACAGGGTCATCGGGAGAGGGAGAATCCCTTTTTATGCTCATACTTCCGCAGAACCAGAGAAAAGGTTCTTCATAAGCCAGGGCTTCCATGTCCACTTCCGAATCTTCTGAAGGCAGATCGAAGAATTCGCTCAGTTCATAATGTTTATGTTCAGCATAAGCATTTTCAGTTTTAGTTAGGCGTTCGATCCCGGCATCTTCATCGTAACTCAACCAGAGATTGTTTTCGGTAGCCAGGCAACTGGAGATTTCGGTACAGAGATCATCCAGGTTGGGATATTCCTTATCGAATTGAAGGAGACATCGATCGGCGGGTTTTTTATGACTGGGCTTCATGCTGATTTTTATTTCAATTTAGGCAGAACCAGGGAATAAAAAAAGCCCCACGCGGGGCTTTATGATGTTTTTGACTGATGACGAAGATCTTTTAATTCAGGTTGATGATAGGATGATGATTGATCTTTCCTGCTGAAATCCGGATGTGTTGCCAGGCTCTTCGACCTCCTTTGGCCGGATTCCTATTTTCGAAATCCCGGTTGATGATGTTCAGGTATTCCATTTTTTTAATTATTGATTGACACTCTAATGACGAAGCTGAAAGCAACTTGTTACAGTTCCATTAAAATTTTTCCATCAAAATTCATTTTTTTCTGATTTTGCCTTTTTACTGGCCTGTTTCAGAATAATAATATCTTTACCCAAATTTCAGAATTTGTTCAGAAAACGATTTTACTATTTTATAAGGATACAATATCTTGGATACCGGCTGCATGGCTGGCAAAAGCAACCCGATGTAAAAACGGTGGAAGGCCTTATCACTAAAACCCTGGGCTGGGTAATGCCAGATGCCAAATTTAAAATTCTTGGAACCAGCCGTACCGACGCCATGGTTTCAGCAGAGGAATCGGCTTTTGAATTGTTCGTGGACCATGAACCGCTCGCAGATCTCGATGGGTTTTTAAAGCTTTTTAATAAGAACCTCCCGCAAGACATCAGGGCGTTGGAGATCGAGGAAGTTGATAAGGATTTTAATATTATTCAGAATTCAAAGACCAAAGAATACGCCTACCTTTTTTGTAATTCTGAAAAGTTTCATCCTTTTTGCGCGCCTTTTATGGCCAATTTTCAGGAAGAGCTGGATATCGATAAGATGAAGGAAGGTGCAAAATTGTTCCAGGGAGTTCATAATTTCAGAAATTACTGTGTGAGAGTTTCAGAAAAAAGCACTTTTGAACGGGAAATGCTCACATCTGAAATAGTCGAAAATGATGTGTATACCGCTAATTTTTTTCCGGATAAATCATTTATTTTCAATATTCATGCTTCCGGATTTTTAAGACACCAGGTGCGGCTGATGATGGGAGCGATGGTATTACTTGGTCGCGGTGAATTCAGCCTGGACGATATCAAAAAAAGCCTGAAACCTGAGAACAGGGAATACCAGATGGATTACCTGGCGCCTGCCTCGGGACTTATCCTGAAAAGGATCGAATTCGATTAATGGTAAAGAAATTTATCACAATTGGATAAAACGCCTATTTTTATGAAAAAGCAATATTCTATGGTATTAAAACCATTGTCCCTTTTGAAACGGCCTAAAAATACCAAATCGGTGAACCAGATCCCTGGTACCATGACCTACGTGGGGCATAAGGAAGCCGCCCAGACCCAGCTGGATGTGATCGATTACAACCAGGAACATTATGAGCGGTATAAATCTACTACGGTAGAGGATGCCTTCAATTTCGTGGACGAAGACCGAATTACCTGGTTCAATGTTGATGGTCTAAGTGATGTGGAAGAGATCAAAAAGATTGGGGAGTATTATGAACTTCACCCGCTGGTGATGGAAGATATCGTGAATACGGGTCAGCGGCCTAAGATCGAGGTTTATCAGGATTATCTATTTATCGTTGCCAAAATGCTTTATCATAAAGATGGGAATATCGAGAACGAGCATATTAGCATGATCGTTGGTCGCAATTATTTACTCACTTTCCAGGAAGCCGATGGGGATGTGTTTGATCCGGTAAGGGAGCGATTGGAAACCGCCACTGGTAGAATTCGGGGTAGATCGGCTGATTACCTGATGTTCGCTTTGCTGGATTCCATTATCGATAATTATTTCCTGGTGATCGATGATATGAGCGATCGTATAGAAAGACTGGAAGAAAGCCTGTTCATAGACAAACCCAATGACAATATCACGCTTGAGATTCAGCAATTAAAAAGGACGATATTGAGGATTCGTAGATCGGTATTTCCATTAAGGGAAGTGGTTCAGCGACTTGAAAAGCTGAATAACGGCCTTATCCAGGAAAAGACCATAAATTATATCCAGGATCTGAGCGACCATATCGTGCAGATATCTGAAAACATCGATATTTACCGGGAAATGATCTGGGGTTTGATGGACCTTTATATGACTACGATCAGCAACAAAATGAACGAGGTGATGAAGGTGCTTACCATTATGGCCAGTATCTTTATCCCGCTCACCTTTTTTGCCGGGATCTATGGAATGAATTTCGAGTATATGCCAGAACTGGAGTGGAAGTACAGTTATTTTGTTCTCCTTGGCGTGATGGCGATCATATTTGTCTCGATGCTCTATTATTTTAAACGAAAAAAATGGCTGTAGGTTCAAAGATTATACTATGAATAATAAAAGGCATATCTGTTTGATTGTAAGTTTAATAATTGGTTCAGTAGTTTACCCGCAAATGAAAAAAGAGGTTCTTCAGGATTCCATCCATAGAATGTACGTGGGCACCTATACCAAAAAGGAAGGACACGTAGACGGAAAAGCCAAGGGCATCTATTTGCTTAACCAGCATTCTTCCAACGGAAAGCTGGATTTTGTAAATACCGCTGCAGAGATCGTTAATCCTTCTTTCGTCAAGGTGGGGAAGCAGGGGAAATATGTCTATGCAGTGAGTGAATTAGGTCCGGCAGACGGAAGTACCGGTTTTGTGCATTCCTTCGAGATACAGCCCGATGGAAATCTGAAGAGTATTGGGAAGCTTCCTACCGGCGGCCTGGCGCCCTGCCATATTGCTCTGGATCGTTCAGGCAAATATGCTTTCGTGAGCAATTATCTGGGTGGGGTTGTAATGGTTTATAAAACCGGAGAGAATGGGGCTCTCGTCCAATCCCAGGAAATTAAGCTCGAAAACCCTGAAAAGGCTAATGCTCATTCTGTGAAAATAAGCAGGGACAACCGTTATGCCTATATTGCAGATCTTGGTAATGATAGGATCTGGATCTACACTCTCAACTCAAAATCCGGCGAGCTGGAACCTCATTCCCAAAACTTTGTTCAGCTTGGAAAAGGAGCGGGACCAAGACATCTGAGCATGGGGAAAAATGGGAATTATGCCTATTCCATCAATGAGCTGAACAGCACGGTAACTGTGTTTAAAATTTTGAAAGATGGTGGACTGGAAGTGATACAGGCCATCAGTTCGCTACCGGCGTCTTACCAGAGTAAAAATTCAGCGGCCGATATTCATATTCATCCTAACGGAAAATTTCTGTATGTGTCTAACCGGGGCCATAACAGTATTGCGGGATATGAGATCGACCCCGGAACCGGGATGTTAAGCAGGATCGAGATCGCACCTATCGCAGGCAAAACTCCCCGAAATTTTGCGATCGCGCCCTCAGGAAGGTATTTATATGCGGCCAGCCAGGATACCGGGAATATTTCAATTTTTGAGATTAGTCAGAAAAGTGGAAAGTTAAAGATTCAGCCATCGGTATTCGAAATTCCCACTCCGGTTTGCCTGGAATTCACAAAATCGTATTGAATTTACATAAACATTTAATAATTAGTGTTTTATCCTGGTGTTTTTTGTCTAAATTTAAATAACGGACCAAAAACACCTCCCGATGAAACGATTTCTTCAATTTTCAATCCTTATTGTCGCATTTATTATCAATTCCTGTGCAACCACCTCGTTCAAGACCAAGATCGTTAGACCGGCAGAGCGGGTCCCCGATACATTCATCACTACTGAAGGCATGGAACTGGATGGCACTTCCTGTAAGAGTCCGCTGGTAGATCCCCGGGATGGAACCAAGATCATCCTCGTAGAATCTATTAAAGGAATGGGGGATTACCAGGTTCCGAAGGGAAAATACGGCGTTAGTGTGGATGAATTGCTTAGGGTGAATTGTGAGACGGGGGAGGTAATTGGTGTGGTTACCAAATAGCTAATTGAAGAGATTAATCCCTGATCCTATAAGCGATCCCTCCGCGGAAACTGATGTTTCCGAGAAGATTATCATCCAGGATAGAATTTGGAATTAGCGCTCCGTTATTTCCATAAGCTTCATAATCGTTTAGCTGATAATTTCCGATTTTAGCGAAAAGCACGAAATTGCCAGCGAGTTGTTTTTCAATAAAGAACGAGGTGTTCAGGGTTTCCTTTCTGAAGTAATTTATGCGGTCATTTTCATGAACAAGGTACGAATTAAGCGTCCAGTCACTTTCAATGCCGGTATACCAACTGTCCTTTTTCAGAATATATTCAAATCGTATGTTAGATGGGATGAGGATATATAAATTCCATTTCTCATTCGGTATCCAGTGAATTCCTCCAATAGGAAAAATAAGCGTCTTATCTACTTCCTGGTTAAAATACATTCCTGCAAAAAGGCTTAGCTTTTCAGATCTTTTATTGCTGAAAAGAAACCAGCCGCCGGTTTGGGCATACTTTATTTCGGGTTTGAATCGATCTGAATTGAACTTGAAGCGGATTTGTGTAAGCAGGCTCCATTTTTTTTCAGCCCAGAAATGCAGGTAACCCGCACCCAGGAAATTGGCATATAAATCGAGATCATCCCCGGCTATCTCCAGGTTCTGAAATTTAAAGATCTCTCCCGCATAGAATCCAAGCAGGTAATCTTCATTCTTTAATTGGTGAGCATAATTTAATTGAAGTGTGAACCTGTTTATGTCAAATTCATTAGTTGTGCCAGGTCCGTACAACGTGTGTTCGTAGGCCAAGTTTCCAACATCGAAATATGACTGCCCATAGCCCTGAAAGCTAAAGGCAGCCATATTAATCAATAGAAAGATCAATCTGAAATTCATAGATTCTCTCTTTAAACAGGTTCGTATCTTTAAAGTTAAATAAGAATGCGAAATGAAATGCTTTCTTCTGTTCGATTTTCCCGATTCTTATTCTGTGACTTAAGGGATCCCCATTCTTGTTGAATGTCTTTGTTTCGTGTAGTGTATTTGCAATTTTTGCACTTACACCTGTTGTTTTTTAAACCGCACATAATTGTTGTTTTTACTATTGATCATTGATTTGAAAATTTAGATTCCTGCTTCCTCAGGTAGAGTTCGTTCTTAACATAACCCGGGGACTTGAAGAATATATCCCATCGTTCCCTGAATGTTTTCACGGCTTTCATTTTTTTGAAAATATCCACCCAAACATGAAATACCAGGTAGATCGGGTTAAAGGTTTTAGGTTGATCCAGGATCCCATATTCTGGTTTTTCATTCTCATCTAGTTCCTGGAAGGTATTGAACAGCCTATCCCAGATGATTAGAGCAGAACCATAATTCTTATCCAGGTATTTCGCATTTTTTGCATGATGAACTTTATGATGAGATGGGGTAACGAAAATATAGCTGTACCACTTTGGTAAATTTTTAATAGACTTCGTGTGTACCGCAAAACTATATAATAGAGCAAGCTGATGAGTGATATAAAATATAACGGGATGAAAACCCAGCAAGCTAACCGGTAAATAAAAAATGATCTTGATTCCCTGGGTCCATGATTGCCTGAATGCGGTAGACAGGTTAAATTGAGTGGAACTGTGATGAGTCACATGGGTAGCCCATAAAAAATTGATCTCGTGAGAAAGCCGGTGGGACCAGTATCTGCAAAAGTCCAGTACTACAAAACATAAGACTGATGTAGCGATATTAACCGGAATACTCCATGGAACCAGATTGTACAGCCAGATCACAAGCAGGAAGAATCCTGTTTTGGTAAATAGTCCTTCCACAAGATGTACCAGGCCAATTACAAGGGACGAAAGAAAGTCTTTCCCCTCATACTTGCTTTTATTGTGCCTCATGCTTAGAATAACCTCTATGAGTGCCAGGCCAATTAAAATAGGAGCGCCGTAAAGGATGATGTTCGGGGAGTTCTCTAACACTTCGTTTAATTCGATTCGCGTTTTCATGATTGACAAATTTTTGATGAATGATTTGATGATTGACCGCTAGAATGTTTTGGGAAATTTTAATCTTTTATCAGCTTTACCTTGAAAAAACTGCCTTGCACATCTACCTGCACGCATTTGCCTGACCGGTAGTGAAAGGTGTTCGAAACACCGTTGGGGAAATCTATCTTATACCGGTTTTCGCCCAGCTTTTCGAGATCTACCATAACCTGTTGATTGTCGCAGTACACACGGCTGATGTTTATAGGTTCTGAAAAATACAGCCGAACCAGATTCGTATTTATTTCGGGTTCATGGAAGACCTGGCTATTAGCTCCATCTTTCAGGATATATCGATCTTCACTGAGCTCCAGAAACTTTGAATCTGTAGGCTTATCATTTATGCTTCGGTTTAATTCGGAATAGATGAGTTTGTCCCCCCTATAGCGGTAATTTTCAGAAGCTTTTACACGGAATTTTTTGATAAAAGAAACTTCAACATTCGTGAAAACCTGGTAATCGGTAATAGGTGGAGATTCTGTTTTCTGAATTTTCAGAATTCCAATTTTGTCGTCCTTTTTCAGGATTTTAAAATTCAGTTCGCTGGATTGCGACCATCCTCTGCTGTACATAGTGAAACTTAAGATCAGTATCGAAATCCAAATTTTTGAAACTAGTGGTAACATGATTTCTCTATTTATGATGAAGCTGGAGAGGGCCATCTTACATCAGATTAGTAAACCAAATTTATGGAGAGAAACCCGGTGGAATATCCCGTTTGATGGCGATTTGTAAGATTCTGGACGTCCGGAAAAAAATCCGGACACTAGCAAACAGTCCTGTACTGGGTTGGAGTTTGAACTGTGAATTTTTTGAAGGCGGCATAGAATGTGGACCGGGAGTTGAATCCGCATTCCTGGCCAATGGCTACAATGGTGAATTTGCAAAAATCCGGATCGTTCAGCAGTTTTTTGGCCTGTTCGATCCTCAGGGAATTGATATAATCTGAAAAATTATAGCCGCTGTAGGTATTAATGATCTTGGAAAGGTGGGTGTTGCTCATATTCATTTCACCTGCCAGCTCATCCAGGCTAAGGTTTGGATCCAGAAATCGCTGATTTTCGAGAAGGTGACTGTCTATTTTTTCAAAGTCGGCTTTATGTTTAGCTTCAATTCCTTCCAATGGAGCTTCCTGAACAGGTGTACGGTTTTCGGTAGATTTCAAGCCTTTTGTGCTGGCAATAGACCTGCGGATGGAAATCCGGTCGTTTGCATGGTGATATCTGAAGAATCCCTGGTATCCTATCCAATATATTACCAGGGAAAGGCCCAGCCTGAGAATTTGGTAACCTGTAATATTTCCGGTAAGGTTAAAAAGGCTAATAGCGATCACCCATAACACGAATAAACTAATACCAATTTTCCACATGATCCTTATCCAGCCTATGTCATCAAATTTCAAAATATAGGTGTACATATGCTGTTTTCTGAAAAGCAGCTGATAACATTTGAAGAAGATGAACAAACTAAAACCAGCAATAAAAATCTCCTCCAGGTTGGTGTATTTTTGAAGAATAGATTCGGCTTCATCCGAAAAAAAGCGAGAGGTGATCGCAATACTGGCTAACCTTAAAATCAGGAGTACCAGGAACAGTCCTAAACTAAGTTTGGTATAAGTTGAAATCTTATTCTCAATTCGAAGGTAATACACCAGGAATGCATGAAAAAACGGCATGATTAAGAGGTCGAAAGAAAAAAGTATGTTCTTCAGGAAAAACGAATCGAGTTCATGATTGCTGAAGAACCAGGCCTGTAAAATGTTCAAAGACAACGCCAGTACGGTAAGATTCAGGTAAATCACAGCTTTGCTTACCTTTCTTTTTGAAATATGAATGGTAAAAATATTGAAGGCCAGGCCCTGTAGGGCTGCAAGGATCAAAACGAAATTTAAAATCGATGCGAGTTCCATTTTGGCTGGTTGGATACTTCAAGTTACTAAAATATCTAACAGGTTGATTCTCTGAATTGTGAAGGGGTTTTAGAGGTGAATTTTTTAAAAGCGGTGTAAAAGGTAGATTTTGAATTAAAACCGCACTCCAGACCAATGGAAACGATGGTATACCTGCAAAATTCATTGTCCTGAAGGAGCTTTTTTGCCTGTTGGATGCGAAGGGAGTTGATATAATCAGGAAAATTATAATCGGTAGTGGAGTTAACAATTCTGGACAAATGGGACGGACTCATATTAAGAGCATCGGCCAGGCTTTCAAGGCTTAAGTTCGGATCCAGGTAGGCTTGTTTATCAACCAGGTAATGGTCTATTTTTTTTAATTCAGCTAGATAGTTTTCTTCCTCCTGATTTGATGAGGAAATTTGATTGTTATTAGTGCGTAATTCCAGTTTCAAACCGGAATTTGACGATAATGACCTCCTAATCGAAATACGATCCTTCACCTTATGGTACCTGAAGAAACCCTGATAGCCAATCCAGTAAATTAAAACAGAGATTCCAAGCCTAAGCGGGTAATTTAGTAACCGGTTGCCAGTAATTTGATAACCTATAATGGCTATTATCCAGAGCAAGAAAACAAAACCTCCAAGTCGTAAAAAGATGCGCAGCCAGCTTATATCGTCATATTTATTAATAAATGTGTAGAGCTCCTGTTTTCTGAAGATGATCTCGTAGCATTTATAGAAGATAAAAAGATTAAACAAGGCATTGAAGATCTCTTCTACCTGAGTATAATCCTGAATACTTGAATTATCCAGGCCAGGCACGAGATAATATACATAGGCGATACATACTATACGGATGATCAATTCGACCAGGAAGATCTTGATCGCAACAGGAATATAGCTTTTAACCTTATTCTGAATCCGTAAAAAATAGATTAGAAAGGCGTGGAAGGTTGGCAGGATAAACATATACCAGGGTACCAGCATTTCTTCAAGGAAAAATGAATTAGTCCTGAAACCTATTTCGATAAGCCATGCCTGCAAATTATTCAGGGATAGAACCAGCACGCTTAAATTGAGATAGATCACAGCCCAGCCCGGTTTCTTTTTCGATATATGAATGGTGAAAATATTAAAAACGAAGCCCTGGATCACTCCGGCAATTAAAATAAGATTTATGATGCTAATCAGGTTCATCTGTGTGATCTGTAAATAAGATTATCTGGCGACAGTCCTGGGGAAGTTGAGGCAGATGAATAAAAAAAAGGGAATAGGGTATTTAAATTTAACTAAAAAAAATCATTCAGTTCCTGATAAATAAATGCATATGAATGTAGCAAAAAGCGGGATGGAACTATCTCAATCTTCATGTGTGGGACCTCTGGTAAGTCCTGCAGATGGTATTGAAATTATTTTGATTGAATCAGCAAACGACCTAGGAGATTATCTGCGGCCATCCGGCAAATATGGTCTAAAAGGCTGAACTTTTACGTATAGATTGTGCTACAGGTAGGGTTCCTGGGAAAGTGAAGAGATAAAAAAGCTGTCTAAAATCTTCTTTTAAGCTGAATTTTTTCCATCTGCTAAAAATTCAAAATTTTAGACAGCCGTTCTGCTAAACTTCTTTTACCACAAAGAATCCGTCATTTCCCTGTGCCTGGTATAGGGGCATAAATATATAGGCGTTCCATTTACTCCTGATCTCGTTACCGTTCTGTTTAGCCAGGAGTTCACCTTTTTCGATTTTCTGAAAATTCTCATAGCCGGGTTGCATTTCAAAAATATCACTGTCTTCCAGGCCATGGCGGTAGACGATCTCAAAGGTTTTTTGAGGAGGTGCATTCTTTTTCGCAAATCGATCCACACACTTGGGATAGGTGGAAATCTGTTGGAGATCTAGCCCGCAGGCTTCTTTAAGTGCCAGCCAGATTACTCCTTCGTGATTCTCTACTGAGGTTTTATCGGTATGCTGGCCCGCTTCGAACACGAAGCCGGTCATTCCTATTCTGCTGAGGTAATGATCAATGTCGCCAGTGATGATATCACTAAAACCACGAATAATGTAAGTTGGAAATTTATGCGCCCATTCATCATTATCGTTTACTTCCTGTACCGAAACATAGGGCAGGCTGGGAGAGGAGGTGGTATGACAATCCAGGAAATATCGCTTGGTAAAGTCTTTTTCAGGATATTGTTCCAGGATATCGATAATCTCGAACATCTCCTTTTTTTCATGGCTGTCTTTGGTACCATTTTTTATGTTTTCTTTGGTCCAGGTACGGTTGAGGTCTTCGTCTATATATCGTTTATTTTCATTCAGAGCGGTCTTATTCCCGCTTACTCCAACGATGGTACCTTCAATAACTGGCCGGGCTTTTTCCAGTTCCTGGAATACACGTTCCATGGCCTGAATTCCACTGGGCTCATTTCCATGAATTCCACCGGTAACAAATAAAAGAGGACCTTTTTTTCCTGAAGTATATTTCCCGACTATTCTCGGAATTTCTTCATTGAGTTCTTCGTTCATAAATTGGGTTTTTATTCCATCGTGGCCAGCGTACGGTTTGAAAGCTGACCTTTGTACGTGTTTTTGTATTCTACTTTTCTCTCTATAGCTTCTATTACGTAATCGGTAAATGGCGGAAGCCCAATATCCTTAAAATGCTCCATCCCGCCGGGACTAAGAACGTTGATCTCTATCAACTTGTCTTTTACAATGTCAAGGCCTACAAAAAAGAGTCCGTCGCGAATTAGTTTTGGAGCGGTAAGGTCTATGATTCGCTGCATCTCGGGCGTTAGATCACTGCTGTCGGCCGTAGCTCCCAGTGCAAAATTACTTCGGAATTCTCCTTCTCCGGAAACTCTCCTGATGATAGCCTTTTTACCATCTTTTTCCATCACCTTTCCGTTTAACAGAAGGACACGCACATCTCCGTCTTTTACCGCCGGTAGAAATTCCTGGGCGATGACATAACCCTGGGAGATCAGGTGTTCAATGATCTGGTTTACGTTCTTTTCATGTTTATCAATGAGATAAACATCCTGTCCGCCTGAACCTTCAAGGGGTTTCAAAACCATTTTCTTATCCTGTTTTTCCCAGAAATCGAGCAGTTGATCTTTATCCCTGGTTATTACGGAGTTTGGTTTTATCTCCTGGGGCAATTCCTCGAAATAAAGTTTATCGATAAAGGCATGGGAGAGGGCATAGGCATCATTCAGAACCAAAATATCCTGTTGCTGGATCATACGGCCAAAAGCTACGCCGGCCTGTTCGGCCCATTGTCTTCCAACTTCTTCCGTAGGATTATTTCTGATGAACAGTACATCCAGTTTGGTGGAGTCTATTTGCTTTTTCCTAGCCTTACTTCCCTGTAAGGCTTCAAGAAACTTTGCGGGAGATTTGGTTTTTGTGTTTTTGGGCACTGTGGTGGCGTTTATGGTTATGGGAGAATCGTGGTGAAAATTGAAATCACCTACACCCATGGCATAAACTTCATGGCCTCGTTGATGAGCCATACACATTAGAGCGGTGGACGTGCCGTTTTTCTCGCTCTCAATATCATTTAATACAAAACATATTTTCATTTACATACCATTTGTGGCAGACTAAGTCCCTGCCGGATTAATTTTAATTTTTCGTACATCTTTTCACTATGCAGATAACTCGGTTTTATCCGTACCGGTTCAAGGACTTTTCGTTCAGTAAGTTCCCTGATAATGCCGGTATGTTTAATTCCGTATTTACCGGCCAGGAGTGGTTCAAACTCTCCACCGTTCTTAAGGTGCTCATTTAATAACACAAGCCCTTTGAGATAAATAATATCCTTCATAAAACCGCCACCCTGCATGATTCTTGAGGTGATGTTAAAAGCTCGTTCAGGAGAAAAGCCATAATCCATTTTTAACAGTCGGAATATCTCTTGGAAGTTCCCGCCGTTCATAAGAGCCTCTCCGGCAATAACCCTACCTGCCAGAGTTCGAAGCCGGTTCGCGGTCAGGCCATCAACCATGAATTCGCTCATTACAGCCAGGCCTTCCTGCAGGGGATCATAATCTGCAAGACCAATGCTTAACTGTTGAAGTGGTTGGTGACTCCCGTTATAATAGGTGAGGACATGAGTTCCTACCTCGTGCTGGATCAGCGCTTCGGCTTCTATGCGTTTCATCTTGTAGTCATGGGGAATGTAGAGCTCCCCCTGGGAAACCATCATTACGTTCACATCCTTTCGAATGTGCACCTTGCATTTGAATTTTTCATCCTGCTTCCGGTAATAGTCAAACTCCTTTCTTGCAAGACTACTAAAGGCTTTGGAGTCTATAAGCTCTTTTTCATCTGTATGATTTTCCTCGTCAACCTGATTAAGGAATTTCCGGGCTTCCTCACAAAGCACACCCTCTACGCCTTCATATAACCTGATACTATCATAGAGAAATTTTTTGGTACCACGTTCACCAAGCATGGTTAGCTGCATATCCAGCTCTTCCCTTTTTTCCCTGAAAAGGTAAGACATGGCAGGATCATCGATCTCCTCAATCTTTAAATTATAAAGCCTTCGCTTTAGAATATCAGGATCTACCGGTAGCAACCTGTAGTGATAATCCAGTACCTTTTGATAATTACTTTCAAAAAACTGCTGTTTGATCTCATGAATATTAGAAGGGGAGACCAGCCATAGAAACTGGTAGGATTTCTCAATTTCGGCCAGGGTTTTATCGATGTCAAAAACGATCTGTTTCAGGTATTTTCTTCCCAGGGCGTTATAACTTGCCACCCCTCCCGAGGTTTGAACTCTGATAAAATCATAGAAACTTCGGTGAATGGCCCTGATGATAAAATCCTTGAAATTCCTGAAAAATACCGGGTACAATTTGTTGTCTTCGGTTCTATAGACAGGTGGTATTTCCAGCCCTACTATCACTGCCCCACAATTTTTAGCCTGTTCCAGGCTAAGAAGGGAGGATTCACCTTCTGGCTGCCGGTTTGGCGTATCTATAATTTCTGTATCCAGGTAGATTCCCGAGAATTCAGAATTTATCTTTAGCAATTCTTCTTCAAGTGCATCTAGCGTAGATGGCAGACGTTTAGCCGGACCTTTGACCTTGATCTGTCTACTAGTGGCTTCACCTGAATATATTTCGAATAACAGGTAAGCTTCCATCCTGGCTGAAATCTTATCAGAAATTTTATAAAGCAGTTCCTGATATCCTTCATAATCGGAATCTCCGATGATTAAATACGAAGCTTCGTTGGTAACAAGTCTGCGGGTACCCCTGTCATCGTTCTTGCGGCGATAGATTACCAGGTAAGGCAATTCTTTTTCAATATGCAAAATTCCATTGCCGGGAAGTTTACAATTGATCTCTTTTTCTTTTTCAAGAGTTGTTAATATTTGTTCAATGGAATTTTCAGATAAATCAGGTATTTCCTGCATTTTTTTGAAAATTTTTGTTCACAGCACCGGCAAAGGCACTGTTTATAAGGTTTAATTGATTTTTTTAAAGGCTTGTCCAACCTAATTTAGGAAGATTCATAAGTTTAATACCTTTATTGAGGTGTTTTGACAATACTTTAAGAAAGGCCCCTAAATTATTGTGAAAAACATAATTTGTAGGGGAAACAACCAGTCGACATATGAGCCATTATATTTCAGCAAATCTTGGGGGGAAAGAATTAGTTTTTAGCGAAGGTTTAAACTGGAGGAGTATTTCGGCCCTGAGCGAGTCGGGGTGGAGTATTTATGACAATTATGAAGACTATTCAGAAAATGAAACCAGGAAAATAGACTTCCAATGGCCGTCTGAATACAATAAGGGTGTTTCTGGTTCTGGAAGCACCAGCACGATAAATCATAGTATGGCTAAAAAAGCATATAAAAATGCTTTTGTATGGGCATTGGCGTTTAAACAATCTTTTCCAGGCCTGTATGCTGAACAATATAGCCGGGCCGTAGAAATATTTCGACACACAGAGGAAGAATTTGATCATTTTTTGAGTGTGATTGCATTAGAGGATTCTAAAATTGAAAAAGAGTTGCAGGAGCTTATAAAATGCCAGCAGGCTTTAACGGAAGATGAAAAAGAAAGAGCTTTCGGTAATTTCTGGCGGGTGATCTATTTCAGTTTTAAAATCTTTGTATTCACTTCAACAGGCGAGGAAGCAGAGGTCCATTTTTCCTGATAGATCAAAACTTATGAATTTGATTAATAAACGAGCGATTTTAAGCCTTCACTCCGAATTTGAATCAGCATAACAGAAAGTGTTAAACAAATATTAAAAAAATTTTTATTTTAGTAGCGCTAACCAATCTGAAAATATTCCATGAAGACCGCACGTCTTTGTATCTTGTTATGCTTCAGTATGCTTTATCCTTCCGTAAATTTCTGCCAGGAATGGAATTGGGCTGTAGACCACATAAACGATCGTAGAGCTGAAATTACCAGTATTACCTATTATCCCCAGGGAAGTGAGTCAGGCGAACATGTAGACTCGATTTTTATCAGGAATAATGAAAATTATGATCAGCTGGTGATCGAGCTATATAATACGATGATTGAACCAGATGGTCCTGTAGAATATGTAACCGCAGTTGATCTGCCTCTTCAAAACCTGGTGGAAGTTTCAAACTTTGAGGGACAGTTAACTCTTAGCTTTAAGAGGAATTGTACACAGAAAGAAGATGAGAACTCTGAAAATTTGATCCTTTACACCACTTCAGAAAGGGAAAATTATGTGATGCAGGCAGCTTTTAAACATTTGAGCAATATTAGTAAGGAGTATCACAAGTTGAGACATGCCAGGAACGATTGCGAATTGGGGAAATTAAAGCCATGAATTTCAGTAAAAAGGAAAGAAGGTTCTGGAAAACCAAATTCAGCTTTGGGAGCCTTGCTAAGATTCCTGAAAAAATGGAGCATCTAAACCTCAGGGATGAGAGGTTTACCAATGAGGAGCTGTGCTTTATTACCAGCAGAATTCGGAGAATAGAAAGGCTCGACCTTGACAATAACCTGATTGATGACGACGGAATGCCCTGCCTGCAAGACCTTGAATTCATCAGGGAATTAAGACTGAAATCGATGAATATTTCCGATCTGGCTATAGATCATCTTTTGCATTTGAAAAACCTGGAATTGCTGCATTTGGGAAGCACAATGGTCACTTGTGCCGGAGTAAAACGACTATCAGATTTGCCAAATTTAAAGACTCTTATCGTAAGTCCACCTGAAATCAACGAATCCAGTCTTGATCATTTTCTTCAAAAACGGCCGGACTGTGAGCTCATAGTGAATTACAAGCCATATAAAAGTTTAAAACCATAAATCTACAATCAATACTGTCAACTAAATTCGACCAAAAATGAATACTTTGAAATCCTTTTTTAAACTGGCAATTCCGCTGTTTGTAACTGTTTTGTTTACTTCGAATGCCCGCTCCCAGGCTTCGGTATCGGAAGTTAAGGTTCAAACCCTGGGTGGAATCGAAGTTAAGGTGAACGATATCATAAAAAACAATTCGGAACCGGTGATCCTGTTCACCTATTTCAATAATTGCGAAGTATGTGTGGAGGCCCTGGAGATCCTGCATGAGGAAATGAAAAGATACCGATTTGACGGCTTTAAATTTAAAGTAATTGGATTGAACGTTTATGTTCCTGAAGAAGATGCTGTGATGGGTATTAAGGAATTTGCCATATCTAAAGGCTGGACCTTTGATATTTATATGGATCCTGAAAATAATATCAGGACTTATCATAATAAATCTGAAACAAGGGCTCCGTACAGTTACCTTTTTAAGGATGGGAAATTGATTTATTCCAAATTAGGATGGATAGAAGAAGATGCTGAAAAAACCGCAAATAACCTTATTAACGCTGCCAAAAGTATCGGAAGTAAACTTGTGTATTATGATGAGGACTGGAATTACGCCAATAAAACTTCTCACTTCTATTTTCGCACTGTAGACCATATAGACGATGGTTATTATGTTCAGGATCGGTGGGCAGATGGAAGTCTACAAATGCAAGGTTTTTACAAGGATAAAGAACTTACTGTAAGGGAAGGAAAATTTACCTATTATGAGAAAATTGGATCAAAAACCAAGGAAACGGTCTATCGAAATAACGAACTGGTAAGCGAGAAGAACTGGTATACAGGTGAAAAATTGAAAAATGAGTTCGAATATAAGAACGGCATGATCTATAATATTCTCTATACCTATGACCTTTCAGGAAATAAAGTTGACCATGGTAGCATTAAAAATGGGACCGGATCGGTAATTCTGTATAACGACTTTGGAGACCGCGCAACTAAATATCATCTTGAAAATGGCGAATATACTGGTGAGTATATTACTTATATGGCAGGAAAAGTTGATAAGAAATATAAGCGAAAAGGAACTGAATGGGTAGAGATCTAATTAAAAACTCCATGATGAAATAATCCAGTTATGCTTGAATTGATCACCAGGGAAGATTGTCTGAACAGAAATAAAACGCTGGCCGCTTATTTAAAGAATGTACAGGCCAATGTCTATGCTCCAGATAGGAATGACCTTCTTTTTATTCCCGGTGAAAATTATTTGGAAGAGGAACAGAAGTGGGTTGTACTTTCTGAAAAGGAATGCGAGGAAAGGAATAGACCTATCATTCGAGAATTTGAAGAAAAGAGAGATAAGCTTCCAAGTGTACTGGAGTTAGGTAGTTATGAAGCCGATGCCATTCTAAGTTCAGATACCGGTAATTTCGATCATCATATTGATGTTCTGGCTGAAGGATTACAAAAACTGGATAAGGACCTGGAGTGGGGAGGGCTTATGTTTATTATGGAGTATCCCTTTCCCTGGTTAACCTCTTTAGATCCTGAAAGGGATAAGGATGCTTTAGAATATTTCAGAAGCCTGGTTGATAAGGAGGATTGTAGTTCAGCTATATTTGCCGATGGTGAAGATCTCAAAGTCTTGCTCAGGCACTTGCTTCACCTGGAAATGTACAATTTTGAGTATCCTAAATGTTCTTTTGCAGCAGTTCAATCTTCAGCAATAGGATCATTTTGTAAGTATGGAAATATCCATTATTTGTTCTATGAAACGCAGGAAAAGCAAAAGTTCGATCAGTTTCTCCTTACAACGAGGCTCTTGGAAATTCCTTTTCCTAACTGTAAATATCAATTTTAATAAAAGCTTTGGAAGATTATAAAAACAAAAAAACCCCGCTTTTGCGGGGCTTTTTGTGATCGAGACAGGATTCGAACCTGTGACCGTCTGCTTAGAAGGCAGATGCTCTATCCAGCTGAGCTACTCGACCATTTTGCGGTTGCAAATATAAGCCACTTTATAAATAAAACAATGTTTTTTTTCTTTTAAAATTGAGATTTTTTCAAAAAAGAAAAACCTCCCGCAGGAAGTTTTTGATTATCAGTTTTTAATGAATCCCAATCAATTTTCCTGTATCAGTTGCTTTTCCAGATTTAAGCTGCAAACCACCAGCTGATTCATCAAAGCAGCCGATTCTTTGTTATCTTCATGAAACCTTGCATGCAATTCGTTGAAGCGTTTGATAAGTTCAAGGGTTTTTAAAGAAAGATTAAAGAAATTTCCTGATAGGTGAATATCTTCCACCATTTTTCGAACCACTTCTATTTGAGAAAGGTCTTCCCGGGTAGTGATAATATATTCCTGTTGTTCCTGCATAATTACAATATTTCCATATACACAGGAAGGAAGTTCTGTAAGATTGGGTGCATCAAATATAGGTGGAAATAAATTCCTACAAAGAGCTTTTCTGTGAAGAGCTACTAATAATCGGTGAAAAGCAAGGAAGTCTTAAGTCAGACAATTTTTGTAATTTTGCCAGGATATTAGAACTCCTAATTTATGCCTGAATTCATGCTTAAGATTCATCCGGTTTACGACCAGGATAATTTCTTTTCCAGCAAACCCGATTACTCCGTTAAGATTTTGATACGATTAAATGAAAAAATGCTGGATTTAAATCACGGAACTCTAGGCCAGTCATGAATTACGATTTCACCATCATAGTACCCGTATTCAATGAACAGGAATGCCTTCAGGAGCTATTCCTTCAGTTAAAGGATTATTTGCCCAAATCATCAAAAAAGACAAGGGTCTTACTGGTCGATGATGGCTCCACTGATTCCAGCGCAGAACTTATTCGAAACGTTTGCGAACAAAATGAAGGTTTTCAGTATATCTTATTTGAACGGAATTTTGGAAAGGGAGCAGCCTTAAAAGCAGCTTTCGATCATATAGATACCCCATTACTGGGCTATTTAGACGCCGATCTTCAAACCTATCCACAGGATTTTGAAAAATTATTGCCATTTATTGGCGAATATGATCTTGTTACAGGTTGGAGAAGGGACCGAAAGGATACCTGGGTGAAAAGAATGTCATCAAAGATTGGTAATGGAGTACGCCACCTGTTTACCAATGACAAGATGCATGATACAGGCTGCCCGTTAAAGATCATGAAAACTTCTTTTGCCAGGAATATCCCCATGTTCAAAGGATTACAAAGGTTTTTACCGGCCATGGTTTTGCTTCAGAATGGCAGGATAAAAGAAGTGGAGATCCCTCATTATCCAAGGTTAGCCGGTAAATCAAAGTATAATTTCAGGAACCGATTTATGGGTCCGTTAATGGATTGTTTCGCCTATGTATGGATGAAGAAATCCTATATACGGTACAAAATAGAGTCGAAGAATGAATAGTTGGTTAGTCCTTTCCCTCGGTTTTTCAGCTCAACTACTGTTCTCAGGCAGAATGGTCTTCCAATGGGTAGTGTCTGAAAAGAGCAACAAGCAGGTAACACCTGCACTTTTCTGGTATTTAAGCCTTCTAGCATCATTTATGCTATTTGTTTATGGCTATCTACGAAATGATTTCGCGATCATGTTCGGGCAAACACTCACTTATTTTATCTATATCCGTAACCTTCAACTACAGGGAGAATGGAAGCGCCTTCCTAAACCCCTAAGATGGTTTTTATGGTTGTTTCCATTGCTAATCGTTTTCTATGGATTCAACAACAATGAATATGATGTAAGACAGCTATTTAAAAACGAGAACATCCCATTATGGCTGATCGTCCTGGGAAGTTTTGCCCAGTTCCTGTTCAATTTAAGGTTCATCTATCAATGGTTATATTCTGAAAAAAAGAAAATGTCACAACTCCCTGCAGGCTTCTGGATATTAAGCCTATTGGGTTCAGGCTTGATCCTGGTTTACGCTGTTTTTCGAAAAGATCCGGTGCTGCTTGTAGGACATGGCTTTGGCTTTTTTATTTATTTGCGCACCTTGTATATTCTGAAAAATGGAATTGAAGAATAACTATCTGCTTTTACTTATTCTGGTCTGTATCGCGATCTTCTTCGTGAACCTGGATGCGATAGTGGTGAACATCATGGAAGCCCGCAATTTTGCGACGGCCCGGGAGATGATCACATTGGATAACTGGATTTTTACAACGCTCAACAATGAACCAAGGTATGAAAAACCACCTCTACCAACCTGGCTAACCGCTATTTCGATGATGTTGTTTGGAATGAAGAGTCTCTTTGCTCTTCGGCTACCGGCGGCCATCATGGGAAGTTTAGTCGTCATCTTTATCTATAAACTGGGAGTGAAGATCACTTCAGAAAAAAAATATTCATTTATTGCCGGCCTGATCGCGTCCACCTCCTTTTACATTTTATATTCCGGTAGAGATGGGCAATGGGACATACATACGCATGCCTGGATGGTACTGGCCATCTATTTTATGTACAGGTTGTTTACCCGGAGTGCCGGGCAATATGTAAATGCCATACTTGCCGGAATTTTTATTGGTTGCTCCTTTCTGAGTAAAGGTCCGGTTTCGATGTATGCATTAATGCTGCCTTTTCTTATTGCCTTTCCTATAGCATTTAGATTTTTTGAACCCAGAAGGCTTTTGAAACCTATTGGTCTTATGCTATTGATGGCCCTCATTGTAGCGGCACCCTGGAGCCTTTATGTATATTATTTTGATACCTCTGCTGTTTCCAGGATCACCGATAAGGAAACAGGGAGATGGCTGGATTATAACGTAAGGCCTTTTTATTATTACTGGAGTTTTGTAATTCAAAGCGGACTCTGGACCATCCCGGCTTTCGTGGCGCTTTTATATCCCTATTTAAAAGATCGGGTATTCGATAAACCGGCGTACAAATTTACACTTATCTGGACACTGGCCTCTGTTATCCTGCTTTCGATTATTCCTGAAAAAAAATCCAGATATCTTTTACCAGTTTTGATCCCTATGGCTCTGAATACGGCATTTTACATTGAATATTTGTTCCGAAGTTTTGCCGGGTTAAAATGGAAAGAAAAGTGGGTGGTATATTTCAATTTTGGACTTATTGCCTTAATTGGTGTGGTTTTTCCTATTGCAGCCTTCTGGTATTTCCAGAACGATCTGTCACAGATCTGGCCCTGGTTAGGGATGACCTCGATTTGTTTATTGGTTATTGGATGCCTGATGCTGTATTTCCTTTACAGGGAGAGGTTCAAACCTGTTTTTTACCTTTCCATTGGCTTTATTATAAGCATTATCTTTTTTGGTTTACCTATGGCTAATAAAGTGGAAATTAATCCTGATTATCAAAGTATTGCCGCGGTAGATTCGTATATTGAAAGGAAGCCAATGCCTGTTTACGAGTTCAGGGGTTTTACGCCGGAGATCATCTGGGAATTTGGGCAACCAATAGAAACACTCTGGAACGGACAGAAATACCGGGTACCGGGAGAACAGGAATTTTTGGTACTGGCTACACGCGATGAGTCTGAAGAGCTAAAGGAGGTATTCAAAGATTTTGAAATATCGAAATTAGAGGAAATTGATATGAATCGCACGGATAACACCCATAGGGAACGCCTGTTTAGATTCTTATATTTGATAAAAAAACCAACCAAATGATTAACTACCCAATAAAATTCCATCCCATTTTACAGGATAAGATATGGGGAGGTAACAAATTAAAGACCATTCTTAACAAGAATACCAACCGTGAAAATGTAGGTGAAAGCTGGGAGATTTCGGGGGTGGAAGGCAATATTTCGGTAGTTAGCAATGGCACGGAGGCTGGGAAAAAGATCGATGATCTTATTGCTGAATATAAAGCAGAACTCGTTGGAAATAAGATTTATGAGCAGTTTGGAAATGATTTTCCTTTACTAATCAAATTTATAGATGCCAGGACCGATCTTTCGGTTCAATTACATCCTAATGACGAATTGGCTAAACAGCGACATAATTCTTTCGGAAAGACCGAAATGTGGTATATAATGCAGGCCGATGAAGGCAGCAAGCTGAATATTGGTTTTAAAAAAGAACTGGATAAACGCGAGTATATCGACTATTTGGAAAGCGGGAAGATCACCGAGGTTTTGAATTTTGAGGAAGTAAAAAAAGGAGATTCGGTTTTTATCAATACAGGTAAGGTACATGCAATAGGTGGCGGGATTCTTCTGGCAGAAATTCAGCAAACTTCAGACATCACTTACCGGATCTATGACTGGGACCGGGTGGATTCTGATGGTAATTCACGGGAACTTCACACTGCACTCGCACTGGATGCCATAGATTTTGAAAAGAAAGACGACTATTGGTTGAGTTATGATAAGAAGACTAATACATCTTCGAAGATCGCTTCCTGTGACTATTTCACAACGAACTTTCTTCCGGTAGAAGGTCAATTGGAGAAAGATTATTCAAACCTGGATTCGTTTGTGGTTTATATGTGCGTTGACGGGGCTGCTGAAATAAGCATTGGTGAACATGCTGAAAAGATTAAAAAAGGAGAAAGTTTGCTGGTTCCCGCTAATACTAAAAAACTACAAATCAAAGCTCAAAAAGCTGAACTGCTGGAAGTTTATATTTAACCAACCAGTAGGTATATCTTAAGGTATCAGGATTACCTTGCTGGAGCTTTTTCCCGATTCCAGGTATTCATGAGCGTCACGCCCATCTTTTAGTGAAAATTTTACGGGTTCCTTGAGTTTAAGACTTCCGTTGAGCACCATTTCAAAAAGTGCACTCGATCTATTTATACGTTCCTTAGAGGAGGTAAGATAACACCACAGGTCTCCGCCGGTTAAGGTTTTGCTGGTATCCATCAGCATTCTTGGATCAATTTTTTTTGGATCCCCGCCGCTCATTCCGTAAAAGACCACGGTTCCTGTTTGCCTGGTTACTTCAAAACTGTCCATCAGGCTCTTGCCCACGCTGTCATACGCCACATCCACACCTTTAGGGCCTGTTATTTCGAAAACTCGGTTCTTCCAGTTTTCATCAAGAATGATGGCGTGATCTGCACCGGTATCGAGAATGGTTTGAAGTTTTTCTTCGTTTCTAGTAAGGCCGATCACCCGGCCATGCTGTATTTTTATTAACTGACAAAGGATTTGCCCCACACCGCCTGAGGCTGCCTGAACCAGTGCCCAGTCGTTATATTGAACTTTATAACTGTCATTTACCAGGTAATGAGCGGTAAGGCCCTGGAGCAGGAGGGAAGCGCCTGTTTCAAAACTAATAGAATCTGGAAGTGGGATCACATGGTCCTCAGGCACTCGAACATATTCGGCATTTGCGAAAGCCACATCGGCAACCGCGATGCGGTCTCCTACTTTAAATTCTTGAGAATTGGATTCAATTATAACTCCTGCTGCCTCGTAACCGGCAATATAAGGAGGTTCTCCTTTAAGGTGATAATTTCCTTTCCGTCGATAGATATCAGCGTAATTGAGCCCAATGGCTTTGGTTTGAAGGAGGACTTCCTTTTCCGCGATTTCAGGCCGGTCTACCTGGCGCAATACCATTACTTCAGGCCCTCCAAATTCTGAAAATGTAAGGGCATTCATCTTCTCGCTCATAAAATTCTGGTATTAATAGTTCAGGGTCTTATCAATTTGTTGTAGTTCTGATTCAGAGAATTCAATATTTTGCAGCGCCTGAAGGTTATCATTTAATTGAGATACCTTACTTACTCCAACAAGAACAGAAGTAACCCTTTCATCTTTCAGCAACCAGGCTACTGCCATTTGTGCCAGGCTTTGTCCCCTGGATTCCGCTATCTGGTTAAGTTGAGTGACCTGATCGACTAATTCTTCGGTTATACTGGATTTATCAAGGTAACTGCCCTCCCTTGCGGCCCTGGAATCCTCAGGTATCCCGCCGAGATATTTGTTAGTAAGAATCCCCTGTTCAAGAGGTGAGAAGACTATGCTTCCGATACCTATTTCTTCCAAAGTATCGAGCAGTTTATCTTCAACCCATCGATCCATCATATTATAACGTGGTTGATGAATTAGGAAAGACGTTCCCTGTTCCTTCAGGATTTTAGCTGCTCTGGCGGTGTCTTCAGCATTATACTGTGAAATACCCACATAAAGAGCTTTTCCCTGACGTACGATCTGGTCTAGCGCGCCCATTGTTTCCTCTAATGGAGTTTCAGGATCTGGCCGGTGGTGGTAGAAAATGTCAACATAATCAAGTCCCATACGTTTTAGGGACTGGTCAAGACTGGCAATAAGGTATTTTCTGGAACCAAAATTTCCGTAGGGGCCCGGCCACATATCCCAGCCGGCTTTTGTGGAAATGATCAATTCATCCCGATAAGGCTGAAAATCATCGCTGAAGAACTTTCCGAAATTCTTCTCGGCTGAACCATAAGGGGGGCCGTAGTTATTGGCAAGATCAAAATGAGTGATCCCGTTGTCGAAAGCAGTACGCAAAAGTTGCCGGGCATTAGAGAGATCGTCCTGATCGCCGAAATTATGCCACAAGCCTAATGAAATAAGCGGAAGTTTGATCCCGCTCTTGCCACAACGCCTGTATTGCATTTTTTCGTATCTGTTTTCTGAAGGAGAATATGGTTTCATGAATCGGATGGTTTTTTACAAATAAATAAATTAAAGCCTAAGGTGTATAAAGATATTGAAGAAAATGAAGTAAATGTATAAGGAAATTATTCTCAGCTTATTCAGGAATTTATAAACAGGGGATTCAAAAAGGTTTTGAAGTTCTATTCTAAATATTATAAATTAGATAAAATATTGATAAACAGGGTTGTGCCATGCAAAAAACTACTGCTAGTAAACCTAAATATGTTGTAATTGGAGACCGGAAATTTTTGGAACTCAGGAATTCTGTCCTGGATAAGGTAAGTGAACTGGAAAGATCTCGAAAATGGCAGATTAAATTTAAGGCCATCTGCTTCCCGCTCTTATATGTAGCTACCTATTGCCTTCTTTTAAAATATGGAAATAAGCTTTTGGCCTTATATCTCTTTTATTCTTTACTGGGCCTTGTATTGGTCTTTAATTTTCTCAATCTTATTCATGATGCGGTTCATGGAATATTGTTCAGAAAGAAATGGCTTAACCAGCTGTATATTTATTTTTTTGATCTTTTGGGCGCCAACAGTTACATCTGGAAGGTCCGGCACATTAGGTTACATCATGCCTATCCGAATGTTATGAATTGGGACAGCGACCTGGAGCAGAGCCCGCTGGTAAGGATCTTTCCGCAAAGTGCGCATAAAGATATTCATAGGTTTCAGCATATTTACCTGCCGTTTATATATCCTCTTTACCTTTTTAACTGGTTGCTCATAAGAGATTTTAAAGATTATTTTAAAAAGGATTCTATAGCGAGGAGAATTATAAAAATTCCATTCAATGAATATGTGAAATTATTTCTTTTCAAGGCCTTCTTCCTTGGGTATCTCGTAGTTATTCCAGCCCTTTTTCTCAATCACAGTTGGTTTGTCATCCTAAGTGGGTTTTTCACTATGGTTATAACGGCCAGTATTTTCTCCCTGCTGGTTTTACTATCGCCGCACGCGAATATCGAAAGCGAGTTTATGGTACCCGATGAGCACATGAACCTCAAATATCCCTGGTTCGAACATCAGTTAAAATGCACCAATGATGTAAGTACCGAAAATTTTTTTACCCGGTTCTTTATGGCGAATTTCAATTATCATATCGCTCACCATTTATTTCCGAACATTCATCATATCTATTATCCCGAGGTAACTAGACTCATTAAGGAATTCTCTTCAAGGCACGATCTGCAATATAAAAGCCACGATCTATTTACCTGCCTGGCTGGACATTTCAGGTTGCTTAAACACAACTCGATCAAAGAGAACATCTTTGAAGAAACTATGTGACGAGTTTAATTTTTGCTGAAGCTTACTAAAAGACTTGTGCCATTTTCGGGTCCCTCCAGTTCTAACTTCACCAGGTCGTTGGTAGCGGAAACCACGTTATAATTATGACTCAGGTCGGCTAATTTTTCTGAAGGTTCAAAGAAAATATGAAAGTCCACGTCCTTATAAGAATCGAATTCGCCTCCCGAATCGATATTGACTCTCCAGCTACCCTGAATATTTTCCAGGCTGGAGTTAGCCGATAAATTATTACTGGTTTCAAAAAGGAAAAGATAATCTTCAAACCGGGCAGTTTCATCAATACCGTCTATTTCATATTCTGAAACTCGCCATTCACCTTCCATGATGATCTTATTCAATTCTCTGGCTTCCAGAACAGGTTTGTCCAGATCATCATTGTCTTTATCACAGGAAACTAAAATTGAAAGGCAAACAAGGACTAAAAGGAACTTTAATCTTTTCATTTAGTAGGGATTTTTGATTGCTTGTAACTGAACGTAAAACTACAAAGCCTATTGTTTTTATTTAAGGAAATTTTAAGAATTAACAATTGGTAAGTGCAATTTCCCCAGCTTCGGAATGAAAAAAGGGGGATAACCCCTAGGGACTAAAATTTTAACGTTTAGGTGTTTCCAGTCTGAAAATTTTAATATTATATTTGAGAACGTTATACATTGCTAATGAGCGGTATAGCGAAGAGGCCCCACCCTTTCCCCCCTATAATAGAGCTAACGTAAATTTAGTTATTATGAAATTTATAACCGGAAAGGAAGATCATATCAGGATCATTATCCTGTCTGTAAGCCTTATACTCATTATTCTGGTTGCTGTTTTTAGGTAAGCAATCCTGAATTTCGCCTTCGTTAAGAATAGGAAAACTTCGTTTCCAGTTCGAGATGTTTTTCCTAAACTCCTGCCTACCCCAAAATTTCATATTATTGATTTTATGGGCTTTTTCTAAATTGACTCCTTCCCGATTTTCATAATTTTTCAATTCTTAACAACTGTTAAATTATCCTATCAGTCATATAATCAAAGGTTTATATTTAGTAAATTTCATAAGGTTTCAGAAAGACAGAACGAATTCAGTTATAATTCTGGAGAACTTGCTGATTCTGACTTTGAATAGTAACTACTAAAATCTTGCAATATGAAAGCGAAATTTATTCCCCTTTTACTTCTTGCCTTCTTACTTTTTTCCTGTGGCCCCAGCACCCAGATAACCGGGGCATGGACCAAGGATAATATTTCATCTATGGGTCCCTATAAAAAGGTGTATATAGCAGCATTGACTCCTAATGTAAATGCACAAAACTCTCTCGAGAACAACCTCGCAGCTGCAGCCAGGGAAAGAGGGATTGAAGCGGTAACCAGCAAGCAAAGCTTTACCAGAACCTTTACCCAGGAAAATCAGCCTTCAAAAGCTGAAATCCTCGATAATATTCGCGCTCAGAATGCCGATGCCATATTTACAGTAACCCTTGTCGATAAGGAATCTGAAACCAGATATGTACCCGGAAATACTACCTATGCTCCCATGGCCTATGGACCTTATTATGGTAGTTTTTATACTTATTATAATACCATGTATCCAATTACCTATGACCCGGGATATTATGCAACCGATAAGATCTATTATCTCGAAAGCAACCTGTATGATGCCCAGACCGAGGAGCTTTTATGGTCTGCCCAGTCTAAAACGGTGAATCCTTCCAGCATCGATTCATTTGCAAGAGATTATACCGAAGCTATGATAAAAGAATTGGTGGAAGATGGGGTTTTGAAGGAATAATTGCCTGGAAATACCGGGCTGAATTTTAATAGCATGAAAAAATTCATTCCGCTTTTTTTGCTCCTGTGCCTGGGAAATATTCAGGCACAGGATACTCATTACTGGACTCAGCAATTCGGAACCCGTTCTGCCTTACTTTCAGGAGCGGTTCTTGGGGGAACCAACGATAACACCATGATCTATTACAATCCTGGCGGATTGGGTTTTCTTGATAATTCCTCTGTTTCCATCAATGCGAGCGCCTATAGCTTTGGTAATATTACCGTGGAGAATGCATTGGGCCAACGTGCAGATTTTGAAAGCAATCAGTTAGGGTCGATTCCATTGGTTGCTGGCGGGATGATTAAATTAAAAGATCAGAAATGGAAAATAGGTTATGCCTTTATTAATCCGGTGGATTTTAGCTTTAAGGGGATAGCCAGGCTCGAGAATAATTTTGAGATAATAGATGATGCTGAAAGCCCCGGGCTGGAAGAACTGGTTGCTGAAGCAGCTGTCACGACGAAAACTTCAGAGATCATTTTTGCCCTGGGCCTGGGCAGAAAATTAAACGATAACTGGTCTATAGGTCTTAGTAATTTATTCACGGTACGTTCGCATTCCTACCAACGCAATTTTTCCACCTATGTTTTTATGAACGACGAAGATCGCAGCCTGGTTGGTGCAAACCAGACTCAGAATGTAGAGTATTACAACGTACGTTATGCAGCAAAATTTGGCGCCGTGTATCAAAGCGGAAACTGGAGTACCGGCCTTACCCTTACCACTCCATCTGTAAATTTCTTTGGTAATGGTACGCTCGCAAATAATATTGCGGTACGAAATCTTAGACTTTTTGATGAAGATCGTATTAGTGGAGTGGCCACGGCGAGACAGGCGGAACTTAAGAGCACCTTTAAATCTCCCTTTTCAGTAGCTTTGGGAACTAATTATAACAAAGGTAGTTCCAGTGCAGGAATTGCCGTGCAATATTTTAATTCCATCGATATCTATGATATTATGGAGCCAGTTCCTGGAACTTTTGTACGTCCGGCAGAACTGGCACCAGAACTTCAAAGCGATAGATTCCTTCGGAACAGGGCCGGAGCCGAATCGGTTTTGAATATCGCCATAGGATATGAACATCAGCTTACCGAATCGCTTTCATTATTGGTGAGCGCAAGGAATGATATGTCTTATTTTGATGATAGGCTTAACGATGGTCCCGGAATAAAAACTTCCATAAGTTCCTGGGATATCTATCATTTTACAGGAGGGGTAAACCTTGATTACAAAAGAAGCAGTCTTAGCCTTGGAGCCTTATTTAGCAATGGAACTACGGGTAAATACGAACAACCCGGTAATGTAGATCCTGGTAATCTCAATTTACTGGAAGGTACGACCACTATTACTGAAGCAAGGTATTTTAATATTGGTATCCTTATTGGCTATACTCTAAATATTGGCCAAATTATACCGAATGAGGATTAACTTTAGAGTTCTATCCTGAATAATTCTTACTGCATAAACAAATCATAAATCAACCTGAAAATTTCTTATTTAACTGAATTTCAGATAAATAAAACAAAATTTATTTCTAAATTTAAAAAGGCTTTTCAAAAGACTCCCCTGAATCACCAATAAGAATTTCTTGAGCTTTCCCTGCCAGTCTTGGCAATTTGTTTACGGTAAATTGAACATATTATGAAAAGGAAATGGCAAGTAATAAGTTGGGTAATATTTCTTTTTTCGATCTCACTAATGCAGGCGCAAACCTTCACCATGGGGAAAAAATGCCAGGAGATCTATCAGCGTACTGAAACTGCCCTGGAGCAGGATGCTTACCAGGAAGCATTGAATATCCTGGTAGAATTTTCAGATGAATGCAAAACCAGGGACGCCCGGGAGTTACGAAGTGTTGCTAAGGCCGAAGCATATAATGGGCTTGGGCAGTACGACGATGCCATCAGGGAGGCAGATCTGGCTCTTGATGCAACAAAAGGCGAAAGCCTGAATGCATGGTTTCAGAAGGGAATCGCCCAGAATAAGAAAGGAGATATCGAAGCTTCCAGGAGTTCCCTGGAAAAGGTAATGTCTCTTACCGAAATGAATCAGAATACTCCGCAAAGGGCATCCAATTACGCCCTGATGGGTGCACTATACAGCAGGCAGTTAAATCAGCCCGACTCTGCATTTTATTATCTGAACAAAGCCAAGGAACTCGATCCTGGAAATCCCGATTTTATGATACAGGAAGGCGATATATACGTACATATGAACCAATACGACAAGGCTTTCCAGGCTTATGATAACGCGCAGGCTGCAGGAAAGGACGACTTGGAAATCTACATTATTAAAAGCGAGGCACGCCTGAAACAAATGGAACATCAGTACGGCACTACCAATGCCCAGGAATTAAAATCAAAAATGACTACACAGGAAAAAGAGGTGCTATGCACAGATATGAAAAAAGCAATAGATATGGGTTGGAGGGATATGAACAAAGACATGTTTGTCGCCCTGGTTTGTAATTAAAAAAGGTAGATATGAAAAAGACATTCACAGTATTATTGGTATTTAGCCTGATTGCAGGTTGTAGTTCATGGAACAAGCAACAAAAAGGAACGGCTGCGGGGGCAGCAGGTGGTGCGTTGATTGGTGCCGCCGTTTCCAAAGGTAGCGTTTGGGGTGTTCTTGCCGGAGCCGCTATTGGTGGTGCCGCTGGGAACCTTATTGGTAAGCATATGGATGAACAGGCAAGAGAACTGGAACAAGCCGTTCCAACTGCCGAGGTGAACCGGGTAGGAGAAGGTATCAATATGACCTTCGATTCCAGTTTAGCATTCCAGATCAATTCCGCAGAGGTCAGCGATTCCTATAAGGATGAACTAAGAAGTGTCGCCGAGGTATTTAAAAAGTATGATGATACCAATATCCTTATAGAAGGCCATACCGATGATACCGGGGAAGAAGCTTATAATATGGAATTATCAAAAAAACGAGCCCAGGCTGTAGAAGCTTTTTTAATTAGCCAGGGGGTAAGCTCTTCCAGGCTCACTACCAAGTGGTACGGGGAAAGCCAGCCCAAGTATGAGAATACTGAAGTCGATCGCGCCAAGAACCGCCGTGTGGAACTGGCGATTTATGCGAATGATGATATGGTAGAGGCCGCAAAGGAAGGAACATTAGATTAGATTATTTGTTAACCATTCTGGAATAACCTCAGTCAGACTTTTAGATCGGGCTGAGGTTTTCTCTTAAGCAACGGCCGCGATTAACGCCAGTGTGCGGAATTTAGCACGCGGAGTTGTCGGCTTATTGTATTGTTGTTTGGAGTTCTAAGTTATTCTTTTTCCTGAAATACCGCATATTGGGTCGTTAATCGCTGTTAGCAGCTGTATTTCTTATTCTAAGCAACCTTGAAATCCCCATCAGCCATTTCTATGCTGAACTTTATATTTGCTTTTAATGCTTTGAAAACCTTTAAAATTGTTTCAATAGTTACATTTTTAGCATTTCTCTCTAATTTTGAAATTTGAGATTTTTGAACACCAATTAATTCTCCGAGTTGTTCTTGAGTCAGATGTCTTTCTTTTCTAACTGATTTTATCATTTCTCCAAGCACATCCAATCTTAAATCAAATTCATATTTTTCTCTTTCTTCAGAACCAATTTCTCCAATATGCTTATCCTTCATTTGGTCTAAAGTCATTCTTCTAATTTTCTTCTTTGTTTCCATAACTCTTACTTTTCTTTTAAATAATCAGTCCTGATTTTTTCTGCTTTATCGATTTCAGCCTTTGGAACTTTACTCACTTTCTTCACAATTCCGTGTGTTGAAATTACTAAAGTATCTTTATTATCAGTTTTGTCCTAAAACGCAAATAATCTATATTGAATACCACTAAATTTCGTTCTGAACTCCCAAATATTATCTGTCAGCTTTTTAAATAACTTTGGATCATTTACATATTTGGCTTTGTCAATATTGTAGATTATTTTCTTTCTGGAATTCGGATCCAAACTTTCTATGAAGTCTATTGCCTGGTCCAAAAAGAGAACGTCAAATTTTTCTTTCAGGCAATTTTATGAATTTAACTTAATTCAAAATTAAACAAAAGTTTCAATATATGGAAACTTTATCGTGTAGAAATATTGCAGCTAACTAGTTGAAAAAATGAATATAATTATGGAGGGATTTCAGGTTTATAGTATTGAGATGGGAATTAAATAGAACCTGAAGTTTACAGGCATTTGGAAAGAATCAGGGATACCTAATATGCACAGGTATTATCAAAATTTCTAGCAATAAAAAAGATTTGATTTAACGTACAATAAAAAAACCACCTGGTACAGGTGGTTTTTATTTTAATTCAGAGAAAAATCATGCGGGGATCTTTTTAGCTTCTTTTTCCCGCTTCCAGTTTCGATGCATTTGAATAGCCTTGATAAAATCTTCCGGAGCTTTATTGATAAAGATGGCGTCGTCTTTTTTAAATTGCTTGCCATAGGTTTCATCGAATAGCTTTTCAGCTTCAGAATCGATCGCAATCGCCTTGCAATGCTTAATGGTTTCATTAATGAATTTTTTGGCTTTGGCCATTTCCATTAAGGAATCGATGCTTTCGCTGCCCCCGGGAATGTACAGAGCATCGAAAACCACACTTTCAGTGGTCATCAACGCGGCGTCTACTTTATGTTTCTTGTTTTCACTGCACTTAACCTCGCCACCATGGCTGGCAACGATATTCACCACGGCATTCTTTTTTTCCAGTGCGCTTTTCATTTTGCTGAATTCTGAGGCATTAAAACCGTCGCTTACCAGGAAGGCGATCTTCCTGGATTCAATACTGTCAGATTTTATATGCGTCTGGCTTAATGCGGCTGAACTCTTTATATAGTCTTTTCTTTTCCCCGGCTGGTTGGTTTTAGAACCGGCATCGGCTCCGATCGCCTGGTTTACCGGTTTATCAATTTCTGAAGGTATCTCCATTCCCAGGTTCCCGGCTACTTTTTCGGCAAGATTTTCATCGATCTGATTGATCATCCATAACATTCTCTTTTTTATATGGTCATAAGTACATTTTCCAAGTTCGAATGAATACGCCTCGACTACATGTTCTTTTTCCCATTCTTCCAGGCTTCTATAAAAGATTCCCGGTTGTGAAAAGTGATCGCTGAAACTTTCACTTCTAGCTCTTACTTTATTACCGTCCTGCCTTTCTTCATAACTGGTAAATCCACCTTCGGCCATTTTTGCCAGGTGAGGACAACCACCGCCAATCGAATTAGGGAAATAGGCAGTTTTGCCCTTGTTCACAGTCATTCTCATATGGGCATCTCGCTGGTTATTGTGAACTTCATTTACGGGACGATTGATAGGAATTTCATGAAAGTTAGGACTTCCAAGCCTGGACAATTGTGTGTCTGTATAAGAGAACAGCCTGCCCTGTAACAACGGATCGTTGGTAAAATCAATTCCCGGAACGATATGGCCCGGGTGAAAGGCGACCTGTTCAGTTTCTGAAAAGAAATTATCGGGGTTACGGTTCAGCGTCATTTTTCCAATTCGCTGTACGGGAACCATTTCTTCCGGAATTAATTTGGTAGGATCAAGGAGATCGAATTCGAATTTATGTTCATCCTCTTCTGGCACTACCTGGATTCCAAGTTCCCATTCGGGATAATTTCCTGCTTCAATAGCATCCCAAAGATCCCTTCGGTGAAAGTCAGTATCGGCTCCGTGAAGTTTTACGGCTTCATCCCAGGTCACCGAATTTACCCCAAGCAACGGTTTCCAGTGAAATTTCACAAAATGCGATTTGCCTTCTTTATTAACCAGGCGAAAAGTGTGAATTCCGAAGCCTTCCATCATTCTGAAACTTCTGGGAATGGCGCGGTCACTCATAACCCATATATGGTTATGTAGGGTTTCAGGGGTAAGGGATACGAAATCATAAAAAGTGTCATGGGCTGATGCTGCCTGTGGAATCTCTCGGTCTGGTTCGGGTTTTACCGAATGGATTAGATCGGGAAATTTCATGGCATCCTGAATAAAAAATATGGGCATATTATTACCTACCAGGTCAAAAACTCCTTCTTCCGTATAAAATTTCACAGCAAAGCCACGTACATCCCTGGCCAGGTCTGCAGAACCCTTGGAACCGGCCACCGTTGAAAATCTCACAAAAACAGGTGTTTTTCTGGAAGTATCAGTGAAAATCCCAGCTTTGGTAAGCTTTTCCTGACTTTCATAAAGTTCAAAATAACCGTGCGCCCCGCTTCCCCTCGCATGTACGATACGCTCCGGGATACGTTCATGGTCGAAATGAGTGATCTTTTCTCGAAGAATAAAATCTTCCAGCAGGCTTGCACCTCTTTCTCCTGCTTTTAGGGAATTATTTGTGTCGTTGACCTTAACTCCTTGATTAGTGGTCATGGTTCTACCTTCGGCATTAGATGTGTTCTTTTCCAAATCTTTCTCCTTGGCATCTTTCTTCTCGTTGCTCATAATATGATTTATTAGTATGGTTTGCTTAAAATTAAAACGAACAGGCGATGCATAGGAATAATTTCCTGTTAAACAATGCCGGGAATTTCTTAAAATACAAATAATAAACTCTCCATGTTTTTTAAAATATTTCAAGACAATGGTAGTATGATCCTGTGAATAGCGCAGCGGCAACAGGAGATTATGCGACGCTTAAGGAAAAAGGTTCGACTGGACTCATCGAAATAGTCAATAAATCTTACGATTCCTTGAGCGAGGATGATTTTTAAAAATTCTGTAAAGCAATGGATGGATACCACCAGAACGAGAAGTTCGATATGACCTATAAGGAGGGGGTCCATTTGCCCATCTTTCATTTACTGGAGTATTTAAGAGAAAATGATTTCGAGACCTTGATTGTAAGTGGCGGTGGATTTTATGCGGGTCGGGGCAGATGAGGTCTACGGCATTCACACTAACCAGGTGGTTGGTAGTTATGGTGAGGTTGATTTTAGCAATAAGGATGGTAAGCCAACGATTTATAAAAAACGGGGATATTTTCTTTGACGATAAAAAGGCCAAACCAGAAGCCATTCATCGATTCATTGGCAAGAAGCCTGTTTTTGTTGGAGGAAATAGCGACGGTGACCAGGCCATGATGGAATATGCGAGTACTTCCGATTATAATACCATGTGCATCATTCTTCACCATACCGATGGGGAAAGAGAGTACGCCTATGATACCAAAACCTTGAGTGGACATCTTGAAACTGCCCTGGAAATGGCGAAGGAAAAAAACTGGCTGGTCATCGATATGAAGAACGATTTTAAACAAATTTTTCCAGAATAATATAGGAAGGGAATGTTTCAAATTCAATAAATACCGGCCAAATGCCGGTATTTTTATTTAAAAAACTAGCAACAAGGAACTTAAAGAGATTTTTTCTTAAATTAATACTTGTTAAATCTACCTATGAAACTACTGAAAAAGCCAATTGTTCAAATTCTGGTTTTCGGCTGTTGCCTGGCGGCTATTTTACTGATCGTCTTTGGTCCTCAAACTCCAGGGGTTGAAGATAGAAAAGTGCTTATAGGGAATGCCGATGTGGCTCAGCTTATTGCCAGCTGGCAACGCACCTGGAATCGAATGCCTACCGAAGAGGAGTTAAGTGGACTTCTGGATAATCACGTTCGTGAGGAGATTCTTTACCGGGAGGCCCTTAACCAGAAATTCGATGAGAACAATTCAATGATAAGGCGAGGTCTTATCGTCCAAATGAATATGCTCGCCGAATCCCAGGCACAGGACAAGAAAATTTCAGAAGAAGCCATAAAAGCTTATTACGATCTCCGCAAGGACCAGTTCAGCAGTTCGCCGAAATATACTTTTACACAGATCTATTTTGATGCTTCCGAAGCGGAAGCAAAGATTCAGGAAATTGCCCAAAGGCTGAATAACGAAAATATGAATCCCAGTGATTCTGATTTGCCTGGAAATAAAGGGATGCTTCAGCAAAGATTTGAGAATGCCGATGATTATAACATCAGGAGAGCCCTTGGAGAAGATTTTTCACAGAAACTCGATGAGCTTGAGCTGAATAGATGGGAAGGACCAATTTCTTCAGGTTTTGGCTGGCATCTCATTTATATAACCGAAAAAACACCCCCCGAACCCTTGCCGCTGGAGGCCGTTCGCGAAAATATACTCACTGAATTGCAATACGAAGAGGCCCAGGCCGCCAAGGAGCAGTTCTATACCGAGCTTCGTCAGCAGTACGACGTGGTTTACGAGGGGATCGCTAAAGACCTGGTGAATGAATAAAAGCTTCAAAAAGCTTATTTTTTTCTTTGTTCTTGGAATCTGCTTATTAAGACCTGCAGATTTCCGGGCCGATATCGTTTTTCCTGCCCGGCTCGAACTCACCGAAACCGAACCCGGTATTTTTGATGTGTTTTTCACCCTTCCTGTTATTAACGGAAAAGTGCTGAAGGCGAGTCCAATCCTGCCGGGAAATTGTGATAATCTCAATGAACCAAAAATAACAGGATCTGCCTACTCCAAAGTACTTACCTGGAGCATCACGTGTGAAGATCAGCTTTACGGAAAACAGATAGGGATCGAAGGCCTGCAGGGCAGCCAGGTGGAGATACTACTTGTGATTAACTTACTGGATGGTCGAAGTTTTAATAAAAAATTAAACCCGGCCATGGCTTATTTCGAAGTGCCGTATCCTCCAACTGGTCTCGAATTACTAAAATCCGGATCCTATAATGGTGCCAGGGCTGTACTTATCCAGCCATATATTTACCTGCTTATTTTCACCATGATCTTCCTTTTTGGGGTAAAAGGTCAGAAAAGATTTTACCTGTCATTATTTTTTGGGATTTTGGCAGGTTTTTTTCTGGGAAACTTTGAGATGATTAAGTCTCCAGGCTGGGTATTTCCTCTTACTGCACTAAGTTGCGTTTTCTTATTGGCTATAAAATTTATAGGTGTAAGAATTAAGAATTTTTCTACGCTATTGATTTTATCTGCAGGCCTTTTCCTGGGAAATCTCCTCGGCCTGCATAAAACCGAATTGGTTTTGACTCCCGGTGAACAGCTTTGGTTTTCGTCTTGTTTTAGCCTTGGGATTGCGCTTGGAGTGATGCTGGCTTTAGTTGCTTTTTATCAGCTTAAACAGATCCTGGTTACCTACGGAATTTTTGAAAAAATTATCTCTCCTATTTCAATCATAATTGGTTCGGTAGCTTTTGGCCTCTTCATTTTTGAAACCAGTCTGTTCTGGAGAACGCCTTCCATGCTACCCAAAATCCCGGCGATCATCCTTTTGTTTTTTCTGTTGCTGCCAGTAATTGGTCCGGTTCGGAACCTATTGGCGACGGGATTAAGTTTTGCTTTTTTCTCAGCTATGGGTTTAATCCTTGTCATGAATGGCCTTACTATACCCTATGCGGAGATCATTCTGCTTGCCCTGATCCTGATAATTAGCCTTTTTCTATTACTGAAAGGTTCTGTACCAAAATTGTTATTTCTGCTTTTTATCACTATTGGATGCCTAGTTGCCGGAAATATCCTTGGACGATTTGCCAATGATAATCTATCTTTTCCAGTGGGCCGTTCTGTTGGTTTCCTTACTACCGGCTTATTCCTGGTTGGAATCTTGGGAAGTTTTCGAACTCACAGGCCTGCATCAGGTAGTTTTGAAAAGATCATTTCCACAGTGCTGTTAGCTTTCGGAATCCTCCTAGTACTTCGCCTTTTCAGCAATGAATATTTTGAAGGTTTTGCTTCCGAATATTTAAGCGGAAGTCTTCCAATCCCGATTTTCACAATAATTTTATTGATCCTTGCCATTATTGTCTGGCCACGTAACAGGAGGATTCACCGGCAGATGCAACTTCAATCCCGAAAACCTGTACTCAGCCTGAGCCTGTTCATCCTGGCCATCCTGTTATTACCCATTCATATAGGAGTTAAAAACCCATGGTTCGAGCCCAAAGACCTTGACCGGCAGGGAATGAAACTGATCATGGAGAATGTGCTTTCCAATACTTATAATGCTTTCAATGAGGAAGACGAGGAGAAATTGTTCGAGGAGCTTTCACAGAATGTGGATGCTGAACTACTTGATAATATCTACCTGGACAGCCGTAGAAGATTGAATATGGGATTGCGCGAAGGGGCCGAGGTAAGTGTGCAGGAGGTGGAATTGAACAGCCTGGGAGATCCAGATCTGCAAACTGGTAGCGATGTGCTGGAATATCCCGCCCAGTGGACCGTAACGGCCCGGGTACGTCATCTTAAGCATATACATTACCGTAAAAACTCATATTCGGGCACGGTTGCCCTGAAATCTATAGATAACCAATGGAAGATCTCAAAAATAAGCCTCACCTCCGAAGACCGGAAAGTGATCGCGGCTTCAAGCCTGTGATCCGGCTGCAGGAGGTTCAGTTCTCTTATCCCCGGGATTCTTTCCAATTAAGTATCCCCAGGCTTGATATTGGCCGCGCCGAAAAACTGGCTATTACCGGCCCCAGTGGCTGCGGAAAAACAACTTTACTTAACCTTATTTCGGGGATCATTAGACCGGTTTCCGGGAGTATCCAATTTGAAGATATTGACCTGACTGCTTTAAATGCGCAGGACCTGAAAGATTTCCGGTTGATCAAAATGGGATTGATCTTCCAGCAATTTGAATTACTGAATTACCTGAATGTACTGGATAACGTGCTTTTGCCATTCAGGATCAACCCAATTTTAAACCTGGATGAGGATATTAAAGAAAGAGCGGTTTCCCTGATCAGGTCTCTGGGACTTGGGGACAAACTAAAGCGTTCCCCGGCAAGGCTTTCTCAGGGAGAGAGGCAACGTGTTTCGGTTGCGAGGGCGCTGGTCACCAAACCTGAAGTACTTATTTGCGATGAACCAACTGCTAACCTGGACCCGGTAAATCGCGACCGGATCCTTGATATCATCGATTCTTATTGCGAAGAAAACAAAACCACTTTGATCATGGTAACCCATGACCAGGAGATCCTGCACAGGTTTCACCGCATCATTAATATCCTGGATTATTCGAATTATAATGATAAACACGAGCTAAATGGGTAACAGTTTTTACATAGCCTGGAAATACCTGCAATTTTACTGGGGCAAAACCCTGTTGCTCATCCTTTCCATCGCGCTCGTCATATTTATCCCGTTTGGACTTAATTACCTCGTAAACAAAGGTTCTGAAGATTTGATGAACAGGGCTGAAAAAACACCCTTAATTGTAGGTGCTAAAGGCAGCGAGACCGAACTCAGCTTAAGCTCGTTGTATTTTAAAAGACCTAAGATCGAAGCACTTGAATACCGGGAAGTTGAAAAAATGAAAGCTCAACAACTGGGCAAACCCATTCCACTGAACCTGAAATATCATGTTAAAGAACAACCTATCGTGGGAACCACTTCAGATTATTTTGAATTCCGAAAACTGCAATTAAAAGAAGGCCGAAGAATGGCCATTTTGGGAGAATGTGTCTTAGGAGCCAAAGCTGCGCAAAAGCTCAATGCAGAAGTTGGTGGTTCGGTGATTTCGTCACCTTCAGCGGCTTTTGATGTTGCCGGAAGTTTTCCTTTAAAGATGAGCGTGGTAGGTATTTTAGAAGAGACCGGTACGCCCGATGACGAAGCCGTATTTACCGATATCAAGACCAGCTGGGTCATTTCCGGGAAGGCTCATGGTCACCAGGACCTGCAGCAGGTTGAAAATGACAGTCTTTTGCTGAATAAGAGTGAATCCCGGGCTGTGGCGAGTCCGGCGGTACTTTCCTATACCGAAATCACCCCGGAAAATATCAATTCTTTCCATTTTCATGGGGATCCCAGCGATTATCCCGTAAATGCGATCATCGTTCAGCCAAATGACCGTAAATCGGCTTTGATGCTGAGGGGACGTTATGAGAATGAACAGGATTCCGCGCAAATGCTGGTGCCGGCAGAAGTCATTGCCCAGCTGGTAGATACCATGATCTCGGTGCGTGACCTGCTTATCCTCGCCGGGGTCATCATTGGCATTGCCTGCCTCGCGATCCTGGCTTTTGTGTTCGCGCTTTCCATTAAACTTAGAAAAGCCGAACTCACTACCATGAAACATATTGGCGCTTCCCGTAATTTTATCGGGAGCGTCCTAAGCCTGGAAATAGGCATCGTGCTGATTTCAGCTATAATCATTTCCGGATTAATAACTTTACTATTAGGAAATTTTGGAATTCCCCTCATCGAAAAATTCATCTCATGAAAAAGATCATTTTATCATTGACGCTTTTAGTCCTGGTTTTCGCCTGTAAAAATGAAGAAAAACAAAGTTTACAGGAGGAAGCCAAAGAGCCTGAAAAACAACCGGTGGTATACGTAAGTAATTATCCGCTGTATTATTTCGCCAGCGAAATAGGCGGCGATGCTATAGACCTGAGATTTCCGGCATCCGGGGAAACCGACCCTTCCGGCTGGGTTCCCGGGGCTGAAAATATTGTAAAAATGCAGGAAGCAGATCTTATCCTGCTGAACGGCGCCACATTCGAAAAATGGCTGAATAATGTTACTCTCAAGGATGAAGATATGGTGAACACCACCGAGGGGATGCAGGACAAAATGCTTCCCCTGGGAGAACAATTCACCCATAGTCATGGAGAAGGAGGGGAGCATACCCACGAAGGTACTGCCAGCATTACCTGGCTGGATCTCTCCCTGGCGATCGCCCAGGCCGAAAAAGTGAACGAAGCGCTGAAAAAAGAAGCTCCGGGTAAAAGTAAAAACTTCCAGGCGAATTTTGAAAAGCTGAAGAACAGTCTTTCTGAATTGCATAAGAACTACCAGAGCCTGAAAATAGATCCTGAAAAAGTACAGTTGATCTATTCACATCCTGTATATCAATACCTGCAAAACGCCTACGGACTAGCAGGAGAAGGCCTGCATTGGGAACCTTCAGATGGCTGGGACAAGGATAAAAAACAGGAAATTGAACACCTGGCTAATAAAGCTAAAAAGACCTACCTGGTTTGGGAAGATGAACCTTCCAAAGCCATGCGCGAAGGCCTGGAGGAAATAGGAGTCACTTCCATAGTGGTGAATCCGCTTTTCGGGCAGCCGGAAAACCTGGATATGCAGGAAGTCTTGTTCAAGAACCTGCAAAGTCTTCAGAAGATTTCTGAATAAAATAAAGGTTGTCTAAAAATCGTTTTTCCGTCAACCTGAACTTGTTTCAGGTTCTCATTGTATGTACTTTAGTTCTTGAGATTCTGAAATAAATTCAGAATGACGCTTTACTTGAAATCCATATTACGTCAACCTTTCCCGATACTTAGGAAATTTCAGGTTTTACCCAGAAATAACAAAAAACCTTGAGATTCTGAAAAATTTCAGTGCCTCAAGGTTTCATTATATAAACAAAGTGCTGTTTTTTAATTAGATCCTGCCGTTTGGATCATAGAATTGAAATCGCCCAGCTGTGCCGAAAAACTTTCCTGGCTTGGTGGAAATTCTTCAAAACTCTCCAGGAATGCGGCAAGGTGTCCTCCTACCTGTCCCAGAACCCAGCTTCGGTTTTCTGCCCCTTCATCATAACCTCGAGATTCGATGAATCTTTCAAAGGGATCCAGTTTAAGGTTGATAACATATGGAGTCGATAATTCCGGCTGTGGAGACCTGAACCATTTTTCCTGGTCTCTAAAAAGTACTTTCCAGTCGCCATAGCGCATACCATGTAAAGTAGTTTCAGTAAAATAAAAGAACTCCTTGCGTTCGGATTTGCCGTTGTTCAACAAAATCTCACTCTGATCGTATCCGTCAAGATGTACCTTATAATTTTTACCACCGATATTTTCACCGGTAAGCAATTCTTCCCTGATATTCACATCGCCAACCCAGTTCATAAGAGTTGGCACCCAGTCTTCCATGGTCATAAATTCACCGGTAACGGTTCCGGCAGGGATATGCCCGTCCCATTTCACCAGCATAGGCACGCGAAAACCACCTTCCCAGCCTCCAACACCTTTCTGACCTTTAAAGGGCTGGTTACCACCATCTGGCCAGCTGTTGGAAGCCGCGCCATTATCTGTAGAGAACATCACGATAGTATTTTCATCTGCACCCAATTCTTCTAACAGGTCCAGCAATTCTCATACGTCATCATCCAGTTCCATCATCCCGTCGGCATAAATACCATAACCGCTTTTGTCCTGGTATTCTTCATTCAAATTAGTACGATAATGCATGCGGGTAGTATTGTGCCAGACAAAGAAAGGCTTGTCATCTTCAACCGCTTCCCTGATAAATCGTTTGGATTGTTCCAGAACGTCCTGGTCCAGATTGCGTTGAACTTCGGTTCCCCATGGGCCTAAATCCTTGATTTCCTGTTTCCCATTACCCAGGGCCTTGGCATGAATTATTCCACGTTCCTTGAGGTTTAATCTTTCCTGCACTTCTTCATCTTTTGGAAAGTCATATTGTTCTGGATATTCCCCGGCATTCAAATGGTATAGGATTCCGTAGAATTCATCAAAGCCATGGGCTGTTGGTAAATGTTCATCACGGTCTCCCAAATGGTTCTTCCCAAACTGGCCTGTAGCATAACCATAAGGTTTCAACATTTCGGCAAGGGTAGGATCGCTTGCCTGTAATCCCTGGGGTGCTCCCGGTAGTCCAACGGTGCTTAGACCGGTACGCATAGGATACTGGCCGGTGATAAATGCGGCGCGGCCCGCGGTACAGGATGCATGGGCATAATGATCCATAAAGATCATTCCTTCTTTACCTATTCGATCGATATTGGGTGTTTCACCGCCCATCATTCCACGGTGGTAGGCACTGATGTTCCACATCCCCACATCATCACCCCAAATGATCAAAATGTTCGGTTTTTCCTGGGCGCACATTACTACGGGCAGGAAAAAAAGGACTAAGTATAGCCAAAGGCTTTTAGTTTTCTTTTTCATAATTAAGACAGTTTAAAATAGTTAATACAAATACATATTCTGATCCCAGGCTTTTGGGGATAGCCAGGTTTGGTTAGAGATCGAATAATTTATTTATGGGTTAGGGATACTAAAAATAAGAAAAAAATGTAATAGTCTTGTTAACAGATGATTATATGTTTCGAAAGAAGCCAATAATCCTATATGGATAAAAAAACCGGGCGAAAACCCGGTTTATATCGTTTTATTCTGATGGACTATACCAGATGGGCGAACCCCAGGCTCTTTCCACGATCTGTTTAGGAATACGGTCTGGAAATTTTACGTCGTGATTGATCTCATCAAAAAGGTTCCAGCGCCCGGTAGGTAATTGCAGCACCCGCACATAATAATAGGCATATTGGGATGGATCGAATTCTGGATCGGTCCAGACTCCCTTAAGTTCCGGGTCACCCTTTTCGGTATTGAACTCACCGGTTTCCAGGTTTACCGGAGCATCTATAGGCTCCACGCTACCATCAGATTTCAGGCGGTCACCAGAAGCCACCACATTGTAAATCTTATCTTTTAATTCCCCATTTTCAACCCAGCCTTTTATGATCTGGATGCGGTCAAGGTTAGGACCAATGGGATCTTTCATGGCCCATACCAGGATCTGTGGCGCCTGATCTCCCTGGTAATTCTGTCCCATGGGAACTCCTTTCTCATAAGCATCAGTAATAATATCCTCATAAGATTGTTTGGAAGTATCGAATCCCTGCCCGGCAAATGCGCGCACTTTTATACGCGGACCGCTGGTGGCAAATGTTTCCTTATTATACATTCCATCCCAGATGGCTTCGCGGGTATTGGAAGTAGCCCAGACGCCGGTAATGGCTCCCGGGTTCATATCTGCCACGGTCATTTCTCCATCCATATCATTATTGGCACGGTCCTCGGGAGTTCGATCTGCCAGACCATGACCCCCGACTTTCCAGTTATCCTCTTCTACGTTGGAAGGAGCACCATTGTGGCTATCGGTTCCACCGGCAAAGCCGTATTTAAATGGATTTGTTCCCAGCTCCATCTGGTATTTGAGTCCGCGGGTAAGACCATACCTCACGAAATTTCGTTTTTCGAATTTACGATCGTTATACTTGGCAATGGAAGGCGCGTTCTCAAAATCGGCAAACTCATCTTTCTGCCAGAACTGGGAAACCACTTCAGAGTTTCCTTTTATCTGCATCATTTCGATAAGCGGTTCCATGCTATTCCTGGTTTCCACATACTCTTTGGTAATTGGTCCGCCGCTAAGGGTTTGTTCAGGAAAATCAAGGCCTTTACTTTCATTGGAATTATGCGGAATGGCAAATACTCTCATTCCCTTGTCCCGCTGTTCCTTCATCCAGGCCCAAAGATCTTCAGGATCCTTGCTTTCGTTAGAAGAAAATGGAATATCTGGCACTAAAGTATCCCGGAAAAATACGTTCCGGTGAGAGTTTCCTTCATTGGGAGCCGAGGACCATTCGTAGGCATGGATGGTGGTGAACTTTCCGGGTTCATAATGCTTCTGGGTAGCTTCAAAGTTTTTCCTCCAGGTTGATTTCACTGCATCCCAGCCTTCCCAGAATTCCGCATGCGGGTTGTCGCCGCCGGCCAGCACATCCAGCACGTATTTCTTATATAAACCCAGGGCTTCCTGGTAATTGGTCGCATTCCTGAACTGGGTTGGTACTTCCGAATCATAATTTTCAGACTCCTCGTTCATCAAGGTATAGGCTTCCCCCATGAATTCGGCGTGATCGGTCACGGCGCACCAGTCCAAAGGTCTCTTGATCTGGTGTATTTGCCCGTTTACCATCACTTTTTCTCCTTTGGCAAAGCGATAGGCATCATCAGGTCCAATCCTGGTTCCGGCTATAAAGGCGTCCATGGACACCCCGGTGTGTAAATGTTCTTCACCAAAATAAGCATCTTTCAAAGGGTTTTCCTTGATGGCAGGTTCATCGGTTTCGGTAGAAGTTTGGGCGGTATCTTCAGAATCCTTATCAGACTTACAGGAAATGAAAACTAATATGGCAAATACGAAAAAATAAGGTCGCAGCTTCATATTAAAAGGTATTAGTGAGTTAACAGTACATCTAATATACTGAAAAACAGTTTTTTAAATTCATTTTTTTGGTATCTTAATGGTCGCTTTTCAAAAAAATATTTGGAAAGAGCTCTGTATAATTAAAAAAACTACCAACTATGAAAAGTTCAATAAAACTTGGGATTTTTCTTTTCAGCCTTATACTTTTTAGTTGCGGGGATGAAAAAAAAGAAAACGAGGAAAAAGCTGTTGCTGAAAATCAAACGGAAGAAATTAAGCGCAACCCACTCAAGGACGCCTATTTTGGGGATACCCACGTGCATACTGGCTGGTCGTTCGATGCCGGTCTCGATGGTGCCACGCTCACCCCAACCGATGCCTACAGGTACGCGATAGGTGAAGAGGTGACTTCCAATTCCGGTATTAAAACCAAACTATCCAGGCCTTATGACTGGTTTATGATCACCGATCATTCTGATGGAATGGGAACCATTAACGAAGTCATCGACGGAAACCCGGAAATGATGGAAAGTGAAGTGCTTCAAAGATGGAACGAGGCTTTTGCTTCCGGAAGTGAGGAAGCGGCAGGAGACGCCAAAAGTGAGGTGATCAATCTTCAATCCAATGGTCAGCTACCAGACCAGATCATGGATCCAAAATGGATGGAAACCGCCTGGAACAAGACCATCGACGCGGCAGAACAGTTCTATCGTCCTGGTGAATTTACCACCTTTACCGCCTATGAATGGACGGTAAACGCCGGGGGCGGAGATAATCTTCACCGAAATATCATCTATAAAGAAGGTGGAGACCAGGCTCGAGATATCCTGCCTTTTACCACTTTTGAATCTGAAGATGCCAAAAAGCTCTGGGAATGGATGGCCAACTATGAGGCAAAAACCGGGGATAAACTACTGGCAATTCCTCATAATGGAAATATGTCTAACGGTCGAATGTATGAAGAACAGCAGTTTGACGGCTCACCAATGACCAGGGAATGGGCTGAAATGAGGCAGAAATATGAACGTCTTATGGAATTGTTTCAATATAAAGGTCAGAGCGAAGCACATCCTTTCCTTTCTCCTGAAGATGAATTCGCTGAATATGAACTTTGGGACCGTGGTAACCTGGTTCTTAAACCAAAGGAATCAAAGGAAACCTGGAAATACGAATACTGGCGCGAAGGTTTAAAATCGGGGATGCGAATCGAACAGGAACTGGGCGTGAACCCTTTCATGTATGGTTCGAATAGTGCGACTGACACGCATACGGGGATTTCATCGGTAGCAGAAGATGAATTCTATGGAAAATTCAAGACTGTGGAGCCCAGCAATAAAGAGCGCTGGAATTTTCCACTTATTACAGGAAATAATGATTCTTATAAGGGCTGGGAAATGGCAGCATCGGGCATCATGGGCGTCTGGGCCGAGTCCAATACCCGTGAAGATATCTGGGAAGCCATGTATCGCAGAGAGACATTTTCTACTACGGGTCCACGAATGAAGATCAGGTTTTTCGGAGGTTTTGACTATACCGATGCAGATACAGAAGATCTGGCTCAAAACGGATATGATAAAGGGGTAGCGATGGGTTCTATGATGAAAAAAGCTGCGGAAGGAAAAGCTCCTACCTTCCTTATCGAGGCGACTAAAGATCCTGAAGGTGCCAATCTGGACCGGGTACAGGTGATCAAAGGATGGGTAGATGCCAATGAAAAAACCCAGGAAAAGATCTACCAGGTAGCCTGGTCTGGTGATCGCAAACTTGATAATAAAGGTAAGCTTCCGGCTGTTGGAAATACAGTGAATATGGAGACTGCAGAGTACACGAATGAAATAGGTGATACCGGGTTCATAACGTTCTGGACCGATCCCGATTTTGATCCGGCGCTTCCGGCATTTTATTATGTACGAGTGCTTGAAATTCCGACTCCAAGATGGACCTTATATGATAAGATAAGACATAACCTGGACCTGCCAGATGAAGTACCACTGGTACACCAGGAACGCGGGGTGAGTTCCCCAATCTGGTATAAACCGGATTAAGGTTTAAGTAGCTTTAAATTATGGAAAGCTCCGGTCATGAAGTTTAAATTTCACGTCAATATTCGTATCCTGGTTCTGATATTTTTCTTTCAAGGATCTGTTCACAGCCAGGATCAAAAACTCTTTTTCAATGGTGATATTATCACCATGCAAGGTGATGAACCTGAATATGCAGAAGCCCTGGTTCAGGAAAATGGAAAAATTGTTTTTGTGGGTACTCAGGCAGAAGCCGAAGAACAATTCGGTCAGGCAACCAGGGTCGATCTCCAGGGCAGGACCTTACTTCCCGGTTTTATCGATGGGCACGCACATTTTGATAGTTTTGCTACCCAGGCCATTGGTGCCCAGATCTTACCGCCGCCAGATGCGGGGGCAGAGGATATTCCCAGCCTTATCAATATTTTAAAAGATTGGAACACCCCCGAAAACAGGGCTTTGACCAGGTGGATCTTCGGGTTAGGCTTTGACGATTCGGTTATAAAAGAAAACCGGTTTCCCACCAAACATGACCTGGACCAGGTTTCTACCGAATTTCCCATCATGATCATACATATTTCAGGACATTTCGCCGTAGTAAATTCAAAAGGACTTGAATTATTGGGAATAGATGCCAGCACCGAGGATCCGGAAGGGGGGATAATTCGTCGGGAAGAAAATAACGAACCTAATGGCGTTCTGGAAGAACTGGCCGGGATTCCTTATTACGCCAAAGCACTAACCCCCGCCAGTCCCGAAGCCGCTGAGCGCTTTTTTGAAGCCGGGCAGGATATGGCATTATCATACGGGTATACCACTGCGCAGGAAGGCCGAACCATGCAGAATCACGAAGGCCTGGTTAAAAATGCGGTAGCAGGTAAATTGAAACTGGATGTGGTTAGTTATATAGACTATCAATATGTAGATAAATACATGGATTCCAAATGGAACTCCAAAGCTTATAACAATCATTACCGAATTGGAGGGATGAAAATAACCCTCGATGGTTCCCCACAGGGAAGAACTGCCTGGCGTACCCAACCGTATTTGATTCCGCCGGAGGGAGCCGAACCTGGATATAAAGGATATCCGGCTATTCCCAAAGACAGTATGGTGACAGCCTTATATAAAAAAGCTTTTCAGAATAACTGGCAGGTATTGACCCATGCCAATGGTGACGCGGCGATGGACCAGATGATCAGAACCATAAAGCCTGCTGTTGAAGAATATGGAAATAACGACCGCAGGAGCGTCCTTATTCATGGGCAGTACGTTCGGGAAGATCAGCTAGATTCCTTTAAGGACCTGGACGTGATCGCCTCACTTTTTCCCCTGCACACTTTTTACTGGGGCGACTGGCACAAACAAATCATAGGCGATAGTCTCGGGAATTTTATCAGTCCAACCAGAACTGCATTAAATAAAGGAATAAGGATCACCATTCATACAGATGCTCCCGTTGCCTTGCCAAATCTAATGCGGATGCTTGGAATTTCGGTGGATCGAAAATCACGTTCAGGGCAGGTGATAGGAGCCGATCAAAAACTTACTCCATACGAAGCCCTGAAAGGAATCACAGACTGGTCTGCTTACCAACATTTTGAAGAAGACCGAAAAGGAACCTTAACAGCAGGTAAATTTGCCGACCTGGTTATCCTCGACAAAAACCCTTTAAAAGTTCCTGAGGCAGAAATTAAGAATATCGTGGTTCTGGAAACTTATAAGGAAGGTGAACTGGTCTTTAAAAAATAAATAAGCCATAAATTTCACGGACTTTCAAAAGCAAGAGTTTTTCAGCAAAAACAGCCGTCTTAAACTTCTTATTCTTCCAGGAGATTTTAAGGCCTAGGACGAGTTCCTTAGCAGATTCGGTACGTAACCTATGTTACATTTCAGGTCAATTAAAAAGCCTAGGTTTGCCGGAATGAATTTTCAAGCCCCCATATCGATTTTACTTAGCCTGATGTTACTGGCTAAAATTTTCCTGGTAGAGGCCAGCTTTATGCAGCTTCTAAGCGGAGGGGAGATCAGGATAGAGAAAGCTTACTGCAAAAAGAAAAATTCGATTTCAGAAAATAATAAAGCAGTGAACTTTGCTGCCGAAACCGGTGCAGATAGTCAGCAATACGAATTTTTAAGCTCCTGTACACCACAACTCAATTTTTCAATTGCTGCATGGCAGGTAATTCTTAAGAAGCCGGTTTCTTCTATAGACGAATTTTATACCTACAGGCTGGATAATTTGTACCTCGACCAGCATTCTCCACCTCCAAAATCTTACTGATCATTTTAAACTAATACCGGTTCACTATGGACCAGGTCTATTAATAATTTAAAATTATCAGTAATGACGAATCATATTCAGATCAATCGTCGTTCCGTTCAGCTATTGCGTGTATTGATAAGCGGTATTTTCCTGGTCGCAGGAAGCAACCATCTTTTAAATACCACGCAAACAGTAAGAAGACTGGAACAGGCCAGTTTCAAAGGTATCGCCTATTTTTTTGGTGAACCTGAAACACTGGTATTGCTTTCCGGAGTCTTCATGCTCACTGTCGGTTTCCTATTCCTTATTGGATACAAGACCCGCTGGGCGGCGATCATCCTGGGACTTATTCTTGTTCCCATAACGCTAACGGTCCAGGTAGGACAGATCAATACCCTCGGACCACTGTTTAAAAATATAGCAATCCTCGGTGGTTTGTTATTCTTTATCATCAACGACACCGAAAAATCATTTAAAATCAAATAATATGAAAACGATACTCAACATAAGTTCAATCCTAATACTTGCAATTTTCAGTGCGCAGCCTGCGCAGGCACAGCAACAACATACCGAAAAGCATAATTATGTGGTACTCACCAAAAAGGTACCGCAACTGGAGCCTATTTTAATAACTGCTGAAAATCTTAAAACCGAAGACGGGCAACATTTTGGTGATTTCCAGGTAATCATCTGCGGAAAGAATATAGCTGATATCACCGATTCCGAAAAAATGGAAAAATTCATTACAAGGGCTGAAGAACTCGGCGTACAGCTCATTGCCTGCGGGTTTTCCCTCAAAAAGTTTGGTGTGGACACTAAAAAAGTCCCCAAACAGCTTAAAACAGTAGAAAACGGGATTCTGTACAACTTCCAGCTACAAAAAAAGGGATATAAAAGTATAAGTCTCTAATATGAAATTGAATAGAAGTTTATTTTTAAGTTCCGTAGTACTGGCCCTGCTGATACTTTCAGTAAGCTGTAAATCTGAAAAAAGAGAAACAAATGCGGAAGTTTCCGGAGAGGATACACTAAGCATTAGCATACTTCAAACCGCCGATATACATGGGCAGCTGGACACGCATCCAGAACTGTTCTGGGAAGATGGCAAAATCGATTTCAGGGACCGCGGCGGCCTTGCCAACATCAAAAGCCTTTTCGATACTGAGCGAAAAAAGAACCCCGGCAGGACGCTTATAGTGGATGGGGGAGACCTGATCCAGGGTAGCGGGTATATGGCCTTGTCAAAAGCCAGGCAAATGCCTGAAATTATCAGGAATATGGGTTATGATGTGATCATTCCCGGCAACTGGGAAGTTGTTTATGGGAAAGAAGTGATGCTGGAGGTGATGAATTCGTATGATACCCAGGTTATCGCTCAGAACATGTATCATGAAAACGGGAAGGGAGCCTTGTTTCCACCATACTGGATCAAGGAAATCGAGGGAGTGAAAATTGGCTTTGTTGGGCTAAATGATCCCGATGTACCGGTTAGGCAGAATCCTGTGTTTAGTGAGGGAATAGAATTTTCAGGGATCGATGAGAAATTGCTTGAGAGTATTGATCATCTAAAAAATGAAAAGAAGGTGGATGTGCTGTTCCTGGTCACTCATATCGGGATCTTTAAACAGGTTCAACTTGCCAATGATCCAGATCTTAAAGAGGTGGATTATATCCTGGGCAACGATACTCATGAACGTGTTAGGGAGCCTATCCAGGGAAAATTCGCGAAGGTTACCGAACCCGGGGCTTTTGGCTCATTTGTTGGAAAACTGAAGCTTGATTTTGTTGACGGCGAACTGGTAAATGACGATTATGAACTCATTGAAGTAGATCCCAAAATATATCCGGCTGATAAATACATACAGGCCCTGGTTGATAGTGTGAAAGCACCTTACCGCGAGTACCTAGAAACGGTGATCGGGTATACCGAAGAACCACTGTACCGGTATCTCACCGTAGAAAATCCCATGGACAATATGATCACTGATGCAGCACGCTGGAAAACAGGGGCAGATATTGCCATTTCCAACGGTTTTCGTTTTGGGAACCCTATTGTGCCAGAAAATGGAGAGCCTGCTCCAATTACCCGTGCAAACCTCTGGAACCTGTTACCGGTGAACGAAAAGATCAAAACCGGGATGGCTACCGGGAAACAGATAAAGGACTGGTTGGAAAGCGAAATGGAGAACGCCTTTTCTCAGGATCCGACTAACAGGTTTGGTGGCTGGCTGGTTCGATTTTCGGGAATGAAGGTCAGGTTCGACAGTCAGAAGCCAAAAGGAAAGCGAATCGAACAGATCACGGTACATGGCGAAATTTTAAAGGAAGATAAATATTATAGTATTTCAGCCTGTGTAAGGCCTGGCGATCCTATTGATATGTTGTGCAGGATGCCTAATGTTAAGGATGTAAAAATAAAAGATTATACCATTCACGAGGCAGTAGAGGAGTACCTGGAGGTACATTCTCCAGTCGCTCCCAGGCTGGAAGGCCGTGCCTACTGCGATTATCTAGGCGAGTATTCCTTCTCCACGGTACCGGGGACCGATTATATATTTCAATAAAAGCTGGTTTATAAATTTCTTATAATAACTGGCTATCCATTTTATTGGGTAGCCAGTTTTTTATTGATGTTTAATTTTAGGAAATGAACAAACGTTAAAATTATTTAAAAAATACCGTAAAACATTGTTTTGCAGTTATTTATTTAAAGGATTCAAACTTTTTTCCTAAATTAATGCTTGCATTTTAACAACCTTTCCGAATCTCATAACCATTACGAATCCCCACTTAAAGATGGCAATTTCCCCAGCCGCCATCAGGAAGACTTAACCCCTTTTTGTACAGGTAATTTTTTAAAATATAAAGTTTAATCCAATCAAAAATAATTGATACTACTATTTATTAACTGCTAAACTTATCATTATGAAAAAATGGTTTTTTACGCTCATTTTCAGTTTGATCCTGTACATCAGCTATGCACAGGAAAAGCCGAACATCCTTGTGATCTGGGGAGATGATATTGGCTGGACCAACCTGAGTGCCTATGAGCACGGGGTGATGGCCTACACGACTCCCAATATCGACCGAATAGGTGAAGAGGGTATTATTTTCACCGACCATTATGCGCAACCTTCCTGTACGGCCGGACGTGCCGCGTTCATCACCGGGCAGTATCCCATACGTTCGGGAATGACAACGGTAGGCCAGCCAGGTGATGCTTTAGGGCTGCAGAAGGAATCGCCCAGCCTGGCAGAGGTCCTGAAAGCCCAGGGTTACAGAACCGGGCATTTCGGTAAAAATCATTTGGGAGACCGAAATGAACATTTACCAACCGTACATGGGTTTGATGAGTTCTTCGGAAACCTGTACCACCTGAATACCCAGGAAGAAGCCGAGCAGCGCGATTACCAGAATTTTGGGGAAGCTTATGAAGGCTCCCTGGAAGAATATGAAAAGAAATTTGGTACCCGTGGCGTACTACATTCCTTTGCTACCAATGAGGTGAATAATCAGTCTGATCCCAGGTTCGGGCCTGTTGGAAAACAACGTATCGAAGATACCGGGCCACTTACCCAGGAAAGAATGAAGAATTTCGATCGCGAGGAAGTGATCCCTAAGGCAATAGATTTCATGGAAGCATCTAAAGATGCGAATGAACCATTTTTTATCTGGTTAAATACCAGCCGTATGCACCTGTACACCAGGATCGAGGATAAATGGCTTGAAAAGGTGGAAAAATATACGAGTGAAGCCGATTATTACGGAGCGGGTATGTTGCAGCATGATTCAGACATTGGTTATGTCCTGGATCAGCTCGAAGAGATGGGATTACTGGAAAATACCATTGTTCTTTATTCTACAGATAACGGTCCCGAGCATTCTTCATGGCCACATGGAGGAACCACTCCTTTCCGTGGAGAAAAAATGACCACCTATGAAGGTGGTGTACGGGTTCCCTGTATGGTAAGATGGCCTGGTAAGATCCCTGCAGGTCAGCAGCTTAATGGCATTCAGAGCCATATGGACCTGTTCACCACGCTTGCTGCAGCAGCCGGGGTGCCAGACGCAGCAGAAAAGATCAGGAGAGACCAGAACCAGTATATCGATGGGGTGAATAACCTCGATTACTGGATGGGAAAATCAGATAAATCGGAACGAAATCATATTTTCTATTATTACGAAAGTAAACTAACCGCGGTGAGAATGGGGCCGTGGAAGTTCCATTTTTCTACCAAGGAAGATTATTATGCTAATGTGATCCCACGCACTGTTCCCCTTGTTTTCAATATTCGAATGGATCCATATGAAAGCTATGACAGCACCGATGCTTACGGGCATTTGATGCAAAAAGTTTCCTGGTTGATTCAGCCAATGGGTGAATTAATGCAGAAACATTTACAAACCCTGGCAGAATATCCTCCTGTGCAGGGAGGAAAATCCTTCGATATGTCTAATGTCGTTGATGAGTTCATAAACAAAGCGAGACAATAGGTTTCCCGGGTTTGTAATCCAGAACATGGAGATTAATTAGTTGAGAAGCCGAAGCCGATCTGAACCCGTTCAGGTTGACTTCGGCTATTTTAGAAAAAGCATAGAAAACCAGTAACCAACCTATTAATAATGAAAGCATTTAAAAATCTTACAGCTATCCTGTTCTTTGGAATTATAGGTTTCCTGGGCACCGCGCAGGAACATGAGCATCAGGAAGAACATCATGAAGAGCACCACAGGCACAAACATGTTATTTCACTGGGGATTGGGCATGCTCATATTAATTCAGGAATAGAGAATGGGGAAAAGCAATGGATGGTTTTACCATCCTGGATGCTGGATTATAATTTCTGGTTTACAGAACGCTGGGCCGTAGGCCTGCATTCCGATATGATCATTGAAACCTTCGAGGTAGAAGATGAACATAGTTCAGAGTCTATAATTGAAAGAGAAAATCCTATAGCCCTGGTTGGGGCACTTTCCTTTCAACCTGTAGAATGGCTTAGCCTTGTGGCCGGTGGCGGGGTAGAATATGAAGCAAATGAAAGTTTCGGCCTGGTAAGGCTTGGGGTGGAACCGCACTGGGAGATCCACGAAAAATGGGAAATATTCGTTAATATAGGCCACGACATAAAATTCGATGCCTATAACACCTGGAACCTTGCTCTAGGGATAGGTCACGGTTTTTAAATTTCCCTTAACCGGAAACTTTATTAAATAATGAAACAAGCTTATCTGTTTTTGACCATTCTCCTCTTTTACACCCCCGTTTTTAGCCAGGGTGAGGAGGTTCTTAACGAAAAACAGAAAAAGCTAAAAATAGCCGGCGTACCTTACTTAAACTATAGCCGCACGGTAGAATTTTCATATGGTTTGCTGGGAGCGGCCTTTTATAAGCTCAATGCAGCCGATACCATCTCTCCATCATCCTCAACCACAATAGCCACAATTCACTCGACTTCCAACAGTTATATAGGAATGGGAATTCAGCAATTCTATTTTGCAGAAGACCGTTGGCGGGCCAAGCTTTCTGGTGGAGTTGGAAATGGAAATCTTCAGGTATACCAGAACTTTTATGCCGGTGGTAGTTTTATCGATTACAGCACTAAAGTGAAATTTGTAATGGGAGAAGTTTCCAGGCGGGTGGCACCTGATTTGTATTTGGGACTCTCCGGCGGTATCGCCAATGCACGAACCGAGTTCGATCTCGATCTTCCTTTAACGGAACGCAGGCCCACCATCGATATTCCTGTTAATTTTGTAGGGACGTTCATCCAAAGCGATTCCCGGAACAACGTGAATTATCCCAATATAGGCCATAACATTATGGCCAGTTTTAAAACTGCCGGGGAATGGCTGGGAAACGAATCAGGTTTTAACCAGCTGGAACTCAATTATGATCTTTATAAACCACTTAGGTCTGGGAATGATATTTTTGTGGCTCGATACTACTCGATCAGTTCGTTTGGCGATGTGCCGTTCGTAGGGCAAAATACGGTGGGTGGGGATAATATAAGAGGTTATTCCCAGGGAAAATACCGGGATGACCAGTTGTACTCCATTCAGGCGGAATACCGGCACAATTTCCCATCAAAGTTCGGCCTGGTATTTTTCGGAGGTTTCGCTACGGTGGTTCCCGAGATTTCCGAATTATTTGAACACGACCTTTTACCTGGTATTGGTACGGGAGTGCGATACCTGATCCTTCCCAAAGAAAAAATCAATATAGGAATGGATGTGGCAGTTGGAAAGGATGACTGGAGCCTGAGTTTTAGAATCTCAGATGCTTTTGCCAGATAATATAAACCCCTCGAAATGATGAAAAGATTGGAAATAGGTAATAAGACCAGATTGAGTAAAAAGCTTCTTTCTGCTTTGATCGTGTTATTTGGAATATGTTTCCTGCAGCCTGCAAAAGCGCAGGTAACCAAACTAAGCCAGGAAGAAAGGGATAGCCTTGCAGCCATTCCGTATCCTTATGTCCTGCCCATTTTTGGCGGGAAAATAAGGGAAAGAGGGATAGATTTTCCCCTTCCATTAGGCATAATGACCAATTATATTTACCAGGAATCGAAATACGACCTGGAGAACCCAGTGATCGGGTTTGGGGATTCCGAGCTGGTAAGCATCGATTTCGTAGATTTTAAAACGGTAAAAAATCGTACTAATATTATCAATTTCAGGGCAGATGCCTGGGTATTTCCTTTTTTGAATCTATATGGGATCTATGCGAGGTCTCAATCCCGAAGCAATATACGAATAGGATTTCCCCTCAATATCGAGGTAGAAGCAAATCCTACTGGGGAAACCTGGGGATTTGGCGGGGTAGTAGCCTATGGCCTCGGCAACTATTTTGCCGTTGGTAATTTAAACTATTCCTGGACCGATATTAGTTCTCTCGATGATAAGGTTCAGGGTACGGTCGCATCTTTAAGATTTGGAAGAAATTTTGAATTAGGAAAACCAAACAGGGGCATCATTCCCACCGTGGGGATCCAATTTCAAAAGATCACACAGGATTCTGGTGGGGAATTGCCAATTTCCACCATCTTTTCAAAGTTCGACCAGGATAATCTCAACGACCTGAAGGAACAAATAGCAGACGATGCCATGAACTGGTACGACGAATTAAGTCTTCCGCAGAAACTGGTGGTAGACAGGCTGGTGAATGCCCTTGATAACTGGCTGGCGGGAAGAGATGTAGGAAGTACTCCCTTGCGCTACCAGTTTGATAAGGTTCCATTAGGGGAATGGTCCTTCCAGGTAGGATTTCAGTACAATCATAACAAACACTGGTGGTACAGGCTGGAAACGGGATTTGGCCCCGGGCGTTTTCAGGTAATGACCTCTATTAATTATCGCTTCGGAATATGAAATTCAGCCTTTTGAAATATAGCTGTGTTTTTATGCTGATCCTGTTCAGCCTGGAAACCTATTCCCAGGAAAAAGGCATCAAAGGCTATATGAAAAGAAGGGCAGCCAAGAAAGAGGCGGCCATAGAAGAAGGCAGACCATTTTTAAGCATTCTGGCCGGCCCGGGCTATACCCCTGAAAACGGACTATTATTAGGTGGCGGAATTCTTTACACCTTTAAAACCAACCCCGAAGATTCCCTTATACAGCGATCCTCAATACCCATCAATACTTTTATTAGTACTAAAGGTAATTATGGTTTTAGTGCCAAGATGGCCTCTTTTTGGTTCCAGGATAAATTAAGATTCAACTTTGTAGGTAAATTTTCGAATGCGAACGATAATTATTTCGGAGTAGGTTTTTCAGAAATCAATCGCATTTCCCAGGGTGACAGTACCACGGCCTATGAACGCCAGAAATTCCAGATCGCACCAACTGTTCTTTTCAGGATCTTACAAAATGTGTATGCCGGAGTGGGGATAGACCTTAACCAATCCAGGGTCACCGAATTAAATCCCTATATGCAGCAAAACGAGTATTATAACCGCTTTGGACCTGAGAATTTTAATTCGGGTTTGAAACTGACAGCTAATTATGATAGTCGCGATATTACCGTAAATGCTTGGAAAGGTTGGTTCGTGAATTTTAATGCTACATTTTTTGGAGATTACCTGGGTGGCGATAATGAATATAATGTTTATGAGCTGGACATTAGGACCTATCACCAGATCAATCGAGAAGGCAATACCCTTGCCCTTAAGCTATACGGCCGGGTAGGAACGGGGGATGTGCCTTACGAGGAATTAAGTCGTATTGGTGGTACCAACGCACTACGTGGTTATATCGACGGGCAGTACAGGGATAAAACCGGTGTATATCTCATCTCTGAATGGCGGCATATGTTCCTGAAATCCAACCAGGAACTCAGTAAACACGGAATAGCAGTGTGGTTGGGATCGGGTAGTATTGCAAACGACCTTGACGGTATTAGCGAATGGATCCCAAACCTGGGAGTGGGTTACAGGTTCGAGGTGCAGCCGCGGATGAACCTGCGAATCGACTTCGGAATTGGAAGAGAATCCAGTGGATTATATTTCAATTTTACCGAAGCATTCTAAAAGCTTAACTTTTGACTATCAGTTAAATACAAATTTTAATAGTAGTTTTAGCATACTTCCGATAAGGAAGTTCTAACAAATCAAAATAAATGAATTATGAAAGATCTATCACTTCATTGGATAAAAGGCCTGATTTTCCTGATCCTCTTGGTAAGTTTTCCACAGTTTTCAGCAGGCCAGGAGGCGGAAGAGGGGAAACCCAGTGCCGATGAACTCGCCCAGAAACTACAAAATCCCGTTGCCAGTTTGATAAGCGTTCCCTTCCAGGGTAATTTTGATTTTGGGGTTGGGCCCTCAGATGGTTATCGATTCACCATGAACTTTCAACCCGTGGTACCTATTAGCATTAGCGAAAACTGGAACCTGATTGGCAGGCTTATCCTGCCAGTGATTCATCAAAACGATGTCTCCGGAAATAGCGGGAGACAAACCGGTCTTGGGGATGCTGTGGTGAGCGCATTCCTGTCTCCTAAAGAACCTGGTTCCGGAGGATTGATCTGGGGTCTGGGTCCTGTGTTTTTGGTGCCAACAGCAACCGATAACCTGGGCACCGAAAAATTTGGAATTGGTCCCACCGGGGTAGCACTGAAACAAATTGGAGATATTACCATTGGGGGGCTGGCAAATCATATCTGGTCTATTTCTGGAGATGAAGACCGGCCCGATGTGAACGCCACTTTCGTGCAACCTTTCATCGCCAAAAACTTTACTGGCGGTTATGCGATTTCTCTTAATACGGAACTCACCCAGAACTGGGATTTCGATGCGACATCTGGAACTGTGAACCTTGTAGGATCCAAAGTAATCAGCCTCGGAAGTCAGTTAGCTCAGGTGGCTGTGGGCCCTCGTATTCCTTATGGCAACGCAAATACTTCAGAATGGGGATTCAGGGCTGTGTTTGTGCTTTTGTTCCCAAAATGATGATGTATGAAACGAATAATTACACTAATTACTTTTTTACTCTTTATTTCTTCATCGTGGGCCCAGAAGGATTCGCTGGTCTTTACCAACAATAACATCATGGTTGGCGAAGTGAAATCCATGAACAAAGGAGTGGTGACCGTGGAAACCGATTATTCTGATAGTGATTTTAAAATAGAATGGGAAAAAATAGCGGAGTTATATTCTGAAAGAAGTTACCTTATCACCCTTACAGATGGTCGCCGATTGAATGGGAGCATTAGCACAGCCCAGGCTCCCAAATGGAATATTTACCGAATTAATGGTGATACCTTGACCTTGGAACGGGATGAGATCGTCTACTTCAAATCCTATGAAAAGGATTTTTGGAGCAGGCTTAGTGTTTCCCTGGATGCCGACTATAGTTTTACAAGGGCGAATAATTTCAGCCAGGTAGGAGGAAGGGCCAACCTTGGGTATACCGCGCCGAGGTGGTGGTTGAAGGCTAGTTATAGCCTGCTTAGATCTAACCAGGATGATGTGGAACCTGTAAGAAGGCAGGACGGAAGCCTGAGTTATCGAAAATTCCTTCCCAGGGACTGGTATTTTACCTCTGTATTTTCTTTCCTGTCTAATACCGAGCAACTTTTGAATCTAAGAACTAACCTTAAAGCAGGGATGGGTAAATATATAATTCATACGAACCAGTCTTATCTCGCTGTAGAAGGTGGTTTGTCTGGAGTGAATGAAAATTTTGAAAATCAACGTGAGAACCTCAATTCTTTTGAGGCATATGTAGGCTCAGAATTAAACCTGTATGATATCGGAGACTGGAACCTGCTTACCCGGCTTATAGTCTACCCCAGTATAACCGAAAGTGGCCGTTGGAGAATAGACTACAGCCTGGATACGAAATACGATCTGCCGTTGGATTTCTATGTTAAGGCAGGTCTTACACTTAATTATGATAACCAGGCTGTTGAAGGGGCTGAAGACCTGGATTATGTGGTGCAAACCGGGATAGGCTGGGAATTTAATTGATCTGCTTTCATTTTTTTCTGAAAGCCTTTACAACAGATATCAACCTGAACCAGCTAACCATGCCTATAAATATGGCAAAAGTCACCTGTTAACCATGCAAATCCAGAAATCGGTTAAAGTGAGCAGGGCTTATAAGGAAAAGCCGCACGATCTGATCTTTTGCAACCCTTTTTTCGGGGTTTAGAAGAGGTTTTAATTTTGGTTGTAAGTAATCCTGGATTTTATTTTTCCAGGTTGATTTTTATATTTTTTTAACCTGATCCTGAATTCAGTGCCCTGCTCATCATCACTAGTTACCTCAATATAGCCTCCGTGAGCTTTGGTAACGGCTTTTACGAGGCACAGGCCCATCCCCCAGCTTTTGAAACCACGATCCTCAGCCGACTTTTCTGAATGCAGGTAATTAAAGATCTTTTTCTGTTTTTCCACGGGTATGGCTTTCCCGGTGTTATGCACACAAATGAATACTTCATCCTGGTTATCAAAAATATTAATGTTAACCGGTTGGCAATTATCACCGTATTTCACCGCATTGGTCACCAGGTTTTCGAGGGCTCTGCGAATGGCCACCGCATCGAATATTCCTCTTATTTCAGGAGAATCAGAGTTTAGATTTATTTCGTTCTGGAAGATCGTTCGTGTTTCTTTAACCACCCATTTTATATCCTGAAGTATATCCGTTTCCTCAAAGTTTAGGGTGATTCCTTCACCAGCTTCCAGGGTTATGGCGTCCAGAAGACCTTCAATAAGCCTCATGGAATAATCCAGGCTGTTTACAGCCATTTTTTTGACTTTTGAGATATGTTCAGGGTTTGCATGGATGTCTAGGAGATCAAGTGCAAGGTAAGCCGCAGAAATGGGATTTCGAATATCATGCACCAGCGTTCCAACCATTTTTTCCTTCATCTGGTTGATGGAATCATTGAATGATCCTGCAGAATGTAACATGGCCGTTTCTATTGTGAACTTTAAAACGATCCCCGTTTCTACAGAATAAGCCTCTTGCTTTCTAAGTTCTTCGGTTAAAACCTGGTGAAAAACCATGTATTCTTTTAATATTTCGGTTACCGTATAATTAGAAGTTGTAGCCCGGTGCCGGCCATGATCAGTACTGTTTTCTACAATTTCCCTATAATGTTCGCTATCTTCAATTTGTTCAAATACCTCGTGCTTCTCCAATACCTCGGCAATGTCTTCTAAAACATGGGGTAACTGGTTTCTTAAGGCCAGGCTGGGAGTGCCTTTGGAGGCGTCGATCTCTGATTTAACCCTTTTCTCCCATATTTCAATAATACTAACTTTGTTATCCCTGATATAATTAGCGGCTTTCTTCATTAGCGAAAATTGGTTGTTTATGATCTATTTTGGCCAAATATAGGGTCAAACAATCGTTAAAAATACCTTTGTTCATTCACTTAACTCATTCTTATTCAATTTTGTTAGAAATATTTCCTAAAGAGTCAGTTTTCAGATTTAAAATTCAGGATATTAAAATTGCAACCACAACTTTATATCAGAATGAAGCCATTAACGAACAAGGGAAATTTGAATAGCTGTCTGGAGAGGCTGAAGAACCAGTATTATTTTACTGAAGAAGATCTAAAGAAAATTGAGTCGATTAGCGATCACGAGATCATTAGTGTATCGATTGCTTCCAGTGGAGGTTTTGAACAATGTTCCGGGGAATTTGAACCTTACGAACAGAAAGGTAATTACCGGGTAAAAATTCGTTATAATAGCCCAGGAAGCGATAGCGAAAACTTTATTTTGTTGCATCCCACAGATCAGGTTATTTGAATTATTAAAAGCCGGTGGAAACTATCTTCAGGTCTTAAAAATTTTATAAAAGTGCGATTTTGTTCACATAAGTTTCAATATCTGCAACGAAAAAGCAGCAAGTAGCTTACTTTCGAAGTCGAGGTATTAGGTTAAGCCAATTGGGCAAATAGAGGTCATAAAACGTAGGGTTATGGCCTCTATTTTTTTGTCTAATTGTATGAATTTTTTCGGAATTCTATTTTCCACGAGGCCAACTATAGTGCAATTTTCCTATGTTTAACAATAACGGACCAATTTCTAACAAAATCGAGTTTATTACGGCTTAGGGCTTAAGCCTTAGCTTTCCATTTATTTAATTTGAACGAAAATACCATTTGGAAATAAGTTTAGGGGCTGTTGAACCCGAAAAATATATTCATGAAAAGGCCAGACGGCTTGGTTGTGAAGTTACATCAGAATATAACCAGCACTGGTTAAAATTGCCTTCTGAAATTGGAAACGGAACCTATAAAGGGATTACCTTTAATGATGGCTTTAACCTCTTCCAGTATAAGGTAAAACACAGTAAGGATGTTAAAATTACCTTTGATAAGCCGAAAGAGCGCCGCTATATGTTGATCTACAACCTGGATGAAGCGGCAGAATTACACATTGATGAAACCCAGCAACAAATCGATCTTAAGAAGTATCAGAACATTGTTGTCTCTATACCCGCTGGTGCCTCTTATACCATAAAATTTTCCAAGGATAAACCTTATTTTCTAAATATTCTTGATTTCTCGGGTCTGCAGGAAAATCTTGGAGAACAAGAGATACATCCATGGAAAAAAATAATTCAAGGTCTTTTTGCCAAATTTGGTGAGTCGGAGTTTTTTGTACATACCGGGAATTATAACCTCACTTCCCTGGAGTTGTTCCACCAAATTGAAAATTTCAAGAAGGATGGAATGCTGGAATATTTATTTACAGATGCCAAGGCTCATGAAATTCTGGTAAGGCAGTTGGCGCATTACGAGGAAGAAATAAGGAATCCCCTGGCCAGGATAAACGGTTCGGCTGAAGAGGCCGAAATTATCGCCCAGGCTACACAGATAATCAGAAAAGACCTCGAAGAAATAAAGACGGTGACCGATCTTGCCCGGAGATGTGCCACGAACAACAACAAACTACAGGAAGGATTCCAGCGTTATTTAGGGCAAACAGTGAACCGTTATCTCACCGCTGCCAGAATGGAAAAAGGAAGAGACCTTTTAATTGAAACGAATTATACCGTTTCTGAAATTGTAGATAGGGTAGGACTTCGCAGTAAGAGTTATTTTTCCAAAATGTTCAGGGAAAAGTATGGTTTCAGCCCATCGGAATTCAAAAGAAGGATGAAACAAACAGCTGAAGAGCAACTTAGTTCCTAGGCCGGTTGCGGTGAATAATTTAAAATACCTACCCCTGGAATTTCCATAGTTTAGATATCTGCCTTGAAATGAATATGGCAGATTTGCATGCTTTTATGTATTTTTTAACTTAAAAGGAGTCATTGAGGTGATTTAAGTTAATTGGCAGTTATTACAAGCTAATTGTACGTAAGTTATGAATACATTGTAAAAACGAAATATGGTAAGCGGGGCCAGAATAGATATATATAATGGCTTTGATTGTCATATTCAGCAGGTTCTAAACCTGAAACAACTTTATAACCTTCTTCTCAGGATTTGCGGTTTATTTTCAGAAATAGTAAATGCGACAGCCGATTCCTATATTAACCGGTTATACAGAAGTTCCAAAGCAAAAGAATTTTGGATATTCTGTTTGTGTAAGCTTCAAAAAATTGAAAACGCAATAATAGACCTTCCTACGAATAAAGATAGGCTGTCCTGCCAGGAAACCGTCGAAATCATTCTTTTAATAATTACAGAAAACATTCATGTGAAAAACCTGGCCAGCGGGGGTTTTAATAATTGGGGACAACCATCTTTTGCAATCCACAGGTATTTTCCAACCATCCTAAAAAAAACGGCAGATGAAAACTTATAATATAGATTGCATACCTATTGATAAGGTCATGAGTGAATTAGCCGATTTGTTCCAAACCGATTTGGTCAAAAAATGTGATGAATGTACTATTAATATTCCGCCTCAATTAGGTGATGGTTACATAAAAGGAGTGGTATTCGATAAAGGTATAGGTTTTATAAACTACAGTTGTGAATTTAAAGAGGATGTGCAGATCAATTTTCTGAAAAATAAGATTCATCCTTTAAAGTTCTTGTATGTGCTAGAGGGAGAATTAGAGCATTATTTTGAAGAGACAGGTAAAAAGGAGATTTTAGAACAATTTCAATATTGTTTGGTCGCCGGGAAATCTAATCTGGCACATTCTATTCGCTTTATTAAGAATGTTCGGCTATCATTTAACAGCCTTGAGATCAACCGAAGGGAATTTTACGATTCCATGTCCTGTTCCATAGAAAAGATGAAGCCAACCGTAAAACGGCTGCTGAAGGACCTGGATTCCAGAAATGCCTATTATCATAAAGGATATTATTATCTGGAAATGGCCGATCTTTTTAGACAGCTTAAAGATATCTCGGTTGATAAAGGTTATAGGAAGATCTATATGGAGCGAATAGTTCACGGGATGCTTTTAACCCAGTTAATGGAATTCCATTCAGAAGTAAATAGCGATGAAGAACGGGAAATCCTTAAGAGGAACGAAGTCCGTTCACTTGAAGAGGCACATAAAATCATAGAGAATGAAATCGATAATCTGCCCAAGATCAGGGAGATTGCCTACCGCGTTGGTTTGAATGCCAATAAATTACAATTCGGGTTTAGAAGGATGCATAGAAAATCGATCAATTCTTATGTACAGGAACGAAGGTTGAAAATTTCGAAAAAACTACTTCTTCAAACGAATTTAAATATGGCTGAGATAAGCGATAAGGTAGGAATTAGTAGTAAGAGCTATTTTTCCAAACTATTCAAGGAAAAATATGAGCTAACTCCTTATGAGTTCAGGAAGAAATATAAAAAACAGCCCAAAGATGATCTGGGGCAATGAAAAGTATAAATCGCGAATTCAGTTTTTCGGTGCCTAGGAATATTTCAAAATTAGTGCTGATCATACTTCACTGAACTCAAGTAATTTAAGCGAGTAGGGGCGAAGGTCCACGAAAATTTCCTGAAAAAAGGTGTAAAAGGCTTGGATGGTTTGTAAGTAAAAGTTACATTTGCAACCGCAAAATTAATTGCGACGTTCATTAAAAAACGGAGAGGTGGCAGAGTGGTAATGCAGCAGCCTGCTAAGCTGTCATCCTTCTTGGATGCCCGGGTTCGAATCCCGGTCTCTCCGCAAAGATTTTTAGTCTGTGGTTTATTTATTCTCCTTTTCAGCCGAAAAGACAGGAATGGATTTCCTCCGATTCCCGGCTGCTTTTTTTGAAGTGATTTGGAACGGAAAGGCTAAAAATAAGATTCAAGGAATTTTGAACCTTGAATAAAAAATATTGAATAAATAGCTTTAGCTATTTGATTCAGGGTGTAGCCCTTTGACATGAATCTTTCGATTCGTGCCCAGGATAAACTCCGCCCGGTTCCCGGTCTGCTTTAAGTTAGATAAGGAATCTGAAATAATAAATATTGAATGAATTGCGTAAGCAATTGCGGGGTGTAGCCCTTCGACACGAATCTTAGGATTCGCGCTCAGGATAAACTCCGCCCGGTTCCCGATCTTCTTTTAAGTTAGATATGGAATCTGAAATAAGGAATATTGAATAAATAGCTTTAGCTATTTGATTCGGGGTGTAGCCCTTCGACGCGAAACTTTCGATTCGTGCTCAGGATAAACTCCGCCCGGTTCCCGGTCTAATTTAAGTTAGATAAGGAGTCTGAAATAATTAATAATGAATAAATAGCTTTAGCTATTTTATTCGGGGTGTAGCGTAGCCCGGTTATCGCGCCTGCTTTGGGAGCAGGAGGCCGCAGGTTCGAATCCTGCCACCCCGACCAAGACCATTATCAAATGGCACTAAAACCTTGTTAATCGTATGATTATCAAGGTTTTGTTGTTTTTGGTCACTCATAGAATTTGGTTTAAAATGATATAATATGAGTCCGATTCGGTGACCTCTTATTATTTAGGGCGATTTGCCCGAAGAGTTGATTTGACTTTCGTTTTCACGCATTTTGTTTAACCTTGAAAACGAGTATTATGAGAAATTCGGTGACCTTTGGGATTGTCTTCCTTCCCAAATCCAGTAAAGCCAGAAATGGCAAGGCTCCTCTTTATGCCAGAATTACCTTAAATGGAGAGCGAGTAGAAATTAGCCTGCAACGTAGAATCTCCTTGAATCTATGGGACGAGCGTAAAAGCAGATTAAAAGGCAGCAGCATAGAAAGCCAGCAGGTCAATAAATCTTTAGACCGCATTTATAATAAGCTGTATGAATGCTTCCGCCAATTAAATGATTCGAACCTTTTGTTATCTGCCCAGGCAGTTAAAGCCAGATATTTAGGAAAGGACGATTCTTTTAAAAAGCTGTCAGAGCTACTGAATTACCATACCGAGCATATGAAAGATGTGCTGAAGAATGGCACTATGAAGAACTATTATACTACAGAACGCTATCTTTATAAATTCCTTAAAAAGCAATTTAAAGCGGATGACATTTTCCTGAAACAGATCAATTATCAGTTTATCACTGGCTTTGAGCATTTCCTTAGAAATTATAAACCAAAAAGAGATCGAAAGGCTCCCACTAATAATGGTATTATGAAGCACTTGGAACGCTTAAAGAAACTACTCAACCTTGCACAAAAACTAGAATGGGTAGAAAAAGATCCTTTTTCTAAATTCTCCCTGAAATTTAAAAAAGCCGAGAGAGCATTTTTAAGCGAAGAAGAATTAGAAAACTTAGAGCAGTATCAATTTGACCGGATCACCCATCAGCAGACCCGGGATGTATTTGTATTCTCCTGTTATACTGGTTTATCGTGGATAGATGCAAAAAATCTAAAGCCAGAAAATATAGTTATTGGCATCGATGGCCGAAAATGGATATTTACGGCAAGAGAAAAAACAGAGCAGTCGGTGAAAATACCTATTCTGCCAAAGGCAATGGAGATCATTGACAAATATAAAGATCAATGCGAATGCTCTGGCTTTATTCTCCCCGTATATTCTAACCAGAAAACAAACCAGTATCTAAAGGAACTGGCAACAGAGCTTAAAATAAAGAAAAAGCTAACTTTTCATGTAGCCAGGCACACGTTTGCTACGACAGTAACTCTATCAAAAGGAATTCCAATAGAATCGGTGTCAAAACTTTTAGGCCATTCAAAATTATCTACGACGCAGATTTATGCAAGGGTTTTAGAAAAAAAAATTAGCGATGATTTCAATAAATTCTTTAATGAGAAAACAACATAATCGATTACATATAAAATTTAAAGGCACTGGGGAGCTTTTCAGAATCGCCAAATTCTGCCATTATTCCTCCTACATTCCTTGCAAAACTGAATGTCACAGGCTGCCCATTTGTTATACTTGCAGTATTCCAATTCATTCTGGCAAGATTAATTAATTCTTGTGCAGCGTATCCTATATCAATGTTATCCATACTGAATATTTCCACTGGAGAAGGAATGTGTGGACCATTGTAGGTCTGGATACTGTCTATATATCCAGTTGTGAAAAGAAAATTTTTATCATTTATATGAAGTAATGTACCTCGATCAGGAGGATATTCTCCAATTTGTAATAATCTTACAGGAGTGTGCATTATATTTATCAATTCAACTATCGCTATATCTTCGAAAGCGTAATTGAAACCTTCTTCTTCATCCTTACTAAACTTTGAGGTCTTATGTAATACAATTCTCAAAGGAATATTTCCAGTATGTTCTTTATATTGCTGAATAATCTGATGTCCTAACTCTACTGATTGATCATAATTCAAATGAACTTCTTTTCCTGGTTTTCCGCTCCATGGAATACTATCTCCTTTAATTGCAAATCCATCTCCTTTTGATGAAAAAGCTTGAGCAATACTGGAAAACACAAGATGCTTTTGATTGGTTTTAAGGTGATGAAAGCTTATTCCAACATAACACGTTTCTGGACCTTCTTCTTTCAATCTCCATGGAATTCCTCCACCTTTGTAATATAAAGCTACAAGAAAATTCCAAGCCCTTGTGGCCGGATCCTGAGACCGAATAGAATCATTGAATAAGTTGTTAGTTCCTATTTGAATTGGAATTCTGACCTTCATAGCCCTAGCTTTCAATGCTCTTCTAAAGTCTCGAAATAATAAAAATTCGTCTTCATTCTCTTTTTCTTCATCAAAAAGTTTGTACTGCCAATCTGTTTTCCGGCTTTTATATTTTTTTATTTTTTTTTCTTCATCTAAAGATGTGGGAATATTTATTGAGGAACAATTTTTTCGAACTCCGTTGGAAATGGTACAAATGATAACGTCAGGTTTAATATTTAAATTTGATAATACATTCAATCCTTTATCGTAAATATTTAGTATTTCTTCAAATGCATTAATGCTATCTTTTGTTTTTAAAATTTTATCAATATTGCCAAATGAATTTATATCAATCTCCCAGGCTTTATCAGTTATTAAATCGCATTTAAAGACTTTGGCAAAACCTGGAAAATCAGGATATAATATTTGATCTTTATCAGATTCAATTTTTTTACGACAACGGCCAATCCAGTTTTTTGCATTTCTTATTTCCGCAGGTTCACCAATTATGCCCACTCTAATTTCATTCTTGCGAGACTGACCAAATCTTAAATCATATGGACCAGCGTTAGTTAATCCAATTTTAGGATCTGAAAATTCACCTGCACCACCAAATTGTAAAATTGGGATATCTAATTTTTTGATTCTTATATCTAAGGACATCTATTCACGTTGGTTAATACTGTTACTTTTAATTTCATCAATAAGAATAGACACTTCATCTTCCAAATTTTCAATATCATCATAATCATATCCCTCATTACTATCGAAATCTTGGAATCTATTAGTAGTTAATTTTGGATATTGAGCAGAAATCTTAATAGGACTTATATTCTGTTTAAAATTTTCCGGGTTAAATTGGATCCAAAATGCGTTTTCCTCTCCTTTTGCAATTATATTTGACCAAAAGTAAAGATCATTTAATACAGATTTATTATAATCGATGGATGAACGTTTTGTTGCTAAACGTGATATTTTTTCACTTTTTACTAACCATTTTTCACCATCAACACTAAATACATAACCAGGCAAAAGCACCAAAACCCAATCTGATCCAAATCTTTTAATTTGATAATTCACTGACTTATGTTCCCAATATAAAAGTTCATCTGTTTTTTTGTTTATTATCCTTTTTGCAACAGTCCTTGTAGCTCTTTTTACCCTTGCATGATAACTCACCGTTCGATTCTCTGTATCATTTAATTTAGGAAAATATGCTCTTTGTCTCCTCCAATCTACAATTAATCCGAGCGATTCTAAATGGACTTGAATAGATTTGTTTAGTAACCTAACGATCATCTTTCTATCTTCATCTTTTTCCTCAAATTCTGAAAACGGGATTTTTTCAGTCATGCTTGGTTCTACGTAATCTGCTAATGGAGTTATTGATTTATCAAATGGATAGAATTGAATTAAATCATTTCCATACATTTCAAATGGCGGAAAAATAAATCCTCTATGTTCCGCATAAAATTGCTTTTTGTTGAACAATTCATTTACATATCCTTCATAAATAAATTCAGGCAGCTGAAGGATTTCTAACATGTTTCCTACGAAAACTGATCCTTCCATATCAGTCGTAGCTGTTTGAGTAATTGAATCAATCGATTCAGGTCTAGCAAAAATTTGGACTTTAAAATTTTCATTTGAATCGTCAGGCCCAAATAAAACTTTTGAATTATATTCTAAAATCTTGTCATAAACATCAGCTAATCCAGAACCAGCCTTATCCATTGCACCACCTCCATAGAAAAAATCTGCTATAACTGGATTACGGTAACTTTTAATCCCTCTTCTACCTTTAGATATTTTATTAAAAATAGAATCACTATCCAATGACTTTTTTAAATCTTCAGTAATTCCTCCCGGATTGGATATTTCAATAAATTCAGAATTAATATGGATTTTTGTAGGTTCCTTGGACTTATAATCTCGGTGAACCAATGCATTGACTAATAATTCTTTTAAAGCTAATGGAGGATAAGGCAGAACATCTCTAGATATTTCTCCTTTTAATCTAAAAGATTTATTAAATTGGGATAGGATGTCAAGTAATCCGTCTAATTGCTCCCAAAGATTTCCTTTAAAAAGAATATTACCTTCAAATTCATGTTCAACATCATTCTCCTCATGATCAAATATATACGAAAGCCATTCTTCGTTTTTATCTATAGATAATTCAACATTAGCATAAGGTATATTTCGATCAATGTTTTCTCCAAAAAGTAGAAGTCCGGCAAATGTTGGATATAAGTTTCCTTCAATGCTTTTTAACAAATCTCTTTCAAGTCCAAATTTATCAATCCATTCGCTGGATGGATTTTCTGGATAGTATACATACAAAGATTTACAATATGATATAATTCTCTTCTTTAATAGAGTATTGTCGAAATTCCAATTCTCATTTTTAATTATCTTGAGATCATTGATATCTGGGGTGAATTCCTTTTCAGCCGGAACTTCAATCGATTGCTGAATTTCATGTTTATAATCGTACCAAATTTTATGTATTAAATCATCAAATCCGGGAGTCTTAATCAATTGGAAGTTAGATTTAATTTCATTCGCCAATGAAATTACATTTGAGGGAATGTCATCCAAACTGGATTTATCATAATGACACCAATAAATTCCATTGGGAAAACCATCTGTATTTTTGGTTTGTGAAAGTAATAAACTCTTCATTATAGAGTCTTCCGCACCTCTATAACCAATTACAATGATGGGATTATCTCTTAGAATAGGAATTAATCTTTCAACGAGCTTCGAATGAAGAGAGGATATTTCATTGATTAAATTTTTATCAGTATAAGTCTCTATATCTCCATGTAGATGAACGATCTGAGCAGAGTCTGGATTAGTAGAAATCTTAATTATCTCATCGTAATTTTTAACTAAATGATAGCCGTGTACTGCTCGATTGCCATTACAGCTGGTCGCAATTAATGAATCAAAATTAGTCGTTAATATTGTTTGAAATACTTTCAATCCGATTAAATCAGCTAATTTGTTGTAACCCGAACTTGGTGGAACTTGTGGATTTAATACATCTTTTAAAAACTCCCTTCTTATCGCTTTAGGTTGTAATAAGTTTTCTACTACATATGGATAATTATCGGCTGCCGATAGATCTTTTTTATACCATTTCTGTTTAATTAACCAAGGATACCAATCACTTCTCCTTATTGAAACCTCCTTAGATGGTAGTCCATTTTCTCTAGCATATCCATATTTAGCTGCTTTATCAACAAATTCAGATGCAGAAGGTATTCCAGATTTTATTGAGCAACCAGCTCCAAGTAAAAGAACTGGTTTCTTATCATTAAGCAACAAAGATTGCAAAGTACCAATCGTAGAAGAACTATATTCAATATCCATCCAGAATTTAAGCTTAAGTGATTAAATAATTGTGAGATTATAAACCTGGTAAAATAAGATGGATTATTTATTATTCATCAATTTTTCCAAATATGCAATCTTATCTTTTTCAGCTTGAACCAAGCGCTCATACAACTCAACAATCTTTTCTACTGGGTCAATTGTACAGAAATAGTTGTTATTATTGGCGCTATTATCTTGGAAAGTATTATTTATAATATTGAAAACAGCCTCCTCACTAAAATGTCGGATAGCTTCTGGCGAAACTTTCAAAACTTCCGAAACTTTAAGAAGCGTTTCATCTTCCACATTCTCGCTCTTTTCCATGTGGGAAACACTTTGCTGGCTAATTCCAAGTTCTTCGGCAAGAGTTTCCTGCTTCATACCACGTAATTCACGAATACGGGCGATCTTACGGCCTATATGATTGGGTTTGGTTGTAGTTGTCATAATTACAAATTTACTATTCTTTCGGCTTTAAATTTACGGTTTTCCCTTAATTAAAGTAAGGATAACCCTTACAGGTAATAAACAAACCGTCTTGGGTAAAATACCAAAGCTTCTGGTTCGGTACTGCTCTAGCTGGTTCTAACTTTCTAATGAATTTAGACAGCGAATTGTAGAGCCTTCTTCAAAGATACCATTTTCTCTAAATGAAAATGCTCAAAAAAAGAAAACTCATCAACCTGTTGTGAACAGTTATTTCATTAACCAAAATATTAGATTATGCTAGTAAGTAACTCCAAAAGTCTTTCCGCAGTTGTCAATGCGATTCGGAAACTGGTAAAAGTCCATTCCATTTACGTAATCGGTCACCAGGTTTACAAAACTAAAACATGTTGCTCTCTTCATATAAATATGCAACGCCGTAAAACAACTCATGTGTATACCCTGCTTGTGATTTCCTATGATCTGGTAGAAGATCCACATAAATTTATGAACGAGGTGTATAATAAAACACAAAGGTCTTCTAGAATTTATTCCATCCATTATACCTATAATGAGGTAAGCTTTAGACTTACCGAAGGAAATAATTTCTTAAGCCTTGTGCTGAGCAAAGCAGTTATTACATACCAGCAGAATCAGAATTTATACCATCTTCCCCATTCCATATTGTATCATCCAACCGTATATAATAAAGTGAAGAAAGCTTGGGATTTAAGATATAAACGTGCAGGATACTTTTTTGAGAAAACGACCATTTGTGAAGATATAACAGACGATAGTTCAAGGTATTTATTATTTCAAGAAGTAGTAAGGCAGACCTGTCTTGGATTACTGTACCTGTTCTGGGAGTTCCAGCCTAACTTTTTCGCAATCCCTTTTCTTTTAAATCTTTGCAGTCAGTTTACAGATCTTCCAATTATCATTTATCCAAAAGATTCTTTCCGGTCTAAGGAAGCCTATCACAAACTATGTCATGCCCGCTATTTAATGAACAACCAGCCATCAACATTTCAAACGGATGAATATACCGGACATATTGAAAAGGTAGTGTCTCATTTTCTTCAGAAAGCCGAAGTCCTGGCAGAGCAACAACTAGTAGAACTGGAACGAAAACATAATAAAAAGAAGCAGCGATGAAAACCGGAAAACTAAATAAATTAAAGCTGAAGGAGCTCAGGAAAATTTTAAAAAGTCCGTATGGCCTACAACCGGAAGTATGTGGAAGGCGAAAGTTTGTTACTGCAAAGGTGCGTTTTGAGGATCATGAGGATTATTTGAACAGAGTTTCAGCGCTTCTAGAAACGGCCGTACTCGCTTTAGATGGAAATGGGGAGTTCTATTCCAGGATGCTTTCTAATAAAAGTAAACAGGATAGCATCAGGCTCACCATCGAAATGGCCATTGAACTCTTACCGCATGATGATTTTTTTAACCTGAGAAGATTAAAAGCCATTATTGAGGATGATCTCGAACATTCAAATTACCCAAAGCGTTTGAAAGAAAAGATTGAAAAAATAGAGTTATGAAAAAAGCAGATATAGACCGATTCAAATTTCTGAAAAAAAATAGTGTTACTTATTTCAACACGCTGAAAGCCACAGATAGAAAGCGCACCTATATAGCGAAACTTGAATTTTCAAGTTATATTGACCTGATAGAGACAATTGATGTTTTATTAAAGGTATGTATTGAAGAGATGGTTTATGGAGCGGAAGGAGCCTCATCCAGAATTAAGCAAGACCCAAATATTCAGTATATCTTGGAATTAGTAATACAATTACTTCCTAAATATGAAGCAGAATTACTTGATGAGATTCGTCCCTTACTTACGGCCAAAGAAAATCAACCGAAGGAAGAGTAATATCTTACTAGGAAAATATGCCTGTCACTACTTCCAAAAAATCCATTTACTTTTTTTATCTGGGGCATTTTCCTTTTGACTTGGTTTATATGCGGGATTCCGGTCAGATTGAAAATAATTCGGCTTAATCCATTTACTTCTTTCAGAGCTGTTCGCATTACCTTTTGATGCAATTTTATTTTCAGGGTTTGGAATTAGAAAGGCCTTATAAAAAGCAAAGCGGCTTTATGCAGGCCGCTAATTTCAAATCCTGTTATTTCAGCATCAGAAGGTAAGGCTATGAAAGTTGCAGAAATATTGAAAGCATGATTGCTCTTTTATACCAAAAAGTTAGTAATGAAATTGAATGAAGCGGACTTAAGTTAAAAAAGTAATTCCCAATAAGGTATATAAGATTGGCAAGCTACTTTTTTAACTTGTGTCCAGGAGCTTTTAAATGAACCTCTTTTTCTAAAACGGAGCCATGGCGAAGAGAAAGGAAATGTGGTAAATGGGTTCAAATGGTGTTATATATTAGACTCAAATCTGTGTTTTTTTACTAAAAAACATACCGAGTTTATTGAGCTAAGAGGCTTTTTTAGTAAAAGAAAAAAATTGTATGTATTCATTTCATATAATTTAGCAGTACTTAGTATCAAATGAAAGCAAATCTGAGGGAATATAGTTTGTAACGCGGCTCTGCCCGTTGCCCTCTTGCTATTCCCTCCATCCCTCAATTTCAGATTTTATTTTAAATATTTAGTTAGTTTTTTAGGAACTAAATAATTCTAAAAGGGAATAGCCAGAGATGATAATTTGTTTCAGATAATCTTTATACCAGGCGAACTTGAGGGTACTATTTTTCTTGGAAATAGACTTTAGGGCTGGTGATAGTCAATCCAGTTTTTTCATAAAAAATTATCCGTTTTTACTGGCCTGAGAAGATTTTTTCATAAAATATTCGGAATAGCAGTTTTTTACAACTCCATTCAAATCATAATTTCTGCACGTTGAAGATCGCATAATTTTCATTTTTACGTGAAAAATTTGCCTATTTATAGGTCTTTCGAAGGTTTTTCACGGAAAAACTGTACTTCTTTCAAATCTAAAAATCTGTAAAACACTGAAAACTAAGGGGGTATAATTGATGTAACATGCAGAGCGTGTTACCCTCTTGCTTTTCCCCCTTAGTTTTAACAACATACTTATATAACCCGAATAGATATAATGAATAAACAATTACAAGAAATTAAAAAGTTAAAAAAATATAATAAATTATAAAATAATCTATATTGCATATCAATAATCTCTTTTTTTATTAAAAAATTACGATTAATCGAAATCTACAAAAATTTCAATCATAAAAAATTGTAGAGTTCATTTAGGAGGATATACCCTACCGTTCCTTCTCGAATAATTAAACTATCAAATTCTAATTATTTTTTTCCTTGGATATTACAGGGAATAATTAATTACTATCTGTATGAGACGATCGAACAGATTGTAATCAAAATCTTTTATTATGAAAACACAACTACTCCTTCTTCTATTCTTAATATTGATTTGTAATTCAGTATTCGGGCAGCTTTGTGGAACTTTACCTCCAGCAAATCCAACAACTTATTCTCAGGAAGACAATAAAGAATCCATCTACCATAAGGGTTCTAGTTCTGCTGTCTGTATTAATGTTATTTTCCATATTGTGAGAAATACAAATCAAACCAATGCGTTTCCATTGCCAAATACAGATGATATAACTGCAGAACTTAATGAATCTTTCAGTCAGCACAATATTATTTTTAATAATCTTGGAATGGATTTTATTGATAATACCAATTTTGTTGACCTTACTAGAAGTGAAGCCGAAACTTTAGATAATATTAATAACAGAAGTGATGCAATTAATTACTATATAGTAGACAATTTATGGGACCAGGTAGCAGGGGTTGTTATTAATGGTCTTCCTAACAGAAACTTATTTATTGAGGATCAACATGTACTTAATTTTGTTTCTGCTCACGAAGTAGGACATTGTTTGAATTTGTATCATACATTTGAGGATGATTTTGGTGAAGAAAGAATTGATGGTTTATTCTGTAGCACAACAGGAGATTTAGTATGTGATACCCCTGCTGATAATCAAACTGGAACTACGAACGGTTATAACCCGGATATGACCAACCTAATGTCCTATTATCATTTAGCGCCATGGTTTAACACTCTTGATCATTTCACAGACGGTCAAGGTTTTAGAATGAGGTCAGCAATTTATACTGAGCCCATTTTACAAAGTACAAGAAGTACCTCATGCACCCAAATTTCCGAAGTCAATACCATTTGCTATTCCCAAACCACAACCGTTTCTTTATCAAATCTTGGAGGAGCTACAACAGTTTGGTCATCTTCTAGTAATGTCCAAATTACTTCCAGCAATAACTCCAGTGCCAGTATTAGAGGATTGAATTCATATTCTAATGGATATGGATGGATTAGGGCAGTTTTGAGTAATGGCATAACATTTCAAGAAAATTTCCACGTTGGAAAATCAGAAGTGGATAATGTAGTTTTTAGAAATAATGGCGCAGGTGTAACAGGGTATTTCTGCACTAGTCATTATTACAATGAATTTGAAATCCTTCCATATGTACCTGATGCTTCATATGAAGTTAGGATTAGAGATTTATCTACTTATAATATTGTAGCAGGACCCTACAATTTTACAGGAAATATAGCGACCTTACCCACTAGTTATAATTATACCCCAGGTTGGTATTTATTTGAAGCTAGGGGAACCAATTCATGTGGAATTTCTAGCTGGACTCAATGGGAAGTAGAGTTTGTAGATTGTTCTCTTGGCGGAGGAGGTGGAGGTGAACTGGAATATAGCGTTTCTCCAAATCCAAGTTCAAAAAATATAACAATAAAAAAAATCAAAGGTGGACATAAAACTAATACAGACAAGTATCCAATTAAATTGTATAATTTTAATTCAAAATTAATTTACGAAGGTTTTATACGCAACCAAATAAGTTTAGATGTATCTAATTATAAAAAGGGCAGATATATTATTGAAATAAATAAAAATCAAAAGTCTGAAACCCACCATTTAATAATTAAGTGATTATGAAAAAGCTAATAATCGTAATAAGTTTTATGTTTACTATTAATTCATGTAGTCAGCAGAATGAAGATAACACTGATGTAGAAAGTAATATCTATGGAACTTGGCAATTAATTGAGCAAACTACGAACAATATTGATGGTTCGCCAAATGATTGGGAGCAAGTAAGAAATGGGTATAAAATAACTTTTAATAGGGATTTTAGTTATGAATCTGAAATATATCCATCTAATTGTAATGAAGTTAGTAGTAGTGTTTATAATCTAATAAATGAACCAGATGGCAACTTGTTAGAAATCACCATTTCCTGCGTGAATCCTAATACCACTTTCGAAAGTAAAGACTTTTATTCGATTGAGGGGTCTACTTTTTTAATCCGATCACCTATAGAACCTCCATGTCCGGAGGGGTGTGCCTTTAAATTTAAAAAAATTGAATAAGAAATTTTGGCTCACCTCAAAAATAATATGGAATACTATGAAGAATATATTAATTTTATTTATGCGTGATTTAAAAAATTTCAGATCAAAATTAATTGATATTTTGAGTCCAATTCGGTGACCTTTTAAAATCCAAATTTTGAAACATCACTATTAACAAGGTATACGGGATTAAGTGTGCGTTCTGCCACCCCGACGAACCACCTAATAAGTGGAAACAAAACACTGTTAATCTCTTGATTTTCAGTGTTTTTTGTTTTTAGTGATATCAAATAATATCATTTAATAGCGTGAGTCTGGTGAATCATTCGGTGAATCAACTTTTACAAATAATTCCGTAACTTCATAAAGCATTTTGGTTGATTTGACTTTCGTCTTTGCGAACTGATTGTTTCATTAAAGACGCTTGAAATGCCTAATTACACTACCTTTTCCGTATTATTCTTTGTCCGAAAACATCATGATGAGACCAAGAAATTATTTATTTATGCCCGAATTACTGTCGATGGAAAACGCTCCGAAATCAGTCTAAAAAGATCTATTCCGGTGAATCAATGGGATGCCTCAAAAGGACGTGCCAGGGGAACCGCTCCAAAATCACGAATTTTAAACCAGTACTTAGACCAGGTGTACAATAAGCTGTTAGACTGCCATAAGCAGCTGTCGTCAGAGAATAAGGTTATCTCTGCGCAAAGTATCAAAGTTCGTTTTTATGGGAAGGATACACATCACAAAACTTTACTGGAACTGATGGAATATCATAATACTAATATGAAGAATGTATTAAAGCCCGGCACGCTCAAAAACTATTATACGACCGAAACTTATTTAAAAGAGTTTTTACAGAAGAAACTCAAGTGCAGTGATATTAACCTTAAAGAGATCAATTACCGGTTTGTAACTGACTTTGAACAGTTTCTACGCAATTATTCCGCAAAAGTTTCTCGGAAGACCTGCGGGAATAATGGCACAATGAAACATCTGGAACGTTTTAAAAAGATGCTCAATCTGGCCATTAAACTGGAATGGCTGGTAAAAAATCCATTTGACAACTTTAAATTTCGGTTTGAGAAACATGAGCGACAGTATCTGAGTAAGCGGGAGCTTCATCTATTAGAGACTACCGAATTTACCAGAAACAGCTTACAAAAAGTAAAAGATCTTTTTGTGTTCTCTTGCTATACTGGACTTTCTTATGTGGATATTGAAAAATTAACCATTCATCAGATTGTTAAAGGAATTGATGGGAGTAACTGGATCTATACTAAACGAGAAAAAACAGATGAAACCGTGAAGGTGCCATTACTACCCCAGGCGCAAATTTTATTAGATAAATACAAGGACCAAATTACATCAGGTGATTATTTGTTTCCTGTTTGTTCTAATCAAAAGGTCAATAAATACCTAAAAGAGGTAATGTTGCAATTGAAAATAAAAAAGACCATCACCTTTCATTCTGCCAGGCATACATTTGCCACTACCGTAACTTTATCTAACGGGGTGCCTATTGAAACAGTTTCCAAATTATTAGGACATACTAAATTATCAACTACGCAGATTTACGCCAGAGTGATTGATTCTAAAATATCCAGGGATATGGAATGTTTAAAAAAGAAATTAAAATAGAGTTGATTGACTTTGAAGTAGGTATAAAAATAGACCTAATCCTAAAAGGGATATAATTATACCAATTATAAGAATTGAATAATGTACAATCTTTAGTCTGGACATATGAAAATTTGAATCAACAAATTAATTCTATTTTCCAACAATGATTGCCGTATATCCAATTAATCTTAACAAATTAGGATCAGCTTAATCTATTAATTCAGTGTTAATTGCAATATGTGTGAAATTTCAAATGATTTTCAAATCTTAAAAAGAAATTAAAATGACCCGAGGTAAAAAAATAGGGGAAAACCCTACCTTATAAAAATTCCTTGGGTCTTATCTTTATTTGTCCGAAAAAGATTTCATAATTGATACAAGATTATTCACATATCTACAGAGGAATTATTTTAGCTTTGAGTGTAGTACTTGCAGTATATATTGTATACCGTTATTTTAGTTAAAATAATTCCTTTGGATTAAAATCTAGTGAATACCTCAATTATGTTATGTCTGAATTAAAGGATACTAATCACCCTCCGGTAGTATCCTTTTTTCTTTTTAATAAGCAAATCTGAAAAATGAGGATGAGTTATTTTGGATTTTTTAAGTTTTATTTATGATTTCATCGGGAATATATGTAAAGAATTATTTTATCTTCAGGCCTTATTCTCCTGGAAATTGTAATATTTCTGAATCATATGAGAATTTACCCCCAATACTTTTATATATGTTTAGATAGGAAGGAATTCATTTTATGAGTTCCTTTTTTTTTGATTATTTATATGCTTAGGCTTATTACATTTAAATCCATAGGTTCTTAGTGCAAGATGTGTGCCTGTGGGCACAATCTTGATTACTCCCGATGGTCGCAATGAAAAAAGAGAGGTTTATGGAGAAAAAGCATTATTTACTTAATTATGCACAGATCCAGTTCGCACATTATTAGAAATGATCAGTTCATTTCCTTAATTTGATGGCAAAAAATAATATTATACCTAATCCCAAGAAAGCTAGAAATATCCCCCCTAATAGCATCGCATTCTAAAAATTCGTTGGAAGATATTGTTTATTGAAATGCTAAAAGCGCGGATAATCATATTTCACAAAAATTTATGATAGATGAAATAAAAATGCTATAGCTTTTTTCAACTATCTTCCTTCTAAAAAGAAAAACAATCTTAGCTCGATGCTATAACTGATTATATGGTTGAAAGGCGGACTGGGATTAACTCCAGTAAAGAGCCGATACTATATCCTTACAACATCATATTTACTGTAGCGCTTCCTTCGACACAAACAGAAAATTGGGGAGATGATGCAAAATTGATACGCATGATGGAAGCCTGTGTTTAAAGGTTTTTTCCCAGATAATCATCATTCCAGGTCATTTAGAGCGGACCATGCTGAGGAAATACTTTAGGTTATTTCTTTTTTTTTGATGAATGATGAGAAAATATAAATAAGACCAGTGATAATGGTGGTTTTCAGGCTCATCATTTTTCTCATCGTTCTGTCATCAAAAATAAGCGATGCTAAAATTTAAATTATTTTGGTGGGATAGCATATACTAACTTAGCCAAAAAAAATTAGACCCAGCTGAGTATCTATTTTAACAGCAGAAGTGAAGCAAGAATAGCGAAGCGGAGAGTCACAAAGTACTTCCTTAAAAAAAGAATCAATTAGTAAATTATTTAATGCAATATAAATAATTTGAGTTCGAATGCTTTTCTACTAATTAAAAAAACATATTTTTGCAGCTCCTATGAGAAAAGTTATTACTTCTTCAATTTTTAAGCTTACTCCGCCTTGATAAAATAAGGTTGGGAATACTTCCATTCCCACATTTCTCTACACTCTTGCTTTCTGCAAAACCTGGTCTTACAGGTTATACTTCAATTATTCATTTTTAAAAAAATCTTCAATATGAAGAAGTATCTTAATCTATTCGATTTTTCCCAAAAGGTTGATTATAAAACTGAGATCCTTGCAGGTCTCACTGTGGCACTAGCATTAATTCCAGAGGCAGTAGCATTTGCTCTAGTAGCAGGACTTTCTCCACTTACAGGTTTATATGCCGCGTTTGTTATGGGAATCGTTACCGCTATTTTAGGCGGTCGTCCCGGAATGATTTCTGGAGCTACTGGAGCTGTAGCAGTAGTAATTGTATCTGTTGCCGTTTCACATGGGCCAGAGTATGTCTTTGCAACGGTTATTTTAGCAGGAGTTATTCAAATTCTGGCGGGTATTTTTCGACTTGGAAAATTAATGAGATTGGTGCCACATCCTGTAATATTCGGTTTTGTCAATGGTCTTGCGGTTATCATTTTCATGTCCCAGCTCGGTCAGTTTAAAGTGGTTAGCGAAGGTGGTGAACAGGTTTGGATGCAAGGTTCTCAACTTTATTTTATGCTAGGATTAGTGTTAATTACAATGCTTATAATTTGGGGGTTGCCTAAAATAACAAAGGCTGTTCCTGCAACTCTAGTAGCTATTTTAGTAACATTCGGAATAGTTTTACTTTTTGGAATTGAGACAAGAACCGTCGGCGACGTGGCCTCGATAAAAGGTGGATTTCCGCCATTCCATCTTCCTGTCGTCCCCTTAAATTTAGAGACACTAAGTATTATTTTTCCACCAGCTTTAATTATGGCTGGGGTTGGACTTATCGAGAGTTTACTTACGCTTAACATTATAGATGAAATTACCGAAACCCGGGGTCGGAGCAATAAGGAATGTGTAGCCCAGGGATCGGCTAATATACTTTCTGGAGTATTTTCCGGTATGGGTGGATGTGCAATGTTGGGACAAAGTTTAATAAACGTGTCTTCAGGAGCAAGAGCCCGTTTATCGGGAATAACGGCCGCTGTAATGTTATTAGTGTTCGTAATGTTTGGTGCTGAATTAATTGAAAAAGTACCTATGGCAGCATTAACAGGGTTAATGATCATGGTCGCAATAGGAACTTTTGAATGGGCTAGTTTAAGAACGTTGAACAAAATGCCAAAATCGGATATTCTGGTGATGGTACTGGTTACTTTAGTGACCATCATTTTGCATAACCTTGCTCTGGCTGTTATGGTAGGTGTTATTATAGCTGCTCTAGTTTTTGCATGGGATAATGCTAAACGGATTCGTGCCCGTAAAAGTGTAGATAATGAAGGAATCAAACATTATGAAATTTACGGTCCACTTTTCTTTGGTTCGGTGACAGCATTCAATCAGAAATTTGATGTTTTAAATGATCCTGAAGAAGTCGTTATTGATTTCCGTGAAAGCAGGATTGTAGATATGTCAGCCATAGAAGCAGTTAATAAGCTCACAGAACGTTATAAAAAACAAAATAAAAAGCTTCATTTAAGACATTTAAGCAAGGATTGCCGAAGACTTTTAAATAATGCCGATGCAATTATTGATGTAAATATCATAGAAGATCCAAATTACAAAGTAGTTACAGACAAATTTTAAAAAATAGATCAGGTAGAAAATAATTGAAAATTACCAAAAGGCCCTCCTTAGTAGATTGATATCATATGTTCTGCCGCTGGTTTAATCTGTTTTTTGTTTGATGTTAACCTGAAAATGCCAGCTAATATAATTATTAGGCTAAAGTATAGCGAAGGTAGTGAAAGGAAATGCTGCAAGCCCCATATCTCCCGAACGAATACTTTAAATATTTAACTACTCATATGATCAATTTTTTATTCCAATAAGGATTTGGGAAGATTTTTTCTTTTCATTCCTAAAGTAAGCATATGGTCTACCAAATTAGCTTTTACACAATCTTCAAGTTTCTTCATAGGAATCCGATAACTGCTTTTGCAAATATATTCTCTGTCTTTATCAAAAAGTTTGGTGGTTAAATCTAGGTCTACCTTATTCCCATGAGTTTTAGTTTGTATATAATAATTAAACTCAATATGTTCTTTATTAGCCAATGGAGATCCTTTAATTTTAGGAGTATAGACCGCATCTCCTAATTTCTGAAATTGCATAGTTCCTGATTTTTAAGGTAAAAGATAAAATATAATAAATTTGGGATAGGGATTAAAATAGTTCCAGGTTGGTAAGAAAAAAGGGAAATAACGCTGTTACCTGTATTTCCCTTTTTTCTTCCTTCTGGTTAAGGGACCAGGGGGAAAATTCAAGTAGAATACTTAAAGATACGATAAATCTTTGCAACCTCCGGGCGCAAAGCAAGATTGTCATGACAATGACACATCTTGCTTTGTTGATTTTTGAAGTAAATGGCCAAGGAGATTTCCTCTTAGTAAATCACCAAACTATTTGCTTTAACTAAGTTTCAGGTCCTATTGTTCATATAAAAAGTTACTTTTTTCATCCTGAGCACTTTCCTTTTTTTTATGATTAGTTTTCAATTTTCGAATAAAGAAGGCCCTTTTAGATATTGAAATAGATTTACTTCTTTCAGAGCCTTCGCTACTACCTTTTTTTAATGCTTCCATATTCAAGATTTAGAATTAGGAAAGGACTTATAAAAGGGCAAGGTAGGAAGCCCGGCTTATGCAGTCCGGCTAACTTCTAAATCTTGTCTATTTGCATTTACTAAAAAAGGAGATGAAAGAATAATATGTCAAAGAGCATATTTTATAGAAAATCATATCTTTACATCACAAAGACGAGCAAATTAGTATAAATCTCTTTGTTTTATGAAGTTTGGTGAATCATTCGGTGAAACATCAAAATAAATAACAGTGAAAGTATTGTGGTTAGGACGTTTGTTTTTAAATAAATTATCCTGCCACCCCGACCATAAAAATCCAATCACATAAAGTGGTTGGATTTTTTGTTTGGAGAAAATTTAAGTTTACTTGTGATTGGAAACAAACAAAAAGACGGTGGGCGAAGCCTGATTCAGCTTCTATCCATATTGCATACTTATTTTAATATCAAAAAAGTCCCGGCCAGCGACCAGGACTTTAGTGAGATATAAGCAGGGTAGGGTCAATAAATTACCAATTCTGCATCAGGAACAAGTGCTTCTATGATCCCTATCCGGATTAAATATAGGAGAAAGATTTACTTTTGAATAATTCCGGGTACAGACCTAATCGTTATTTAAAATTATCGAGTGCTGGATAATCTTTACTTCAGGTTTCCTTAATATTTGACTTAACATTCCAATGCTTACTAATCCAGGTCAGCAATCACGCAAGTACGTTTTAGGTTTTACCTTCGAAAAATCATGAGGGTACACCTGTAAAAATTTAAAAGCTTATCTTAACCTGCTCAAACGGCTTTTGATATTCAGAAGCAATTCAGATTCATTCTTTAAATTTGATCATGGCAGAAAATCTATTAGATCATCCCATATACGGTGTTCAGGATCTCATTCCTCAAAAAGAACCTTTCGTATTTGTGGATACTTTATATGAATACACGGGTTTAACCGGGATTACAGGATTTGAAGTGCCGAAAGGGAACGTGCTGCTCGATGGAGATGAATTATCTGAAAGCGGACTCATAGAGCATATGGCGCAAAGCATGTCGCTGCACCGCGGTTACCAGGGCACCCTGCAGGGTAATGGTACTCCCAAAACAGGTTTTATAGGAGTGATAAAAACGGTAGAAATTCTTGGACTTCCAAAAATTGGAGAAAAAGTAAAGACTTATGTCGAAATCCTGCATGAGATCATGAATGTAACTTCGGTATCTGCCAGAACCGAAAATGAAAAAGGAGAGGTGATCGCGATCTCAGAAATGAAAACAGTTACCGTAAAATGATAAAGCTGGAACAATTATTGGTCATCCTACAGCAACGCAATATAGATGTTGTGAGATCAGTTCAAAATTGTGAGATTAATGCGTAACCTAATTAAAATTTTCATATTCCTGGTTTGTTCGGGAATGTTCGCTCAAAGTAATCTGCTTTCAGATAAGGAGGGGGATCATTTGAGGACCAATGTAATACAGCGGGCGGAAGGAATCAATAGTTTTTCTGCTGAATTCAGCCAGGTAAAGTATATGAAAACCATGAATACCGAGCCAAGAAGTGTGGGTATGGTCTATTACAAATCACCTGATATGCTGAAATGGGAATATAAAAGTCCGTTTGATTACCAGGTGATGTTCAAAGATTCCAAATTATTTATTGTGGAAGAGGGGGTTACTTCAGAGATCGATCTTTCTTCCGGAGAATTGTTTGAAAAAATGGGCCATTTAGTGGCAGGTAGTGTGAATGGTAAGATTCTGCAGTCTACCGATAATTTTAATATCAGTTATCATAAAGAAGGTAGGCTTTATAAGGCCAGGATAATTCCCAGGGAAGAGAAGCTAAGTGGATTGTTCAAGGAGATCTGGGTGAATTTCAATTCGGATTACCTTATACAATCGGTTGTTTTGCTGGATCCTTCAGGAGATTATACCGAGATCAGGATGAAAAATATCAAAATCAATCAGCCCATTCCCCGGTCTGTTTTTCAGAATTAATATGCTATTAAAAGACTTTTACCAGGTAGTAAACTCAAGTAAGGAAGCTGATCTTTACATCAGTAAACTGAAGATCGAAAAAGACCATATGATCTACCAGGGACATTTTCCAGGAAGACCGGTTACTCCCGGAGTGGTTTTGATGCAGCTCTTTAAAGAAGAGGCCGAAAGAAGAACGGGAAAGAAATTACGTTTGAACCGGGCCGATAATGTAAAATTTATAAGCGTTTTTGATCCTACCCAAAATTCCGAATTAATTCTCGAAACAACTATTGAAGATACTGGAGATTTCATTAAACTCAATGGCGTAGCCAAATCAGCAGAAGGAGTTGTTATGAAGATCAATTCCCTGTACGTAGCCAGCTAAATTTCCGTGGCCCTTCGCATGGAAATAGTACTTTTGTAAAAAGCCGAAATTTTGGATCAGCCGCCCGTTTTTCAATCGAGGTTCGAAGCCCTTAATTGTTGCGTTATTGTACCTACTTATAATAATGCCGGCACTCTTCATCATTTTTTACAGGATCTAAAAACCTATACAAATAGCATCATAATTATTAATGATGGTTCTACAGATGCTACTGCAGAGATCCTGAAAAATTATTCCGAATTACACCTGCTTAAACATGCGGAAAATAAAGGGAAGGGAATGGCCCTGAAAACAGGTTGGAATGCAGCAGAAGAACTGGGTTATGACTATGCTATCAGTATCGATTCAGATGGGCAACATTATCCAGATGACCTGGACGTTTTTTTGACCGAACTGGAGAAACAAAAAGCAACAGGACCTGATCTTTTGCTGGTGGGAGATCGTAATATGGGACGCGAAGGAATTCCCGGCAAAAGTAGCAAAGGAAACAGGTTTTCAAACTTCTGGTATTTTGTGGTTACCGGGATTGAACTTCGCGATACGCAAAGCGGATACCGATTATATCCTGTAAAGCTCATTAATTCCCTGAACCTGATTACTTCCAAATTTGAACTCGAGATCGAGGTCCTTGTGAAAGCTGCCTGGAACCACGCCGAAGTCAGAAATATTCCCATTAAGGTACTTTATAAGGAAGATGAGAGGGTTACCCATTTTCGTCCGTTTTGGGATATCGTGCGCATCGTTCACTTATATATGTGGTTCGTACTGGTTAGCTTTTTCTATATTCACCCCCGTAATAAATACCGGGATTTTAAGAATAAAGGTTTTAAAAGATTCTGGAAAGAAGACGTTCTGAAAAGCCAGGACCCCCCTCACAAAAAGGCTGCAGCCATTGCACTGGGGATTTTCGTGGGACTTTCTCCTTTCTGGGGATTACATACGCTACTGGTTTTTAGCCTTGCGACCGTTTTCAAGGTGAACAAGCTTATTGCCTTCTTATTCAGTAACATTAGCATCCCGCCATTTATTCCATTTATCGTGTATGCAAGCTACCAGGTTGGTTCATTTTTATCTGGCCAGGGCTTTGACTGGGAATTAAAAATGGACCAATTGGATAGCAAGGAAGAAATTCTCTTTGGTCTTTGGCAGTATGTGCTTGGAAGTTTAGCGCTATCGATTGTCCTGGCAGGAAGCGTTGGGATTGTATTTTATTTTTTATTTTCGATCTCTAATCATAAGCAGGTCGTAAAACCCTAATGCATAAAGCTTTTATTAATAGCTACCGGTATCTCAAAAACCATAAGATCATTGGGTTGATTCTTTTAGGTGTCTATTTGCTTATAATGTTATTTTTTGTCTCGAAACTGCAACTAAGCTCAGATATAAGCAGCCTGGTTCCTGCAAGTGATGAAAAGGCAGAACTTAAAAAGGTTCTGGAAACCGCCGGCCTTTCCAACACCCTTATGGTGAGCATTTCGGCTAAAGATAAAACTGTTTCACCGGATAGCCTGGTTGTGTATGCCAACCAACTTACCGGACAACTGGAATCAGATTTTGGCAATTACATTTATGATATTAAAGGAAGGATCCCGCAGGAAGACCTGAGACAGATCTATGGTTTTGTATATGAAAACCTTCCGGTTTTCCTTGATAAACAGGATTACGAGCAACTTTCTGAAAGATTGTATCCAGATAGTATCAGGAAACGTTTGGCTTCAGGATACCGGCAGTTAATGACTCCTACCGGTTTCGTAACCAAGGATTATTTCTTGAAGGATCCGCTGTCTATTACCAATCTCGGTTTATCCAAACTCCAGGAATTGCAGGTAAGCGAGAATTTCAGCCTGTATAATAATTACCTGATAACGAATGACAGGCAACATATTCTTTTATTCATCAGCACCGCTTACTCGGTCTCTGATAGCGATAAGAATGAAAAATTCCTGGAAGGGGTAGAACAGGTCGTTACAAAACTCAATTCAGAATTCAGCTCTGTACAGGCTGATTATTTCGGAGAAATGATGTACAACCTGGCCAGCAGCCAGCAAATCGGGCGTGATATATGGTTTAGCCTCCTTGTTGCGACAGGTATTATATTGATTTTACTGGTTTTCTTATTTAGAAATATCTTTATCCCTTTAATTCTTTTCCTTCCAATAGTAATGGCAGCTTTTTCTGCACTGGCAATCCTTGCTGTACTTAAAGAAAACGTTCCATTCCTTTCTTTTGGGATTGGAGCTCTGGTCCTGGGAATTTGCCTGGATTATCCGTTGCATATTATTCTGCAATACAGGAAGACTCTGCATATTCAAAAATTATATGGAGAAATTGTAAAACCTTCAATGCTCAGTAGTCTAAGCATTGCAGTGGTATTCCTATGCCTGACTTTCTTAAAGATTGAGGCGCTAAGCATTCTAGGACTTTTTGTGGCTCTAAGCGTTCTTTTAAGCTCGATACTGTCCCTAATTCTGGTTCCGTGGCTGATAGATTTTAAAATCCAGGGGCCTGACCAAAGTTTTTTTCTAGACCGTTTTTCAATTAAGGATTACTCCAGGTTACGGACTTTGGTTTACTTAATTCTGGGAATTTCAGCCATAAGTATATTTCTTTTTAATAATGTGGAATTTGAAAAGGATTTTTCAGAAGTCAATTATCAACCTGAAGAATTAAAGAAAACAGAACGGAAGGTAGAGGGCCTCGCTGGCAGGTTGGGAAAAACCATCTATATGGTTGCCTACGGAAATAGAATTGATGATGCCTTGCAGGAAAATAGTGATCTCTATGACCGGTTAAAGCTGATGAAGGAAGAAGGTGAGATTCGTAATTTCAGCAGTATTGGTGGAGTGATCCTGTCTACTCTCACCCAGAATGAAAGAATAGAGGCCTGGGAAACCTTTTGGAACGAGGCGCGAAGAGACAGCCTTCGTTCCAACCTGGTTGAGATTTCCGGTGAATATGGATTTAAAACGGAAAGCTTTGACCGGTTTTATTCCCTGCTTGACCAGGACTTTGAAAATCTGGATCTGGATGATTACAAAGAAGCAGGATCTTTTTATCTCTCTGATTTTATTTCGGAAGGGGCGCAGGTATCCACTGTAAATTCTGCGGTAAGCCTCCCTCGAGACAATGTTGAAGATTTTCTTTCTGTTTTCGAAGGTCGTGAAGGCATCCTGGCTATCGATAATAAGGCTATCAACAAACTATTCCTGAAGGGTCTGAAAAATGATTTCAACGAGGTGTTACTGCTTACTTTGGTTATTGTCTTTATATTGATGCTCATTTTTTACCGAAGCCTGGAGATAAGTCTCTTTACTATTTTTCCAGTTATCGTAACCTGGCTCTGTACCTTTGGCATGCTGGTGCCGCTACAGATCCAATTGAATGTTTTCAATATGGTTTTCTCAACCTTTGTTCTGGCATTTAGTCTGGCTTACAGTATTTTTATGACCAGGGCTTGTTTAATGGAATATGAATATGGAACTAAAGGGCTTAAGTTCTATGGAAATTCTATTCTCCTGGCAGGAATTACCAATATGTTTGCAATCGGAGCTTTATTCTTTGCAGGTCATTCAGCACTCAATTCTATCCCGCTTCCATCGTTAATAGGTGCCTTCTTTGCCTTAGCAGTTAGTTTTGTTCTACAGCGAGGAATTTTCCGAAAACTGGTTCTGGACCGGGTAGAGATTGGAGAACCTCCTTACTTTTTTAAACAGGTTCTCAGGGTCAATACCCGAAAACAACCTTCAGAGAGTGAAAAATTATACCGAAAAGGGGCTGTTCTGAGCAATTACAGGTATAAGTCGGTTTTTGAGGATGTTCGCAAAAAGTTTCGGGCCTGCCGGGAAAAAATGCTGCGGTTAAGTAGATATATCAATGAAAACGAACAGGTGAGCATCATCAATTCCGAATATGGGATCCTACCGCTTTTCCTTTCCTATAAATTTGATACTATAGATATTCAGGTGTTGGAAAGAGTGGATGAAAGTAGGCAGATCGCGAAAAATACACCGCAGTCCAGGAAAAAGAATATCAGGTATTACGCTAATTTGGATGAACTGCCTCCAACCGGAGTGTATATAATTCATGGGAATTATGAGGATTCTGAGGCGCTTATTAATTTTATTAAGCCTCATGTACAGAAATTTATTCTAGTGGATTCAGATTTTCCACATCGCTGGCTGCTAGATATGAATTTTGAAATTGTTTACAGGCAGAATAATATTCTGGTATTACAAAAAGCCGAATAAATAAGATAGACTAGACCTTCTCACAAATTATAGCGATCTTCTCCTCGCGAAGCTTAGTTGAAAAGAACACATAGTCTTTACCACCCTCCTTTACCTTAAATTTCTTTCTGAGGTTTTCTACGCTTTCCGGAAAATTCCGGGTGCTGATATTTGCTTTTTTTGACTTCAAGTAAGACTTTAATTGAGTTGATTTAAAATCTAATACATCAACTACCTTAAACCTTCTTCCCGGGAAATCAATTAGCCTTTCGGAAGTATATAAATGAGAATGCGGATGCAGTTTGTTGGTTTGGGTCTTTTCAGCCAGAAGATCAAATAGACCGCTTTTCATGATGGCTGAATTAGGTTCGTAAAGATAAGTGAGAGGTTCACTGAATTCAGCTTCGGCTTCGGAATGATAGCTTCCGCTGAAAATCTGCTCATGCTCTTTCTCAAAATTGACCGTATGGATTTTGATTTCACCAATATAGTCCTTTTCCAGGATCCACAGCAGTTCCTTTACTTCGTTTCTCACTGCGAGAATATGAATTTCCTTTACGAATCGAAGCTCCTGTATCCCTGCCGAAATATCCAGGATAGGAGAGGTTTTCAATAACAGCCTTTCAGTCTTTGAAAAGATCAGGGCAAGATGTTGCGGGATATTTGGTTCGCAATCCTGCAGTCTGAAGACTTTTCCGCCGCCTTTACCGCGCCTGGCTGGATCGGCATAGATCCAGTCGTATTTCTTGTAGGTATTATTCTGAAGGTATTCTATTGAATCTTTAATTTCCACGCTTATCCCGGAATTCAAAGACTCGAAATTATGTTGAACAATCTCCGCGAGTTCCGGATTCATTTCGCAATAAGTGAAATCCTCGAATTTTTCGGAGAGATGATAGGAATCTATCCCAAGTCCGCCGGTAAGGTCGATTCCGGTTTTTCCTTCTACCAGCGACGCCTTGTATGCTGCAGTTTTTTCAGAGGAACTTTGTTCCAGGTTCAGGCTGTGAGGATAGATTATAGAATCGGAATTATAGAATTCAGGAAATTTCTTCCTGGCAACCTGTAAACCTTTGACCTGGCTGGCGAGTTCCTGTATACTTACATCTTTAAAGGGAGAGCCTTTTAAAACCAATTTAGGAAGATCGCTTTTCTCGTGCTCTCTTATGAACTCAACAACTTCCTGTCTTAGCAAGGCCTTGTTGAACATGATCAGAGATCTCTGGTTAACCTTTTAACGATCTTGTATTCGCTCAGGGATTCCTTGGCGATCACCTTTAGGGCGGTATAGAAAGGCACCGCTACTACCATTCCGGTAATTCCGAACATCAATCCTGCGATCAGGATGATCAGGAAAATTTCAAGAGGATGCGATTTTACACTGGCACCGAAGATCATGGGCTGGGAGATAAAGTTGTCTATCAACTGGCAAATTCCGTAGCCCAGCATCACGTAAATTACCCTTGGGAGAATGATGCTACTAAAGTCGGCTCCCAGGTTGCTCGATATTACGAATAAAGCCATCAGGATACCTGCGAGCAAAGGTCCCAGGTATGGAACCAGGTTTAAAACCGCACAGATGAATGCGATCGCGATGGGATTATTGATCTCGAATACCGAAAGCAATATGCTGTAAAGGAGGAAAAGCACCGAAATTTGAAGCGTTAGCCCCACAAAATACCTCGATAGCAACACCTTGATCTTATTGAATACGCGCTGGAACTTTTTCTCTTCTCCCTGGTTGGCAAATACCAGAATACTGTTCAGCATAAGCTTACTGTCTTTCAAAAGAAAAAAGGAAATAAAAAGTATGGAGAAAACTGCCACCAGGGTAGCGCCAAGAATTCCAAAGACATTGTTCAGAAATTGAGGGATCAGGCTCACATCAAAATTCCTTACGAATTCACTTCGTTTCAGGCCTTCGATGATATTGATCTCTTCCACACCAAGATAACTGTTTATCTGTTGGTTCAGGTCGTTAAGGTCGCTCTTGAATGCCTCGATATCGATCTGGCCTAAATACTTGCTTTGTTCAATAACGATAGGCACAAAAACGAAAATAATACCAACAAAGATGGCCAGTACCATTAAAAGCACCGTGATCACGGCCAGCTGATTAGGTAACATAAGCCGGTTCCTAAGAAAGATCACCACGGGTCGGCCAATAAGGGCGATAACCCCGGCCACGGCAACGTAAACGATCACCGACTGGATTTCCCATAAGAAGTAAAGTAGAAGGACGATCCCGAGCATGATCCCGGTAGCCCTGAGTATTCCATTTGCAATATCGTGTGCTTTCACGGCGTAAATATATTATTTCTTATGAAACTTGTTGAGGACTTTAGTGATTTCATATAACGCGATTCCAACCGATTGTGCCACATTCATACTGCTGTTCTCCCCGAACATTTCAATATGAAAATTTCTCTCGCAACGACTAAGCACTTCTTCTGAAATCCCATGTCGCTCATTTCCAGCAATAAGCAGTAGGCGATCTATAACTGTTTCTGAGATTTCCTGAATTGGCCGGCTTGTACTGGTGATCTCCAGACCCAGACATGTGTATCCGGAATTTTGATATTTTTCTATCGCTTCTATAGCTTCCTCATAGAATTCAAAACTTACCTGCTTATGAGTATTTCTGGCTGTTCTCGTGAGCCGGTTGCTGGAAAGATTTGGCCGGGTTCCAGTAAAAATGATCTTTTCTATCCCAAATGCATCGGCCAGCCTGAACAGGCTACCCATATTGGCATCGCCGGTGACATTATCAAGAAGCAGAATAATGCGAAATTTTTTTTCCTGGAAGGAAGTCTCTGAGTGGGATAGTTGTTTGCTCAATTTTCGAAAGCGTATTTTACGATATTGGCCCCCATTTTAAGGGCTTTTTGCCTTACTTCTTTAGGGTCGTTGTGAACCTCCGGACTTTCCCAGCCATCACCCAGGTCGCTTTCGTATGTGAATAGCAATAGCAGCCGGTCGTTCTCAAAAATTCCGAAAGCTTGGGGAGCTAAGGCATCATGTTCATGTATCTTCGGAAGACCATTCGGGAATTCGTAGGCGATGGAAAATATTGGATGATTTTGAGGAATTTCGATAAGCTCCTTTTCGGGAAAGAGCTTTTTGAGCTCCTTCCGAATGTATTCGTTCATCCCGTAATTATCGTCGATATGAATGAAGCCGCCACTAAGCAAATAATTCCGCAGATTTTCAACCTCGTCGTCATTGAAGATCACATTTCCATGGCCAGTCATATGAACCAGCGGAAACTGGAAAATATCGGTACTTCCCGGTTCAACGGTTTGGGGTTTTGTGGCGATATTCGTCTGAATGTTTCGATTGCAAAAATCAATCAGGTTAGGCAGCGCGGTGGGATTGGCATACCAGTCGCCCCCGCCATTATATTTGAGTACCGCGATCTCCTGGGCATATCCGATAGTGGAAATGCTCAGGAATAGAAAAAATATAAAGGATTTTATCTTTTTCATTAGCATTGCTGATTAACCAGAGCAACGGTATGACAGGCGACAATTGCGGCTGTTTCTGTACGTAACCTTGAATCGCCCAGACTGATAGGTTTCCAGTTCTTGATCATTGCCTGTTCGATTTCTTCGCTGCTGAAATCTCCTTCTGGCCCTATAAGGATATTCACTCTTTGCCCGGGTTGTACAATTTTTTGAAGATATGGTTTTTCAGTCATTTCTTCACAATGTGCTATCAATTTGGCACCTTCTGTTTCCTGGGCCATCAGGTCACCGAAAGTGACTGGTTCATTTAGTTTGGGAAAATTCAGATGAAGGGATTGCTTCATAGCGCTTGTTAAAACCCTTTCATAACGCTCCATTTTCACCACTTTACGTTCACTATGATCGCAAATAACCGGTGTGATCTCCTGAACGCCAATTTCCATGGCCTTTTCCAGGAACCATTCGTAACGATCGTTCATCTTGGTAGGTGCCACTATCATATGGAGATAGTAGGGTGGAGCAGGCTGCTCTTCAAAAGACAGGATTTTTACCACACATTGTTTCGGGTCGGCAGATATGATCTCGGCCTGGAACAAAAGCCCTTTTCCGTTGGTGATATTCAGGATATCTCCTTCATTCTTTCTAAGAACCTTGATAATATGCTTGCTTTCATCCCTGGGAAATGTAACCAGGCTGTCTTTTTCCGAAATAGCTGGATTAAAGAATAGTTGCATCTTAGAATTTGTATCTGGACTGGGCAGTTATGGAGAAATCGGCGAAATCTTTTTGCAGGTATTTATAATAACCTGCAATCCCGATCATGGCTGCATTATCTGTGGTGTATTCAAATTTCGGAACAAAGCATTTCCAGCCCCATTTCTTTTCAGCGTCCATAAGAGCCTGCCTGATCCCGCTGTTAGCTGAAACCCCACCTCCTATGGCGACCTGCTTGATGCCGGTTTCCTTAACGGCTTTTTTCAGTTTATCCATCAGGATGCCGATGATGGTATATTGAATGGATGCGCAAATATCCTTCAGGTTCTTTTCCACGAAATCGGGATCGTTTTTGGTTTCCTTCTGAATAAAATACAGAACCGCGGTCTTGAATCCGCTGAAGCTGAAATTCAAACCCTCAACTTTTGGCTTCGGAAATTTAAAAGCTTTTGGATTACCTTCCTTTGCATATTTATCGATAAGCGGACCGCCGGGATAGGGAAGTCCCATGATCTTGGCGCTTTTATCGAAGGCTTCACCTACCGCATCATCGGTAGTTTCCCCGATCACTTCCATGTCGAAATAGTCTGATACTTTCACGATCTGTGTATGCCCACCGCTAATGGTCATGGCCAGGAATGGAAATTTTGGTTTGTCATAACCTTCCTCATCAATGAAATGGGCCAGGATATGCGCCTGCATATGGTTTACCTCTATAAGGGCAATATTTAATCCCATGGCGAGGGATTTTGCAAAAGAGGTTCCCACGAGTAGCGAACCCATTAATCCGGGTCCGCGGGTAAAAGCGATTGCAGAAATGTCTTTTTTATCGATATTTGCCGTCGCTAAGGCCTGATGGATCACCGGAACGATATTTTGCTGATGCGCCCTGGAAGCCAGTTCCGGGACTACACCACCATATTGTTCATGAACTTTCTGAGTAGCAACAATATTGGAAAGAATTTTTCCGTTGCAAAGTACAGCGGCAGCCGTGTCATCACAGGAAGACTCGATCGCTAGAATGTTAATTTTTTGCTCTGGCATCAGAAGTAATTGGGCTTAGAAGTTGTAAATTAGAGGCAAAGTTAAAACATATTAACGTATCAAAAAATTCTTGAAAATACTAACTAGAACCGTGGTCGCACTGGTTTTGTTATTCATTATTCTATTGATAGTATTTTCTATTCCCGCGGTGCAAACTTCTGTTGCCCGCAAGATCACCGATTCTATTAAGGAAAAGAACGATGTAGACCTTTCTATTGGACGGGTTTCGCTTGGTTATTTCGGCAAGGTGCGTTTAAGGGATATCTATGTGGAAGATCACCATAATGATACGCTGCTGGTGGCCGATGAAGTGCGTTCGTCCATTTTGAGTTTCGGCAGCCTGATAAATAATAAACCAAAGCTGGGGAATAGTCGAATCGAAGGCCTGGATCTTCGAATGCGTCGCTACCAGGGAGAGGATAAGGACAACCTGGGAATCCTGATCGAAAAACTTCGGAAGCAGCCTACCCGGAATGCACCAAAATTCGAATTAACTGCCAATGATGTGCAGGTGCTTGACAGTCGCTATAGTTTTATTGATGAAAACCTGGATAAGCAGGATGTGGTCATCATTGATAGTTTGAATATCTATGCTAATGAGCTGAAGGTTGACGGCGATAATATCGACCTGGAGATCGCGAGTTTGAACGGTTATGAGCACAGGGGCATCAAAATTACCAATCTCATTACCCAGTTTCATTATGATCCGTCAAAGATGAGTCTGGTGGATATGAGCTTGCAGACGCCGGGATCTTTAATAGATGCCGACCTGTATTTTAATTACGACCTGAGTGATTTTTCCGATTTTGAAAACCTGGTGCAGGTGGAAGCCGACTTCAGGGAAAGTCTTATTTCCAGCGATGATCTTCAGGCTTTTTATGAAGGCTTCGGAAATGGGCAGAGCCTTCAGTTCAAAACCAAACTATCGGGTACCCTTAACGATTTTCAGCTTACCGATTTTGGCCTGCAGGGATTGGACCGGACTACCATTTATGGCAATTTCAAGATCAAGGGTTCCTTCTCTAAAGATCCTTCAGAATTTAGCATGGACGGAAGCTTTTCCGATTTCAACACCAATTATTACGATATGGTGAACTTCCTGCCCGGGCCTTTACTGGGCAAACTGCCGGAGGAGCTCCGGGAATTCGGAAATGTGAATCTAAAGGGGAACACCTATGTCACGAACTCTTCACTTATTGCAGATGTGTACCTGAACAGCCAGCTTGGTTCTGCCGACGCCGATTTTACACTTAGGAATTTTAACAGTTCGAAGAATTCAACTTATAAGGGAAACCTGGTTTTTAAGGATGTGAATGTGGGAAGACTCATGAAGAACAAGCAGTTCGGGAAAACGAGTTTCAATATAGAATTCGAAGGGGGCGGCTTTGACGCCGAGCATTTGAATAGTCAGCTTAGGGGAAGTATTTCCAAACTTCAGTTTAATAATTATACATATTCCAATTTACGCCTTATCGGAAATCTTAGAAACCCCGTTTTTAATGGAAACCTGGTGGCCCGAGACCCGAATATTCAGATGGAATTCAACGGATTAGTGGATGTTTCAGAAAATATTAATGTATACGATTTTGAAGCTTCGGTTCAGTACGCCGATCTAAATACCCTGAATTTCGTGGACCGGGATAGCATTTCAGTTTTTAAAGGGGATGTGATCATGAACATGAAGGGGACCAATATCGATGATGCTTTTGGAGATATTCTGTTGCTTAATACTTCTTATCAGAATGAAGACGATCTCTATTATTTCGATGATCTGAGCATTTCTTCAACTTTTGATGGTCCGGTGAGAACGATCAGCATCAACTCTCCTGATGTGATCGATGGGGAAGTTCGCGGAGTTTTCAGCATTAACGAAGTTGGAGCCCTGTTCGAGAATTCCCTGGGAAGCATCTATACCAATTACCAGCCGCGAACCATCACCACGAACCAGTACCTGGAATTCGATTTTGATATTTATAACCAGATCGTAGAGGTTTTCTATCCGGAAATTGAACTCGCTCCAAATACCTTTATTCGTGGCCGGGTGGAATCAGACGAATCAGAATTCAAGCTCACCTTCCGTTCTCCAAGGATCGATATTTTCAATAATATGGTGGAAAATGTGAATCTCCAGGTTGATAATACCAACCCTATTTACAATACCTATTTTGAAGCCGATAGCGTCGCCACCAAGCTCTATAATTTTTCTGAATTCAGTTTTATCAATGTAACCCAGCGGGATACGCTTTTCATCCGTTCAGAATTCAGAGGAGGGGACGATAACCAGGATGAATTCAATCTCAACCTCTACCATACCATTAACGAGCAGAACCAATCGGTAGTTGGGATACAGCGATCTGATTTCAAATTCAAGGAAAAGGTTTGGTATCTCAACAAATCGAATGTTCGAAATAACCGTATCGTTTTTGACAATAAATTCAGGGATTTAACCATTGATTCGCTGGTGATGAGCCATATGGATGAGGAGATCAGGTTGAGCGGTGAAATGCGGGATTCTACTTATAAAAACTTCAAAATGAGTTTCGATAATGTGGATATCGGCAAAATAACCCCTGAAATCGATAGCATGGACCTGGCTGGTACCATTAACGGGGATCTGGATCTTTTACAGGAAAAGGGGCTGTATTATCCCAATACCAAAATGCGGATCGACTCGCTTAAGGTGAATGATATTTTCCTGGGGGATCTGGACCTGAACGTGGAAGGAAATGAAGACCTTACCAATTATTCGGTTTATAGTGTTCTGAGAAAAGAAGGGATGGAATCTCTTTCAACAATTGGAGACATTAATGTAAGCGGTAGCGAACCTACTATAGACCTGGAAGTAAACCTGAACAGGCTCAATTTAGGTATTTTTACGCCCCTTGGTGCCGATGTGCTTACCGATATACGAGGTTTTGCATCGGGTAGGGCATTCGTGACCGGGAATTATAAAAATCCAGATTTCTCTGGAGGCCTGGAACTGAACCAGGCCGGGCTCAGGATACCCTATCTCAATGTGGACCTGAACCTGCAGCAGGCTGCGCAGGTAAATCTTACCAAACAACAGTTCGTTTTCGATAATATCACGATCGTAGACACCAAGTATAAAACCCGGGGCCGACTGGATGGCAGTATTTCTCATAAGGATTTTTCAGAATGGTTCCTAGACCTGGAGATCAGTTCAGATCGTTTGCTGGTGTTGGATACCGAAGCAGATGAAGACGCGCTTTACTACGGAACGGCTTTTATAGATGGGGAAGCCACCATCAAGGGGCCAACAGATGAACTGGTGATCGATGTAACTGCGGCCACCGAAAGAGGCACGGTTTTCAAAATTCCATTAAGCGACACCGAATCGGTTGGAGACAATTCATTTATTCGGTTTTTAAGTCCTGAAGAAAAAGCAGCCCGCCTCGCTGGAGAAGAAATCGAAATTCCTGAAGTAAAAGGGATCGAAATGCTTTTTGATCTTGATATCACTAACGATGCAGAAGTAGAGGTGGTGGTCGATAAAACCAGCGGAAGTACGCTAAGAGGAAGGGGAGCCGGAAACCTGCTTCTGGAGATCAATACCAATGGGAAGTTCAATATGTGGGGGGATTTTATTGTTTATGAAGGGGTTTATAATTTCAAATATGCCGGGCTGGTTCAAAAAGTATTTACCGTGGAATCTGGAGGGAATATTAACTGGGATGGTGATCCCCTTGATGCCAGCCTGGATGTAAGCGCTATCTATTCGGTTAATGCGAACCCGGCCGTATTGCTGGAAAATCCATCGGTAAACCGAAAGATCCCGGTTGATGTGGTTATCAACCTGCAGGGACAGGTAGAACAGCCTGAGATCACCTTCGATATTGAATTCCCCAATGCGAGTTCTACTGTAAAATCGGAATTACAATACAGGATAGACGACCGTGCCAGCAAGGAATTACAGGCGTTATTCCTGGTAACCCAGGGAACCTTTTATAGTGAATTCGGGCTGCGTGGCGCTGCTATTTACGGGACTCTTGCGGAGCGAGCGTCCAGTATCGTGAATGATATTTTTGCTGATGAAGATGGTAAATTCCAGGTTGGGGTAAATTATGTTCAGGGCGACCGAACGCCAGACCAGCAAACGGTAGACCGTTTTGGACTTACCCTATCCACCCAGATTTCAGACCGGGTGATCATCAACGGCCAGGTAGGTGTGCCAATAGGAGGGATCACAGAGTCGGTTATTATCGGTGACCTGGAGATCGATTTTCTGTTAAATGAAGAAGGAACGCTTCGGGCCAAGGTATTCAACAGGGAGAGCAATATTCAGTTTATCGGCGAGGAGATAGGCTTCACCCAGGGGATAGGTTTATCCTATTCGGTAGATTTCGATACCTTTAAGGAGCTTTTGCGAAAGATCATGAATGCCGAACTGGTTAAAACAGCTGCTGAAGTACAGCAGCAGGAACGCATGGAATCCATGGCTCCCGATTACATTAATTTCCCAGGCAGAAATTAATAGTCCAAAAATTTAATATTTTATTAGTGTGGATTCCTGGACATCCCATTAAATTTGATGGAAACTAAATTCGGGCAGATGCATCGATCTTAGTTTTGTAGATTTATAGTTCAATGTATGTTTTATGAGTAGAAAAATTAAACGAATAGGCGTGATGACCTCGGGAGGAGATTCCCCGGGAATGAATGCTGCCATCAGGGCAGTGGTAAGAACCTGCGCCTACTATCATACCGAATGTGTTGGGTACTACAGGGGCTACCAGGGAATGATCAATAATGAATATATCCCGCTGAATGCCCGTAGCGTTCGAAACATAATTAACCAGGGGGGAACCATTCTTCAAAGTGCCCGCTCTAAAGATTTCCGTACGGAAGAAGGTCGTTCCCGTGCAGCTGAAAATCTTAAGAAAGCAGAAGTTGATGCCATGATACTAATTGGAGGGGATGGTACTTTTAGAGGCGGACTGGCCCTGAGTCAGGAACACGATATTCCCGTGATTGGTGTACCCGGAACTATTGATAATGACATTAACGGAACCAATTATGCCATCGGGTATGATACAGCGCTAAATACTGTCGTGGAAGCCATCGATAAGATCAGGGATACCGCCAGTTCCCATAATCGATTGTTCTTTGTAGAGGTAATGGGCCGTGATGCCGGTTTCATTGCTTTAAATAGTGGCATTGGGGCAGGAGCCGAAGAGATCCTGATCCCTGAAGAAGACCTGGGAGTAGAGAGATTGCTTGATTCATTGGAACGCAGTAGAAGAGCCGGAAAAACCTCCAGTATCGTTGTTGTTTCAGAAGGTGATAAAACCGGGAAAAATGTTTTTGAACTTGCTGATTATGTAAAAAAGAATCTTCCGTATTATGATGCAAGGGTTACCGTGCTGGGTCATATCCAGAGAGGAGGAAGACCCACCTGTTTCGACAGGGTGCTGGCAAGCCGGTTATCGGTAAAAGCTGTTGAACTACTGCTGGACGGAAAAAAGAACCTGATGGTGGGAATGCTGAACAATGAAATTGAGGCTTGTAGCCTGGACCTGGCGCTTAAGGGAAAACATACTATAAACAAGGATCTGCTGAGGATCTCCGAAATCTTATCTACCTAACATATGAAGACGATCGCGATAATTGCACATGATGGCAAAAAGCCCGAAATGGTTCAATTTCTAAACGAGCATCGGGAAATTCTGGATTCCAACAATATTAAAATCATCGCAACCGGAACAACCGGAGCTAAAACCGAAGCTGCTGGCTATAAAGTGGAAAAATTATTATCAGGTCCGGTAGGAGGTGACGCACAGATCGCTGCACGCATTGCTGAAAAAGGGGTGGATATGGTTATCTTTTTTCGCGATCCTCTGGACAAACATCCTCACGAGCCCGATATTTTTATGCTCATGAGGCTTTGTGATGTTCATAATGTTCCCCTGGCGACCAATCCGGCTACAGCAAGATTACTAATAAAAGGTCTTTAAAAGGCCTTTTTTTATTCTGAATCCTTAGAATTGGATGGCAATCGCGCTGATCTCCACATTTACAAATTTGGGCAGATTGGCGACCTCTACGGTTTCCCTGGCAGGCGCATCTTCAGAATCGAAATATCTTGAATATACCTCGTTGATTTTTCCAAAATTATTCATGTCGCTGATAAAGATGGAAGTTTTCACCACATGATGCAGATTAAGGCCGGCTTCTTCCAAAATAGCCTTCAGGTTTTCCAGAACAAGGGTGGTTTCTTCTTCCAGATTTTCAGTTTTCAGCTCTCCGCTTGCGGGATCGATGGCTATCTGACCAGAAATATATAAGGTATTTCCCGCAAAAACCGCCTGGTTGTATGGGCCTATTGGTGCCGGAGCATTTTTGGTTTCAATAATTTTTTTCATATCCGGAAAATTTAAATTGTTTTAACCTCAAACCTCAAACCTCAAACCTCAAACCTCAAACCTCAAACCTTAAACCTCAGACCTCAAACCTCGTACTTCCAACCTCGTACTTCAAACCTCGTACTTCCAACCTCGTACTTCAAACCTCGTACCTCAAACCTCGTACCTCAAACCTCGTACCTCAAACCTCGTACCTCAAACCTCGTACCTCAAACCTCGTACTTCCAACCTCGTACTTCAACTTATAGCTGTCTGTCGCGCTCTCTTCGTTTTTCGTACTTGATGTCTTTAAGCACATTTGCTTTGATCCTGATGAGGAAATTCCAGGATTTTCGGTCGCTGAACGGAACCCAGCTAAAGCTCATCATCCAGCTGTCCAGGTCTCTCTGGAATCGGAATTGGGTAAAAGTAAAGCCACGGTCAACCAGATCGTATCCTGAACTAACCCCGATCTTCCATTTTGGAGCGAGTTCCACGTTCCCCGAGAACATGATGGAGTGGGTATTGATCTCACTCTGCCTCGCTGTATTGTTATAATTCATGGAGTAGGCCAGCCTAAGGTCCCACGGAATACTGTAATTATACCAAGTATTCTCGTTTTCTTCTTCCTCTCCTTCAAACGGGTCTTCATCGAATAATTCGCCGTCCTGGCCCATCCCTTTTCCGAAAAGATTGTCCTTTCGGCCACCATTACGGAAGGTTTCATTATCGATGTTATCGTCTTCCTCGTCTTCTTCGCTGGCTTCAAAATCTTTATTAGAAAAGGAATAACCAAAGTTAACGCTTCCGTTCGTAAGCCTGAAAAGACTACCTCCGTTTTCGATATTCAGCTTGTCTATCCTTCGATTATTGTTGTTTAGTGCATAAATGTCCAGGTTTCCTCCAAAGTTGATGTCCAGCTTATTATCGATAATAGGGATGGAACCTCGAAGGGCGATAGGGGAGAGTCTTAAAGAATCGGCAGCAAGGTTATAACTGGTGCTTACGCTAAAGTTATTGAGCAGGGTAATTTTTTTCGGTTCTACCTCGGTGCTGTCTTTTGAAGTCACCTTAGCTTCTATCTGGTTGGAAATGCTCAAACCAAGTGAACTTGAAAACGTATTACCAGGTGCGCCGTACAGGGTTCCGTCAAAGCGCGAATAATCAACAAGCTCTATCTGGCTTGGATCTGCCAGGTCTGCCCGCTCGTAGGTGTCATAAAATTGATCGAAACTCGGTCGCAGACTGTAGCTTACCGAAGGTCGCATCACATGTCGCACCGCCTGAATTTTTTTATCTGCTCCAAAATTCTTGATCCCGTAAATGGTGGTTCCCATGCTGGCATTAAAGTTATAGGTGCGATAGGAATCAAAACCATTGATGGTATCCCTTATAACCTGTCCCAACGCAGGATCATATGACTGAGCAAAGGTTTTGGAGACCCAGGTTTCTTCGTAATTTGCACCTGTACTAACACTCAGATATTTAAATAATTTGAAGTTGGTGGAAAGCGGGATCTGGTGCTGGGCACCCAGCCTGGCATCCCTGAACATTTCCGATTTAAAGAACAAGGAATCGGTAGTTTCGATCTGGTTTTCTGCCCGTAGGTTATACTGGAGGTTGATATTGTCTATAAAGCCCTTTTTTGCTCCCACTTTCGGGGCAAATGGGAAAATCCTTGACATGCTGAGCTGCAAGGTTGGCAGACTCATATTAATGCTTTGTGTTCGCGTATTCTGAGAATGCCTGGCCGCGAGACTAAGATTCACCTGCGGTTCACCTTCGAAGGTTTTGCTGTAGGAAACCGAAGAGCTAAGAGTGTTGTTCAAAAAGTTCCCCGTATTCGCCTGGTTGATGGACTCCTGGTAATATTCACTACTTCCCAGGTTCACAGATGCCGAAAATCGCGAAGTGGGATTGGCTTTTGCATCCTGGTTATGGGACCATCTTATGTTGTAACTGGATGATTCACTAAAATCGGGGAATCCACGCTGACTGTTGAATCGTTTCTCATATCTCACGCTGAAATTTCCTCTAAAGCGATATCGCAACGCATAATTAGAAGTAAGTTCCATGTTATAGGTCCCGTTGGTGAAATAACTTCCAAGCGTTAACAGGTCTACATAATCACTAATCGCAAAATAATATCCACCGTTCTGAAGGTTGAAGCCGTACTGGCTTTCCCCAACAGCAGGAATAATAAACCCGGAAGTTTCCTCTTCGGTAAGAGGAAAATACCCGAATGGAAGTCCAATAGGCGTAGGCACATCTGCGATATACATGTTCACCAGCCCGGAAACGATCTTTTTGTCTGGTACAAATTTGATACGTCTGGCATAGAAGAAATAATCGGGATCATCTACATCTTCAGAAGTGGTAAACCTCACATTCTTCATGAAGTAAACCGAATCGTTTTCCCGTTTGGTCACCATGCCCTTCACATTGAATTCGGCTTCCTTGGTCCTTGAATTATAGACCAGCGCGCGTTCCGTATCAAAATTAAAGCGGATGGAATCTGGTTCTACCTTCCGCTGGGCCTGGGTAAAGACAGGTGTTTGGGAATAAACCCCGAGCGAATCCTCGATCCCGTAGGCATAAACTTCATTGCGTTTATTATCTATAATAATGAGACCGGCTTCGATTGTCATGTCACCATAAACCACTTTCGCTTCATTATAAAGGTACATCTTGTTCTCCCGGGAACTTAACCTCATATAATCGGTAGCGGTATAGGTCACGATATCGGTGAGGAACTGAGGTTTTCGTACAGTATCGGTTTTAGTGGTATCCTGTTCCTGGACCTGAATGTCCATCTCCGAAGCATTGACATTTGCAGGTATGGAATCCCTTTCAGCCTCAACTGGAACCGAATTGTTCTCAATTTCCTGTGACTGCAGAACAAGAGAAAAGAACAGCGTGAAAACTAAGCAAAAAAGACTATTCGGGATATTTGTTTGCAATGCTTTAAGTGCTATTTTTGTACGGATTGGCTTGCTTTTTGCAAATCCAAAATTACATATATTTTTTCAGCTGACTTTGGAGAGCACAGGAAAAATAGTAATTAAAATATTCACCCCATTTAAGCGTTAGCCTTTTATGAGAACGAACCTTCTTAAACTTTTCGTATTTCAATTATTACTAATCGGCTCTTTTTTAAGCCTTCAGGCTGCTGAAATTCCTCCTTCAGCAGATAAATTCGTAGTGGTTCTTGATGCAGGCCATGGTGGAAAGGATACCGGAAATATAGGTAATGGTTATAAGGAAAAGGATATAGCCCTTAGCATTGTGCTAATGGTGGGAAAAGCACTTGAAGAAAAAGGGATTGAAGTGGTTTATACCCGCGATAGTGATGTTTTTATTCCGCTGGAACAAAGAGGGAAGATCGCGAATGATGCAAATGCCGATCTTTTTGTTTCGGTACACTGTAACGCGCATAGCTCTCAGGCATACGGTACCGAAACCTTCGTGTTGGGATTACATAGGAATGAAACCAACTTCGAAGTGGCCAAGCGAGAGAACTCGGTGATTTACCTGGAGGAAGATTATGAAGTTACTTATAGTGATTTCGATATCAATTCTCCGGAATCCTTTATAGGTTTAACTATTATGCAGGAAGAATACCTTGACCAGAGCATCCTGCTCGCTGATTTTGTTCAGAAGGAATTCACCAATAAACTGAAGCGAAAGGACCGGGGAGTAAAGCAGGCCGGTTTTATCGTGCTGCATCAAACCTATATGCCCAGCGTGCTCATAGAAACCGGGTTTCTTACCAATAACCAGGAGGGAGCATTTTTAAACAGCAGCAACGGAAGGCAAAAAATGGCGCAATCTATCACCAATGCCATTATTGAATACAGCCATACCATCAACCTGAATACCCTGGAAAGCATCGCGCAGGAGCAAGGCAATGTTGATGTGGAGACCAGGCCGGCACAACCCGAAACACAGGTTTACCGCGATGTAACCTTTAAAGTGCAGATCGCAGCGGGCTCCAAAAAGATCGATACCAAGCCATACAATTTTAAAGGGCTCACAAATATCGTAAGGGAAAAGGAGGGTAAGCTTTTCAAATATTACTACGGCCAAACCTCAGATTACCTCAAAATTCAGCAATTACACGAAGAAGCCGTAAAGAAGGGTTATCCAACCAGTTACATCGTTGCCTTTAAGAATGACGATAAGATAACGGTTAACGAGGCGTTAAAATCTAGACTTAAATAGAATGCCTTTTCTATTTTTATTTCTAAATTTGTGCTTATCCTTTAAAAAATTTGCTTTTGAAATATTCCAGAGAGGTCAAAACTGCCCTGCTAGCTATTATAGCGATAGTGATCTTAATTTTCGGTTATAGTTTTCTAAAGGGTGAAAATCTACTGGACAACAGCCGAACTTTTTATGCCGTTTACGATGATGTGGAAGGATTGTCACCTAGCTCTGAAGTTACCATTAACGGCCTTAAGGTAGGAAAGATCACCAGTATCGACTTCCTGAATCGCAAGGGCGATCTTATCGTTACTTTTACCGTGAAGAACGATTTCAGATTTTCCAAAAACAGCGAGGCCCAGATCTATGGTGGTGGGATCATAGGTGGTAAAACTCTTGCCATCGTTCCAAAATATGATGAGAATGTAGGCTTGGCGAAATCGGGAGATACGCTTGCCGGAGGGAAGGAAGAAGGGATCATGGAGCTGGTAAACGACAGGCTTACCCCGCTTCAGAACAAACTCGAAGGAACCATTGTAAGCGCAGATTCCATGCTTACTGCCATCAACCAGATACTTGACGATTCTACCAGAAATAATATCCGCGGAACTTTTAAAAACCTGGATGCGACTGTAGCATCCTTCAAGGTGACAGCCAATGAATTGCAGGGGCTTGTTCAGGGGAATTCCGAAAAACTGGACAGGACATTCACCAATCTGGATGAAATGTCGACCAATTTCAATAAGTTTTCAGACACGCTTACTAATATGAACATCAATCAAATCACTTCTGATCTTGAGAAAGTGATCGCAGATTTTGAAGCGGTGTCTAATAAACTGAACAATGGTGATGGTACAGCAGCGAAACTGATAAATGATGATGCCGTTTATAATAACCTGGATCGGGCTACCAAACAACTGGAAGAATTGCTTCAGGATGTAAAACTGAATCCGAAGCGTTATGTTCATTTTTCAGTTTTCGGAAAAAATCCAGGGGAATACGATCCTCCGAAAGATTCTTTAAAATAACCAACCATGCAGATTCTTGCACAGATCCTTTTTGTAATTGCCCTTGTGGCAGGTATAGGCTTTTTTGCCAGAAACATCAAACGCGTCATCCGGAATATAAAACTGGGTAGGGAAATAGACCGCTCAGACCGTTCTAATGAGCGATTTGCTAAAATGGCGAGAGTGGCGATGGGGCAGAGCAAAATGGTGAAAAGACCATTCGCCGGATTTCTGCATATTATTGTATACGTTGGATTTATCATAATCAATATTGAGGTTCTGGAAATTATTATTGATGGGATCTTTGGAACTCACCGGATCTTTTCTTTCCTGGGTGGTTTTTATAATGTACTTATTTTTAGTTTCGAAATTCTCGCGTTTTTGGTTCTTGTTGGAGTGATCATTTTCTGGACCCGTAGAAATATCAGTCATATTCAGCGATTCCTCGCAAGAGAGTTGAAAGGATGGCCAAAGAATGATGCCAATTATATCCTGTATTTCGAAATGGTTTTGATGATTTTGTTCCTAACCATGAATGCAGCCGATTATCAGCTCCAGTTAAATGGTGCCGATCATTATGCTTCGGAAGCCGGAATCATGGGAAGTTTTCCTATAAGTCAGTATTTACTGCCATGGATGGAGGGACTTAGTAATTCGACTCTTATCTTTATTGAAAGAATTGCATGGTGGTTACACATATTGGGAATTCTATTTTTCCTGAATTATCTGTATTACTCGAAACACCTGCATATTATTCTGGCCTTCCCGAATGTTTACCTTTCAAAACTGAATCCAATGGGAGAACTAAATAACCTGGAATCGGTGAAAAAAGAGGTGGAATTAATGATGGATCCAAATGCCGATCCATTTGCGGCTCCTGCCGAAGGCGAGGAAGACGAAGAGCCAGAGAAGTTTGGAGCTTCCGATATTTTCGACCTGAACCAAGTTCAGTTGCTCAATGCCTATACCTGTACCGAATGTGGTAGATGTACTTCGGAATGCCCGGCTAACCAGACCGGAAAGAAGCTCTCACCAAGAAAGATCATGATGGATACGCGCGACCGTGTTGAAGAAGTGGGGGAGATCATCAATAAAAACGGTAAATTCGAAGATGATGGCAAGAAATTGCTGGACGATTATATCCTGAGAGAAGAACTTTGGGCCTGTACTACCTGCAATGCCTGTGTGGAGGCCTGTCCGGTGGGGATCGATCCGCTTTCTATTATTGTGGATATGAGGAGGTACCTGGTTATGGAAGAAAGTGCCGCTCCAAATGAATTGGCCATCGCCATGACGAATATTGAGAATAACGGCGCTCCATGGCCCTACAACCAGATGGATCGCTTGAACTGGGCTCAGGAAAAATAAATTAAGAATTTAAGAATAAGATAAAGATCAGCAATATGGCAGAAGCACTAAAGGTTCCTACAATGGCCGAATATATGGCAGAAGGTAAAAAACCCGAAGTTTTATTCTGGGTGGGCTGTGCCGGGAGTTTCGACGACCGTGCCAAAAAGATCACCAAAGCCTTTGTGAAACTATTACATGAGGCGGGGGTAGATTTTGCTGTTTTGGGAACAGAGGAAAGCTGTACCGGTGACCCGGCCAAACGAGCAGGAAACGAATTCCTGTTTCAAATGCAGGCGGCGACCAATATCGAAGTGCTTAATGGTTACGAGATCAAAAAAGTAGTTACTGCCTGTCCGCATTGTTTTAATACCCTTAAAAATGAATATCCGGCACTTGGAGGAAATTATGAGGTAATGCATCATACCCAGTTCCTGAAAACCCTACTGAATGAAGGTAAGCTCAAAGTTGAGGGAGGTAAATTCAAAGGAAAAAGGATCACTTTCCATGATCCATGCTATTTAGGCCGTGCCAATGGGGAGTACGAAGCCCCGCGTGACCTTTTGAGAAAACTGGAAGTGGAGCTGGTAGAGATGCGTAAATGCAAGAAAAACGGACTTTGCTGTGGTGCTGGTGGTGGACAAATGTTCAAGGAGCCGGAACCAGGAAATAAAGATGTGAATATTGAAAGAACCGAGCAGGCTCTCGAAACCGAATCAGAGATCATAGCAGCTGGTTGTCCCTTCTGTAACACCATGATGACAGATGGTGTGAAGAACAAGGAAAAAGAAGACAGCGTGGCAGTGATGGATGTTGCTGAACTCATAGCTGAAGCTGAGGATCTGTAAAAATCTACAAAAGTTAAAACCCGGTACTATATTTGAGCTGAGGGCTAAAAGAATTAGATTTGTAACAACTCAAATGTAGCCCTTATGTTAGTACCTTTCGAAAGCCTTCCTGATAGTTCCAGGGTTTGGATTTACCAGGCAAACAGGTCTTTTACCGAACAGGAAGTTCAGGAAATATCTTCAAAATTAGATGCCTTTATCGAGAAATGGACTGCTCACGGAGCAGAGCTTAAGGCTTCCTATGATATCAAATACAGGCGGTTTATTACCTTAGCTCTTGATCAGCAGCTTAACGCTGCTTCAGGATGTTCCATCGATGCTTCAGTTCATTTTATTCAGAAGTTGGAAAAGGAATATGAGGTAGACCTCCTCGATAAAATGAATGTCTCTTATAAGCAGGGAGAATTCATCGCCTATAAAAGTTTAGCCGATTTCCGAAAAATGGCCAAGCAGCGTGCTGTTTCGGCAAATACCATCGTATTTAACAATCTTGTAAATAATAAAGCCGAATATCTCAATGACTGGGAGATACCGGCATCAGAAAGCTGGCATAAACGATTTTTGAATTAATGAAGTTGAGATCGCTCTGGATTACCGGATTCTTTTTTATTTTTTTTCTTATTTCCAATACTTTAACCGCGCAGATCACGAATCCCCTTAGGGCTGAAGATCATATTGCCCAAAAGCAGTGGGTAGATAGTATCTATGACTCGATGAACCTTGAAGAAAAGGTGGGTCAGTTGTTCATGGCCAGTATCTGGTCTCAGAATGATGATGAGGCAGATACTATTCGAAAGCTTATTAAGGAGCATCATATTGGCGGTCTTATTTTTTCAAAAGGCGGACCGCTGAAACAAGCCAAACTTACCAATGAATTCCAGGAGATGTCTAGAATCCCATTGCTGGTGGGAATGGATGCCGAATGGGGCCTAGCTATGCGGCTGGACAGTACCTTTGCCTTGCCATGGAACATGACCCTGGGAGCGATCGAAGATGAACAATTGATCGAAAGGGCTGGTGCGGCTATTTCCAGGCACGCCAGAAGACTGGGTGTGCATTTTAATTTTGCACCCGTTGTAGATATCAATACCAATCCGCTGAATCCTATCATCGGTAACCGGTCGTTCGGAGAAGATAAAGACAATGTAAGTCAAAAAGCACTTGCCTTTATGCGAGGGATGCACAGGGAAGGAGTATTGAGTTCAGCCAAACATTTCCCGGGGCATGGAGATACCGATACCGATTCTCACAAAGCCCTTCCAACGATACAGTTTTCAGCTGATAGAATAGATGAAGTTGAGCTTTTTCCGTATAAGGAATTGATCCCGCAGGGCTTAAGCAGTATCATGGTCGCCCACCTGGATGTTCCGGAGCTGGAGCCTACAAAAGGCTTACCGGCCTCACTTTCAGAAAATATAACCACCAATATTCTGAAGAAAAATATGGGCTTTAACGGCCTGATATTTACAGATGCCCTTGGAATGAAAGGGGTTTCTAAAAACAAAAAAACCGGAGAGGTAGACCTGGATGCCTTCCTTGCCGGGAACGATATACTTTTGATGAGCGAAAATGTGGCAAAAGGAGCTCAGAGCCTTGTGGATGCTTATAACTCGGGAATTATTTCTGAAGAACGTCTGGCATTATCGGTTAAGAAAATCCTAAATGCAAAATATAAGGTTGGGTTGAATGAATTTGCGCCTATAAATACCAGTTATCTTCACGAAGAACTCAATACCAGCAGAGATCAGGCACTCCTGGAAGACCTGTTCGAAAATGCGGTGACCTTATTGAAGAATAACAAGGCAGTTGTTCCGATTAAAAAATTGGATAAACAAAAGATCGCCTATGTGAATTTTGGAAACGATGACGGAAGCCCGTTTCTGAAGCAGCTTCGCAAATACACGCAGGTAGATTGGGTAAAAGCTGAAAGTTTAAAGGAACTTCTGAAAAAACTTGAGGAGTATACCACTGTAGTGGTGGGATTCCATAAGCCGGATAACAGTCCGTGGGCAGCCTATAAATTCACCCGAAATGAAACGGTATGGCTGCATGAGATCGCCCGGCAGAATAAAACCATTCTTTCCCTTTTTTCACGACCTTATGCTTTGATGGATATTCCAAGCTATGCCAACCTGGAAGGGATCGTAGTAGGTTATCAAAATCACCCGGTCGCCCAGCAAAAGGTGGCACAGGTACTTTTTGGCGGACTTCCGGCAAAAGGCAGGCTCCCGGTTAGTATTTTTCATGAATTCCCAGAAGGGACCGGGTTTAATACTAATTCTATCGACAGACTATCCTACGGAACTCCGGAGCAGGTTGGAATGAATTCAGCAAAACTGAAAAAGATCGATAGTATCGTGAATTATGCCATCGCAGAAAAAATGACCCCTGGTGCCCAGGTTTTGATCGCCAGAAAGAATAAGGTGATCTACCAGAAGAATTTCGGATATCAAACCTATGAAAAGGAGCTTCCGGTAACCGATACGACCATCTATGATCTCGCTTCATTAACAAAGATCCTGGCTACCTTGCCCATGGTGATGAAGCTGGACGAAGAAGGAGTAGTGGATTTTGAAACCAGGTTGGAAGAACTGCTGCCTGTTTTTCAGAATTCGAATAAAGGGAAGATCAAACTGCAGGATATGCTAATGCATTACGCCAGGCTTCAGGCATGGATCCCATTTTATATTTCTACCCTGGAACCCAAAACCCGGAAACTTTCCCCCGACTTCTATAGCGATACTCCTTCTGATATATTCAGTTTACCGGTAGCTAAAAACATGTTCATCAGGAAAGATATAGGAGATACCATTGTTGATGTAATTAAAAAAAGTGAGCTGGAAAGGCGACTTCAGTATAAATACAGTGATTTGCCCTATTATTTGCTGAAGTATTACCTGGAGGGATATTTCGAAACCACTTTACATGCTATCACTCAGAAAGAGCTCTACAGGCCTTTGGGTGCTACCTATACCGGTTTTATACCGCTTACGCGCTTTGACAGCCTGCAGATAGCTCCTACCGAAGATGACCGGCTTTGGCGAAGACAGGTGGTTAGAGGCTATGTTCATGATCAGGGAGCTGCCATGCAGGGTGGAATTGGAGGGCATGCAGGGCTTTTCAGTAACGCGAATGATGTCGCCAAGATCATGCAAACCTTCTTAAATGGTGGTAAATATGGGGATGAGCGATTATTCAGTAAGGAAATAATAGACAAATACAACACCTGTTATTATTGTGAAGATAATGTGCGCAGGGGAGTGGGCTTTGATAAACCCCAGTTAAGCGGAGGTGGGCCCACCTGTGATTGTGTATCGATGATGAGCTTTGGTCATACCGGCTTTACCGGAACATTTGCCTGGGCAGACCCGGAAGAAGAGATTGTTTACGTATTTTTGTCTAACAGAACCTATCCCGACTCCAATAATCGCAAGCTTATTCGTGCGGATATTAGATCTGAAATACAAAAAATCATTTACGAATCTATAGATTATTGATCCATGAAAATAGCCATTGTATGTTATCCTACCTTTGGTGGGAGCGGCGTTGTAGCAACCGAACTGGGACTTGCGCTTTCCAAACGAGGGCATGAGATCCATTTCGTAACCTACAAGCAACCGGTGAGGCTGGAGACCATCTCCAGTCATATAAGATTTCATGAGGTTAATGTTCCGGAATATCCTTTGTTTCATTACCAGCCTTATGAGCTTGCCCTGAGCAGTAAACTGGTTAACGTGGTAAAGCATTATGGCATCGAACTTCTTCACGTGCATTACGCGATCCCTCATGCTTATGCGGGTTATATGACCAAGAAAATGCTGGAGGAAGAAGGGATTTATTTACCTATGGTTACCACGCTTCACGGAACCGATATAACTCTGGTAGGGAATCATCCGTTCTATAAGCCTGCAGTGACCTTCAGTATTAATAATAGCGATTTTGTCACCTCTGTTTCTCTTAGCTTGAGGGAAGATACCCTGAAGTTCTTTGAGATCACTAAAGAGATCGATGTGATCCCGAACTTCATAGATGTATCCAAATTTCAGCAAAAGAGTTTTACCGATTGTCAGAGAGCCCTCATGGCAGATGATGATGAAAAGATCATTACCCATGTGAGTAACTTCCGAAAGGTAAAAAGAATAGAGGATGTAGTGAACATTTTTTATAGAATTCAGAAGGATGTAAAGGCCAGATTAATGATGGTTGGGGAAGGGCCTGAACGGGAAATGGCTGAGCAACTGGTCAAGGAATTGAATATACGCGAGCGGGTTTTATTCCTGGGACAGAGTAATGAAATTGACAAGATTCTGTGTTTTTCAGACCTGTTTCTTCTTCCATCTGAAACTGAAAGTTTTGGCCTGGCTGCACTTGAAGCTATGGTTCACTCAGTTCCTGTAATATCTTCAAATACTGGAGGTTTACCTGAGGTAAATATTGATGGTTTCTCTGGTTTCCTTCATGAGGTAGGTGATGTTGAGGCTATGGCGCAAAGCGCGATCTCGATTTTGAAAGATCCTGATAAACTGGTCAAATTCAAGACACAGGCCCTGGAAGCCGCAAGAAAATTTGATGTGAACCAGATCGTGCCCATGTACGAAGACCTGTATAAAAAAGCGCTGGTTAAGGCATAAAAAAAGTGGAGCCATCTAAAAAGCTCCACCTTTCCTTTCTTAAACCTATTTAAGAAAATCTAAAACTGATATCGTAATCCTATTGCAATGTCTGGGGTGAAATCATCGTGATCGTCATAATTTGAAAAACCTATCTCCGGTCTGAAATCCAGGGAAATAAGTAGGGGGAAATCAAAATCATATTCAATACCTATATCTCCAGCGATCAATGCGAATAAACCGTCGTTATTGTGCCTGTTATCGTCGAAATTCCCTAGACCAGCACCAGCGCCGGCATACCAGTTAAATCCGCCTTCAATATTCCAGACCCACTGGTATAATCCCACGAGCTTGATCGCATCGAAATGACTGTCGTCTCTCCATCCCAGGTCGAATTCCAGTCTATTATTATCACCACCAATAGCTCTCTGATAGGAGATTTCAGCTCCATATCCGCCACCACCACCTATACGCAATCCTATAGCATTGTCGGCAATACGTTGTGCATTAGCCTGATGGAACAAAACACCTCCTAAAACGAAAGCTGCAAAAAGAACAATTTTTTTCATGTTTGATTGATTTGTTTTTGAGCAAATTTATAAGTTAAACCATTATACAAACGTGAGCCACCGCAAATCTATTGTTAATATTATTTAAAAAACTGTTAAGCCTGAAACCGGAAATCTTCTAAATTTGAGTATGGAAAAGATCGAAGCCCTAAAAGATTTAGCCCAATCCCTGAACGGCAATTTATATTATGATGATCTGTGGAAAAGTATCTATGCCACCGATGCCTCCGTATATCGAGAGATCCCGCTTGCGGTATGTTATCCATTGGATGAAGAGGATCTGATTAAACTTATCAAATTCGCCAAAAAACACCATACTTCCCTTATTCCCAGAACTGCTGGAACTTCCCTTGCCGGCCAATGTACTGGAAACGGAATCGTGGTGGATGTTTCCCGAAATTTTACAGATATTCTTGAAATTGATCCGAAAAATAAAAGGGTTCGTGTACAGCCGGGAGTGATCAGGGACGATCTGAATAGAAAATTACAAAAACACGGACTTTTCTTTGGGCCCAATACATCTACCTCCAACCGGTGTATGATAGGAGGGATGGTAGGAAATAATTCCAGTGGAACCACTTCGATCAAATACGGAACCACCCGGGATAAGCTTATTTCACTCAAAGTAATTTTGAGCGATGGTAGTAAAGCTGAATTCAAGGATGTTTCAGAATCTGAATATCTTGAGAAATTGAAACTTCAGAACCTGGAAGGTGAAATTTTCCGAAACCTTGATAAAATACTGAAGGATTCGAAGAATCAGGCTGAGATCAGGGAAAAGTATCCTCCTGCAAGTCTTCACCGCAGAAATACCGGTTATGCGCTCGATGAATTGTTGGACAGTTCGGTTTTCCAGGAAAGTGCAAATGATTTTGATCTTTGCAAACTTATATCAGGAAGCGAAGGCACCCTGGCTTTTATAACTGAAATTTGTCTTCAGTTAGACCCGCTACCTCCCAAACATACGGCTATGATCGCGGCGCATTTCTCGAGTATCGACGCCTGTATGCGGGCCGTGGTCCCGGCTATGAAACATTCGCTGTATACCTGTGAAATGATGGATAAGGTTATCCTGGACTGTACCAGCGAAAACCTGAAATACAAGGAAAATCGGTTTTTCATAGAAGGCGATCCGCAGGCAATCTTAATGCTGGAGCTAAGATCGGAGTCTTCGGAAAATCTGGAAAATCAGCTAAAGGCCTTACAGGAAACTATGGAAAACTCCAAACTTGGATATTCCTACCCGGTTTTATATGCTGAACAAATAGAGCTTGCTTTAGAACTTCGGAAGGCCGGCCTTGGCCTCTTAGGAAATATGAAGGGCGATCGCAAGGCAGTTGCATGTATCGAAGATACGGCTGTAGCCCTGCCGGTGCTGGCAGATTATATTTCAGAATTTAGTGATATTATGAAGGGATACGGTCAGCAGGCGGTGTATTATGCACATGCGGGAGCGGGTGAAATTCACTTAAGGCCGATTCTGGACCTAAAAAAATCGGCTGACGTCAAACTGTTCCGAAGCATCACTACCGACGTTGCAAAACTGGTAAAAAAATATAACGGGTCCCTTAGCGGTGAGCACGGAGATGGAAGGGTTCGTGCCGAATTCATAAAATTGATGTATGGAGAACATGTCTACCAGCTGCTTAAGGATTTAAAAAATATCTTTGATCCTCATTCTATTTTTAACCCCGGAAAGATAGTGGATGCTCCTCCTATGGATACCTCGCTGAGATATCAGCCGGATCGAAAGGAACCAGATATAGAAACTATCATGGATTTTTCGGATGCCGAAGGGGTGCTTAGAATGGCCGAGAAATGTAACGGAAGTGGAGATTGTCGCAAGTCGGTTGAAGCTGGAGGAACCATGTGTCCGAGTTATCGTGCCACCAAGGATGAAAAAGACACTACCCGGGCCAGGGCGAACGCACTAAGAGAATTTCTAACGAATTCAGAAAAACCTAACCGGTTTGATCATAAAGAGTTAAAAGAAGTACTGGATTTGTGTATCAGCTGTAAAGGCTGTAAAAGCGAATGCCCTTCTAATGTGGATATGGCGGCTTTAAAAGCTGAATTTCAACACCAGTATCATAAATCAAATAAACCTTCCTTAAGAGACTGGGCATTTGCCAATATCACGCGGCAAAATGCCATGGCTTCAAAAGTTCCTGGTATTTCCCGGTTCTTATTGTCTAATTCTTTTTCTTCCGGAGTTGTCAAATCGGTTTTAGGCGTCGCAAAAGAACGGGAATTGCCTGTGATCGAAAAGCAAAGCCTTAGAGCCTATTATGAGTCACATAAAGAAAAGTTCACCAGGCCAAATTATATTAAGACTGTTTATCTTTTTAATGATGAATTTACCAATTACCTGGATGTAAAGGTTGGAAAGGATGCGCTTAACTTACTCGCCAAATTAAATTATCATATCAAATTGATAGATCATCCGGAAAGTGGCAGAAGTTACCTTTCTAAAGGTTTTCTAACCGAAGCTAAAAAGCTGGCTAATCAAAATGTAGAAATTTTCCAGGGACTTATAGATGAGAACAACCTGCTTATTGGAATTGAACCCTCTGCGATACTCAGTTTTCGCGATGAATATTTAAGGCTTGCAGATGATAAGGAAGCAGCTAAAAGGCTATCTGCTAACACCTTTTTGGTCGAAGAATTCCTTAAGCAGGAAATAGCCCAGGGAAATATTACGAAAGAACAGTTCACTAACAAAAAAGCTACGATAAAGATTCATGCACATTGTCACCAGAAAGCCCTGTCTAATTCCAGCAGAACCTTTGATATTCTCAATCTTCCCGAGAATTACAAGGTTTTCATTATCGCTTCCGGTTGTTGCGGGATGGCTGGCTCATTCGGCTATGAAAAAGAGCATTACGAGATAAGCATGCGCATTGGAGAAAACTCGCTTTTTCCTGCCATAAGAAAGGCAGATAAATCGGTGATCATTGCAGCTAATGGTACCAGTTGCAGGCACCAGATCAAAGATGGTACCGGCAGAATCGCTCAACACCCCGTTAGCATTCTTCGGAATTCCCTCAAAAAATAAAGATTATCCAAAGTTTTGTTAATCCATCTTAAATCTTAGGCTTGCGCAATTCCAAAATCTTACATTTAACTCGTCTCAAATAAGAGTTGATGAAGGAAGAATTACAGATTCGGGAATTAGAGCAGGAGCTTGAAAAACTTCGAGAGAGAAATGAAGAGCTGGAGGCCCAGGTTTCTGGTTATAAGGATTCTGTGTCTAATCTGGAAGAAAAACTGTTTCAATATAAAGGACTTATTTATTCCTCATCGGCTCTGATCACCTTTTTGAGGGGAGCCGATTACATTATTGAATTTGCGAATATGCCCATCCGCAAAGTTTGGGGTAAAGGAGACAATGTGGTTGGCAAAGCTTTATTCGAGGTTATTCCGGAGGTAAAGGACCAGGGTATAGAATCATATTTAAACCAGGTTTTTTATGATGGCGTTCCTTATCATGCCGAAGGTTTGCCCATAGAACATAGGGTGAACGGCAGCATGGTTAAATCTTATTTTGATTTTTCCTATATGCCTCAATATGACTCTGATGGGGAAATAGTTGGTATAGGGGTAGTTGCCCAGGATGTAACCAACCGTGAACGCTTGAATGCACAGAATCAAAAACGGGAAAAGGAATTCAGGGAACTGATCGATTTCATGCCTCATAAAGTAAGTTTGTCAAATTCTAACGGTGACCCCGTATTCTTTAATAAGAGCTGGCTCGATTATACAGGCTTGAGTATGGAACAGCTCATCGAGAAAAAGTGGTGGCCTTTCATTCATCCAGATCATCTTCAAAAAGCAAAAATGGATGTTAGTGAAAGTCTGGAAACGGGCTGTGAACTTGACATGGAATTGATGATCAAAGACAGGGAAGGAGACTATAAATGGCATTTGTGGAGAGCCATCCCGGTTTTAGATGAAGAAGATAAGGTTTCTTCCTGGATTAGTACCAGTACTCCAATTGAAAGGCTAAAAGAGATTGAACAGGAAAAAGAAAGCTTTCTAAAACTGGTGAGTCATGAATTAAAAACGCCTGTTACTTCTATTAAAGGTTATGTTCAGTTGCTTCAAAAAATGATGCATGGTAAAATTAGTGAAACCAAGGTTCCGGTTGAACCTTATCTTGGAAAGATCGAAGATCAAATAGAAAGATTGATAGTTCTGATCTCTGAAATGCTGGACCTTTCCAGGCTTGAAACTAACGAATTAAAATTGAATCGTGAACATTTTCAGCTTAACCAACAGGTAGACCATATAGTGCAGGAACTTTCAGATATTCATCCTGATGTTCAAATCGAGGTTCAGCACGAAGGATCTTTCATGGTAGAGGCAGATAGGGGTAGGATTGGTCAGGTACTTATTAACTTTCTCACCAATGCTTATAAATATTCCCCGGAAAACAAACATATTAAGGTTAAAGTACATCAAATTGATAGTAAATTTGCAGCTGTAAGTGTAAAGGATACAGGCATAGGCATCAAGGAGAACGACAGGAGAAATATCTTTAAACGCTTTTACCGTGTCGAATCCAAGAATGAATATACCTATTCCGGTTTTGGAATTGGGCTGTTCCTGTCAAAAGAAATTATTGAAAGGCACCAAGGAAAGATAATTTTGGAAAGCGAGTTTGGAAGAGGCTCCGAATTCACTTTTACTCTACCACTAAATAACTAAATATGGCTAGAATTTTAATTGTTGATGACGATCAAACCATAGGGATCATGATTCAGGATATCCTGGAATTCAAGGGACATGAAGTGGTGGTGACGCAGCAACCCGCTACCGCCAAAGACAAGATTCTAGCTCATGATATTGAATTAGTGCTCCTTGATAAGCTCATCTCTGGTGTTGATGGTACCGATGTGTGTTCCGAATTGAGAAAAGAGCAACAATTCAAAGAGCTGCCTATAATTATGATGTCTGCCTTGCATAATGTGGATGAAATCTGCCTGGCAGCCGGTGCCACCATGTTCCTTCCCAAACCTTTTGACATGGACACCCTTATAGCGGCCATTGATGAGATTTTGGAAGAAAAAGCATAATTACTGCTTCTTTGATTTATACATCTATTATATAGTTTCTTTATTTAAGGTTTTGAATATAATTTTTTCAGTTTCTAAATGGGATCGGAAGTAACATAAAACTGAATTCCATTTTTAAATATCTTCTTAAAAAATTACATTTGTTCAAAATCCTTTAAATGCCCGGAAATTCCTTTGGAAATTTATTCAGATTAACCACTTTTGGCGAATCACATGGTGTTGCCATAGGCGGAATTATAGACGGTTGCCCGGCCGGTCTGGAAATAGATGTAGAAAAAGTACAGAATGACCTGGACAGGAGACGCCCTGGCCAGTCTGCCATCGTAACCCAGCGCAAGGAGCCTGATACTGTTGAGTTCTATTCCGGGATGTTTGAAGGAAAGTCTACAGGTACTCCTATTGGTTTTGTGATCAAAAACGCGAACCAGAAATCCAAGGATTATTCTCATATCAAGGATACTTACCGGCCATCCCACGCCGATTATACCTATGACGAAAAGTATGGGGTCCGGGACTATCGTGGCGGTGGAAGATCTTCTGCCCGTGAAACTGCCTGCAGGGTAGTGGCGGGAAGTATCGCCAAGCAACTGCTTCAGAAGGTTCAGATCAATGCTTTTGTTTTTTCCGTAGGAAAAATGGAATTACAAAAATCATATACTGAACTGGATTTTTCAGAAATCGAAAAGAATCCCGTGCGATGCCCAGATCCTGAAATGGCTAAAAAGATGGAAGCCTATATTAAGGAAATCCGGTCTGAAGGAGATACTGTTGGCGGAACTGTACAATGCGTGATCAAAAATGTTCCGAAAGGTCTTGGGGAACCGGTATTTGACAAACTTCATGCTGAACTCGGAAAAGCCATGCTCTCCATCAACGCCGTAAAAGGCTTTGAATACGGAAGTGGTTTTGAAGGCACCAAAATGAGAGGCAGCGAGCACAATGACCAGTTCAATGCCGATGGGACCACTCAAACCAACTTAAGCGGTGGAATCCAGGGTGGGATTTCCAACGGGATGGATATTTATTTCAAGGTCGCCTTTAAACCGGTTGCTACCCTGATGCAAAAACAGCATACGATCAATTCGAAAGGAGAAGAGGTAGAGATGCAGGGAAAAGGGAGACACGATCCCTGCGTGGTGCCAAGAGCTGTTCCCATCGTGGAAGCAATGGCTGCATTGGTCTTAGCCGATTTTTACCTTCAGAATAAATCTTCAAAAATCTAATATTAGAAAACTAAAGAATGAAAAAACTCGCACTGCACTGGCAAATATTATTAGGAATGGTAGCCGGGGTACTCTTCGCCCTGATCCTGACCAATTTTAGCTGGGGAGCCGATTTTGTTAGCGACTGGATAAAACCTTTCGGGAACATTTTCATCAATGCCCTTAAATTAATTGCAGTGCCATTGATCCTGGCTTCTCTTATCAAGGGAATTTCTGATCTAAAGGATATCTCCAAATTATCCAAAATGGGGACCCGTACCATTGCCACTTATATAGTTACCACGGTGATCGCGGTGAGTATTGGTTTAGTGATGGTTAATATCATTGGCCCGGGTAGGACAATATCAGAAGACACAAGAACAGATCTCATCGCCAGCTATGAGGGTGATGCTTCGGTTCGTATATCTGATGCCCAGAGACAAAAAGATGCCGGGCCACTTCAGGCCCTAGAAGACCTTGTACCCAGCAACATTATTGGTGCTGCTGGAGATAATGGCAATATGTTGCAGGTGATCTTTTTCGCTATTTTCTTCGGAATTGGACTTATCCTGATTCCGGAAAAGACGGCAAAACCGGTCAAGGATTTCTTTGACGGTTTTAACGAGGTTATCCTGAAAATGATCGATCTCATCATGTTAACAGCTCCATACGGTGTATTTGCATTACTTGCAGCGCTGGTGGTGGAATCTCCAAGTACCGATCTGTTCGCGGCGCTTGCCATGTATGCATTAACGGTGCTTATCGGGCTGGCCATGATGATAGGAGTTTATATTCTTTTGGTTTGGATCTTTACTAAAAACACCCCTTCTTTCTTTATCAACGGAATTTCTCCAGCCCAGCTACTTGCGTTTTCAACCAGTTCCAGTGCGGCCACGCTGCCAGTTACCATGGAAAGAGTAGAGGAGCATATGGGAGTTAACAAAGAAGTTACCAGTTTTGTATTGCCCATAGGTGCGACCATTAATATGGATGGAACCAGTTTATACCAGGCTGTGGCTGCGATCTTTATTGCGCAGGCCTTTGGGATGGACCTTACCTTAGGAACTCAGCTGGGAATCATCGCAACGGCTACTCTGGCTTCAATAGGTTCAGCAGCTGTTCCCGGAGCGGGAATGGTGATGCTGGTGATCGTGCTGGCCCAGGCAGGAATTCCTGAGGCGGGACTCGCCCTGATCTTTGCCGTAGACAGACCTTTGGATATGTGCAGAACGGTGGTGAATGTAACCGGTGACGCGGCGGTTTCGTTAATGGTAGCAAAATCGGTAGACATGATGGGCCCTCCGAATGTGAAGGAATGGGACGATGATTATCATCCGGAAGCCGAGACGGTTTCAGAAAAGGCCTAATCCAGAAATTTAGCTTTCAGTTCGGGAGTTGGGATCATGCATTGTTCCTTTTTCCCAAACCATTTATAGCGATTGGCAGCTATAAAATCGTAAATGCCATCGCGCATCACCTCCGGAATAAATAGGAAGTTTTTAAGCAGCGAATAGCCGCCGGAAAGATCCCTGGCGATCTCAAGTGCAGCCGTGGATTTCCTGTAATAGGCCACTCCAGGCTCAATGAGCATGATGGAATCGATCTCGTCTGGATCCAGGCCACGCTCTGCCACTAGTGTTTTACCAATTTCACTTTGCAGGGACGCATATCTGAAAACATCCTTTTTGTCGTGCTTTATTATAAATTGTACGGCACCATCGCATAGGTTGCAAACCCCGTCGAACAGGATGATCTTTTTATTTACAGGTAAGTCTGCCATGGTTTTATTTTTTAGCCGCCTGCACCAGTTCCAGCTGATCTAAAGATACAGAAGTTGTGAACATCCCGTAATTCACGATCGCTTTTCCTTTTTCGATGGTATCTATAGAACCAACCGATTTGCTGTCTTCCAACCGAACCCGGTCTCCAACCTTTAGTTTAGCCTTTGGTTTATTGGCTTCAGCCTTTTTGATGGCTTCTTCTTTCTTTTTCTCGGCCTTCTTCTTTTCACGAATAGGCTGAATCTTCTTCTGGACTTCCTGCTTTAATTTTAGCTCCTGCGCTTTTTTGGCTTTCTGCTTTTTAATGTCTTCTTTCTTGCGCTTGGAATTTTCAATTTCCACCATTTTCAGGAATTCCCCGATCAGCTCCTTTTTCTTCTTATTGTTGAAGTATTTCTCGCTCATGTCGTTCACCTTCTGGCCCAGATAGATCAATCTTTGGTTGGAATCATACAATTCCTGGTAATTTTCCAGTTTCTGCTGTATTCTGGCATTGGTCTCTTCGAGCTTTTCCTTTTCGGCTGCAGCTTTTTCTTCCTTGGTTTTTAAAGAGTCGGTGGTTTTTCGTAATTCTGAACGTTCCTTCTGAAGCTTGGCAATACTTCGGTCGAAGCGAATCTTTCCTCTTTCAACCTTCTTTTTAGAGCGGTTGATAAGGCTATAGGGAATCCCGTTCTTCTGAGCCACCTCGAAAGTAAAGGAACTTCCGGCTTCACCAACCTGAAGTTTATAGACCGGTTCCAGGGTCTTGTTATCGAACATCATGTTCGCATTGCTCATCTCAGGCATTTCGTTCGCCAGTTTCTTCAGGTTGGCGTAATGCGTGGTCAGGATTCCGTAGGAACCTTTTTCGTAAAAAACCTCGAGGAAGGTTTCTGCCAGAGCTCCACCCAGTTCCGGATCACTTCCGGTCCCAAATTCATCGATGAGGAAAAGTGTTTTATCATCGCATTTCCGCAAGAAATAATTCATATTCTTCAGCCTGTAGCTGTAGGTACTCAGGTGATTTTCGATAGACTGGTTGTCGCCAATATCTGTAAGTATCTTATTGAACAGGCAAACGCGGCTATATTCATGAACCGGGATCAGGATCCCGCTTTGCAGCATGACCTGGAGAAGGCCAACCGTTTTGAGGGTGATACTTTTTCCACCGGCATTTGGACCGGAAATTACTATAATCCTATTGTCGGAAGCCAGTTCTATGGTTTGAGGAAAGGTTTTTTCCCCTTTTCTTTTATTACTGAGATAAAGCAGGGGATGATAAGCTTCTTTTAACTCGAGTTCCCTGTCTTTGCTGATCTTCGGAAGAAGACCGTTGATCTGCTCGGCATATTTAGATTTGGCTGCAATTACATCCAGGTCGCTGAGCAATTCCTGGTATTCGATCAAAACCTCGCGATAGGGCCGGGCGAACTCGGTTAATTCTTTCAGGATTCGTTTGATCTCTTCTTTCTCTTCGTATTCAAGGTTGTTCAGTTCGCGGGTATACTGATAGGTCGCTTCAGGCTGAATATATACGATGCTCCCGGTTTTGGAATTTCCCATGATTCCCCCTTTCACCTTTCTTCGGTACATGGCCTTTACGGCAAGCACCCGAACATTTTCCACCACGCTTTCCCTGATCTCATCAAGATAGCCATAAGAATTATAGGTAGACAGAGCGCTGTTAAAACTGGAATTGATCCTGCCTCTAACCGAATTTATCGATCGCCTGAGTTCCTGTAACAGGGGAGAGGCATCATCCTTCATTTCTCCGAACCGGTCGATCACCGAATTGATTTTTTCCGAAAGGCTGTTGTCAAATTCGATATGCGAAACGCTTTCTGAAAGCACCGGGAAAACTTCAGCATACTTCTGAAAAAACTTCAGGTGCGTATTTACCGTTTCGGTGATCGCCGAAAGTTTTCTGAAACCAGCAATTTCAATTAGAGAACCTTCGATTCCCAGTAATTTTATTTCAGGTTGTATGGAATCGAAACCATGATTGGGAATGGGCTGATCGTTGGTTTTTGAATTCAGGTATTCATTGGTCTGGTGCAGACCAAAAATCGTTTTTTTATAACTCGGAAAAGGCTGAATGTCCAGGGCTTTTTCCTTTCCCTGTCCAGTAATGCAAAATTCGCTGATCTGTTCACAAACTACCGGAAACTCAAGATCTTCTAGACTCCTTGAACTTATTTTTATCATATCAATTTTTCCCTACTTTTGAGGCGCTACAAAGTTACTTAATTCTAATGAACGTAAAGATACACCCCAGCTGGAAAAGTGAACTGGAAACCGAATTCGAAAAAGACTATTTTAAACAACTACGAGAGTTCGTTAAGAATGAGTATAAGAGGCATACCTGTTATCCTCCGGGCGAGGAAATATTCGCGGCTTTTGATCATTCCACTTTTCAGAATACCAGGGTGGTAATCCTGGGGCAGGACCCCTATCACGGCCCAAACCAGGCTAACGGTTTATGCTTTTCAGTAAGGGATGGAATTCAGTATCCGCCATCATTATTGAATATATTTAAGGAAATTGAACAGGATTTAGGTAAATCATTACCGAATACGGGGAATTTGGAGCGATGGGCAGACCAGGGGGTACTTTTGCTGAATGCGACCCTGACAGTAAGAGCGCATGTAGCGGGATCCCATCAAAAAATGGGTTGGGAGAAATTCACCGATAAGGTGATCAGGTTGATTTCTGAACATAAGGAACATGTAGTATTTATGCTCTGGGGCGGTTATGCTAAAAAGAAGTCAAAATTAATAGATGAATCCAAACATTTGATCTTAACCAGCGGGCACCCGTCACCTCTTAGCGCGAATCGCGGTTACTGGTTTGGCAACGGGCACTTTAGCAAGGCTAATGAATATCTGGCCGAAAAGGGCAAAAAGCCTATCGACTGGTAATTAGAATCTAAATCCGAGATTCACCATGAACTGGCCAACTATGGTTGGAGATTTTTCGCTTAAGAGGTTTCTACCGATTCCAGCATTCAGGTCAAGAAGAAAACCGCCGGAAGAAACGAATTTTCCACCAAGTCCAAAGCCAATGGCAAAATCGGCGTAATCATCGGTTTCAGTAATATACTCTCCGTCTGAAGTCCAGTAAGAATCCGTTTCATATTCACCGCTTGAAATCATTCCGAAGCCATTTACATAGAAACCACGGGCATAGGTTGAACTAAAGAAGTGTTTATATTTTCCGGTTAGCGAAAGGTCTTTATAGTAAAGTTCATCTACATAGTCTTCTTTATTCGGATGAATAAAGGCTTCCACAGCCCAGCTGGAATTTGCATTGATCACGCGCTCGTATGCAACTTCAATAACACCAAAACTTACCAGGTTAAAAGCATTAAGGCTGAGTTCATTTTGGGTGATGTCTCTTTTTTCGGGTTCTGAAGGTTCGGTTTGATTCTTGGATTCCTGGGAAAAAAGAAAAGAGGTAGTAAGCAGAAGACCTGCTAAAATTAGGTTTTTCATTGAATAGATTGATTTAGTTCGGGCGAAAGTATAAATATTATTGGAAATAATAACGGTTAGGTGTGCATTTTAAAAAAGCAACGAAACATGTTCGATTACTGATTAATTTCCTCCCTTCATCATATTCCCAATAATATCCTGATTGATATCTATTTCCTGACAATTACTGAAATCCGGAATTTTCAAATCAGTGTGTAACGGGTAAGAATAGGTGATCGAGGCTCCGTTTGCTTCTGAAGAATATATCTTTTGAAGCCTATTAAATTTGTCGAACTGAACATAACTTCCCTTCTCTTTTCCTTCTGTCATCGTAAATTTAAGGCAGTTACCAGCCTCACAATTCACCTTAGTTTTTTCAAAATTACCGGCTTCCGAAAGGTTTTGAGGATTATAGATATATGGCCAGCCGGTAACCGGGGGGAAACTTGAAGGAACTTCAGTTCCGAAGTTATTCTTATAATATTCTTTCCTCATCTTGCTGATATTCAATCCCGCAGGAAGGGTTTTCCCTTCAAAGCTTTTTTCAAGCTGGGTAAAAGCCTTTTCCAGGTCTAATTTCGCTTTCATACATCCATCATCACTTTGCATATACATAAAATTATTGCGGTCGAAGTAAATAGGTTTGGTTCTGGGGTCGTGAAGAACCATTTTCATGGCCATGGTTTCGGTATTGAGCTCCATGGTGATCTTTCTTCCCTGGTATTCCAGAACCGAAGTTACTCCCGGGAAGCTTAAAGGATTATCCGGATCAATATTGGCTATGCTTTTATTAGGATCTGAAATTGTTTTATAATCAGCCGAAGGCACAGACTGGTTCGGTGAAACCTGCTCTCTGGAATTAGAAGCATTTGGTTCGGCATCCATTCCGCTTAGGAAAAGGTCCTGAAATGGCATTTTTACTTCAACCGCATTTGGAACACTAACCGAAACCGGCTGATAAATGAACTTATAAGAACCAATTCCCTGTGCCTGCTGTGTGTTTACATTTGCATAGATCTCAGACAATCGTCCCTGCTCATCAAATAAAACCCAGGAGCCTTTGTATTCAGGATCGGTATACCGGAATTTAGGGCAACTACCACCGCCACCGGGGCAGGGAGCCGTGGTTTCTTCATAATCTCCATTTCTGAAGTGCTCAGGTTTATAAATAAAGGCCCATTCCACGATCTGGAAAGTATTCATATTCAGGCCCTGCTCTTTAAGTTTTTTCGAAGTTTCCAGTGTAGGCTCGGCAGGTAATTTCAGCATTCCCAGAGACATGGCTGGCATCATAAAAGCCATCCCGTCGGTTCTCATGATCCCGGTTTTTTCCCAGCGACCTTCACTTTCATTATATCCATAATTGAAGCCCTCGCTATCGATATAAATTGGATTTTTTGAATCCGGCGCTTCTCCTCTTGCCGCGATCTCATCACTATCGAAGTAGTACGAACTGCCTTCCCCATCGTTATCTGAAGTTTTTACGATCACATCTGAAGTGTAGAAAGCTCGTTTGGCTTCAGTATTCACCAGTTTAGCTGCATTAGAATTTGCATTAGTGGCCGTTTCTGAAGTTTCCCCAGTTGCATTGGTCTTGTTGGGGTTCAAGATGCTGTCAAATGCTCCCTCGACCGTTTTCTCAGTTTTTTCCTCCGTTTTATTCAGAATAACTTTCTCGGTTGTCTTTTCAATCTCTTTTTTAATCTTTTTAAAGATCTGGCCGTAACTGCCTGTAGTTGTAAGCATAAAGCCAATGCTGAATATTAATAATCTCGCTTTCATCGTCCCGCACTTTTATATATCAATGATAATTCAGTCCTGGTTAAGGGTATGCTGAAAAATAAAAAAGGGGGGATACCTAAATTGGCATAAAGACCATATAGTCTTGAAGTTCAATAATCAATACAAAGATACGATAATTGAATTTTTAAGTATTGATAATGAAGATGTTGAATTTTATTTTGTCTAAAACTCCCTGTACGGAGCTTCCAGAAATTGATTGGCTTCTTCTTCAGCAAATTTTGCTTTTGTACTATCCCAGTGCAATGTTTTATTAGGAAATCTTCCTGCGATCACCCCTAAAAGAATGGTTTCGGTGAGGCGAGCTGCATATGAAAAAGGAGCAGAGCATTTGCCTTTTCCAAGGCAGGCATCTACGAACTGGTGATAATGTTTTGGGCCTTCAGATTCATAATCTCTAACAGGTTCCCCTAATTGATGCTCTTTGGTAATATTGGAAATCTCTTCTGAAATATCTACAAATTTATCGTCAACGATCTTTGATGGTAATTGCATAAAATGGGGCAGGAGCAAACGCCCTTTTTCACCAATGAACATGGCTCCCTGTTCCGGAAGCTTTCCCTTATCGGCAAATTTTGGATCTAAGGATATATCTTCGGTCGCTTTGTTATTGTTCTCAGCTGCTATCGAAGCTTCGTTGATATCTATATATGGTAATCTTAGGTCTGCATGACCTTCAGGAGCCCCGGGGCCGTCATACCAAACCCATTTTAGCTTTTCAGTTGTATAGGCTGTTCCCGGAAATTCATAGGTGACCTTATTGTTTTCAGGAAAACCAAAGTCGTTAGGTTCCCTGCATTCGTTTTTCACCGTGAGCGGAACGTCCAGCTCCAAAGCATTATATGGTGTATCGAAAATATGAACGCCCATGTCTCCCAGGGTGCCACAGCCATAATCCATAAGTTTACGCCAGTTCATTGGATGATAAACCCCTTCTTTATAATCTCTTTTCTTCGAGGTACCCAACCATAAATTCCAGTCCAGATTTCCAGGAATTGGGTCAACCCCCTCTGGAATAGGTTCATTGGTGCCCCAGTTTTTAGGAGACCAGGCGCGAACCGTATGTACTTTACCTATGATTCCCGACTGGATCAATGAAGTTGCCAGTTTATAATCATAAAAAGAATGTACCTGTATGCCCATTTGTGTAACCAGGTTTTTCTCTTTAGCCATTTTGTTCATGGCCCTGGCTTCAGAAACGTGATGGGTCAATGGTTTCTGGCAATATACCGGTTTATTCATGTTCATAGCCATAAGGGAAGCCGGAGCATGAGTGTGATCGGGCGTAGAAACTATAACGGCATCTATTTCGTCTTCCATTTCAGTTAACATCAGCCTGTAATCTGAAAACGCTTTAGCTTCAGGAAACATAGCCTTGGCACTGATCAAATAATTCGAGTCAACATCACAAAGGGCAACGACATCAGCCAACTCGTGAGAAGCGATCGCTTTCAGGTCTTCGAGGCCCATATTTCCAACCCCAATATGAGCCGTTCTAAGCCTTTTATTAGTTTTTTTGGCACCCCAGGAAATAGTAGGCAAAACGAGAATTCCAGAAGTTGCCAGGCCGGTGATTTTTAAAAATTCCCTTTTTTCCATGAGCCTATAATTCTTTGATTTTTATATTCCTGAACCAGATCGGGCTTGCATGATCCTGCAGGCCAATAAACCCTGATTTATATTTTCCATAATCCAGAGCATTATCCCATTTCCCAGAATTTTTTCTGTTGTTCCAGTCTTCAGACCATGGAACGAATTCAAGAATTTTCTTTCCATTTAACCAGTGTTCAACTTTTTTGGGAGTAAATACGATCCTGGAAGAATTCCATTCGCCAACCGGATTTAATAATTTTTGAGAAGTATCTGCCACATGCATGGCATAATCTGCACCTGTTTTTTGCCAGTCCTGAAGTTCTCCAGGATTTTCCGCTCCAAATTGTGAATTATAATCGGTTAGGTCATGGATGGAGGCATAATTTTCATCATCGATCAATTGGTATTCAGGGGCGATTTCCGGCGGTGCGTTATAACCTTCCTTTACATGGTAAAAGATTCCGCTATTTCCGCCTTTGGGTAATTTCCATTCCAGGTAAAGCTCAAAATTGTCAAATTCCTGTGCTCCATAAATGATGTCTTTTCCACCTTCATAATTTTGTTCAAGGCCCAATTCGGTATCGAAAGTTAATACACTGTCTTTGATCACCCAGCCGGGAGGAAGGGAATCACCATTATAGGCACGCCAGCCCTCCAGAGATGTCCCGTCAAAAAGATAGGTCCAGGTATTTTCTCCCGGCCTATTAGCTGTGATTATATCTTCAGATTCTGGCTCGACAGTAGTTTTCTGCTTACACGAGCTAAAAAATAAAAATCCTAAAAGAAATAAAGAGGTTAGTTTAGTGCTCATTTTGATGGATAAAAATGATGGCTTAGTTCCGAAGAGGAGAAAGCCGATTAGACTAACCTAAAATAGGATAAATATTTTAGTTTTTAAGATCTTGATATTCAGGTTGGCAATTGTCTACGGGTAGGTTGGTAAGATTTAGACAGTTTAAACCTTTATCGAAGCTTTAAACAGTAGCACATAAATCTGAATAATCCTTTTTATGGCCTATCAATTTAAGATTTTCAAGGGTCTTCTGAACATTTTCCAAATCCTCAGGGCTTATCTGTTCCTGGCTCCAGTGCGTAAGGTCCAGCCATTTCCTGATGTCTTCCAGTTTCTGATCATATCTCCTGGAGAGTTCCTGGTCTATATTCTTCCTAAGTTTAAAGTTCCGGGTTTCCTTATTGACCACCTCCAACATTTTTTTAAGTCTTTGAGGATGCATCCTGATGCTTTCGTTTCTAGCGGCAATTACGAAACAAGGCCAGGGAGTGGGGCAGTCTGCGACCAACCTGAAAGTTTTATTATCCACCAGCGGTTTGGTAGTAAAATGTTCCCACATGAAATATTGAGCCTGGTCTTCTTTGAGCGCGTGTACGGCTCCATCAAGATTGTTTACGATCTCAAAATTAAGTTTTGAAAGATCCCAGTTCTGATTGCTGGCGTTAACATAAGCCATTAGATGGCTACCACTACCTTTACGGCTGATAGCTGCTTTAGTACCTTCCAGTTCCTGGATATTTTTAAAAGGAGAACCTGCCGCTACATGAATTCCCCAGATCAAAGGGCTGCCTATAAAGGTTTGAATGATCTTACTGTCATTGCCCTGTATAATATCCTTGACGATACCTTCCGTTAAGATAACAGCCGCATCGAGCTCACCCGATCTTAAAGCTTTGCACATGGCCCCGGTGCCTTCAGGAAAATCTTTCCATATCAAATGAACATCTTCAGCTTCAAATTTTCCATTTTCCATGCAGTGATGCCATGGAAGATTAAAATGCTCGGGTACTCCACCTATTTTGATCGTTTTCATATGCTGTGTTTTTCTTTAAGATACTCATAAATCGCATACTGCGATCTGATCTCTTTTTCTCCTTTCTTTCGTTCTACGTAAGTATTGCTTTCAGAAGCATCCTGGATTCGTGCCTTGACATTGTCATTGAGCTGAATGTTCAGAATTTCCTTGAATTCCTGTTTGATGTCTTCATCCAGAACTGGTGATATCACCTCGATCCTTCTGTCCAGGTTACGGTTCATCCAGTCGGCACTCCCATAGAACATCAATTCGTCTCCAGCATTTTCAAAAAGGTAGATACGCCCGTGTTCCAGAAATCTGTCCACAACGCTGGTAATATAGATGTTGTCGCTCAGACCTTCGATCCCTGGGATCAAGCAGGTGAACCCTCGAATAAGCATTCGAATTTCAACTCCTGCCTGGCTTGCCTTATACAACAGCTCGATCATTTCACGGTCTTCGAGGCTATTCATTTTAGCGGTTATTTTCGCTTTCTTTCCTTCGCGGGCATTTTCAATCTCGTTATAAATGAGTTTAATGAACTCCTGTCTGGTAGAGAATGGCGAAATGAGGAGGTTCTTTTCACGGGGAATAATAAGTTCGCCTTCTAAAACCTTAAAAAGTCGGGCTAATTCTTTGGTAATATATTTATTCGCTGTGAATATGGCATGGTCGCAATAGATCCTTGCAGTCTCGCTATTAAAATTGCCAGTTCCAATATATGCGTATCGATTTATTTCATCTCCATCTTCCCTGCAAATGAGCATGATCTTGGAGTGTACCTTAACCTTGGGATAACTATAGATTACATTCGCCCCTTTCTCTTCGAATTTCCGTCCCCAGATGATATTGTTCTTCTCATCGAACCTGGCTTTAGCCTCCACAAAAACGGTCACTTTTTTTCCGTTATCTAATGCTTCTAGGAGAGAAGTGGTTAGCTGGGATTCATCAGCGACCCGGTAAAGGGAGATCTTTATTTCGGTCACTTTTTCATCCTTAGCAGCCTGTGCCATGAATTTTTCAACATAATCGAAAGACATATAAGGGAAGTGTAAGGAAATGTCTTTTTTCGAGATCTCATCGAAATAATTATTGGTTGCTTCCAGTCGGCGATGCTTCAGGGGCGTGAGTTCCTTATAATGTAATTCAGGGTTGTTCGACGGATCTGGAAATGAAAAGAAATCCTTGAAATTATGATATTTTCCTCCCGGCATCATATCGATCTTTCCCAGTTTAAGCAACTTCCTGATCTTTTTCTGGGTGGGTTTAGGCATGCTGGCGTCATAAAGCAACCGGGTTGGCTGCCCATCGGTTCTTTGTTTCAGGGATTCGTAGATCTTTTCGGCCAGAACCCCTTCGTAGATATCATCGATGTATAATTCGGCATCCCTTGAAAGTTTGATTTCAAAAATGCCGGTGACTTTTTCCTTAGGGAATATGCTGTGAGCTTCATGCCTGATGATCTCATCCAGATACGTGATATTGTGATTCTCACCGGTATCTTTCATCATTACGAATCTTCCACATTCCCCAACCGGAATGTTCACTATGCCCAAATGGTCTTCTCTTTCAAAGGTAATCAGGAAATAGAGCACCGAATTCTGAAGAAATAGTTCATTTTCAGTATTCAGGTCAAGGAAAATCGGTTTTAGATGCTTTTCGACCTTGTTGGAGAAAAAAGAATGTATGAATTTTTTATGCTGTTCAATATAATTCTCTGAGTCAACAATGTGAATATTATTCGAAGCCAGTTCCGGAAGGATCTCACTATGATATATTTGCCCGAATCGTTCCTGCTGTTTTTTAACTTCTTCAATGATCTGCTTGGTGATCTTAGAAGGTCTTAATGCCAGCTTTTTGCGAATGCTTTTTTTAACTCTTTTGATCTGCCTTAGTTGGGAAACCCGTACCCTGAAATATTCATCAAGATTGGAAGAAAAAATGGCAAGAAATTTCATCCTTTCGTAGAGCGGATTGATCTTATCTGCTGCTTCCTGAAGAACTCTCTCATTAAAACTCAACCAGTTTAGATCCCGATGTCTAAAATGGTCTTCATTAGGTTGCTCCATGTATTTAGGATTGTTTCTCCAAAAATACGAAGATCACCATGCTTTGTTTTTAATATATTGTTAAATGCAAGGGCTTAAGAAACGATCCTTTCGAGGCAGTATTCGATGAGTTCATCCATCTTTTCTGAAGCATTTTCAGAAAACTCGCCAGTCTCCCGATTGGCGAGGATCAGATTCATGGAAATGGCATGATGACCAAATAATTTTGCCATCCCGTAAATACCGGAAGTTTCCATTTCAAGGTTAGTGATCTGCAAACCTTCATAAACGAAGTCCCTGATCTTATCGTTCATACCAGGATCTGGTACCTGAAGGCGTAACTCTCTAGCCTGTGGACCGTAGAACCCTACATTGGTCGCCGTAAAACCTTTATGAGTTTCAGAAGAACTCATTCTATCGATCAGGCTTTTACTGCCTTCCACCACATAGGGTGTTGCTCTTAGAGCAGGCCAGCCGGTTTGGCTTACGAAAGCCTCGGCGATAGGTTCCTTCAGAATCTGGCTAGATTTATAGTAATGCATGAGCCCGTCAAAACCGATGGCTAGTTCGCTCACCAGGAATGCATTTACTGGAATGTCTTTTCTAATAGAACCGGTGGTGCCGATCCTGATGATGTCAAGACTGGTTAAATTTTCTTTGATCTTTTTTTGCTTCAGATCAATATTTACGAGCGCATCAAGTTCGGTTAGGGCTATATCGATATTATCGGTTCCCATTCCTGTAGACATTACGGTAATGGATTTTCCTTTATAAGTTCCTGTATGCGTGGTGAACTCTCTTTTGCTTTTTTTAAGCTGAATGGAATCGAAAAATTTGCTTACCGCGGAAACCCGATTGGGGTCTCCAACGGTTATGACTGTATTTGCTAAATCTTCGGGCAGGAGACCGAGGTGATAAATAGATCCGTCGCTGTTGAGAATTAATTCTGAAGCTTTTAAACTCATTTTATAATTTTAGAAGTCGGTGAGAATCCGAATCGTAGAGGAAATCATACATTTTTGCACCGCCAAAATATTCGTCATTCTTCAGATCGCGATAAAAGTTCTTTTCCTGGTTCAGAACCAAAATTCCATTTTTACTCAGGATTAGCCTATCTGGTGTTTGACTAATGAACATGGAAAGCTTTTTAAGTAGGCGCTGCATCTGGGTATCGCTGTATCCATAATATCCCTGGTATTGCAGGGCATAACCTAAAAGATGATTTTCATTTTTGATATCATGGCTTTCAATAAGCCTTAAGACGTTGCGTTCAAGAGTATTAAGGCCGGTGTTGCTGTTGGGAAAACGCTCGATATGGGCACGAATACAACTGGATAGATATTCGAAATTAGTTTTGACCTTGATTTGTGGCTTTAGTTTGAGAGGATTGTTTCCGCAATACAATTCCCAGATTAAAACCGCTATCTCGATATCATCTTCAGTAAGATTGATTCGGTTATCATAATGGTTCTGTAATTCTTTCGTGCTTAGATGGGAGAGTGGCTTATGCTCCTTTTCTCCGGAAAGCTTTTTACTGCAAACCAGGGATAAAGAAAGATCTTTCTTTTGCTGATAAAGATGATTAATGGCTGCAAGCATGTTGATATGACAAAAAAGATCGAATTCGAACCAAAGCACCACATTGTCATAGCTTTCAATAGTATCCAGTTTTTTGACTTCAGCAATAAATCGTTCCTCATAATTTTCAGCTGAGATCTGGTAAGCCTGCTTTAGAAACCGCTTCCGAATTTTGTAAAACTCCTTGTCGATTTCCTGAAGGGTAGGACCTTCACATAACAATTCCCGCCACACGACCAGGTCACCTGGAATATTCAGTTCCTGGAACTGTTCCGTGAGGCTATCGCCATTGATAATATGTAAAGTCCTGTTCTTCATCCTAAAAAAAGCGTATTGGGCTTAACCTCCAACACGCTTTACTTTTTTATATCCCTCCTTTTTCAGGATCTGGATGATCTTATCCCGGTCATCACCCTGTATAATAATTTCTCCATCCTTGACCGATCCTCCAACTCCGCATTTCTTTTTCAGAAGCTTGCCAAGAGCAGTGAGATCTTCTTCCGGGCCCTGAAAACCTTTTATGATGGTAACGGTCTTGCCTCCTCGGCCTTTATTGCTGAAATGGGCTTCGAGTTCCTGTTGTTCCGGAGATAAACTCTCCTGGGCTTCATCTTCTACATATTCCGATTCATCAAAATCGTCGTTCGTAGAAAATACAAAGCCACCAAGATCTTCTAATCCTAATTTCTTTTTAGCCATAATTATTTCTTAGCCAGGCCAATCTCTACCAATCGCTGATGCAGAAATTCGCCTGCAGTGATATCTTCGTATTGTCTTGGGTGATCTTCATCGATACATTCTTCCAGGCAATCCAGCCTCATATCGCTGCGAGGATGCATAAAGAACGGAATGGAGTATCGTGGATTGTCCCATTCTTCTTTTGGCGGATTGATCACCCTGTGAATGGTAGATCTTAATTTATTATTGGTATGCCTTTCCAGCATATCCCCAACATTAATCACCAGTTCGTCTTCCTGTGGAATGGCATCGATCCATTCCCCGTCTTTTCTTAGCACCTGAAGTCCTCCGGTAGAAGCTCCCATTAAAAGAGTGATCAAATTGATATCTCCGTGAGCGCCTGCCCGTACCGCACCTTTAGGCTCTTCGGTAATAGGAGGATAGTGAATAGGTCTTAAAATACTGTTCCCATTGCTGGCCCAGTGATCAAAATAATTCTCTTCAAGGCCAATATACAGCGCTAACGCGCGAAGAACATAAATTCCAGTTTTTTCCAGCATTCTATAGGCGGTCATCCCAACTCTGTTGAAATCCTTCAATTCCTCAACCTGTACATTCGCAGGATATTCTTCGGTAAGGTTGGCGTCTTCTGAAGGTTCCTGTCCAAAATGCCAGAATTCCTTAAGGTCTCCTTCTTTTTTTCCTTTCGCGTGTTCCTTTCCGAAGGAGATATAACCACGCTGACCTGCAAGGCCTTCGATCTCGTATTTTTGTTTGGTTTCAAGAGGAAGATTAAAAAACGCCTTCACCTCTTTATATAGATCTTCTACAAGTTCATCACTTAAAAAGTGGTTTTTAAGTGCTACAAACCCAATTTCCTCGTAAGCCTTTCCAATCTCATCGACGAACTTCTGTTTTCGTTTTGGATCATCTGAAAGAAAATCGGCCAGATCTACGCTGGGAATATTATTCATTGCCATTTTAGCGGTATTTTATGTGAAATCAACAGGCAAAGTTAAGTAAAATTAAGGGATATGCTATCAGATTATATTTTTCTTAGCATATAGATTTTTAGTTACATTTGGGTTATAAACCGCTTATGTATGCTCTCCAGAAACACGAAATCCAGTTCTATTGAATACCAGGAAACTTCATTATCTCCCTTTGAATTACTGGACCTCTACAAATCTATGCTGAAACCCAGGATGATAGAAGAAAAGATGCTTATTCTTCTTCGCCAGGGAAAGATCTCCAAATGGTTCAGTGGGATTGGCCAGGAGGCTATTTCGGTTGGGGTTACAAAAGCTTTAAATGCTGAAGAATATATTTTGCCCATGCATCGAAATCTGGGAGTTTTTACCAGCCGAAATGTTCCGCTGGACCGGCTATTTTGCCAGTGGCAGGGTAAAGCGAAGGGTTTTACTAAAGGAAGAGACCGCAGTTTTCATTTTGGAAGCCAGGAGCATAAGATCGTAGGCATGATTTCTCATTTGGGTCCGCAATTGGGAGTAGCAGATGGGATCGCACTTGGCCACGTTTTAAAGAAGGAAAACCGGGTTACAGCGGTATTTACGGGTGAAGGAGGGACCAGCGAAGGAGATTTTCATGAGGCTTTGAACATCGCATCGGTATGGGATCTACCAGTAATATTTTGTATCGAAAATAATGGCTACGGACTTTCCACCCCAACCTCTGAACAGTTCCGGTGCAACGATCTGGCCGACAGGGGTAAAGGCTATGGGATGGAATCGCATATCATAGACGGGAACAATATTCTGGAGGTTTACACCAAAGTGTCTGAACTAGCCACACAATTAAGAAAGGAGCCAAGACCGGTTCTGATCGAATTCAAAACATTCAGAATGCGTGGTCATGAAGAGGCCAGCGGTACTAAATACGTTCCGGATGAACTTATGCAGGAATGGGAAGAGAAAGATCCTATTAGCAATTTTGAATCTTACCTTTTCGAGCAAGGCATACTTACCGAAGAAATATTAATGGAGTATCGAACTAAAATTTCAGAAGAAATCGATGAAAATCTCCAGATCGCATTTGCTGAAGATGTCATTAAGTCTACTGAAAGCGATGAGTTAAATGATGTTTTTCAGGAATATGAATATGAGCATATTAACATAAATGAAAAGGTTGAAAATATCCGTTTTATTGACGCCATTGCCCAGGCTTTAGATGCTTCCATGCAACGACATGAGAACCTGGTTTTGATGGGACAGGATATTGCCGATTATGGAGGGGTCTTTAAAATAACTGAAGGATTTATTGAACGCTACGGCAAGGAAAGAGTGCGAAATACACCTATTTGTGAATCGGCTATTGTCTCTGCCGCAATGGGTCTTTCCATAAACGGAATGAAAGCCATGGTTGAGATGCAGTTCAGCGATTTTGTGAGTTCTGGTTTTAATCCAATTGTAAATTACCTGGCAAAAGTTAATTATCGCTGGGGACAAAATGCCGATGTGGTTGTAAGAATGCCCTGTGGTGGCGGAGTGGGGGCCGGACCTTTTCACAGCCAGACCAATGAAGCCTGGTTCACTAAAGTTCCCGGATTAAAAGTGGTCTATCCAGCATTTCCTGCAGATGCAAAAGGTCTCCTGAACACTGCTTTAAATGACCCCAACCCAGTTCTTTTCTTTGAACATAAAGCTCTATATCGTAGCATCCGGCAGGATGTTCCTGCTGGCTATTATACCTTGCCTTTCGGAAAAGCTTCTCTATTTAGGGAAGGAGAACAGGTGAGCATTATCACCTATGGAGCAGGAGTCCATTGGGCGCTTCAGACATTAGAAGATATGGGTTATGATAAGGCAGACCTTTTAGACCTGCGGAGTCTTCAACCTTTAGACCTGGAAAGTATTTGTAATTCGGTTAAAAAGACAGGCAAGGTGATCATTCTTACTGAAGATTCAGTATTTGGAAGTCTGGCTTCTGAAATTTCAGCGATTATTTCAGAAACCTGCTTTGAACATTTGGATGCACCTATAGTTCGAGTAGGTAGCCTTGAAACACCAATTCCATTCGCAGCCGCACTGGAAAAGAACTATCTTCCGCTCGAGAGGTTTGCTGAAAAACTTCGTTTTTTAATAGACTATTAAAAAACCAGCCGGGAAAGCCTTATTTAATTAAGAAACCTTAACAAATTCACTGTTAAAGTATTAATAATCTTTTGTTGAAGGTTAGGCACTGCTGTAATTTAGTTTTAGCTAATCAATTAAAACCTGTAAATTATGGTACGTTTAATCATTATTTTTCTGATTATCGCAATTATCGCCGCAATCTTCGGATTTGGTGGAATTGCTGAAGGTGCTGCAGATATCGCTAAGATCATTTTCTACATCTTTCTGGTTCTGCTTGTAATTTCCTTATTAAGTAGATTGTTCAGAAGATAAAAAAGAAAGTTCATATAATCCAATGTGTTTTAATTGACTTAAACCGCATTGGATTTTTTTATTAACCTAATCACTACTATGAAAAAGTTTGCAATACTTCTTATGCTCGGTGTTTTTGTAGCTTCCTGTGGTGGCCCCAGTAAGGTCGCTAAAGAAGCCAGAAAGACTTTTGATGGAAACTGGACCCTAACCAGTATTACCTATCCCAATAATCCAGGAAACTTCAATGTTACCCTGTTCAATGAAGCTACTGCTTCCTGTTTTGAAAACAGTAACTGGGATTTTGTTTCCAATAATAACCGTGGATCTTATTCGGTGACCGGTGTTGGCTGCGAAGGAGATACTAATTATTTCATCTGGTCTATAGATGAAGAGAATACCCCGGCAGGAGTCTACGATTTTTTACTAAAACCAACCAACGACGACTATAAGTCTACAACCGGAAATCAGGGTTTCAGGCTTAATCTAAAAAGTCTAACAGATACTAATATGGTTTGGGAGCAAACCGTTAGTCTGGATGGATCCCCTTTTACTATTAGAATGAATTTTTCAAAACTTTAAAAACTGAAAAAGCTATGAGGATTAAATTGAATAAAGTTATGGCAATATTGCTTGCAACAGGAATGCTAATGAGTTGTGAAGCGACGAAAAATGCCAACAATAAACAAAAAGGAGCCGTAATTGGCGCTTCCAGTGGAGCCGTAATTGGCGGGGTGATTGGTAACAATACCGGCGACGGAAATACCGCCCTTGGAGCTATTATTGGTGGTGTTGTTGGAGGTGCTGCCGGTGCGATCATCGGTGATAAGATGGACAAACAGGCCAAAGAGATCGAACAGGAAATTCCCGGTGCTGAAGTTGAACGAGTAGGTGAAGGAATTAATGTAACCTTTGATGAGTCAAGCGGTGTTTATTTTGATACCGAAAAGTATAATATCAACGATAAATCAAGGCAAACCCTGAACAAGCTTGCTGATATTTTTAAAGAATATCCGCAAACCAATATTCTGGTAGAAGGCCATACCGATAATACCGGAAGTGATAGTTACAATCTTACCTTGTCTAAAAATCGCGCCCAGGCCGTTACCGGTTACCTGGTAGATGAAGGCGTGGATAGAGGAAGGTTTACTACGAAATGGTATGGTGAAAGCCAGCCAAAGTATGATAATACTACTGCTGAAGGAAGAGCCAAGAATCGCAGGGTAGAGATCGCTATTGTAGCCAATGAGGAACTGAAGGAAGAGGCTAAACAGCAGGCAGAAAGCCAGAATTAATTAGCCTTATATACAGAAATCCATAAAATAAAATCCCGGAGCACTTCCGGGATTTTTTCTTTTCTTAACTTGAAGGAGTGAAAAATTCACAGGTGATCATAATTGGAGGCGGACTGGCCGGCTTAACGGCTGCCATTCATCTTTCCCGTCTGGATATTCAGGTCATCCTGTTCGAAAAAGAAAAATATCCACATCATAAGGTTTGCGGAGAATACCTCTCTAAAGAAGTAATTCCTTATTTAGAATTTTTGGGAATTGAAATATCTTCCTTAAAACCGGCCACTATAGATCGATTGCACTTTTCTACTAAGGAGGGTAAAATCACTTCTCATGAGCTGGAAATGGGAGGCCTGGGCATTAGCAGAAATACCCTGGATCACTATTTATTTCAGCAGGCTAAAACAGCCAATTGCGAGATCATTCAGGATGCTGTTTTAAATGTGAATTTCCAGGATGACAGATTTGAAGTTGAAACTGCGTCTTCTGGCAAATTTATAGCCGACTTCGTTCTTGGAGCCTTTGGAAAACGTTCGACTTTAGATAAAAGTTTAACCAGAGAATTCATCAGCAATAAGTCTGGCTGGCTGGGAATTAAAGCCCATTATAAGAATGCTGCGTATCCCAAGGATCTGGTCTCGCTCCATAATTTTAATGGAGGTTATTGCGGGCTCTCTGCTACTGAAACCGGTGCCATCAATGTTTGTTACCTCGCCAGCTATGATAGTTTTAAAAAATATAAGGATCCTGAAATATTTAAAAACGAGGTTCTTATGAAAAACCCTAAACTTGCCGAATTCTTTAGTAATTCCGAGATGCTTTTCGAAAATGAGCTGAGCATCGCCCAGGTGAATTTTGACAAAAAGGAGCAGGTTCATCAACATATTCTGATGCTTGGAGACGCTGCCGGCCTCATACATCCATTATGCGGGAACGGTATGGCGATGGCCATTCATAGCGGCAAAATAGCCTCGGAAATATTACTGGAATATTTTCAGAAGAAACAAACTGATAGGAGGGAAGTTGAGAACGAGTATCAAAATGAATGGAATCGGCAATTTAAACATCGTATGAGAACCGGAAGGATCCTTCAAAAAATCCTTTTAAATGAGGGATTGGCTGAGCTTTCCCAGAATATTATCAGTAAATTCCCAATTCTAATGCCCCAGATAATCAAAAGAACCCACGGAGAACCTATACATGTTTAGAATAAATACTTCACAAAGAACCGATGAGGCAGAGATCATGGATGATTTTAATCTGCAGGGTCCCGAATTAAAACGTACCTTAAAGGATCTTGAAAACATCAATTTTCTGCTTGGAGGAAATTCCATCACCCTGGATGGCGTAAAGCATTTAGTCAGGAAGCATCCGGAAAAAAAGAAATTCTGCATTATAGATGTTGGCTGTGGAAATGGTGATCTTATCCGGCGACTGGCAAATTGGGGAAGAAAAAATGATTATTCATTACGGCTAACCGGCATAGACGCCAATTCACATGCGATCGAACTGGCCAGAAAAGATTCAGAAGCCTTTCCAGAGATCGATTACAAAAACCTGGATATTTTCAGCGATCAATTCCAGTCTCTGGAGGCCGATATAATTCTCTGTACGCTCACCTTACATCACTTTAAAAACGATCAAATACTAAGTCTGTTGAAAGCCTTTTATCAGCAGGCGAAAATAGGTATCGTGATAAATGATCTGCATCGCACCAGGCTGGCCTATTTCCTGTTTCAGCTATTTTGTGCAGGTTTTGTGAGGAATGAGATCGCCCGAAAGGACGGATTAACCTCCATTCTGCGCGGGTTCAAAAAAGTAGAGGTTGAGAGCTTTGCCAAAGAATTACAGGGAAAACACTATATCAAATGGAAATGGGCTTTCCGCTATCAATGGATCATCGAAAAAGAGGAAACTAATTTATGAGCGTACATATAGTCAATACTGAAAAAGAATTACCGGAATATTACCGGGAGACCAGTGATATCCTGCCTTTGGTAGAGGAATGGCTGGGAGAGCAGGAGGAGCGTTTCCGTAGGAAGGTACTTAAGATCTTTGAAGGGGCTGGGGTAGATAAACGATTTAGCATCATGGAACCTTCTGAAGTTTTTACCGCAACTTCATTTGAGGAGAAGAATGATATCTATGTGCGGGAAGTAAAAAAACTGGGATCGAAGGTTCTGCAAAGATCTTTGGAAAAAGCCGGCTGGGAGCCCGGTTCAGTAGACTATATCATTACGGTAAGCTGTACTGGCATTATGATTCCATCCTTAGATGCCTACCTGATCAATGAACTGAATCTGAAAAAAGACATTCTCAGGCTACCGGTCACCGAAATGGGATGCGCAGCCGGAATCTCGGGAATGATCTATGCCTATAACTTTCTGAAATCCAATCCTGGAAAAAGAGCTGTCGTAGTAGCGGTGGAAAGTCCAACTGCGACCTTTCAGCTTGAAGATTACAGCATGGCTAACATGGTGAGCGCGGCCATATTCGGTGATGGCGCTGCGTGCGTATTGCTATCTTCTGAAGAAGAAACTACCGGTCCGGAAATACTTGGTGAAGAGATGTATCATTTCTATGATTCAACTCATCTTATGGGTTTTGACCTCCGCAATTCAGGTCTTCAAATGATCCTCGACCCCGCGGTACCCGATAAAATAGGAGAACATTTTCCTGATATCATCCACCCTTTTCTTCATAAACACGGAAGCAGTATCGAGCAGGTAGATCATTTGATCTTTCATCCCGGGGGCAAAAAGATCATTCAAACAGTTTCTGATCTTTTTGGTAACTTAGGAAAGAATATAGATGATACCCGGGAAGTTTTAAGGTTATACGGGAATATGAGCAGTGCAACCGTCCTGTATGTTCTCGACAGGTTTCTGAAGAAAGAGATTTCGAAAGGGGAGCAGGGCCTTATGTTGAGTTTCGGTCCGGGTTTTTCAGCTCAAAGAATTTTAATAGAATGGTAGCAGAATTTAAAGATAAAGATTACTGGGCGCTTATTCTTGGCGGAAGCAGTGGTCTGGGTTATGCCAGCGCAAAGAAACTGGCAAAACACGGGATGAATATCATCATTATTCATCGCGATCGCCGAAGCGAAATTCCCGATATCGAGGAAGCTTTTGATGAAATAAGAGCTTCCGGGGTGAAATTTGACAGTTTCAATGCCGATGCCGTTAAGAAGGAAAGCCGGGAAGAACTTATTGAAAACATCAAAAATCTGCTAGGAGAGAAAGGGAAAATAAGAACGCTATTACATAGCATTGCCAAGGGAAACCTGAAACCGATGACCGGCGAGGAACCCATCCTTGAAAACATCGATTTTCAGCTTACCATAGATGCAATGGCCCTGAGTTTGTATGACTGGACGCAGGCGATCTTCAGAAATGGATTATTTGCCAAAGATGCCCGGGTGCTATCATTCACCAGTGATGGGAATAAAAAGGCATGGAAGAATTACGCGGCTGTTTCAGCAGCCAAAGTCACCCTGGAATCCTTAACCCGAAGCATGGCGCTGGAATTTGCCAAAAATGGTATCCGAGCCAACTGCGTCCAGGCCGGGATCACCGTCACGAGATCTTTCCAGATGATCCCGGGCAATGAGACCTTAAGGGTTCATGCCCTTAAACATAATCCATTTAAGCGGCTCACCGTTCCAGATGATGTGGCCAATGTAGTATACCTGCTTAGTAAAGATGAAGCCAGCTGGATAACCGGCAGCATCATCCCGGTTAATGGAGGTGAACATCTTATGTAAATTTTCAGAATATTGCACAGCGACCAGATCATTTCCAGGTTACCCTATTCCAGCCCATTCTTATTTGTGGATGCGATCAGCGAGGTGAACGAAAATTCCATTACCGGATCTTATTATTTTTCTCCGGAACTGGACTTCTATAAAGGACATTTTAAAACCGAACCTGTTACCCCCGGCGTGATACTTACCGAATGTATGGCTCAGATAGGCCTCGTATGCTTTGGTATCTACCTTTTAAATTCTGAAAATTCTGAACAGGATCAACCTAAGATCGCCATGACTTCTTCTGATGTTGAATATCTCTTACCGGTTCCACCTGGCGAAGAAGTTAGAGTGGTTTCTGAAAAGATCTACTATCGCTTCAATAAATTAAAATGCAGGGTGAAGATGTTTAATGCTGAAGAAAAACTGGTGTGCAGAGGGGAACTAGCTGGGATGATCCTGGCTTCAAAATCGGGAAGCAATGAGTAGGCGAGTGGTGATTACAGGAATGGGAGTTGCAGCTCCGAATGCGGTAGGCCTGGAAAATTTTCATTTAGCTATCAGGCAGGGAAAAAGCGGGATCAGGTTCTTCCCGGAGCTGGAGAAACTCAATTTTAGCTGCCAGATAGGAGGGAAGCCTGAAATAAACGAGGAATTACTTCAGCAATATTTTACTCCATTACAGTTACGCGGACTCAATAGCAGTGGGATCGTTTACGGCGTCATTTCCGGTACCGATGCCTGGAAGAATGCAGGTATGGAGATCAGTGAAGACTCGGTACCTGACTGGGATACCGGGATCATCTTTGGAACCGGCATTCTTGGCGTGGATAAGTTCCGTGAGGCCATACATTTGATAGACGAAGGCAGAACCAGACGACTGGGAAGCACTAGTGTGATCCAGACAATGGCTAGTGGAATCAGCGCCTACCTGGGAGGAATTCTTGGCTGCGGTAACCAGGTCACCACTAATTCCTCAGCCTGTACTACTGGTACCGAGGCCCTATTAATGGGTTTTGAAAGGATTCAGCAGGGAAAGGCCAAAAGAATGCTGGTTGGAAGCTGCGGAGATGATGGACCTTATGTATGGGGCGGATTTGATGCCATGCGGGTTTTACCTTCAAAATATAATAACATTCCAAAAGAGGCTTCCAGGCCTATGAGCGCTACAGCTTCCGGTTTTGTGCCGGGTAGCGGGGCAGGGGCTTTGTTACTGGAAGATCTGGATAGCGCCCGGGAACGAGGTGCGAGGATCTATGCTGAAGTTTTAGGCGGAGAAATAAACAGTGGTGGTCAGCGCGGGGAAGGCAGCATGACTGCTGCCAATAACCAGGCTGTGGAACGCTGTATAACAAGGAGCTTACAAAATTCGGGGATTGAGGCTGAAGAATTGGATTGTATAAATGGTCATCTTACGGCAACTGCAAGGGACTCCACAGAGATACAAAATTGGGTTCGGGCACTTGGCAGGAAACAAAAGGAATTTCCGTACATCAACTCATTAAAGAGTCTAACCGGGCATTGCCTTAGCGCCTCGGGATCCATAGAATGCGTGGCTTCGGTTCTACAGATCTACCATTCCTTTATTTTCGGAAACAGGAATTGTGAAGATCTGCATCCCGAAATTGAAGCGCTTGTACATCAGGACCGAATTCCGGGGAAAATAATCAGCCAAAAAATAAATATACTCGCCAAGGCAAGTTTTGGTTTTGGAGATGTGAATGCAGTAGCTATATTTAAGAAATTCAACGATTAATCAGGAAACAATGAGTGAACAGGAGATCATATTAAGGTTAAAAAAGATCGTGGAGCCTTATGTACAAAGGCTAGAAGGATTGAATAATTTCAGGGAAGAAACCGATTTCCTTCGCGACCTGGAAATAAACTCGGCCAATCTTGTAGATGTTGTGCTGGATGTAGAAGATGAGTTCGACATCATGATCGATAATGATTCGATGGATGGCATGCTAACCGTTGGTGATGCTAAAGATATCATTCAGAACAAAATAGGATGATAGGCAACGATATCATCGATCTCGAGTTAGCCTTCAAAATTGAAAAATCTTCCATTCCAAGGTTCCTGGATAAGGTGTTTTTAGCCGGGGAACAGGAATACATCCAAAGTTCTAAAGATCCTGAGCGCGAAATCTGGCGATTATGGTCTATGAAAGAATCGGCTTATAAAGCCCAGCAAAGAGTACAGCGATTTGAAAGACGTTTGAATCCTCTTCATTTTGAGTGCATGCTTATTGATGATCGGCACGGGATGGTATTTTCTGAAGAAAATAAATGGAAGATCATTTCAGACGTCCATCAGTCCCATATTCATTCATTTATTTCAGATCCCAGGCAACATATACATATGATGCCAAAAAAATCCCGCAACAGTAAAGATCTACTTCCTGCGATCGCTTCAGCAATAGCGATGAAAATTCAGGAAATCAGCCTTGAAAAAGACGGTTTTGGCATTCCTTTTATCAGGCTTCTGGACTCGAATAGAATCATCCCCATTTCGCTTAGTCATCACGGGAATTTTAGCGCTTTTGTTATTCCGTTAATTAACTCCTAAAAGCAGTTAATTATTTAAAAACTGGTTTGACCCCTCCCTGCCTGTTTTGTATCTTCAAAACTCAAATTAAAAACTATTATTTATGAAGACAGTAGATAAAATGGAGGTGCTTCACAGTCAATCAGCAGAGTTTATACAAAAGGGAGAAACGGGTAAATTTCTAAAATTGATCCCTGATACTTTTTTGATCAAGGGTGAGGAAAAAGATGGAGTGTTTAATCAGGGATACGCGATCCGTCATTTGAACAGGCGGGATATGCTCCTGATCGATGTGGTGGAAAAATCTACAAAAGACGCCGTAAAAAGACTGGTGGAAGAAGGATATAATATTAAAGGTATACTGTTAACCTGCGATGCAGTTCTCAATTCCGCTTATGCCGACTTAAAAACGATTTCTGAAGATGCCGGTGGCGCGCCCATCTTTGCACATCCGAGAAACAATATAAAAGACAGTTTCAAAACCCGCGATATCACAAAAAAGGATAAGGTTTTAGATAGTTTTGACATTAATATCTTTGACCTGCCTGGAAGCGAAGGAGCTTCGGTAGTGGTATATACCGAAATCAACGACGGAATGTTGTTCCCGGGAGAAGACGCCGTTGGTTCCAGCTACGATTCAGATCTTAACACCTTTAGCCGACCAGAAAAAAAGAATGAAAATAACGATTATGGTCTTGCAGAAAGCTGGGCGGCTTTCGATACACCGTTCACTTATTTATTTCCCCGAAAGGGAAAGCCAGGATTCAATCTAGAAGAAGGCCACCAGATAGATATACTTAACAAGTTAGGAAAGAGCTAGTACGATTAAAATGCATTTTTCCGAAAGGCTGTTCGGGAAGAGTTTGTCAAATCATGATTGCCTTGAATTCAGCAAATCCGTTTGACTTAAGAATTCTTTCCCAACGGCCTTTTTTAATTTGAAGTAGCTTTCTTTTCTTCCTTCTTCCTTTCTTCTTTCTCTTTTTCCTGCTTGGCTTCTTCTTCTGAAACAAGTGGATGATCAGTAACTCCCATTCCAACAATGAGTATAACATTGGTTATGGTTCCGTAAAGCATCATGATCACTGCGATGAATCCGCCGCCAATAATGGATGCTACCCCGAGACTTATATAATAGATCGTTTCATACCAGTTGGTGGTGACCTCTTCAGATTCACTAATGGGTAAATTCAACATTAAAAAAGTGATCACTGCGGTTACAATAAGAATAGTATCGTATTTCGCGATCATTAAAACATCTTGATAATGTCTTCTGGTAAGTGTAGAATCTGAAGACCGGCTTAGGCCTAACAGGGTTAACATCAGGGCCAGGATCGTTGTAGAACCCAGGATAACGGTGTTGCACAGCATATTGATCCCGGGAATCGATTTTTGTATGAGTTCGAGAGCCTTGTAGCCCGATACCTGTCCCAGAATAAATGTTCCTGTACCCATAATAAGGGTAGAGACGATACCACCTACAAGGGATCTCTTTACAATGGCATTCATATTTACTGGTTTGGTTACTTAAAAATAAGATATGTGGAATTTTTAAAATAGTAATCTTCCCTAAAAAAACTGAAGTATAGGCTAAGGTTCTGTTAAATGGTCTAGAATTCTCTTTAAAAGATACTAATTTGAAGACTAAAACTTCCAATTATGCCTAAACTTAATGTCACTCAGAAGCTTATTAAGGAACACCTCTTAAAGGGAGAAATGGAACCCGGAAAAGAAATCGGGATCAAAATAGACCAGGCTCTCCTGCAGGATGCAACCGGAACTCTGGTTCAACTTGAGCTTGAAGCTATGGGCCTTAAGAAAGCCCAGACCGAAGTGGCTGTTCAATATGTTGATCACAATCTTCTTCAAACCGATTTTAAAAATGCCGATGACCACCTGTTTCTGCACTCTGCAGCTCAACGCTTCGGCTTATGGTACAGTAGGCCGGGAAATGGGGTAAGCCATCCGGTTCATATGCAGCGTTTCGGGAAACCTGGAAAAACCATGGTGGGATCAGACAGTCATACTCCTGCCGCGGGATCGTTGGGAATGCTGGCCATAGGAACCGGAGGTCTTGACGTGGCAGCAGCTATCGCGGGGCAACCTTATTTTGTGAAAATGCCGAAGGTAATGGGCGTAAAACTTACCGGGAAACTGCCAGACTGGGTTAGCGCTAAAGACGTGATCCTGGAAATGCTGAGAAGGTATGATGTGAAAGGCGGAGTTGGAAAAGTAATAGAATATTACGGTGATGGACTTAAGAATCTAAGCGCGATGGATCGCCACGTAATCGCAAATATGGGAGCAGAACTTGGAGCCACTACCACGGTCTTTCCAAGTGATGAGGAAACCAAAAGATTCTTACGATCACAACAAAGAGAAGAAGACTGGGTTGAACTTAAAGCCGACGAGGGTTGTGAGTATGATTTTCATGACGAGATAGTTCTGGATGAACTTGTGCCTTTGATAGCGCTTCCTACTAGCCCAGGCAATGTGGTTCCGGTACGAGAAGTAGAAGGGAAGGAGATAAGCCAGGTAGTGATTGGTTCCTCCGCCAACCCGGGCTTGAGGGATTTCTGGATCGCCGGTGCGATCGTAGAGGGAAAATCGGTGAATAATGATGTTTCATTCGACATAAACCCTACTTCCAGACAAATGATTCAGAATATGATAGATAACCGGGCATTTGCTAACCTGATTAAAGCGGGAGCAAGATTTCACCAGTCTGGATGTATGGGATGCATAGGCATGGGGCAGGCGCCTGCGTCGGGAACCATTAGTTTAAGGACCATGCCACGAAATTTCCCTGACAGATCTGGAACCAAAGATGACCAGGTGCACCTGTGTAGCCCGGAGACAGCAGCAGCTTCAGCACTTACCGGAAAGATCACAGATCCGCGTGATCTTGAAAAATTATATGATATGAAATATCCTCAATTTCAGCATCCTGAAATCGAGATCATCAATACTGAAATGCTTGTGGCACCTCCTGAAGACGGAACTAATGTACAATTGAAGAAAGGGCCTAATATCAAGTCACTTCCTTACATTGAACCTATGCAGGAAAAATACTCTGTCCCTGTTCTATTGAAAATGGGCGATAACATTTCTACCGACGAAATATTGAAAGCAGGTGCCGAAGTATTACCATTCCGAAGTAATCTGCCAGAAATCAGTAAGTTTTCATACACGGTGATCGATGAGAGTTTTTATGATCGTGCGATGGAGGCGAAGACCGAACATGGTGGACACATTGTGGTTGCAAAAGATAACTATGCCCAGGGATCCAGCAGGGAACATGCAGCGATAGCTCCTAAATATCTTGGACAGGTTGCGGTGATCGCTAATTCATACGCCCGAATCGCATGGCAGAATCTTGTGAATTTTGGAATTCTTCCGCTTGAATTTATCGATATAGAGGATTACGATAAGATCGAGCAGGGAGACCTGGTTTACTTCAGAAACCTTATTGAAGACGTTAAGAATAGAAATCCAATAAAGGTGATCATCAGGAACGAAAATGGTGATAAGAAAGAAGAATTCGAGACCAAGCACAGCATGAGTGATCGGCAGATCGAAATCCTTTTAAAAGGAGGAATCATCAATGAATTTAAAGACAGGTTGGAAGAAGAGGATTTGAAGGCCTGATCGAAGAGAAATCCTGAGACAGTAAAAAACCCTTTCAGAAGTCTGAAAGGGTTTTTATTTTTCAATAGTCTACTTATTAATGCGCGTTCATTTTATCCTTTCGTTTACTGCATTGTCTGTCAATATCACTAGTCGACTTCGAAACCGCAGCTTCATATGACGACTCATTAGATTCAGCAAAGAGTAATGGTCCAGGTGCACTCAATCTTATTTCGCAAATATAACCATTGGGCTTTTGATCTTCGTTTCGCTTAAAATATACATTGGCCCGTACGATCCAGTCATATTTATTTTCCAGTTTTTCTAATTTTTTCCGGGTGAAAGATTCAAGGGCTTCACTTCTGTCGATATTTACAAATTCAAAAATAGCTTCCATATACGTTTTTTTATTTGCTTAAATAAAGTTATAAATACAACCATCAACAAGGCTCTTAAGCCAGATTTGGCAAAGATTTAGCACTCTTTTACAATTGAACAGTTATCTCTTAAAATGTACTTAATCCCGGTGGAAATAGTGTGAAAATATAAGCTAGGCAGAACCTAATACCTTAAATTTGTAAGGCTATGGAAACAAATGAATTACATACCTTAATGATGAACCGGGCAATACAACTTGCCAGGGAAGGAGGGAAGATGGATAATGGAGCTCCTTTTGGAGCAGTGATCGCAAGAGGTGAAGAGATCATAGCTGAAGCAAGGAATGAAGTGCTGTGTAAAGGAGACTGTACCCAGCATGCTGAATTGAAAGCTATTCAAAGGGCCTGCAGAAAATTAAAAACCGTAAGTTTAAATGGCTGTACCTTATATACAAGCTGTGAACCCTGTATGATGTGTTTAGGAGCGGCTTACTGGGCGGAAATAGAAAAAATATATTTTGGAACTTCAGCAGAAGATGCCCGGGATTACGGGTTTGATTATAGCGGGATGTATCATACATCTGATACTGGCGATCGCCATGAGGAATTTAATATGGAACAGATTTACCGTGAAAAAGCTTTGGCTGTTTGGAAAACATGCACGAAGAATGAGTTGCAGTTTTAAATTTTTAGCCAAGTTGAAGGTCCAGGAACTAGCAAGGGTTCCTGGATTTTTTATTTGATGAACCAACTAATTTATCCATAATCCTGATGGCGGAAAAAGAAGAAGAAAAACACAAGCAAAAAGAAAAGGTTGACCGTGAGCTGAAATCTTCAGAAAATGAAGAGGACGGTTCCTCCAGGACCCATGGGGAAATTTTAAGACGACAGATCAACGAAGCCTGTAAAACTTACGATCGAAATACACCTAGTATATTGGTTAGTAGCTTTACCGCAGGGCTGGAGATAAGCTTTAGCTTTTTGCTGATCGCCACTGTTTTCAATTTCTTCAGTGGGCATTTTGCTGAGGAAACCATCTTTAAACTTACTGCATTGGTCTACCCGGCAGGTTTTATTCTGGTAATTCTTGGTCAGTCCATTCTTTATACCGAACAAACCTCCTTGTTAACCCTGCCAGTCTTCAACAAGGAAAGAAGCCTCTTAAGTTTATTCAGGGTTTGGGGGATCGTGATTTTGGGAAATCTGGCAGGAGGGATGTTAATGAGTCTTAGCTTTATCTGGATAGGTCCAAAACTTGGATTATTTGAAATGGCCAGCCTTGAAAAAATCGCCCTTCATTTAACCAACCATGACGCCTTAACGATTCTTTTTAGTGCCATACTGGCCGGCTGGCTGATGGGATTGTTGTCCTGGCTTGTAACCAGTTCAAGAGAAAGTATAGGGGAGATCGTAATTATTTTTTTAATAACTTCCATTTTGGGCTTCACGAATCTTCATCATAGTATAATAGGAAATATAGAGGCCTTTACAGGTTTTATAATTTCAGAGGAGATCAACTTCTGGAAATATTTCAAAACTGTAGGCTTAGCTATAATAGGAAATGCTATAGGAGCCGTGGTCTTTGTAGCCCTTCTTAAATACCGGGCATTCGTTTTTAATGTGAATCGCCCTTAGATTAAAAAATTAAGATTATGAAGAATACTATTTCTAAAACCACCAAGTTTATATTCTTCGGAATTTTTCTCGTTTCTATGGGATGTGGATCCTCAAATACTACTGAATCCAGCGGGGATATTTCGAAGCTTAAAGAATTAATAGAAAGCAGGCAGTTTTTAATTGAAAATGACTGGGCAACGCCTATACAGGGACAGCAGATCAATTTATTGAATAATCCCAACGAAATAAGATTTAGTGGAGACAGCGTATATGTAGATTTACCTTATTATGGAATTCGTCATGCAGGAGGAGGTTATCAAAGAGATGGCGGGATGAATTATGTTGGAATCGCCGAGAATCTTAAGATCGAAGAAAATAGCAAGAAAGAAAGGATCGATTTAAGTTTTGAGGGTACCCAGAATGGTGAAAACCTTGATTTCTTTATTAGGATATTCCTGAGTGGAAAGGCAAACACCAACGTAAATTCCTCACAGCGCAGTTCTATCAATTACCTGGGGAAGGTAGAATCGTATAATAATGATGACAGGGAGTAGTTGCGGCATTCAAGGCTCATACTATTCTAAATATTATATTTTACATAATATAAATTATAGTTCATTAATATATGTTTTTTGGAAGTGGTGTTGTTTAATCCGGCTGTTTTGCTTTTTTCATATGCCGGAACAATTCTTTAAACAATCCACGCGCGATCAAAAGCTTCATGATCTCATTAGTTCCAGCATAAATGCGAGCGACTCGATTATCGGCATACATTCGAGCGATTGGATAATCCCACATATAACCATAACCACCAAATAACTGCAAACACTCATCTACCACTTTATTATGCATTTCAGTAGCCGAATATTTCGCCATCGAAGCGCTTTCCGGGCTAAGTTTATCTTGAGACATCAATTTGGTACATCGGTCCAGAAACGCCTGGTGTATTTGCAGGTTCGTGGCACATTCAGCCAGATTGAACTGCGTGTTCTGAAATGCTGCAATAGGCTGCTTAAAAGCCGTTCTGCTGGATGTATAATCAATAGTCTGTTCAATGGCGCCCTGGGCACCGCCAATTGCATTCAAAGCCACGATGAGGCGTTCCCGGGCCAACTCCTGCATCATAATTTTAAACCCAAGACCTTCTTCACCAAGAAGATTTTCCTTCGGAACCTTTACATTATCAAAAAACAATTCACAGGTATCCTGGGCTTTCATCCCAATCTTTTTAAATGGAACCCCTTTTTCAAATCCTTCCAATTTACTTTCGATGAGCAATAAGGAAACTCCTTCTTTTTCTGTTCCAATATTGGTTTTTACCGCAACCAGAGCAAGATCGCACATAAATCCATTAGTAATAAAGGTTTTCTGCCCGTTTACAAGGTAATGATCTCCTTTATCAATCGCTTTCGTTTTAATGGCCTGCAGATCACTCCCACAGTCTGGTTCGGTCATCCCTAAAGCGGTGATCATTTCACCTGAAGCCATTAGAGGCAGGTATTTTTTCTTTTGCTCTTCAGTACCATATTTAAGAATATAGGGCGCAATGATGTCGGAATGCAGCGAAAATCCGGGGCCACTAATGCCTCGTCTTCCAAGTTCTTCAATAAATAAAGCGCTAAAGCTAAAATCGAGTCCGCCACCGCCATATTCTTCGGGAATATCTATACACAACAAGCCCAGTTCCCCCGCTCGTTTCCAAATTTCCCGGCCAACCATACCATTCTTTTCCCATTCATCTACTTTATCTATCATTTCATGAGCTATAAAGTCCTGGATCATCTTCCTGGTCATTTTATGCTCTTCTGAAGCATATATTTCGCGCTCTATCAAGACATTTTCCAACATACCTGGTCTATTTTAATAAGTGACATACCAAATTTTCACACAGGCTGTTATTTTAAACATTTTGAAACGCCTGTTATCTAATTTAAAGTATATAATTGACTTATTCCGTGTGCTTTGAAAAATGATCCTGAATGATCTTCAGTTTTGGATTTATGTAGGTTTTGCAAAAAGGTCTTTCAGGATCTGTTCTGTAATAATTCCTGATCTCTTCTCTGGAGGCCCTGAATTTTCCAAAGGGAACTGCCCGGGTAATGAATTTTATTCCCTTCTCTTTTAGTCGGTCAAGTATATTTTCTATTCTTGCTTTTTGAGTTTTATCGAAATAATAGATCGCGGAAAGATATCTGGTCCTCAAGCTGTGATTCTCCTGACTTTGATGGGTTTGTAAATGAACTTTGATCAAGGTCTTCAGATCTATTTCTGTACTATTAAAATATACGATCACTCCCTCGTAAAATTTTTCAGGATCTGAGTCTATTGAAAGATACCCCTGCTCTACCCTTTTCACTCCTTTCAAAACCTGGAAAACAGCTTCAGTACACCAATGGCAACCACCACCCATTCCTATTTTCTGCAAGTTTTCCATTCTGAATGATTTTTCTGAAAGAATTACTCCTATAAATACTAGTATACGTTTTACCGATTTAAGGCTCTGGCTCTTCCATTCAGATTAAAAAATACGTGAATTATTTGAATAAAAGAAGTAAGCATATTGTATAAAAACCTAAATTTAAGATACTTACGCATAAATAAACCAATCATGAAACACAAAATCAAATTCTGGCCAATACTCGTTTTTATTGGCTTCCTGGGCATTTTCACTATTCAGGCTCAGGAAATTCAGGGAAACTGGAAAGGTGAACTGGAAGTTCAGGGCAGCAAGATTCCAGTTGTTTTCGATATCAAAAAGGAAGGAGAATCTTATAAAGCAACGATGGACAGCCCGTCACAAAATGCTTTCGGACTAGAGCTGGACGAAGTGCAGTTAAAGAACGATTCCGTTAAAATGGGACTCAAAGCTTATGGAATAAGTTATTCGGGAAAAGTTAATGGTGAAAAAATAGCTGGTACTTTTTCGCAGGGAGGTATGAATCTGGACCTGGTCCTTTCCAAATCTGAAAAATCTGTTCCGGGGGATCCTTCTTTGCCTACTCCCAGAGAGGAACTTGCTCAACTGGCGCAATACGATAATGGAAATTATAAATATGACGTTGCAGATTATTTTGCCCGGCCAAAAGCAGCTACGTTCCGATTCTCTCCTAACGGCAAATATGTTTCCTACCGGGAGAAGGATGAAAATTCCAAGAGTCATATTTATGTAAAGAACCTGGAGACAGGAGAAACCATCAGGGCCATCGAAGAGAAGGAAGAACTGATTCGTGGCTACGGCTGGGCCAACAATGAACGCCTAATGTATGTGATGGACAAGGGAGGAAATGAAAATTACCATTTGTTTGCGGCCGATATTGACGGAACCAATTCAAAAGAATTAACGCCATTTGATGGTGTTCGGGTGGAGATTCTTAATGAACTGAAAGAGGATAAAGATCATGTGATCATTTCAATGAATAAGAATAATCCGCAGATCTTTGAGCCTTATAAGATCAATATTAAAACCGGGGACCTGGAACAACTTTATGAAAATGATGATCCTCAAAACCCTATCGTGGGCTATGCTTTCGATAAGGATGGTGAATTGAGAGGCTTCGGAAAATTAAGCAATGGAACCAAGGTAACTATGTATTATAAAACCGATGGTGATTTCAAGAAAATGCAAGAGTTTGCCTGGAATGATACATTTAATCCCATGCTTAATTATTCCAAGGAAAATCCTCACGAGGCTTACCTGATTTCAAACCTTAATTCTGATAAGGCTGAAGTTTACAGGTATGATATGAAAGAAGGAAAGGTGATTGAAAAATTATATTCCAATAAAGATTATGATATTTCCAATATTTCCCTCTCCAGGAAAAGAGATTACGAGTTAGACTATTATTCCTATGAAGGAGAGAAAAACCATATCGTTCCGGTTAGTGATTATTATAAAAAGATCCATAAAAATATCACCGATAAATTTCCCGGAATGAATTATTCCATTGCAGATCATACCGATGATGAGAGCATGTACCTGGTTTTTATTCAAAGCGATAAAGTATATGGTGAATACTGGTCTTACAATTCCAATACCGGTGAATTTGAGAAAATATATAACCTGATGCCCAATCTAAAACCGGAAGATATGGCCGAAATGCGGCCAATAACTTTTAAAAGCCGGGACGGGCTAACTCTACACGGTTATATCACCCTTCCAAAAGCAGCTCTGGAAGGAAAAAAAGTTCCTGTGATCGTAAATCCACATGGCGGTCCGCAAGGCATCAGAGACTCCTGGGGGTTCAATCCAGAAGCCCAGCTTTTTGCAAGCCGCGGCTATGCCACTCTTCAGGTGAATTTCAGAATTTCAGGCGGTTATGGCAAGGAATTCCTGAAATCTGGGTTTAAACAGGTTGGCCGAAAGACCATGGATGACGTGGAAGACGGTTTACAATATGTGATAGATCAGGGATGGGTAGACAAAGATAAAGCAGCCATTTATGGCGGTAGTCACGGTGGTTATGCCGTTCTTAGAGGCCTCACAAAAACCCCAGATCTTTACGCCTGCGGAGTGGATTATGTTGGAGTATCGAATATTTTCACATTTATGGAAACCATTCCAGCTTACTGGAAACCCTATGAGAGTATATTAAAAGAGGTTTGGTATGATCCAGATGTACCAGAAGAAAACCTAATAATGAAGGAAGTGTCCCCTGTTTTCCATATCGATAAAATTAAAAAACCTTTGTTAGTGGTTCAGGGAGCAAATGATCCCAGGGTAAACATTAACGAATCAGACCAGATCGTTTCGGCCTTAAGAAATAAAGGAATTGATGTCCCGTATCTGGTTAAATATGATGAGGGGCATGGCTTCCATAAAGAGGAAAATTCACTGGAATTATATGAAACAATGATGGGGTTTTTCGCCAAGCATCTGAAACAAAATGATATAGTTCAGGAAGAATTCAAGGATTGATTTAAATGGTATTTATAACAAAAGCCCTCCTGGTGAGGGCTTTTGTTTTAGTTTTCTTCCGTGCTATTTTTAAATCCGTTCTTGCTTAGAAGTTTACCAATTACCTCAAATTCTTCAATTTTCAAGCAGGTAACGGTTATGATACCCAGTATGGGAATGGCTAACACCATACCGATGATCCCCCAAACGAAGTTTCCTAAAATAACTCCAACTATCACGAAGAATGGATGCGCGTCTACCCTGTCCCCTACCACGTAGGGTTGAAGAACGTAGCTCTCCACAAACTGAGTAACGGTAAAGGTAAGTGCAATACCTATAAGAACACTGGTTTCTCCAGATGTTAAAAATCCAAAGGCAACCGCCATCGTAAAACCGATTATATTTCCAATATATGGTATTAATGTCAAGATAGCTGCTATAGCGCTTACGATTATATAATTGCTTACTCCGGAAAGACCTAATCCAATTGAATACAGGATAGCTAGTAACCCCATTAAAATTAGTTTACCCACAAGATATTGTGAGACCACGCGGGAAGAATCCACCATGATATCTTTAGCCTTTTCCCTTCGTTCATCTGGAAACACCCTGATGATAAAATTCCTGAAAACATGCCGATAATTAAGAAGGAAGAATATATACACGAATGTGAGCAAGTAATTAGCCGTAAAGCTGCTTAACTTACTCATAAAACTGGCAGCCTTTTGTGCCATTTGGGATCCGGAAGGACCTGAAGAACCTTCACTTTCCTGAATATCTTCCTCACTCAAAGGTGTATGCTCTAGTGCGAATTTCTTTACCTGCTCGATCTTGGGTTTCATGGTCTCCTTGATCTTGGGCCAGTCATCTGTAAAATTCCGAATCTGGAATGAAACCAGCATCAGTACTCCAACAGAGCAGAGAAAAAGGAAGAGACTGCTTATAAGGGATGACCAGGTTCTATTCAATTTAGCCTCCATCTTCCGGGATAAAGGCAGAATTAACAGGCTGAGAATAATCGCTGTAGCCAGGGGAGCCAGAAAAGGTTTCGCTTTAAATACACCCAGAAAGAGGAAATATGTCCCTACAATAATAGTGGTACTTACAAATAGCAGCTTTTTTCGGGAAGCCATATGGTTGGTTGTTGGTTTGTAATTCCAATATCGGAAATCTAAAACCATTTTGTATTAAATAAATCTAAAAGCAGGGATAAGGCCAATTTTAATCCTGTTTTTAAGGTAGAATCCTTATTTCATGTTCTTTTATATAATAAAACCTGAAATAAAAAAAGCCATCTATCGATGGCTTCAATTTTCTATATTCTGAATTTTGATCTTAGGCCTTCAGACCTTCGAATCTTCCCAGTTGTCTCAACATCTTAAAGTGCTGTCCAATTGCCGAGAAAAAACTATGCTTATTATGATATGGCAGGCCGTATTCTCTAGCCGTCTCTGCAACGATATGTGAAATCTTTCGGTAATGCACATGGCAAATATTAGGCAGAAGATGGTGTTCTATTTGGTAATTGAGTCCGCCGATAAACCATGAAAACAAACGGCTTTTTGGAGAAAAATTACTGGTAGTGAACAACTGGTGACTGGCCCAGTCTCCTTCTATCAAACCGTTTTCATCGGGTAACGGATATTCAGTAGTAGGTACGATATGTGCCAACTGGAAAACCGTTGTGATCATAAGGCCGGTCACGAAATGCATACTTACAAAAGCCAGCAAAACCACCCACCATGCCTGGGGAGCCATGATCATAGGCAATACGAGAACAAAGCCGAATGAGATGAGCTTCCAGCCTACCACCTTCAAGATTTCGGTGCTAAACGGCGTCTCTTTAAAAAAGCCCATTCTTTTAAATTTGAACATTCTCACAAAATCCTTGGCCGTAACCCACGAAACCGTGGAAAGGCCGTAGAAGAACCATGAATAAATATGCTGGAACCTATGGATCTTATAATATTTTGTGTGTGGAGTGAACCTTAGAAAGAAAGGTGGATTGATGTCATCATCGGCTTCCTCGATATTGGTGAAAGTATGGTGAAGAACATTATGTTGTATCTTCCAGATGCTTGCGTTTGCTCCTATAAGATTGAGAGTATAACCAAGATATTTGTTTACTTTCAGGTTTTTTGAATAGGAATTGTGAATGGCATCGTGCATAATTCCCATACCTATTCCAGCCATTCCAAAACCGCTTAGAATATATAAACCGAATAACAACCAGGTACTGGAAACAATACCTGTATTAACGATAATTAACGGAACAATAAAAACCAGCAACATCAGCACGGTCTTAACGATCATGCTCGAGTTAGCGTGCTTACTAATATCATTCGCCTTAAAATAAGAATTAACCCGCTTCCGCAAGGTTCTTGAAAATTCTGAAGCCCTGTTCTGGGCAAATTTAGGATTATTGATAACGTAAAGTGATTAAGGTGAAACTAAAAATAATCAACATTAATGATTTACAAATCAGTCAATTATATTGACTTATGAAATCTTTTTTACATTCACAGCGTTCATTCCCTTCATGCCCTGCTCCAGTTCGAAACTTACCTTATCATTCTCGGTAATTTCGTCTATAAGTCCGCTAACGTGTACAAAGTATTTTTCTCCGGTGGTACTACCAATGATGAACCCAAAGCCTTTTGAATGGTCAAAGAAACTTACCTTTCCTTCGGTATCTGTGATCACCTCTTCCTCTGGCCTGTCTTCTTTCTTAGGTACCGCGATCTCGATATCTTCGGCCTCTATCTCTACCTTGTCATTCGGATCTGGTGGAGTGTCGGTGAGATTTCCATCGGCATCTACGTATGCGATCATATCTTCAAAGGAACCTCCTTTATTAGAGTTTTCCTTGCGTTCCTGCCTTCTAAGCTCCTTTTCCTTTTTCTTCTTAAGCTTTTTCTTTTCTTTTTCTCGTTTGTTTTGGGTTTGTCCGGATCTTGCCATTCAATAAAATTAAATTAATACTCATTTGAATATCAATGCAGTGCACCGCCAAATGAATACCAGAAAATTTAATGTGTGAGATTATCTTTTGAAGGATTTATTCAGAGAAAGCAGTGGTAAATTCCTGCATTAAAATTTTGGTAAAGATAATCATCCTGAGGGGATAATAAAAACCAATTGGTTTTTTTAATTGGAATAATTCCGCTGAAAAGGAAATAGACCTATATAAAAGCTAAACACAAAAAAACCGGGACATTGCCCGGCTTTTCTATAAGTTTTTGAACTGAAGCTTATTCGCCCACGTGAAAGGAAATTTTGGTGGTTACTCCATAAGATGTGATCTTATTGCCGTCTACCTTTCCGTTCATATCCTTTACATAAACCGATTTGATGTTTTTTACCGTTTTTGATGCTTCAGTAACGGCATTATTGATCGCATCTTCAAAGCTTTTGTTAGAAGTGGCCATCACTTCTATTACTTTAACTACTGCCATAATTTTATTTTTTGAATGGTTAAACATTTATTGCCTTTTGAAGGTACCTAAGAATAGACTGGATTTCAAATGATTAACACAAGATTATAAGATCATATCAAAGCAAGGCTTATTCTTTTTTAATAGGCACCATATATACCGGAATTTCGGTTTTTTCCAGTACCCTGCTGGCGGTAGTACCCATTAACACCTTTTCCAGAACCGAGTGGCTATGGGTTCCCATCACGATCATATCGGCATTCCATTTCTTGGCATATTCAAGAATAGCCGTAGAGGTTGGTCCCTCGGCCATATGAGTGATCACCGACTCATCATTGAGATGTTTGGCGGCCGTATCTATAAAATCCTTGGCGACATTTCGTAATTCTGAAATCACATTCAAATCTACCTGCATTTCATTATAACCTTCATAGCCCATAAAGGTTGGATAGTTTACTCCGTAATAACTCACATCGGCCAGAACATGGATCAAACATACTTCTGCCCCTAAACGTTTAGCCAGTTCATAACCTTTCCTGGCGACCTGTTCAGAGCTTGGATTATAATCCATTCCTATTAGAACCTTTTCCATAATTTTTCAATTTTGATTGGTTTTTCTAAGTTATGGAAAAATTCAGGCATTAAATCATCGGCGATGACGATATTAACCTGATTTTAATCACTTTTCCCTGGAAAAGCATCCACAGGTTTTACGAATGCAACAAATAAATAACAGGGGCCTGAATCATTGCACCTGGCGGTATGCGGCTTTTTTGCTGGCCCATATGCATAGTAACCTTTAGTTAAGGTTTTGGTCGCTTCCCCTTCATAAGTAACATCCAGTTCTCCGTCTAAAAGGATCATTCGTTCTGCCGAGGTATGCCAGTGCTCCGGAATATCGGTATTTGGCTCAAATTTGAAAATCGCATCGGTATTTCCCTGGGTGGGATCTCCATGCAAGATACTTACATTACAGCCATTCGGAATAAACTCTGGACAGTCAGCCCATTCCAGGTCTCCATCAAGGATGTTGATAGCCACCGATTGTTCCTGAGAATTCATATTCGAACTCAGCAGTAAAACCAGGAATAAAACACCAATCTGTACTATCCTGTTCTGTTTGATTAAGGTTTCCATATGATTAAAATTTATTGGTTTCGATCTCTAGATTTCTCCCAGGGTTAATTCACTGAAAAACAATTATATACAAGTTAGTTAAAATTGCTAAAAACCTGATTTTCATCATGTTAATTTATTGCCGATAGCTTTTGAAGGAGAACTATTTAAAGTAAATTTATTCTAAGAAACCAATAAACTTTAAGCTTTATGAAGACTACAAGAGAAGCGGCAAGAGAAGCCAGTCATAAAAACCTCGTTAACGCTTTGAATACACTGCTAGAGAAGAATTATGATGCTGAAAAAGGTTTTAAGAAAGCTATGGAACATGCCGATAGTCCGCGGCTAAAACAATTCCTTAAACAACAGGCTGTTCAGAGAAATCATTTTGCAACCGAACTCGATAAACAAATACATATGTTGAATGAGCATCCCAGGGAAACTTCAAAAGGTAGCACCATGGCCAATATTCATCGTTTTTGGATAGATGTTAAAACAGCTATTTCCAAAAATGACGACGAAAGCATCCTGGAAGAATGCCTGCGCGGTGAAAAATCCAGCTTAAAGGAATATGAAGAAAAACTGGATAAACTCATGCTCACTCCGGAAGTAAAGAAATTGTTGGAAGATCATCGAGACAAGATCAGCAGGACTTTAAGGGAGATCAAAGTACTTGAGGACCTGTATGATTAAAAAAACAAAGCTGGTATTTTCTACCAGCTTTGTTATTATTTAATTCTCGATTCTTTTAGTTCTTAACAACAATAAGTTGTGCCCTGGCCCCGGTAAGTAAATTCCACTCCTTTTTAGCGATTTGCTCCCCTTTCACATTCAACACCCGTAATTCGGCAGTATTGGGACCGCTTGAACCCTGGTTAAGCGCAACGAATTCGATGCTGTTAAACCCATCCTGTAATACTACCAGAACTGGTTGAAAACCGGCATCCAGGCTTACACTTTTCGCTACTACTTCACCATTTACAATGATCATCACCTTATCCCCATCAACATATTCGTGATCGCGGCAATAAACTTCAACGAATTTTCCCTGGGTAACTACATTACCAAGATTCTGGTCACCCTTGAATTCTTCCCGTACTTCACGGTCTTTGGTCATCTTTTGTTTATAGGCATCAGCAGCGGTAAGAAGTCCTTTTGGGTTCTCCCTCATGTCTATAGGTTGAGGTTTATCTTTTAGAAATCTGCTTTCGCTTTCGGTTTCTTCCTTTTTAAGAATAGGAAATCCGCTAGCTTCCGATTCTTCAGCAGGAATTCTAGTACCCGTATTCGTGCTTCGTGGAATCTCGATCTGCGATATTCCAGAAAAGCTAAAACCAAGGAATAGTATTAATATGAAAAGTGATCGCATGTTTTGTTTATTACACCTAACCTGTATCAAAAATACAGCCAAATTTAAGAATTGTAGGAAACAATCCTGTCACGCAATATTAAATATTCAGTTTTCGGGGTAGCCAGCGCTTTGTTTGATCTCTTCTATCTGCTGAACATGCCTTTGAGTGTGTCCAGACAAAAATAAAACGGTTTGATAGCTATCAATTTTTCCGAATGGAAATTCATTGATGTAATTTCTTAAATTAACATTGGAATCTTTTAGAAAATCCACGATCTCTTCCCGTTGGTCGTTAAAGGCTTCCAGGGCCTCATCAGCCGTAGAAAACTCAGCAGAAGGTTCAAACTGGGATTGGGTTTTCATTTTTTGACTTCTGTCTGTAATCATACCCAGAATCTGTTCGTCGGTTATCTTTATTTCAGATCTCATTTCCGGTGTTTCTTCTTCCGTGAATTTATTCTGAAGCATACCTTGCAAAGCTCCTTCAACTGTAATTATATGTTCCACCACCTGGGCGATAGACCAGCTATCGGCACCTGGGGAGAACATCATTTGTTCTTCGCTCAAACCATCTACTGCCTCGTTCAGCTCTTCCGAAGATTTTTCAAGGTGAGCATACAAATCCTTATCCTGTGTATCATAACCAGGATTGACCATCTTGCCTTCTGCTCCGCCCAGAAGCAACAGGCAAACGACAATTGAAATCATTTTCATTATGCTTAAGTTTATTTGTTAGCGTTTTAAAAAATATACAACCTAAATGCTTTGATTGTCTTTGATGGGTGATACATAAGTCCTTAATTCTTTGAATTTATCGGAATTTTCATCCGGGAAAATGTAGATGTCACAGAAGGCATATTTCTTTGCTTTGGCCTGGTTCACTTTCATCGCTACCGTTCCTTCCACCACGCATTTCTCCTTTTCATTGATCAAATTCTCCACGCTTATCTCCAGTGGTCCTCCCAGTTTCATCCGGTCCAGTGAGGCTTCAAAATCTTTCCTGCCGGCAATGGTTTTTTCCCCAACAATCACCCACCTGATATCTTCTGTCACGCATTTTGAAATAAATTCTGCATCGCCATCAGCGAACGCCTTATTAATCTTTTTTATTAATTTTTCTCTATTGCTCATATTCCTTCGTTTTTCACCTGGTAGAACCTTTCTAACAGTCATTTAATAGGATCCATTTATTTAGGGACCATTTGTAAAGGTCTATATTATTTAACAACCCTTCTGTTTTTCAGTAAGTTGCATTATAAATTTACAGTTTTATTTCTTATGCTGAATGATTAATTTGAGATACATCCAACAGGAAATTTTAAATTTGAAAATTCAAACAAACAATTAAACTATGCAGGTTCAGGAATTGCTCAAAGAAAACTCGATCGCGAACAGATTTATCGCCCAGTTGCGGGATGTAGAAATTCAGAAAGACCGTCTTAGGTTTCGAAAGAATATAGAAAGGCTTGGAGAGATTCTGGCCTATGAGCTTAGCAAGGAATTAAGTTATGAAGATGAGCAGTTTCAAACACCATTAGGAAAGGCTAAGGTTCCACAACCCGAAAGCGACCTGGTGATTTGTTCGATCCTTAGAGCTGGTTTGCCTTTACACCAGGGCCTTTTAAATTATTTTGATGATGCTGAAAATTCCTTTATTTCAGCCTATCGTCATCATCCCGATAATGATGAAAGGTTCGAGGTACTGGTAGAATACATGGCCTCCCCTTCCCTGGAAGGAAAAACTCTGCTGCTTGCAGATCCCATGCTGGCTACGGGAACTTCATTCGCGAATGTTTTGGAAGCCTTGAAGCCTATGGGAACACCTGCTAAAATTCACCTTGTTTCTGTAATTGGTTCTAAAACTGGAATTGAGAATTTGAAGGAAATTTTTCCAGCCGATTCCAAGTTATGGATCGCAACCATAGATAAGGATCTCGACCAAAATGGCTATATAGTTCCTGGCTTAGGAGATGCGGGCGACTTATGCTACGGCAGCAAAATGCAGCACTAAAAAGGATAGCCAATCGCGAAATTAAATACCGGTTTGTCGAATTCGAAAACCCAAGCCGGCCCACCGGGTTCTGTAGGGTCGTGTAATGGTGCGGCAAGGTCGAACCTGATCACAAAACTCTGAATATCCACCCTTAGCCCTACTCCGGTTCCAATTCCCAGCTCGTTAATAAAATTACTGCTGAATTTTCCTACTCCTGGCTCGTTCCCGGGATCGTCCTGTAGATCGGGATTGATATCACTGGTCCATACATTTCCTGCATCGACGAAAACCGCCCCGTTCAGGTAAGTAATCAAAGGGAAACGATATTCAGCATTTGCTTCCAGGCGAATATTACCATTAAGGTCGCGATAACCGGCATCCCCGCCCGGCGGTGTATAGGTGCCGGGACCAAGTGACCTTGTTCGAAAGGCTCGTACACTGTAAGGGCCACCCGCGAAAAATTGTTTACTGTAAGGCATTACTTCAGAGTTACCATAAGGTAGCCCGTAACCAGCATATAGACGGGTAGCGATTACCTGAGAATTCCCCATGCGAAGGTGGTATCTGAAATCGGCATCAAGCTTAGCGTATTGTGAATATTTCAATCCAAGCACTTCTTTTTCTCCATTATCATTTTCCTTTGCGAACAGACTGATCGCATTCCCGGCAATTTCAAAATTAGAATTCAGGAAGAACACATGCTTTTCATTAGGGTCTATGATCCCATTATAGGTGAAAGAATAGTTAAGCCCGGCAATAAATTCATCCCTGAAACTGGCCTCCAGAAATGAATTTTCATCAAGGATAGCCTGAAATTCTTCGGTAACATTTCCAAGGTTCAGGTAGTTAAGACTAATTGGATTTATCTCGTGAGAAACATATTTGTTAGCATTCCAGTAATAACCAAAATCAAAGGATAGGGTGGTTAGGCTGAAAAGCTCACTTCGGGTTAAATAATCGGCACCCAGGCTTATCTTGGTCTTCGGAATGGAATATTTAAAGAAATTGGTATTCAGATTTATTGGAAACAGCATCCGCGGAATGATAAGATCATTAGTTAGGCCTAACTGAACACTGTTCCTCCCCGCCTCTCCGGCAGAACCTGACTGGAATTCGAATCCCAGATTCGCGGAAGCATGATAGCTTTCCCCGCCTTTGAAAAGGTTGCGGTTGGAAAAGGTAAGTGCCAGGTGTGGTCCCGTAAAATTATTCGATTTGGTTACGGCCTGTAACTCCGCCCTTATCGCTCTTTTCTTGAGTGGCGACAGGTAAATATTTGCTTCCAGTAAACCGATACTATCGGTTGCGAGGGTGTCTATTTCATCGTAGCGAATGTTCACGAATTTATAGGATCCAATAGATCCTAATCTCCGGCTGGTATTTCTCGATTTTTCCGGATCCCAAAGATCACCACTTTCAATAAGGATATATGGGTCCAGGTATTTAGGTTTGAAGATCACTTCCTCCTGGAAGTAGTTCTTTTCTTCATACCTTTCAAAATTTTTGGTAATCGAATCTTCGTCAACATTGTAATTGGCATACACATTCACATTGCTTATACGATATGGGATCACTGATTTTGAAGGAACATCCTTTTTCAGTCTTAGATATAGATCGAACCTTTTTTTGTTTACATACTGGTTGGTATCTGCTTCGAAGATCAGGAAGCCCGGATTGAAGTTATAATAACCTTCCTTTTTTAATTCCATGTCCAGGCGTTCTCTTTCGGCCTTTAGGCGTGGAAGGTCAAAACGCATTCCCTTTTCCAAGAGACTTTCTTCCATATGGTTCTGTATCTGGCGATAAACCTTCAGCGTATCGGTATCTAACTGGTAGGTCTCCAGCAGGTATGGTTCAGGAACAATGAGTTTATAATCGGTACTGGCAACCTGCTCCTCTTCATTTTCAGAAACTTCAGATTCCACCCTGCTGTAAAAAAATCCTCGATTTTCCAGTCGGTTCAGAAGTAGTTCTTCAGTATTCGTTATTTCGATGTCTGAAAGATATACCGGCTCCTCCCCAATATTTTTATTCAGGAATTTATTGATGAAGCCTGGCTTTTCCCTTTGAGCCTTATAATGAAAATACAAACCTGGCCGCATTCCCAGAAATTTGGAATTTGGAGAAGGTTTGATGACCGATTCCAGTTCGGTGATCAACTCCTTCTTTTGATCGATCGTAGTATCGCTTTCGATCTCGATGTTTGCGCCGGTATAGAGCAGTTCGTTTTCGGGGATGAATTTCTTGACATTGCAGGAATAGCAGAAACAAATAAAGATTAATATGTAGCTTATCTTATTGTTCATCCTCTGGTTGTTTATTTTCATTTTCCTTATCCTGCTTATCTACCTCTTCTGAAACAGCTTTTTCGAAGATATTCTTGAATTCATTGAATTCCTTGGTAAATATCAGGGCGATCCCGCTTACGATGATCTGCCCATCGATAACATTTTCATACTGGCTTCTATTGAATCCTTTCAGTCTCCAGGTTCCATCAGGATCCAGTAAATAGGCTATACTCACATTACCTATAAGCGGAGTACCTTCCTGTCCCGGCTGGTTTCCCCCCTGAATATCCACTTCGCTTCCTACTTCCACGATAAGCCTGTCTTCAAGGAAAGCTTTCTGAGCGTTAATATCCAGCTGGGTTCTATCTTCAGGGGTGTTTCCCTGGTAATCGGTAAAGCTGTCTAATTCAAAATTAAGTTGAACGCCACTTTCGCCAAGTATCTTGCTGGAAAGCATGTTCAATTGATCAGATAGCGCATCGTTCAGGTTGTCCCTTGCAACGGCCAAAGTTCCTCCGCTTGCACCGGTGCTTCCTGATTCCGGGAAGAAACGATTTAAAACCAGCAAAGAGAAAACCTGTTTGTTCAATTCCTGTTCCTGGTTATTTAACTGCTGAATGCGGCCATACACCTGCCCGTTGACGGCGCCCTGCTCTTCTTCTGGCATATCCAGGTTGAAGGTAAGCTTTGGTTCAGTTAATTCTCCATCAACATTCAGGTAGACGAAAAATGGCAATTCCTGTCTGTATTGAGATTCCAGGCTTTGGTCAACTCCCGAGATCTGGCTTGCCATCAGGGCCGAAGCAGAGGCCTCTACCTCGTAGATCGCCCTTACGTCTAACTGGGCATTGAAAGGATCACCAGACCAGGAGACCCGGCTACCATCGGCAATATCGAACCGTCTTTCCACCAGGTTATAGAGGCTCATCCTGTAAAAACCATCATTGATCTCGTATACCCCGGTAAGCGAAATCCGGCCGTTTGGATACATATCGAACAACAGGTCGCCCTCCCCTTTCACCTGGAACTGATCACCGGTATCTTCGTTAAGAATCACATTGAATTCCGCTCCTTCGTTCACATTGATACGCGCAGAAATGTCATAGCCAGAAACTGTATAGGATTCTTCCTGTGGTTGAGAAAGGATATCATCAGGATTTTCCTTATTAACAAAGATCACAACCCCATCCCGTTCTTCCATCCTTATCTCGTTCTCAGGGATCACGTAGGTGAATTTTGTTTCCTCCTTAATAGTCACCGATCCATTAACTACCGGTAAATTAAGGTCCCCGGTGATCTGAGCATCAACATCTACCACGGCTTCTCCGTAGAAAAGTTCATTATCTTCCTTGGTTGAACTAAGTAACCTGAAATCCTGGGCCTGCAGATCCAGATCGAAGCCAGGATTCAGTAGATTTTCGGTATCTATTTCTCCATTCACCACGAAGGCATTATTTCTGGAATCTTCGATTTGAAAATTGTCAAAATAAACTGCTTCGTTCTCCAGTCTCAATTGCTCATCAGGTAATGTAAATGCTGCATTTATATAGGCAATATTGAATTTGGCCTGATCAAAATTCAGTGTCCCCTGGTATTCGGGTTCAGTTACATTTCCTGTGATGCTGAAATTACCTGAAAAACTACCGCTGGTATTGGTTAATTCTCCCTGGGAAAAGCCTTCCACAGCGCTCATTTTCACTTCGTTCAGATCTAAATTGAGATCGATATTGGCCGAAGGTTCCGCAGCCGTATAAGACCCGGTAAGATCCAGGTCTACTTCTCCTCCTTTTATAGCCATTTCAAAATCGTATTCATTGAAGCCGGTTGAATTCCCCTGTATGCTCATCCTATTAAGATCCACGTCCAGAACTTCCAGGCGGTCCACATTCAAATCGGCCAGGATCCCGCTTTTTCCAAAAGGATCTTCATAAACCAGTCTCCCGTTAAGCTGACCCGTTGCCAGCTCATTTTCAGGATTCAGATAGGTTAATAATGCGGCCAGATTGAAATTTTCAAAATCCAGACCCAGGTGTTCCTTTTCAATTCCTGAAAGATCATTGGTCACCCTCATTTGCTGCTGGTTGCGGCTCAAAATGAAATTATCGAAGTCCAGATAGCCTTCAGAATAACTTATCTGGTTTGAGCTGTTTATTTGCCAGGGATTGCGATTCAGAATCAGTTTTTCTGGTTTTACATGGAATTTCAGGGTATCTCCCTGGAAATTCATTTGCGATTGAACGAAGACCAATGAATCTTCCTCGTAACTCGACGCGTAGTCCAGGTCGAGCTTTTGACCGATCACCCTTCCCGAAAAGAGTGTCTTTTTAATTGCCAGTGGCCCTGCATCCAGCGACTGGAAGCCCAGTTCGAAATTCAGATCTTTCTCATTGGAAGCAACCCGAACCTGCAGGCTGTCTACCTCACTATTGAAATATTTTACATACGGAATGGAAACCATGGCATCAAGATTCCTTTCCTGTTCACTAAAATCCACATCGATGTCAACGCTGTCCATTTCCTGAAGATTTACCAGGAACACTTCGCTTAGAATAGGCGTTTCAACTATGTGAGCTTCCAGTTTCAGGTTTACCGGATCGGTCACAGTATCTTCCACAACTCCCTCGGTAATATACCTTCTGAAATGCCGGTTGATAGCCGCAGTGAAAGCGGCAGGATCGGCGTTGGATTGTAGGTCCAGTTTCACAGCCCGATTAGTTACCTGTATGGATGTGGTATCAGGCCTTACATAGGCCGAAGCATCCAGGTTACCTAACAGGTAAGATTCAGAATTATACACCGCTACCCCATCCCTGATTTCGGCTTCAGCCTCGTAGCCGTCTGGAAGGCTCCTGAACCATCCACTTAATTGAAAACCGGTTCTTATACTGCGTTGGGTTAGGTTTAGAGCACCAAGGTCGGCTCCTTCGAGGTTAAGGTCAAAATCAATCCTTGTAGAGATCGTATCGAGTTCCAGGACCGTACGTGCGTCCATATTCAAATTCTGGTCTTTATAAGAAAGATTAACCGGCCCTTTTCCATCTTCCAGTTCTCCGGTGACAGAAATATCTTTAAACTCATAACCATTATATTCAAAGGAAGTAATGTTCGATTTTAGACTGGCATCAAGCTCATTTACGTTGCTCCCACTTCCCTTCAGGCTAATGCTGAGACCAATTTCTCCCATGGCTTCATTCTGAAGAAGTTCACCAAGCGCGATACTGTCTCCCTGGATTTTAGCATCAAAAGCGATCGCATCGGCAAAATTGAATTCACCTGTGATATCAAGAGCTCCGTCGCTGGTGATCAATTCGGAATTGGTCTTCAGCCTGGAGGTACTACCCGAAAAACTTCCTGATAATTTTATCTGCTGCGGAAGCTTGATCCCAAGATCTGCCTCCTTAACAAAATTGAGCACATCACTCCTTTGAGTTTCTACTGTTGCAGAAGAAAGGTCATAGACCAGGGATTCGGGATCCTGCAAATCGTATATTTTACCGGTTCCTGAAATTCGAGTCTGTTTCCAGAATAGATCAAGATCGTCGATAATTAATTCGGCTAAAGTCCCACTCAGCATTAAATTAGCCTTTAAGCGATGGCCGGCCAGGGAATCCAGGTATTGATTTTCCTTAAGCGATGGCTGGAAACGATACAGGTCGCTTAAGCGAACATCCAGGTTGCTGATATTAGCATTCATCCTAACATTCCCGGGTTGATTAATAAGTTCGTCGATACTTTTATAATTCAGTCCTATAGACCCCGATAGACGATTCTGATTCAAGGCGATCTCTATTTGATCTACCTTCAGTGTCTCATCGGTAAGCATTGCCTGCAGGTCGAACCTGTTCAATTCGATTCCTGAGCCTTCTTTAAATCTAATAGCATCAATATTCAGCCTTGCTTCTTCCTTTTGGTAAGCTACATGGTTTGCCCTGAAGATCAGGCTGTCCAGCGAGAGTGCATTAGGATCAAAAACTCCTTTTTTTACCCTGGCATTATTGACGAAGTAATCAAATGAATTGTCTTCCAGGTTGATCTTATCGATCTTAATATTCCATTCCGGCCATTCAAAACCGGTGGTTTCTGAAGCGTCTTTCGATTGCTGAGCTGCAACCTTAGCTTGTTGCATATTAATGCCAATGTCAGAATTTTTGAGAATGATACCTTCCGAAGAAATTGAAAGTCTCTTCATATCCATTTCAGATTTTTCCAGCTGAAAATCAGCTATCTGGAATTGAGTGTCCAGCGAGTCTGGCCTGGATTTGTATCTTCCCTTTACCTCATTTAGTTTAAGTTCGTTAACAGCGATAATTGGCTCCGGAGGTGGAAGACTGTCCCCTGAAGGGACCGTTTTTGTTTGCTCAAAATCGATCTGTGCATCAGTAAGATAAGCCTGGTCTGCGCGAAAAACCATTTCCTGTAGATCGGTTTCCGTTAGGCCAAGTTCAAGAGCCTGAAATTTAATACTGGCATCAATCCCGGTTACATCATCCCGGTAGGTAATATCAAAATCCTTCAGATCAATATCCCCTATATTGATCTCCATAGGAGCTGAAGTCGTGTCGGCAGGTGTAGTGGTTTGAGTGGTATCGGCACTTCCGAAGGCATTAAGAAGAAATTCATAATTAAAACCTTTTATAGAATCCTGGCGAATGATTCGTGCTTTTAAGGTGTTTGCCTGCAGTTCATTTAAATTGAAACCACTCCCTTTGATTAGTGGCCAAAGCGGAATATCTGCTGAAATACTTTTAGCATAAACCAACGTGTCTCCATTGGGTTCTTCAATATATAGACCCTCCAGGCTGATGTCGCCGTCAAAGCCGATGAATATTCTGTCAAGGTCAATCTGCGCATTGGTCTTTTTTTCGATGTTGGAAATGAGGCGATCTTTTATGAAATTCTGTCCCCAGGGAGTCCTGATAAAAATGATAATTACCAGCAATAGGATCAAAATGCCCAGGAGAATTTTCCCGAGGATCTTTAAAATTTTTAAAAAGATTTTTCCTGTTTTTGCCAAAAGCCAGTTTTTGTGACCTTCAAAGGTATCGTATAGGTAAGATAAACCGAAAAGCTTCTATCCTAATTTGTAATAAACTTGTGTTAAAATCTACCCTTCACAGGCCTTACCACTCGATATTCTGATTTTTAGATCATCCTTATTGTGGATAAAATTTCCACAAAAGATCAATCTTTCCACAGTTTTTAAGCCTGTACGAAAAAACGGGTTAAGGTGGAATAAACAAATAAGTAAGATAAACCACAATGTCATAAACCTCCTGTTTTTAGGGGCTTTCCAAAACCTTTGCCTATTTTCCAACTTGTCGATAATCGGTAAACTATTGCTAATGGCACTATTCTCGCTCTTTACCAGGGAAACAAAATCTGATTAAGAGAATTCAATTCAACATTTAAAAAAACATTATGAAAAGAGTAATAACTGTAACTGCACTAGCAGCAACCATGTTAACTTCCTGTGTTTCTAAAAAGAAATACGTGGCCCTGGAAAGTGAACTAAACGATACCAGAAGTACGTTACAGAAAACACGCGTGGAAAAAGAAGAGATCGAGGATAAATATGCGCTAATCGAGAAAAGAGTCGCTGAATATAATGCTAAGATCAATTCCCTTAGAACAGAGAATGAAGGGATGATGGAAATGAATGATCTAACGGTGATGTCTAAGAAGACCAAGGAAAAAATGCGCAGCACCATCGCTAAAATGGATCCAGAAGAAGTGAAAGAAGCAAAAACTCTGGAGGATTCGATCAATCTTGTTGTTTCTCATAATTTGAAACAGAACATCACAGAAGGTGCAGATGAGGATGACATCGATATTAGCGTAGATGAAACTGTGGTGATGATCAATGTTTCTGACAAACTTCTTTTTGGAAGTGGTAGTTATCGTGTTACCAAAGAAGCTCAGCCACTACTTAAAAAACTTGCAGAAGTGATCAATAGTGAGCCAGCCATGGAAGTTATGATCGAAGGTCATACCGATGACAGAACCATGGTTAAGGATTCTTACCTGAAAGATAACTGGGACCTTAGTGTTAGAAGAGCGACTGCAATCGTTAGGTTATTACAGGATAAGTATGACGTTAATCCTTCCAAGCTGATCGCTGCCGGAAGAAGTAGCTACCAACCTCTTGTAGACAATACCTCAAAAGAGAATATGGCTAAAAATAGAAGAACCAGGATCGTGATTATTCCAAACCTGGATAAATTCTTCGCGATGCTTGAAAATGAAGAAAGCGTTGCACAAAACTAAAGGACTGGATCCTTCAACTTTAAGGGAAGCAATTTGCTTCCCTTTTTTATTTTCAAAAAGCTTTAACTTGATTTAACCTCGGCTTATCATTTATTCTGGTTAATATAACTTAAATTGAAGAGAACCTAAATTTGAACTAAGATGGAAAAGAAAGTAAATAGACCGGAAGAAGAAAAGAAAAAAGGGAAACCTGAAGACCTGCCATACAATCCTGATGTCACCAATGAAGATAAACAGGCGCTTAACGAAAAAGGCAGGTCCATGAATAAAGGTCAGGATAAAGCCCTGGACAGGGAACGCGATGTAGATTTTACCGCGGAAGAATTAGATATTCCTGCCGGTGGACAGAACGATCCGGAAAAAGGTGATATCCCTGATGAACAGAACTATCAGTATAATAATCGAGGTGAACGCGAAGATTGGGAAAAATCGAAGGATCACCCAAAATCAGATAAAAAGATCTAAAATTACTAAAAGCCCGGAAACGGGCTTTTTTAAATAATATACCACAGAGCCAGGCTGCTCAGGAGACCGGCAAATGCGATTATGCAAGTCATGGCCGTCCAGGAGCTGAAGGTTTGTTTTTCGGTTAACCCAAGATATTGCCCCACCAACCAGAAACCGCTGTCGTTAACATGAGAAAAACTTGAGGCGCCTGCAGCGATCGCGATCACTACGAGGGAAATCTGTGCCGTATTAAAAATACCATCTCCCAGAACTGGCGCCGTTATCCCTGCCGCGGTGATCATGGCAACAGTTGCAGAGCCCTGTAAAATTCTTACCAATAATGCAACCAGAAAACCAAATAGTAACGGATTCAGAAAACTTTGATTTAAAGCGCCCGCTATCATTTCCCCGGCTCCGGTGGCGATCAAAATCTGTTTAAAAGCACCTCCAGCCCCGGTAAGAAGAATAATGATTCCAGCCGCCTGGAATGATTTGGTTGCGATCTTCAAAAGGAAATCCTTTCCCATCCCCCTTCGAATCCCAATAAAATACCAGGCAAGCAGATTGGCTATGATCAGCGCGGTGAAAGGATGTCCCAACAGGTTGATCATATATAATAGAGCCGCAGGTATACCAGATGTTTCAAAGAAAGCACTGTTCACCATGGTATTGAGCACGATAAGCACAATGGGAATACTAATAATCAACATGATTAATCCTGCTGAAGGGATTATGAATATCCTTCTCTTCGATATTAGCAAAGTTTCCGGGAGCAATATGAATTCTTTTAGAGATAAACCGAGCGAATACCGGACCGCCAAGAATAGCTGCCGGAAGACCTGCCAGAAACCCAAATAAGATCACCCATCCAAGATCAGCCCCAAGTATATCGGCTACTGCTATGGGGCCCGGTGTGGGTGGAATAAAGGCATGCGTAATGGCCAGGCCGGCTAGTAACGGAAGCGCGTATAATAAAAGTGATTTTCCGGTACGTTTGCTCAGGGCATAAGTTATGGGAACCAGAATGATAAAAGCAACATCGAAAAATACTGGTATCGCAATGGCAAATCCAGAAATCACCATCGCCCAGGGTGCTCTTTTTTCGCCTGTACGTTTCAACATAAAAGAAGCCAAGCTCTGTGCACCTCCAGATTGTTCCAGGATTCCTCCAAAAAGCGCACCCAGCCCAACAACGGTAGCGACGAAGCCAAGGGTACTACCCATACCCTCTTTCATAGTATCCAGAATTTCCAAGGCAGGCATTCCCGCCATTATTCCCACTATTATGCAGGAAATCAAAAGAGCTAGAAAAGCCTGGATTTTCAGTTTTAAAATTAGAAATAACAGGATGGCGATCCCACTTACTACAGCCAGGAGTAATTGTAATTCCATTAATTGTCCATTTTCCAGTGGGTTCTATAGAATTTACCTCTTGGTTTATCGGTTCGCTCATAGGAATGTGCTCCGAAATAATCTCTTTGAGCCTGTATCATATTTGCAGAAGTTTGATAGGAAGTGAAATTCAGGAAATAATTAATAGCTGAAGCTGTAACGGGCATAGGACAGCCGGCAGCCATGGCCTGAGTACCAACCTCAAGCATATCTTCTCTGCAGGTTTCAGTTTCCTGGATAAGATTTGGATTCAACAGCAGGTGTTTCTCAGGATTCTCTTTAAATCTTTCCACAAGGCTTTCCATTAATGCGGAACGAATGATACAACCATTGGTCCAGATCCTCGAAATTTCAGAAAGATCCAGGTTCCAATTATTTTCTTCAGAAGCTTTATAAATGAGGTCAAAACCTATCGCATGATTGATAATCTGTACCAGTTTAAAAGCTCCGAACAGTTTCTCCTTGATGTCTTCGGAAATCTTATTTCGAGGTTTTTTATTATCATACAATTCGCTAGCTCTGGTTCTTAGTTCTTTTTCGCCTGAAATATTTCGTGCCATTACCGCCGTAGTGATAGTGTCCAAGGCTACACCATATTTAAGGGCAGCCTCTGTAGACCAGCCACCGGTACCCTTCTGCCCAGCAGCATCCAGGATCAGATCGAGCAGCAATTCGCCATTTTCCCTTCGCTGCAATATGTCAACCGAAATTTCGAGAAGATAACTATCCAGGCTTTCATTCCATTTCGAAAAAGTGGCGGCAATCTCCTCAATACTGAGGTTCATATAGAACCTTAAAAAATGGTAGGATTCCGCGATCAGTTGCATTTCCCCGTATTCGATCCCGTTATGAACCATTTTAACGAAATGACCGGAACCTTCGCGACCAATATACGTGCAACAGGCATCTCCATTTTTATCTTTGGCTGCAATACTTTCCAGAATGGAAGAGACTCTTGTATAAGCCTCCTGTGATCCTCCGGGCATGATGGAAGGACCGTTTCTGGCACCTTCTTCACCTCCGGAAACCCCTGTTCCAAGGTAATGGATATCTTTTTCTTCCAATTCAGAAATTCTTCGCTGGGTGTCAAGGTAATGGGAATTTCCAGCATCGATAATTAGATCTCCTTCTTGAAGCAAAGGCAATACTTCTGAAATAACCGAATCGACTGCCGGTCCTGCCTTAACCATTAGCAGAATGTTCCTCGGCCAGGGCAGATAGCGTAAGAATTTTTCCAAATCCTTGAACCAGCTGAAATAATAAAACTCCTTATTCTCATCAGAAAAGTTTTTGGCGATATCCTCCTCTACTCCCTTAATTTCACGATTGTATACCGTAACCGAAACATTATTATCTGCCATATTGAGGGCCAGACCCTGACCCATGACTCCCAGGCCTATGATCCCTATTTTCGGCTTTTTGATCTCTTTAAGAATGCTATCTATACATTCCGCCGGAGTTTTGTCGGTTCTAATATGAATGCCATAGGCCGGTGGTTCAAGAGTATCAAATTGAGATTGAAGCAGTTCAGGATTAAAAAAATGATCCTTTCCTGACTGCATACGTGATCGAATCGCTTCCTTAGTTTCATACAGGTAGATCCATTCAAAACTAAGTTGGGTTTGATCCATTAAAAATTCCCTGTATCTTTCCTTCAATGCTGAACAGGTAAAAACCGCACCATTCTTGTGCTGAACATTGTTGATCGTATCGGCAATCTTCTGTAACCAGGCCTTTCGGTCTTCATCGGTTAAAGGAGTGCCGTTTTTCATTTTCTCAATATTTTCTACCGAATGCATTTCATCACCTTCATAGAAAGGAATTTGTAGTTTTTCTGCGAGGCCTTTTGCCGTACTGGTTTTTCCTACGCCTGCAACACCCATCACGATATAAATGCGTTTTCCCCTGTCTTCCTGCATATCTTACTTTTTATAGATTTTATAATCAATTGAATATTTTCCTGGTCCGGTAAGAAGTAATAGGATAAAGCCGGAAAGATAAAGCAGAGGAAGTTCCTGTTTTCCAAAACCATCTGGCATATGGATGATAAGAGCTGCCGTTGCCATGGTTAGAATAAGCGGAATGCTCGCTATTCGGGTAAGAAAGCCAAATATGATAAACAAAGAACAAAAGAATTCGGCGAAAACGGCAAATGAAAAGGTAAATGCCGCTCCCAGCCCAAAAGGGTCGGCAAAAGAGATTTCCTCGGGCCCGAAGAATCGAAGTAATTTCGGTAGGCCATGTGTTAACATGAGACCTCCAATGCAAATTCGGAATATCAGTAGGCCAAGATCGGTTCTAAAAAGATTCAAATTGGTTGAGTAGCTGTGGTTCATGGAGGTTATTTTTCTGTAAGCTATTAAAAATTACTGAATAAGTTAGCAGAAGCAAAGCTTATAACTCACCGAAAAACCTATTTTTGCCAAAAAGCTCATGTCTAAAGTTCTGGTTATTGGATATGTTTGGCCTGAACCTGCTTCTTCTGCGGCAGGCAAAAGGATGATGCAACTAATTGAGCTATTTAGGGAACAGGCTTACCAGGTGATTTTTGCGACAACAGCCAGGCACACCGATAATATGGTGGATCTGGAAAGCCTGGGAATTTCTACCAGAAAGATCCAGTTAAACCATCCCTCCTTTGATGATTTTCTTGCTGAAGTAATGCCAGAAATCGTTGTTTTTGATCGGTTTATGATGGAAGAACAATTTGGCTGGCGCGTAGACGAAATTTGTCCAAATGCTTTAAAAATTTTGGATACCGAAGATCTTCATTTTTTAAGGAAGGCAAGGGAAAAAGCTTTAAAAAAGCGGTTACCGGAATCTGAATTGATTCATGACCTGGACTTAACCAAACGTGAGATAGCTGCTATCTATCGCTGTGACCTTAGCCTGATCATTTCAGAATTCGAGATGCACCTGCTGAAGAAGGAATTTAATCTTCCTTCAGAATTTCTGCATTACCTGCCCTATTTGCTAAATAATCCTAAGGAAGAAGAAATAGCCCGGCTGCCTGCTTTTCAGGAGCGCAAGGACTTCATGTTTATCGGTAATTTTTTGCATGCACCAAACTGGGATTCGGTTTTATATCTGAAAGAAAAAATATGGTCGGGAATCAGGAAAAAGATCCCGGTGGCCAATTTGCATATATATGGAGCATATGCTTCAGAAAAGAATTTTCAGCTTGAAAATAAACAGCAGGGTTTCTATGTGCATGGTTGGGCAAGCGATTCATCTACGGTACTGAAACAGGCCAGATTATGCCTCGCACCAATTAAGTTTGGCGCCGGTCTAAAAGGTAAGTTCATCGATGCCATGCTGAATGGGACACCCTCTATAACTACGCCAACAGGAGCCGAAGGAATAGCTATAAATGGTCAATGGCCTGGTTTCATAGCCGAAGAGCCAGAAGACCTCATTGCCAGATCGGTTGAGCTTTATCATGATGAAGATCTGTGGAAGGGAAAACAATTAAGAGGTTTTGAATTGCTTCGGAATCGTTTTGATAGGAATGAGTATTCAAAGGAATTTATTTCAAGAATTGAAACCTTAAAAGCAGGCCTTCAAAAACACCGAAAGCTCAATTTTACCGGCCAAATGTTAAAACATCATCTGCATCGCAGCACCTATTTTATGTCGCGATTTATCGAAGAAAAGAACCGGGAGAAATAAAAAAACCGCTGGCTGCATTAGCATACCAACGGTTTTCACTACACAAAAAAACAGTTAACAGACTGACACGTTTTTTTCACTAAAAAGTTTTTGATTCAATTTTTGAAGAACCTCAATTTTATGTTTGGTATCCACGAGGAGTGAAATATTATTATTGCTCCCTCCATAGGAGATCATTCTCACCGGAACATCGTTAAGAATCTCGAAGATCCTGGAACTGCTTTTATCTTCGATAAGCCCCTCTCCTACCACGCAAATAATGCTATGTTCAAAATCTACATTTAATTCACCATAATTTGACAATTCAGCAAGAATGCGATCAAGATTGCTGGTGTCGTCTATGGTAAGAGAAATCGCGATCTCAGAAGTAGTGATCATATCAATAGCCGTTTCATATTTATCGAAGACTTCGAAGATCTTTTTCAGGAAACCGTGGGCCATTAACATTCGGTTTGACTTGATCTTGATAGCAGTAATGCCGTCTTTAGCCGAAATCGCTTTCAAACCCTGCCTGTCTGTCAAGGAACTGATGCAAGTTCCCTGGGCTTCTGGAGTGAAGGTGTTCTTTAAATATACCGGAATATTTTTTCCTATTACCGGGGATATGGTTTGCGGGTGAAGGATCTTGGCCCCAAAATAGGCAAGCTCTGCGGCCTCCTCAAAGCTTAACTGGGAGATCGCATGGGTATTTTCAACATATCGCGGATCGTTATTGTGAAGTCCGCTAATGTCTGTCCAGATCTGAATTTCTTCTGCACGGATAGCAGCGCCAAGAATAGTCGCGGTGTAATCGCTTCCTCCCCTTTTCAGGGTGCTCACTTCGTATTTTGAATTTAACCTAACAAAGCCCTGAGCGATGAAGATATCGGTTGGTTCAGAATCTTTCAGAATATCGTTCAGAAGTTCTGCAACATGCCCAGTATCAGGATTCTCCAGATTCTCGATATGCATGAAATCACGGGAATTAAGCAATGTATTTTTTATACCCTGGAATTTTAAAAAAGAACTGAAAATATAAGTAAGCATAGTCTCGCCTGTGGTAAGGATCTTTGCGTTTACCTCCTCATTCCATGCCTGCGCGGTAGTGCTCTGAAGTTCCCCTAGAATTTCTTCAATATGATCCTTTACTTCCCTGCGGAAAGAAGCATCTGAAATAAGCTCGTCTATAAGATCAAAATGCTTGGTGCGTAAGGCTTTAATGACCGAAGCAACAGGCTTATTCTCATCCTTTTTACAGGCATCAGATAGTTCCACCAGGCTGTTGGTAACTCCCGACATAGCCGATAGAACCAGCATTTTTGCTCCAGGTTGTGAGCTAATAATTTCTTTTACGTTCCGAATACTTGCTGCCGATCCAACAGAAGTACCACCAAATTTTAAAACTTTCATAGCTAAAGATTTGCAGCTGCATAGGTATCACTATTCCCTTCTGAGGCAAAAACTAATATTCATTTTATATACATTTGTACAAAATGTTCAATAATTAACAATGAAGACCATAACCACTGTTGTTCATGACATCATTCGGCATCAGCCCTTTCTGGACGATGCTATTGCCAGGGATATCGTGAATTTTAGCGGATTGGCGGCAGATATTCAGCCCCAGGTAGAACGAGAAATGAGAAAAACGGTTAAGCAAGGCAGTATAATCATGGCCTTGCGGCGCTATGCCCCGAGACGCACCAAGATTAATATGGAGAGTTTGCGGGAATTGGGAGATATCATCGTAAGATCTGGAATAACAGAATATACCTTTCTTAATTCAAAAACCATCATAGCGAATAAGGCAAGATTGCTGGAAGCTGTAAAAGATCAAACCGGGGTTTATCTTAATTACTCCAGTAATTATCAGGAAAGCAATATATTGGTTTCGGCTTCTTTGACCGATCTGGTTGAAAAGTGTTTTAGAAATGAAGTAAGGGTTTCAATTAAAGAAGAATTGTCTTCGATTACCATTGGTTTACCAAAAAACAGTTCACAAACCGTTGGGCTCTACTTCTATATATTCAAACTCCTGGCCTATGAAGGAATACCGGTATTCGAAATGATCTCTACCTCGAATTACTTTGCATTGTTTCTGGAAAAGGAATATATCAACAAGGCCTTCTTATTGATGAATGAGATTAAGAAATGATCTACCAGTATTCATAATAAACTCCGGTCATTGCGACGATGGTCACTACAATGACTAAAGCGATGGCAATGTAAACAGTATTATTAAGAAGTGTCTTTTTAAAGCGCCCTGAATTCTCTTCTCCTGAAGCGGAAGTTGACGATTGATTGGTTAGCATAAAATTTACATTTATTCGAATGGGCTTCAAGATACTAAAAATCAAAGACTTAATAATAGACTGATTTAAAGTTTTATTAAAAATACCCTCATGGGGGTATAGAAGCATTAAATTTAGAAGTCTAATTTTTACTCATGAAAAATATAATAAGGGCCCTGCTGGCAGGTTGGGGAGCCAAAAAATTTGGCGGGGGCTGCGGTTGCATCGGGATGATCGTGGTGTTTATCATCCTCTGGATCTTACTAGGCTACCTGGGTCTTGGATAATTATTTATAGTCTTCTACCAATGCGCTCCATTCCATCGTTTTAAGAGTTCTGATCAAAACTGGATTGATCTTTTTTGTCAAAGGCGAATCCTTTGGAAAGGAGTAACTGTAATAATCCTTCTTAAGACTATGAGCGAGGATTTCCAGTTCATCGGTAAGTTCTTGCTGCTGGATGATATGTTTCAGTATGGGCTCATCGTAAACAAAAATGTTCACTTCTTCATTTAATAAAGCCTCAATGGCCTCCCCTTCATGTTCTACCAATTCACTTTCGATATTATATAAATCCAGTAATTCCTGGGAACTGGAACTTCTAACTGTTGCTACATTAAATCTTTGCAGGTCCTGAATACCGGTAATTTCTTCATTTATGCTTTTTACCGTAAGGGAAGAGGCGATCCCGGCTGTAAAGCTGGAAATGATGATCACTGCCATAAACATCCAGATAAGCCCAATTATCCTTCCGCCGGTTGTCCTGGGAGATTTGTCCCCATATCCTACTGTGGTCATGGTGACAGCGCTCCACCAGAATCCCTGCATAATTCCTTTAAATCCATCCCCAAATTCTTCGTGGTTTCTTTTTCGTTCGAAAAGCCAGGCCAGAAAACCAAAAATGAAAATAACCAGCAGTAAAAGGAAAACTGCTTTAAAGAAATCCCAACTAAAGAAATTTTTAATATGCCGTAACAGGCTTGATTCTTTTCTTTGGACCAGGCTGGTATGGGATATAAAATAAGGTTGTGAAAAATCCATTTTGTTCAATCGATGTTCTGTCACCGTGATAGGATTCACACTCATATCTACCTCCCCGTTTTCGATGGCAGTAAGCAGACTGTTTAAATTATCGTATTCCCTGAATTCATATTCAGCCTGCAATTGTTCATTTACCAGTTTCCAGGAGGAAATGCTCAGGCCCGAGAAGCCGTGAGGTTGTTTTTCAATAAATGGGGGTGTTTCGGTAATTCCAATGATCAGTTTTCGGGATGGCTTATTTGTTGAATCTGTTTGGGAAAATAAATAATTACTTACCGAAAAAGTGAGAATTACAAAAACGAGAATTCTTGAAAACATGCTGGCTAATTTAAAGACAGGCAAAATAAAAGGAATTTAATTCTTTAATGAATCTTTTTTAAAAATATAGGCCATATTTAGCTTCTTTCTGCCAAATTCCCTGGCTTTCTGAACATCCTCCCCCATATAGATATCAATTTTATTATGCCAGCGATGGTGCATTTTATCCTTAACCAAAAAAACACTATCAAACCCCTCGATTTTCACTTTAGAATTATGGTCCAACCCCAGTTTCATGAGGTCCCTCGAGATAGCAATGGCATTCATTCCCGGTTTTAAGGTGTCGCCCCAGGCAGTTATTCTGGGATTATCTTCCGTTTGATAACCAACCGAATTATAGGCGGTCACCGTAACGCAAATGGTATCCCAGTCTATTTCTGAAGAAGAATCTGTTATATCCTTACATCCCCAGATCAATAATATTCCTGGTAACAACCAGGTGATTATTTTTAAGTGCTGAATTTCCTTTATCATTTATAAGCTGAATCCCTCCGGGTAATCTCTTTTCACAAACTGATTGGCCTCTTCGAAATTAGTGACCCTCATATTGTTCGCATCCCAGAGCATTTTTACATCTCTTCCCGGGTAGTAAACCTGTTCTTCTCCACCATTCATCCTTGTTTTCTGAATGTCATAGCCCCTGATTGCCAGGTTGGCTACAAGGAGAGCTTCGGTTAACGGTCCCGCGATTTCAAACGGCGAGCTTACCTCTTTATTGCCATATCCAGCAATAGCCGCTTCAACCCATTGTGCATAATGCCCCGACATTCCTCCGGGAACTCTTTCATATTTTTTCGGAACGCTTACATTATTTGTCCTGGTAGTTGGTAGTAATTGTGGGTTTAATCCATAGGTGCCGCACATCATTTTACCTTTACTTCCTATGATCAGGGCTCCGTTACCACCATCGCCAAAGGTTTCATCCGGCCCTAATTCTTCGGGCCGCATAGGCTTAATACCTCCATCCATCCAGTGAAGTTTTACCTCTTTATCATTTTTATCATCGAATTTCATGATAACATGACTCGATGGCGGGCAACTCTCGGGAAAATATCCTCTTTGAAATTCATCAACATACACGCTTCCCACACTACATTCCACTTCCTTAGGATATTTTAAACCAAGAACACTAAAAGGCGGTTCAATTAAGTGACAACCCATATCTCCCAGGGCGCCAGTACCATAATCCCACCAACCGCGCCAGTTGAAAGGCACCAGTCCGTCTACATATTCCTTATAAGGGGCTGTTCCCAGCCATAACTTCCAGTCCAGTTCAGCAGGCACTGCAGAACTGGATTGTGGCCATGGTATTCCCTGTGGCCAAACCGGCCGGTTGGTCCATACATATACCTCTTCTACCTCTCCAATTTCACCGGCATCATACCACTCCTTCATCAGTCTGACTCCATCACCCGATGCTCCCTGGTTTCCCATTTGGGTAACCACCTTGTATTTGGAGGCAGCTTCTGTTAATTTTCTAGCTTCATAAATATCGTGGGTCAGGGGCTTTTGAACATACACATGTTTGCCAAGCTCCATAGCCGCCATAGTTTGAACGGCATGATTATGATCTGGAGTGGAAACAGACACCGCGTCAAAATTATCAGCCTCCTTATCCAGCATTTCGCGGTAATCTTTGTAATATTTAGCTTTCGGAAAATTCTTTCTGGAAGCTTTCGCTCTTCTATCATCCACATCACATAAAAAGGCAATTTCGGCCTTACCACTTTCATAAAAGCTCTGAAGGTCAGACTGCCCTTTACCTCCAACACCAATTCCTGCGACCAGTAATTTATCGCTGGGTGCTGTAAAGCTCGGGCCGCCCAGGACGTGGCGTGGCACGATCATAAATCCTCCTGCGGCAATAGCCGATTTCTTCATGAAATTCCTTCTGGAATCCCTGATATTCTTTTTTTCGTAGTTTTTCATAAAGTAGTTGGTTCAGTGGTTAAGGTAGCCTGATTATTGATTTTTAAAGTTATTTGAATAAAATGGAATTTCCAACTATGACAAAATGTAAGCAAATCGGTTAATCTGTCGGGTAATTTGGGTTTCGGCAGGATACTTGTACCTTTGCAGCTTTAAATGGCTGAAAATGAATTTACAGCCGAAAATTAAATAGATAAATATACTTTTTATGAGTCAAGTAAAGCAAAATGATGCCGTGAAGGTACACTACACAGGAAAATTGGAAGATGGCCAGGTTTTCGATAGTTCTGTAGAACGAGGAGAGCCTATCGAGTTCACACTCGGGCAGGGTCAGCTTATCCCTGGATTTGAGAATGGCCTTATCGGGATGGAAGTGAACGAAAAGAAGACCATCAATATACCAAAAGAAGAGGCTTATGGCGAGCCTAAAGCTGAATTGATCCAGGAAGTAGACAAAAGTCAGCTACCTGAAGAGCTAAAACCAGAAGTTGGCATGCCATTGGTTTCCAAAAGCCCTGATGGTCGTGAGATCAACCTTGTTGTGACCGAAGTAAAGGATGATAGTATCGTGGTAGATGCCAATCACCCACTTGCAGGTAAAGATCTTATCTTCGATCTTGAGGTCCTTGAGATCAAGTAATTCTACCCTGTAATAGCAAAGAAGAGCCCGACCTGGTCGGGCTTTTTTCATTATATGGTTAAGGTTATTATAATTCCTTTTTCTTTCCCTATCTCCTTAGTAACTTAGGATGAAATCACTAAAAAGCAAATTATGAAAAGAAAAGGATCGGCCAGATGGAATGGCTCTTTAAAAGAAGGAAACGGAACGGTAAGCCTGGAAAGCGGAGTTTTAAAGGATGCCCAATATTCATTTAAAACCCGGTTTGAAAATGGAAAGGGAACCAATCCGGAAGAATTAGTTGGAGCGGCTCACGCCGGATGTTTCAGCATGCAGCTTTCAGCATTTCTTACCGAAGATGGTTTTGAACCGGATTCCCTAGAAACTACTTCAGTAATCACTTTCGAAGATGGAGAGATCACCCGGTCCCATCTTATATTAACGGCTAAGGTTCCCGGAATCGACCAGGATAAATTCGATAAGATCGCCAATAAGGCCAAGGAGAATTGCCCCTTATCCAAATTGCTAAATGCCGAGATCACCATGGAATACGATCTAAAATAAATTCGAATATAAAACATACGGCCTCTTTTTCAGGAGGCTTTTTTATTTCAATTCCTTAACCACATTGAAGATCAAGTCTTTTATAGGTTCATCGAGCTTATTCTTCTTTACCCATTTCTGGTTTAACTCGAGTTCGATACCAGAATAGTTTGCCGGAAACTTTTTTCGTAAGTAGGTAGTGAAACCATCTGCTTTGCCCAGATATGGATAATTGAACCTCACCTTCAGATTGGGGTTTTCTTTTAGGATTCCGTTTTTGATACTTTGAGCATAGGCCTTTTCCAGCTTCCTGGAAGGATCATATAGAATTCCAATGTCACAATTCCTCACCTCTCCCCTTAAAATAGGCGTAAAAGTATGTACGGAAAGATGTAGCACAGGATCCTCCTTGGTTAAGAACTGGCCAATCTCCTTTTCAACCTTAAATCGATAAGGGTAATAATATGCCTCTAAAAGATCTTTTTTTTGCTGTTTTTCCAGAACATTGCTGAATCTTGAAAACAGGGCAGGATGACTCACGGAACGATTCACTTCCACCAACAATCGGCCTATGATCTGGTATTCGCTGAAATCTGCGAGAGGCTTTAATTGCGTGAAAAGATCAAAAGCCCCGGGATCGTAAGCTTCATGTGTTTTTAAAACCTTTTTATTATCCCGGAACAGGATGCGGTAGGTTTGCGGGATATCAGGGAAGGTGTGTTCGCAGGTAAGCACAAGTTTCATGGCCTGAACATATGATTGTTTTGCAAACAATCGGCAAGTTGATCATAAACCTTCACGATATTTTCGTGAGAAAAATCATTTCGAAGCGCCTTTAATATTCTTGTGGCAAGGCTCCCATTCTGAAGGATGAATTCGATATGTTTCCTGTGGTTTTCTGAGAGCTTCTCAGATACCAGTTCGAACAGACGTTTCCAGATCTGTCGTACATCGGATGCCTTTTGAAGATCAAATAGAGCCAGGTAGTGGGAATGATCTATCAAGGTATTTTCCGCATCTCTGATGACCTCGTTGAAGATCTCGAAAAGCTCATCCTCATGCCAGTCCTTCTGATCTTCCAGAGAGACCAGTTCTTCGCTCACCAGTAATTTAAGTACTTCTATAATGAATTCGGCTATGGCCACATCGGCTGAAGGGTTTTCCTGGATGTCGATCACCCTTATTTCAATGGCATTGCGATCGAACCTGGAAATCGCTCCCCTGGAATTGAGAAAATGTTGGTCCAGGATCTGTTCTGTATCGAAAGGTTTGATGGCTTCGGTGATGGGTTTGAAGATCTTTTCATAATATTCAGCCTTATTAAATATCTGTTCTGGAATCACCTTCCCGGTCATTTGAGGAATTTCCTTCTGATTGCTTTTATAGTAATGCATCCTCGTATCCTTATACCCGGTATAATCACCATCCAGCACCGGAGAACTTGCGGCAAGTCCCGGAATTATTGGTAATAGTAATCGTATCGCAGCATGTAATTTTTCAAATTCAGCGTCTCCTGAAAATGGCAAATTAATATGCATGCTTTGAACATTGCTCCAGCCATGTCCCTTACAATCGAAAATACGATTATATAGCGCATAGATCTTGCTGTAATTGTGTTTCCACAGCTGAGTTTCGGTATGAGGATCCATAAAGGGATGAGAGGCAGTTGGTAATAACTTGCTGTTGAATTCCTTCAAAAGCTGGTTCATTTCTCTTACGTTTTCAGCGAAAAGGCTTCCCAAATCATTCAAATTAGCGGTAGGCCCGTTGGTTTTCATTTCCACCACATGGGCGACCAGCTCATTGCTCCACTCGATCTTACCATTTTCAACGTCTGAAGTAAGGCTCCCGTTCTTCCTGGTAAGCAGTTTATCGGTTATAGGATTTACTTTGAGGTCTGATTCATGGACCAGCATATATTCCAGTTCTATCCCGTAAACCTCGAAAAGATGATATGACATATTATTTATTTTCCAGCCTGTTCTTTAGGGCGGTTAAGATTTTAATATAAACTTCGTCTCCATAATACAGGTCTTCTACCCCTGCATCTATATTGGGATTATCATTGATTTCGATCACAAGGGCCTTCCCTCCTACTTCCTTGACATCGATCCCGTAAAGTCCCTTTCCCATTAATTTGGCAGCCTTAATGGCATTTTTCAGGATCTTCGGCGGAACTTTTTCTATAGGCATACAATCGGCGTTTCCATCCCGGTCGTCCTTTTTCTTGGCGCCCCAGTTATAGATCTGCCAGTGTCCTTTGGCCATATAATACCTGCAGGCATAAAAAGGCTTTCCATCGAGTATCCCAATACGCCAGTCATATTCAGAAGGAGAAAATTCCTGGGCGATCACCAGTTCAGACTTTTTCAGCATTTCGGTAACCAGCTCGTGGTACTGCTCCTCGCTTTCGGCTTTTTTAACTCCGAAGGAAAAAGTAGAATCGGGAGATTTCAAAACCACCGGCAACCTGGTCTTTTCCAGGACGCTGTTCTTATTGTCCTTATGAACAATAACGGTCTTAGGTGTGGGAATCCCGGCATTCTCAAGCGCTTCAGCCATAAAAACCTTATTACAGCATTTCAGGATGGCATCGGGATAATCCACGATGGCAATATCTTCCTGCTGGGCTTTCCTGGCAAAAGCATAGGCTTCATTGTTAACTTCGGTGCTTTGCCTGATCAGCAAAGCATCAAAGGCAGAAAGCCTGGAAAGTTCCCGTGGAGAAATGATCTCGGTATAGAATCCCATGCGTTCCGCATGCTCGGTAAATTTCTTCAGTGCCCTGGCATTACTCGGCGGAGCCACATCGTTTTCCTGCACCAGAATCGCCAGGTCATGATCAAAACTGGTCTGCCGCGGTGTATCGTATCGCTTTTTCGCGAAATACTGCTGAGCGAACTGCCACATGCTCTCTTTATGATCTTCTGGAATTTCAGATTCTGAAATTGCCTTGATACTCTTGATGTTCCACCTGTTGCTGAAGTTGAATTTCACCCGTAGAAACGGTATCTGGAAATGCCTGAAGAACATGGCGCTCAATTCCTTGTATTTAGCAGCTACATTCTGGCCGAAATATACGCTTAAGGTGAATTCCTGGGATTTAATATTCTTTAGGGATTGCTGGATGAGATCATCAAATTCTTCGGAAACAATTTTTACCAGTTTAGGCTCGGCCATGTCCACGATGTTTTTTACCGTTGGAATGGCCAGGTGTCCTCTTGCCTCGGCAAGAAGCGATACATAATATCCTTTAGACTGGTACGCGTAATTCTTGCACAGGTTAAAAATCCTGGCTTTCTTCATTTGTGAAAATTCAGGATTGGTAAGGTATTCTCGTGAAGAAATTATTTTAACATGTTCAGAAGATAGCTTCCAGTTATCAGGTTGATTTACGACAATGTATTTATTCATTAAAACAAAAATGTTTATCCAAATGTAGCTGAAATTCCCATCCCTTTTTAAAATTTAGGGAAGGCTTCATATTAATTCTTAAATTCAGCAGCTCAATTAAAATCAAAACAATCTCATGCAATTAAAATTAAGCCTGCTGCTATTTTTTGTAAGCATTATTACGCTAAGCGCGCAAACCGATGAAGACCTGGTTGAAAAGGCCCGTCGTATCCATGATAAGGTAATCACCATCGATACTCATAACGATATCAATGTAAAAAATTTTACGGAAGAAACGAACTATACCTCCAACCTCGAAACCCAGGTAAACCTTCCAAAGATGGAAGAAGGCGGGCTGGACGTGACCTGGCTTATTGTTTATACCGGACAGGATGAACTTACTGAAGAAGGTTATGCCAATGCGTATGAAAATGCCATTCAGAAATTTGAAGCCATTCACAGGTTAACCGAAGAATATGCACCTGAGCAAATTGGATTGGCTACCACATCGAAGGAAGTGCGAAAACTTGTTTCAGAAGGAAAAAAAGTGGCCATGATTGGGGTGGAGAATGCATATCCCGTGGGAGAAGACCTGGAAAGAATCGAAGAATTCTACAACCGTGGCGCCAGATATATGTCTTTATCTCATAATGGTCACAGCCAGTTCTGCGATTCGAATACCGGTGAAGAGGATAATGTATGGCTGCATAACGGACTGAGTGAACTTGGGAAAAAAGCGGTAGTAGAAATGAACAGGCTGGGAATGATGATAGATGTCTCTCATCCAAGTAAGGAATCGATCAAGCAAATGTTCGAACTGTCTAAAGCGCCTCTTATCGCCTCTCATTCATCAGCAAGAGGCTTGTGTGATCATAGCCGAAACCTGGATGACGAATTACTGGAACTATTCAAAAAACATGGTGGCGTGGTACAAACCGTTGCTTTCAGTGCTTATGTGAATACCGAAAAGGCGGAAGCGATGCGAGAGGCTATGAATGAGGTTTATATGAAAAGAGCCACTGAAAAAGGTTATGAGGTATTAAGCGATGAAGAGGTAGAAGCGCTTGAGGATGATGCCAGAGAAGCCTATTATGAAAAATTCAGAAAAATAAGGGAAGAGGCAAAACCTGAAATTGAAAAATTACGCAATGAGAACAAATTCGTTAACGTTAGCGATTTTGTAGATCATATAGATTATATGGTAGAAAAGATAGGAATTGATCATGTTGGCATCAGTTCAGATTTTGATGGTGGTGGAGGAATCGCCGGTTGGGATGATGCATCAGAAAGTCTGAATGTAACCATCGAACTGGTAAGGCGAGGATATTCTGAAAAAGAGATCGCCAAATTATGGGGAGAGAATCTGCTTAGGGTTCTCGACGAGGTGGAAGCCGTTGCCATGGAAATGCAGAAGTCCTGATCAGTTTAATTTGATCTCAAGAATGCTGGCATCGGTTCCCTTTGCTTCATTCGAAATAAAAATCCTTCCGGAAGGGCTGAAACAGATCCCTTCCGGTTGATAAAACTCCCTGGGCTTAAGCAAATAGATCTTCCTGATCTTCCCGTCATCTCCCAGAATAAGCAATTTTGGGAGCTCGGCTTCCAGCACATAGATCTCACCGGTTTGAGGATGAATCTCAAGGTCTGAAGGCCGCAAAAGATCCTCCGGTTCGGTCACCGGTAAAACCTTAAAGGCTTCATCTTCATATTCGATCTTTAAATAAGGTTGTTCATTCAGCTTTTCGGTTAGCGGGTCATACAAATAGATCGCATCATGCAAACCATCCCCTGTAAGATCCAGGTTTCTGTCCTTGGGAAGTATAAGGATATTGCCTTTTGTGGTTGCGGCGATCCCTTCTATATTATTCTTGTATTCAAAACCGGTTTTATATTCCCTGGTCTTTTCCGGATCGTTGAGATCTCTAATTCGGAATAATTTCCCGGCGCTTTCGGCGACCCATAATTCATTATTCAGCATGGTTAGACCCTCATAATCTCCCGGACCGCCAAACTTATATTCCTCTACTATTTCAGAGGTGTTCAAATCAAAAATAAAAATGATACCGTCTTCATCCTGAATACAGGCAATTTTGTTATCGCCCATCCAGACTATTCCGGAGATCTCATCCAAAGGATTAGGCAGATTCCATTTTTGAACCACCTCGTATTTCTTCATGGATTCATCAAACTGATAAGCATTTTCTTCATACAGGTAGTATACCAGCCCCGCCAGCGCCAGGACGGCGATGATGATCCCAACAGCCCATTTTGTCATAAATAATTGTTTGGTTGATTTAAAAGTAACTGAATAGAAAGGCAGGACAAAAAGATTAACAATACTTTGAATTTAAAGGGCGCAGGCAATTCGAATTCTAAAGAACTGAAAATCAGTTAAAAGTTAAAGATTAGTTAAATCACTACCTTTTTATACATAGTACTGTAACAGATCTTTTTTCTCGTCGTCTATTAAGTAAAGAGTCAAATTAAAAACATCCATTAAAATTCATCAGTTATGAGAACTTCATCAGAAACCAAAAACAGAAAGCAATTCATGAACTCCGAAGCCACCAGCCTTGGATATTTTAAAAGGAGAATCGCTTGATCAATCAACATTCATCAATCAACGATTATCAATTATCAATCATCAATTATCAATTATCAATTAAATTCATCAGTTATGAGAACTTCATCAGAAACCAAAAACAGAAAGCAATTCATGAACTCCGAAGCCACCAGCCTTGGATATTTTAAAAGGAGAATCGCTTGATCAATCAACATTCATCAATCAACATTCATCAATCAACATTCATCAATCAACAATTATCAATTATCAATTAAATTCATCAGTTATGAGAACTTCATCAGAAACCAAAAACAGAAAGCAATTCATGAACTCCGAAGCCACCAGCCTTGGATATTTCAAAAGAAGAATCGCTTAATCAATCAACATTCATCAATTATCAATCATCAATTAAATTCATCAGTTATGAGAACTTCATCAGAAACCAAAAACAGAAAGCAATTCATGAATTCCGAAGGCACCAGCCTTGGATATTTTAAAAGGAGAATCGCTTAATCGATCAACATTCATCAATCAACAATCATCAATTATCAATTATCAATCATCAATTAAATTCATCAGTTATGAGAAGTTTAGAAAGCATCATTCAGGACTTTGAAACAGGTCAAGAGGAAAACATCACCCCAAGAAGACCCTTCCTCAATTTACGCATCCCTCCTATTCATCAACGCTACAATGAGGGAAGAATATATGCCTGAATTGGCAAGGCTGGATTTGGAAATGCGGCTGATAATTAAGTATTAACCTCGGTAATCTAACGTGTATGAAAAACCTTTCAACCTAGCCGGTGATATAATGTTCACCGGCTATAATTTTTGGTTAAAAAAGATTAAAATTAGCTTAAAATTGAATTGACTGGTTCAAACATTTGTTTATTTGCAGCTATTTGAAATAAACGGATGTTAAGCAAAATAAAAAGACACCCCAAATTAAAGTGGGCCCTGATCATTCTCTTAAGCGGACTGGCCCTTTTCTTTTTATTCTTCGGAAGTATTTATTTTGGTGTATGGGGAAAGATTCCCAGCTCCACTGAACTTAGCCAACTAAACCAGAATAAGGCCACCCAGGTGCTCGCCTCTAATGGAGAGCTCATTGGTAAATTCTACGTTTACGACAGGCAGCCCATAGATTTTTCTGAATTTCCACCACATCTTATCGAGGCATTGATAGCCACTGAAGACGCCAGGTTCTATGAACATGACGGGATCGACAACCGGAGTTTGCTTAGGGTGTTCTTCAAATCCATTCTGCTTCAGGACGAATCGGCTGGTGGCGGTAGTACTATTACGCTTCAGCTAGCCAAAAATTTATACGGAAGACGTGATTTTGGAATGTTTGGAATTGTGATCAATAAAATGCAGGAGGCCATCATTGCCAAACGCCTGGAAGAGATCTATTCAAAAAAGGAAATCCTGGAGCTCTATCTGAACACCGTTCCTTTTAGTGATAATACCTATGGTATTGAAAGTGCATCCCTGAAATTCTTCAATAAAAATACTTCTGAATTAAGCCTTGAAGAAAGTGCCGTGTTAATCGGGATGCTAAAAGCAAGTCATTACTATAATCCGCGGATCTTCCCGGAACGCAGCAGGCTTAGAAGGGATGTCGTACTGATGCAAATGGCCAAATACGATTACCTGACCCAGGCTGAAGCGGAAGAGGCCAAAATGCTTCCCTTAATCCTTGATTATAAAAGTTACAGTCATGATGAAGGTATCGCACCCTATTTTAGGGAACAAATTAGAAAAGATGTAACCGGTATCCTTGATACCCTTAAAAATAAGGACGGGAAAAAATTCAATATTTACCGGGATGGCCTGATCGTTCATACTACTCTGGATTTCAAAATGCAGCAGATGGCTGAAGCTGCCATGCGTGAACATATGGCAGATCTACAGGTGCAACATGAAAAATCCTATGGAAATTATGCTCCATGGATCAGGAATAAGGAAATTGTGAACGATGCCCTTAAAAAAACCGAAAGCTACCAGAAACTTCAAAAACAGGGTCTTAACGAAAGCGAGATCAGGGCTCGACTGGAAGAAAAACATCCCACCGAGGTTTTTGAATATGATGGTATTAAAACCAAAAATATCAGCACAATCGATAGCCTGGTTCATTATCTCAAATTTTTGAATTCAGGATTACTCGCCGTGGAACCACAAACAGGTTCGGTGAAGGCATGGGTTGGCGGAGTAGACTATCGTTTCTTTAAATACGACCATGTTTCGCAAAGCAAAAGACAGGTTGGATCAACTTTTAAACCCATAGTATATACGGCCGCACTTGAAAATGGCATGGATCCGTGCAGCTATTTTTCGGTAAGGGAAGTTACTTATGAAGATGGCTGGACGCCTTCGAATTCGTCTTCAGAAGGAGATGATCCGCACATGAACTATAATCTAAAAACTGCATTAAGCCGGTCTATGAATACTATTGCCGTTAAGGTTTTAATGGAAACCGGGATCGGCAGCGTGATCGAACAGGCACGTGAAATGGGTGTAGAATCCCAGTTACCAGCCGTGCCATCAATAGCTCTGGGAACGGCTTCACTTACTTTGAGTGAACTAACAGGAGCATACACTAGCTATGTAAATAAGGGACATGCTGCAAAACCATATTACATCACTCATATTGAAGATGCGGAAGGGAACGTTCTTGCTCAATTTGAACCTAAAATCTCTCCAAATCGGGCTTTTAATGAAGAAACGAGGAAGTTGATGATCAACATGCTGGAAGCTACGGTTAACGAAGGAACAGCTTCCAGGCTTCGCTACTCTTACGGACTACAAAATGATATTGCGGGAAAAACAGGAACCACCCAGGATAATAAAGATGGATGGTTTGTAGGCATTACTCCTAACCTGGTATGTCTTACCTGGGTTGGTTCAGACGATCATCGAATTGGTTTCAGGAATACAGCTATAGGACAGGGAGCCAATACGGCCTTACCTATTTTTGCCAAATTGATGCAACAATTGAACGCCGATCCAGACTTTAACGCGATCACCAATGCGAAATTTGAACCCCTCTCTCCTGCCCTTCAGGAAATGATGGAATGTCCTCCCCAGGAACGAGATAATTTCCTGGAGCGGCTATTTACTGGGAACAAGGATTCCAAGCCCGAAAAGAAGAGTGAAAAAAAGAAGAAAGGTTTTTTCAAGCGTCTTTTTGGTAAAAAAGATGACAATTAAACTATTTTCCCTAATGCATGCTTCTGCTTAAAATTGTCTAGTTTTAAGTAAATTTTCAGTAAAATGAAGATAGAAGCTATCATTTCAAGGATAAGGAAATTAGACTATAAGATTTCTCGCTGGATGTATGTCTACGGAAAATCGATCCTTAGATATGCCCTGGCAGTAATTTTTATCTGGTTTGGCGCTCTAAAAATAACCGGAGATAGTCCTGCATCTAATATCGTGGAAATTACGGTTTTCTGGTTTGATCCCGAGGTTTTCATTCCTATCCTGGGAATCTGGGAAGTGCTCATTGGCGTATGTCTTCTTTTCAAAAAACTGATCAGGTTGGCCCTATTGCTCCTGGTTTTTCAAATGCCGGGCACCTTCCTTCCACTCATTATTCACCCTGATATTTGTTTCATAGAATTTCCATTCAAGCTCAGCATGGAGGGACAGTACATTATCAAAAACCTGATCATTATAGGTGCCGCCATAGTAACCGGTGGCAGTGTGAAGGATGATGAATTTGTTGAAAGGGATGTAAAACCATCCAATGCCTAAATTCTTACTAAAACTCCTTATTGATCGCCATTCTTAATTTCCGGGAATAATCTTCTTCCAGCCAATCCCTGTAGTTCTTGGTACTTTTACTAATACAATAGGAATATTGCTTGATTCTGGAAGCAATATCGTCCTTCAATTCCTTGGCCAGGATGCGGGCATCGAAAACATCTTCGCTGTTTTCGACACACATTTTAACATGCTGTTCCAAAGACCATTCGAGTACCGATTTTGACTTGAGTCCTTTTTTGATCACTTCGTCGTAGGCCTCTTCTACATTGAAACTTACATCTTCAGTTTTCGAAAACTTCTCCCTGATCTCAGGTGGCATTTCATACTGAAATTCCCTTTCGATCTCCTCATCGCTGAGTAGGTTTTCAAAATAGAAGTCTGGTGATCGGAAGATCTGTTTCCAGTCTACAGGGGTGCTCCAGTGACCAAATCTGGCCATATTATTACCGAGATCGATAACCGTAAATTCATTTTTATCCTTCAGCACACGAGATCCCCTACCAATCATCTGGAAATAAAGAGTAAGCGATTTAGTGGCCCGGTTAAGAATGATGGTTTCCACCGTTGGTTCATCAAAACCGGTTGTTAGAATACTTACCGAAGTTACAATAGCGTCTGGTGTATGCTTAAACCACTTAAGGATATCCTTACGCTCCTGCTTGCTGGTGGTATTGTCGAGATGCCTGATAGGCAGGCCGGCATTTTTAAAGGTATGGTATACTTCAACCGAGGTATTGATACCATTATTAAAGATTAGCGTCTTTTTTCCTCTGGATTTTTCATAATACGCGGTAAGCAATTTTTCCTGCATACTGTAATTAGAATACAGCTCTTCAGAAGACTTAACCGTGTAATCCCCATTCATTCCAACCTTTAGAGTAGTTAGCCCAACGTTATAACTGTAGATATTGGCCTTTGCTAGAAAACCTTTTTCAATAAGCGATGAAATGGAATCTCCAACGATAAGTTCCCTGTAATTATCTTTCATTGGGAGTTTGATATTGGAACTTAAAGGAGTTGCTGTTACCCCAAGAATGAAGCATTTTTCAAAGAATTTGAACAGTTTCCTGAACGAATTATAATGTGCCTCATCGATGATCACCAGCCCGATATCTGATAATTCCAGTTTTTCATCGTTAAGCCTGTTGTTCAGTGTTTCAACCATGGCCACAAAACACATATATTCATCCTGGTCTGGTAATTCCTTTACCTTGGAATTGATGATCTTATTTCGCACCCCAAAGCCAGAAAGCATCTTGGAAGTTTGCTTACACAACTCGATACGATGAGTTAAAATCAACACCTTTTTATTGGTACGTTGAATATATTCCCTGGTCATCTGGGAAAAGATCACTGTTTTTCCCCCTCCCGTAGGAAGTTGATACAGCAAATTATATCGTTCCGGATGTTCTTCTATCACCCCGAATATCTTATTGATATCCTTTTGCTGATAATCGTAAAGTTGTTTATCTACCTTCTTCTTTTCAATTCCAAATGTTTCTACCGCCATAAATTCAGTTAAGTAAGCAATTTTGCAAAAATAAGGCATTTTAAGGTTTATTAAAAAATTTACTGAAGGTTTATCTGCCAGGAATAAAATTAGCTTTCATTAAAAAATTGTAAATTTGTTAGGCTTCCATCCCTTATATGGAGGATTTTCACAACACTTTAGCACTACCAATTCCCCCCAAGTTCATTGCGTTTTAATTAAAACAACTGGCAGAATTTGGCACATACTGATGAATTATATAAAAAATACGGTTCAACCTTAAGCAAATGCGACCTGTTCAAGGGGATGGATGAAAAGCAATGGAATGAACTCCTTGCGCTTTTTCATGAAGAAGAATGGCCCAGGGAATCCTGTTTTATCAATCATAAAAAATTTCTTTACCATTTTTTTATCATTGTTTCGGGAAGGGTTAAAATGTATAATGTAGACGATTTCAGTGAAAAGGAACATACATTGTTCCTGCTGAAAAAAGCCGATGTATTCGACCTATTCTGCCTGTTGGACGGCGTGCAGCATCAGGTATATTATGAATGTATAGATCCGCTGAAAGTGTTGGCCATTCCTATGGACGATCTTAGATCCTGGCTGGAAAAAAATCCTTCCTATTATCAGGGGTTTCTTGCCTACGCCGGAAAAATGATGAGAATGCTGGAAGAGAATGTGTCTCAACTCATTTTCACTGATATTTCTACCCGACTTCTGAAATTGTTATTAAGTAATATAGATTATGGGTCTAATAAACTTCAGCATATCAATGATCTTCCTAATAAGGAGATCGCCAATTTAATAGGGTCTACACGGGCGGTTGTAAACAGGCACCTTCAGAAACTAAAACGCAATGGATCCATAAAGGTTTCCCGAAATAATGTGCAGATAAAAGATATCTCAATCCTGCTCAAAGAACTTAATAACCAAAATAAAAAATTTTAAAATCTTCAACCTTGTGCTACCTAGGTAGTTTACAGTGAGCTAATTACATGCTAAATTGCATCCATCATTTAAAATTATTTATTCATCAATTAAATTTATTCATCATGAAAAAGTTCATCACTTTTCTAATCGTAGCGGGATGGGTTTTCACATCCTATTCTCAAGAAGTTATTCAATTGGAAGAAACCAATTTGACTTTTGAACCAACAGCTCAGGTTGTCTTTGAAGATTACTCTGAAGGTATTGTACGAGTAAAAGAAGCTTATGCAAGACAATTTGAGAAAAACGCGGTAAAATTCCTGGAAGAGAATTTTAACATCAATGAGTTTTTAAGAATTCACAGACCTGAAAAATATGACGAGATCAAGGTTACAGTCCAAAGTTCAAAAGGATTGTTAATGGCCACTTATGATGCCGATGGTAGCCTTGAAAGAACCTATCAAAAGTTCAAAGACATCGCTCTTCCGGCAGATATTCGTAACCAGGTTTACAAAGCCTATGGCGACGGCTGGGTTATGACCCAAAACAAGTATGTCGCATCAGGAATGGAAAATCAAATAGATAAGGAAACCTACACCATCCAGTTGAAGAATGGTAGTAGTAAGGAAAAACTTAAAATCACTCCTAACAGAGTAACAGGAGTAGCAGTTATTTCCAACGAATAAAAACCAGATAAGTAAGTTCTACAGACTGTATAAAAGTGAAAGATTGTCTTATCTCATCATGAGACAGCAATTGTTGAAATGTAATAGTAGTTAAAGTTGATCTCTCAGATCGATAAAAACAGAGTTAACCTTTTACTTTTATACAGTCTTATTTTATTCGAAAAGCTCTGAAGACAGATACCTGTCTCCCCTATCACACACAATACTCACCACCAAACCACTTTCCAGTTCATTACATAATCTAACCGCTGCAGCCGCTGCTCCTCCACTACTCATTCCAGCAAAAATACCTTCCTCTTCAGCCAGACGCCTGCTCATTTCAATAGCTTCTTTTTCACTTACTTCAAGAATTCGGTCTACTTTTTCAGGTTTGAATATACTGGGTAAATATGCTTTAGGCCATTTTCTAATTCCTGGTATTCTTGAATCATCGGTTGGCTGAACCCCTACAATTTGGATCTCGCTTCTTTTTTCTTTTAAATAGGTACTGGTTCCCATAATGGTTCCTGTGGTTCCCATGGAGGATACGAAATGGGTGATTTTTTGATTAGTGTCATTCCAGATCTCCGGACCGGTTGTTTTATAATGTGCTTTCCAGTTGTCATCATTGCCAAACTGGTTCAGCATAAAATAATCACCAGATTTCACTTTATCTTCAGCATAGTCCCGGGAACCTTCAATTCCTGAATCGGCATCGGTAAGAATCACTTTTGCGCCGTAGGCTCTCATGGTTTGGACGCGCTCTACGGTAGAATTTTCAGGCATGATAAGTTCAATATTCAAACCAAAAATGCCCGCGATCATTGCTAAGGCAATGCCGGTATTTCCACTGGTGGCCTCGATCAATTTAGTTTCTTTACTAATATCTCCCCTTTCAAGGGCACTCTTGATCATATTAAATGCGGCCCGGTCTTTTACACTACCCCCAGGATTTTGTCCTTCGAGTTTAAAATACAAATCAACCCCATCTTTTTGAAGAATTCTGTTAGCCTTTACCAGTGGAGTATTCCCTACCAGATCTAATATTGATTCATTCATTTCCTACTATTATTTTTTATACTAATTTGAGGGGTATGTGAAACCATCGAGTTCTTTGGTACCGATTTGGTCAACCATACATTTCCCCCTATAATACTGTTTTCTCCAATTACGGTTTCTCCTCCTAATATCGTGGCGTTTGCATAAATGGTGACATTCTTTTCTATAGTTGGATGTCTTTTTATATTTCTTAGAGTTTTATCTACCGTAAGTGCACCCAAAGTTACTCCCTGGTATATCTTCACATTATCCTCTATTACCGCAGTTTCTCCAATAACCACACCGGTTGCATGATCAATAAAAAATGAATTGCCAATATGAGCTCCCGGATTTATATCTGTCCCTGTAGTACTATGAGCACATTCGGTCATTAATCTAGGAACCAATGGCAATCCGAATTTGTACAACTCATGGCTTAGCCTGTAAATGGCAATGGCGTAAAATCCGGGATATGACAAATAAACCTCTTCTACGGAATTGGCAGCAGGATCATTCTGAGCTATGGCCTGGGCATCCAAATTCAATTTTTCCAGGATTCCTGGTAATAACTGAAGGTAATCGCTCCAGATATCCTGGCAGGGTGATCCAGGTTCCCAGCATACCAATTTTGCCAGAACTTCAAAGTCCATCCCCAGTTCCATAAGATTATCTCCTACCGGAGTTTGTCTGTCAAAAAGTGTATGGAACAGTTTACGGGTGAATTTTTCGGTTTTTTCCTTGATGCTTAGATTTAGATTTGGAAGGTTCTTTTGAACCTCGATCTGATCTATTATTCTTTGCAATTCCATAAGGTGGGTCAATTATATTTCAAATTTACTTAAAAGATTAGACTGGCAAGAGGTTTAAGCCAGGGAGTAATGCCTAATTAGCCCGGTTTTTAAGTTAAACTTTTACTAAGAATTGAACTATCTTAAGTAAAACTGAAGTAAATTAGGAAAATCAAATTGTCATTTGCGGCAAAGTATAAAGAAAGATCTGCGAGTATTAAATAGTTTTTAAAATCAGACTTTGAAAGTAAAACCAAGTAAGCCTAAAAAATAAATTTTAGTGAAAATACTTAGTTTTTCAAGCCACCTCTAAAAGGTGGCTTTTCTTATGGGAGCCTACCTTACCAGAGAAAAGTGGCCTGTTCGGGTGGGATAGCCATAAATAACGATTTCATACCAGTAATCTCCGGCAGGTAATGACACGCCATTTACCTGTCCAGACCATGAAAAGGCCGTTCCCGAATCGATTTTTAATAGTTTTCCGTATCTGTCGAAAACCTTGATCTGCGAAGATTGAAAATAATCAAGCCCCTTAATCCTAAATTCATCATTATATCCATCATTATTGGGTGTAATGAATTTAGGGATCACGATATGTGGAAATTCAAGCTGGTCTACCTGGCAGGTAGCAAGATCCCGAATATAGGCTGTATAAACCCCACCATTGACCGATTCAAATATATTTGATCTTTGAAAATTCACCCCATCCAAAGAAAACTCAAATTCTCCTTCGAATTGAGGAATGATCTCAACGCTTTCGTCTTCTGATTTCACTTCCAGGATCCTGGCATCAGGAACATCCACTACTTCAATTGTCTTTACTGCAGAACACCCCACACTATTGAAAATTTCTACATGGTATAATCCTGCTTCATCAACCTCAATGCTTTGAGATGTTTCTCCTGTATTCCAAGAATACACAAGATCTTCGATGCCGGCATCCAGCAGAATGTTCGAGTTAGGACAGATCTGAAGTCTTTCATCCATGACTTCCGGAGCTTCTAGAATAGTTAATGTTACTTCGGTTCGTGGTCCTGGGGCACAATTTAGATCTTCTAACCTGGCTTCGGCATAATAACTACCCTGTGCTTCGGGTTGAAAGCTAAAGGTATTTTCAGCTAAAAGATTCCCGCCGGTTGGTTGATCATACCAGTAAACCGCTTCTCCTAAGCCTGCGGAAACTCTTAGTTGTGGGATAGGCTCGTTGCTGCAAACTGAAACATCTCCTCCACTTTCCGGGGCCTCGGGGGTTTCAAATAGTTGCACCTGAAAATATTGCGAGGCTGAACTACAAACATTTGAAAGCAAATGTTCAGGATCTTCAGCTACTTTAACCCGAAAATAGGTAGTCACGTCTATTTCATCTGCCTGGAAAACGGAAGAAGTCTCTCCGGCTATATCCTGCCAGTTTTCACCATCCTGGCTCTGCTGCCATTGAAAAAAATGATAGCTATAAACCGAAAAGTCAGGAACGGCTTCCAGCTCAATTTCAGCAGGTGAATTTTCTTTACAAACCTCGTAGTGAAGTTCTGACCCAACATTGGATGAAATGGTAGTAAGATCACCGCAAGACCTGAAAATGATATCATCTATAGCCAGGTCATTTCCGCAACCACCGTCCCCGTTATTGAACATTTTTAGGATGACCGATCCCTGTCCCGGTTCTGATGAGAAAGTAAGCGCATACTGTTCCCATTTTGCAGTTGAGCTGGAATATATATCACCTGTATTTCCCGATTTTAATAAGTTCGTATCGGTTTCATCCCAGATTTCGAAACGCACATTTATTGGGATATCATTATTATCACAGGCGCCGGTATTACTTTTATGAACGTTCATTAGAAAGGCGGAAAATTCATAAGTAGAATTCTCACAAAGACCCGATATTTCAGTTCGGTAGAACCGGCCTGCAGAATAATCGGCATTGACGATCAGGGCTCGGCCGCTGGAAATAGTGGTTTCCGGTAAATATGAATACCAGCTTCCGAAGGTCAATCCAATCTCGTCAGAAATCGTGTATTCACCATCATACGGATCCCCCTCTGTAATGAAAGTATAACTGGTAACACCTGGTGCAAGCTCTTCTCCTGTTCCCGCGCCACTCCCAAAATCTTCATGAAAAATAGGATCCCCTTTACTGCCAGTACAAAAGCCAAGCTGTGCATTTACAGGCTCCCACAGTATCAATAAGACTATCAGAAAAAGCTTTTTCATAGAAAACGATCTAATACCCTCTGAAATTGATAGGAATTTTGCCAGTTTTGAGCTTCAGCTTCCTGGCTTATTTGCTGAATTCTTTTTCCGAATTCTGAAGAAATACCTTTCTCGATCATAAAATCTGCAGCCTGTTCATAAGATTTAAACACGCTTTTCTGAAAGGCTTCTGTGATTTTCTCCTGGTCTTTTGAAAAAGCCTGGGCAACTTCGATATTATACAGCATCACATCGGTTAAAGAATGTGGTTCCATTTCAAGTTTCACAAAATGCTTGATGAGCTTTTGGGCAACCGATCTTCGCTTCTTTGGCTTTCGAGAATTAACGGGAAAGTATTCCTTAGAAATTTTAAATTTTGCCTCCTTAACCAGTTTATCCTCATTAGGATTAAAAACAAAATTATAGTATACCCTAACCTCGTCGAAGCGTTCATAAAGGTCTAAAAGCTGTTCTTCCAGATCTTTCTTTTTAAGGGTTTTTATGTACTTCTTAAAGGCTCTTTTACTCATTTAACTCATTTAGTCGTGCTACTTTACCCACCAGTTTTTCTGAAAGGTCATACAGCCATTCCAATTGGCCAATAATCAGGTGCGCTTCCTGAAGCCTGCCCCGGGTTTGCTTATCTATTTGCAATTTCCCCGCCCTGATCTCGGAATCTCTTTCCTGCGCAAGTTTATCAAATTTTTGCCTAAGCATCTTTCCTGCCTCACCAACTTCCACTTTTTTTTCGGCTTTGTATTGCTTTCCTTCCAGCATATTGATGCTGATGCTCAGGTTTTCTGAAATCGCTTTGCTGTATTGTTCAAAGGCTTCAGAAGGTTTTGTAGTAGGATGGGTTCTTATATAGGTTCCCATAGATGCGAGTGCAGACAGGAAGGTTTGGTTTAGTTCAACGATTTCATAAATCAAACTCATACTTTTTTGTCTGGATTTAGGCTCCTGGGTCATGCGTTGAAAAGCGCCGCTCAAATTCCCGATTTCAAGAAAGGCCTTTTTTCGCTCCAGTTTATAACTAAGAGGTAATTTGTCCTTTTTATGGTAAAACCAATCTATTTCAGCAAGGTATTTCCGGTTCGCTTCTACCGATGCAGCTATGACCGGCCGAATGCCTTCAGCTTCCCATTTAGGCCAGAGAATAAAATTTCCAAGCGCTGCAAGGCCAGCGCCAATAATGGTATCTACTATCCTGAACTGGATGACCTGCAAAACGTCGGATTTCAGAATGGCATAGATAAAGATGATACTGAGCGTTACAAAGATGGCAGCCGTGGTATAATTTCGCTGGATCAGGCTAAAGGCCATGGTTAAGGATAATAAACCCAAAACGGTGTAAACGAGCTGATTCTGTGTTATAAAAACTATGGAAATGGCAATGGCACCTCCAATTAGCGTTCCCACGATACGCTTTCGGGTTCGCTCTTTGGTAAGCCCATAATTGGGACGCATGATCACCACAATGGTTAATAAGATCCAATACGAATTCTGAACCGCAAAATATTCACCAATCAAATAACCAATCGTGACCACGATGGCCAGCCTTAGGGAATGCCGGAAAATAGCAGAATCGAAATTGAAATTCAGGGCCAGGGTTTTCAAATCATAATCCTGGTGGGAAAGAAACTTTCTAACCTCACGGGATTTATAGACCAGTTTTTGATTTTCCTCGAGATTTCCAAGTAACCGGTCTATATTGCTGATCTTTTGAGCCTGTTTTGCCTGGTAATCGATCAGGTTTCTCAGTATCAGCAGCATTTCTCTTTTCTCCTGTATATCTACACTTGCTTTAATGTGACCAAAAGCTTCCCTCGTCTTCTTAAGCTTAAGTGGCAGTTGGTTCTCTCCTACTTCTGAATTTCTAAGAATGGAAATAGCCATTTTTTCCAGCTGTTCAGCCATAAGGTAATTAAACAACATCAGTGTCTTTAATTCTTCTTTATTGGCTTTTAACGCATTTTTCATTTGCTGATGATCCATTGGATTGGCCATGGCCAGTTCCAGGATATCCACGAGGTCGATAAAGATCAACAAACGCTTCCTGGTATAACCTGAATTTCCCGAAGTGGTTCTAGAGCTAATGAGGATCTCCCTCAGGCTTTCGTGGTGTTCGTTCAGTTCTACCTGTTTGCTAAAAATGGCATTCTGAATTTCAGTAATATCGGGATTTTCTTCCGTCAGCAATCTGGCCCTGAGCCGAAGGTATTCAGCGGTAAGCTCCATGGTTTCTCCCAGTAATTGTTCCGTAGCTCGTTGCGGCCTAAAGAAATACCAGGCCAGGCTGATTAGGAGATACCATATTCCACCAATGGCAATAAGCAGTGATTTTTGCCAGATCTCGATCCCGGTAGACAGATTGGCGAAGCTTAAAACAACGGCCAGCAATCCTGAGAACGTAACAAGCGATGCCCGGAATCCATAAACAGAAAGAAAGGAAACCCCAAACATCATAAGAAACAACATGGGAATAGTTGCAAAATCGGTTTTTGAAGCATAACCGGCGATCAGAAACGAGATACTTCCCAAAAGAGCAGCTGAGAGGATTCCAAGAACCTTGTGTTTAAAACTCCCTGGAACATCACTGGGTGAGGATAGTAAACAACCCATTGCCAGGCTGATCCCTATTTCCAGGTTGCCCGAATAAGAAAATATTACGATAGGAACCACGATTGCAATACTAAGAACGATCGCCTTGGAAAAGTCGGTGCTCCTCAGGAATTTTATAAGGTCGTACTGGTATTGCTGGAGGTGTTCTTTCAATCTGAAATCTGAATTAGGATTGCAATTCGGCAACTTTGGCAAATATCAGGATTTAAGGAGAATTTGGCATAAGTTATTTGTTGAAAGCTGTATTTCAGAGTAATTTGAAATCAAAAACTTAGCATGGACAAGCAGATCATTTTAAAGAAAAGACCCACCGGAAAACCTTCTGAAAGCGATTTCGAATTTCAGGAAATCGAAAACCATGATCCAAAAGCCGGAGAGGTACTCATCGAAAGCAAATATATTTCAGTAGATCCCTATTTAAGAGGAAGAATGCGTGATGAAGAATCGTATATTGAACCCTTTCAGGTGGGAAAACCCATAGAATCCATGATCGTGGCAGAAGTACTGAAATCTCATAATCCTACCCTGGAAAAAGGCGATCACGTTATCGGGATGCTGGACTGGAAAACCAGGCAAATACATTCAGGAGAGAATTTGAGAAAAATTGATGCATCGGTTGCTCCGCCTTCAGCCTATCTTGGGATTTTAGGACTTACAGGGTTAACGGCTTACCTTGCACTGGATAAGATTGGCAACCTGAAGAAAGGTGAAACACTTCTGGTCTCAGGGGCCGCCGGCGCGGTAGGCAGCGTGGTAGGACAAATTGGAAAAATAAAGGGCTGTAAGGTCGTGGGAATTGCCGGTAGCGATGAGAAGATCGAGCATATCCAGGATAAGTTCGGTTTTGACTCTGGTATTAATTATAAAACTACTGAAAATATGAAAAAGGCCATCAAAGAGGCCTGCCCCGATGGTGTGGATGTCTATTTCGACAATGTAGGTGGTGAGATTCTGGATGCTACTCTACAGAATATCAATAAGGCAGCGAGGATCATCAATTGCGGCGCCATTTCGATCTATAATAAAACCGAAACCCCTACAGGTCCACGTCCCGAAGGGATACTAATCAAAAAATCGGCTTTGATGCAGGGCTTCCTGGTTCGTGACCATATGGGTGAATTTGAAAAAGCCATCAAGCAATTAGCCACCTGGCTTCAGGAAGGAAAATTAAAATACGACGAAACCATAGTAGATGGCTTTGAAAATACCCCGAAAGCATTTATTCAGTTATTTGAAGGAAAAAACACCGGAAAAATGCTGGTAAAAGTTTAAAATCTCTTTGAAATAGAATAAATAAAAAAGGTCCGGGAAACCGGACCTTTACTTTTAATAAAATTGATGCTATTGTGCCTGTTCCGTAGGCATGATATAAACATCATTGATGTTCGCGCGCTTAGGCTGATTTAAAGCATAAAAGATCGCTTCAGCAATATCTTCGGCCTCCAGGGGCGTCATTTCCTGGAAGTTAGAGAGCAGATCGTCCTTGATCTCATCATCAGTAATAGTATCAGTCAATTCCGTATCCACAAAACCAGGTTCTATAGAAGTGACATTAATATTGAAATTAGGAGCAAGTTCCTGTCGCAATCCTTCTGAAAACATTTTAACCGCTGCCTTGGTAGCGCAGTAAACTGCACCACCGGGATAGATCTTACGCCCTGCACTGGAGGAAATATTGATGATATTTCCGCTTTTTTGATCCATCATGGTTGGTAAAACTGCCGCTACTCCGTTGAGAACTCCTTTTAGATTTACGTCTACCATTTTATCCCATTCCTCGGTATGCAGATTTTTCACATAAGACAATGGCATGAGTCCGGCATTATTGACCAGCCCATCAATTCGATCAAATTCCTTCTTGGTTTGCTCAACAAGTTTGCTAAAGTCGTCTTTGTTGGTGACATCACCCGGAATGATAAGTGCCTTCCCGGCCTTTAATTCATCAATTTTGGATTTCAGTTTTTCCAGGCGTTCTTTTCTCCTGGCGGTAAGCACTACATTTGCACCTTCCTGTGCCAGTTTTAGCGCCGTAGCCTCTCCTATTCCGCTTGAAGCCCCGGTAATGATCACTGTTTTTCCTTTAATACTCATTGCAATTTATTTTTTGATTTTCTCTAAAATAATTTCTGGATAATTGAAATCCGAGTGATAGCCTGGTTTTGACTTGGATTTAACCATAAAATGGCCCTGCTGTTAATTTTTTAATAGGTGTTTATAAAAAGAAAACCGGATCTTTATGATCCGGTTCCATATAAAAATTAAAATCTGTTATTTCTTTGGTGGTTGAGAGGGCCGAACCTCAATTTTACTAGGAAGCGTTCTTGGGTTCATTCTTAAAAGATCGCCAACAAGTTCCCCTATGTCTTCGATCTGTATCTTCCAGGCGTCCTTATCAGAAGGTTCATTCCCGTTGAAATGTGTTGCAACGGAACCTGGCATAATAGTACTCACCTTTACTCCTTTATCCCTTAGATCAAGCATAACAGCCTGGGTGAAGCCCGTCAAACCGAATTTACTGGCATTATAGGCTGCTCCTCCTGCAAAGAAATTGGTTCCAGCAAGGCTGGAAATGGTAATGATATAGCCCTTTGATTTTTTAAGGGCATCTACCGACGCTTTTATACTATAAAATACGCCAGTAAGATTCGTGTCGATGGTTTCCTTCCATTGTTCTTCCGTAAGATCTTCAACCGAGCCAAAATGGCCAATTCCGGCATTTGCTATTAGAACATCTAACTCTCCCCATTTATCAAGGACTTTTTTTACAGCATTTTTCTGACTTTCAAGGCTTCGAACATCGGCTTCTACACCCAAAGTTTCCCCTTTATGAGATAATTTTTTGGCTGCTTCTTCAGCAGAGGATAAAGACCGGCTGGTAATGGCAACCTTATAGCCCATCCCCAAAAGGCTTTCGGCTACTCCATATCCTATTCCTTTACTTCCGCCCGTGACAAGGGCCGTTTTATTTTGTGCGCTCATAAATTATTTTTTTTGACGTTTAAAACTACTAAAGCAGGCTATACCGCTGAAATTTAAAGCTCTAAGATTGTGTTAATTTTAAAGGTTAAAGCCGTGATAAATCCATTAAAAATCTTTTATAAAATTTCAAAAAAACTAACTTTGCATCGGAAAAATTCGGCTGATTGGGAATTCAATTCCGAAGATCACTAATACCTAATCTAACATAGAGAGACTTGGAAAATATCAAAGCACAAAAACTACTTAATAAAATTCAGCGCGACCTTATGCGCAATGGAATCATCATCAATACGCTGGTAGAAGATCTTAAGGAACTTAGAAAAATGGTGGTTGAAGAGAACATTCCCCTATTGGCTAAAGTTACCAGGCTCACCTATGAACATATCGAGGAGAATGAAGATTTCCTGATCGCAATTCCTGATGATGAACCTCTGGAAGATGAATTGGAGGAAGGCGAAGCCGAATCTGGATCAGAAGAAATCACCGGGCAGGAAAGCCTGGAATATATGCTTTCGCTGATGGCCGATCATTCCAACAAACTCAATGAGATGGAACTTCGCGAATACGTGAAGGCCCTGAAAGATGCTGCTGGAGAGAGCTACTAAAATTTCTTCCTTTTGGTTTAAGTAATCTAATGCCGGGAGGATTCCTTGAATTTCTATAATTAAGAAAACAAGTTAATGAAAGATAAAGCGAAATCTAAAAAGAAGTCGCGAATTCGCTTGTTACATCAATATTACAATTACACAGGCTTTTATTCCTTTGTATGGAACAGTCTCAAAAAAGCCGTACTTCCCATTGTATTATTTGTAGGAGCGTTATGGGCCGTAGATCATTATCTTCTGGATATTGAAGATATGCTGGTGACCATTACCGAAACTTATGCGCCCTTTGAAGTCTTATCGATCTTTTTTCTTTCTGAATCTCTACTGGGCCTGGTCCCTCCAGAACTATTTATTGCCTGGGCGGGGAAATCTGTTAGCCCGTTTCTCTATTTGAGCCTTTTAGCCACGGCTTCCTATCTGGGTGGTGTGGTATCTTACTTCATAGGTGTAGGGATCACCAAGATCCCAGCCGTGCATAGCGCTATGGAACTTAAAATGGCCAAACATATCAAAAACACCCGTAAATGGGGAGGTTTTTTGATCATCGTTGGAGCCCTGCTTCCCATTCCTTTCGCAATGACGAGTATTGCTGCGGGCATTATTAAATTCCCGTTTTCGAGCTACCTTATTTTTGGCCTACTGCGTTATGCTCGATTCTATCTTTATTCGCTGGTAATTTTTGAAATGGTTTAAGACTTTGTTTTAAACTTTTCATAAGGTTGAAGGTTATTGGATACTTATCCTATATCTTCGATTGAAATGATTGTTTTATGATTGTTTTATTTGAAGAAGCAACTCGTTAGACTGGGTTTCTCAAAAAGTGTAAAAATTTTCAACCAATAAATTACCAGATATGTCTTTATTAACCATTGTTCTAAATATTTTATTGCCTCCACTAGCAGTGTTTCTTAAACATGGCCTCGGAGTCACTTTTTTGATTAGCTTACTGCTTACAGCCCTTGGGTGGCTGCCAGGAGTGATCCACGCTTTCCTTGTGAATGGATCGAGATAAACTAAAATTGAGGTAAACAAAAAGGCCGGTAACATACCGGCCTTTTTATTATATTAACAGCATGCTATTCTCTTAATCTTCTGCCTTTTCTTTTTCTGAAACCTGTAGCTGCCATTTCCATGCGCTTTTCAGGGCCTCATCAAGAGATCGCTTTGCTTTCCAGCCCAGAACATCATTGGCTTTATTGGTATCGGCGTAAGCAGCCGTTACATCACCTTCCCTCCGTCCAACGATCTTATAGGGCAATTCTTTTCCTGATACTTTTTCGAATGATTCTATCACTTCCAAAACCGAATTCCCTTTTCCGGTACCTAAATTAAATACCTCGTAATTGGTTTTTTCCCTGGCCTCAAGTAGTCTTTGAAGGGCCACCACATGGGCTTCGGCAAGGTCCATTACATGTATATAATCCCGAATGGCCGTACCATCTTCTGTAGGATAATCATTTCCAAAGACCGATAAACGCTCTCTTTTACCAATCGCCGTTTGTGTAATGAAGGGAACCAGGTTTTGTGGAGTTCCCAGAGGCAGTTCCCCGATCTCTGCTGTTGGATGTGCCCCGATTGGATTAAAATATCGAAGCGAGATCGCTTTTAGAGCAGGAGCTACCTTGCAGGTATCCTTTATGATCTCCTCTCCTACCTGCTTGGTATTTCCGTAAGGAGATTCTGCCGGCTTAACAGGGGCATCTTCGGTGATAGGAAGTTTATCTGCCTGCCCATAAACTGTACAGGATGAACTGAAGATAAAATTAGCTTTTTCTCTTTTATTCAATTCCTGTAAAAGATATACTAGGGTTGAAATATTGTTTTCATAATACAATAAAGGATTGTTCACGCTTTCCCCAACGGCTTTAGAAGCTGCGAAATGGATAACATCCTCTATATCTGGATACTTTTCAAAAAAGTCTTTTACCGCCTCTTTTTCCCGAAGGTCGATATTTTCAAATTCTGGAGTTTTTCCGGTTATCTGGGCGATTCCACCCAGCACATCGATTGAAGAATTAAACAGGTTGTCTATGATCACTACTTCAAGACCTTCATTTTGAAGGGCTACCACCGTATGAGATCCTATAAAACCTAGGCCACCGGTAACCAGCACTCTTTTTCTATTCATAAATTTAATTTCTGAACGCAAAATACTAAAAATAGCATACAGGCTAAGTCGTAAACTATTAAAAACATCTTAAATGCAAACGGGCGCTTTAATGCCATGTCTATTTAATAAATTATATTTGCGAGAGCTAAATCGCTAATTATGTCATTAGAAAAACAGGTAAAATTCTTTAAATGGATCAGTATTCTTGAAGGTATCTCTTTCTTGCTGTTGTTATTCATAGCCATGCCGCTTAAGTACATTTTTGAAATGCCAGAAATGGTAAAACAGGTAGGAATGGCCCACGGAATTCTCTTCATCGCTTATATTGTTGGGGCCCTGCTTTTGATAAAGCCAATGAAATGGAGCCTTAGCCAGTTGGCCATCATTTTCGGCTGTTCGGTCTTACCTTTCGGACCATTTTATGTAGAAAAGAAATATCTTTAATACATGGATCTAAAAAAGGAGTTAATAGATATCATCTGTTTTTTTGAAGATTTCTTTTTGGCTCAGGGCATGAATCCTGTTTTAGCCCAGTACCTGAATCTTCTTATCAATTTGTTTCTGTTAACCGTCCTTGTCCTGGGGGTTAATTATGTGATCAAGCATTTTATTATTGAAGGCTTTAAGCTGTTCACCAATAAGACCAAAACCACGCTTGACGATTTTTTAATGAAGAGCAACTTCCCGCGTTATGTGGGGCGTTTTGTTCCCTTATATATCATTTACCAGCTCTTCCCGCTCATCTTTATCGATTTTCCAGAGGTGCTAGACATCTTCTATTTTCTGGTTAATATTTATATTATAATCCTCCTCATCTGGATCTTCAGGAGTATAATTAGATCAACCCGAAATTACCTGAAAACCAGGGAAGAATTTAACGACAAACCGCTGGAAAGCTTCAGTCAGGTGATCATGATTTTCATCTGGACCATCGGGTTAATGTTCATTTTTTCTGAAATTACCGGCATCGATATTCGCGGTTTTATCATCTCCCTGGGTGCGGCCTCTGCTGTGATCCTTCTTATTTTTAAGGATACTATTCTTGGTTTTGTAGCTTCAATCCAGGTTTCGGTAAATGATATCGTACGAATTGGAGACTGGATCAGTTTTGAAAAATTTGGGGCTGATGGTACGGTTACCGAAATCAACCTGGCAACTGTTCGTGTTCAGAACTGGGATAATACCTACACCACCATTCCTACCTATAGCCTTATTTCAGATTCTTTTCAGAACTGGAGAGGAATGCAGGAATCGCCAGGAAGAAGGATCAAACGTTCGATCTATATAAAACAGAATTCAGTAAAATTCCTGAACAAAAAGGAAATCGATGATCTTAAAAAGATCAGTCTCATTGCTCCGTATCTGGAAACCCGGGAGGCAGAGATCGATAAGTACAATGAGTCGAACAATATTGATAAAAGCCTTTTGATTAACGGTAGAAACCAGACCAATCTGGGGGTTTTCAGAAAATATGTAGATTCTTACTTACATGAACATTCGGCGGTGCATAAGGAAATGTATATGATCGTACGGCACCTGGCGCCTACACCAAACGGGATTCCCCTGGAGATACTATGTTTCAGCCGTGATAAAAGATGGGAGAACTTCGAATATATTTCAGCAGACATATTTGATCATATTATCGCTGCTATTCCGTATTTTAACCTGAAACTTTTTGAATCCCCATCGGGTGACGATATCAGGGAACTTGCACAAAACCAACCCAGGATTTGATACCTAACCAACACGTATTATGAATTTAAAATCATTCCTTCAGGGCTTCGGAATTTTAGCCGTGGTAATTACACTGATCCCAATTATTGCAGCAGATTACTGGTGGATTCGAATGTTTGATTACCCTCATATTGAATTAACCCTGCTTACTTTAACTGCAATTGCCGCCTATTTTATAAGGTTCGAGATCAGGAATTGGAGGGATTATGCTTTTATGATCGTCCTTACTGCCTGTTTTCTGTACCAATTCGCTAAACTCTACCCGTATACTCCGCTTTTTCCTTTAGAGTTGAATGAGCCCACAGCAATGGTCAATGAAGAAACCGGGATGAAGATCCTTACCGCGAATGTGCTTCAGAAAAATGAGATAAGTGATTCGCTTATTGCCGATATGAGAAGGGTACAACCCGATGTTGCCCTATTCACCGAAACCAATACCCGCTGGAAAAATGCCATTCAGGAAGGAATTGGGGCCAGCTACCCATATAAGGTAGAAGTACCTCTTCCAAATACATACGGAATGATGCTCTACTCCAGGTTTGAACTTATAAATCCTGAAGTAAAATATCTGGTAGATGACAGTATCCCTTCAATACATACCGAAATAAAACTAAGATCTGGAGACAGGATCAGGTTGCATGCCATTCACCCAACTCCCCCTATGCCGCAACACAACCCGTCTTCTTCAGACAGGGATGCCGAATTGATGAAAGTTGCTCTAGAGGCCAGAAATTCTGAAATCCCGGTTGTAGTACTCGGCGATTTTAATGATGTTCCCTGGTCACAAACAGTTGGTTTATTCAAAAGGATCGGGGAATTACTGGATGTGAGGAGTGGCCGAAGTTTCTATAATACCTTTGATGCTACTAGTTTTATCATGAGGTGGCCACTCGACCATATTTTTCTTAGCGAGGAATTTCGGGTAAAGACCATTGCTGCTGGCCCGAATATCGAATCAGATCATTTTCATTTTTATGCAGAATTGTTTCTTCAACCTGAACTTGCCGAACAACAGAAACCAGAACCGGCTAGTAAAAATGATCTTGAAAAGGCCATGAAACAGATCCAAAAAGAACAGGAAGAAGATGCTGAAAAAGGACAGAACGGGTCCAGCAACAAGTAAATAGTAACATTTTATTAGGAGCAAAGGCTGTCTCAATTTCATAAATTTGAGAAAACGCGCATATGCAGGCCACTACTACAGCTACTTCTAAAAATTTAGCTCAATCCTTTGAGGATTTTTATGAAAATCTAATCGCACAGCTACCAGGCATAGGATTAGGCCTTCTAATTATAATTCTTGGTGTACTTATAGGTATCTGGTTAGGTAAATTCTTCACACGTAGAATTTCAGCCAGAACTTCAGACCCCTTAATGAGCCGATTCCTGGGCAAAGCGATAAGGTTTGTCGTGATCGTAACAGCTATCATGTTGGCTTTAAAAGCTGCAGGTCTTGGAGGTATAGCCACGGGAATCCTAACTGCTGCTGGAGCCAGCGCGGTCGTTCTGGGCTTTGCATTTAAAGATATAGGTGAAAATTTTATTGCGGGTATCATCCTTGCTTTTAACCGGCCTTTTGATGTAAATGATACGGTTGAGATCGGAGAAAATTTCGGAAAAGTAAAAGCTCTTGAATTCAGGTATACCAAGTTGAAGACCTTTGATGGAAAGGATGTATACATTCCAAATAGCGATGTACTTACCAAACCGGCCACCAATTATACCGAAGACGGATTTTTTAGATGGGATTTCAATATTGGGATCGCTTACGAAGACAATATTGAAGGAGCCAAACAAACCATCATGGATGCTTTAAAGAAGGAACCAATGGTCATTGAAGATGCGATTCACCAGAACTTTGTGATCGAAGATGAACTGGCTACCAGTACGGTTAATCTAAAAGTATTTTTCTGGGTAGACACGAAGGATTTTCGTCGACAGGCTATGATGACGCGAGGAAATGTTATTCGAAGCGTCAAGGAAGCTCTTCTGGATAACGGATATAATATGCCTGCAGACATCCAGGAAATCAAATTATATGGCGCAGAAAAGGAATTTCCTGTTCGCCTGGCTGAAAAGATCGCTAAAGACGACAGGAAGAAAACTTGATCATTTTAACCGATCCTTTACGTATTCGATCTGAGTTTTTCCGTGAGGTTTGGCTTTGCCTTCGTCATCTAAGGCTACCATTACAATCTTTTCGATGGTAATAATGGTTTCCCGGGTCATTTTATTTCGAACCTCGCATTTAAGCGTAAGTGAAGCGGTTCCAAACTTTACCACATCGATCCCGATTTCTACTATATCCCCCTGGTGAGCAGAACTTTTAAAATCTATTTCGCTCATGTATTTGGTTACCGTTTTCGGATTTTCCAGCTGAACGATACTGTAAAGCGCACATTCTTCATCGATCCATTCCAGAAGTCTGCCTCCAAACAAGGTACCGTTAGGATTAAGGTCTTCAGGTTTGATCCATTTTCGGGTATGAAATCTCATGTTTTTATTTTAAAATTAAGCAGAATAATTCACTAAGCACGGTACTTCGTGAAGAAATGCGAGATTCAGGAAAACTCAATCTTAGAATGAGATTCTGCTAATTAACCAAAAGAATTTTAAGGATTTGAAAATCAAAGATACTGTTGGGCTACATTGATGATTTTATCATGATCAAAGGCAAGATCCAGATCGTGCAGTTTTTCCAGCTCTACCCATTTAGCATCTTTTGCGTCATCTGATGGACTTAGCTCTTCCTCGCAAAAGATCCTGCTTAAAAAAGCTATTGAGATCGTGCGCCCTCGCGGATCCCTGCCTGGCTGACCAAAGGCCTGAACCTGTTCCATCGAATCGATCTCTACACCAGATTCTTCTTTAAGTTCTCGTTTAGCCGCGGTTTCGAGGTCTTCACCTTCTTCCACAAAACCACCAGGCAAGGCCCACTGGTCTTTAAATGGTTCATTCTTTCTTTGAATCAATAGAACTTTGAATTGGTTGTTCACTTTACAGAAAACCACACTATCTACCGTTACTGCTATATTTTGTTTTGGCATATTACTTTATTTCTTTTTTATGCTAATATTTATTTTTGCTGAAAGCTATTTTAATCAATTCCAGGTTTAAGCATGGAATTTGGAATCTGCCTTATTTAAAATAGACCGTTTTTTTATTAACGAATTCTTTGATCCCGTCTTCGGAGAGTTCTCTTCCATACCCAGAAATTTTGGTACCTCCAAATGGCAACCTTGGATCGCTCTTAACCAGTTCATTGATGAATACCGCTCCGTCTTCAAATTCCGGAACGATTTTTTCAGCGAATTCCATATCCTCTGTAAACAGCGAGACTCCAAGTCCGAATTTTGAAACATTCACCAGGTCAATGGCTTCTTCAGTTTTTTTGAATGTGGTGACTCCAATGGCAGGACCGAAGGTTTCTTCAGTAAACATCTTCATCTTTGGAGTAACTCCCGTAAGAATGGTTGGTTCCATATAAGCCTTGTCTCTTTTACCACCCAAAACGATCTTCGCGCCCTCTTTTACTGAATCTTTTACCTGTTCTTCTAATTCTTCAGCAAGATCTTCACGGGCAAGTGTTCCTATAAAGGTATCTTCATCCAGTGGATCGCCGCTTTTTAACTCTCTCACCTGCTTTACAAATTTCTCCATGAACTCCTCTTCCACGCTTTCATGGATGATAAGCCTTTTTCCTGCGATACAACTTTGACCCGTATTCTGAAACCTGGCCATCACGCAGGTTTTTACGCTTTCTTCAATATCGGCATCCTTAAAAATTACAAGGGCATTACTTCCTCCCAGTTCCAGGACCGACTTTTTTATCTCGTCTCCAGCAACAGAAGCGACCGAAGCTCCGGCAGGTTTACTTCCTGTGAGAGTCACAGCCTTGATACGTTCATCCCGAATGATATTTTCAATTTTTGAGGAAGACAGCACCAGGTTCTGAAAACAACCCTTAGGAAATCCGGCATTTTCGAAAACCTTCTGAATATTATTGGCAGATCGCATTACATTACTGGCGTGTTTCAGGACCCCAATATTTCCTGCCATAAGAGCCGGAGCTGCAAACCTGAAAACCTGCCAAAATGGGTAATTCCATGGCATAACCGCCAGGACCACCCCTATAGGCTCATAACTCACATAACTTTTGGATGCATCGGTTTTTATACTTTTGGAACTAAGGTGTTTTTCAGCATTTTCGGCGTAGTATTCACACACCCAGGCACACTTTTCAATTTCGGAAATCGCCTGGGTAATTGGTTTTCCCATTTCCAGACTGATGTCTTTTGCGTATTCGCGGGAATTATCTTTTAATTCCTTTGCTGCCTTTAGCATCAGTTTAGCACGATCCTCAAAACTCCTTTTTCGCCATTCTTTAAATCGTGAATTGGCAAGATCCAGGGCATCATCAATTTCCGATTTATTTAATTCCTTGAATTTTTCAATTATTTCTCCTGTATATGGATTTTTAGATTCGATCATATTTTTGATAGCTTTTCTTTTAAATATAATAAGATGAACAGGAGTTATAAGGCCGATTAAGACAGATTTAACTCGGCAATTGTTTATAAACGGTTTACAAGTAGCAATGCGGCATGGTAAATGCCACATTATTAATAGTTATATTTAAGAAACCTTACTTCCCATGAATCCGAGAGATATTAACCTAATGGAACTCAGACCAAAGATTCCTTCCGCAAGAATTACTGAAAATATGAGCGCCGATGAGCGTTTTCAGAATGAAACGCTGCGCCCAGTGGCCAAACTTCAGGACGCACTCCTGGTAGCCGTTTTCAGAAATTACATATCAAAGCACAAGAATGCCTTTTACGATCTATCGGTGGAAAAGCGCCTGCACTATATTGAAAATGCCGTGCAAAAGGATATCAAGTTCAGAAACAGTTTAAAAGGTATGATCATAGGCCAGTTCACTTTGCATGAATACGAGACCTATATTCAGAATTCTTCAGCACTGAACAAACGTATGATGAATATTGTTAAGGAAAGACTCCAAAGCAATATACAGCTACTGGAAAGCGACCTGGCGTACTAGAAATCCTACGATTATCGTAAAGGTGAAGCTCATAAGGGTTCCTATGAGTACATATTCGGTTTGCTTCCTTGCGCCCAGTTCAGATTTATCACTAAACCTCAATATCGACTTTGCTGCGATCAAAAAACCGATCGCCGATAAATTATAAGTAAGGATAAAAGTGAGTACCAGAATTCTTTCAAAAATCCCAATATATCTGCCTGCCGAGTCAAGGCTGTTCTGCCTTAGATCATCCTGTACTTCATTTTGCCATTTCTTGGTTGCTTTTCCTATTAAATATCCAGCAGGGAAAATAATAATTAAATAGCCCACGATAATAGCCAGGGCCGTTTGGGAATTTAATATGCCGGCGATAAACGGAATTATATTCTCAAAATTAGACGTGAGGTACAACCAGGCGAGAATAATCGCAAAAAGGTGTAATATCTGGTCTGAAGCAAAGATCTTTAAGGTGTCTGTCGAGAATTGCAGTTTCCAGAGATCAGTAAAAAAATGGGTAAAGCTAATGAAGAGTGCTATATACCACCATTCTGGCTTCATCAGGAAGATATAACTGAGGAGACCAGCAAGCAGCGCATGTATGTAAAGCCATTTGGATTTGGACTTATTCCGTCTTTTATCCCTGACCCATTTATCTGGCTGGATAACAAAATCTGTTATTACATGAGCTAAAAGTAACTGCAAAAGGATAAGTAGGCTACTATTCATCAGAGAAATGTTGGTTGATCACGGTTTTATAACGCTTTAAGAGCACATCGATTGCTTCCCATCCTGCTGCCTTCTTTCTTTGGTTAACTGCCGACTGGCTAATACCAAGTTCTGCTGCAATTTCAGTTTCTTTAAATTCATTCAAAAGATAATAAATTACTTCGGCTGAAGCGGTGCTCCATTTTTCAGATAAGGTATCAAGGAGCAAAAGTGAAGTTTCGAACTCATCATTTATATTATTATCTGGGGTTTTCAGCCTTATTTTACGGCCGTCAGATTTCATTTCATCCAGCGTTCGGCCTGAAAACTGGAATGCCTGGCCGTTGGATTCCAGTATGGATTCCCTTTTAAAATCGTAGCTTCCAATCCCTATTGCCATCCTAAGATCGACCTGCCTTTTAAAAGCTCTGTTAATTTTATCATTTTCCAGATGTAGACTGTTGACGGCTGTTTTAATTCGCAGAGCCAACCGCAAGGCGTCTGAAGGATCATATATGATTCCCTGGAAACTATCTCCACGGTAAATTTCAAATTCTGAAGGTGTATGTGTAAGTTTTGACAGGTCACCAAATTCCCGGTTAAGCTTACCAATAGTAAGCTCCAGGAGCTCTTTTGGATAAGTGGAGGAGGATAATAAATCGGCTGAAAGTACGGCTATCATATTCCAAATATACAAAAAATAAGGTTTAAAGCTTATAATAAACAAATATAAGTTATTAGACTTATAAAATAGTGAAATAAGCATTCAGGCTTATAAAAAACCTTCATATTAAATATTTCCTAAATCTTCGGTAAGCCCGGCAAGCTTATTTAATTTTAAAGTGAATACAGAATAACATTCAAATGATAACAAATAAGCAAGATTTATATTACAAATGCCTGGATACAGTGAACAGGCAAATCGAAAAGTATCAGAAAGAAATGGAGCAGATCAGGGAATCCATGGAAAACAATGATGCTCATACCGATTATGATGAAGACGACAGTAAAGGCCAGTTGCTAAATGATTTTGAGAAATATGCCGAATACCTGGACAACTCGAGGAAGATGAAAGAGAAATTAAGCAGGATTGACCCGAAACATTATAGTGAGCAAATCGATTTTGGAAGTGTGGTAGAGACTTCAGACAATTACTATTTCATTTCCGCCGCACTGGGAAAGATCACCCTGGACGAAGGCAGCACCGTTTATGCCATTTCTACTGAAGCGCCCATTTACCAGGAAATGAAAGGAAAGAAACAGGGCGATAAATTTACTTTCAACGGCAACCAACAGGAAATACGAACTGTACATTAATCCTATTCCGGATATTCGATCCTTAAGTGATAAATGTTTTTCAATTTACGCTTAAGGATCTTTTTTACCATCTGAATTTCTTTGAAGGTAATATTCGAATTCAGAAACTGCCCCTCCTCCATCTGTTTGTCAATTATTTTCTCGACGAAATTATCGATCAACACTGAAGTTGGCTCCTTTAAACTCTTGCTCGCAGCTTCTACACTATCGCACATCATAAGAACAGCTGTTTCCTTGCTGAATGGAATGGGTCCTGGATACCGAAAACCTTCGGTGGAAGCATTTTCGTTGACTTCCTTCTCCTTCATATAAAAATAATAGACCGTACTCGTACCGTGATGGGTGCGAATAAAATCGATCACACGGTCTGGCAGGTTATTTTTCTTGGCGATTTCGATTCCCTTGATCACATGTTCGATAATAATTTCAGCGCTTTCCCGCGGCGACAGCTCATCATGAGAATTTACCGAAGTGGTTTGATTTTCAGTAAAATAAGTTGGATTATACATTTTACCGATATCGTGATATAAAGCTCCTACCCTGGCCAGCATGGCATTCGCATTGATCTCATTAGCTGCGGCTTCAGCCAGATTGGCTACATTCAGGCTATGGTGGAAAGTTCCCGGAGCTTTTTCAGCCAGTTCTTTTAATAACTTCGAATTGGTATCTGAAAGTTCCAGCAGCGACATGTCGCTCACCATTCCGAAGATCTTCTCATAAACATAAATTAGCGGCTGAACGAATAAGGTGGCAAGCCCGCCAAGAAGGAAGGTTAGAAAGACCTCTGCCTTAATATCGCTCACATTTCCTTCCTGAATAACTGTAAAAGCGAAATACGATATGATATAAACCAGCGTGATCTGTCCTACCGAGATAAAGAGATTTGCTCTTTTATAAAGTTCACTAACGGTAAGTATAGTTACAATCCCGGCAATGATCTGCAGGAACATATATTCATAGCTGTTAGGTACTATGAAACCTAATAATAGAACCGTAATTACATGGGTAAAAAGTCCCAGCCGTGCATCGAAAAAAGCTTTTAAGGTTAACGGAAGGATACACAGGGGAACTATATAAACATAATCGATATTGAAATTGATCACCAGGGTGGTGAGCATCACCATAAAGATGATATTGAAGAATATGAAGGTTACTTTTACATTATTTTCAAATACGAACGGGCGGTATTTTCGCATAAACAAAAGCAACATTAAAAGAGCCAGAGCCACCAGCGTACTATATCCAACCAGGATCCAGTTGTAATTAGACTGGCTCCATACCTGGGACTCATATTCGGCTTTAAGAGATCGAAGAATGTCGTATTTATTGCCTTCAACCACTTCTCCCTTAGCAATGATCCTGCTCCCCTGTTCTATGATCCCCCGGGTATAGGAAATATTGTTAAGCTTGCTTTCAAGTTCTTTCTGAGTAAGATTATTGTTAAAACTTACATTGGGTTCAATAGAATTGAAAAAAACTTCCAGCAATTCGGTTTTAAAAGAATTGAAGCCGGCATTACTGATCTCATCGCTTAAAAATTTCCTCACTTCACCCTGCTTTAGAATTCTCCGGTAGGCAACTTCTGTAGCTTCATTCCCTTTGAGTAGATAAACCAGCTGATCGGGCCCGAGTCGGTTACTCTCCTGCAACAAGCCAAATTCATAGATCTCGTCTACGGTTTCAGAAACAAATTCGTCAATGATATTTTCATAAACACTTAAGGTCGAGTCTGAAAAGACATCCTGAACTTCTTTCAAAGCCTTTTCCCTCACCTCTTCAGGTTCCATCATATCATAATCGTAGTACGGAATATGGGATTGAGTGATCTCCTGCCTTTCATCAGCGATCTCTTCTTCAGTCTTTAAAATAGCGAAATCAAAAGGCGCATATAGATTCTCATATTGCCATGGTTTACCTTTTGGAATATCATATTTGAATTTCCCTCCTTTTGGAAGAAGGTAAACGATTAAAATAGAGGTAAGCACGAACAGGAAAACCTTATAAAACAGTGCCTGATTCTTGTAAAGCTTATTAATGAAATCGCTCATAGATATTGAGGTAATGCTCAAATGTAGTAAAAATAGGCCTGAATAAGCTTAGGTTATTTAATTCCTTATAAAATCACTAACTTCGCAACTCTTCAAATAATTAAACTTAAAACATGAATAAAGAAGTAGTAATAGTAAGCGCCGCAAGGACTCCAATTGGCAGTTTTTTAGGCAGTTTATCAAGCATTCCTGCCACAAAATTAGGATCGATCGCCATTAAAGGTGCTCTTGAAAAGATCAACCTTAAACCTGAATTGGTTCAGGAAGTTTTAATGGGGAATGTGGTACAGGCTGGTGTAGGACAGGCTCCTGCCAGACAGGCTTCCCTTGGAGCGGGTATTCCTGATACGGTACCATGTACTACGGTTAATAAGGTTTGTGCCAGCGGAATGAAGGCTGTTATGCAGGGTGCACAATCTATCATGCTGGGAGATACCGATATCGTTGTAGCCGGCGGAATGGAAAATATGAGCCTGATCCCTCATTATGTTCATATGAGAAATGGTAAGAAATTTGGCCCTGTAAGCATGGAAGATGGGATGCAGAAGGATGGTCTTGTAGATGCTTACGATCATAATGCCATGGGAGTATGCGCAGATCTTTGTGCGAAGGAGCATGATTTCTCTCGTGAAGACCAGGATAAATTCGCTATTCAGTCCTACGAAAGATCGGCTAAAGCCTGGAAAGATGGAAAATTCGATAATGAAGTGGTTCCAGTGGAAGTACCACAAAGAAAAGGAGATCCGGTTGTAGTTAAAGAAGATGAAGAGTTCAAAAACGTAAGAATGGATAAGATCTCTTCGCTAAGACCAGCCTTTTCAAAAGAAGGAACTGTTACAGCGGCTAATGCTTCAACGATTAATGATGGTGCCGGAGCAGTAGTTTTAATGAACAGGGAAAAAGCCGAGGAGCTTGGTATCAAGCCTCTTGCTACCATTAAAAGTTATGCCGACGCAGCCACCGAGCCAAAATGGTTTACTACCGCACCTTCCAAGGCCCTTCCGAAAGCAATTGATAAGGCCGGAATAAAACTGGAGAATGTTGACTTCTTTGAATTCAACGAAGCATTTTCGGTTGTAGGTCTTGCCAACATGAAATTATTAGGACTTAGCGATAAGAACACCAATGTAAACGGTGGAGCGGTTTCTTTGGGACACCCACTTGGATGCAGCGGGGTACGAATTTTAATTACCCTCTTAAATGTATTAGAACAGAATAATGCCAAATTAGGAGCAGCAGCTATTTGTAATGGCGGTGGCGGCGCCTCTGCTATGATCATCGAACGTAATTCTTAAACCTGGTCAACAAATAGTTAATGCAATACGGTATTTGCCATTTAAGTATAGTACCGCTTAGAGTTTCTGCTTCTCATCAGGCTGAGATGACCTCTCAACTATTATACGGGGAGCACTTCAAGGTTCTTGAAGAACGAGCTCAATGGAGCAGGATTCGCAATGCCTATGATGGTTTCGAGGCCTGGATCGATAATAAGCAGTATCGAAAAATACAGGAAGCTGAATATTTTTCTCTCGAAGAGGAAGATATTCGGCTTTCTTCAGATCTTATAGAATACATTGTAGATTCTAAATGCTTACTAATGCCTGTTGCCCTGGGTTCTGTACTTAACTTTACCAAAAACCTTGGGCACCAATATGAAGGTAGAAGTTTAAATCCTGAAATTTCCGGTAAAAGTAAGCTTATAGATATCGCATTAATGTATCTCAACACCCCTCACCTTTATGGCGGGAAGAGTCCCTTCGGAATAGATTGTAGCGGTTTAACCCAAATGGTGTATAAGCTGAATGGTTGTATGATCAAAAGAAATGCAGCCGACCAGGCCAGGGATGGGGAAGCTCTAAGTTTTATCGAAGAGAGCGAACCGGGAGATCTGGCTTTTTTTGATGATCAGGACGGTACTATCAATCACGTAGGCCTGATCATGCAGGAAAACTATATAATTCATGTAGATGGTTGCGTGCGGGTAGATCGTATAGATCATTCAGGGATTTTCAATACCGAATTAAGACGGCATACTCATAAGCTACGGGTGATTAAAAAGATGATATAATATTCTATTTAAAGAGATTTCTTTTTCAACAAAACCCATAAAAAAACCCGCTTTGAAGCGGGTTTTTTATTCTGGTTTCAGAAAGACTAGTTATTCAACATAGCCTTCATTTCTTCCATTTTTTCCTTTTCACCAAGAGATGAGTAGATGTTCATCGCGGTTCTGATCAACTCCTGATTTTCAGGATTCTTTTCGATCGCTGTAAGAAGGATTGGCAGGTTGTCTCTGTACAATTGCTTTCTTTCTTCCATCAATTCATCATAACGCTCATTATCGGCCTTAGACATTCCAAGATTGTTCATTTCTTCCATAAGAGCCTGCTCTTTAGGATTAACAGAAGAAACATACAGGTTGATGTAATAGTTACCTGCATCTGGGTCTAACTCGATCGCTTTCTTGTAATTTTCAATAGCTTTCTCATGATTTTCCAGTTCCTGGGCATAGATCAAACCAATATTGTTATATATCTGTGGGTTATCTGGATCTATTTCAGCCATTTCTTCGAAGATATCCTTGGCCTTATCTAATTGCTTCTGCTGAATATAGATATTAGCCTCTACCTGAAGAAGATTGATGTTATCTGGATCTAGCTTTTTTGCTTCCTGAAGGGCTTCAATAGCTTTTTCAGTTTCTCCTAATGAAGTATAACTACCAGCAATGATTGAAGCGATTTCGGCTTTCTTAGATGGCTCATTTTCCACCTTTTGATCGCTATATTCTCCAGTTTTCATCATTAACTCCATTTGATTCTTATCAGAGAAATTAACTCGATTACCTTCTTTATCTACTGCAGAGTAGATTTTTCCGGAACCGTCGAAACCAAGTTCAATAAGTTCATTACTGTATTCAAGGGCTTCTTCATACTGCTCATTGCTATAGGCAGTTGAGGCAGCATAATAAAGAAATATAGTATCTTGAGGATTCAGGTCGTAACGAGTTTTTAGCTTTTTAACTCCAGCCTCATAATTCTTATTATTTAAGTCGGCCTGAGCACTCTCTACGATCTTCTGGTTCAAGGTAACCAATTGCTGCTGGGCTTCATCACTTCCCATTTCAGCAGCTTTTTTAAATGATTCTGCTGCGATCATCATATCTTCAGCTGAGGCATTGGTACCGGTTCCCATATAGGCTTTACCTTTAAAAAAGTAGAAGTCTTCGGTCCAACGATCATTTAATTCTCCTAGATTCTGTTCGGCTATTTTAAGCTGAGCTTTCGCTTCAGCATAATTGCCGTCTTCCAGAGCATCTTCAGCGTTTTTAACTTGATCTTTCTGGGCGAATGCTGTCACAGATAGCAAAGACAGCCCCAGCATAATAATATTCGTTTTCATTTGTTAATTGGGTTTAGTTTTTTCTATTCTTCAATATCATCAACAATAGTCGTGCCATTGGCCGGCTCTTCGCCTCCTACAGGCTTTTCCGCATCCTCCATGGCATCAACATCATCTTCATCATGTAATACTTTCGCAACAGCGGCGATCGCATCGTTTCCTTTCAGGTTGATCAATCTAACACCCTGAGTTGCACGCCCCATCACCCTAAGGTCTTCAACGGCCAATCGAATCACAATACCAGATTTATTAATGATCATAAGATCATCCTTATCGGAAACATTTTTAATTGCGACAAGTTGTCCTGTCTTTTCGGTAACCGAAATGGTCTTTACTCCTTTTCCACCTCTGTTAGTGATCCTGTAGTCTTCCAGGCTAGAGCGTTTTCCATATCCATTTTCAGAAACCACCAGAATATCTGAATCGAAATCATTCACAGAGATCATTCCTACCACTTCATCATTATCATCGGCAAGCGTAATACCCCTTACACCACTGGCATTTCTACCCATTGGTCGGGTTTTGCTCTCTTCGAACCTGATGGCTTTTCCACTTCGAACTGCCAGCATTACCTGGCTGTTTCCAGTGGTTAATTTAGCTTCCAGAAGTTCGTCGCCCTCTTTAATGGTAATAGCGTTAATTCCATTGGTTCTTGGTCGGGAATATCTTTCCAGTCTTGTTTTCTTAACCTGGCCTTTTTTGGTAGCCATGATCACGAAATGATTGTTGACATATTCCTCATCTTTGAGGTCCTGAGTACAGATGAACGCGTTTACCTTATCTTCAGGTTCAATATTGATTAGGTTCTGGATAGCTCGTCCTTTTGAGGCCTTGCTTCCTTCAGGAATTTCATAAACGCGCATCCAGTAACATTTACCATTCTGTGTGAAGAACAACATGTACTGGTGATTGGTTCCTACGAAAAGATATTCCAGGAAGTCTTCGTTACGGGTATTCGAGCCTTTTTGTCCAACCCCTCCTCTATTCTGGGTTTTGTATTCATTAAGAGAAGTCCTTTTAATATAGCCGGCGTGAGAAATTGTGATCACTACCTTCTCATCCGGGATCATATCCTCTATACTAAGGTCTCCTCCGGCGTATTCAATTTGAGAACGTCTTTCGTCTCCGTATTTTTCCTTAACCTCCAGAAGTTCATCCTTGATCACCTCCATTCTTCGCTCTTTTCTCGCAAGGATATCTTCAAGGTCTTCGATGGTTTTCAGTATTTCATCATACTCCGCTCTTAATTTATCCTGTTCCAGACCGGTTAGCTGTCTTAATCGCATTTCTACGATCGCACGGGCCTGAACTTCGGTTAATTCAAAGCGCTCCATTAACTTCTCCCTGGCTTCTTCAGCATTTGAAGATGCGCGGATTAGCGCGATCACTTCATCGATATTATCTGAAGCGATGATAAGTCCTTCTAGAATGTGTGCACGATCCTTGGCCTTTTTCAGCTCAAATTCGGTACGGCGAACCACCACATCATGCCTGTGCTCTACAAAATGATAGATCAGGTCCTTAAGATTCAACATCTCAGGCCTTCCATTTACCAGGGCAATATTGTTTACGCTGAAAGAAGATTGCAGGGCTGTATGCTTGAATAAGGTATTAAGGACGATATTTGGAATCGCGTCTCTTTTTAGCTGATAAACGATCCTCATCCCGTTACGGTCTGATTCATCTCGTATAAGGCTGATTCCTTCAATTTTCTTTTCGTTCACCAGGTCGGCCGTTTTCTTGATCATATCAGCCTTGTTTACCTGGTAAGGAATTTCAGTGACCACCAGGAATTCCCGTCCGTTGATCTCTTCCATATGCGATTTGGCTCGCATCACGATCCTTCCTCTTCCGGTCTTAAAGGCTTCTTTTACCCCGTCATAACCATAGATAATTCCACCGGTAGGAAAATCGGGAGCTTTAATATGTTCGATTAGTTCATCGATTGTAATGTCGTGATTATCGATATAGGCAACGGTGCCGTCTATAACCTCGTTCAGGTTATGAGGAGGCATATTGGTAGCCATACCCACCGCAATACCGCTGGCACCGTTCACGAGAAGGTTCGGGATACGGGTAGGAAGAACTACCGGCTCATTCAGCGAATCATCAAAGTTTAGCTGGGTGTCTACTGTTTCCTTGTCGATATCTGCCAGCATGTCTTCACTGATCTTACGCATACGCGCCTCGGTATAACGCATCGCTGCAGGGCTATCCCCATCAACCGACCCGTAGTTACCCTGGCCATCTACCAACATATATCTCATACTCCATTCCTGGGCCATACGCACCATCGTGTCGTATACCGAAGAATCTCCGTGAGGGTGATACTTACCTAATACCTCTCCTACGATCCTCGCCGATTTCTTATAGGCTCTGTTGGAAAGTACACCAAGTTCGTACATCCCATATAAAACCCTTCGGTGAACCGGTTTAAGGCCATCACGAACATCGGGTAATGCACGTGACACAATGACCGACATCGAATAATCGATATAGGCCGATTTCATTTCATCTTCAATGTTGATAGGAATTAGCTTTTCTCCTTCAGCCATATTTTATAATTTAATTTATCTCAAAAAAATCTAGTGGGCAATTTACATATTTTATCCCTCTTTACAGGCATTTGGACCCGATCCCATCCTCTTTTTATTAACAAATTTTTATTGTGATTTGGTTAATAAGTTCACTATTTTACACTTTGAATATTGAAAGTAATTTTGTCAATTAGCTACTAACTCCCTATTAGGTACAATTTTTGCCCAATTCGTAGTGAAAATAAATTTTGAGAAAGGAAGATAAAATGGATGATAATTTTTCACCAAGAGTAAAAGATGTTATTGCATACAGCAAGGAAGAAGCATTAAGACTAGGTCACGATTTCATCGGGACAGAGCATCTTATGCTTGGTTTGCTGAGGGATGGTGATGGAAAAGCCATAGATATCCTGAATGCGCTCGAGGTAGATCTGAGCCATTTAAGACGAAAAGTAGAAATATTAAGCCCCGCTAATCCAAATACAGTTACCGTGAGTAACGAAAAGCGAAACCTGCACTTAACCAGGCAGGCAGAAAGGGCTTTAAAAACCACTTTCCTGGAGGCTAAACTTTTCCAGAGCTCATCGATCAATACGGCTCATTTACTCTTATGTATATTAAGGAACGAAAACGATCCCACCACTAAATTGTTAAACAAATTGAAAATAGATTACGACGGAGTAAAAGATCAGTTTAAGTACATGATCGCAAGCGACGAGGATGACTTTTCTGATAGCCCTTCAGCTGAATCCTTTTCAGATGATGATGGCGGAGACGACACCGCTCGTGAAAACCCATTTAGCAGCAGTGGAGGTACCGGGAAGACTTCAAAAAAATCGAAGACTCCTGTTTTGGATAACTTCGGAAGGGACCTTACCGCCCTAGCTGAAGCCGATAAACTGGATCCGGTTGTGGGACGTGAAAAGGAGATCGAAAGGGTTTCCCAGATCCTTAGCCGTAGAAAGAAGAACAACCCGCTACTTATTGGTGAGCCTGGTGTTGGTAAATCAGCCATTGCTGAAGGACTTGCCTTGAGAATCATTAAACGAAAGGTATCTAGAATATTATTCGATAAACGAGTAGTGACTCTGGACCTTGCAAGTCTTGTAGCAGGAACAAAATATCGCGGTCAGTTCGAGGAACGAATGAAAGCCGTAATGAACGAGCTGGAAAAGAATGATGATATCATACTTTTCATTGACGAGATCCATACCATAGTAGGCGCCGGTGGTGCCACAGGTAGCCTTGATGCCAGCAATATGTTCAAACCGGCATTGGCCAGAGGTGAAATTCAATGTATAGGTGCCACTACCCTTGATGAATATAGACAGTATATTGAAAAAGACGGTGCGCTGGAAAGAAGATTCCAGAAGGTGATCGTGGAACCAACTACAGTAGAGGAAACCATCGAGATCCTGAATAACATCAAAGATAAATATGAAGAGCATCACAATGTTTCTTATACCGATGAAGCTATAAAAGCATGTGTTACTCTTACCAACAGGTATATGACAGATCGTTTTCTTCCAGATAAGGCTATAGATGCCCTGGATGAGGCTGGATCCAGAGTTCATATTACCAATATCGATGTGCCAAAGCAGATCCTCGATCTGGAAAGAAAACTGGAAGAAGTACGCGAGAATAAGAATTCCGTAGTTAAAAAACAGAAATACGAAGAGGCTGCTAAACTGAGAGATGACGAAAAGAATCTTGAAAAGGAACTTAGTGTCGCTCAGGAAAAGTGGGAAGAAGAATCCAAGAAACACAAGGAAACCGTTTCGGAGGAAAGCGTGGCAGATGTGATTTCCATGATGACTGGAATTCCTGTAAACAGGATCGCTCAAACCGAAAGCAACAAACTGGTAGAACTACCTAAGAAGATAAAAGGTAAAGTTATTGGTCAGGATGAGGCAGTTGGTAAAGTAGTGAAGGCTATTCAACGAAACAGAGCCGGATTAAAAGATCCTAATAAACCGATTGGTTCTTTTATTTTCCTTGGTCAAACCGGGGTTGGGAAAACCCAGCTTGCCAAGGTCCTTGCTCGTGAATTATTCGATAATGAAGATGCGCTTATTCGTATCGACATGAGTGAATATATGGAGAAGTTCGCTGTATCGCGATTGATCGGTGCACCTCCTGGGTATGTAGGCTATGAAGAAGGTGGTCAACTCACCGAAAAGGTGAGAAGAAAACCTTACGCGGTAGTACTTCTGGACGAGGTAGAGAAAGCGCATCCAGATGTATTCAATATGCTGTTACAGGTTCTGGACGACGGTTATCTAACCGACAGTCTTGGTAGGAAGATAGATTTCAGAAATACGATCATTATCATGACCTCGAATATCGGTGCCCGTAAACTGAAAGATTTTGGTCAGGGTGTAGGATTTGGTACTTCAGCACAAAAATCACAGGTTGATGAGAATACCAGAAGTGTGATCGAAAATGCCCTTAAAAAAGCTTTCGCTCCTGAATTCCTGAACCGTATAGACGATGTAGTGATCTTCAATACTCTTGAAAGAGAAGATATCCATAAGATCATCGATATCGAACTTGCGAAATTATTCGAAAGGATTCATGGTCTTGGATACGATCTAAGTCTTACCGATAAAGCTAAAGACTTTATTGCAGAAAAAGGTTTTGACAAGCAATATGGTGCGCGACCTCTCAACAGAGCAATTCAAAAATATATTGAAGATGCACTGGCTGAAGAGATCATTACCGCCAAATTGAAGGAAGGTGACAAGATCGTAATGGACCTTGATGAAGATAAAAATGAGCTTACGATAGATATCAAAAAATCGGTAGAAGAAACCGAATCATAAGTTTTTAAGACTTCTTGAAAAAACCACACAAGTTTGTGTGGTTTTTTTATTTATTGGCTTTTCCAGTTGTAGTATTTCCTATAAATTAGCGCAATCTATTGCCCTACACAAAATGTCTGAACGAACTGTTGAACTCGACTTTGGATCTGTAACGGTCCAGGATCAAATTCTAATTGCAAAACTTAATGAAGGGGTCACTTTTGATGTGGCTAATAACAAAAAACTGCTCGACCTTGGGCAGGAAGTTTTTAACAACACCAATTACGGTTATATTTCTCACCGGGTGAATTCTTATGCGGTAGATCCCCTGGTTTATTTTGAATCTGCCAAAGTTGAAAACCTGAAAGCCATCGCAGTAGTTAGCGATAGCGAGATCACCCGCCGAAACGCCGAGCAGGTCGAGCGCAAATTCTATAAGGATAAAAATTGCTTCGCAGTTTTTGAAAACCTTGATGAGGCCATTGAATGGATGAAAACCAAGCTCTAGGAATTAGCAGCTCTACTACTCTACTCTTCCTGAAATAGGAATTTTACGGCTTTCCCGATGTTCCTGGCAATCTCTCCAGCCATAAGACTTTCATAACCCAGCTCTCCAGCTGCGATATCTCCAGAAAGTCCGTGCAAATAAACTCCAAGCACTGCCGCCTGTAACGGATCATAAGACTGACCCATCAGTGAGGTGATAACGCCCGAAAGAACATCACCACTTCCTGCCGTGGCCATTCCTGGATTTCCCGAATCATTCACATAAATATGATCGCCCTGGAAAGTAAATGTATGAGCACCTTTAACCACGGTGATAAGCTTATATTTTTTACTAAAAGCCGTTACTTTTTCCAGCTTATCATAATCGTTATCCCAGTTTCCGATCAGCCTTTTTAGTTCACCGGGATGCGGAGTCAATACCGAGTTTTCCGGAAGCAGCTCCAACATCTCTTTGTTTCTGGACAAAATATTAAGTCCATCGGCATCGATAAGCAACGGATTTTTTGCATTTTCGAGTAGTTTTTTAAACGCTTTTTCGGTGTTAGCTTCGGTTCCTACACCCATTCCGAAGCAACATACGTCGGCTTCAAAATCAACAGGGAAATCGGTTAAAACATCTTCATTTACATCGGTAAGCACCATGGCTTCGGGAAGACCAGTTTGTACGATCTCATAACCGCATCCGGGGATATAAAGACTACAAAGTCCCGTACCTGTTCTTAAAGCTGCAGTTGCAGTGAGCATGACGCTACCGATCTTTCCATAACTTCCGCCGGCTATTAAAACATTTCCGTAATCACCCTTGTGAGTATTTTTCTTTCGTGGTTTATAAATAGCACGAGCCGACTCCCTGTTGATCAGGTAATGCTTGGATTCCAGTTTGGAAATAAATTCACGGTCGAGCCCTATATCTAGTATTTGAAGGTCACCCACATATTCCATACTTTCCGGTAGATAAAAAGCAATTTTTGGAGCCTGAAAACTTAATGTGTAATCGGCCCGAATGATGGCCCCGTTTTCAGCATTCGGCTGATCGGGAAAAAGGCCGCTTGGCATATCTACTGAAAGAATAAATGCGCCAGATTCATTGAGACTGGTTACCAGTTTGGCCATCCAGCCTTCTATAGGACGGTTCAAACCTATTCCGAAGATGCTGTCTACAATAAAATTTCCTGTATTTATTTCGGGTAGATCATCCTCCCCTTTGATCTGCTCCGGCCATTCATCGGCCACCTCTTTCAGTTTATCATAATTTGAAAGAAAATCTTCAGACCGTTTATCGCTATAGTTCACGATAAACACCTTCACTTCATAACCATGTTCAATAAGTTTTCTGGCAACTACAAGCCCGTCTCCCCCATTGTTTCCTATTCCGCAGAAGACCTTAATGGGAATGGGAGCGGAACCTAATCTTTTATGAATTTCCTCGAATACCAGGCTGGCAGCTCGCTCCATTAGCTCTTCTGAAGTGATATTTTGTTTTTCCATACTTATTTTATCGGCTTCGGAAAGTTGCTTCGCACTTAGTATTTTCATGAATTTATCGGTTTGAAATTATTTAGGTGACTAAATTTAAGAATTTGAATAGGACTGCCTTCCCATAAAAAGCCTAAATAAATATTGTATTCTTCCTGAATTGAATAAATTTGCGCAAATTTTTATCAAAAATGAAAGAAATAGCCCTGTCTAAAAAACATAAAGAACTCAACGCGAAAATGATCCCTTTTGCCGGGTTTAATATGCCTGTATCATATGAAGGCGTGAATGTAGAACACCAGAATGTTCGGGAAAAGTTAGGGGTATTTGATGTCTCCCATATGGGTGAATTTCTAATTTCAGGAGAGAATGCCTTAGAGTTAATTCAGAAGATCAGTTCTAACGATGCTTCAAAATTAACCGATGGAAAAGCTCAGTACAGCTGTATGCCCAATGAAAAGGGTGGTATTGTAGATGATTTGATCATTTATAGAATTGATGCTGAAAAATATCTGCTGGTAGTAAATGCTTCTAATATCGAGAAAGACTGGAACTGGATCGCGCATCATAATACGATGGATGCTACGATGAGAGACATGAGTGACGAAATGTCGTTACTGGCCATCCAGGGTCCGAAAGCTGCTGAAGCCATGCAGTCTTTAACCGATATCGATCTTACCAATATGAAATTCTACACTTTTGAAGTGGGCACTTTCGCCGGTGTGGAAAAGGTGATCGTTTCTGCCACCGGTTATACCGGAAGTGGCGGATTCGAGATCTATTTTAAGAATGAAGATGCTGAGCAGATCTGGGATGCCGTGATGGAAGCTGGAAAGGATCTCGGCATAAAACCAATCGGTCTTGCCGCACGAGATACCCTGCGACTAGAAATGGGGTATTGCCTGTACGGAAATGATATAGATGAAACCACCTCTCCTATTGAGGCTGGGCTTGGATGGATCACAAAATTCACCAAAGAATTCATCAATAGCGAGGAGCTGAAGAAACAGAAAGAAAATGGACCATCCCGAAAGCTGGTAGCTTTTGAAATGGATGAAAAAGCAATCCCGCGAAAAGACTATGATATCGTGGATGAAAATGGTAAGAAAATTGGAGAAGTAACCTCGGGCACCATGTCACCATCTCTTGAAAAAGGAATCGGTCTTGGATACGTTCCGGCTGATATTGCTGGAATCGGTAACAAGATTCATATACAGATCCGCAAAAAAGCGGTACCTGCAACCCTGGTGAAACTGCCCTTTTATAAAGGCTGATTTATTTGAAACGAATACTCATTTTAGGAGCTAGCGGATTTATAGGCAATGCCTTATATAAAGAGCTATGCTCCTATTTTGATACTCATGGAACCTATCGTACTGAAAACAGGTTCTTCGAGGAAAATCATCAGTTCCATCAATTCGACATGGAAACTGAAAATATCGAGCTATTGCTTGAAAACCTGAAGCCAGATGTGATCATCTCCTGTCTTCGGGGAAATTTTGACCTTCAGGTCGCCACTCATTTCCGCATTATCAACCACATTCTGCGCTATAGAAGCAAACTCATCTTCCTGAGTTCAGCCAATGTTTTTGATGCATTTACCAATTTTCCTTCTTACGAATATGATAAAACTCTCAGCCAGAGTATATACGGAAGATTTAAAATAAAGATCGAAAACGCACTTTTGCGCCTGCCCAATGATCGCTATAATATTATAAGACTACCCATGGTTTTCGGGAAATCATCACCCAGGATCAGGGAGATCAAAACCATCCTGGACCTAAAGGAACCTCTTGAAGTATTTCCGAATGTGGTGATTAATGCCACCGAAATTCTAAAGGTTACCCAACAGGTTCATTATATCATCAATCGCGATAAGCAGGGTGTATTCCATTTAGGTAGTTCAGACTTAACCCATCAACGGGATTTCATTGCTGAAATTTGTGAAGGGCTTGGTTATGAAAATCCGCTGTTCAAAAACGTGTATGATTCCAATTATGACCGTTTTCTGGCAGTTCTTCCCAAGGACAATAAACTTCCAAAAAATCTGGAAATCACCATTAGCCAGGTCGTGGAAGCATCCACTAAAAATTAACCAGCTGTTAATCCTTTTTTAAATGCCGTGCTTACTCAGTAAGAATTGCTTAATTTCTGAATTCTAACTAAAAACCGAAATCGATGAATAAATTAAGCGACGAAGAAATTCAGGACAGACTGCAGGAATTTGACGGCTGGACCTATGCTAAAAAAGCCATACATACTTCATTTCAGTTTGAAAACTTTAAAGAAGCCTTTACGGTAATGACCCGTATCGCTTTTGAAGCCGAAGGCATGCAACATCATCCTAACTGGGGAAATGTATATAATCAGCTTGAAATTTCATTGTCTACCCATGATGCAGACGGGGTTACCGAAAAGGATTTTAAACTGGCCCGTGCCATCGAAAATATTATTGAAGCGACCAATTAAAGCGCTTAAAACCTACAAAATCCCGGCTCCTAATTTTCCACGGAATTAGGAGCTTTTTTTATATTTTTGCGACCGATCTTATTTTAAATTATTATGGGAAGAGCATTTGAATTTCGCAAAGCGCGCAAGATGAAACGCTGGTCGGCAATGGCTAAAGCGTTCACCAGGATTGGTAAGGATATCGTAATGGCTGTTAAAGAAGGCGGCCCAGACCCGAATACCAATGCCAAACTGCGAGCGGTCATCCAGAATGCGAAAAGTGTGAACATGCCTAAAGATAATATCGAGAGGGCTATCAAACGCGCTTCTGATAAATCACAGGGCGAATATAAAGTTGTTCTTTTTGAAGGCTACGCGCCTCACGGGATCGCTGTTCTCGTTGAAACTGCAACCGACAATAATAATAGAACGGTGGCAAACATTCGTTCGCACTTTAATAAATGTGATGGAAACCTTGGAACTTCAGGCTCGGTAGAATTCATGTTCGATCATACCTGTAATTTCCGAATAAATGCTGAAGGCATAGATCCTGAAGAACTGGAACTGGAATTGATCGATTTTGGTGCAGAGGAAGTTTTTGAAGATGAAGATGGAATTCATATCTATGCGCCTTTCCAGAATTTTGGAAGCATTCAGAAAGAACTGGAGAACAGGAATATCGAGATCATTTCCTCTGGTTTTGAAAGAATCCCTCAGGTTACTAAAAGCCTGAATGAGGAACAGACAGCCGATGTTGAAAAATTACTGGAAAAACTGGAAGATGATGATGATGTACAAAATGTATATCACACCATGGAAGTTTCAGAAGATCAGGAAGACTAATTAAAAGTTTTCTGGGATCTTTCCTTTCACTCCATCATAGAAACTGAAAATTTCAGAATAATCCGTATCAAAATCTCCGCTTGGCCAGAACGGCTCGGAGATTTTTACTTTTTTAGTCCCATAATCAAACGCAACACGAATGATGGGAACTTCAGCTTTAAGAGCGATATAATAAAAACCGGTTCTCCACTTATCGGTTTTCTTACGGGTTCCTTCAGGAGATAATGCAAGTCTGAACACCTCCCGGCTGTTAAAGATTTCGGCAATGGCGTCTACGCGCTTTTTGTTTCCGGAGCGATCTATGGGCGAACCACCTACCATTTTAAAATACCATCCGAACGGAGGTTTGAACAATTCCTGTTTTCCAACAAAATTGATCTGAATTCCCATGATCCTCCTGATCAGGATTCCGATCAAAAAATCAAAAGAGCTGGTATGAGGCGCGACTATGAAGATGCATTTTTTGATGGCCGGGTCGAATTTGTTTTCCAGCTTCCAACCCATTAGATCATAAAATACAAAGCCTGCGAGCCCCTTCATTTTTACTCCCTGGAATGTTTTACAGATTTATCTCCTTTGCGGCGCTTTCTTTCTTCAAGAAGAAGTGATAGTTCCCGCCCGGTTTGACCTTTTACACTGGTATTTTCCTGGGCTCTTCTTAATAGGTAAGGAACCACATCGCGCACCGGACCAAAAGGAACAAGCTTAACCGCATTATACCCTTTTTTGGCAAGGTTGTAACTAATATGATCACTCATCCCATACAGCTGGCTGAACCAGATTCGCTTATCATCGATGCTAAGACCTTTATCTTCGATGATCTGTAGCGCCAGGTAACTGCTCACTTCGTTATGCGTACCTATGAAAACCGAAATATCCTCCAAATGGTTAAGACAATACGAAAGCACGCTATTAAAGTTAACATCGGTAGCTTCCTTGCTTTCGCAAATAGGTGTTGGGTAACCCAATTTTTTAGCGCGAGCATTTTCCTTTTCCATATAGGCACCTCTTACGATCTTAGCCCCGATCTTAAAGCCTTCGGCTTTTCCCCTTTCGTGTAATCCTTTAAGGTATTCAAGCCTGTCCCATCGATAACATTGAAGTGTATTAAAGATTAACACTTCCTCCTTATTATATTTCCGCATCATTTCTTCCATAAGATCATCAGCGGCAGTCTGCATCCAGGTTTCTTCACCATCTGCATAAAGTCGAACTTTCAATTCGTTCGCTCTTTTACACAAGGTTTCCACGCGAATTTTAATGCGCTCCCATTCCTGGTTTTCCTCTTCGGTGAGATTTACCTTCTCACTTACTTTTTCCCAAATTTCAAATCGACCGATTCCCGTTGGTTTGAACATGGCAAAAGAAACCTCGTCACGTTTATTAGCATATTCGATCAGGCTGAGCTTTTTTTCCATCGCTGCATCGAACTCCTCCTCGGTCTCTTTTCCCTCTACTGAATAATCGAGTATGCTGTGCAGATTTTCATTGTACATTTCCTGGGTTACAGGCTTACAATCCTCTTCGGTCTCCCCTCCGCAAAATTGTTCAAAAATGGTTTTTTTGATAATGGTCTCAACCGGAAGGTTTAATTTAAGAGAAAAGTTGGTCAAAAATGTACCAGCCTTTACAACACTGGGACGATTCATCATACTAAACAAGAAGATCGCTCTGTCCAACTCGGTGTTTGACTTTAATTTGAAGGCCGATTTGGTATTATTGAATATTTTTTTTCTGATCATGATATACCTGTAACTGCGGCAAATATAATTATTGAAACTTGATTTAATCATAATTTTCTCTTTAAATTCGGGGCTTTAAACCTAGAAGAAATGAGCGAAACCAAGGCCTCCCTGAACCCTGTTCTGTATGCTGAAGAAGCCTATTCCAGCCTCTGTGATTATTTAGAGCAAAGCAAGCCCTCTAAAGTTTTCATACTGGTAGATTCGAATACCCATAACCACTGTTTATCAGGTTTTCTTGCCAAGATCGAAAAGGAAATAGAAACCGAAGTGATCGAGATCGAAGCAGGCGAAGAATTCAAAAACCTTGAAACCTGTGAAGGTGTCTGGAACGTGTTATCTGAACTTGGTGCCGATCGAAAAAGTTTGTTAATTAACCTTGGCGGCGGGGTGGTGACCGATCTGGGTGGTTTTGTTGCTTCGGCCTTTAAAAGAGGTATTAAATTCATTAATGTCCCCACTACCCTTCTGGCGATGGTAGATGCGTCGGTTGGTGGTAAAACGGGTGTTGATCTGGGTAATTTGAAGAACCAGATTGGTGTGATCAACCAGCCGGAAATGGTGCTGATAGACATTGAATTCCTGGCCAGCCTTCCGCAGGAAGAGATGAGAAGCGGGCTTGCTGAAATTTTGAAACATGGCCTTATTGCCAGCCAAACGTACTGGAAGAAGATTTCCGATCTTTCAGCTTTAGATCTTACTCACCTGGAAGAGATCGTAAAGGAGTCGGTTGAAATCAAAAAGAAAGTTGTTTTAGAGGACCCCTTTGAAGAAGGGCTTCGTAAAACCCTTAATTATGGCCATACACTTGGTCACGCGATCGAATCCTATTGCCTTACCCATCCCGAAAAGAAAAAACTGCTTCATGGAGAGGCCATCGCAGCGGGAATGATCCTGGAAACCTATCTATCTGCAGAAATAAGAAACTTTCCAAAAAAGGATTTAAATGAAATCACTCAATTGATTATTGATATCTACGGCACAGAACAGTTTACAAAAGATGATATTGAAAAAATTAAAGAGCTGATGAAGTTTGATAAAAAGAATGAACGCGGCCAGATAAATTTCGTTTTACTTGAGGAGATCGGGAAACCAGTCATAGATGTTGTGGTGCCCAATAAGATGATAGACAGGGCATTCGATTATTACTTAAATAGCTGATTTTAAATATTTTAAAATTTTATTAGAATTAATAGATTGTTATTGTGAGCAATTTAGAATTTTATTTATACTTGCATAAACCATTGAAACTATGAAAAGGATAATCGTAGATTATAAAAAACTCACTCCGGAAATTCTAAGTCTACTGGTAGATAAGTACCCAGATGGCTATGATGATGACCAGATCATCTCTTTCAAAAACGCTAAAAACGAAACCGTTGATGCTGTGGAAGTGCGTACAGATGATACTGTTTACCTGGTTAAGGTAAGTACCAGATTAGAAAATACCATGGCCAATTTCGATGAAGATGACTACGATGATTCAGAATTCAACGATCCTATAGTGGAGATCCCAGAAAAGAACGACGAATCAGACGAGGACGAGGATGATTCAGACAGATAAAAAAAAGGAACGCCAAAAGCGTTCCTTTTCATTTTAATATATTCTATATTTCTATGCGTGTTGTAAATCGTGTTTACCTTCCTTGATCTCTTCGATCACCTTAGCATTGAAAGCTGGAAGGTCATCAGGATTTCTACTGGTTACAAAAGCTTCGTCTACCACTACTGCTTCATCTACCCAAAGCGCACCGGCATTTTCAACATCTTTTCTAATCGAGTGGAAAGAAGTCATAGTTCTTCCTTTAACCACATCTGCACTAATTAGTGTCCAGGCTGCATGACAAATAGCAGCTACCGGTTTCTTTTGTTTGAAAAAGTCTCTAACAAAAATTAAAACCGATTCTTCTCTTCTCAATTTATCCGGGTTAATGACTCCACCGGGTAGAACAAGGGCATTATAATCTTTTGCTGAAACTTCGTCGAGGGTTTTATCTACTTCAAAATCTTTACCCCAGTCATCCTTATCCCAGGATTTGATCGTTCCCTTTTCAAGGCTTACGATATCAACTTTAAAACCTTCTTTCTCCATTGCTTCTTTCGGGGAAGCAAGTTCGCTTTCCTCAAATCCGTTAGTGGCCAAAATTGCAATTCTCTTTTCCATAATATTTCGTGATTTTTAGTTTATTCAAAAATACAGATGAGCTTCTGCAATCTCTATTAAGAGCCTACTAAAACTTGGTGAGAGATCGTTAAACCTTTGCTAATAGCGGGCGCTACGATGATTTATCGCGTTCGTCGAGATGTGATTGTAATTCATCCATCACCTTCTTTTCTTCTTCTAACTGAACTTTCTTTTGCTTGAGTTTTTCCATTTCCTGATAAATAGCCGGTTCTCCAAATCGATTAGGCACAACTTTCTCTTTTTTAAATAAGGCATATTGAACGGTAAATTCGGCTCCGAAAAACAGGATCAGGCCTGTATAGTAAACCCATAAAAGAATAAGAACAACTGAAGAGGCTCCACCGTAGACAGAACCAGGCTCACTTTGCCCGAAATAGAAGCTTATTAAATATTCACCAATCAGGAATAATAAGGTAGTTAAACCTGCTCCAATATAAGTCACGCGAAGCCTGATCTTTATATCCGGCAAAAGTTTAAAGATCAATGCAAATAGCGTGGTTATAAAGAAAAAGGAAAGGGCGAAATTTCCAATTAAAACTACGAGTTCAGTAATATTGGGCAGATAGGCTTCGATTTTATCTGATAATAATTTCAATAGGGTCGAGATCACCATCGCGATGAGCAGTAAAAGGCCAATCACGAATATCATTCCCAGCGAGATCACCCTGTCCAGAACCAGTCTCCAGAAATCGGTTTTTTTAGCGGCAACGTTCCAGATATTGTTCATCGCAACCTTTAATTGGAAGAAAACTCCGGTGGCACCAAAGATAAGAGTCGCTAAGCCTATTATAATCGCCAAAGTACTATCCTGGGATAAATACGCGTTTTCGATCATATCCTGGATAGAATTAGCAGTATCCTGACCAATGAACCCGCCAATCCTCTCTATTAATCTATCGGTCACATCTTTTCTCCCGAAAAAATAGCCGGCTATACTCACCACTATAATTAAAAGCGATGGAAGAGAAAATAAGGCATAATATGCTATGGTGGCGCTTCTTGCATAGGGCTCATTCTTGACCCAGTTGAGATAGGTTTTTTTAAGGAGGTTGAAGAAATTTTTAAAAAAATCCAGCATTAGAGGTATCGCTTATCAATAACATCCTTGTGGTGTAAGGCATGACCCGCCATGATAAATCCAATCGCTCTTGGTGTGGCATTCATTTCATTCATATTCCCCTTACGGGCAAGCATTTCATCTGAAAAGCTTTTATACAACAAAACTCCAGACTCCCTGATGGCCTTGAACTCCTTAAGCAGTTCAACAGGCTTCCTGTCTTTAGCATCATAGGTCATCGCATAAAAATCATGATCGAATCCTGGAAGGGGCTTGCTTTCTCCCCTCGCAAAACTCAATGCCCTATACTGAAAGATTCGTTCAGTATCCATGATATGCTGTACCATTTGCGAAATGCTCCACTTATCTTCAGCATAGCTATGCTTCCATTTTTCCTCAGGAACCGACTTTAAGAATTCGGTAATTTCATGAGTGTTTTTTTTAAGACAATCAATCAGTTCCTCATCCTCCGGAATAAGCCGGATATAATTCCAGTAAAATTCCCCAATTTCGTCATATTGCAGGTCGGATCTTTTCATTTATGCTGAATTTCTACTCGCGTTAATATTACCATATAATGAGCGGGTGACCATTTTTTCATAGGTTTCCAGCCTGTCTCCAGCTTTTTCCGGGTCCTTGTTAAAATCCTGGACCATTCTTAATGCGTGTTGCTGTATGGTAAGCAGGGGAAGTACGATTCGCTCCCTAGCCTGTATGGACGCCCTGCCAGCAGGCTGATTCTGCATAAGGTGCTTATATCCGGTTACCTTTAACAGCATTTTTTTGGTACGTTCAAATTCCTCATGGATCAATTCCCAGAATTCACCGAATTCCTCATCATTCTTCATGTAGGCAGTTAAAGGAAAGAATGACTTGGTGAGACTCATCATGCTATTTTCCAGTAAGGTGCGGAAGAATTCTGAATCATTATACAGTTGTTGCACCCGGTCGAATTCACCTTTCTTTTCAAGCTCTTCCATCGCTGTTCCTACGCCAAAGAAACCAGGAACATTTTGCTTTAACTGACTCCAGCTTCCCACAAATGGAATCGCCCTTAAGTCTGAAAGATTTAGCTCAGCAGATTTATTTCGTTTCGACGGACGGCTACCTATATTTGTTTTCGCATAATATTTAAGCGTACTCATCTTTTCAAGGTACGGGATAAAACGAGGATGCTTTTTAAAATTGGTATAGGTTTTATAACTGATTTCGGCGAGATCTGTCATCGTTTGACGGTCTTCATCACTAAGTTTGTTTTCGCCATCACTAAAGATTTCATTCGAAACTCCAGAACTTAAGAGCTGTTCCAGGTTATAGGTACAGGATTCCCTGGTTCCGAAATTAGAACTGATGGTTTGCCCCTGAACGGTTAATTGAATTTCTTCATTTTCAATAGTAGGCCCTAAAGAGGCATAGAACTGGTGAGTTTTCCCCCCACCACGGGCTGGCGGTCCGCCACGTCCATCAAAGAAGACCACTTTTATACCATATTTCCTGGAAACTTCAGTGATCGTTTCCTTGGCTTTATAGATTCCCCAGTTAGCCATTAGGTAGCCACCATCCTTGGTTCCGTCGCTAAATCCGAGCATAATGGTTTGTTTATTGCCACGCCTATCCAGGTGCTCCTTATAAACTGGATTGTTATACAGGTTTTCCATCACCTGATGGGCATTTTGAAGGTCTGGAACAGTTTCAAAAAGCGGAACCACGTCTACACTTGGTTTTTCCCAACCGCACATTCTAATAAAGGCAAAAGGCTGAAGCACGCCCTGCTCATCACCGCAATTACTTATAATATACCGGTTGGCTCCTGCCTCCCCGCTCTTTTCCTGGATTTCTTTCATCGCATAGATCGATGAAAGGGTTGCCTTGGCCATACCTTCATCTTCAAATTCTTCCGGATCCAGTTTACCAGTTACCTCACTTAGTATTTCCTGTTGTTTTTTATCCTCAAGAGAATAGAAATCGGCAGGGAATAGTTTTCCTTCACCTGAATTTTTTTCGACTATATCTTTAAGTACATCTGCATGTATTCTAGAATCCTGACGTATATCCAGGGTCGCGAAATGATAACCAAATAGATTGACCTTATTGATCATATCGTTTATTTCATCTACAAAGAGGGACTGGTGTTTATCCACAAGTATTTCCTTGATTTGATTCAGCTTAGATATCAAATATTCAAGTGGTATTTTAACCTCACCGGTTTTTGAAATAGCCGACTCATACAACTTCTTTTCGAGTTCTGCCATGATTTCATCCACTCCTCTAAAGGTTAACCTCCTTTTTAATTTGCGAATATCCCTGTAATAATTCAGCAAAACGGTTCTGCGCAGTCGTTTAGCAACTCTTAAAGTGATATCGGTGGTCACGAACGGGTTTCCGTCGCGGTCTCCCCCTGGCCAGAAACCAAGGTTAATTACCTGGTTGCCTATCTCTTCACCATCAAAAATGTTTTGCTGAAGGTAATTATGAATTTTACTGGCGCTCTGGTAGAAGACATTTTCAAAATACCAGATAAGACTTACCGCCTCATCATAGGGAGTTGGTTTTTCCTTTTTGAAGAAAGGGGTTTTACCCAGTTGCGCAAGCAATTGCTTAATCCTTACCAGGTCGTTTTTCTGAATTGCTTTATCCAGATCTGTGATAATACCCAATACGCTACCAGGATAAAACTGGGTGGGATGAGCTGTTAGAGTTGGCCTTACTTTGAATCGTCTAAGATATTCCTTTAACTCCTCAACCTTTTGTTTTGCTTCTGCTTCTTCCTTCACGCTTCTCAGGGTTCCCCTACCATCCATATTATTTACAATGGAAAAAGAGGCATCTTCAATAGCATCAAACAACACTACCTGTCTTTCTATATACTGAATAAAACGGAACAGCAGATCGTTCTTTTCCTTTTCAGAAGGGTTTTCTCCATATTTATTGAAAAAACGCTCTACAATTTCTGAAGGATTCAGATTTTCTTTAAATCCTTCCTCGCAGATTTCCTGAAATAGCGGAAGTAAAGCTCCCGTACGTTTGATCTCATCGTAAGGAAGCGTTAGAAAAATACTGTTATAAACCTGATATTTCGCAAGTACATTATCATTGAATCTGTCTAATCGAGGTTCTCTGTGCATAATTTAGTTTTAAAGTGGTAAGGAAGTATGAATTTAGAAAAAAACCCTTTAAACTAGCTAGCTCAAAGGGTTTTTAAAATAGTTTTAAGACTAGTTTACATATTCTTGAAGATCGAATGCATAAGGCGTTTCTTATCATTGATGCTTTCTTCAAGTGAAATCATGGTTTCGGTTCGGTAAACTCCTTCTATATCGTCTAGCTGAAAGATGATTTCTTTAGCATGTTGGGTATTTCTCGCCCTGATCTTACAAAAAACATTGAATTTGCCAGTAGTTACGTGAGCCACGGTAACGAACGGAATTTCATTGATCCTTTCCAGCACAAATTTTGTCTGGGAAGTATTTTTCAAAAAGACCCCAACATATGCAATAAACGCATATCCCAGTTTTTTGTAATCCAGTGTAAGGGATGAACCAATAATGATCCCGGCCTCCTCCATCTTTTTCACTCTCACATGCACGGTACCAGCTGAAATTAGTAGCTTTTTGGCAATATCGGTAAATGGAGTCCTGGTATTCTCGATGAGCATGTCAAGAATCTGGTGGTCTGTTTCGTCTAATTTAAACTTAGCCATTTTTTCGAACTTCTTTTTTTAATGAACCTCAAAAATAAGACAAAAACATTGAATTATTAATAATTTATTTGACAATTATCCTTATTAAAGACTGAATTCCGCAGTTTTTAAGATAATTTTATTAACTACAACGTTTTCGGTGAGTTTTTTCCCACCGGGAAGAATCATCTCTTCTCCCCTGGCATCGATCTCCCTATGAGCAAACAGTTTTAGATTCGGCCCGATTTCATCTAAAATGGCATTGAAAACAAGCTTACCATCCTCGATCTCTTCCTTAAACTGAAGGGCTACATCAACCACTTTATTTTCATGCCGGGTATTTCGAACGATCACATCACGAAATAGCTTCTGATTTTCAGGTATTTTGAAATAATCTTCGTTTCCTTCTTTGATATCCGATCTGCTAGCGATCTGATGCAGACACGAAACATAAGCCCGGCACACATATTTTCTAGTCTCTTCCCTTTCGTAATCACCGGGATAATGGCCCGCCTCAAATAAAATGGTGGGTGTTTTTAAAGCCTGGAAAGTATCCCCGGCGCAATTGATGTTGAACCCGTCATCATACCTTCCAATCTGCCCAGGCAATTGATCTTTGAGATCGGCTGCCATCCCGGCTATAAGCCCCATACTCTTCATTCGGAATTCATCAATATTCCTTTCCTCATCTTTTGAAGGGGTTAAGAAAGATAAAGTGGCTGGTTTTGCCTGATCTCCTGCACTAAAAATGGTTCGCTGGTCATGCAGATTCAAACAAAATGCGGGTTCTACGGCCGTATACTGCTGTTTAAGCAATCTGCTCTCCGGCTGACTCAAATCCTGAAGATCCCTGTTAAGATCAATTGAGTTCGCATTCAGGCGTGTATAATAAAAAGCGCCATCCGGATTAAGAATCGGAATAATATATAGAGTACATTCAGAAAGAATTTTAGCAATTACAGGATTCTTACTCTCTATTATAAAGGTATTCACCAGATCAAAAAGGGCTTTGGTGGTGGTTGTTTCATTCCCGTGCATTTGCGACCACATTAATACAGGAATTTTACCAGTACCTATTTTGAATCTTTTAATCGAACGACCCTCAACCGATTTCCCGATCTCTTCAATTTCTAGTTCTCCTTTGAACCGTTCTATGAATATTTCCAAATGATCATTGGTGACATATCGGCCGGTAATCTCCCTAAATTTTATAGCCAGATACCAATCGTCCTGGAACAGGTCTTTTAGTTCTTGATGTTTCATGTTTACAAAACTAAACAATCGATATTTTACAAATGTAAACAAGACCGGCTAACCTGATTAAATACATTTGTAAACACCTGTTAACTGCTTGTGAACCGGTAAATTGGATTATTTCCTATAAATCATTTTTACAGGCATAAAACATTGTCTTTTAGTTATCTAACTACCTGTATTTATATTTATAATTTAATTAATTATAGTTAAGTTTACATTTGTAATTACATGTATGTAAATTAATTTTTTACATTTGTAAACCGAATAATAGTGCTGAAATGTTACAATGGTAAACACGGAAAAATTTGCAAATCGGTTAAACAAGATCCTTGAATATTATGATCTTTCTGCCGCTTCTTTCGCCGACCAGATAGAAGTTGGCCGGTCTTCCATCTCACATATTCTGTCTGGAAGAAATAAACCTAGCCTCGACTTTGTGATGAAGATCGTGAAGAACTTTCCCGAAGTGGAGCTGTACTGGTTATTGAACGGAAAGGGTAACTTTCCATCTTCTTCAGAACAAACAAAGAAAAGAGAAGTAAAACCAGGGAAAGACGAACTGCCCTTTCAGGACCACCTATCTCAAAAAGCAGAAAACGAAAAACCAGCTCCTGTAAAAATGCCGGTTGGGAATTCAGCAAAACAAATCCAGCGTATCGTTATTTTTTATACCGATGGGACGTTTGATGCCTTCGAAAATTGATTATACCGTTTAAAATGATTTTTTTTGCAGTATGAAACGAATACTGCTTCTATTAATATTGGTTAACCTTACTTCCTGTTTTAATGCTGAACGCAATTGTGAAGATTACCGTACAGGCATCTATGAATTTGAAACCTATTTAAATGGAGAACTTGTCACTTCAAGGTTTGTGAGAAGTGACAGTTTGGAAATTGAAACATTTCAGGGAAATATCGACACCTCTACTGTAAGGTGGATCAATGACTGCGAATATATTCTGGAGAATATCAATCCGCAGAGCATGTCTGAAGAAAAAGCCATTCATATCAAGATACTAACCACCAATCCGAATGGCTATACCTTTGAATATGGACAGGTAGGAGAAACGAAGAAAGCGCGAGGCGAGGTTAAAAAAGTGGGCGAGAATTAATTTCGCCTTTCCCTGAGCAGCTCATTCTGCTCTTTCATCAATTCATTCAAATTATCCAGTAGCTCGATGTCCTTGGGCGTAACTACCTTTTTGTCTTTCGGGTCCTGTGCCCTGTTTCGGAAACGGTTCATGGCCTTTACGATAATAAAAACTACAAAACCAATTACCAGGAAATCGATAAAGGTTTCGATCAGTAAACCATAGCCAACAGAAACTTCTTCTACATAATCCGGGGTACCTTCGGTTCCTACTGCATCCCGAAGTACCAGTTTTTTACTGGAGAATTCAATTCCGTCGGTAAGCAAGCTAAGTGGCGGCATGATGACCTGCTTTACCAGCACATCCACGACCTTATTGAAGGCAGTACCAATGATGATACCTACCGCCATGTCTACCATATTGCCTTTAACGGCAAATTCTTTAAATTCCTTGATCAATCCCATTATTCGTCAAATAAAGATGGCTGTCCTTCAGAATTCGATTTCTTTGAAGATTCCTGAATCTTACCATTTTTCACGTCCTCAGCAGTGATCTCCTGTTCTTCACTGGATTCTTGCTCTTCGGTTTCTTCCTCCGGAACATAAGGTTCAGGATCCAGCAGGTTTACCTGGTTCACTTTTTCTGAAGTTAACTGGTTTCCTAAGGCTTTAATACCCTTGATCGCGATGAATTCCTCCAGGCTGATAACCTCATTCTCCTTGCGTTCCTTTCCTTTAGGCTTGGTATAGACGATTTCAGCTCTTGGATAATAATCGGTAGAAACGACCTCCAGGAAAGAATCTTCATGATCGCTGATAAATCGTTCTTCTTTATCCGGATGTTCGATGAGGAACCTCTTTACATAATAACGCTCTTTTTCCGCTTCCCAATATATTGCTGAGATTGGTTTATCTTTTACCCATTTTTCCAGGACGATCATCTCGTCATCAAATCGGGTGGTAAGCTCAGGCTTGATGGTCTTCACCACTCCGTCCTGGGTAATGATGAGCAGCCTGTCGTCTCCACGGAATTCTCCAAGCAATTCTCCTCTTTCGTCTACATTCAGCCTTTTCACGGTTTCGTCAAACCAGATCCTTCTCGGCTTCAGAGTAGAAACACCTTCTTCTTTCAATTCGATTCGCTTGACCGAATATTTGGTAACGATATTCCCCTTCACATTTCGTCCTTTTATAAGCACTTCTGCAAAGTCCAGGTCGAATTTCACTTTTCTGATGCTTCCTACCTGTCTCAGGAATATGGTAACCACTTCAGCCTCTCCATTAGGATTGGCAGAAAAATAAAGGACTTTTGAATCCTTCTTACCCTGAGTAAGATCGTACTCCCTGTCGCGGGTTACCGAGGTAACCGAAAAACGTTTTACATAAGTTTTCCCGGCTTTCCCGTCGCGATAGATCATATTATAAATGGTACGCTTATCCTTTTTCTTGAAAATGGCAACATGGATAATATCTTTCCCAATAAAAGTCTTGGAATCAACCTTGGTGACCATCATTTTCCCTTCGGCCGTAAAACAGATCACATCATCGATATCGGAACAGTCAGTAACATATTCATCTTTTTTCAGCGACGTACCAACAAATCCTTCCGAGCGATTCACATACAATTTTGTGTTCCTGATCACCACCTTGGTCGCCTCGATATCCTCGAAAAGTCGAAGTTCGGTCTTGCGTTCCCGACCCTGCCCGTAATCTTTCTTAAGCTTGGTAAAATAGTCTACCGCAAAATCTACGAGGTTATCCAGGTGATGTTTTACCTGTGCAATGTCGCCTTCAAGTGCGTCAATCTTTTGCTGGGCCTTGTCTATATCGAATTTCGAAATTCTTTTAATCCTGATCTCGGTAAGCCTAACGATATCATCTTCAGTGACTTCACGTTTCAGGTGTTTGGTATGAGGTTTTAGGCCTTTATCGATGGCTTCAATAACTCCTTCCCAGGTTTCCTCTTCTTCGATATCGCGATAAATTCGGTTTTCGATAAATATTCGTTCCAGAGAAGCAAAATGCCATTGTTCTTCCAGTTCATCCAGTTTGATCTCCAGTTCACGCTTCAGCAGGTGAAGGGTATGATCGGTAGATCGGCGAAGTATTTCTGAAACTCCCAGGAATATCGGTTTATGATCGATAATCACACAACCCAGAGGCGCCAGTGAATTTTCGCATTGGGTAAATGCGTAAAGGGCATCTATGGTCTTATCTGGTGAAATATTGTTTGGCAAATGAATAAGGATCTCCACCTCGGCGGCTGTATTATCCTCGATCTTCTTGATCTTGATCTTTCCTTTATCATTTGCTTTTAAAACCGAATCGATCAAACTGGAGGTAGTGGTGCCGTATGGAACTTCGGTGATAGCCAGGGTATTTTTATCCAGCTGACTTATCTTAGCCCGAACCCTTATTCGGCCTCCTCTTTTTCCATCGTTGTAATTACTTACATCAGCAATTCCGCCAGTTGGAAAATCGGGAGCCAGTTTAAATTTCTTTCCTTTCAAATGACTGATGGAGGCATCTATCAATTCATTGAAATTATGAGGAAGAATACGCGTGCTTAATCCTACCGCGATCCCTTCAGCTCCCTGAGCCAGCAAAAGCGGGAATTTTACCGGCAGGTTTACCGGTTCATTCTTTCTTCCGTCGTAAGATAACTGCCATTCAGTTAATTTCGGGCTATAAAGAACTTCGAGGGCGAATTTAGACAGCCTGGCTTCAATATAACGAGGCGCCGCAGCCCTGTCTCCGGTTAGAATGTTCCCCCAGTTTCCCTGAGTGTCTATCAGAAGATCTTTCTGGCCAATCTGTACCATGGCATCACCAATACTGGCATCACCATGAGGGTGATACTGCATGGTATGCCCCACGATATTCGCTACTTTATTATAGCGACCATCGTCGAGGTCTTTCATGGAATGCATGATTCGGCGTTGTACCGGTTTAAAGCCATCTTCAATGGCTGGAACCGCCCGCTCCAGGATCACATAAGAAGCGTAATCCAGGAACCAGTCTTTGTACATCCCGGTAACCCTTATTAATTCTTCCTTATTATCAAACTGCTCGTCCTGAGCTCCGTCTAGATTTTCTTCCATTAGGCAGTAGCTTTAGGTGTGGTTGCAAGCACTTTATTGAGTGAATCAACCATTCCCCTTTTCTTTTTTCGGTTTAAAAATGTGGTATTGAAAGTATATTTTCGGTAACCTTTTTTTCTTCTGGACCTGATGTAAATGGTTAGCGCCGAATAGATCCCGTAATCAACAAAATGAAACTTCGCCAGTTTCCGCTTCGGAAATTCAGCTTTCTTCACCCGGTATTCCATGAATTTGGAAAAGAAGACTCCATTATTCTTAAAATTGAGCGTTTCCCCATCGCTGTCAAAATCGAAGGATTGCCCTATTTTGTGGACATATAAGGCCAGCAATAAGGTTACAATATTTGGTAAAAAATGACTGAAACCGATCTCCTGTTCACTATCGGAAGCCATGATCTCGATATTTACGAAAACGTTGGTAACGAAAACCGCTATCAAAACGATGTAAATCGAGGGAATTATTTTAACCTCGGTCTTATTGGTGAATCTCATATGCCAAGTTCTTCGACCAGATCAAGTTCAACTTTCAGGTTATCTATGATGAACTCCTGCCTGTCTGGCGTGTTTTTACCCATATAAAAACTCAGCATCTCCTCGATCGACTTTTCCTTATCCAGCATAACCGGATCCAGGCGAATATCTTCCCCGATAAAATGTTTAAATTCATCTGGAGAGATCTCACCTAATCCCTTAAATCGTGTTATTTCAACTTTTCCCGATAGCTTCTGAATCGCCTCTTTTCGCTCCATTTCACTGTAACAGTAAATGGTCTCTTTTTTATTCCGAACCCTGAACAAAGGAGTTTGGAGAATATAGAGGTGGTTTTCCTTGATCAGTTCCGGGAAGAACTGAAGGAAAAAGGTGATCAATAAAAGCCGAATATGCATTCCATCCACATCGGCATCGGTAGCGATCACGATATTATGATATCTCAGATCTTCAAGGCCTTCCTCGATATTCAAAGCAGCCTGAAGCAGGTTGAATTCCTCGTTTTCGTATACGATCTTTTTCGAAAGTCCGTAGCTGTTCAAAGGCTTTCCCTTCAAGCTGAATACCGCCTGGGTCATCACATCCCGGCTTTTGGTAATGGATCCACTCGCCGAATCACCCTCGGTAATAAAAAGAGTGGTTTCCAGGCAACGTTCGTGCTTGCTGTCTCCCAGATGCACCCGGCAATCCCTTAGTTTTTTATTATGAAGGCTGGCTTTTTTAGCTCTGTCCCTTGCCAGTTTTCTAATTCCTGAAAGATCTTTCCGTTCCCTTTCGGCCTGAAGGATCTTTTTGTGCAGCCTTTCAGCCGTTTCAGGGTTTTTATGAAGGTAATTGTCAAGATTCCTTTTTACAAAATCATTGATATAGGTTCTAACCGTTGGAAGTTCACCTCCCATATCGGTAGAACCGAGTTTGGTCTTGGTCTGACTTTCAAAGACCGGCTCCATCACCTTGATACTGATGGCGGCGACTATGGATTTACGAATATCACTGGCTTCATAATTCTTTCCATAGAATTCACGAATGGTTTTCACCACCGCTTCTCTGAAGGCGGCCAGGTGAGTTCCTCCCTGCGAAGTATTCTGTCCGTTCACGAAAGAATGATATTCCTCGCTGTATTGTGAACGACTGTGGGTAATGGCAACTTCGATATCATTTCCGCGAAGGTGCACAATGGGATAAAGCATATCCTCATCACTAATGCTATCCTGCAGAAGATCTTTTAAGCCATTTTCTGAATAAAATTTTTCTCCATTATAAACTATGGTCAAACCTGGATTCAGGTACACATAGTTTTTGAGCATTTTTTCGATATATTCATTCCTGAACTTGTAGTTCTTAAAGATGATCTCATCGGGAATAAAAGTGATCTTGGTTCCTCTTCTTCGGGAAGTTTCGTTAAGATGCTCTTCATCCTTAAGATTTCCCTGCTCAAATTCCGCGGAATGGCTTTCTCCATCACGTGTGGATTCAACGCGGAAATAAGAGGAAAGCGCGTTTACCGCCTTGGTACCTACTCCGTTAAGTCCAACCGACTTTTTGAAAGCCCGGGTATCGTATTTACCACCCGTATTCATTTTGGATACAACGTCCACTACTTTTCCTAATGGAATACCCCTACCAAAATCCCGAACGATCACGCGCTGGTTCTGAACAGAGATCTCTATGGTCTTCCCTGCTCCCATCACGAATTCATCGATACAGTTATCGATTACCTCTTTCAAAAGGATATAAATACCATCGTCCTGGCTGGAGCCGTCTCCAAGCTTTCCAATATACATCCCGGGACGCATACGAATATGTTCCTTCCAGTCTAACGACCGAATATTATCTTCGGTATAATTAGTATTCTCGCTCATAAGTAGTCATGGAGTTATGCCCCTAATATAAGGCAATACCTAAAGAACTGAAATTTTTCAGCCTTAAATTAATTAACAAAGATTTGGCAAGAAATGTTAATTATGAAATGGGGAGTAAGATGTGGAATTACAAACAGATTTTAAACAATTGTAGTTGAGGCCAATTGCCTTTAAATTAAAATCAAGCCTGTAATTTTTAACCCAGACTTATAATTTAATCAATTGAAAAGCGCCCCGTTTTTAAACTCCAAATTCGTACCTCTAAATTCGTACTTCTTAAATTGTTCTTCCTTATACATTGAAACGGAAATGCATCACATCGCCATCCTTAACGATGTAATCCTTTCCTTCCACTCGCATTTTACCGGCTTCCTTTACCTTGGCTTCGCTTCCATAGTTTACGTAATCGTCGTAAGCGATCACCTCGGCACGGATAAAGCCTTTTTCAAAATCGGTGTGGATTACCCCGGCAGCCTGCGGTGCCGATGCTCCAACCTTTACGGTCCAGGCACGCACTTCTTTTTCTCCGGCAGTAAAATAGGTTTGAAGATCTAATAACTGGTATGCTCCGCGAATCAGTTTAGCCGATCCCGGCTCATCAAGTCCAATATCCTGAAGGAACATCTGTCTTTCCTCGTAGTCCTCCAGCTCGGTAATATCGGCTTCAGTACCTACCGCTAGGGTTAGTACTTCAGCATTTTCATCCTTTACAGCTTCTTTTACTCTTTCAACATGCTCATTCCCTTCTACCGCTGCATCTTCGTTCACATTACAAACATACATTACCGGTTTATCGGTTATGAACTGAAGCGGTTTGATGAACTCCTTACGCTCGTCTTCACCAAGTTCGATCGCCCTAACCGATTTTCCTTCTTCCAGGCCTTTTTTCACCTTAAGCAAAGCTGCTTCTTCTTTCTGTGCTTCCTTGTTTCCGGTTTTGGCCGCTCGCTTCACCTTTTCCAGTTTTTTCTCAACGGTTTCAAGGTCTTTTAGCTGAAGTTCCATATCAATGGTTTCCTTATCACGAATCGGATCTATGGAGCCATCTACGTGTACGATATTGTCATTATCAAAACATCTTAAAACATGCAGGATCGCATCGGTCTCGCGAATATTTCCTAAAAACTGGTTCCCCAGACCTTCACCCTTGCTGGCTCCTTTTACCAGACCTGCAATATCCACGATCTCAACGGTAGCAGGAATGATCTTTTCAGGATTCACCAGTTCACCAAGTTTGGTAAGCCTTGGATCGGGAACGTTTACCACCCCAATATTAGGTTCGATGGTACAAAATGGAAAATTGGCACTTTGCGCCTTGGCATTGCTCAGGCAATTAAACAGCGTTGATTTTCCAACATTAGGCAGTCCTACGATTCCGGCTTTCATAAACTAAAAATTAGATGCTTTGTTTTTGCGGCTGCAAAGATACATATTCAAATCGAGAATCTAATACCTAAATTTCCAGCATCAGAATGCACTAAAACTTAAAAAACCGCGAAGAATTTTTAATTCGTTCGCGGCATTATTAAGTTTGGTTGGATAATCAATCTATCAGATCCTTAGGCGGCTGAAATTTAGGATGTCCAGATTGCCAGTAGAAGAACGACAAAACATTGGTAAACCTTTCAAATCTTTTATCTTTAGTGTCGCCCATTCCATGACCGCTGTCAAACTCGGTTAATAGTAGAATAGGTTCATCTGAAGCATTTGCAGCCTGCGCACGAGCTGCGAATTTTGCGGGTTCCCATGCGATCACCCTGGGATCGTTCATTCCAGAAGTAATTAGCATTGCCGGATATTCAGTACCGTCTTCTATATGATGGTAAGAATCCATTTCCAGCAAAGCCTTGAATTCATCCGGATCCTTGACCGTTCCAAATTCAGGGGCATTTACAGGGCCATTTGGCGACTCTTCCATTCGAACGGTATTCATTGCGCCCACCATTGGTGCAACCGCAGCAAACAGATCGGGCCTTTCGGTGACCGCTCTGCCAACTAGAATTCCACCGGCACTTCCTCCAAAGAAACTCAATTTGTTTTTTGAGGTATAGCCCTTATCGATCAGGTATTCTGCCGTAGCAATGGCATCTTTCCAGGTATTTGGTTTATTTTCCTTTTGCCCTGCCCGGTGCCAGGCATCTCCAAGTTCACCACCTCCTCTAACATGAGGAACCACGAACATACCACCATACATGGTATGAACAAGAACCAACGGACTAAAGAATGGCCCGGTAGATGATCCATAAGAGCCATAACCATACATCACCGCAGGTGTTGAACCATCCATTTTTATGTTTTTATTATGGATAATAGAAACCGGCACCTTAACCCCATCATGAGAAGTAACACTCACTTCTTTAACCACGATATCGTCCAGTTCGGGATATTCGGCTTCAGTAGACATTGGCTGTTTAACGAATTCATTGCTTGAAGCCAGGTATTTATATCGTTCACCAGGTGTGGTCCATCCTGTTAAATAAACCCAGATATCATCATGTTGTGGTCCCTTTGCGCTCAGTCCTGCTGATCCCGCAGTTTTTGGCAATTTGATCTCCTTAGGCATATCATCGCCATAAGCTTTTTTCAAAAGCCTTGTTTCCACACCGTTAGATTTAACCGTGTAATAAATACCATCACTTGTTATTCTGAAATTGTCAATAGGACCTGTTTCAGGTTCAGGAATAACCAGACTTGATTTGGCAACTTCAGGTTTATCTTTTGATGATCTGAGAATTTTGAAATTAGGAGCATCTTTAAAGCTCATATAATATATAGCGTCCTCGCTTGTACTAAAGTTTGCAACTTTATCATCTGGTGAAGTTAATTTTTTCCATTCCCCATCGAGCTCCCTGTTATTCAAATACATTTTGAGGGACTTATCCACGGTCAATACCAGCCCGATATGCATATCCAGGTCCCGGTCGTAAATAAGAATTGGGATTTCTTCAGGTTCGATATCCAATTCCGGATATTTCGAACTGGAAAACAAAACTTTATCACTAGACTGGGGAGTTCCAATTTCATGCTTATATATTTTCATATTCATTTGCCTGTTCTTGTCAGAGACATCGGCTGAATTAAGCTTTAAATAATAAATGGAATTTTCACCTGCTCCCCAGTCGGCCCCATCTACCAGGTTTAAAACATCACCAATTTGTTTGCCTGATTGATCCAAAACCAGCAGTTCACCGTTCTCAGAACCATCCGGAGCCAGAATCACTGCGACCCTGTTACCTAACCTGTCTGGTATCACAGAGGTGATCGCGTATGTATACCCCGAATCTGTATTGTATTTTTCAGGATCCAAAAGCAATACTTCGTCTCCTTCATATCCCTTCCTGAAATAGAGTTTTCCAACCTGGTCCTCCGGCCTCGTTTTCAGGTAATAATACATATCGTTCCTGGTGATATTCAGGTTACTGATATTCGCTGCCGTACGGCTATCCATCTCCTTCATTTTTCTGAACATTTCATCCTTTTCGGGAATGGCATCCAGGATGGCTTCAGCGTAATTAGTATTCGCTTTCATCCAGGTAAGCACCTTTTCGTCTTTCATATTTTCCAGGTAACGATAGGGATCTTCCAGTCTTTGGCCATGATAATTATCAACGACCGGTTTCGGTTTCAAGGTCTCCGGTTTTATAATTTCCTGGGAAAACCCCAGCATTGGAAGCAGCCCCAGCAATAGAATAATGCGCTTTTTCATATGTAAAATATTTAGTTGGTTACTAACTGGCTTCAGTGTAATGGGGAAGATTTTCAGATTTCTAAATTTAATAAAAAGCTATAAATCAAACAATTAAATTAGAATACGGGCATTTTTATTGTTTCGACTCACCAAGCGTTTAGTATTTTTTTAACGAGAGGCACTGGCATATTTTTTAACTTTAAGAGCATTGAACTTCAAAAAAAATATAGCATATGGCTCATCCATCCGATACTTCTGAAAATTACTGGTATAAAGACGCAATCATTTACGAATTACATATCAAGGCATTTTTCGACAGTAATGGGGATGGAATTGGTGATTTCGAGGGACTTCTTCAAAAACTGGATTACCTGGAAGACCTTGGCGTGACAGCGATCTGGCTGCTCCCTTTTTATCCTTCACCGCTTCGGGACGATGGCTATGATATAGCAGATTACTATAATATTAATCCCTCCTACGGAAATATAGATGATTTTAAACGTCTTATTGAAGAAGCCCACGACCGCGGATTAAAAGTGATCACCGAGCTGGTTATCAATCATACTTCAGATCAGCATCCATGGTTTCAAAGAGCCAGAAAGGCACCGCCGGGTTCAGATGAACGAAATTATTATGTATGGAGCGATGATCCCAGGAAATACAAGGATGCGCGAATTATTTTTACCGATACTGAACCTTCCAACTGGAGCTGGGATGCTGAAGCCGAATCCTACTACTGGCACCGCTTCTTCTCTCATCAGCCCGACCTGAATTTTGAGAATCCGAAAGTTCAGCAGGAAGTTTTTGACGTCCTGGATTACTGGTGTAAAATGGGTGTAGACGGATTTCGCCTCGATGCCATCCCCTATCTTTTCGAGGAAGATGGAACCAATTGCGAAAACCTTCCGCAAACTCATGAATTTCTGAAAAAACTTCGGGCACATGTAGATGCAAATTATGATGATAAATTATTACTTGCTGAAGCCAATATGTGGCCGGAAGATTCCGCAGCTTATTTTGGAGATGGAGACGAATGCCATATGAATTATCACTTCCCAATCATGCCGCGGATGTTCATGGCAATAAAAATGGAAGACCGCTACCCTATTATCGATATCATTGACCAGACTCCCGAAATTCCTGAGAATTGCCAGTGGGGTATCTTTTTGAGAAATCACGATGAACTTACCCTGGAAATGGTAACCGATGAGGAACGGGATTATATGTATAAGGTATATACCAAAGATCCGCAGGCTAAGATCAATGTTGGGATCAGGCACAGGCTGGCACCCCTGCTGGACAATAACCGTAGCAAGATCGAGTTGATGAACGTATTGCTGTTCTCGCTTCCGGGAACGCCTATAGTTTACTATGGCGATGAAATAGGAATGGGAGACAATTTTTACCTGGGTGACCGTGATGGGGTGAGAACTCCCATGCAATGGACAGCCGACAGGAATGCAGGGTTTTCCTTAGCAAATCCACAGAAGCTTTACCTGCCATTGATCATAGATCCTGAATACAAATATGAATCGATCAATGTGGAGACCCAGCAAATGATCTCCTCCTCCCTTTTATGGTGGATGAAAAGGATCATTGGGATGCGGAAAAAATACAAGGCTTTCGGAAGGGGAAGTATAGAATTCCTATCACCATCAAATTCAAAAATTCTGGCATTTGTAAGGTCCTATGAATCTGAAGATATCCTGGTGCTGGCTAATCTGTCCCGGTTCACGCAGCCGGCCGAGATAGACCTGGAGGATTATAAAGGATATACACCGGTAGAGGTTTTCAGTCATAACAAGTTTCCGGTAATAACAGAGAGGCCTTACCTGTTCACCCTGTCTCCTCATGGATATCACTGGTTTTCCCTTGAAAAGGAACGGGAACGGGTTAAAGGAGACTCAGAGATCCCGGCCTTAACTATCGATTCCTGGGATGGCTTACTAAAAAATAAAAGCCTTCAGAAATTATCCTCACAGATACTTCCGCCTTATTTGAAAAACCGAACCTGGTTCGAGAGTGGCGGAAGGAATGTTCAGGAAGTGAAAATAAAAGAGTCTTTTGAAGCAGATATAAAAGAGCTTCCTTTCAGAAACCTGATTTTGGAAGTGATTTATAACGAAGGTCTGCCGGAATTCTACCAACTTCCTGTAGCCTATGTTTCAGAAGAGAATAAGCAATTAAGAGACGAGATCCCAAAAAGAGGAGTGATTGCTGAATTAAGGATAGGAACTGAAAATGGCTTCCTCTTCGACGCTGTTTATTCGAGGAATTATAGAAATTATCTTCTTGAAGGTTTTAGAAATTTACAAAAGAACAAGAACGGTGTTGAATTTTCTGGTATTAAAGAAATCATTTCCAACTTCGAGGAAGATATGCGCCCCGATCTTTTAGATACCGAACACCGGCAAACTATTATATCTTATGACAATCAGGTCCTGCTGAAACTTTACAGAAGGCTGGACCAGTCCTTTAATCCGGATGTTGAAACCATAGAATTCCTTTCTACCAAAACCGATTTTGATAGGATCTCGAAATATGCAGGCGCAATCAAATATCATCCAAAATCAGGGAAACCTTATACTCTGGCCATGATCCAGAAAATGGAGGAAAACCAGGGAGAAGTATGGAATCATGTGAAAGATTCACTGGACCGGTATTTTGAAAAGGTTCTGACCCAAAAAGATCTGGAACTTGACAGGCCGGTTCAATATATCACAGAAGCATTGGATTACGAAGATTTCCCTGAGGCCGTCAAGGAACTTTTAGGGGTGATCCTCCCGGAACGTATTCACCAGCTGGGCGAATTCACGGCCGATCTTCATAAGGCATTGTCACAGGACCCTGCAGATAGCAATTTTGACAGGGAAGAATCTTCCCTGCATTACCAGAGATCTCTATTTTCAGGTTTGCAAACCCTAACCCGGAATAGTCTGGACAATCTCAAATCTGTACTAAAAGACCTTCCGGAAGATGTTCAGGAAGAAGCCAGGGAAGTCCTGAAGTTAAAATCAGATATCCTGAAGATCTTCAGGAATATATACAGGCATAAGATCCCGGTGATGAAAATAAGAACTCATGGCGATTATCATTTGCGCCAGATCCTTTGGACCGGGAAGGAATATATTATGAACAGCTTCGAAGGTGATCCGTCGAAATCCTTCAGTGAACGCCGTATTCGACGATCTGCCATGAGAGACCTTGCAGCAATGATCAGGTCACTTCATTATGCCGCGTATAGCAATATTCTCTCCTCGGAATACGACCAGCAGCGAAAGGAAGGAGACCTTGAAAAATGGGCAGAAACCTGGCATTATTACAATACCAGGTTATTTATAAAAGGTTATTTTGAAAAGGCTAGCGGCAGTGATTTTGTGCCTGAAGATATGGAAGACTTCAAGATCTTAATGCATACCTTTCTGCTAGAAAAGGCTCTCAATGAACTCAATTACGAGATACAGAACAGGCCGCAATGGATCATTATTCCGTTAAGGGGAATTAAGGAAGTCATAAAATATCACGAGAAATCCTAGGGATCTACTCGACGATATACATTTCGTTGGACGCCTTGATATATTCCTGCGGATTAAAAGTGCTTTCGAAGCTATTCCTCACCAGGTCGAGTTTCAGGCTAAGATTCTGCATCTCATCTTTGAGGTAAGGATCGTTCTTGTATTTGGCGATTAGTTTCTCGTATTTATTGAGGTTTTCAAGAATTCTGAAGGTGAGCATTCCAAACCTGATCTTTAGGTTCTGCACCCTCAACATCTGGTCGTGGTATTCCTGCTTCCAGTTTTCAGGGTTGCTGGCTCGTTCTTCTACGATCTTGTTTTCAGCGATCTTCGAAATATCAAGGATATACTGGGTACGCTTTTTCGCATCGGTCTCGTTGGTGAAATTCTCGGTGAATTCGGCTTTTGAAATTCCAAGGATCTCAACCAGGTTATCTTTCATGGCTTTATTCTGAAGATCCTTCAACTCGTTCAGGCTTTTATTGATGCCTTCCCATTCGGTTTCAATAAGGTCCTTATCATGGGTAAATTGAGAAATTGAGGTGGTCAATTTCATCATATTCATGCTTTTTTCTCTCAATTCCTTATCGCGCCTGTTCAAAGAGCCTATAAACTGGCCGATCCCATCTACCAGGCTTCCTGCGAACATTCCCGTAAATGGCGTCCCTTTTGCAAGATCCCCGGTTACCTGTAGCATATGGCTCAGGGCAGCAAGACTGGCATTGTCTTCTTTTTGCTCATCTACATATTTCTGAAACTGGCCAAACCACTCCTTGTAGCCATCGTAGTTCATAGGATTGCTAACCTTATCCAGTGTGGAATAGAATTCACGGGAAGAATTAAAAAGATTCAAAGGTTTGATCTCTCGTTCCATCGAAGCGAGATTCAGCACCGCCGAACTGTAATTGTATTTATATACGCTAATGGTATTCTTATCGATCTCCTCCTGGCGTTCCTCCAGGAATTTTACCCGTTCCAGCAGTTTTTCAACCTTTTCAGAAGCCGAATTCGTAGATTTTATACTCTCGTCCAGGTTGTTGATCTTGGAGTCGATCTCCTTGATCCGAAATTCTAAATTCTGGCTGAGCAGGCTTCGTTCACGATTTAGCTCTTTAAGAACCTGTTCGGTAACCGTGGCATTATCACTATCTGGAAAGATCTGGGCCTCAGCCTGTAAACCAATTATCAGGCTAAGGAAAAAGAAAATGCTTTTCTTCATAATATAGATTTAAGTCTTTCTTTAAACGCCATAGCCATTTTCATATTTCATGCCATTTCCTAAATCCTTGTTATAATGCAGGTTTTTACAATCGTTTTAAAGAATAGAATGAGTAGAAGTGTGGAATTATTGATCAGGTGAAGTGTCTTTTCCCATCCTGAAAAGTATTGGAAAACTAACCTTATTTAGATCTCCAAAGGCCTGTTTAAGCTCTCTTTCAACAAGTTTAACCGGGTCTGAATGATGTTTTTCCCGATAATGCTTAACTGCGGACCAGGTTCTTAAATACCCAAGCACATGCTCAAAAGACCAGGTATAATTTTGCTCAAAATCAGGCGTCTGAATTTCTTCAAAAGGGAATGGAATGCTTGAATAGTTATCGTCCAGGTATTTTCTTTCCTCATCCCAGTAAGGGCCAATAATATCTGTATAAAATCGATCTATGACCTTGTTTACATCGTGGGTGGACCTAAAAAGACCATAGCCCAGAATAGCAATTAGCCCATCAGGCTTAAGACAGCGTTTAACTTCAGAATAAAATTTATCGAAATCGAACCAATGCACAGCCTGTCCGCTAATTATGAAATCAAAACTATCGTCGGGAAAGTCTACTTTTTCCGCAACCTGGGCCGAATAATGAATGTTAGGATGCTTAAAGCTATACTTTAACTGCTCGTCGCTAATATCTGTAGCTTCAATAATTTTAAAGTAATCGGAAATAGATTTAGCAACCTGACCGTTGCCGGTACCTACATCCCAGGCCCTGTTGGAATTTTTTAGTTTTGATTTGATGAACTGAAAAATCTCTTCAGGATAATCTGGCCTGAATTTTAAATAATTGCCGGGATTTTCTGAAAAATTATCCTTCAAAATTACTCTACGATACTTGAGAATACCATTTGCCTGAATTTCCAGGCGCTATCATCCTCAAGCGGACCACGAGTCTGCTTTAACAGGATTCCAATAACATCGGTTTCAGGATCTGCAAAATACTGGGTATTAAAATAGCCACCCCATTCAAATGTCCCGGCACTCCCCTGTCCGCCTTTGTCCTCTCCAGCTTCAGTAAGAACTCCGAAGGCGAGACCATAATAATTCTCGGGCCCCATGAAAAGGTCTCTGGAATGGTTGGCTAATATCATATCTACCGTAAGCGGACTCAGAATTCGATTTCCGTTATAGGCTCCCTTATTAAGATACATTTGCAGGAATTTAGCATAATCGAGTGCCGTACTGGTTAATCCCGCGCCACCAGAGAAAAAGGCTTTGGCTCCTTTAACAGGATAGTCTGGATCATAACCTTCTTCAGCGCCTAATGCCTTCCAATTATCACCTTCCTTTTTCTGAACCTGTACAAGACGCTCCTTTTTTGAATCTGGGATATAGAAACCGGTGTCATTCATATTCAGAGGCTCAAAAAGCCTTTTTTGTAAAAATTCATCGAAAGGCATACCTGAGATCACTTCTATAAAATAGCCCAATACATCCAGCCCTTCAGAATAGGTCCATTTTTCGCCTGGCTCATGATGAAGCGGAAGGCGGGCTAATTTTTTAATATTATCGCCAATTTTCACCGGATTGGTAGTAAACAGGTCCACAATTCCGGCTTTGGCGTATATTTTCCTAAAACGTTCATCGCCATCTATCATTCCATATCCTATACCCGAAGTATGGGTGATCAAATCTCTTATGCTGATTTCATTTTCCGCAGGCCGGGTCGTATAGGAAGAATCTGCTTCGTTGAAATTTTCAAGGATGACCGGATCTTTAAATTCAGGAATATATTTTGAAACTGGATCATCCAGCTGGAATTTCCCTTCCTCCCAAAGCATCATCACGGCCGTAGCAGTAATTGCCTTTGTTTGAGAGGCAATCCTGAATATATCGTCCCTTTCCAGCTTTTCACCCTGCGCATTGGTATATCCAAAAGCTTCATAAAAAACGATCTTCCCATCCTTAGCAATTAATGCAACCGCTCCCGGGAGTTTATTGGTTTCTATCTGCTCTTCCAGCATATTCCTTATTCTTTCCAGGCGCTCTGTAGAAACCCCAACACTTTCCGGAGAAGCTTTTTCCAGTTGCATTTGTGCAGATGACTGGAAAACAACGAATAAGAGTGCAAAGAATGAGAATAATGATTTCATGTACAGGATTTTTTTTGATATACTCCCCTAAATTATACATTTTGGAATTAAAAGAGCATGTAATTAATAATACCTCAATTATTCACATCAAATTGTTAGCTGTTCGCATCAAAGTAAGGTTTAAATTCATTATATTGTATAAGTTTAGATTTAAATCAAAAATACATTGTCATGAGAAGAGTACTTAATTTAAAAAAGGAGTCTACACGGTTCCTTATGACCCTGCTGGGTATACTTTTGGTGGCTGCACAGGGATTTGCATTTCAACCATCAGATATCAAGTATGTGGAATATAAAGGAGAAGTAGTAAACTCTGCTAATGGCAGAGGTATATCCTCGGCCTACCTGGCACTTAATAACAGTAATATTTCTACCATCACTAATTCTGACGGAGAATTTTCATTGAAAGTGCCTGAAGACCTGATAGAGGCGACCGTTACCATCTCGGTACTGGGTTTCCAAAGCAAAACCCTTCCTCTAACCTATTTCAAATCTGAAGATACCCGTATCGAATTAGATGAGACCGTCCAGGAACTGGAAGAGATCAGCCTGTACAAGGCAACCAATGCCGATCTGCTGGTTCGCGAAATGCTGGCCAAAAAGGATGAGAATTATCAATCTGATGAAAACCTGATGACAACCTTTTACAGGGAGACCATTAAAAAAGGATGGAATAACGTAGGTCTTTCTGAAGCAATAGTAAAGATTCAGAAAAGCCCATATAATTCTGCTAAAAGAGACATGGTTTCGATCTATAAGGCGCGTAAGAGCGCAGATTATGATAAACTGGATACGGTAGCCGTTAAATTACGCGGTGGTCCTTTCAATACACTTTATCTGGATATGATGAAGTATACAGATTATGTGTTACGACCTGAAATGCTGGATAGCTACAAATTCACTTTCGCCGATCCTACCAAGATTAACGACAGGTTTACCTATGTAGTTGAATTTACTGAAATGGATAAGACTGATCCATGGTATTTCGGCAAGCTGTTCATCGACGCTGCTACGTCTACGCTCGTAAAGGCCGATTACAGCCTGAATGTAGATAACAGGGATGTTGCTGCCAGTTTGTTTGTTAAGAAGAAACCCGGTGGTTGTAAAGTTTGGCCAACGGAATTGAATTATACCGTGGATTATGCCCAGGAAGACGGAAAATGGCATTATGCCTACGGCCGAGCCGAGCTTGAATATGTGGTAAACTGGAAAAAGAAGATCTTTAATTCCAGGTATAAGATCAACAGTGAAATGGTAGTAACCGATTGGCAGCCAGTTGCAGATGATAACTGGAAAAGAAATAATGAGATCATCAATCCTAATATTGTAATGGTAGATGATGTTTCAGGTTTCTACGATTCCAATTTCTGGGGTAGCAATAATATCATTGAACCCGATAAATCTATAGAGAACGCGATCGATAAGATCAGGCGAAATATGGAAGAGTAAATAAAAAAATCTCCGCGAACTGCGGAGATTTTTTTTTGCGATAAATTCTAAATCAAATTTCTATATGTTCAGTAAAGATATTTGAAGGGGTTTGGATCTTCAACATGTAAGCCCCTTTACGAACCCTTGAAAAATCGAGGGTCTTTTTCAAGATCTCATCGCTGTTGCTAAAATTACCAACTTCTTCCCCATTCGAATCAAAGACCTGTACCCTTAGGGGTGCTCGGCCGGGATTTGCGAGATAAACTTTTACTCGTTTTCCTTCTTGTTTATAGTTCGGTTTAAAAACAAAACTTTCCTCGCCCAGAACCAGACCATCTGCGGTCTTTTTGATAACCGAATTGGTAATACCAAATCTTTTATCCAGAATTAGTTTATACACTCCCACCGGCAGTTTTTCAAATCCCAGTTTCTTGGTATAATTGCTGTCTCCGAAAATTCGGTCTTTGTAAATAATTTCTCCGTTCTCGTTCAGTAAACTGAGTACAGCATCACGTTCGGTTTTTTTCATCTCAACGATAAGATTTTCCTTTTCGCTGATCGTAAGGCTTAATTCGTCTGAAGCTTTCGCACTAAAAATGAATAGTAACGAAAAACAGGCAACCAGTGTTTTAATTGACTTTTTCATAAGCTTAAGTTTTAAAAGGTTAGAATTTCAGTTAAAAATTCAACTCAAACTTATACTAAAACAAGGCTCAGCGATAGTAGCTAATGAACCAGTTTATATGTTATATTAACATCATCATGATCCATGAAAACGTTTTCGGATAATTTAGCATATATTAATGGTAATTTAGTATCAGGATCAAAAATAAGAGTTCGATAATTTTAGGAATAATATACTAGGTATGGGAGTTGCACATAAACCTACATTGGAAAAGATAGAGCCGGGCTTTGGAAGTTCCTTTACTTTTAGAACCTACTATCAGGATCATAGCAATAACAAGAACACATTCTGGCATTATCACCCGGAAATCGAACTGGTTTTCGTTAACGGCGGAAGTGGGAAACGGCAGATTGGCAGCCATATTTCGTATTACCGTAACGGAGATCTCATTCTCATAGGTTCCAATTTACCGCACTGTAGCTTTACCGACAGCCTTACTGGCCATCAAAGCGAATCGGTTATTCAAATGAAACCGGATTTCCTGGGTGAGGCTTTTTTTGATATCCCTGAAATGAGAGGTATCAAGAATCTAATGGAAAGAGCTAAAAACGGAATAGTATATCATGGGGAGACCAAAAGATCTATTGGAAAAAAAATTGAAAAACTCAGGAACCTGGATCCCTTACCAAGGTTACTGGGTTTACTGGATATTCTCAAACAACTGGAAAAGGCTTCCAATTATACCATCCTGAATGCTGAAGGTTTTATCCTGGAAACCGAATTTGAAGATAATGATCGAATCAACGTCATCTTCAATTTTGTAAAGGAGGAGTTTACCAGGCCTATCACTCTGGATGAAATCAGCAACAAGGTGAATATGACCAATCCGGCCTTTTGCCGGTACTTTAAAAAGATAACCGGCAAGACCTTCACCAGCTTTGTAAACGAATACAGGCTGGTACATGCCGCCAAATTATTACATGAAAAGCAAATTAGCATAACCCAGGTTTGTTATGAAAGCGGGTTTAATAACTTCAGTCATTTCAATAAACAGTTCAAGGAATTTACCGGAAAGTCACCTTCGGTTTATCGAAATGAATTGAAATATTCGGTTTCCTGAAATAAAAAAAACCGTTCTGAAAAAGAACGGTTTTCTAATTTTCCATAATCTTTCGATTATTCGTCGTGATGCATGAATCGCTGTTTGGCCAGCAATTCTTCTTCGGTTTCCACATGATCGTCATCCGGTACGCAACAATCTACAGGGCAAACTGCCGCACATTGCGGTTCTTCATGGAAACCTTTACACTCGGTACATTTATCTGGAACTATATAATAGATCTCATCACTAATGGGCTCCTGTGCTTCATTGGCATCGGCTTCCTTGCCATTGGGCAGGACTACGTTGCCTTCAAGGTCAGTACCATCGGCATACCTCCAATCATCAGCTCCTTCATAAATAGCCGTATTCGGGCATTCCGGTTCACAGGCTCCACAGTTTATACATTCATCGGTTATAACAATAGCCATAGCTCTTCTTTTTATTTGTAAATTTAAAAAACTGAAACAAAAGCTTCGCAGACTTTAAGAAAAATATGGTTTTAAGCCGAGGAAACTTTAATTTCGCTGAACAAATTTAAGATGCCCCTCACTCAAAACCAAAAAAGAGAATGACAATCGAAGATCACAAATCAAATCTAATAAACCTGGGTAAGTTCCTGGGACAGTTTGGAGTTGTAGAATCTATAGAAGACAAAACATTACCTGGCAACAAGCCGTTTTTTTCAGAATTAGATCGAAAGATAGACCAGGCGGTACATCATAATGGTTGGTTTAACCGCGAGAATGTGGTGTTCTCTCTTAATCAATGGAGCGAGGCGCTTTCCCCTGAAAATATCAATGCTTGGATTAACAGGTATGACTTCCAAAATGGTGGCGGTAAAACTGTGGGCATCATCATGGCAGGTAACATTCCACTGGTTGGTTTTCACGATTTTATTTCGGTATTGATCAGCGGCCACAAGGTGCTAGCGAAACTTTCTTCGAACGACCAGCAAATCCTGCCTGTTATCGCTTCCTATCTCATTCAACTGGACAGCAGATATGAAGATCGCATCTTTTTTACGAGGGATAAACTGGAAAATTTTGATGCCGTGATCGCGACGGGAAGCAATAATACTGCCCGGTATTTTGAATATTATTTCAGGAATAAACCCAGCATCATCAGGAAGAATCGGAACTCAATAGCGATACTTACAGGCGAGGAATCCAGGGAGGAACTAGCTGCTCTCGGCGAGGATATATTTCGGTATTACGGTTTAGGCTGCAGAAATGTTTCCAAATTATATGTTCCTGAAGAGTATGACTTTGACTCTTTTTTCAAGGCTATTTATGACTGGAACCCTATAATCCACAGGGATAAATACGCCAATAATTACGATTACAACAAGGCTGTTTATTTGATGAGTGAATTCAAATTACTGGAAAACGGATTCCTCATCCTGAAAGAGGATGCCAGTTTCTCCTCTCCTATTGCCACGCTATTCTACGAAACTTACAGGGACGAAGAAACCTTGAAAAAGATGTTGCTTGAAAATTCTGAGCGCATCCAGTGTGTCGTAAAAAACAATCCTGAAGACGGTGAGGTTCGATTTGGCCATACCCAAAAGCCAAAATTATGGGATTATGCCGATGGGGTCGACACCCTCGAGTTTTTGTTAAAATTATAAGGCTACAATTATAATTTTAATAACAGCAGTTCCTCTCAAAATTAGCATCTTTGTTAGATAATCAACTATTCCTTATGAAAAAGCACAATTTTAGCGCTGGTCCCTGCATTCTACCCCAGGAGGTATTTCAGGAGGCCTCACAGGCCATTCTAGATTTTAACGATTCAGGTTTATCCATTCTGGAAATCTCACATAGAAGCCCGGATTTTGTAGCGGTCATGGAAGAAGCCCGCACCCTTGCCCTTGAATTACTGGGCTTGAAAAATAAAGGATACAAAGCCCTGTTTCTCCAGGGTGGTGCCAGTACCCAGTTTTTGATGACAGCCTATAATTTGCTCGAAAATAAAGCGGCATATTTAAATACCGGAACCTGGTCTACTAAGGCTATTAAAGAAGCGAAATTGTTTGGAGAAGTGGTTGAGGTAGCTTCTTCCAAGGATAAGAATTTCAACTACATACCAAAATCATACAAGGTACCAGAAGATGCCGATTATTTTCACTGCACCAGCAATAACACCATCTTCGGAACTCAAATAAAAGAGTTTCCCGTTACCTCCAAACCGATGGTGTGTGACATGAGCAGTGATATTTTTTCAAGGGAACTCAACTTCTCGAATTTCGACCTGATCTATGCAGGAGCTCAGAAAAACATGGGCCCGGCTGGTACGACCCTGGTGGTGGTGAAAGAGGATATCCTCGGAAAAGTTTCACGACAAATCCCATCTATGATGGATTATAGCGTACATATTGGTAAGGACAGTATGTTCAATACTCCCGCGGTTTACGCGGTATATGTTTCCATGCTTACCTTAAGATGGATCAAAGCTAAAGGTGGCATCAAGGCTATGCAGGAGCTCAACGAAAAGAAAGCCGAGCTCATTTATGCCGAAATTGACAGAAACCCTCTTTTTAAAGGATTTGCAGCCAAGGAAGATCGCTCTCCTATGAACGTTACTTTCAATCTAACCGATGAAAGCCACAAAGATTTATTCGACAGCATGTGGAAAGAAGCAGGCGTGAACGGACTTAATGGCCACAGAAGCGTGGGAGGTTACCGTGCGTCTATGTATAATGCCCTGCCTCTGGAAAGTGTTCAGGTTGTAGTTGATATCATGAAAGAACTGGAAAGAAAAGTTTAAAATTAAATAACACCTTAGAATGAAGGTTTTAGCCAACGATGGAATTTCAAAAAGCGGTGAGAAAAAATTAACCGATGCTGGATTTGAAGTGATCATCAAGAAAGTCTCCCAGGAGCAACTCAAAGATTTTATAAACAAGAACCACATAAATGTGCTGCTTGTTCGCAGTGCTACGAAGGTGAGAAAAGATCTCATTGATAATTGCCCTTCCCTGAAAATGATAGGCCGTGGCGGTGTGGGAATGGATAATATCGATGTAGAATATGCGCGCGAAAAGGGCTTAAAGGTTTTCAACACCCCTGCGGCCTCTTCCAGTTCTGTTGCTGAACTGGTCTTTGCACATTTGTTTGGCGGAGTAAGACAGCTGTACCATTCTAACAGGAATATGCCTTTGGAAGGTGAATCACGCTTCAAGGAATTGAAGAAAAGTTATGCGGGAGGAACTGAACTACGAGGCAAAACACTCGGGATCATTGGCTTTGGAAGAATAGGCCGTGAAGTCGCTAAGATCGCGCTAGGAATCGGGATGAAGGTGATAGCCAGCGATGACCATGTTGGTGAAGCTGAAATCGCATTGGAATTCTATAACCACCAAAGCATTAAAATTCCTATTAAAACAGAGCCAGTTAGTGAATTGATCAAACATGCAGATTATATTAGTCTTCATGTTCCTGCCCAGGAAAAACCGATCATCGGTGCCAGCCAGATTGAAAAGATGAAGGACGGCGTAGGTATCATTAATACAGCGCGTGGCGGTGTTCTTGATGAAAACGCTCTGCTGGAAGCCATAGAAGCTGAAAAGGTTTCTTTTGCGGCCCTGGACGTATTCGAAAACGAACCTTCTCCTGCCATCAGACTATTGATGAATGAAAGTATTTCCTTGAGTCCGCATATTGGAGCTGCCACCAGTGAAGCACAGGAACGTATCGGTGTAGAACTGGCAGACCGGATCATTGAATATGCCGGTAAATAATCCTGTTTTCAAGTGCGAATAGCCCTGGAATTTTGTATCTTATTTTAACTGGAAACCCTTAAATTACAAAACGATGGCCTCTATTTTAGATCTTTTGAATACCAATACCGGGGAAGCGCTAATCGAAAGCGTGAGCGGTAAAACCTCAGAGAAGAAAGATGCGGTGAAATCGGCTTTGGCAATGGCATTTCCGCTGCTGCTCAGCGCTATGAAACGCAATCTTGAATCTAAAGAAGGTGCGGCAAGTCTGCAGGCGGCACTGGAAAACGAAAAACATAATGGGAGCCTCCTGGAAAATTCTTCTAACCTGGATCCCGATTATCTTCAAAACGAAGGCGAAAAGATCGTGAACCATATATTGGGAGCCCAAAAAAGAGATCAGCTATCTTCCAGCCTGAGTCCGGCCCTTAATATGAAACAGGAAAACCTTGCCAGGATCATACAAATGGCTGCACCTGTTTTATTGAGTATTCTTGGCAGTCAGCAGCGTAAAGACAGGGTTCAACAAGAGGGTTTAGGAGATTTGCTAGGCACTGTTATGGGTGCTAATTCAAAGCATGACACCTCCCTTTTGGAAAGTTTGTTAGACAGGGATGGGGACGGAAGCGTGATAGATGACATTGGAGGCATGATACTTGGTGGTAACAAGGGTAAATCTGGTGGGAGCATTCTTGGTGGCTTCACAGGTGGAAAATAAAAAAATAACATTTAGACCTGCTTAATTCTATGAAGAATTTTATATATATCGGTTTACTGGCGCTATTCATATACAGTTGCGGCTCAACTGGCGGAAGAAAGTTTTCAGACCTTGAAAATGCTGAAAATGATACGGTTCGCATCGCTAATGACAGTCTGGAATATGAGATCATCATCATCGAACCCGGTTTTAATCTTTTCCTGAATTCCTATGCGAAACAGCGTGGCTATTATTCACAGGATTACCTGGAGAACAAGAATCGAATGCTGGTAACCGAATATAACCAGCGCGTGATGCAACCCATGACCTACAATCCAAATCTCTATGTAAATGAGATAAATTACGATCCCCGAATAGATTACGGTTACGAGGTGAATTACCTGCTCTATAATTACTTCGTGTATTTCAGCAATCAGTACAATCAGCGATTTAGTGTTCCTACAAGGATTTGATTTCAATAGCAAATCTTTATATTTGCGGCATGAAAAAGTTGAAGACCCGTTGGGGTATAGATTCTAACTGGCAGCTCATCGTGATCCTTGTGGTTTTCGCCATAACCGGATCCAGCGCAGCCAAACTTGCAAGCCCTCTTTGCGAGTTGTTGGGAATTACGCAGGAAAATACGCACTGGAGCATTTACTGGAGCGCGAGAATATTCCTGATCTTCCCGATATACCAGGTTCTTCTGGTGAGTTTTGGTTGGATTTTTGGCCAGTTCGAATTTTTCTGGAGTTTTGAAAAGAAAATGTTGAGCAGATTCGGATTTGCGAAACTATTCAGGAATTAATTTGAAGGAAATCAAGAATATATTACTTGTATTTACTGCGTTCCTGATCTTATTGCCTTCAGGAGTAAGTTTTTCCCATGTCTTTTCTGGCCACGAACACAGCGTTTGTTCTAATTATGCCGAATTCCATTTTCATAAAAAACCTGTAGATTGTGATCTTCAGAAGTTCCAGAAGAACCCGGCCATTCAGCTGGATTTGCAGGAATATGGATTATATACTGATTTACGGATAGGAAAATCCTTATTCGATTATTACCAGTTTTTAAATGATTTCGAGGCACTGCCCTTCGACCTTCGCGGTCCACCTCACACGGCTTAATTTCTTAGGAATTCAAGCCCAATTATCATTTAAAAAATCACAATGCAAAAATTATTTTTTCTAACACTGCTTTTCGCGGTGAATACGCTTTTATTTAGCCAGAACGATATTTCTGGTACCGTCATAAATTCTGAAACCGGCGAACCGGTCTTCAGCGCCAGCGTTTATTTTCCTGAACTGGAAAAAGGCACTATGACCAATGATGATGGAGAATTCTCCATAAAAAATCTTCCAAACGGGAACTACAAACTGGTGGTTTCAGTCATTGGATTTTCAAGTTTTACCAGGGAAGTAAGCCTCCCTTCCGAAGCTATACAAATCGAGATCACCCCTTCTGCCATAGAAATGGAAGAGGTGATCGTTTCTACCCCTTTCCACCAGCTGCAAAGCGAAAATGTAATGAAGGTAGAACGTGAGAGCCTTGAGGAACTCAACCGAAAAGGAGCCGTTACCCTATCTGACGGAATCGCGCAGATCGCTGGAGTAGAAAACCTTACCACAGGTCTCGGAATTGGAAAACCGGTAATACGCGGACTCAGTTCTAATCGCGTGCTGGTCTATACCCAGGGTGTAAGGCTCGAAAACCAGCAGTATGGAGACGAGCACGGCCTCGGGATTAATTCCAAGGGTATTGGAAGTGTGGAGGTTATCAAAGGACCCGCCTCCCTGCTCTACGGAAGTGATGCCATAGGTGGCGTGATGTATCTGAATCCGGAATCTTATGCGGCTCCAAATACGACCAATCTTGCACTCGAAGGAGACGTTTATAGCAATACCAATGGTTACCAGGGAAGCCTGATGGCGAAAACATCAGGTGATCGGTTCAAATTCCTGGCAAGGGGAAGTTATGCGGCACATTCCGATTACGAAACCGGGGATGGAGAACGGGTGACCAATACCCGCTTTAACGAGGAGGATCTGAAAGCTGGGATTGGTTTTCAGCAATCTAAATATAAGGGAGACCTGAGATATAATTTCAATAGAAGTGAGATTGGTATCCCGGAGGAGATAGGCGTACAATCTTTGGTAAAGGAGCCACTGGAGCCTTATCAGAAGATAGATAACCATGTATTAAGCCTTGATAACAGGATCTACCTGAACAATTCCAGTTTTGACCTGAAATTGGGTTACCAGTTCAATAACAGGCAGGAATATGAAGAGCATCACGAAGATGAGCATGAAGGTGAAGAGCACGAAGAAGAGCACGAAGAAGAACTTGACGAACACGAAGAGGGTGAGGAGGCCTCTCTGGAAATGCACCTGGAAACCTTTAATTATAACCTGAAATACAACCTGCCAAAAATTGGCAATTTCGAGACCATTGCTGGAGTACAAGGGATGTACCAGACCAATGAGAACTTTGGTGAAGAGATTCTTATTCCAGATGCCAGAACAGTAGATTACGGGATCTTTGCCACCACTCATTATCATTTGGAGAAGTGGGATTTTCAGGGTGGATTGAGGTTTGACAACCGAAGCCTTGATACAAAGGCTTATCTTACTGAAGATGGGGACGAGGTTAGTGAAATTGACAGAAATTTTAACAGTTTTAATGGAGCTTTTGGAGCTAAATTCCAGGTAGACCAGAAATTCATCGCAAGATTGAACCTGGCCACTGGTTTCCGTGCTCCTAACCTATCGGAATTGACCTCGAACGGCACGCACCATGGTACCAACCGTTACGAGATCGGAAATCCCAATCTTGATAATGAACAGAATTTCCAGGTAGATGTGGCAGTGGAATGGAGGAATAGACATATCGAGGCATTTGTGAACGTTTTTAATAATGCGGTGAACGATTATATCTTTTTGAACCCAACTGGCGAAAGCATTGAGAACAATCCCGTATTCAATTATGTACAGGAAGACGCCAATCTATATGGTGGAGAAATAGGTTTTCACTTACATCCTCATCCATTAGACTGGTTGCACCTGGAAAGCAGTTTTGAAACGGTCACCGGTAAACTGGATAATGGGAATTATTTACCTTTAATTCCGGCAAATAGTTTAACTAACACCTTTAGGGTTGAATTTGAAGAAGGTAGCATACTTACTAATAAATATGCATTTATCAGGTTGCAAAATGTATTCGACCAGGATAATCCGGGACAATTTGAAACAGCAACTCCGGGTTACGCCCTGTTAGGTGCAGGTATAGGAACCCAGATTGCTCTGAATGGTTCCACACTGAACTTAAGAGTAAATGGAAACAACCTGCTGGATAAAAGCTATATCGCTCATCTTAGTCGTTTAAAACCAGACGGAATCCAAAACATCGGGAGAAACTTCATATTTTCAGTTTCCTGGAACTTATAGAAATCGAATTTTAATACATAAAAAAGGCTGTCACTTTAAAATGACAGCCTTTTTCTTTCTAACTAACTAATTAAGCCAATACTTAATAACTTTTTACTTTAATAACCTGTGGTCTTAATGGCTCTTTCTTCCAAACATAGGTATAAAGATACATCAGGGTAAAGGTTGGTATAATATCGGTTCCGGGAAGGATCTCTTCAAGGAATACGAGCACCGAGGCCAGTTTTCCTTTTCGTCCGGGATACATTTCACTCATTTTTTTAGCAGCATAAGGTGCCCAGGCAAGGTCTAAAAAAGGACCTATCACCGGAATACCTACCGTGGCCATACCTATCAGGTCATAAGCCAGGCCTTTTACAAATATTTTATTTTTGAATAGGTTCATATCTTTTTTTTTCCATAATTATTTCAAAAAAGGTGCCAGAAATAAATCAGCGTAAATTGGAGCTAATTAACTTCAGGAACTCTTCCCTGGTTTCTATTTTTTTAAACTGACCTCTGAACCCAGAGGTAGTGGTAGCACTATTCTGTTTTTCCACTCCACGCATCATCATACACATATGAACAGCTTCAATAACCACGGCTACTCCTTTTGGTTTAAGCGTTTTATTCAGACATTCCAGGATATCATGGGTAAGTCTTTCCTGAACCTGAAGCCTCCGGGCGAATACATCTACTACCCTTGGCAGCTTGCTCAAACCTATTATTTTTCCATTCGGGATATAGGCGATATGAGCTTTTCCGAAGAATGGTAGCATATGATGCTCGCATAGTGAGTATAATTCTATATCCTTTACCACCACCATTTCGTCGTAAGTCTCTTCAAAAACAGCTTTTTTAAGGATCTTTTCGGCATCCATTGAATAACCCTGGGTTAAAAACTGCATGGCTTTGGCTGCCCTTTCCGGTGTTCTTAAGAGGCCTTCACGTTTGGGGTCCTCTCCCACTCCCTGGATGATATTTTTAAAATTCTGTTTTAGATCCGCGGTGATATCTGGATCAAATTCATCAACTTGTCTATAGGCCATTTTAATTCTTCTGTTTCAATTTATCTGAAAATAATTTCTTTAGCTTGGTGATCTTGGGATCTATTATAAACTGGCAGTAGGGCTGTTGGCGATGCTGATTATAAAATTCCTGATGCTCCTGTTCAGCCTCATAGAATGCCGAAGCTTCAGTAACTTCAGTAACTATGGGGTCTTTGAATACGTTTTCGGCTTCTAGCATCCGGATTACCTCTTCGGCCACCTCTTTTTGTTCTTCATCATGATAAAAGATCGCACTTCTATATTGGGTACCAACATCATTTTGTTGCCTGTTAAGAGTCGTAGGATCATGGGTTGCGAAAAAGACCAGCAGCAATTCCCGGTAATTTATTCTGTGAGGATCGAACATTAATTCGATTGCCTCAGCATGGCCGGTTCTTCCGCTGATCACCTCGCGATAAGGTGGGTTTTTAATAGTGCCTCCGGTAAACCCCGAACGTACTTTTTCCACCCCTTCCAGGCGTTGAAAAACCGCTTCGGTACACCAGAAGCAACCCGCGGCAAGCGTGGCTTTTTTCAAATTCTTATCCTGCATTATTTTTTTGTTTATCAAATTTACTTTTTTAATAAACAAAATAGCCCTGTTTAACCTTATTTTAATGAATTAAGTTGTCCTTCTTTCAGAATGAGGTTACATTTGGGCGATTTTAATAGCAATACCCCAATTCATGCCCGAAAATCGTGCTTTAATTTTCATTTTTTTCATTATTAGCTTTTATGGTTTTTCCCAACAGGACGTTCAACGAAAGATTTACGAGACCAAAAGAATAGAAAATACGCCCGTAATAGATGGTATTCCTAATGAAAAGGTTTGGGAACAGGCTGAGAATGCCTCAAATTTTGTCATGCTGGAGCCTGGGGATGGCGATCCAATTCCGGAGGACCATATGACCGATGTGAAATTATTGTACAATGATGAGGCCATTTTTATTGCTGCCTATATGAAGGAAAAACATCCGGGCCGTATCCTCACCCAATTCACACAACGCGACAACCTTGAACAGGCCGAATTCTTTCTGGTTGATATCAATACCTATGATGATGGGGAGAACCAGACCCGGTTCATTGTGACCGCCGCCGGCACACAGGCCGATGCAAAATTAACCGGTGACGATGAAGACTACAGCTATAACGTCGTATGGGAATCGGCTATTTCGATGGATGAAAACGGCTGGTATGTCGAAATGAAGATCCCATATGCTGCCTTACGATTTCCAGATAAGCCGGTGCAAACCTGGGGAATTCAGTTCTACCGGGAGATCAATCATCTCAATGAAGGCTATGTTTGGAATTACGTGAACAAGTCCATTGGCCAGCGTAGTCAGTATAACGGATTACTGAAAGGAATTGAAAATATAGATCCTCCCATTAGGCTTAGCCTCTACCCTTATTTGCAGGGTTCGGTTGACCAATTTGATGGGAATACCGATTTCAATTTTAATGCAGGAATGGATCTGAAATATGGAATCAACGACTCCTTTACTTTAGATATGACGCTGGTTCCTGATTTTGGCCAGACCGCCTATGACAATGTAGAGCTCAACCTTGGCCCGTTTGAACAGGTGTTCGGCGAGAACAGGGCTTTTTTCACCGAGGGAACCGACCTCTTCACTAAAGGAAATCTTTTTTACTCCAGGAGGGTTGGAAGCACTCCGCTTGGCTACAATGATGCCCAGGCCGAACTTCTGGAAAACGAAAATATCATTGAAAACCCTGAACGAACCGATCTTTTAAATGCCATGAAAGTTTCCGGAAGAACCGATCGTGGCCTGGGAATTGGTTTTTTCAATGCCATCACCGATAAAGTCGAAGCTGTATACCGGGATACCATTACAGGGGAAACCCGCCGAAGAACCACCGAACCTTTTGCCAACTATAATATCGTCGTGCTCGATCAGCGTTTCAACAAAAACTCCTCGATCTCCCTGATCAATACCAACGTGACGCGAAATGGACATTTCAGGGACGGGAATGTTTCAGCATTCCTTTTTGATATTTATAACAGGGAAAATTCATTCAATTTCGCTGGCCAGGCCAAGATGAGCAATGTGAATCTACCCGGCCAGAATAAAACAGGTTTCTCTTCTATTTTTTCAGCTGAAAGAACCAAGGGGAATTTCAGATATGAAATAGGCCATGAATTTGCTAATGAAACCTTCGACATCAATGACCTTGGGATCAACCTGATAAATAATTACAATAACTTTTCCTGGGGTGGTTCCTACCGAATCTTTGAACCAAAAGGGAATTTTAATAACTATCAGATAAGGATCTTTGGTCAGCACTTAAGGCGATATAAACCTGATATTACCGTGAATACCGGAATGGGAGGCAGTTTTTTCGCCATGACAAGAAAGCGATTCGCCTTTGGAGGAGGAATGGATATCAATTCAGAATTCAGGGATTTTTTCGAGACCAGGGCTGAAAACGCCTATGTATTATACAAACCTTTTGGCAGTGTGAACGGCTTTGTTTCTTCCGATTATCGCAAGCGCTTTGCTTATGACGTTAGACTTAATTTCGAAGAGTATTTTGAATCTGATCAATTGGGAATGAGGCTGAACCTGGAACCCAGATTCAGATTCAATGATCAGTTCAACATGATCTACGAATTCACCTATAACAACCAGGAAAATCGAAACAGCTTTGTAAGCAAATCCGAAGGGGAAATAATCTTCGGAATCCGGGATCAGAAAAGTATCGAAAACTCGATCAACGCGAATTACAATTTCAATCCCAAACAGGGCATCAATTTAAGGTTCAGGAATTTCTGGTCTACGGCTACCTTTGCTGATGGTGAATTTACGGAACTGGCAGATGAAGGTTCATTAATTCCAGTGGATTATCCAAAAACTGAAGAGAACGATCCAGATGTTAATTTCAATATCTGGAACCTGGATCTTAGCTATCGCTGGCAGTTCGCACCGGGAAGCGAGGCGGTACTACTCTATCGCAATTCGATCTTTAATCAGGATAGGCTAAGTCAGTTAGGATTTGATGAAAGCCTGGACAGGCTCTTTTTGCAACCAGCCCGCCATAACCTGAGCCTTCGGGTGGTATATTTCATAGATTATAATATCGCCAAGAACATATTCAAAAGTTAGTCTTTGGGAATCCTGTTAATTTGGCTATTTTCGGAACTCCTATTTTAGAATCATGATACTTGCCAAAAACATTCATAAATATTACGGAGACCTTCATGTCCTAAAAGGCGTGGATCTGCATATCAGGAAAAGCGAGATCGTTTCCATCGTTGGAGCTTCAGGTGCGGGGAAGACCACTTTACTCCAGATCATGGGTACCCTGGACAGGCCTTCAAAAAAGGAAAATTCAGAACTTCAGATCAATGACACCAATATCTATGGATTGTCTTCAAAGGAACTTTCCCGGTTCAGAAATGAACATATTGGTTTTATCTTTCAGTTTCACCAGTTGTTGCCCGAATTTACAGCCCTGGAAAATATTTGTATCCCTGCCTTTATCAAAAAAACTCCGCGTAAGGAAGCCGAAAAAAGGGCCATGGAACTCCTGGGTTTTTTAGGCCTGGAAAACAGAGCTTCACACAAACCTGGAGAATTAAGTGGCGGTGAGCAGCAGCGTATCGCGGTGGCCAGGAGCCTTATCAATAATCCGGCGGTTGTATTTGCAGATGAACCTTCCGGAAATCTGGACAGCGAATCAGCCGAAAATCTACACCAGTTATTTTTTCGCCTCAGGGATGAATTCGAGCAAACCTTCGTGATCGTAACCCATAACGAAGAACTTGCCGATATGGCCGACCGGAAGCTTACCATGGTCGACGGGGAGATCATCAACGAATAATTCAAATTGAGCCGATAGCGTTTCAGCAGACTTGCAGGGAATCCTATCTTTGCAAAAATTTGAAAAGGATTTATGAAGTTTTCCAAAGCTGAGCTTAAGGAATTTTTAGACCAAAAAGTAATTCAATACAACACCCCGGAATTTATCGATTCCGATCCCGTACAGATCCCACATCTTTTTCAGAAAAAGGAAGATATCGAGATCTCTGGTTTTTTAACCGCGACCATCGCCTGGGGAAATCGAAAAAGCATTCTTAACAATGCTGAAAAACTGATGAACATAATGGACAGGAGTCCGTACGATTTCATCATGAACCATGAGGAAACAGACCTTAAAAATCTCGACGGTTTTGTTCACCGCACTTTTAATTCAGTAGACCTCCAATATTTTGTTCGCGCCTTACAGAACATCTACCAGAACCATGGTGGCATGGAGTCGATCTTTCTGGATCATAGCGAGCGGGACAGTCTTCAGCCTGCCATACATCATTTCAAATCGATCTTTTTCGAATTGCCTCATCAACCCAGAACCGAAAAGCATGTAAGCGATCCGCTGAAAAATTCAGCAGCTAAACGCCTCAACATGTTTTTGAGATGGATGGTAAGACAGGACCAGGCTGGTGTGGATTTCGGAATATGGAAAAATATCTCTCCTGCCCTGTTATCCTGTCCGCTAGACGTACATTCGGGCAATGTCGCACGAAAACTCGGTTTATTAAAACGCAAAATGAACGATGCGAAAGCTCTTGCTCAACTGGACGCGAACCTGAGAAAAATGGATCCCAGCGATCCAGTAAAATATGATTTTGCCCTTTTTGGCCTTGGAGTCTTTGAAAAAGGCCTGTTTTAGAAGCTTGCCGGTTAACTTTTTTTTAACGTACTTTACTTTTCTAAAAGTGTCAAAAGATGATAAGCCCCACATTACCCGCCAACGAATCGGCGCGTATTGAAGCCGTTAGGGACCTGGAAATTCTGGATTCTTTTGCAGAGGATACTTATGATAGTATAACCAAACTTGCCAGCGAGATCTGCCAGACCCCAATTGCCTTGATCAGCATTATGGATTCAAACCGAAACTGGTTCAAATCTAAAGTAGGTACCGATATTCCCCAGACAGACCGGGATATTTCCTTTTGTGGCCATGCTATTCTGGAACCCAGTGAAATTTTGGAGATCACCAATACCAGGAACGACATTCGCTTTCAGGATAACCCGCTGGTGAATTCAGAAAACGGAGTTCGTTTTTATGCCGGGGTACCCATAAAAAATGAACAGGGCTTACCACTTGGAACCTTATGTGTGCTGGATTCCAAAGAACACCAATTAACAGAAGGCCAGAAAGAATCTCTGAAAGCACTTGCCAAGCAGGTGGAACTGCTTTTCGAATATCGCCGAAAGAACAGGGTTTTGGAAAAGATGAAGAACGACCTGGATGAAAACAACCGCATCCTCAGGGAGTTTGCCAGTACCGTATCTCATGACCTCAAAATGCCACTGGCAAATATGATCATCACGGCCGATATTTTGAAGGCTAAATATGCCTCCAAAATGGACGAGGAGGGAATCAATTACCTGGATTACTTAAAACAGGCCGGGCTTACCCTAAGCGATTACATCAACGGAATTCTGGACCATTATTCCAGCAGCAGTACAGAAGCTGTATTAAACCAGGAATTCTTTTTGAATGATCTTCTGGAAGATATCATTGATCTGCTTCAGATCGCTGAAAACTGCGAAATCAATCTACCCGATAATAACCTGAAAATACATTCGAATAGTTCAGCCCTTGGGCAGATTTTCATGAATCTTATCAGCAATTCCCTGAAATACAACAAGCAGGAAAAGATCATTATCGATATTGATTGTACTGAAAACCGTGAGTTTTTCAACTTCAGTATTAGTGATAACGGAATTGGCATCCCCAAAGAAAAGCAGGAACGCATATTTGATCTTTTCATAACGGCTACCGATACCGATCGCAGGGGAAAAAAAGGACATGGGATTGGACTATCCACGGTTAAAAAGCTGGTAGCTGGTTTAGGAGGAAGCATCAAGGTTGTTTCAGAAGAAGGAAAGGGAACCAGGTTCGATTTCAGCATTAAGCGTGTGATACCCGTAGATTAGGATTTTTTTATAATTATTCTTATCTATTTTAAATACCTTTAAAACAACATTCTACTTGGGGCAATGCAACATAAACTTGTGCCCTTCAATGAAAAGCTTAGGCAGGCTGCATTGAAGGAATATAAAATAATTAATACCGGGCCAGATAAAGATTACGATAATCTTACTTTCCTGGCTGCGGCTATATGTGACGTGCCCGTCGCAAAAATAAGTATCGTAGATAAAGATCGTATCTGGACCAAGTCTATTTATGGCATGGAAAGCGATGTACTACAGCGGGAAAATTCGCTGTGTGACAACGCCATTCACCAGGAAGAATCTATTACTATACTTTCCAGGTCCAGAAACCCGGAACTTTTTTCGAACGTGAAATCGGTCTACGGAAAAGATTTTAGCTTCTATGCAGGCGTTCCGTTGCATAATCCACAAGGTCATGCCATCGCCGTATTTTGCATATTCGACACTCGTGAACGCAGTTTAACCGACGAACAAATAAAGGCTTTACTGGCATTGGCAGGCCAAACCATGAATTTATTCGAATTCAGGAAACAGAAGAATAAGCTTTATGAAGTTCAGAAGATATTAAAAGAAAAATACAGGGAACTGGAGCGTTTTGCCAGCCTGGTGTCTCATGATCTTAAATCGCCCCTGGCCAATATTATTTCCCTGAGCGAGCTTTTGAAAGAAGAAAACAAAGGTAAATTCGATGAGGAAACCGAGCAATACCTGGAATTCCTGGTAGAGTCTTCGTATTCCCTTCGGAATTATATTGACGGAATTCTCAGTTTCTACCGAAGCGACCATGTGCTGGAAAAGGATTATGTGAACGTAGACCTTCACAAACTGCTGAAGGGGATCGTTGACCTTTACCAGGTTTCAGACGATATCGAGATTATTTATCCAGATGATGTGATGCTTCATAACGTCAATAAAGCGGCCCTTACCCAGGTTTTCATGAACCTTATCAGCAATGCTTTAAAATACAACGACAAGCCCAGACGAAAAGTGACCATTAATCACAGCCGAAACGAAGAGTTCTATTTCTTCGAGGTCAGGGATAACGGTGCCGGTATTCCAAAGGAAAAACTCAAGGAGATTTTTAATCTTTTCACTACTCTTGAAACAGCCGATCGCGACGGAAATATGGGGAGCGGGATCGGGCTTGCTACGGTGAAAAAGCTGGTGGAATCTATGGGTGGCACCATAACGGTTGAGTCGACTCCCGGCGAAGGAAGCATTTTCAAATTCCGAATTAAAAGGTTGTAGCCAACAATCGCATTTCATTTTCTATATTTGAGAAACCTTTTTCCCAACTATGCGATTTCAACACCCGGAATTATTGTATGCCCTGCTCCTGCTTTTACTTCCGATCATTGTACATTTATTTCGCCTTAGGAAATTCCAGAAAGAAGATTTTACCAATGTCAAATTCCTGAAAAAGGTCATTCAGGAAACCCGGAAAAGTTCGCGTTTAAAGAAATTCCTGATCCTTTTCACCCGTTTATTCCTGGTCGCCTGCCTGGTTCTGGCCTTTGCCCAGCCATATATTCCAGCCGGTGAGAAAGCCATTAAACAGGTTAAAACCTTTATTTACCTCGATAACTCTTTCAGCATGGAGGCTGGCAATGGCCCAAACTCATTACTGCAGTTGGCGGTTACCGACCTGCTGAATGGCCTGCAGGAAAATTCAGATTACGCGCTTGTTACCAATAATAGCGAATTTTATGGTCGCAGCACTGCCGACATTAAGGATGAACTTCAGGAACTGCAACCCACTTCAGAAGATATCGATTTCAGGCAGATACAATTGAAAGCTGAAAACTATTTTAAAGACACCCCCGAACTCAGTAAGGAAGTGCTGATCATTTCAGACTTTCAGAATTCGCTAAATTTACCACAGCAGCTCCAAACTGGATCGATCGAATATAAATTTATTCCAACCCGAATTGAGAATATCAGAAATATAAGTCTTGACACGGCTTTAATTAGTGATTCCAATCCCGAAAGTATTGAGCTGAGCTTGCGAATAAAGGCTAATTACAAGTCACAGGAACCGGTGGCTATTTCTGTTCGCCATGGAGAAAGGCTTTTAGGCAGGAATACGGTAGAGATTGATGCCGGTGAGGAAAAAGAGATCCAATTTCAATTAAAGAACGAACAAATTTCAAACGGGCAGATAGAAATCGAAGACCCGGGATGGCCGTATGACAATCGCCTGTTTTTTTCGATATCCGAAAATCCACCAGCCAGGGTAGTGGTCATCTCTAACGCTGATGTAGCTTTCCTCGAAAAAATCTATTCAGAACCTGAATTTGAGACCAGCATCTTCACCCCCAACCAGATCGATTTTAACCAGTTGAATTCGGCCAACCTGATCGTACTGAATGAACTGAGAGCGGTTTCTTCTTCCCTGGCTACCAACCTGGGCAGTTCGATGAGTTCAGGAACTTCAGTAATCGTGATACCCGCAGCAGAAATATCTAATTATAACAGGCTACTCTCCAGCCTGGAACTTCCCGAATTTATGGGCTCGGCAGAAAATGAGCGGCTAATCAGCAGTATAGAATTCGACCATCCACTGCTCGATGGCGTTTTTGAAGACCGTACCCAGAATTTCGAATATCCCAAAGTCACATCTTCTTACATTCTGCCATTGCGTGGCAGCATCCTGTTATACGAAGACAATTCACCTTTTTTGATCGCTAATAATGCGGCTTATCTTTTTTCAGCAGCTCTGAATAGCGATAATTCCAATTTCCAGAATTCTCCTTTGATCGTTCCGATTTTTTACCAGATAGGCCTAGAATCTCTAAAGAAACCCCAACTGTATTATTTAACCGGGAGCGACTCTAAGATCGACATACAGGCAAGCCTAGGAAAAGACGAGGTTCTCAAATTGAGCAATTCAGAAGCTTCAGTCATCCCCCAACAGCAAAATTTTAACAACCGGGTTCAACTCAGCACAACGGGGCTGGATCTCGCGGCTGGAAATTATACCGTAGAAGCCGGGCAGGAAGAACTGGGAATGATAAGTTTAAATTACGACCGAAAAGAAAGCGAACTGCAATTCGTTAATGTGGAGGATATCGAAGGGGTCGAAGTAATTGATTCGGTAAAAGAGTATTTCACCCAGGCAAATGCCGCTTCGCAAATCAATGCGCTTTGGAAATGGTTTGTTATTTTTGCTTTGTTCTTTTTAGCTGCGGAAATGCTACTAATAAAATTCTTTAAATGAAGCTAGTCTTAAAATCGGTTACAGTCTTAGATGAATCATCGGCCCACCATCAAAAGTCGGTTGACATCCTTATCGAAAACGGAATAATTAAAAAGATCGGAAAGTCAATCAACGAAAAAACCGATCAGGAAATAGCCGTTCCCAATCTACATGTTTCGAAAGGCTGGTTTGATAGTAGCGTAAGTTTTGGCGAACCTGGATTCGAAGACAGGGAAACCATCGCAAACGGACTTGATACGGCTGCCAAATCTGGATTTACCTCTGTTGCGCTCAATCCCTATACGCAACCGGTGCTGGATCATAGTTCAGGTATCGCGTCTGTTAAGAACAAAGCGAGCCAGCATCCTGTTGTTTTATATCCGGTTGGAGCGCTTACCATGAAAAGCGAAGGCGTTGACCTTGCTGAACTCTTGGATATGCAGCAGGCTGGTGCCGTAAGTTTCGGGGATTACAAACTACCGCTTCGCAATCCAAATCTGCTGAAGATAGCGCTGCAATATGCACAGAATTTCGATGCGCTGGTTCAGAGTTTCCCGCAGGAAAATCGCATTGCCGGGAACGGGATCGTTAACGAACAGGAGAACAGTACCAGGCTGGGGCTAAAAGGAATACCAAACCTGGCAGAAGAACTTCAGATCACGCGTGACCTATATTTGTTGGAATACACGGGCGGGAAATTACATATACCTACCATTTCTACTGAAAAATCGGTAAAACTTATCAGGGAAGCTAAAAAGAAAGGCCTGGATGTAAGCTGCAGTGTGGCTATTCACAATCTTTTGCTAACAGATGACGAACTGGAGGAATTCGATGCCAATACCAAGGTATTACCTCCATTACGAACTGCACAAGACGTGAAAGCTCTAAGAAAAGGACTGCAGGATGGCACGATAGATATGGTCACTACAGACCATAACCCAATAGATACGGAACATAAAAAGGTAGAATTCGATAATGCGCTTTATGGAACCATTGGCCTGGAATCGGCTTTTGGAGCCTTGTGTACGATTTTCGATGTAAATAAGACTATAGAATTCCTGACTGCCGGGAAGAAGCGTTTCGGCATTCCCGAGTATGAAATAAAAGAAGGAGAACCTGCCGATCTCAGCCTGTTTATTCCTGAAAAAGCTTTTAACTTTGCAAAAGGAGATATTTTCTCAAGCTCAAAGAACAGTATTTTTCTCGGTAAAAAATTGAACGGGAAAGCATTTGGGGTCATAACCAAAAAAGGCACGCTAACTCAGTAAATCCTGGAGCCATGAATACAACAACCGGACAAGCCAAAACAACCGCAGTGGTTTCGTACATCACGATCGTAGGGACCATTATCGCCTATTTTATGAATCTGGATCCTAAAGATCCCTTTGCCAGTTTCCATATAAGACAGGCTTTTGGGATACACATAACCTTTTACCTGATAGGCGCTTTGGTTAGCATGTTTGACCAGGGTATTATCGTTGGGGCCTTTTATGTGTTCTTTTTCGTGCTCTGGGGATATGGACTACTTAATGCGATTAAAGGAGAAATGCGCGAGGTACCGATTCTGGGACCTCTATTTCAAAAATGGTTTAGCACGATTACATAATGAATAAAGATTTTTCGCTTCAACACCTGGTAAGAAAACCTAAAAAAGACAACCCAAACCCGCCTGTTTTGATCCTGCTTCACGGTTATGGAAGCGATGAGAACGATCTGTTCTCCTTCGCTGACGAACTACCCGAAGAACTGTTTATCATTTCGGCTAAGGCGCCCTACAGTATGCAGCCCTTTGGAAATGCCTGGTATGCCATTCATTGGGATAATACAGATGGAAAATTCAGCGATGATGCGCAGGCCATTACTTCCAGGGATACCATTCGGGATTTCATAGATGAAGTGATTAGCCACTACGAGGTAGATCCTGGAAATGTTAACTTACTTGGCTTCAGCCAGGGAAGCATCCTTAGTTATGCCGTGGCACTCTCCTACCCTGAAAAAATAAGAAATGTGGTCGCGCTAAGCGGGTATGTAAATAAAGAAATTCTGAAGCAGGGCTATGAGAACAATGATTTCTCCAAACTGAAATTCTACTGCTCACATGGTTCGGTAGACCAGGTGATCCCAGTTGAGTGGGCTAGAAAGAACAAGCCTTTCCTGGATAGCCTTGGCGTTGAGAATGTATATTCAGAATTCCCCGTAGGTCACGGAGTGGCACCACAAAATTTTTATGAATTACGCGAGTGGTTTAAAGCAAGGATCTAAGAGCGAGGGTATAAAAAGGATTTCTCAGGAGTAAAACTGATCTCTCCATTTTCCCCGATCTCATAACTTAGGAAAACTTCGCCCCAGTAAGTGCCGTCGGTAAAATCGGCGATGATCCATTTATGGTTCAAAACCCTGATTCGGTTGATACGCATATCTCCTTCCATGCCCGCATGCGGAACCAAAGGATTATCCTCGCCCGCTTTGTTCTTGCTGATAATCGCATCCTCGATCTCGGCTTCCAGGTTTTCAGTATCTATATCCCTGTTCTCGAAGTAAGTGATCGCATCCTCGTTATTTGCAAATCCAAAATAGCTCAAATCATTTTCAGATGATTGAAGAGCTGGTTCTTCCACTTTCTCTAATTCAGCTTGAAGTTGCTGGATCTGGTTTTCCTTGGAGTCCAGAATTCGCTTATCGTTCACATAAATGAAGATAGTGAACAACAGGGTGAATATGAACAGATACATCAGGATCTTGCTTTTCATCTCTAGATCTTAATTTTAAGATTATCATAGGCCAGATGAACGCCTTCTGGCAGGCTCGCCTCTACTTCGTCATGGAATCCCAACATATGGCTTATATGTGTCAAATAGGCCTTTTCTGGCTTAACCCGTTCAATAAATTCTAAAGCTTCCTCTAGATTGAAATGTGAATGATGAGCTTCAATTCGCAGCGCATTCACAACCAAGACCTTGAGATCCTGCAACTTTTCAACTTCCTCATCTTCTATAGATTTTAGATCGGTGAGGTAAGCGAAATCTTCGATTCTGAATCCAAAAACCTGTAAACGGTTATGCATGAAATTAATCGGAGTTACCGTAAGGCCTTTAAAATTGAAGGGTTTATTCTCGATCTGGTGTTCTATAACCCCTGGAGCTCCGGGGTATTTATTTTCAGTGGTAAAGATATAATCAAATCGTTTCCGAAGGGCTTTCAGCACACGTTTATGGGCATAGACCGGAATATCTCCCTGCCTGAAAAAGAATGGGCGTATATCGTCCAGCCCGGCAGTATGGTCATTATGCTCATGCGTATAGAAAATAGCATCCAGGTGTTTCACATCATTGGCCAGCATCTGCTGCCTGAAATCGGGCCCGCAATCAATAAGAATATTATGCTCGTTCCATGAAATAAGAACAGATACACGCAGCCGTTTGTCTTTTGGATTTTCACTAAGGCATACCGGGTGTTCGCTCCCAATAATTGGTATTCCCTGAGATGTTCCGGTTCCTAGAAAGATAACTTGCAAAGGCTGTTATTTTTGACACAAAAGTAAATATATTTTTTTGTATGCCTAGCGCTTTTAGTACTTTTGAAGTACACAAAAAACATTGTTTACTAAAAAGAAAAAATATGCCAATTACTATAATGGGCGACAAGGAATTTGAAAATGTTCCTTCGATAAATAGTAAAGCCCTTCGCATCAATTTGAATGAAAACATCTACGGGACGTTTTCTGAAATTGGTGCAGGCCAGGAAACAGTACGTAACTTTTTCCGGGCCGGTGGCGCATCTGGAACCATTGCCAAGGCGATGAGTGCCTATGATAAGGATTTTAGTGATGCCATTTATGGTGTGGAAAGCGACAGGCGATATGTTACCGAAGCCAGGCTGAAGAAAATGCTGGCTCACGAAACCAACCTTATCGAACAGCGAATCTCCCGCGAGAAACATCCCAATAAACTCTTCTTTACCTATGCCAATACCGTAGCTACCATAGATTTTGCCAAGAAATACAAGGGACACGGATGGGTTGGAATCAGGTACCAGGTAGATCCAAAAGAAGATTATAACGAGATCCTGCTTCACGTTCGTTTTCACGAAAATGATGCACGGCACCAGCAAAATACCCTGGGAATCCTTGGGGTAAATCTTATATACGGGGCATATTACAAGTATGATAATCCTAAGAAACTTCTAAGATATCTGTACGATCATATAGATAAAGACCAGATCGAGATCGATACCATTAACTTTTCCGGGCCAAGATTCGAAAAAGTAGACAATCGTTTGATGAGTTTACAACTGGTAAAAAATGGCATGACCGAGGCGGTTATGTTCGGACCTGACGGAAATAACGTGCTTCCGGCCAAAATCCTATACAAAAAGAACATCCTGGCACTTAGAGGAAGCTTCCGCCCGGTAACCAAGGTAAATATGGACATGTATGAACGCTCGAAAGAGATGTTCTTCAGTGAATCCAAGGTTTCAGAAGAGAATACAGAGATCATTTTCGAGATCACCCTTTCCAACCTTCGAGCCGAAGGTGAGATCGATGAACGGGATTTCATGGATCGCGCTGAACTGCTTTGCTCGCTTGGACAAACCGTGATGATCTCCAATTTCCAGGAATATTACCGCGTTGTGGAGTATTTCTCAAGATATTCGAAACAGCGAATGGGTCTAACCATGGGAGTGAACAACCTGGTAGATATCTTTGATGAGAAATATTACCGACACCTAAGTGGAGGTATCCTTGAAGCATTTGGAAAGCTGTTCTTTAAAGACCTGAAGGTATATCTATATCCTCTTAAAGATCCTGAAACCGGTGAGCTTACCACCAGCGAAAATCTTAAGGTACATCCACGTATGAAGGAATTGTACAAGTTCTTCAAGTACAATGGTCGTGTGGAAGATATTACCAATTATAACCCGGAGATCCTGGACATCTATTCGAGAGAAGTGTTGAAAATGATCACCGAGGGAAAAGAAGGCTGGGAAGACATGCTGCCTGAAAAGACCACGAAAATGATCAAGGATCAGAATCTTTTTAATTACAAGGAAAATAAGCAGAAGGCAAAAACCGAAGAAGTTTAATCTAAATTCAAATAAATGGAACTCAACGAGATTAAAAAAGCTTTATACAAACAAAATCCGGAAGCGAAATTACAGTTCATCAGAATCAAAGTGGCCTATTATGAAGCAGACCTGGAAGATGGTACAAAGATTAGGTTCGAGGTTCCTGTGGATGATATGGGAAGTACCGATTTTTTCCCGTCGATGGATTCCAAACTTCTTATAAGGTGGATCAATAAAGAAAACGAAGTGGAGGCTTAATTTCCTTCCATTCAAATCATAAAAAAAGCTGTTCAAAACGAACAGCTTTTTTATTTCATAATTTTTTATGTCTTAGGCGATCCGGGTGATCTTCGCCCCTATCGCTCTCAAACGTTCTTCGATATTTTCATATCCTCGATCTATTTGTTCGATATTATGAATGGTGGAAGTTCCCTTTGCGGAAAGCGCCGCGATAAGCAATGAAATTCCCGCTCTAATGTCCGGACTGGTCATGGTAGTCGCTTTCAACTGAGATTTGAAATCGTGCCCAATAACCGTAGCCCGATGCGGATCACAAAGTATGATCTTTGCTCCCATATCTATTAATTTATCCACGAAGAACAATCGGCTTTCGAACATTTTCTGGTGAATAAGCACACTGCCTCGTGCCTGGGTGGCTGTTACCAGCATGATGCTTAAAAGATCAGGAGTGAATCCAGGCCATGGTGCATCACTAATACTCATAATAGATCCGTCTATAAAACTCTGCACCTCGTAACCATTGGTATGGGCTGGAATATGAATATCATCCCCTCTTCTTTCCAGTTTAATACCCAGTTTTCCGAAGGTGATCGGGATGATCCCAAGCATATCCCAATTCACGTTCTTGATGGTGATCTCACTCTGAGTCATCGCGGCCAGCCCAATCCAGGATCCAATTTCGATCATATCTGGTAGAATGGTATGCTCGCAACCTCCCAGCTTTTCAACACCTTCAATAATAAGCAGGTTAGAACCAACGCCTTTTATATCAGCTCCCATTGAATTCAGCATTTTACATAGCTGCTGAAGATAGGGTTCACACGCGGCATTATAGATGGTGGTAGTGCCTTTAGCCAGAACGGCTGCCATCACGATATTTGCAGTCCCGGTAACCGAAGCTTCCTCAAGGAGCATATAATCTCCCTTGAGTCCGTTAGGAGCTTCTACTCCATAAAAACGTTCTTCTTTATTATACCTAAAGCTGGCACCCAGTTTCATAAAACCTTCAAAATGGGTATCAAGCCTTCTTCTTCCGATCTTATCTCCACCGGGTTTCGGAATAAATCCCTTTCCGAATCTACCCAAAAGCGGACCAACGATCATAATGGAACCGCGAAGCCCTCCGCCATCGACCTTGAACTGGTCACTGGCAAGATAATCCATATCCAGCTCATCGCTTTGGAAAGAATAACTTCCTTTTCCAAGCTTTTCCACCTTTACTCCAAGATTGCCAAGCAATTTGATTAGCTTGTTCACATCCAGGATATCCGGAATATTATTGATAATTACTTTTTCATCGGTAAGCAGTACTGCACACAGGATCTGCAGTGCCTCGTTTTTAGCTCCCTGGGGTTGAATTTCCCCGCTTAAACGATGCCCGCCTTCAATTTGAAATGTTCCCATTAAAAGATTGTGAATTTAGTGGCGTTTACGGCCTCCTTTACGGCCAGACTTTTTTGATTTGGAATACTTCTTTTTGTTGCCTCCACCTCTAATAAGATCTGAAGCCTCACTGAGGTCTTCATCGGCATTTTTAAGGTTGATCTTGCCATTGCTTAGGTCTTTCAAATGTTCAAAGATCACTTCGTCGTCCACAGAATCCCTGTTCCAGTTAAGGTAGGATTTCTTCATGTGGTTGGCAATGGTAAGCACCAGGGCTTCTTTAAAATCACCTTCCTCCATATCTTTCGCGGCGTCTATCATTCTTTTGATGTTATTGCCATAGAATCGATATTTCGGGTTGTTTTCAGGATAGCTTAGCATATCCGGACGCTCAGCCAGCATTTCTTTTGTAGGCTTCGGAAATGGAGAATCAACATCCAGTTTGAAGTCACTGATAATAAATAACTGATCCCATAATTTATGCTGAAAATCGGGTACATCACGAAGATGAGGATTCATATTTCCCATTACCGCTATGATAGAACGGGCTACTTTATTCCTTTCAGCACCATCTTCAATGCTTACGGCGTACTCTACCATTTTTTGCAGGTGTCTACCGTATTCAGGTATTATCAGTTTGCTCCTTTCGGAGTTGTATTCTAATGCGTTTGTCAAAATTGAAGTTTAAGTTGGTGTTTTATTTGAAGTTCGCTGATGCCTGCAAAATAGTAAATAATACTCAAGAAGCACAATTATTAAGCGCATTTGTGCTACCTCTAAAGCGAGATCACTCCCTCTACATTCGCAGCCACTTCTTTGTATTTTTTGATTACAGCGTCTGGATTCTTCATGCGTACATTAATAGAAACACTGGTGTAAGTCCCTTTTTTGGATTGTTTAGTTTCGATAACCGCCCCCATATTATTAAAGATATCTTCTACCTGCCCTATTTGTTCGCCTTTAGTAGGAACTATGAATTTATATAAATATTCTGAAGGCCACATCGCCGTATCCTGAAGCTGTTTTTTAAGCTTGGCGTAAAATTCTTCAGGGTTCTTCTTTGAATCACTCATATTTTTTCTCCTTCGATTGTCTGCAAAGATACAAGGATTGATCACATTTTTATAATCAATTTCAATTGACGAAATTTGCTGGGTGAAAAGCAGAAAAATAGTAATAACCGGAGGGCCCGGAACTGGAAAGTCTTCCATAGTTCACCGGTTGGAAGAAAAAGGCGAAAACTGCCTGCACGAGATCTCTAGGCAGGTCACCCTGGAAGCTCAAAAAGAAGGAATAGCCCAGTTGTTCCTGGAAAGACCCTTATTGTTCAGTGAAAAATTGCTCGAAGGCCGTTTAAAACAGTATATAGAAGCCGATAAGATGACAGGCGACCATATTTTCATAGATCGTGGTCTTCCCGATGTGCTGGCTTATATGGATTATTTTAAAACCCCTTACCCCGATCTTTTTGACAAGATCTGCAAGGATCATCCATATGATAAGATTTTTATCCTCCCTCCCTGGAAGGAGATCTACAAAAGTGACAATGAACGATATGAAAGCTTTGAGGAAGCCTTAAAAATTTCCGATTATCTTTATTCCACCTACAGGAACTATGGTTATGAGCCACTAGAAGTTCCAAAATTATCGGTTGAAGAACGCACCCGGTTTATTTTGAATAATATTTAAAACTGTTTGCAGGAAGAAGCACTCGAAATATTAAAGGAATACTGGGGTTTCCAGGAATTCCGGCCACAGCAGCTGGAAGTGATAGAATCTATTTACAAAAAACAGGATTCGCTCACTTTATTTCCAACAGGTGGCGGAAAATCTCTGTGTTTCCAGGTTCCGGCCATGATGATGGAAGGCATCTGTATCGTGGTATCCCCGCTCATTGCTTTGATGGAAGACCAGGTCGCCAATTTGCAGCGACGAAATATCAAGGCCATGGCCATTATCGGCGGAATTCAGTATAGCGACCTGGATCGAAAACTGGATAATTGTATATACGGAAATTTCAAATTTCTTTACCTCTCTCCTGAAAGACTACAGCAGGAACTGGTAAGAGAGCGACTTAAACAGATGAACATCAGTTTTATTACCGTGGATGAAGCGCATTGTATTTCACAATGGGGACACGATTTTCGGCCGGCTTACCGAAATATCAGCGATTTGCGGAAGCTACTTCCGGAGGTACATTTCGCTGCCTTCACTGCCACGGCCACTTCGGAAGTGATCAGGGATATATGTGTTCAGTTAGAACTAAAAGAGCCGGTTGTTCATAAGAAATCCTTTCAAAGATCGAACCTTTATTACGAAGTGATTAAGACTGAGGATAAGTATTTCCGTTTAACCCAGTTATTGAAAACAGATTCGGCAATTATTTATGTAAGGAGCAGGAATGCTACGCTGGAGATCAGCAATTTTCTGAATAAAAATTCTATTTCAGCAACTGCCTACCACGGTGGGATGAAAAAGGAAGACAAGGCCAGGAACTTCAAAGCCTGGCAAAAGAATGAAATTAGCGTCATGGTGGCCACTACCGCATTTGGAATGGGAATAGACAAACCCGATGTAAGAAATGTGATCCATATCGATCTGCCGGAAAGTATTGAAAGTTATTTCCAGGAAGCAGGTCGCGCCGGGCGAGATGGGCAGCCTGCCAGGGCGATCATTTTAACCAATGCCAGCGATATCCCGGTTCTAAAGAATCAATTCCTGAATACTCTGCCCTCTTTTGAAGATGTAAAACTTGTATACCGTAAACTGAATTCCTATTTCAGAATTGCTTTTGGTGAAGGTGAGCAAAGCATCCATGATTTCAATTTTTCAGATTTCTGCCATCAGTACCAGTTCAATGCGAATAAGACATACAACGCCATTCAGCTTTTAGACCGATGCAGCGTTTTAAGGCTTCAGCAGAACTACCAGAAGAAAACAGAGATTCAGATCCTTTTACCAGCCAATCATCTCGATGCCTACCTGGATGAAAATCCTAAATATGCTCATATCCTCAGGGTGATTTTAAGAAATTACGGCGGGATATTTGAAAGCCTGGTGCCTTTCAGCCTGAATTCGGTTATCGATAAATCTGATTCTTCAGAGGAAGAGGTGCTTGGTATTCTGGAAGAGCTCGCGGCCAAAGAGATCATAGATTTCCAATTCTCGAAACACGATGCCAGCATTAATTTTCTGGTACCAAGAGAAGACGAATCTACACTTAATCCGCTTTCAGGATACATCAGAGAATATTTGCAAACAAAAAGAAGAAAGATTGAAGCGGTGCTGGAATTTGTTGAAAACGATAGCATTTGCAAACAGGTTCAGCTTTTGAGATATTTCGGAGAAGAGAATCCGGAGGCATGCGGAAAATGTTCGGTATGCAACAAAGATAAAAAGGATATTTCAAGGGACGATATGAACGAGATTTACCTGGCCATAAAAAGATTTCTGAAAACCGGGCCTAAAGATTCCAGGGAGATCGTATCTGCCCTGGATTACCAGGAGGCCTCTGTTTTAAAGGTTCTGGCTTTATTATGTGAAAAAGAACTGCTGCAAAGAACAGCCAATAATAAATATAAAATCAACTAGAAAATGAAAGATCTAAAAATCGTTTTCATGGGAACTCCAGATTTTGCCGTTCGAAGCCTGGAAGCGATCCTGGATAACGGGTTCAATGTAGTGGGAGTTATTACGGCACCAGACCGGCCTGCCGGACGGGGAAGAAAATTGAAGGCCAGCGCCGTTAAAGAGTATGCGGTTTCCAAAGGCCTTAAAATATTACAACCGGTAAATCTGAAAGACGAGAGTTTTCAAAAGGAACTTTCAGAATTGAATCCAGATGTACAGGTAGTGGTGGCCTTCAGAATGTTGCCGAAATCGGTTTGGAGTTTACCGCCATTGGGCACTTTTAATCTTCATGCCTCCCTGCTTCCCGATTATCGCGGGGCCGCTCCTATTAACTGGGCGGTAATTAATGGTGAAGAAAGAACCGGGGTTAGCACTTTCTTTTTAGATGAGAAGATCGATACCGGTAACCTGATCGCACAGGAGGAGGTTTCGATAGAGAAGACTGAAAATGTTGGGGCTCTTCATGATAGGCTCATGGAAGTTGGAGCTAAACTGGTGGTGGAGACACTGGAAAAAATTCAGAAAGATGAAATAAGCGCGAAACCGCAGGTTGAATCGCCCGATCTTAAACCTGCTCCTAAACTTACCAAAGAGAATACTCGAATAGACTGGAGTAAACCGGTGACCACTATATATAACCACATAAGAGGTTTGAACCCCTACCCTGGCGCCTGGACTACTATGGAATCAGCCTCTGGAAACCTCGTAGTGAAACTATACGATGTGGAAAAAGACACGCAGGCGCCAGATCTTCCATATGGTACTCTAAAAGTTTTGGAGGGGAAGGTGAAAATTGCCGCAAAAGATGGGAGTATAATAGTGAATGAACTACAGCTTCCCGGAAAGAAAAAAATGACAACGAAAGCACTCTTAAACGGATATAATTTTCCTGAAGACGCAAAAATGCGCTGAGGCCTTATTAATGCTGAATTTGTTGCATTTTAATAAAAAACAATTATCTTTATCAACAAATCGGTCAAGTTATTAACAAATAGGGCCTTTTCCCTTGTCATTACTTGCATGGACAAGAAATCCGTATAAATTTGTATACCAGTTTAACAGAATGTTTAACCAACAATTAATTTAAATTTCAAATTATGAACAAAACAGATTTAATTGATGCAATGGCTGAAAATGCTGGAATTTCTAAAGCAGCAGCAAAAAAAGCATTAGAGTCTTTCCTTGAGAACGTAGAGAAATCTCTTAAAAAGGGAGACCGAGTATCACTAGTTGGATTCGGATCTTGGTCAGTATCCAAAAGAGCTGCTCGTGAAGGAAGAAACCCACAAACCGGAAAAACCATTAAAATCGCTGCTAAGAATGTAGTTAAGTTTAAGGCCGGAGCTGATCTTCAAAAAGCTGTAAACTAATAATTTGCATAAGAAAATTCTTAAAGCCTTCCTTCGGGAAGGCTTTTTTTGTTTAAAAATTGGCAATTGTATTGCATTTTTTCTAGGAAATAATTAGTTTAGATAAAAAGACTGCTATAATGATCTCTTTAAAACCAACCAAGGGTCATCTTCTCGTTGCAGAACCATCCATAATTGGAGATGTCTCTTTTAATCGTTCTGTGGTTCTCCTGGCTGATCATTCAGACAATGGTTCGGTTGGCTTTATATTGAATAAAATCCTGGATTTTACCCTGAAAGACCTTATTCCCGGAATCAAAGGGAACTTCAGAGTCTACAATGGAGGTCCCGTTGAACAGGACAATCTTTATTTTATTCATAAAATACCGCACCTAATCCCTGATAGCATTGAAATCGCTAACGGAATTTATTGGGGCGGAAATTTTGAAGCAGTAATGGATCTCATCGCTGAAGAGCAGATCGATGAAAAACAGATCAAATTCTTCCTGGGTTATTCAGGATGGGATGCCCACCAGCTGGATGAAGAGTTAAATTCACATTCGTGGGTGATCACCGCAAACGAAGATCATACAGACTTATTAGAAAAACCTTATAATTCGTTCTGGAAAGATAAGATGCTGGAATTAGGCGGAGAATATGTTCTCTGGTCTAATTCCCCAGAAAATCCCACTTATAATTAGCCCAATCTTGCCTGGGTATTTAATTTTCCTATTAGTTGCCGGGCGACTTCGTTTGTAAATACCTTTTTTCGGTATTTGCTTACTGGTTGAATTCCAACCGCGATATTGGTAATAAAGATCTCATCTGCTTTCTGTAATTCAAAAGGGGAAACAGAGCTTTCCTCCAGTTCAAAATCTTCCGTTTTTTTCAGAATATTAATGAGTTGCTTTCGAATGATGCCGTTCAATACCCCGTCGCTTAAAGGAGGTGTTTTGATAGTCTTCCCTTTTACCACGAATATGTTTCCATTAAGGGCTTCCACTACGCTCTTCTTTTCATTCAGCAGCAAGCAATTATGATAGGCATTTTCACTGGCATAAATACTTCCTAACACGTTTACCGCGCGATTGTTGGATTTTATAGTAGACAACAAACCTGAGGTTACATAATGGTCTTTGAACAATTCGATCTCGTAATCCTCTTCATTTAAAATATAAAAGGCATTTTCAAGAGGTTCGGCATTGATCACATAACCGATTTCCCTGGTAGCCGGAGTGTAATATCCACCCTGAATTCGGTATACGGCAAACCTTATCCTGGCTGGAGAGTCAAGCAGATCGTTCGCCTCGATGAGGTCTTTAATTTCCTGCTCAAGAAATTCAGGAGAAAAACTGGCTGGAATTTCCATTCTCATGATACGCATGGATGCCATTAGCCTAAAATAATGATCTTCCCAGAACATTATTTTACCGTTGATCACCCTGATGGTTTCAAAAACTGAATCTCCGTAGGCAAAACCCCGATTGTACACCGAGATTTGCGCATTCTTTTTCTGTACTAGTTTTCCGTCTAAATTGATCATAAAAAAACCCCGTTTTTTAACGGGGCAAAGGTACTATTATAAATATACTTTTTAGGCCGATCCAAGGATCTGTTTCAGGTCTGATACCATATTTTCCCATAGCATCTTACCTTCATCGATCTCATCCTCTTCGGCAAAGTCGGTGATCATCAACGAAACATCCTTGGTGATATCATCTACCTGAATGCGTAATTCAAAAAAGTAAGGCGTTTCCTCGTCATCGATCCATTTGAATTTGATTCGCTCATCGCTCTTTTTACTAACGAGCTTGGCTTTCTCTTCGCTACCTTCCCAAATAAACGTAAAAAATTCACCCCGGGAATTCACATTATCGGCATACCATTCACTTAGACCTGAGGGAGTTGAAATATATTGAAACAGTAATGAAGGAGAAGCTTGAATTGGAAACTCCATTTCGTACTTGATCTTTTCTTCCATTTTTGATTAATTAGTTTCGGGCAATATAGATATTAAATTGAAAGATTAAAAGAAATCAAAATAAATATTTTAGAAAATAAAGTTTGGTTCAAAACAAATAGTTTTTATATTTGCACCCGCATTCACAAAAAGCCATGAGGCCTTGCTTGACAAGGCATCCGGGCGATTTAAGAAAATGTGAAATACCTACGGCGAGGTAGCTCAGTTGGTTAGAGCGTCGGATTCATAACCCGGAGGTCCCGAGTTCAAATCTCGGTCTCGCTACTACTAAAATTAAGGCTTTCGAGAAATCGAGAGCCTTTTGTTTTTTCATCTAGTACAGAATAAGTACAGAATCTCATTTTTTTTTAATAAATAAATAAGAGCCATATAGAAAATCTCCGTTTGATATCAATTGAAACGGAATTTTATATTTATTCCGGAAATTAACTCTAGAAAGTAACCATTAATTTTCCATCGTTAATAAGATTCAAAATTTTAGTAATTAAGATCCAATCTTGAATTACTGCCCATTACTTCCCTGGAATAGCTCAGCATGCCTGAAACCTGATAGCTATGAAATACATCCTCTTCCCTATCGTAAAAAGTTCTCATATATATCCCTTAGAGATGCAGCTTTAAAAAATTCCTAAAAGTAAAGCAGTGAAGAAATGCGAAACGTTAGATCCATAAAATGTCGAAATCACACAGAATAAAAAGTCGATTTTTTAAATAGCGAATAAATATCCATCTGTAAAATTAAATTTCAGGTAAAAACATAACCTATGATACTGACTTATAACTTTTAAAAAAGACTAAAAAAGCTTTCTAAAGAAAGCTGAATTACAAGTAATTGGCGCTATTATTTTAAGGCTATTAGGATAATTGTCTAAAAGGAGTCATCATTTAAAGGAATGCTATAAAGCATAGTAACTCATTTACACCGCTCTATTTTTCTTAAAATTCTCCGCTTGTTCAAATATTTCTTCATAAACTTCATCCCGTTCCACCGGCGGATAACCGTGTTCATCGAGTAATAGAATAAGTCCAACCTTTAGGGCAGATTTAATGTCATTTCTTTTGCTCCAGTCTGGAAATTTCGCTTGTTCGTCCACTAAATCTTTTATTGACTTTGAGAGCTCGATGAGCTTATGTTCGGGATATTGAAAATCATATTTGATACAAAGCTCTTTTAAAATATCATAGAAGGCTTTTTCTTCAAAATCAATTCCCAACTTTTCCCCGGCCGAAAACTCTTTTTGTACCTGCCAAATAAGATCTGTGAGCTGCTCTGCCATCTCTTCGTAGACCTCTCCGCGTAACACATCACCTTTTCTTTCATTGTATCGGGAAACCAGGCCTTCCATCTTTTTAGAAAAATCTACTCCTTTTACCTTGTTCACTTTTTTAATCTCTCCAATAGCCCTGGCCAGTAATTGCTGTAAAAGTTTGATTTTAGTATTGGGCAATTTGATCTTATCGATTTTTGCCAGATAATCCTCATCAAATATATCCTGCTGACTATTGGTTTGATCACCCATTTTAAAGATCTCCTCCACGCCTTCACTTGCCAAAGCATTTCTGATCATTTCCCTTACTTTGGCATTCATCTGGGCGGTATCCGGTGCATTTCCCCTGGTGAGTTTAAAAACTATTGATTTTACAGCTAAATAAAAATGTGTATAATCCCGTTCTTCGTGTGTTAACTTTTCACTTCCAGCACAAATATCATAAGCAGCTTTCAGGCGTTTCACCAAATCCATAAAACGTGTTTCCAGCTCCTTGGTATGCTGTACGTATTCAACAGCCAGGTTAAGGTTGTTCAATTGGCTTAAAGGATCTCCCTGGAAATAATCTGTACTATCAAATTTGTGAAAAATCCTGGCCAGTAAATCCAGGTGGTCCCTAACTATCTTCAGGGACTTTTCAATATCTTCGAAATTCTGACGCTCACCCTTATTGTATTTGGCAAGAGCTAAGTTCATTTGTTTCTTAATACCAATATAATCTACTACCAGTCCTTTGTTCTTGCCCTGGAACTTCCGGTTTACCCGGGAAATCGTCTGGATAAGGTTATGCTGCTGGATGGGTTTATCGATATAGATACTATCCAGAAACGGCACATCAAAACCTGTAAGCCACATATCTACGACAATGGCAATTTTAAAATTCGATTTCTCATTTTTAAATTGACGGTCCAGCTCTTTCCGGTACTCTTTGGTTCCTAAAAGATCATACATTTCTTTAGGATCGTCTTTTCCCCTTGTCATGATCATCTTTATCCTCTCAATAGGCTTGAGTTGCTTCCTGTCTTTTTCAGTTAAATCGGCACCTTCTTCTGCCTTTCTAATCTTTGTCCATTCCGGTCTTAATTCGATGATGTTCTTATAAAGCTCGTAAGCTATTTCACGATTGCTACAAACGAAAATTGCTTTTCCTTTTACGGTAGCACCTTCCTCCAGCCTTTTTTCATAATGATTGACAAAATCTTCTGCTATGGCCTGTAAACGATCCGGATCACTCAAAATGGCATTAATGTTAGCCGACTGCTTTTTACTCTCTTCTACCTGGTACTCATTCGCACCTTCTTCCTCAGCTACCCGGTAATATTCCTCAATTTTCTTTAATTCTCTGTTTTCAAGGGCCACTTTCGCTGCCCTTCCTTCATATACAATACGTACTGTAATTTCATCTATTACAGATTCTGTCATTGTATATTCATCTACTACCTTCCCAAATACATCTAAAGTAGCATCGATTGGCGTCCCGGTAAAACCTACAAAAGTAGCATTAGGCAAAGAATCGTGAAGATACTTAGCAAAGCCAAAAGTTTTCTTTACCCCTTTTTCTGTGATTTTTATTTTCTGGTCAAGATTGGTCTGGCTCCGGTGAGCCTCATCAGATATACAAATAACATTGCTTCTATTCGTAAGTAACTCGGTATCTTCTGTAAACTTATGTATAGTGGTAAGGAACACGCCACCACTTTCCCTTCCTCTAATCCGTTTGCGTAAGTCTGCACGGCTTTCTGCACTTACGATAGCATCATCCCCAATAAAGGCTTTGGCATTGGTAAATTGCCCTGCAAGCTGATCATCCAAATCGGTTCGATCTGTAATCAAAATAATAGTAGGACTTTCAAAATGATCACTTTTCATTAAAAGCCGGGTTAGGAAAAGCATGGTATAACTTTTTCCGGAACCGGTTGCCCCGAAATAGGTGCCTCCTTTTCCGTTTCCGTTGGGTTTTTGGACTTTCTGAATATTTTCAAATAGAGCCCTTGCCGCATAATACTGGGGATAGCGGCACACGATCTTTTCATCCTTTTTGGAGCTATCCGGTAAATAAATAAAGTTTTTAATGATGTCCCGCAGCCTGTATTGATGCAACATTCCCTGGATAAGGGTGAACATACTATCAATACCGTCAACCTCTTTTGCCAATCCTGCGATCCTGCGCCAGGCATAAAAGAATTCATAAGGCGCAAAAAATGAACCTGCTTTGGTATTTACACCATCACTAATTACACAAAATGCATTGTACTTAAAAAGTTCAGGTATGTCCCTTTGGTAACGCACTGTTAATTGAATATAGGCGTCATAAATGGTGGTATTTTCCTGAATCGCCGTTTTGAATTCGAAAACAATTACCGGAATTCCATTAATATAAAGAATCCCGTCAGGAATACGTTTTTGGGTTCCGGTAATTTCCAGCTGATTAACGAACTTATAAGTATTTTGGTTGTCTTCTGAATAATCAATTAAATAGATCCAAATATCTTTTTGGGAACGGTCTTCCCGCTTTAGCGAAAAACCATCAGAAAGCATTTGCATAAACTCCTTGTTGCTTTCATAGAGGTCTGATGCCGGAAGAGTTTTAAGTCTAAGGATAATGGAATCTATTTCATTTTTAGTAATCCCGTTTTTCCGGTACCTTGTCAATAGAAATTCCTGAAGATCACTTTCAATGAGCACTTCATCTTCCTTTCGTGAGATAGTGCCTCCTAATTGATGCTTATAACCTTCCTGTTCCAGCTGGTTGGCAAAAACACTTTCCAGTTGTGCTTCGGTAAATTTCATTCCTGTCTGGCTTTTCTTCCCTTCTCAGTTAACCTATACTTCTGTTTACTGCTTTTGGGTTTGTCCGGTATTGTTAATTCTACCAAACCCTCTTCTAAAGCGGGGTTTAAGTAATTGATTCTAAAATTTTTTCTGTCCACAAGCCCTAATGATTTTTGCAATTCGGTTCTACTTTCTTCGCCCTTAAAAACAATAAGAAGATCCCATACTTGGGGGGTAACTTGGGGGGTAACTTGGGGGGAGACTAGAGGGGTCTCCCTATAAACTTCATCTGCGGCAGGAAATATCATCCTGAGGAAATTATCAGAAAAACGGAAACATTCTTTGTTGTACGATTCCAGTATTCTGGGAATTCCCGAACCTAATTGCTCTACCAGGTCCAGATCTTTATAAATACGCATCAGCTCCTTGTTCCGGGGAATTGAAAAGCCTTCAAAAAACTCATTTTTACTTAAGCCATCAGGTAAAGAACCTGCGGAAGTTATTTCGATGCGATCATTAAATATCTCAAATTTTGGTGCTATTTCTCGGGTATAGTCATTATGGACAAAGGCATTTATAATTGCTTCCCTAAGTGCAATGGCATTCCATAGACGATGTTCCTTTCGCTCTTTCTGAGTTATTTGTGTGATTGTACGGTTTTCCAGGCTTATTTTATCCAGTACACTCTTAGTAGCTTTCACAAGGGAACAATAGCCGTATTCGTTGCTTTCCATTAAATCTACTCGCGTGTCACCCTTATATTTTGCGACCTTTACGGAAAGGTTATTTTCATCGGCCAACAAATAAGCGGCGTAATTCAAATCACCCTCGGTGGTTGTAAGCTCTAAATTCTTCCTGAACTGTTTATTAAGGGGTTTTTGTTTTTCCTGGTAATAAATATGAAGCTGCTCAAAGTTTAGATCCTGGCGATGGGCTTTTATTTTCCCTATGGAATTCCGGGTACGAGAGGCAAAAAGTTCTTCAATTAATTTTTGGGACATGGGTTCTGCAGCAGAACCCAATCGTATAAAACAGCCTTTTTCACTCATCCCGTATTTTTTGAGATGGTATGGTTTCTCAGAACCGCTGGCTACAATAACCTTTAAAATTTCTTTCCCATCCTTTTCTTCACTTACAATATCAAAAAGCCCAAGGGCTGAAGGACGAATGTTGTTTTTTAACCGATCTTTTATTTTTAACTGGTTGCTATCGGCATCTTGAACGCCAACTGTCCTACCTTCTTTATCTATGCCTATATAAATTATGCCACCTTCTCTGTAATTCAAAAAAGCCACGACTTCTTTCTCCAGGCCTTCTGAAAGTTCTCGTTTATATTCAATACGGTTGGTTTCGGGCATATATTAAGATTTTAGAACGGCAAATCATCATCTTCTTCCAATTCTTCATGAGCTTGAAAAGTTGTTTCTTCACTTTTTCTTTCAGTAAAATCTACATCATCATCGTCTTCTCCCCAAAAATCTGTGGGTCTTATGGTTTTATTGTAAGGTTCAAATTTTTTAGGTATTTCCTCGATATTAATAATTACAGGCACTTGTGCACTCAATCCTGCTAATACACAAGAACCTGTTGGCAAAATTGGTAATGCATCAAAAGAAACCTTGTCCAAATAAGAAATAGTTCTTTCTACTGCCTGAATATCTCTGTTATTAATAAGTCTGTGCAAAAAGTAATTGTGCAATTGTGAGATAATTGTATCAGAAATATCAGATGGTCTTTGACTAGCAATAGTCAAGAATACACCAAATTTCCTCCCTTCTTTAATGATTTCCTCAAAAGTTTCTAAACGGTAATCTTTCCAAGTCTCACTTTCTCTATTTGAGGTATATGAAAGAATATTATGAGCTTCGTCAATAATCAGATTAAATAATGATTTTTGGGATTTTTCATATCGTATTTTTTGATGCAAATATTCCATACTTGCAATAAGCATTGGAATAGTTTTTTTAATGACTAAATTGGTATTATTCAAATCTATTACAACGAAATTGGATTCCTTGAAAATAGAGACATCATTGTTAAAATCAATTACTTTCTGAAGATCAATAGTTTTACTTTTAAGCTTATTTATTGCAGGAATGATATGGTCATTTTTAGCTTTATTAATTAGCAGATCACTAATTAATTGTACATATAAGTAATGAATAATTAATTCAATATCATTAGCAGGGAATTGATATTTTGAAGCTTTTTCATATACTTTAGTTTTTTTTATTTCTTCAATCTTTAGTTGCCGAGTAGGGGGATTTAATTTTTTGTAGAAATGATGATTTTTATTTTGCCAATCTAACTCTTGAAAAAATTTCGCTTTAAATTCTACATTACCATTTGAATCAATTACCTGTTCGAGATAATCAATTATTTGATATGATTTTTCTTTATCACTCATCAACAGAAGACTTTCAACTTGATTCTTCAAAATCCCTCTGAAGTATTCTAAAGAATTACTTTTCTTATCAACTTTTGTAAAAAGATTTATAGTACGTTTCAGAAAAGGTTTTTGAGTTTTTTCAGTCGCATCTGCAAGAATTGATAAAAACTCAACATTAAACAATGTCTCCTTTCCAAGAGGAAGTTTATTTTGTTTATTGATTTTATCAAGTTCTAATCTTGTATTTAATCGAAAGACTTTTTTATTTGTGAAAATTGCAGTTCCTTTAGAATACTCACCATTAAAATCTATTAAGAGAAACTTAGCATTTCTCTTAAATCCTGACTTGTCACTATAGTCATTAAATAATTTATGATACAAACTAGCAAGTGTATAGGACTTGCCACTTCCGGTATTTCCAAAAATTCCGATATGGCTTGCAAACAGGCTGTTTACACCTATACCTATTGGTGTTCCTGTTTCATTGCTTAATACACCTATTTTAAGTTCTTCATCAGGTTTTCCATTGATTTCTTTAATGAAGTTATGAACCCTGCTAAATTCTTCTGAGGTTAAAAGAAAGGCTTCATTCTCTATAAGCGGAAGTTCTTTTACCCCTTGTTTAAAAACTCGGTTTTCAAAATAGCCAATCAAACTCAAGCGCAGCACCCTCTTAATTTTCGCCTTTTCCTGCTTATAATCTTTCTGCGAAATTAATTTATCTTCAATTATAAATTCTTCATCAACCTTGCCTACAAGTTCTTCAAACCCCTTACATATTTTTACATAGTTACCAACAGAAATACCTTTAACAATTTGACCATTGTACAATAAATGTGGAGAATTTTTAGATTTACTCACCTTTATTTCTACGACGCGTCCACGTACAGATTCAACATTGCCAATATGTAATACGGCATTATTTTCCATCCTGAAGTTCTTTTTGAGTTGCAATAGATTTTTCCTCTTTGGATGGAGGTGCAAAAAACTCTTTCACAACCTTACTGAAAACAGATTTATTCACCTCGCTGAGAGAATAGTTTTCTTTATCTCGTGGTAGAAATATGATATTTGAGAATTGGCTATCTCCTAAATTATTGCGAATCTCTTTCTCTGCACTCTCATCATAAGCAAAAATGATTATCAATAATGTTGGGTTTGATTTTGCTGTACGAAGTGTAATAGTTCGGATGTGCTCATCAGCAAAAGAAAAACCTGTTACAAACAGAACTGAATTTTCTTTTTCTAAATTGTTTGAATACATCCTTAATAGCTCATAATAAGATAGTTTTAATGTGGTTTCCTCAAACTTTTCTTTGTTTGGATTCACCATTATTAAATTGTCATACTCCTTTAAAAATTCATCAATTTTATCTTGAATTTTAGAAAGGTCTTTAGATTTAGCTTCTTTATAAATATCTGAGAAATTTAAAAATTTTCCATCCCCTTCAAAACAATTAACCAATTCTGCGTCTTCAAACTGAAGCTTAGATAATTTCTTCGTACTTTCAAATTGACTATCGTATTGAATTTCATCTTTTTTCTTATTGTATTTCCAGTTTAAACTACCGTGCAACTTGAATAAATTAAACAAAGGTGTTGCGGATTGATACTCGTAATAAGAAGAAACTTTATTAATGATGTTATGGAAATTTTCAGTACCAAATTTTGTGTTCATTCTTCCTGAAAATCCATCATTATATGCGTAATTGAGTTTCTCTAAAGCAATATCCAAAAACACATCCATATTGGTGGTAAATAGGTTAACTTGTTTTGAAACTAAATTTGAAGAGCGTTTGGCTAGTATGGTATTTAAGGCACTTAGTAGGTTAACGTAGTTATTTAAGGTTTCATTTGAATCATCTGAAATATTAAGCAATTCTATATTTTTTTCAATACATTTTTTAAAGTAAAAATTCTTTATTGAGACCTCTATAAGCCTGAGAATCTTTTTATCAGTTTGAGCATCTGAAAGCCCATTTTTTTTATCAAGATTATCAAGAGCATCTTCTACACCTTTCAATGTTTCCAAAAAATTCTTTGAAGCACCTGAACCAATTAAAAAATTTAGATGACAACTTTCAATTACTTTTTTTAAATCTTCGTGCTTCATACTTATTTTATTATTGCTTCTTGAACTTGTGCAGATTTTGCACTTGTTGCAGTTTTTTCCACCGTACTCATTTTACTCAACATTATTGATTGTAGTTTCATAAGGAGCTGAGATTTACGTGTTATTTTTTCTTTGCGATTCATTATTTTAATAAACGGGTGATTTAAAATAGTTTCTTCACTTGGGACAACCATTATTAGGTTTTCAATAATATCTTTACTTAAATTTGGTTGCGCTCCTCCGATCGCTACACTTACAATCTCATTCCTATTTACTCTGAGATGATAATACATAAATGTGGATTTATATTCATTATCACAAATAATGGCACAACAAGCTTGATTGGTTGCAGCAGGTGTTTTTAGATATCCCACTTGACCTTTAGTATTTCCTTGTCCATACATTGCCACCAATACAGTATTTATTGGTAAAAGTGTTATTGGACATTCCTTTAAAGCTAAATCTGAGATATATTCCTCTACTTCAATTAAAACACTGTTTTTAAGTTCCCCGGTTTTAATCCAGGGATGATCATTTGCTGACCAATATTCTTGCCTACTACGATTAGGAGTACTTCCACTCTTCATTTTGAATGCAAAGTCACCAATTGTTTTAACTTCCCACCCTTCCGGAATCTCCTTATCCAGTTCCACGTTATAAACCATTTTTCCGCCGGAAGATTTATACCCTTCGTCTCCGCTCAGGGTACCGCTTAAATGAGCAGGGAACTCAAAATCTACAAACCAGTATTTATAAAGTGCCTGTGCAGTTTCTTCCAGTTTCTGGTTAAGTTGCTGATTCAGTGTGATGTGTTTTTTAATTACATTATATTCCCTTACAATTTCCCGCTGTGTTTCGATGGATGGAACGGGAAGTTCAAAAGCTAAAAAATCCTCCCATTCCAGGCTTCCTCTTACACCCCCAACAGCGTGAAAAGTCGCTTGCCTGTCAAATTCTGAGCGTGTAAACCACATCATCAAATATTGAGGTAATAAAACTTCGGTATCTATAATTTCAAAAACTGGATAAGCCTGGGAAATAATAGCTTCTTCAATATCTTCAAGTAATGCCACTGGCATTTTACCATCTCTCCTCACCTGCATAATACTACAAGCAAACTGATTTTTACGAATGATCTTATAGTTGCGCATATTTGTTCCAACCGTATTTGCCACGGAAGGAATAAATTCTTTGGATATGCTTAACCCTAGAAGCGTAGAAATTTTTAACTCCTTATTACGTTCATCAACTAGTCGTATGTAATCTCCAATAGGCTTATAGTTTGATTGCATAGCCCAGCTCTTTAAAAACGTCCAACAATTCCTTTTGAGATTGTTCTTCTTGTTGTAATAGATCGGTTAGTTCGCTTTGTAAACCTGCCATTTTGGAATCAAAATCAATATTTTCATCCCGGTTTACAAATTCGATATATTTGCTGGGCACCAGGGAGAAGTCTTTCTTTTTAATATCTGCTTTGTTGGCACTGTAGCAATATTCCGGTATATCTTGATAATCTGTATTTTCCTGTTGCCAATCGTGGTAGGTTTTGGCAATATCCTGTATATGCTTTGGACTAAACTGAATGAATTTTTTCTCAAATGGTTCCCCAATCTGGCGTAAATCCAGAAACAAAACCTCCTCCTCCCTATCCCGGTAATGGCGTTCCTGATCACCAATAGAACGTGAATGTGCGGTTTTATTCCTATTCAGGATCCAAACGGTTACACTTATGTTAGTGGTATAAAACATATTTTGTGGTAAAATCACTATAGCTTCCACCAGATTGTTTTCCACCAATTTTCTCCTAATTTTATATTCTTCGCCACCCCCGGAAAGAGCTCCATTTGCCAGAATAAACCCGGCAACCCCATCATCTGAAAGTTTGGAAACCATATTTAGAATCCAGCCGTAGTTTGCGTTGCTTTTTGGAGGGACTTCATAACCCTGCCATCGAGGATCATCAATTAATTCCTGCGGCCCACGCCAGTCCTTTTGATTAAAGGGCGGGTTAGCCATAATATAATCTGCTTTCAGATCTTTATGCTGATCGTTGCTAAAGGTATCGGCCGCTTTTTCACCCAGATTAGCAGATATCCCCCGAATGGCAAGGTTCATTTTTGCCAGTTTGTAAGTAGTATTGGTGTACTCCTGTCCGTAAATTGAAATTTCCCGTTTGCTCCCGTGGTGGCTTTCGATAAACTTGATAGACTGCACGAACATTCCACCTGAACCACAGGCCGGGTCATAAATTATCCCTTTATAGGGTTCTATCATTTCAGCAATAAGGTTTACAATACTCTTTGGCGTATAAAATTCTCCCTTTCCTTTTCCTTCCGCCAACGCGAATTTGGACAAAAAGTATTCATATACACGCCCCACAATATCCTGGGATTTGTCTTTTTGAGTATCTATTTTATTAATGGTGTCTAAAAGAGAGGCTAATTTACTTTTGTCCAGTCCTAAGCGGGAAAAATAATTGTCCGGCAATGCACCCTTTAGAGATGGGTTGTTCTTTTCGATCTGGTTTAACGCGGTATCAATCTTTAGTGCAATATCGTCTTGCTTCGCATTTTTAATAAGATAGTTCCATCGGGAAGTCTCTGCTAAGAAAAAGACGTTCTTCATATTATAGAAGTCTTTCATCTCAAGATACTTTTCTTTGCCTTCGGCAACAAGTTCCTCACGGCGCACTTCAAATTTATCACTGGCAAATTTCAGGAAGATAAGCCCGAGCACCACATGTTTGTATTCTGAAGGTTCGATGGAGCCACGTAATTTATTCGCAGCATCCCACAGGCTTTCTTCAATAGATTTTTCTTTGGTAGTTTTCTTTTTTGCCATTATTAAGATTCGGGTATGTAGTAAATAATTTATGCTTCCGAGGTAGGGTAGAGTAGCTGGAGCAATTTAGTAAAAATCTTTCTAATTTAAAGGATTCTAGACTGAGCAGATGATTGCCAGAACTGCAGTTATAGTTTACTAGGCAAACTATTGCCAGGTTACGGAGGGATCGTGAAGTAATCGGCTTAGTTTTTTTACAATTGATCTATAAAATAATCATTTTCAGCATACCACCCGTTATTTGCGGTGAATCGTTGAAATATAAAGTACCCGAAAATGGATTTTTCTGAAAGTTTATACTTATTAAGATAATTGATTTTAAGATAATTTTTACAGATAACCGTTAATATTATTCATTTTGTCCATAAATTATTTTCCATAAGTTAGAAATGTTGAAATCCTGTTCATAAAACATTGTTTATCAGTGCTGTATTAAATAATGATTGATGTAATTTTATAGTTACCCAAATCAATATTCAAAATTATGAAATCATTATCGCCCATTATGATTACTAAATTAAAAACCTACTTATGGACTCATCAACATTTCAATATTTAAAGCCGACACCGGTTATATTTATAATATCTATCCTAGTAATCCCAATTTTCTTAATAAAAATGCATTGGGGTTTCTCAATTCCTGCTTTAGGAGCTGTTGCAGGAGTTTTCTATCTAATTACCACTAAACTTTGGAACATCTGGCCTTTCAAGTATATGACAAAAGTAGACGACTTTTCTGGGATTTATGAAGGGGAAATTGAATATCAATATTTGGATGAGAATTGTACTGAGGTTAGAGGCCACCTTAAACAGATTAAAGTTATTGATCAAAATGCTTTAAGAATTACAATTTCTACAACTACCTATGATCAAGACGGTCAAAAATCATCTATTTCCACTAATAAAGGTATGTATGTGGAAAAGGCAGAAAATGGTCGTGATTATCGCTTGATTTATAATTATGATAATAACGGTAATTCAATTAACAAATTAGATAAGCATACAGGAACAGAGGTCCTGAGGTTTATAAAAAATGATCAAGGAAAATTTCTTGACGGAGAATATTATACTTCTCGTTTGCCCCATCAATCCAGAGGTAGAATTTCAATGAAATGCACTAATAAAAATCTTAACCACTTAATACCCCAAAATTATGGCTGTTTTAAATAAAGAATTTATCGAGTTTGATAAAAAAATCAAGTTAACAGAGAAAAAAATATATGACTTAAAGAAAAGTAGAAAAGGTCTAAGGGATCAGATCAGGAAATGGTTTAAGGATGAGAAACCTGAAGAACTTCAACCAAAATTTCATGGTCAAGGATCGCAACTAATGAATACCTCTATTAATCCTCTGAGTAGAATTGAAAATGGAAATAAGATTTTTCCTTATGATTCTGACGACGGTATTTATTTTATTGAAAAGAAAGGTGAAGATAATAAGCGCTCGATTAATGAGTGGCAAGAATGGGTTTATAAAGCTGTAGAAAATTATACCTCTAAGAAACCTGAAAAAAGAAATGCTTGTATTCGAGTGACATTTTCTGATGGACATCACTTCGATTTTCCAATTTATTATAAGAAAAATGGAGATATTCAATTGGCTCACAAAATTGATGGATGGACTGATGCGGATGCTAAAGCATTTTACGAATGGTATAACGACAAGAAAAATAAGCAGATTGAAAGAAATACAAGAATAGCTAAAGCTTGGAAGGATTATCAGGAAAATGAAAACGATGGTTTAAAATTACCTAGTGGGTTTGAACTTTCAATTCTTATTGTAGAAAACTATGTCGAAGAAGATAATTTGGATGACTCGTTCAGATTAACAATGAAGGCTATTTTAGAAGAATTAGAAAAACCCGATCATTTCAAATGTATTAGACCAACTACTCCAGAAGGTGAAAACTTGTTTGAGAATTATAGCAGTGAAAGAAAGAATAATTTTCTGAATTATTTGAGAAGCTTAGTTGAAGATTGTAAAAAAGCTAAAGAAGAATGTAATTACCGTAAAGCCTCAGAAATTTTGAGAGATAATCAATTTGGAGATCGTTTTCCATTGGGTGAAGATCGTGACGAGGAGGAAAAGAGTAATAAGATTGAAAAATGTTTGGTAGGGGCGGTTGTAAATCCAAAGCCTTATGCAAATTGATACTGATCAAATAAAGTTTAAATTTCCTGGTTTAATTTATATTCCAGAAAAGAAGAGATTCACAGGATATATAAACGTTGAGGGGAATGACAGATATTATATCGATCTACACCTTCCTGAAAAAATTTATCATTTTCCTAAAGTCTTTGAAACAGATGAAAGGATACCTAGGAAATTTGATAGACACGTAAATAATGATAATTCTCTTTGTTTTACAACTCAGGCAAAAGCTCAAATTTATTTAAAAAGTAAGCCTCCTAAATTATCATCCTTTATTGGCGAGGTCGTTGTACCTTATTTAAACCATAATAGCTATTACGAAATTCATAAAGAGTACAAAGAAGAATTTTCCCATGGAATAATGGGCATAATTGAAGGATATTTCGATATTCTAAAAATTAAAGACTTGAAAAGGATTACTCAATTGTTGATTGATAGAGTCAATGGGAAAAAATTAAGACTATTTTATACCTGTTATTGTGGAGAAAATAATTTTAAAAAATGTAATGGAGGCGCTCACGTTAGAGCTTATAGGGATTTTAGACTCATAGAAAAAGAAACTTTAATATTCGATTTAAATAATTGCTTCTTTCCTCTCATTAATGAATTAAAAAAGAAAAAGACTTTTCAAATGGATTCAATACAATAAGTCTTTACCTTAAAAAATCTTATAGATAAAGGTAGGTTGCTCCTACTTAGTATTTAAATAGAATAAATTTTGAGAAACCACAAAGAGATTAAAGAAAAGTTTAGATGTAATTAATTAAGAATTATTTTCTAATTCTTGAAGTGAAAAAGTAAAATTATAAAACTCCATAGGATGAATATCCAAACCTTTTGCGATTGGTAAGAGTGTGGTTATTTTAGGTTCATTTTCATCGGCGAGCACTCTATAAATAGCCTTAGTTTCAATATTTCCAATGGAAGCAATGGTAGCAATATCCCGATCACTTTCATCGATCAGTTTTTTTAAATGCTCACTAAATTTTTTACGATATGCTTTTCGCCATTCTTTCACTAGCACAATATCCATTCATACAGTCGAAAAAAATTGTCAAGTTTGACACAATTAGAAAAAATTTACTATATTTACCTCATATTAATATATTTGCGAACTTCTTAAAGTAAAAATATTAGAAGCATTCGCTTAGAGTCTCAAGTAGAAAACTGGTAATTTTTGGCAACGAGATGATAAGCAAGGATGCTCACGACCCGGGCGTGGGCTCTCTTATCGTTGCACGGTATACCAGTACCTCTACTTGATAAGTTGAGTTTCGCGCCCATTTTTTTTGCGATTAATTCTCCTCTCAAAGCCTTTGTTTCTTCACAAAGAACTCGCATTTAGTAACCAGATTTTTTTTCATACCGGGCCAAAGTGGCCGGCACTTTATTAAGTGTATTTGTTAATTCTGTTTGCGGGAACAGGAAAACCTCTTAAACAATCCCGTGGGTTGTTATTACCCCCTATTGGTAATAACAGTTGGGTGGGGAGTCTGTTATCCATAAAAGGAAAACGCAGACGGGCAATTTCAGCTTAAGGTCAGGTGGCTTTAAGTTAGAGTACGGTGATTTTTTGCGCCAAATTTTTTGATTGTTTTAGCCTAAAAAAATTAGCATATGGAAAAAAGAAAAGTGAACACTCGTTTTGACGGGTAAAAGCTAAAAAGCCTTCCCTTGAGATTGCAGTCGTACAGGGAAGGCCTAAGCTTTAATAAAACAAATGTTTCATTTAACTAATGTAAAATTATGAAAAATTTTTACAAGCGGGGCATGCTTATCATCATGTTCCTCTTAGCCATGGCCTTATTGGTCATGTTGGCGATGGGTCAAGCCAAAGCGGCAACACCCTCAAATCCTATTTATTTCTACCAACAGGAAATTACTGGCAAAGTCTCCGAGCCCAAAGGGGAACCATTAGAAGGCGTAACTGTTTTTATTAAAAATAAACGAGTTGGTGATGTTACCGCAGCAGACGGATCTTATGCTATCCAGGCTAGCCCAGGGGACACCCTGATACTCTCATTTATAGGTTTTAAATCAAAGGAGGTTGCAGTTGGTAATCAATCTACCATAAATGTTGTCCTAAAGGAAGATATTGCCTCCTTAAACGAAGTGCTTATCAATGCCGGATACTATACCGTAAAAAGACGTGAACGAACCGGTAACATCTCCCGTGTCACGGCTGAGGAAATAGAAAAACAGCCAGTGATAAGTCCATTACAAGCATTACAAGGAAGAATGGCGGGTGTACAGATCACCTCTGGAGGAACCAATCCGGGAGCCGCTTCCACCATACAGATTAGGGGAGTTAATAGTCTAAGGAGTGAAGGCAATTATCCTTTATATATTATTGATGGGGTACCAATTAGTTCTATTCCCGTAGAAAGTAATTCTCTTTTAGGAAATTCGGGTCTTGACCCTTTAAATAACCTAAACCCTGCAAATATTGAAAGTATTGAGGTTCTTAAAGATGCCGATGCCACAGCTATTTACGGTTCTCGTGGAGCCAACGGGGTGGTTCTTATCACTACAAAAACTGGCTTAAAGTCTAGTAAAGGACTTGAGATGAGGGCCTATACCGGCATATCTTATGTACCTGGAAAAATGGATTTGCTTGAAACACCGCAATATCTTGAATTAAGAAAAGCAGCTTATGATAATGACGGTATTGAACCTAATGCCAGCAATGCCTATGATCTTTTGGTATGGGATCAGCAACGTTATACGGACTGGCAGGAATATGCATTTGGTAAAAATGCAGAGGTAACTAATGCTAACCTGGCCTTTACTGGAGGAAAAGACCTAACCTCATTTAGAGTAGGGGGCTCTTGGTTTAGCCAGGGCACCGTATATCCCGGTGATTATAATTATCGCAAGCTTACCGGTAATTTAAGTCTAAACCACTCCTCCCAGAACAGAAAATTAAATTTACAGGTTTCCCTGAATTATGGCCTTGATAAGAACCAACTTACCGGAGATCTCAATGTTGGTGCCTTAAATTTTCTACCTCCTAACGCTCCGGCCTTATTGAATGATGATGACTCCCTGAACTGGACCGAATGGGCTGAGGCCGGTATAAAGAATCCTCTGGAAGGCTTTTTTAATAGTAATGACATCCAGACGAATAATTTTATCGCGAATGCAGGTATTTCTTATGAAATTGCAAAAGGCTTAACTCTGAAATCGAGTCTTGGATACACACGGTATGACAGTGACGAATTCTGGAAGTTGCCCGCACGGTCATATAACCCGGCGGGTAATCCCATAAACCGATCAGTACATCTAAACTCCGTTAGGAAATCATGGATTGTAGAACCCCAGTTGGTTTACAATGTCCGTTTTGGAAAGTTAAATATGGATCTACTACTGGGCGGTACCATTCAGGAAAATACCAGCTCACGTCAAAGTCTGCAAGGTATAGGTTATGCTTCTGAGGCTCTTATTGGCAATCTGGCGGCCGCAGAGAGTATATTGAATGCACAAAACTCCACGGTTGAGTATAGATATGCTGCGCTATTCTCACGATTGGGATTGAATTGGGATAAAAAATATTATCTCAACCTAACCGGCCGAAGGGACGGATCCAGCAGGTTCGGACCTAATAAACGCTTTGCCAATTTCGGAGCTATTGGGACAGCCTGGATCTTCTCTGAAGAAAGTTTTATGAAAGATCATCTCAACTTTCTCTCCTTAGGTAAACTTCGCGCAAGTTACGGCAGCACGGGGAATGATCAAATTGGTGATTATGGATACCTCGACGCTTATGGAGCTACCAGAGGACCAGGAGGTCTTTTTCCTACCGGATTGGCCAATCCCGATTATTCCTGGGAGATTAATAAAAAATTGGAAGTGGGACTGGAGTTGGCTGTTTGGAATAACCGGGTCAATTTAGGAGGAAGCTGGTATCAAAACCGTTCCTCCAATCAGCTGGTAGGATATACGCTTCCTGCAATCACTGGTTTCGGATCTGTCCAGGCCAATTTACCTGCAACAGTCGAGAACCGGGGAACTGAGATAGAATTTCGTAGTATTAATATTGATAATTTGAATTTCAAATGGCAGACTTCTTTGAATATAAGTTTTCCAAAAAATGAACTCGTGCGTTATCCAGGTATTGAGGAGTCTTCATACGCCAATACTTACCGCGTTGGTGAGCCTTTAAATATTTCGCTGAATTATAACTATACAGGGATAGATCCGGAAAGTGGTTATTATTCTTTCCAAGATGTGAATGGTGATAGCAGACTGGATTACCAGGACAGAATCATTGTAGAAGATCGAACCAGCGAATTCTTTGGCGGTTTAAACAATAGCCTTAGCTACCAAAATTTTCATTTACAGTTTTTATGGCAATTCGTCAGGCAAAATGGAAAACTGATATATTATAACGCAGGAAGGCCGGTAAATATCCTCTCAGGATATAATACCGATGACTTTCAACAGCCAACTCAGTCTTATCAGGGAGCCCTGGCTTATTCAAATGCTATTAACAGCTCACTCTTTACGAGTGACGGTTCTTTTCTCCGTTTAAAAACCCTCTCTCTGAGCTATGATCTTCCAAAGAAATTTCTTCAGCGTATAGGCATAAACAAATTTCAGTTGTTTTTTAACGGGCAAAACCTCTGGACAATCACGTCTTATAAGGGTATGGATCCTGAAAATTCTTATGACGGTAATTTTATAGGTAACCTGCGAAGCCTTACCGCAGGAGCTCAAGTAAACTTTTAAAACTATATAGTAATGAATATAAAAACATTAATAAACCGAACTCTTTTTTTATTGTTTTTGGCCAGTAATTACTCTTGTGAGAAACTGGTAGAAATCGATTCTCCTACCGATAAATTGGTAAGAGAAGAGGTGTTCAATAACGATCAAACAGCAATTAGTGCCATGGACGGTATCTATAATGAACTTTTCCAGGCTGATTTCTCAAGTGGTTCAAGATCGAGTGTTACCGTACTGGCAGGTTTATCGTCGGATAATGTTCAGTATCTCAATTCAGGAAATATCAATATGATGCAGTTCCAGGAGCATGAAATCGATCCAAGCAATCCGGGTAACTTACAACTATGGACCAGTGCTTATAATATCATCTATTTATGTAATTCTTTGATCGAAGGTTTAGAAAATTCTTCTTCCATTGATGCAGAGCTGCAGCAGCAGCTTGAAGGAGAAGCAAGGTTCGTTCGGGCTTTCAGTTATTTTCAATTGGTAAATCTCTATGGAGATGTACCGTTGATACTGAACACCGACTATCGGGAAAACGCATTAAAACCGAGAGTAGAAGTCGATGAAATCTACAATTTAATAGAAGAAGACCTACTGATTTCATCAGAAACTCTGAGTTCTTCATACAGAAATGGCGAAAGAACCAGCGTGAATAAATTTGGGGCAAATGCTCTTCTGGCCAGGGTATATCTCTATCAGGAAGATTGGCAGAAAGCTGAAGATTATAGCAGCCAGGTAATTAATGAAACTGCTACTTACGAAATACTAGATAACCTGGATGATGTTTTTCTGGCAAATAGCCGGGAGGCCATATGGCAAATTTCTCCAATCGGGGGTGGCGGAATAGCCTCTAATACGAATGATGGTAGTATGTTTATTATCGATCCTTTCTTTTCTTTTTTTGCCACATTAAAATTAGATGCATCCATAATTCCTGAATTTAATGAAAGTGATATTCGCCGTCAGAATTGGGTTGGATATAATTCATCAAAAGATGCTTTCTTCAGTCATAAATATAAGATTGATGCCAGTTCAGAATTTCCCATTAAGGAATATTCTATGGTTTTACGTTTAGCTGAGCAATATCTAATTCGGGCAGAAGCAAGAGCAAATTTGGGTAAGATCAACGATGCACTAAATGATCTTGACGTGATTCGTAAGCGAGCGGGGTTACCTGCTTTAACGGAGATTACACCAGGTATAGCAGAGGAAGAATTAATGGAAAAGATATTTCTCCAGCGAAGGCTTGAACTATTTACAGAATGGGGACATCGCTGGTTTGATCTTATAAGAACCGACCGAACTACAAATGTTTTTGGGAATAACCCAACCTGGCAGAATACAGATATACTTTATCCAATTCCAGCCGAAGAAATTTCAAAGAACCCAAACTTAATTCAGAATGATGGCTATTAAAAAACATTATGCTTTTATCCTACTCTTTGGTTTTAGCACCTTCCTCTCCTACTCTCAATTTTTTCAGCAAAGTTTGTCTGAAAAAGCTATACCTCTGGATAGTACGGTGAGATTTGGAGTACTAGATAATGGTTTTACATATTATTTGAAGAATAATAACAATCCTAAAGGCGAAGTGGTTTTAAAAATGTTGGTGAAATCCGGAAGTTTCCATACCGACAAAGACCAGATTGAATATGCGCACCTTTTGGAACACGTAGCAGTAAAGGATCTTGGAAAGTTCAAAGATCTGGATGTAATCCTTACTGTAAATGGTATTCATCTTACAGCGTTTACGCGACGACTTTCTACCGGTTATACCCTACGAATACCTAACTATAATCAGGAGAAACTCAACCTTGGACTGAATGTTTTGGAACAATGGGCAGGAGGTATTGTAATTGATTCTTCCCGGCTGGATATGCATGCAGGAAGTATTCTTGGCGAAATGCGACCTAATGATACATACGCGAGCAATCTTTATGATAAAAAATTAAAAATCATTCTTAAAAATATAGAATTTCCGTTTAAAGATAGCAAGGAAAGTATTGAAAGTATAAAAACGCTGAATATTAATCGCTTAAGAAATTTTTATAAAGACTGGTATAGACCAAATCTACAAGCGGCAATTGTGGTAGGTCCTATCAACCTGGACAGCATAGAAAATGTCATCCGTAGTAAGTTTTCACGGTTATCAGGGCCAAAGACCGAAAGGGATCCTTCGCCAGCCATTAAAAAGTTCAATTATCAGTTAACCGGAAAAAATCAATATGAATCCATAAAGGATACCCTAAATACTAATTGGAGGTTAAATATAATTTCCAAAAGACCTAACCATGAGTTTAAAATTAAATCAGAGAAAGATTTTTATATCGCTGTCCTTCAAAATTTATACGAACTCATAATAACAGAAAGAAACAGAAATTATTTAAGTCAATATGATCCAAAATTCTCGGGTAACGCAGTTAGTTACCACGGGAATGGAGCTGCCAGTAGTCAGGTTAGTATAGGACTAATGAATATTGAACTGGGATCTGAATCCTCAAAAATAGGAATTAAGATTGGTGATGCGGTAGAAGCTGATAAAATCATTCATTCCAATTTTACCCTGGAAGAATTGAAAAAAGCTAAGGAGAAGCTCATATCAGCATGGAAGGACGAATCTTTAAGTTCCATCAATTTAGCAAATCAATATGAAAATCATTTTGTTTATCAGAATTCAGCACCTTCTGAAAAAAGACTTAAAAATCTGCAAAAACTGCTACAGGAATTGACTCTTTCCGAGCTACAGAACTTTTCAAATAACCGAAAGAATTTACTCAAAAACACGGATTTTATTTTTATTAATGTTCCCCAGGCTTTCATTCCGGGAGAGAAAAAAATCGAAAGGATTATTTCAAAGGTATATAAGTCTAATACACCGGAAAATCATTCTCCAATTAACAAGATAGATGAGATTAAGGAAGTAATTAAGGTAGAAGAGATATCCGAACTTAGTCTGAATGAAGACGTAATAGGTGTTACTACCATAAAATTAAAAAATAATATTAAGGTATTATTCAAACCAACAGCCCCACAATCCTCACAATTCAAGAACCGGATTGAGTTTTTGGGCTTTCAACCTATACGGTTTGATGGTGATTCAATTAATTATGAACTTGAGTTATTAGCACATAATTATGCTACATTCACAGGTACCGATCACCATAATCATTTTCAGATAGAAGAATTTAAGCGTAATCATAATATGAAATTGAATTTTGGTTTCGATCATGCTAATTTTCTCATAGAGGCTCAGTTTTATAAAAAAAACTTACACGATTTTTTCAACCTATTATATCAGTATATTCAATCCCCTGAGGATCACGACCAGGCTTTTCAATATTGGAAAAAGAAAAGGATTCAACGAAAAAGTCCCTATGCAAATAAAGGAGGGTCTAATTTTTTCAAGGAAGAAATAGAAACAATTTGGAACCCTTTGTATCCAAATCTTGACAAGATCTCCTATGATGATATTAATAAGAAAGCTTTAATGAAAGCTTACAAAGATCATTTCTCTAATTTCAACGAATATACTTTTATCGTTACTGGAGATTTTAAAACTAAGGAGTTGGTTAAAGAAATATCACTCTATCTGTCTGAGTTTCCAGTATCCGGTCGTAGAGAAGGAAAAAAAATTACTGAATGGAGTAACAGGAGTGAAAATATAAATGACACCTTAATATATCCCGGAATTGGTCAATCATTTTCTGAAATATTCTTGCCCATAAAAATAGAGCCGAGTATAAAGAATCAAGTGGTACTGAATCTTGTTAATACTGCCTTCTATGAAAGACTGGTAAAGGTTCTGCATGAGGATTGTTATGCACCAGGGGCTGGCGGACAATGGATCGATTTGAACGATAGTTTATATGCTTTTCACATTAGATTCAATAGTGAGCTTGGTAACGAACACAATATGTTTTTAAATTCAATGAATGAAATCAAAAAACTGAAGAAAGACGGGATTGATAATGAGTGGTTGGAAGCTCATATCAAACATGCGAGTCAACTTTTTAAATCCCGAATCAATTCTTTTGGATATTTCAATTTTTGGCCACAATTTTTAAAAAAAAGTCTGGAACAAGGGAGGAATTATGAAGAGTACATTTTACAATATACTGGAATATTGGAAAATTTTGTAACCCAGGAAGATGCAAATAAGGCTATTAATAACTATATTAAAACAGATAATTTACAGAAGTTTCTTGTATTGCCTGAATAAACCAGAAAGGGGAAAAATAAATAAAAGCCTACCGGCTAATTAACCGATAGGCTTTTTTATCAATTTCTATTGAAGAATTATTATGGTGCCATCACTTTGTTCCTTTTTGGTAGACAGATCCATCTCGTCATAAAGATCATAGATCGGTCCACCGGCACCAAACTGAACTCGACAAACTTCGTTGCCGCCGGTACAGTTTTGTTCAGGAACAGCTCTCCAGGTACCGTTATCATTCACATAGTCATTGGCAACAACTTCAGGTTGCTCTTCAATTTCGCTTCCCAAGTTTGTAAAGGACATGCCTAATACTACCAGAAGCGCCATAATCGGAATTAAAAATAACTTTTTCATATTATTAAAGTTTAAATTCACCTACTCTTTCAAGGATTTTCGGCTTCTCCTACTTTCTGCGCAAAAAGATTTTATAATTTCTTTCATTGGGTGTAAAAGCCAGCATGGTACTGAAAAGTAAAGAAGTAATAAAAATCTTAGTATTTTAATTTTTATAACTCTGTCATTTTACAATAGTAAATTTCACCAAATCCTGTCAAAGAAAATGGTTGCTAAAGCCGTTAAACTATTCTATTATAAAATCGACCGTTGATAATCCCTTCTATATTGAGAAGGTGTCTGCCCGAATTGTTTGCGGAAATTCTTGGAAAAATGAGAATGATCCTTAAAACCGCATTTTTGAGTAATCATGGAAATTGGTAATTCCGTAGTTCTAATCAAGAGTGCTCCTTTGTCAAGCCTTTTTTCCATATGAAACCTATGGATGGTAGTGCCATACATTTTTTTAAATCCTTCTTTGAGTTTCGTTTTATTAGTACGATGAATAAGACCTAATTCTCTAAGAGATGGAAGATCGGTATGAAGATTTTTAAGGATATAAAGACGTACTTGTTTCAGTAAAATTTTTGTTGCAGCGCTTTCCTTTTTTCCTGATTTTAATGAATGTCTTATACTACTTACTTTTCTCAGAGGTTCTTCACCATTCGTAAAACGAAAAGCTGTAATGACATATGCACAGAAGGGATCTACTCCCACCATCCTTTGAATAGTGCAAGGACATCTATGTAATCCTTTATTTTCAACAATGAAGTCAACAGGAATAAATTGCTGATACATTTTTCCAGTAGCTGAATCAAGTTCGTCCGTCAGCGCTTTCTCCGAGTTTTTTGAAAGAATTTCAGAAACCGGGCAGTCAAATTTGTCCTGATTCCATTTCAAAATTTCAGGAGTGTTGGAAGAATATGACGTGATGTAAAAATCCTTATCTAAAAAGATTGAAAATTGTATTTCCGGTTGCTTTATTTCTTGATTTGCTCCAAAACAAAAATTATATATTTCCTCTGACATCATATTCAGCAGTACGGTAACAGTATCAATGGGATCTCTTCTGCCGGAAGGCTCCTGACGAAACATGAAGTTACCACAGGCAATTTCTATGATTTGCTGATATAAAGAATTGAATCTCATTTTATCCTCATTGTTGAATGCATATTCCATAATTCTTATATTAAAGATTACTATTTATAGTCCTGCAGAAACAAAAGCGCCTTCTTTTTATCTTTAAATACCCGGATAGGGTAATCCGGGGTGCTTGTTTTTATAAAGAGTTGAGTAATAGCCATCGCATGATCATCTTTCACCAGAAGAGCCAGAGCTGTAGTCATAAAGGCACCTTCTATTGCGAGATAATCCCTGGCTTCCTTCTGTGCATTGGTAATGGCCCTTAGATCACAAAATATAGGATACGAATTTTCATTTTGCAGCTGCAAACGTTGACTAACGATCTCTCTGGCCATACTCCTATTGATCTCATAAATTTCTTTATAGACAAAGAATAAGATCCCCTCAGAGATCCACATTTTCGCGTAGGTTCCATCCACCACCATCCCGTAAAGTTTTGGATATCACTAATATATAATAAAAAATAAATAGTCTTATCAGAACACCTTAAATGATTTCATTTAACATGTTTTAAAATTATAAACATAGATTTTACCTGCATTTGGATGAAAAGCCGTATGACTGTTCTGAAAAGACTTTTACCAATAACGGTTAGATTTATAATAATTTTTTGTCATAGTTTAATATGAGAATTTTCAAATCTATAGTTATGGCAAAAATAAAACACAACAATTTTCTGGATACCGTAGATGAAGTAATTACCAATGCAACTAAAGCAGGAGTTTTACATTTGCATGCTGAGGGATCAGGATTGAATGGACGGAAAATAAAAGTTAATGGAATAGAATCCTTTCATTTTGGAACGACTGGCTACCTGGGTCTTGAACAGGATCAGCGCCTTAAAAAGGCTGCCATTGAAGCTATTCAAAAATATGGTACTCAGTTTCCACTTTCAAAGACCTATATCTCTCATCCGTTGTATGCGGAGTTAGAAGATAAAATTGAAGCCATCTACAACAATCCAATTCTTATCACCAAGAACAGTACGTTAGGTCATATCGCGGTTATACCAACTGCGGTAAGGGATGAGGATGCGGTAATTTTAGACCACCAGGTACACTGGAGTGTTCAAAACGCGGCCCAATTCCTTAAAATTAGAGGTATACCTGTAAGCCTAATTCGCCATAATTCCATGGACATGCTGGAAGACCGAATAAAGAGATTATCCGGAAAGGTTAAAAAAATATGGTATATGGCCGATGGGGTTTATTCCATGTATGGAGATTATGCTCCCGTAGAAGATCTTATCTCCCTTGCTGCAAAATATCCTCAGCTACACTTGTATTTTGATGATGTGCATGGAATGAGCTGGAAGGGCCATAACGGTAGTGGCTATATAATGGAAGTCCTAAAAGGACTACCTGAAAATATTTTACTATTTGGCACTTTAAGCAAAACCTTTGGAGCCTCGGGAGCAGTCCTGGTCTGTCCAGATCGAAAACTCTTTAGAAAAATTAAAAATTTTGGTGGCCCCCTCACCTTCTCTGCCCAACTTGAACCCAGCGCTGTTGCTGCGGCAAGTGCTTCGGCAGACATTCATCTTTCTTCGGAGATTTATTCACTACAAAAGGCACTACAGCTCCGGATAAATTATTTTAATGATCTTCTTGCAAAAACCAACCTACCCTTAATTTCAAAGAACGACTCCCCGGTTTTTTATATTGGTACGGGCTTACCCGCCACCGGCTATAATTTTGTGAAACGAATGCTGGATGAAGGATTCTTTGTAAACCTGGGATTATTTCCAGCGGTTCCTGTGAAAAATACCGGGGTAAGAATTACGATTTCCTGCCACAATGAATTAGAAGATATTAAAGCCCTGGTGGATGCCCTGGAGTATCATTATGAAAAAGCGCTAAATGCAACGAATAATACTTTGGAGAGGGTTGGGAAAGCTTTTAATATAAGCGTGAACCCAACTACGATAAAAGAAAAATCAGATTCAGATGTATCGGTGATTTATGCCGAAAGCATCGAAGATATAGATCCAGATCTATGGAATAAACTACTTGGAAGTCATAATATGCTTAATAAAGAAGGACTTCAATTTCTGGAAAAATGCTTTTCCCATAACGGCCAGAAAGAGCATAATTGGAACTTCCATTATTTTATAATTACAGATCAGAAGGATGATCCAATTTTAGCTACATTTTTAACCAGCGGCTTATGGAAGAATGATATGCTTGCCCCGGAATCAGTATCCAAAACTATAGAGCAAGACAGGAAATCCAATCCCTATGCGATGACTACTAAAGTACTGTCTATGGGATGTCTCTTTACCGAAGGCAGTCATTTGTATGTAGACCACAAGCATTCACAATCTAAGGAAGCTATCAAAGAACTCTTACTAAGAATCGAAACGCTGGGAGAAAGACTAAGAACTGGAATGTGCGTTCTGCGCGATTTTAAGAAATCTACAGCTTTAGCAGAAGTTTTCCAAAAGGAAGGTTATATTCCCGTCTCCATGCCAGATTCCTGTGTAATTAATAATTTAGATTGGAACAGTGAAGAAGAATTTCTGGAAACATTAAGCTCCCGGTCTCGAAAACATTTCAGAAAAGAGGTACTGCCGTTTGAAGATAAGTTCCATATATCAATTTTAGACTCCCCTACTCCTGAAAAAATTGATACCTATCATGAACTCTATAAAAATGTGAAATCAAAAAATTTTGGATTAAACACCTTTACCTATCCGAAAAAAGTATTTCAAAATATGGCATCCGATAAAAACTGGGAGTTCATCGAATTAAAACTTCAAAAGGAAAACCAGATTGTAGGCGTTATGTTCTGTTACAAAAATAAAGAAGGTATATACGTCCCCAATTTAATCGGAATGGATTATGACTATGCCAGGGAGTATCAGGTATATCGTCAATTATTATATCAGACCATAAAAAGGGCTAAGAATTTAAACTTTCAGAAAATAGATTTAGGTTTTAGCGCCTCCTTTGAAAAACGAAAATTTGGTGCAACCATAATTGAGAAACAGGCTTTTATTCAAACTTCCGATAATTTCCTGTTAGAACAATTGGACATGATGAGAAATGAGATTTCATAATTGATATTGTAATCGCGGTCCTTACCTAGTCTTTATAAAACCAAACAATTTGAAGATCCCGTTACCACACTATTTTTTAATGATTCAAGGTAATAATAAGATGTTTGATGACGTAATACATGAGTTTCACAATAGTTTGAACACTAAGGTGGTACCAATCCCTCATCCCTTAAAAAAAGCGGATAAAGGGATTGATATTTCAAATCACACCCTTTCTAAATTAAAAGAGATTGTGGAAAAAGAGGATTTTGAAAACACCCCGGACGAGATCGAATTCTTTAAAAAAATCAAACCCTGTCCTATGAGCTATCTCATCTATTTCTCAGAAGTACGATCCTGTGAGACTCGTAAACCTAAAGCAGGTAAGAATTTTCAATTTCGATTTTTTGAAAAGGAACTACGTAAGATCAATAAGTTCTTTTATAAGAATAATGATTTTGTCCAATATATGGAACAAGGGCATGAATACCTGGATCACCAGCTTTTTACCAGGAACCATCGTAAGAACTATCCTTTCACTCCCATGATCAATTACTACCAGTATCCTGAATTTTCAAGCTCTCATGATATGCTATGGGCAAAGATCCAGGCCATGTATCGGCTCATCCATTTCATTAGAGAAGCAATGGAAACTCTACGACCAGGAAAACAAAGTGGTTTGATGGATAAAAAACATAAGGTCATGCTGTGGTCAGGGTCAAAAACTTCACTGGTAGAACTTATCTATGCCTTATACGCCAATGGAGATCTTAACCATGGTACTGTAGATATCAGCACAATCACTTCTTCTTTTGAGGATTTCTTCAATATCAAACTGGAGAACATCTACAAAACCTACTCTGAAATAAAGTCCCGGAAAGGTCCCAGAGCAAAATATCTTCATAATCTTATCCTGCGTTTGGAAGCTAAGATGAACCAGGATGATGAAAAATGAACTTTTCGTAGTTACGAGTTACTACGAAAAGTCGAAGAATGGCCGTACAAAATCAATTTTCTTTAAGTGTGGTTTATAATTCTAGGCAATACTTCCCCAAAAAAGACCAAAATATAGCAATAGATATTAAATGTTAAATTTTCTCGTAACTACGAATCATATAGGGAAAGATATCCATCAAACAGTACCAATTTAGTAGAACGAAAGTCAAACTATGATAGGGGCTATCAATTAAAAAGCTTTAACCATTTGGTAGTCCCTTTCTATTAAAAATGTTCTATTATGCCAACAAGTATTATTACCACAGACGATCTTCGAGAATTCAAAATGGAATTACTCGAAGAATTAAAAACCCTTCTTTCCAAACAAAATTCCGGGACACTGAAACGCTATCTTAAATCCTCTGAGGTTATGGATCTGCTTCAAATCAGCCCGGGAACTTTACAGAACCTTCGTATCAATGGTACGTTGCCCTATACCAAGGTGGGTGGGATCATTTACTATGATGTCCAGGAGATCCATCGGGTGATGGATGAAAACAGAGTTAAACACAATTTTGATCTATAAAGGATGAATTATATTAAGCAACTCAACGCGGCTTTTGAGAAATTCTATTTTGACGAGCGCCTAAACCCAACCCACATTAGCCTGTATATGGCCTTATTTCAGGAATGGAATAGTAGCCGGTTTGCAGATGTATTTTTTGTCAACCGCAGGGAACTGATGCGCGTGGCTAAGATAGGTTCAAAATCTACCTATCATCGTTGTATCACAGACCTTGATTCATGGAATTACCTCTCTTATTTCCCTTCCAATAATCCGTATAAAGGAAGTAAAATTAAGATGTCCATTATCGGGACAACAGATGAACCGGTTACGGGCGACTACGATCCCATATTGGAACAGCTTGCGGAACAGTACTATCCCAAAGATGAACCAGTTGTGTACCAGCACCATCCCAGAAATGGACAAGCTGTGGACCCACACCGTCCCGCCAGTGGACAAGCATTGGTACCTTATATAAACAATACTAAACAACTAAACATTCATAAACAGCCAAAGGGCAGGCAGGCCGTTTTAATTTTTTTTGAAGAAAAAGGATTTAATGCTGATGAAGGAAAAAAATTCTTTGATCATTACCACTCGAATGATTGGAAAACAAGCGACGGAAACCAGGTCAGGGACTGGCAAGCCTTAGCGATCCACTGGATGGATAGAACCGAGTTATTCAACGACGAACAAAGAGAAACCAAAAAAGGAGCATCCCATAATCAGGACAACCTCAAGACCACTAAAACCAAGGATTATGCACAACCCCTCTAAAATAATCGAAGGTGGAATAGAATATTCTTTAGGCAGGTTTGATGGAAAATCCGTGCAATATGATTTTCCTAAAATCCTGGTGTATCTGAATGCGAAAGGTAAGATCCTCTTTGGCGAAAAATTTAAAATCTACAAAAAGGATAAAGAGATCTTATTAAAGCTATGCTCCTACTTCATCAAGGATAAGGAAAATTGCAAAAAATTTGATATTGACCTAGATAAGGGACTCTTACTTACCGGTCCCGTAGGATGTGGTAAAACAAGTCTTATGAAACTCTTACATTTTTTAGTGCCACACCAACGAAAATATGTAGTGATGCCCTGCCGCAATATTGTTTTTGCCTTCAATCATTTAGGATATAAAACGATAGAAGATTATGGAGAAAGTAGTTTTTTCTGTTTTGATGATATGGGTGTAGAACCTAAGGGACGGCATTATGGTAAAGACTGCAATGTCATAGGAGAAATCCTGCTCTCTCGCTATGATCTTTTTCTGGAGACCAAACTGAAAACCCATGCTACTACTAATTTAAATGCAGAGGAGTTGGAAGAACGCTATGGAAATAGAGTACGCAGCCGGATGCGGGAATTGTTTAATTTGATTGCTTTCGATGAACGGGCTGGGGATAAGAGAGTTTAATTTATATACATTGTCTCGAAATGTAGGAATCCTTAAGGTTTTTATTTAACACTTTATTATATTTATCGTGAAGAAACCGGCGAATTGATTCTTGGTTGGGAGCTAATGACTATCATTAGCTTTTTTATTGCTTCAAAACTATTGAAAGATCTTTATAATGCATATAAGTTCACTATCTATAAGGAATTTTAGAAATTTCTATAATTCAAAATTCATCTTTAAAAAGGGTATAAATACTATTATAGGGGAAAATGGCTCTGGTAAAACAAATCTGTTTTTTGCCTTACGAGTTTTAATTGACGATAAACTTCCAAGGTATATAAGATTTTATGAGTCTGATTTTAATAGGAGCTTGGGGAAATGGGCTGGGCATTGGATGATTCTAGCCGTCACTTTTGAAGAACTGGATGCAAGCGAAGAAGCCCAAGTCCTTGCTGTTCAATCTTCAGGAGATATGGAAGGAAACAAAAACACGGGAAGTTATTCAGTTTACTTTAGACCAAAATATCAATTTAGAAAAGAGCTTTACGATTATTCACAAACAGCAGGTAAAACCGTGGAGGGACTGCAGCTTTATCTCGATAAGCTCACAGTCGATGATTATGAAACATCCTACTTATGTAGAGGTACAGGAGATTTCAGCGATGATGAAATTTATAAAAAATATGTCGGCGATTTTGAAGCTGTTAAATTTCCAAATCCAGATAATAAGGAAGAGCTGATTTTCGGAACATTTCTACCAAGGGAAATTAGTGTGCATAATGAAGTTTCTTGTACATTTATAAAGGCTCTTCGTGACGTTGAAGGCGACTTGCGTTCATATTCCACCAATCCTTTAATAAATTTACTAAGAGGAAAAGAAAAAACAGTTGAAATTTCCAAACAAACCGATATAATTAAGAGCATCGATAAACTTAACGACCAGATTAGTTCTCTTAAAGAAGTAAAAGAGGTTAAAGACGGAATCGACAAAAGTATTAAGGAGGCTGTAGGGACGACGTATGGGCCAAATATCGATGTGAAATCCGAGCTTCCTAATGATATGGAAAAGCTATTGCAATCACTCAAATTATGGGTAGGAGACCCAGACGAAGAAGGCTATATGGGTAAAATATGGGAGCTTAGTTTGGGCGGTGCAAATATGATTTATCTTTCACTTAAGTTATTGGAATATGAAAAAATTAGGACGGATAGAATTGCAAATTTTCTTCTAATTGAAGAACCAGAAGCACATATTCATACACATATTCAAAAAACACTATTTGATAATGTACAAACAAATAAAACTCAAGTTATCATTTCAACGCACTCAACACATATTTCGTCCGTTAGCCGCATAAGTTCAGTAAATATTTTAAGTAGGGGGAAAAAGCAAACACTGGTATATCAGCCAGCAAATAAACTTGATGATGAATATATAACAAGAGCCGAACGATATTTAGATGCTATTAGAAGCAACTTACTCTTTGCAAAAGGGGTTGTTCTAGTTGAAGGCGATGCCGAACAAATCCTCATACCTCAAATGTTCAAAAAAGTCTTTGGAATTTCCTTAGATGAAATTGGAGTTAGTCTTGTAAACATTGGGAGTACTGGTTTTAAAAATGTGGCAAGACTTTTTCATAATGATAGAATTAAAAAAAACTGTGCTATCCTTACTGATTTAGATGCTAGCATAGTAGATTTACCGGCCAATGAAAACGAGGATTCTACCTATCAGAAACATTGCAGGGCATCTCAAGTTAATGGGGCAGAAAGAAAAGTAAAACTAGATAAGTTTTGCAAGAACAACGATTTTTTAAATCCTTTCTATTCAGATTATACATTTGAGGTCGATTTTCTTATGAATGGTAATAGTCACGAATTCGTAGAATCGCTTGATGAAATTTTCAAGCAACAAGCAGCCATCGATTCATCAAAGAAAAAATTGCAAGACAAATCAGTTTCAGTTGCTGGCGTAGAAGTCTTAAGATTGGCCGATAAAAAAGGTAAGGGATGGCTAGCTTTAATGGTTGCTGATAATTTAGTGTATAACACCTATATTCCAGATTACATTCTCAGAGCAGTAGCTTTTGCCTCTGCCCACTTAAACAATGCTACTAAAGCTAAAACCGCTAAATACAGGTTACGCAAAATCGGCCGCAGTAAGTTCGATGAGTATTTCGAAACGGCAAAAAAAACGAGCTTTAAGGGTAAGGATGACCAAGAGGTTATCGATGAATATGTGGCCAGTTTTCCAAATGACCAATTTACCAAATTCTTGTGGTATTTATGATTTTAGATACTCTAAGCGACCAACAAAAACATGCCGTTGTTAAGGATGGTAATGTACTTTTAACCGCTTGCCCAGGAAGTGGAAAAACTCGGGTAATAATCCATAAACTCGCTTATGCTTTAAAAAACATTGATGCAGACAGTAAGCAAAGAATTGTGGCACTCACCTTTACCGTAAGGGCTTCCGAAGAAATATATCGCAGATTAAATGCAATGGGCATCAATAGCAAACGGGTTTGGTCTGGTACTTTGCATTCATTTTGTCTTGAGTGGATTATTAAACCTTATTCCTGTTATTTACCGGAACTTGAAAATGGATTTTTAATTGCAGACGAAACTTATGTTTCTGACATTATTAGTGAACTTAAGGAAAAACACAAATTAAAACCTATTGACCCGATTAATTTCAGATTCAATAGGGACGGCACATTTGCCGAACCAAAAACTGTACAGAAAAGAGTTCTTAAAGAGTTTCATGAAAGACTACAAGCAGAAAAATTAATTGATTTTGAACTTCTGCTTTATTACTCCTATAAGCTCTTAACCCAGCATCCGAAGATAAAGAAAACACTATCCAATATTTTCAGCCTAATATGTGTTGACGAATACCAAGATACACAGGATTTACTTTATGCAATTATTTCTTCCATCATAACAACTGGAGAAGGTAGTTCAAATCTTTTTTTAGTCGGAGATACAGATCAAGCAATTTACGCATCTCTGGGTGGTGTTGCCAAGAGTTTGGAAGAAATTCAAGATGAGTTAAACACTTTACCAATTGAGCAACTAACCCTTACAGGGAATTATAGGTCAACCCAAAGGATTATTGACTTCTATTCCATTTTTCAGACAAATCCAATTACAATTGAAGCAATCGGTGCCAACAAAGACGCTAATAGTATAATAACTTACAACAATACCGTTGACAAAGGGCATTTGGTTGAGGAGATAGCACTACTTATAGAGCATAGCTTGGATAATGGAATTCCTGAGGATGAAATTTGTGTATTAGTACCGCAATGGTGGTTAATAACCACAATAACAAAACAGCTAAGGGCAAAATTACCAGATGTGAACTTTGATGCATCAGGTTTAGCACCGATGTCAAAAAACCGAAACAATATTTGGTACAAATTATCGAGATTGTTCTTGACGCTACCGAAACCAAAAATATATTCGTTGCGATACAAATGGTGTACCGAAGTAATTGAAAATTTCAAAGAGCATACGAATACAGATTTCAAAGAAGAGTATCAAACAGAAAGGAGCGTCTTAAGACTGATTAATTCTATAACATCTAATGAAACCGAAGGTATGGATTATCTAAATGACTGTTTTGACCAGTTTCTAGATGCTGTTGGTATTGACCAAACCATTTACGAGCAACTTCTCATAAATCGAAAGACCTTTTTTGACGTAATAAAGAGCCGCTTAGAAGACCCAACCTTTCAAGTCCCTAGTGATATAGAATCTTTTATGAGTTTTTACAGAGAAATGTCAGGTGTGGTCATCAACACGTGTGTTGGTGTAAAAGGTGAAGAGTTTGAAACAGTTATTGCTTATGGTTTGCTGAAGGGTTATGTTCCTCATTGGAATGACATATTTAATGCGGATCCAGTTACAGCTTCAAAAAAACTGCTTTATGTCATTTGTTCAAGAGCCAAGACCAATTTACACTTGATTTCAGAAACTGGAAGACAAACCAAAGCTGGAAATCCATTGGAGATAACACCAGAATTACAAGGATTAGAATTTGAATTTGACGAAATATAAAATTTAAAGTTGCTGATATTATATCTATGGATTTCCCATAGTTATTACCGAAAATAAAAGTCTTTATAAATTCAACGGTGCCCCTTAAGCTCTATCATCCTTGATCAATACCAGCAATTGAATTTAATAGTATATTTTTCAAAACTAATAAATGGACAATCAAATAAGATAAGTATCTAATCGAAATGGTTAAGATCATTTAAAGAAAAGTCTTTTTAACCCTAAAATAAATTTTTAAGATTTTCCTCAATATCCTCATAATCTCAAAGCTTTTAAATTTTTCAATTAAATTTTGAAATATTGCTAAAGACAAAACTCTTATCGATTTCGGTGCCTGGAAATACTCACTCTCATCCCAATTACTCAAAAACCCCCATTCTAAAAAGACACTGGGATAATAATAAACCGTTTCCCTAATTACCTGAAAATTTTTAAACTACACTCCCCTACTTTCAAAACCCAACTTCCTATTTAGATCATCTTGCAACTGAAAAGCAAGCCAGGTGGACTCATCCAAATATGGGGATATCTCATTAGCGACATAAATTTTAATTCCCCTAGCATTTGGATTATCCGAATCATTACAATGCAGCGAAATAAATAACTAATGGCACATCCTTCTTCTCATTTATCTCCAAAATTTTTTTACAATTATAAACACCGTATCATTTCCTGAATACCATTTATTCCAATGGCAACTGAATCGTTCCCGTCGTGTCCCGGATCAATGATAATTATTTTTTGATTCTGAGATCCCTGCCAGAAAATGAAACACATTTTCAAGAGCAAAATCATAAAACTGATGTTTTTGAGTGTTTTTTTCATTTTCAGTTTTCGGGTTATCAACAACTTACCTATTGAAATTCATAGAATTTGATGTCAATCAATGGCAACGGAATTCAAATAAAACCAAATAATATTTTATTCACAAATACCTGATTTTCAATTATTTGAAACTATTTATATGTAATTTTTCTTTAACGAAAACAACATCAAAAATCTAAACTTTTCCGTTATGAAAAAATCAATCTTTTTGGCCACGTTTGCTTCCCTAATTTCAACATCACTCTTTGCACAAATTGGGGGAATTGAAAATTCCGTTAACGATGTTTCTGATACTATTAGGAGCATCTTCCCTATTATCCTGGGGGTCATTTTCCTTATTGGATTTCTTTTTAATGCTGGTCATTTCTTTGGAGAAAATTCCGATCTCAAAAAAGGAATCACCAGAGTACTGGTCTTTGTTCTCATTGCCGGCGCTGTCGTAGGTATTTTTTCCTATCTGATAACCATTGTAGTATAAGATCCTGAAGTAAGAAGGAACTAAACGTTATGAAAAAATTTGAGATCTATAGAAATATGAGAAAGAAGGCAATCATTTTTGGATTGCCTTTATCCCTGTTCGCACTGATGATGGTATCCATAATAGCTTCTCTTCTGGTCGTCATCTTTTCTTTCAGTTTTGGGATTATTAGTGGCGTATTCCTTTTCAATTCGGTTTTATACATCGCCTTGATTAGGTCAGTGAATAATCCTCAGGTATTTCATGTGGCCAAAGTATTCCCAACAATCATCAGTAATAAAAAAAATTCCGGCTTCGACTATGAAAAAGATTAACCTATCTGCCCATCATCCAATTGTAGATATTCGAGACAATATCATTTTTGCCAATAATGGTAATGTGGTTTTGTGTTATGAAGTGACCTTACCAGAGATATACTCCCTATCTGAAAAAGATTTTGAGGATATACATGGAGCATGGTTTCAGGCACTGAAATCGCTACCGGTTGGAACTGTTGTCCATAAGCAGGATATTTATTTAAAGACAGCCTATTCGTGTGAGAAACTACCACGCGAATCCTTTTTAGAAAAAGCCACCCATGATCATTTCAAAGGAAGAGGATATATGCAGCATCGCAGTTTTCTCTTTTTTAACCTGCCCAAAAATAAAGCTCTTAATAACTCCAAATATGTCAATCCGCTTCGAAATATCTCCAAAGCAATTGTTAGGGAATTAGATGATACTGTACAAAGCTTTACAGCTGCAGTGAGCGATTCGGTTTCATTTATCAATAACAGTCGTAAAATAGATCTCATCCCACTGGAAAAAAAAGGTATAGAACACCTGACTAACAGCTATTTCAATGGTTTCAATGAAGGTTTTGATACGGATATCTTACTGGACAAGAAAAACGTCAATATCGGAGAAAACTATTTTGACGCCCTGGCCATCAACAGTGAACTATGTTTTGGCGAAAGTCTTCAAAGTAGCAAGACCAATGAAAAATTCACTTCGGATGATTTTGTATTCCATCAGGGATTTATTGATGGTATAGGGCTCACCCTGAATGAAAATCATATGATAAACCAGATCATATACCTGGACGATAAACATAAATGGCGCAGGCTGCTGGATAAAAAAGTTGAGGAATTAAAAAAGAGTTCCAGTTTCGGATCTCAAAACAAAATAGTACTGGGGAAAATACAGGAAACCCTTGATCGGATCAATGGGGACGAAAATTCCAGAATCATACGCGGTCATCTAAACATCATCTATTGGGATCGGGACGCTAAAAATTTGGATAGGATTGCTTCCAAAATAAAGACCGAATTCAAAGAGCTGGACATTCTACCCTACTACCCCGGAGGTGAAGAACGTAAAAATTATATACTAAACAGTTATTGCTGTTTTTCGTCCAATTTCTCCAATGAAGATCTATATGTGACAGACCTAAAACATGCCCTGTGCCTGTTTATTAATAATACAAATTATAAGTCTGATCCTACAGGTATCATCTTTAATGACCGGGAACATAATATCCCTGTACTTAAAGATGTCTGGGACGAGAAAAAGAAACGGATCAAAGCTCGGAATTTTGCCATTTTTGCTCCCACTGGTGAAGGCAAATCCTTTTTGGCTAACAACATCTTGAGACAATATTTTGAAAGTGGCGTTCGCCTGGTCATTATTGATCTGGGAGGATCCTACACCAAATTTGCTAAACTATATCCGGGACAATATACTGTACTGCGCTATGAGAGTGGAAAGAGTCTAGGTATCAATCCTTTCTACATCAATAATAAAAATGATCTAAGCCCGGAACGTCTTGAAGATTTGTCGGTATTCTTATTCGAATTATTTGCTTCTGATCTGAAAGTAACCAAAGCCCAGTCGGTTTCCATAAAAAAGATATTACGCCACTATTATATAAACACACCTGGGAATCATTCTTTGGATAGCTTTTATCACTTCATCGAAAGCAACCAAAAAGAGCTGTTGATCAAACTCAAAATCCATCCCGACTACTTCAACATTACGAACTTCTTACATATCATGTCGGAGTATGTTGGCGATGGTCTATATAGTTTTCTATTTGAAGTCAGCGAAGATCAGACCTATAAAATCGAGGATAAACGTCTGATCGTTTTTGAACTGGATGAAGTAAAGGATAACAAGGAAATCCTTTCGGTAATGTTGAAGCTGATCAAGTCGGCTATACAAAGAACCATATGGAAGAATCGTTCGGAAAAAGGAATCATACTTTTTGATGAATTTGCCAAACAGCTAAAATTTGAAAACGTACTGGAGAGCGTAGAATTTTATTACCAGGCTATCCGTAAACAGAATGGTGCTATTGGAATCATTTTACAATCGATCAACCAGCTTCCCAATAATTCCACTTCGGCGAGTATCCTGGAGAACACACAGGTGATTTACAGCCTCCATAACGAAAAAGGATATGAAGAGCTGGTAAGACGCTTAAGTCTTTCTACACACGATCTCAACCAGTTAAAATCTATAAAGAACAACCTTACCGGATTCAGAAAATACACAGAGATCTTTATAAAGATTGGAAAACAAAGCAATGTATTCCGTCTCGAAGTACCCATGGAAGTTTATGCGGCATATCTGACTGACGGGTCAGAAAATGATAAAATAATGGCGCTTTATGACCAACATAACTCCATGGAAAAAGCAATTAAAGAATTTATTAATCCTAAAAACAAGAAATCATGAAAAAGCAAACTCAAACTTTGATTGTAGTAATGGCTATAGCCTTATTATTGCCTGCACGCGCTGCGTGTCAGGGGATGCCCGTTTATGATAATACCAATTTTATCAGTTTGGTAAAATCCCTTGTAGAATCTGCAAAACAGACAGCCAACCTGGTAAAGACGGTTAATTTTCTAAAAGCTCAAAAGGAGAATATAGAAAAGGTCAATAGTGTCATTCAGGATCTACAGGCTGTTCGGGAGATCGGACGAAATAATCAGCGATTGATCAGCGTCATGCAGAATGACCTTCGAGACATTCTTAATTCTCCGTATATCGAACCCGATGAAGTAACCAGGGTCACAGAATCCTTTGATGCCGTGGTAGAAAATTCCCTGGCAACCCTGGATTTTATCGATGAGATCTTATCCAGTGACCATTTAAAAATGAGTGATGCCGAGCGAGCCGAGGTATTAAAACAAAAAGAACTGGAAAGCCAGGAAATGGTGAATGATGTGCGCTTGAAAACCAGGCGGTACCAGGACATCATCTCGTTCCGGAAGATGCAGGACAGGATCAATAACCGGGAAACTGCTTTTTAATGACAGCTGGTGCCATCATATCCGCAATAGGTCTTGAATATATTGATACTGTGTTCCAGACGATTCAGAGTAGTGAGTTCTCGCAATACACTATAGTAGGAATGAAAACCTTAGCTGTTTTATTTTTCCTGGTCAACATTCTGAAGAAATATAATGAGGGTGTAGCGGAAAAGGATGGATATACGTGGGGGCTTAGTCCAGGTGAACTAGCTAAGAATTTTGCCGTGGTATTGCTGGTTATTTTCTCTACTCAGATATTGGGATTTTTTGATGGGATCCTGGTAGCCATAGAGAATCAATACCGTGAAACTGCTCCTGCCCTCCTCCCCCTACAGATGCAGGAGATCCCGATCGAAGAAGATGTATCCGCACTGGACGCGATGCGCAAAGCCATGGCCTTATTATATGAAGCACTGGTCACGCCATTATATGGTTTTAAAACTTTTGCCTTTCTGATCAGCCTATTTTTATGGATCCTGGATCTGTTCATTTATCCCCTTTTCCTTGCGGAGCGCTATTTTATCCTGGGAATCATGCAGGCTTTCTTCCCTTTGATCCTTAGTCTTTCGGTATTTGAGAAATTCCGTTCGATGGCCTATAGCTTTTTCAGATTATATGCGGGAGTATATATGCTTGTTCCTGCTTTTTTTCTGGTCAATGTATTTATTAACGCGCTATATACGGAGATCAACACCAACTTCTGGCAGAACCTTTTCGGTACCGATTTCGGGAGTAATTTCTTTGCTCCGGTGGTGGAACTTGGATCAATTGGTTTTATCGTCTTTTTAAAATTCAAATTATACCGCCGCGCCATCTCCTTTACCCTGAGATTATTTACCAGCTAAAACCTTTGCCAGTTATGGAAAAGATAAATCAGAATAAGCAGATGTATAAACACTAAACACAAAAACTATGAAAACTCCTTATAAAGATATTTATACCGTCTTAAAACTCAACCGATTTATTGTATTAGCAATTGTTATAAGCGCACAAATATTTAGTGCTTTTGCCCTCTGGGTCACCTTCACAACGAATAAAAAAGCGTTGAACTCTACTTTTGCCATTAACAATGACGGGAGTATTATTCCTTTAAAACTAGTCACCCAAAAAGAAAATTTTCAGGTGGAAGCATTAGCACATTTAGACCTGTTCCACACTTACTTCTACAACATTCACGCCACCAATTATGAGAAAAACCTTGAAAAGGCATTATGGTTGGGTAATGGTTCTGTTGCCGATCTATATCGCCAGAAAAAAGCCGAAGGTGTTTATAATCGTCTGCTTCAATATTCATTGGTACAAAAGGTCATCAGTATCGAATCGGACATCGAAGAAATGGATGATCATTATAGGTTTAGAACAACTACCGTTTTTGAAATCAACCGAGGCTCTATTGTAGACACTTATGAACTTATTTCCACGGGAAAACTTATAACGGTAGACCGGCATTTTCCAAATAATCCTCATGGCCTCCTGATTACGGATTACTTTGAAAACAGTCTGAGAAAAATCGTTCCTGAATCTTAAAACATATTATGATGAAAATAGAAAAGAATAAGATCGTGGTTGGGAGTATCATCGCTATCACCATCATTTTTTTGATCTCTTATACGATCATGATCACAGGTGATGATCAAGATGAGGACAAGAACCTAAAACAAACAACGGTTCCAGAGCTGCAGGAAGATCCACCTTCCTATGATTCGAAACTGGATGCCATCAACGATTTAAAAGAGGTAAGGGAGACCAATGTCCCCAGTATTTATGATGAAAAACTGATGGATTCTCTGGGTTATTACGATGCAGAACTTCCCGAAAAGGAAAAACAGCACATCATCGATAGTATATATTTTTTGGGAGAAAGAAGGTATGCGGAAGTAAGTGCGGTGGCTGCCCGGTCTAAAAAATCAATTCCCAGGAAAATTCAAAGGACAGATACTTCAGCAATTCGGGAGGAAGTGAAGATCCAGGCTAAAGAGATGGGACTGGAGCACCAGCTTTTCTTTGCATCCAATCCTAAATCAAACAACATTGCTGCTTCTGAAACTACCGATTCGGAAATTTTAGCTGTAGTCGATGGTACCCAGGTAGTCAGGTCTAATTCCCGGCTCCGTTTACGGCTATACCAGGATGCTACTATCAGCAATAAGCCGATCCCAAAGAATACCCCCATTTTTGGTTTTGTAAGTTTTCAGCCTAACCGGGTGCTTATCGAAATAGAGAATTTAAAACATCAACCAACCGCATTAAAAGCTTTTGATCTACAGGATGGAAGTGAAGGTATTTATGTGGAAAATAATTTTCGTGAGGAAGCCACTACCGAAGTCCTGGATGATCTTTTAGGAGAGATCAATATTCCCAGTGTGCCACAGGTAAGTGGTATAGGCCAGCTCTTAAAAACCAAAAATCGTAATGTAAAAGTTACGGTCCTGAATAACTATAAACTCATATTAAAACCAGGCTTATAAATTTCTGGTATAATTTAAACTCTTTGTCATGAAAACATATCTTCTTATTTCCGCGATCCTTTTAACAGGCATCCAACTTTATTCTCAAAAGGCAGAACGCTTGGACACGATTTTTGCCAATGAGCACAAAAACGTAGCTCTATTTTTTCCGCAACCTATCAGCCAGGGTATTACAGGTGCCAGTCATTTTGTTTTTAGCCATAATAGAGAAAGACAACAATATTTCGGCTTATTACAGGCTAAACCTGGGACTGAGAGTAATCTTCTGGTAATAGATGCTGGAGGTTCGGTGTACTCTTATATCCTTAAGTATAGGAAGGACCTCTCCAGATTAAACTATTTTATCCAGGGTACAGAACGTATAGGCACTGAAAAGCGTGATCTGCCAGCCCCTTTTAAGGATATAGAACCAAAACCAAACCAGCTCGACAGAGAAACCCATTATCGAAATTTTTGTTTCTATCTACTGAATAAAAAGGAACGGATTGGTAGGGTAAAGAAAAGAAACCAGGGCATCATATTAAGTGTTGAAAATATAGTTTTTAACCAGAACGAACTGTATTTTGTAATTCAGATTGAAAACCAATCCAGCCTGGATTATGATGTCAATTTTCTAAATCTTTCTGTGACTACCAGGCAAAAGGGAAAGAAAAAATCGATGCAATCACTTAAAAAAGACCCTGTATTCGCCTATAAAGCTCCTACGAAAATTAAAAAAGGTCACACTGCTCGATTGGTGTATGTATTTCCTAAGTTTTCTCTGAGTAACGACCGGCAGGTATTACTGGAGCTCAACGAAGGAAAGGGTGAAAGGGATGTGGTATTAAAAATTTCTCATCGATTTATAAATAATCCTAATTGAAAACCAACTGACTATCCGAAATCAGGATTTTCAGATAGACCACTTTATATCTTTTAGTCTGGATCCGATATTCATCAAAGATTGCAATACTTCTTTTTCGTCTGGTAGTTTTCCGGTTAGTAATTCCCTGAATTGACCATTATAAGTTGGGCTTAAACTTTCCCAAACCTTCTCGGTATTTTTAAAAAACAAGGATTCTAACGGGTGTTTGGACAACCATTCTTTATCTGTGGGAATAGCTTTATCATCATCTTTCCCTACCTGCAAAAGCATTGCTTCAAAATCATCTGATTTTAGGAATAACGAAATTTTATACTCCTGCAGTAACTGGTGTAAATCGTAGGTATGTCGGATCTTATTTTTTAAATCCTCTAAAGGATTCTCCGTATATGAAAATCTTACCAGGCTAATGATTTTTTCGCAAAAGGTTCGTTCGATGCTTATTGCCGTTAAATTAAAAGGTTCAAGTTGATATTCTTTTATAAGGTCCTGATTGTTTGTGGTCGCAATAAACTGCGTGATCATTGAGTGCACGCTGACTTTTTGCGACGGGTAAGATCTGCCTAAGCTGGAAACTTCCAACACAATCTGGTCCCGAACCTGCCCATATATACCTTTTACCCCTACTTTATCATAACCGTACACCAACTTTCTAATCTTGCCTTTTTTATTTTCCAGGGGGTGATCAGGAACAAGCTTCATTTCTGATTCCAACACACTGGTGACCTTCTTAAGTTTTCTTTTTATAGAGTTATCTGTTTCTCCATTTTCTTTTATGACAACGAGATCAATATCCTCGGAAAACCGTTGAATGATACCATAGCATTTAGATAGCGAAGTTCCTCCCTTGAAAACGGTAATATCTTTGGAGTTGGGATCCGTAAAGATGATTTTAAGGGCAAAGGTCACCCAATAATCTTTTTCTACATAGATTTCAGAAATTCCGAAATGTTGGGCAGTGGCCACGATGGCACCTTCAAAAGCGGCTTTATAGTGATGTAATTTCATTAAGAAATATTCCAGTTTGAGATTGTAGGTAAGATGCTTTTGGATAAGCCAAATTTATAAGTACTCAGATAATTGATACTGTCTTTTAGTGATGTACTGAGGGAATTTAAAGAAAGAGCTTCAAGGATGGCACCTAACAGTGCTCTCACCTTTGGAGGATATGCTTTGGCAATAGCAATCAGTTTATTTTTCTCTACATCAGTAAGCTCCTGAATTTTTTTCCTTAAAAAGGTGATTCCCCCTTTTTTATCCATATCCGGAATATTTTTAAAATCTTTTATAACGTCTAATAATTGAAGTAACGATACATTGTTTTCTTCAACCGGCACATACGCTTTTGCAGGTTTAATGACAAGATTACCTATTTTGGCTTTGATCTCTTTATTACCTGCTACCCTTACCACATTCGAGATTTGAGTTGTCAATCCCAGTTCATTATATAGTCGCAATCCGGTAACGTAAGCAATCTGTTTGTCCTTTTCAAAGAGATACAAGTCAAGAAGTGTAGTTTCTCTGGGCTTTAATTCCCCAAAAGCAGTTTGTTTAGGTTTGTAATATACCCCATTTTTATATCTCCTGATTACATCATCCTCAACTAATCGGCTTAATGCCTTTGCAGCAGCAAGGAATTCATTTTGAGCAATTTCAAGGGTATCATAAGTAAATACCTCTCCCGAATCTAACTTATTAATTTTACTTTTAATGGATGCTGCAATATTCATAGTACCGCAAAGATAATCTTAAAAACTGAAATATGTCAATTTTTTTCTGGTTTTTACTTGACAAGTATAATGTTATTGTAATTATTTAAAAATTGATTTAGCTTCCTGAAAAATTCTTTCGAAATTCATTTCCAAATCGGTTGAAGAAAACTCCTGAGCTTTTACAGGGAGGTCTCTTACAATCCTTTGTAATTTAAACTGTACTTTTTTATCCTTCCCATCAGCATAGGTAATGAACTCACCCTGTTTCAATCGAAAGAAAACATCTGCCCTAATTTTCGGAATTTCATTTTCCCCGGTAATCACTCGTGTATCGAAATTCAGATTATGGCCACTACTCACACTCTTAGTAGGATCCTTTATAATCTCGAAGAAACGTTCATAATATTTAGCGGTGTCAGGATCATTAACCTTCCCAAAGAACTGGTAAGATAGATTGCTTAGAATAGCCTTACTGGCTTTATCCCCATACATCATGTCATTCTGGATCTTGTCCTGCATCACATATACAGTGGCAATATCATAACTTCTTAAAGTAGCCGGAATGCGGTGCATATTCAGTAATCGTAAAGTAGGTGCTTCTTCCATCAATAGAAATGACGGATTGGAATTACGTACACTCATTTGTTTGGTAATGGTATGGATGATGGCTGCAATTACCGCAGAATAGGAAGATTCAAATTTAGGGTTATTCACAACGGAAATTACTGCGGGGTTTTCGGGATTATTTATATCTAAAGGCACATCGTCTGCAGACAGGGCCATAAATATACTTTGGGTACTGATTCGTTTTAAGGCATTGGCCAGGGTACTCTTTACCCCTGCAGTTTGTCTTTCTGAATCTTTACCGCTAATAAAAGCATCTGCCATCGCCCTGGAGGCCCTGTTCGAGTCCAGGAAAGCTATAAGACTCTCAGTATCCAGAAACTGATAAATTGCTATTAAATGGGGCAATGTACAGTATTGCGGATAGGATGTTTTCAATTTCCAGATCATCCCTCCTATTAAACCTTCTGCAGCATCATTAAAGAATTTTGTGGTTCCACTTGTGCCTGATTCCTTTTGCTCTAATAGATTCTCAATGAGAACTCTGGAAATTTCATTGACGCTCTCTTCATTTTCCAGATAGCGGGGTGCAATCGGATTGACCCGGTGGATAATTTTATCAAAGGAGATGATCTTAAAAGGAATATCTGAATCCTTAAAAAGCGGATAAGCCATTTCGGTAAGTTCAAAATCCTTATAATCATGGATTACTCCACAAAAATTGTATTGCTGAAAATGCTTTAGAAAACCATAGACCACACTTTCCGTTTTTCCACTACCGGCAGACCCGATGACAGATGCCCCGCGTTTGATATTAGCAATTTTAAAATCTTTGCCACTGGTTTTAAAATTTACCTGATACATCCTTGCAACCTTATCCTTTATTTCAGTGGAATGACAGAAAACATAGAAAACTGTATTGATTAGTAACAAGGGGCAACCCACATACAATAGGCCTTCTATAATCAGCTGGGGATAAAAGCAGTAAAGAATAAACCCTATTAGCAAAAGGGAATTGATCAAAAATGCATATCTGGAAATACGGTATAAACCGTAGAAAAGCAGACTACAAAAAATGACGATTATGGTGGTATTTACAATGTTGAATTCTTCCATATCATTTATATTATTTCATTTAAATTCCGATAGAGCTTGATTTAACTGCTATATCCACTCCCCTTCTCAACCGGTTAAAAACTTTTAAAGCCAACTGGGCTTTATTGGTTGGGATGTTTGGCATCATAGGCATTCCGGTTTCTTTTAGCATTTTCATGGCAATTGCTTTTTCACTGGTTGGCAGTTTCATCAAATTTGAAAAATAACTTCTAGGGTTTTTAATGAACTCTTTCCTGGCAGTATAGGTTTCCACAAAATTCCGTTGATATCCGAAGTTTTTATCGAATGTTTTTTCAGCTTTTCCAAAGAATTTATCACGATCAAAACCCCGTTTGACTGTTTTACCATTTAATTCAACCTTCGATGCTCTGTATTTGCTACCGGGAGATAAGCTATACTTATTCGAAGCATCCCTGCGGCTCACTATAATATGAATATGGCTTTGGTTCCCTTCTTTGGGCATTCCCTGTACAATTCGTTGCCCCGCTTGTTTATGGGGAGCTGCTTTTTCCAGTTTATTGATCTCCCGTTTCATCTGGGCAATATTCCCAGGTTGTTCTCCGCGTTCAACTTTTTGGATATCATTTTTTAGTTGAAGTATTTTGGTAGCAAAGGGCTGATTTTCCCGTACCTGTGTATCGGTGCCTTTAAAAAAGCGTTGATGTTCAATTTTGGCGTAGTATTTTATATCATCAATATTGACCGGTCGGCCATTGAGTTCACGATTAAAAGAAGCCACATAATCTTTCATCACTGCGCGAGTATATTTTTTTAGATCTTCGCTGTTGTTCTTCAACCTGTTCAATTCATATTTTGAAGGGCTTATTGTAATGGAATAAAACCTGGGTTCCGTTTTTTCCAGTTTAGCGGTATTGGCATCAATTTCCCGAACTACTTCCTCTGCCGAAATTTGATCATTATACTGATTAAAAAAGTACTCCTTATCCTGCGGATCCAATCCCTGATTTTCCTTTTCCAGGTAATCCACAAAGTCGGCTGAACCCTGAGAATAATTCCCCCCTAATTTTTGTGCTGTGATGGTGATATACATCTTTAATAATTTATGAGTCTTGTTGATTTCGTTCCTGATATTTCGGTTGATTTTCTTCCGTATTTTTCTTCTCCAGGATCATTGGTTGTTTTTTAGGTTCGGCTTCCCGGAACAAAGATTGCATCATAGCCACTGTTGGTTTGGTTTGTCCTTTCTCAATATCTTTTAAGATAGCGATGACTCCATTGATCCTTTTTTTGATCAGGGTCTCCAGGGTTTGCATTTTAGGGCCCATAGATTCCGTTGGAGAAATTCCATTATCCTCAAAAAACTCCAGCATCAACAGTAGGCTTATCGATTGAGATTTTGACATAGCACGGCTAAACCGTCTAAATTTTTTAGCTACAGAAGACTTGATCTTTAAAGTCTCAAATTGCTCTTTTTTATATTCTTCATCCATTTTTTAGTAAAAAACTGACTATTTTTAAGGGGCTGCGGAAGGTTTTTAGTAAAAAATGACTTCCGAATTCCTAGAATTTAAATAATAGAATTTTTAAATAACTGATATTCAGTCATTTAAAATTTAGGTGAAATATATAACGCGGCTTTGCCCGTTATCCTCTTGCTATTCCTTTTCGTCCCGCCAGGCGGGACAAAAATCTCATACAAATTGGACCAATGTCCATTTGCATTTTGAGGAATAAAATTCCATTATGTAAAAAATTATGATTGGTAAGGATATCAGCGAAAGTCAAAAATTGGGATATCTTACATAAAATTATGTGCTGAAATTCAGCTAATTAAATATACCATATTTTTTTTTCAAAAGGAAATTAATATGCTATAGCATGGTAAAAATTTTAATTTTATTATTCATTTATTTCCATACTTGGAAATAAAAAAAGGAGGGTTTAGATAACAGCGAATTTTCCTTTTCTAAAATTTTAGACTACCGGTAACTAATAAAAATTTGAGGGGTAGAATAAAAAAATACCCCTAAAGTTTTTAGAGGTATTTTATAAGGGATTAAAAAATAGTTTACAGGATACCTTCATCCGCAAAGCTTACATAATCACCATCTGGTGTTAGTATTAAATGATCCAGGACTTTAATATCTAGCATTTCCGCCGCTTTGGTAATTTTTTCAGTCAGGCGTTTATCTGCTTCGCTCGGTTTTAAAGTCCCTGACGGATGATTATGAGCAAGGATTACAGAACAGCTAAGGCTCTTGAGAATAACCGCAAACAAGATTCGTAAGTCTACGAGTGTCCCCGTAATTCCACCGGTGGAAACTTCAAAAATGCCTTTCACTTTATTTGCGTTATTAAGCAGCATTACTTTAAAAGTTTCGTGCAGGCCGATCTGGTCTTTGTTCCAGGTATTATATAATAGTTCGGCAGCATTAACAGATGAACTTATTTTAGGCGCCTGAGAGATCTTAAAATTCCCCTGATATTTTATCGATATTTCATTAACTTTAGTTTTCATAATTAATCATTTTAAAGAGTTTTCAATGAAAAGAGGGCGTTACCGTGAAGAAGTATCCGCCCTCTTTTAATTAACTACTGCTGGCTTTCCGCCTTAGCAGTTCCATTACCTAAAAGAAGTATTTCACTGGCTACCACTTCGGTGACATATCGTTTCTCTCCTTCTTTGGACTCATAGGATCGAGTTGTCAATTTGCCTTCAATGGCAATTTCTTTTCCGGTGCCAACATAATTCTCTACGATTTCAGCGGTTTTCCCCCATGTCACAATATTGTGCCATTGCGTATCCTGTACTTTTTCTCCTTTTGAATTTTTATAAAATTCATTGGTTGCAATTGAAAAGCTGGCTACTTTCTTACCACTTTCAAGATTTCTGATTTCCGGGGTTTGTCCCACATTTCCGATTAATTGAACTTTGTTTCTAAGCGTACTCATAATTAAAAGATTTAAAAATTAATAATTGATTTACTTATTATATCCGGGGCGTTTTCCTGTTTTTGATTTTTTTTACTTCGCTTCCGGGTATGTTGTTTTGAAATGATTTCATGAGATTTTTATTTGATTTACTTCCTATAGAGCCGTGTGCTGTTACCTTTTTTGATGCTGATACATTTTCAAGAGTTAGAATTAGGGAAGACTTATAAAAAGGAGTATGCGACTGGCTTATGCAGTCTGGACTAACTTCTAAATATTGGTATTTTGCATTACAAAAAAGGTAGGGACAGCAACGGCCAGGAAGGAAATGGAAATGCTGAAATTAAAAAACAACCGGAAGCGAAGTAAATGAATAAATGGAATTCCTATTAAGCGGGCGTCCTTTGTTACTTAGTTTATAGAATAAGGCTATAAGATTAGCACAACTTATTATTTATCGAATGCATCAAGAGAAAAAATGAAAAGGATGCTCAAGATATTCTTAAGAAAGCTCT